>NZ_JABBWY010000013.1:143898-236942 GCF_014161415.1 Microbispora sp. H10885 | reverse complement strand
CGCCCTCTGCCCGATGCAGACGGCGTATCTCCGCCCAGTCCTCCACCTTCAGCACCCTCCAAGGTCTCGGAGGGGGTCAGTTTTCGGAGTACCTCAGGGGGTCAGTTTTCAGGATCCGCCGACACCATGTTACCGGTGATACTTCGGGACGCCGATGCGCTGGTAGAGGCGGACCTGTCAGCGCGCCACGTACGAGGCAGGCTGCTGCACCTTGTCGGCTGGTTGATGACCCAGACCCGCCAGTTCGACGAGGCCGAGTTCGCGCTGTCACGGGCCATGGACGACATGAACGATCCCCTGGACGCGGCCGCGACGGTCAGTACCCATTGCTGGCTTCTCCTACGCCAGGGGCGACTCAACGGAGCTCGCCAGATGGCGACACAGTGGGCCGACGACGTGGAGCCTAGAATTTCTCGTGCGACGCCACACCAGTTGTCCGCCTGGGGCTGGCTACTACTTCGCTCCTCAGCAGCCGCCATCCGCGATAACCGGCCTGGCGAGGCGGACGACACGATCCGTCTTGCCCGAACCGCGGCCGTCGCAATGGGACGCGACCTGACGCCGGATGAGGACTTCTTGCGCACTTTCGGCCCGATCACCGTCGCCATGAAGCGCGTGGAGAACGCCATGATCGAGGATCGGCCGGACAAGGTCCTCCAGCTCTCGCAGACGATCCCGGTTACGGGCCTGCGCCCCACCTCCAACAACCGGAACCGCCACCTCCTCGACGTGGCCGAGGCACACCGCCGGATGCACCGGCACAGCGAGGCCTTCGACATCTTGCAAGGTGTTCGACGTGACGCCCCGGAGTGGATGACCAACCAGCGATACGCCCGAGACATCCTCAAGGGAATTATCGGCAGGCGACGCACGCTTACCAGCGAAATGCGCGATCTCGCAGACTTTGTGCGGCTCGATTACTGAGTTTTGACACCGCTCGTGTCACTTCCATCTGCAGAAATCAGAAAGTGACACAAAATCGCACTTCTGGGCCTGTTGCTCCGGCTCATAGCGTTGCAGCATGCATCCGGCCATGACGGGATACCATCCCATTGACGCAAAAAGGAAAACGCCCACAACGCCATCGCTAGCCGCTGAGCGATTGAGCGATGAATTGGCGGCTCTCGGCATACGGACTGATGTTCACGAGGGATATGGGCTCGCCCTGGTGTCTGTGTGGGTCGAGCTAGTCGTCTGGACGGATGGCCGGTGCTACCGCTGGTGGTCCGGGCGTAAATCCCCTCGGACTCAGCGATGGGTCTATGCGTTCGGTCCAGTCGAGGACTCAGTTACCACCGCTCGCCGAATCGCCGTCCGATACAAGGATCTCCGCCAGCACCATCCGCTGTCCGCCATTTCAACAGGCACTTCATGAGCATCTCCAACGAGTGCCTGAGTCCGCACGTCGCCATGCGTCAACGAGAGCACATGAAGTTGATTTGGCACGCCCCGTTTTGCGGTGTTAGCCACGTCCGCGTCCTGGCCTGGACCTGCGAATGCCGGGCGACCATATACGAGCTGTGCCAGGCCGGCGGCCAAGCCTTCATCCGTAGCACTCTTCAGTCCGAGCCCGAACATGAGATTAAGGAGACCTACCGCTGGCCGCTTCGCGAAGCGCGTGACGTGTGGGCTGCCCTGCTCTCCGGCGAGGCGCGGTAGGCCCAGTTTCGGACGTGCGTAGGTGTGCGGGGAAGCGAACCCAGACCTTCTGTTTACTAGGGAAATCTGGCCCAGTCTTCTCGTGTCTGCTCGACAGCAGCGCCACCCCCAGCGATCTCCGCCACAGTCATCCGGTGGCAAGACCCGACGGAGGAGGGCCTTGCCCGCGATCGCCCCAACCCCGCTCGACGGGAGCCGAAGTGAGCGATCGTTACGGCCGCAAGCAGGACACTTCTCTGCGAGTATCCACGTAATTGTTCCCGAAGATCCTGCGTGCTGTATGAAGGAGATCACGCATCTGACCTTCTTCATGCATGGGGGCCGACATGGATGGCGGAATCGTAGCGATCCTTACTGGACTCGTCGGAGTAGCGGGCACACTCGGAGGCGCACTTGTCGGCAGACGAGGTGCGGTCACAGCGGCTACGGTGACGAGCGACTCCAATCATGAGTTGGCGCGCCAGGCAGCTCGCCGCCAGGCCTACGCGGCGCTCGGCACAGCCGCGTTTCGGTTCGGTCGCAAGGTCGCTGACATCCAACAGGTCATGGACAAACGCTGGGTCGGATCGCGTCCTACTCACGTACCCGTGCCGGCCGAGGAGTACGCCGAGTTGGATGCCTGCCTGGACGAGGTGGCACACACCGCCATCAACGTTCAGTTACACGGACCGGTCGAGCTTGTCGATATAGCTTGGGACGTCTATGCCGCTTGTCAACGTGCTGAGAGGGCCCTCGCGAAATACGGGGTAGCCAGCCGACCTAGCCTGGGAGAGATCAGAGCGACGCTGGGGGCCGCCATGAATGAGGCGTCCCGCGCGCGTGGAATCTTCTTGAGCAACGGGCGTGCCTGCCTGGAGGGAGAGCCAGTGCCGCTTCAGGGAGAGCCGACCCTGCGAAGCGCAACCGACGGCGACGGAGCCCAAGGCTAACGTGCTCCGCTACGGAACTGCGGCGCTTACCAAAGAGCAGTCAGTACAGGTCCGTTTTAGGGTCATCAGCCACAGTTCATCCGCGGTGTCAACCCCAACAGAGAACAGGGCCGTCCGTCCCGAGCACCGGAAGCGGTGCGGCAGCGTCAACGAGCACCAGGGTGGCCAATTCGCTCGAACCTCTACCGCTCGCGACTGCAAGGAGATTATTTACGTCCATGGCAGTACTTGAACTTCTTGCCCGATCCACATACGCATGGCTTGTTTCTTGAGGGAGCGGCAGTTTCGAACGTCGCGCGAATAGGAACGCCGAGTTGTCGTGCCTTTGATAGGGTTTCGTAGTTTGAGCATTCGATCAGGGTCTGCGGATGCTCATTGCCAAGGGTTCGCCGCGCCGACTCAACCACGGCCTTTTGCTCACGCAAGGCCGCCTCAACGTGCCCGAGTACCGCCAACGAATAAGCAAGCAGCCCGCGATTAGTCAATGTCTCTGGGTGATCCTCTCCAAGCAGGCGACTCATTGTCTCAAAGATGTCCCGAAATTCCTGACTCGCCTGACGGATATTCTTCCTTGCAAGAAGCAGTCGCGCCAGGTGACTTTTGATAATGAGGGTGTCCATATGCTCTGACCCAAGAGCCTCAATACAGTCCCCAGCTAAGCCTTTTGCATGCACTTCCGCTTCCGAAAGCTGATCATTACCGATCAAGACACTAACTAAACTCCCTCTAGCAACCAATGTGTCGTGATGTTTCGGACCAAGGACCGCCGTCCGACGCTGTAGAACTGATTTGAATTTGGCAATTGAAGCCTCAATCTGCCCAGCAGTTTGGAGGACGATTCCATAATTCATCTGATTGGTAAGCGCTTCGGGATGATCCGTGTGACGTAGACGTTCGAATCCGCGAGCAGTTTCTTTGTGATGAGATATGGCTTCATCAAACCGCCCGAGGTCCCCAAGGATGCGCGCAAGCCCTCCTCGGCTTATCAGTGTGTCTGGGTGGTCCTCACCGAGGGCGGCTCGCCTGATCTCATAGAGAGCCCGATGGTGGGCCTCCGCCTCCGGCAATCGCCCCTGTTCGCCCACGGCTCTCGCTAGGTTGCTATACACGTGCCAAGTAAGCGGATGCGAGTCTCCAAGCTTCTCCTGAAGAGATCGGAGTAGAACGGACAGTCCCGCTTCTGCTTCAGCTAGCCTTCCTGATTCGCGAATTACCTCAAGCCAATTACCACGGCATATGAGCGTATCTATATGGTCGCCGCCTAAGAGATCATAAAAACTCTCGTGAACAAGTTCCAGCTCCCTCTCAGCTTCGCCGAGCCGACCAGCCTCATAATAAGTAAGCGCTAGACCGGATCTCATCACAAGGCTATCCCTCGTCTCTTCTCCGGCAAGTAGCTTACGAATCCCCGCCAATGCTGTTTTGAACGCCTCCTCAGCTTCATCGAGACGGCCGGAGTGTCTAAGCATGTTACCTAGATTATTCATGCAAATTAATGTACTCAGATCACCTTCTCCAAGGTCAGCTAGATGCAGCGAAACCGCTACTTGTAGAGCTGCTACTGCGAGTTGGTAATCACCCAAGGCGTACGCTACTTCGCCTAGATTTTCCGCATCATCTCTCGAAGCATATGGCAACGCGGCATTGATCAGCGAGCAATTGAGCTCTGCTCTGGGCCCACTTGTACGCTGCTTCACATCCACGAGGTAATCAAAGACGTCTACATGCTCATCGCCTTCCATAAGCGAGAGAAGGGCAGTTGTGGCACGCCTAGGGCGAGTAGCCCAAGCCCAGGCTTGCTCCAGGGGTTCAGGCTGAAGCCTGCGCCCACCTCGCTCGTCCAAATACTGCAGGTGCAGATTTTCGAGTAGCGTGCGAGGAATTGGACTGAGAAAACCAATTCTGCGACAGTTGATAGCGGCGGCTACGAGAGCGGCACCGCGGGGATTTGCACCGATATCCCAGGCGTTCTCATAGTCGCGCTGAAGCTCAGGTCCAGATGCCAGGTATTCGGCAATACCATACTCGTGCGCGTGCAGTAGCGCATCCGAAATCCGAGCATCCTTCTCGTAGGTGCGAGCTCGCGCTATTTCCCCTTCCGAGAACATCCGAGTGAGCCTGATCTGTTCTGCTTGCTCAAGAGCCTCACGGATTTCGCGCACTGCCAGGTCTGTTGCGTTTTCAGGGGTGGACCTACTCGTCAATTCTGCTTGAACTGCACTGCGCATAGTCGCCAGAATCACTCGCCTATGTCCGTCGCCACTGATAATACGGGTGATATGTTCTCTACTTAGTCCGCCTGTACCGAGGTAGTTTTCGAGATCCGACAGCCAGACTATAGAGTTCCTACTACTTGCAGCCTGTTCGATTGCTACTTTCAAGGCGGCGCGATCCCGTGGAGCGATTAGCACGTGGTCCGGGAGCTGAGCTTGAATAGCCTCAAACGCCGTTCTAGACTTTCCCGCAGTCGAATCACCCACTAGAAGGATGAAGCCTGGCCTGGCAATTTTTTCGCGTAGCACTCCGTCGATATCCCTATCAATATATGGGGGGACATTACCTAGGCGTGCTATCCGACTGGAAATAGCAATCGAGGGGTGGACCCCAAGTGCAACGGGGTTGCGTATTTGGCGTACCCTTGGAAGTTTTCCCGATGCCAGTACTAGACATCCGTCCTTAACCCCTAAGGTTAGCTCTTCCGTGCGGGCGGAAATTCGCTTATATCGCTCCTGCCATACGGCAACGAGGCCTATGGTCAGGGCGGCGATCGAAGCGGCTGCGGCGGCAATCCACGGAACGTCTACCTTTAGAGCCGTGATCACCACGGGTGTAGAGCCAAGAATCGTTAGACTCGAAAGGACTATGAGGCTTCGGTTTTGCTGCCAACGTTGCCCCATAGCATGTCGCCCTTCATACCGCGGCCGCGTCCCTCGCTCGGCTAGAAGCAATGGCTCGGCGCATCCAGCCGATTGCAGCTTAATCGATCCGATCCAACGGCACCTGTTGCGAAGCGAAAGCGCTGATGGCCGAGATGCGTGGGCGGTGCTGGCCGCGACCGGCCGGAGAGCCGCAGCGCGGCCAGCGACCGCCCGACGCCGGCAGGTCGCCGCAGGCGGGCTGCCCTTGAAACAGTAAAGAAACTCTGAGCCACCCAGACGGCAGGTTCTAGATCACGAGGTCGATGCCGTTGTCGCTGAGCTCCTGCGGGGTGAGGTCGGCGTCCGGATCGTCGGCGAGTTCGGTGTGATAGCCAATCTCGTAGCGGTTGGCAGGGGCCTTGACCTCGGTGACCTCAATGGGGCGGCCATTGGCGTGGGCCATCGTGCGCCGGATAATCAGCAACGCCTCGGCATAGTCCAGCCCCAGCAACGCGCGCTCGTCCTCGTACGCGATGCGCGCCGTCGTCAGAGTCATCCAGCGGACAGGGCCGTGCTCATTGATAAGCGACTGGTAGAAGAAGGCCGGACGCTTGCGAAACTGGTGGTACCGCTTCGGGTCGTCCCACTCGGGAAGCATGTCGGCGTTCGTGTAGGAGTTGATCTCCAGCCGAGCTGACGCGCCATGAATGCGGGCGGTGTGGCCGCGGTGCCACATGCTGCGGCGATGGATCACCGGGTGTCCGGGCCGGACGCCGAGCATGATGGCGACGTCGCGGTTCGCGCTGATCTTCTCGTCGGTGAACAGCGGCGCCTCGGGCTCGACGTCCTTCATGGCCAGGTCCCAGCCGAACTCCTGAACGTCGGGATGGTTGCCGGGAGCGGCCAGGTCCGGCCGGGTCCGGTCCGTGATGATGATGGCGCGCCGCTCGGGCATGGGACGCACGAACGAGCCTCGTCCGCGCATGACGTAGGCCAGGCCCTCGGAGACCAGGGTGTCGATGGCCTTGCGGACCGTGGGACGGGAAACCTCGTACTTCCTGACCATTTCCGGCTCGCTCGGCAGCGCACCGCCAGGCGGGTAACGGCCATCGAGGATGGCGGCGCGTAGGTCGGTGGCGATGACGCGCCAACGCGGGTCCTTCTCCTCGGTCTCCATGCGATCCCTCCCACTTGTCCCAACACAACTTGTACTACAGGTTGACGAGCACCAGCAACGCACGTCAACATGTACTACAAGTAGTCCTACGGCAGGAGGGAGGTACCGATCATGAGCGCGAATGACGAACACGATTGGATGACCGACCTCGTTCAGGTCATCAATGCACCCGGCTATGACCGGTGGCGCTCGATGGTGGCCGCGACGGGCGGCTGTGCCCGCCCGATCCACCTGGCCGGCGAATCGGCCATCGTGGACGCGGGCACCGGCGAGGTCCTGCACAGCTACACCACAGCCGACGAGCCGGGCGGTCGCCTGCTCATCGCCTGCGGCAACCGGCGCGCCTCGGTGTGCCCGGCCTGCTCGGAGGTCTACCGGGCCGACACCTTCCACCTGATCCGCGCTGGCCTGTCGGGTGGCAAGGGCGTCCCGGAGACGGTCAGCTCCCATCCGCGGGCCTTCGTCACACTGACCGCTCCGTCCTTCGGCTCGGTCCACTCCCACCGGGACGGACGTGCCTGCCGTCCCCGGAAGCGTGACAAGGTGTGCGAGCACGGACGGCCGGTCGGTTGTCATGCCCGGCACGAGCCACGAGATGACCGGCTCGGACAGCCCATCTGCCCGGACTGCTACGACTACATCGGGGCCGTCCTCTGGCAGGCACACGCGGGCGCGTTGTGGCACCGCTTCACTCTGGCCATGCGCCAAGAGCTGGCCGCACAGATGGAAATGAGCCGCCGCGCCTTCCGCAAGGAGGTACGAGTCTCCTTCGCCAAGGTCGCGGAGTACCAGCGGCGCGGCCTGGTCCACTTCCACGCCGTCATCCGTCTCGACGGCCCGGCAGGAGCCCAGGAATCCCCTCCCCCGTGGGCCGATCACGACCTACTTGTTCGGGCGGTCCCACCTGCGGTCGCCCGTGTCCGTCTCTCCTCACCCGAAAGCGACCTTGGACAGTGGGAGCTGACCTGGGGCGACCAGCTCGACGTCCGGCCCATCCTCCTCGATCCGAAAGCGGAAGGAGTCAGCGAACGGGCGGTCGCCGGCTACATCGCCAAGTACGCCACCAAAGGTGCGGAAGCCTCCGGAACCGTCGATCACCGCGTGTCGTGCCCGGCCTGCGGCGGTCGTGGGCGGCTAACCCTGACCGCCACCTGCGGGCGCTGCCACGGAACCGGCCTCAAACCCGGGCTCCACCTGGACGCGCTGCCGGTCACCGACCACGCCCGGCGCATGATCCGCACCTGCTGGGACCTCGGCGGACGCCCGGAGTTCGCCGCCCTGCGCTTGCGACCCTGGGCGCACATGCTCGGCTTCCGGGGCCACTTCTCCAGCAAGAGCCGCGCCTACTCCCTCAAGCTCGGCGACCTGCGCGGCGCTCGCGCCCAACACCGGGCCGCCGAAGCACGCGAACGCCACGGGCTGCCCGCCCTCGGCGACGCGACCACGCTCGTCCTCGGCCACTGGCGCCTGGCCGGGATCGGCCACACGCCTGGTGAGGCGATCATGGCCGAGCACATCCGCCAGCGCGTCCAGACCGCCCGTACCATCAGGGCAGAGCGCGAGGGCGGATGACCCCACCCCCATCCGCCGATCGGCGGCTCTACCGCATCCCCGAGGCGATGCGCCTGCTCAGTCTCAGTCGCAGCGTCATCTACGGACTCATCCGCTCGGGGCGACTCCGCTCCGTCCACCAGGGCCGTACCCGGCTCATCCCGGCCTCGGCCATCGACGACTACATCCGGCTACTGGAGAAGGAGGCAAGGAAGGCATCATGACCGCCCGACGCAGCAAAGGAGACGGCGGCCTGCACTGGGACGAACAGCGGCAACGCTGGATCGCCTCGGTGACCCTGGGCTACTCCCCCGCGGGGAAACGCATCGTGAAGAAGGCCAGCGGCAAGACCAAGACCGAAGCCAAGGCCAAGCTCAAAGAGATCATCCGCGACCACGAAGACGGCCTGGCCATCGCCCCTAGCAACTACACCGTGAGCGACGCCGTGACCTACTGGCTCGCTCACGGCCTGGGCGGCCGGTCCCCCAGCACGGTCCGGATGTACACCACGTTCGCGGAGACCCACGTTCTCCCGGCACTCGGCGCGCGCAAACTGCGTGACCTGTCCGTGGAGGACGTGGACTCATGGCTGGCCGGCAAGAAGGGAGAACTCAGCACACGCTCGCTCAAGCTGATCCACGGCATCCTGAACCGCGCGGTCAAGAGCGCCATGCGACGCGACAAGGTGAAACGAAACGTCGTCGACCTCTGCGAGATCCCCGAGGGACGCGCGGGCCGCCCTTCCAAGGCACTCACGCTGGCGCAGGCTCAGGCCATCCTCGACGAGGCGGCCAAGGCCACCCCGCGCATGCGGGCATACATCGTGCTCTCGCTGCTGATCGGCGCTCGGACCGAAGAGCTTCGCGCGCTCACCTGGTCGCATGTCGTCGCGTACGACGAAGAGCGGCAGGCATGGCTCCCCGTCGCCGAGGCCGGCTGGGACCACGAGGAGTTCGCGATCCACGTCTGGCGCTCCGTGCGACAGAAGGGCGACACCAAGACCGTCAAGTCCCGCCGATCCCTCAAGCTGCCCCGCCTCTGCGTCGACGCCCTTCACGCCCTGTCCGACAAGCAGACCTCCACTGACTCCGATCTCGTCTTCTGCACCAAGACCGGAACGGCGCTCACCGCGCACAACGTACGACGTGACTTCCGCAAGATCCTCGACAACGCCGACCTCACCGGCAAGGACTGGTCACCGCGCGAGATGCGGCACAGCTTCGTCTCGCTGCTGTCGGACTCCGGCGTCCCGATCGAGGACATCTCCCGCCTCGTCGGCCACCGGAACACCGTGGTCACCGAGACCGTCTACCGCAAGCAGATCCGCCCGGTGCTCATGCAGGGCGCGGAGAAGATGGACAGCCTCTTCGAGGCATAGTCACTCAGATAGTCACTCGGTCCGCGAAAACAAGATCGGCAAAATGCCGTTTCACCAGGTGGGCGGTACTGGGTTCGAACCAGTGACCCCTCGCTTGTAAGGCGAGTGCTCTACCGCTGAGCTAACCGCCCGGACCGGTCTACACCTTACGACACGGACCCGCCTCTGAGCACATCGATAGGCCAGTCCGCGCCCACGTCATGTTCCCCCGCCGCCTGCCAGCCGAGCAGGGCCGCGCCGAGCATGCCCGCCCGGGTGCCGAGGGCGGCCGGGCGCAGGGGCGGAGGCTCCTGGAAGGTCAGTCGTCCCGCCAGCCGTTCCCGCAGCGGGTCGAGCAGCGCCGCGCCGGCCTCCGAGAGGCCGCCACCGAGGACGATCAACGCGGGATCGAGCAGCAGCACGTACGACGCGAGGGCGATGGCCAGGGCCTCGATCGCCTCGCTGAACACTTCGGCGGCCGCCGCGTCCCCCGCCACTGCGAGTTCCACCACCTCCTTGGCGGTCGCCGTACGGCCGGAACGGGCCGTGAAGCGGCGGGCCAGGGCCGAGGCGGAGGCGTAGGTCTCCAGGCAGCCGATCTGCCCGCAGGCGCACTTCTCCCCCGCGGGCCAGACGGGCGCGTGCCCGATCTCGCCGCCCCAGCCGCGCGCCCCGCCGTACGGCTCGCCGCGCAGCACCACCGCTCCGGCGATGCCGGTGCCGATGGGCAGGAACAGGAAGTCGGCGACGCCGCGCCCCGCGCCGAACACGCTCTCGGCCAGCCCTCCCGTACGGACGTCGTGTCCGAGCCGCACGGGCACGCCGGAGGGCACGAACGCCTCGGCCGGCACGTCCCGCCAGCCGATGTTGGCCGAGTAGACCGCGGTGGCGGAGGTGACGATGCCGGGGACGGCGAGACCGACCCCGGCGGGGGGACCCGCGTACCGCGACCGCCCGAGTCCGGCGATCTCGCCGACGTAGGCGCGCACCGCCTCGACCACCGCCTCCGGGCCGTTCTCCCGGCCCGTGGGACGACCGGCGAGGACGGTGACCTCGCCGGTCCGGGTGACGAGCCCGCCCTTCATCGAGGTGCCGCCCACGTCGAGCGCGACCACGTACGTCACGGGCGGATGCGTCACGGGCGCCCGAGCACGCGGCTGAGCGCGGCCTCCACCTCCGCCGCCAGGCCGGACGCGCCCGGAGACCCGGTGGCTCCCGGCGGGCCGGAGGAGCCGGCGGCGACGAGGGGCTCACCCGCGCGGGCGAGCCGTATCTCTCCGCAGGAGCGGCACTCGATCTCTCCCAGGCGGCAGATCAACGCGATCGAGCCGCACGAGGCGCACGTGTCGAGGTCGAGGTCGTGCACACGCTGGCAGTCCGGGCAGACGAGGACCTGCGCCTCGCGGCGTACGGCGCGCTTCCAGGGGCTGGCGCCGCGGACGGGGTCGATCTGCCGGGCCCCGCACCTGTAGCAGGGCATCGTGGCCTCCAATGGGGCGAGTTGGGGGGGACGGAACCGTATATGTCAATGCCCGGAGTCAGGCGATGAAACGATCAGACTGCCGCGAGCGCCTTGCGATACTCGTCGAGGTCGCGTGCGGAGCCGATCGGGTTGACGACCTTCCAGCGCACGACGCCCTCGGCGTCGATGACGAACGTGCCCCTGAGGGCGAGCCCCCTGTCCTCATCGAGGACACCGTACGCCCGTGCGACCTCACCATGGGGCCAGAAATCCGACAACAGAGGAAACGTGAAATTTTCCTGGTCGGCCCAGGCGCGCTGGCTGAACATCGAGTCGACCGAGACCGCCAGCACCTGGACGTCCGCGGGCAGGGAGCCGGCGAATCCGTCGCGGATCGCCGCGAGCTCGCCGTGGCAGACGGGGCTGAACGACAGGGGGTAGAAGACGAGCACCACTCGCCTGCCCCGCAGGTCGGAGAGCCGTACGGGGACGCCGTGCTGGTCCTTCAGCGCGAAGTCCGGAGCCCGCTGCCCGACCTCAACCGTCATGAGCAGTCCCTCCCAGGTGTCCGCCCATCAGCCTGCCGTACGGCATCCCCGAACCGTACGGCAGGGCGACGCTCAGCGGCGGGCCTTCGGGGCGACGAGCCTCGTGCCCGACCAGTCCCTCGCGGCGCTCACGCTGCTCGTCTGGGAAAGCCCGGCGGTCGCCGCGTCCTCACCGATGTCGCTGGGCTCCACGTGGCCGTCGCGCCCCGCCTTCGGGGTGAGCAGCCAGATCTGGCCGCCGTCGGCGAGTGCCGTCATCGCGTCGCTCAGGGCGTCGAAGAGGTCTCCGTCCCCGTCGCGCCACCACAGCAGCACGACGTCGACGACGTCCTCGTAGTCCTCGTCCACCAGCTCGTTGCCGGTCAGGTCCTCGATGGACTGGCGCAGCGCCTCGTCGCAGTCCTCGTCCCAGCCGACCTCCTGCACCACCTGACCGGCTTTGAGGCCGAGTCTTTCGGCCAGGCCGCGCTCGCCTTGCGCCTGACCCGCGGTCGCGCTCACGTTCATCCCTCCTGCTTGGGGTGACCCCGCCCATGTCTGCGGTTGTCGCGGCTCATTGAGAGCCATGCTTCGGCACAGTCCACACGCTGCGACCGGTCGTCGTCAACGGTCGCCACGACGGGTGACCCGCACCGTTATCTCTTAATCGGTCAAAAACGACAAACGGACCCGCCTGTCGGGGTTGTCGACGTTGAGGTCGACCAGGGCGACCGACTGCCAGGTCCCCAGCGCGAGACGGCCCTCCAGGACGGGAACCGTGGCGTACGGCGGAATGAGTGCGGGCATGACATGCGACCTTCCATGCCCCCGGGAGCCGTGGGCATGCCGCCACCGGTCGTCCGCCGGGAGCAGGTCGCCGAGCGCGGCCAGCAGATCCTCGTCGCTGCCGGAGCCGAGCTCCAGCAGCGCCACGCCCGCGGTCGCGTGCGGGACGAAGACGTGCAGCAGCCCGTCTCCCCCGCAATCGCGGACGAAGCCGGCGCACTCCTGTGTGATGTCGTGTACGCGCTCCCGCGCGCCCGTCCGCACCTCGATCACCGTCGATTTCACACCGTGATATTACGATCCACGCTGAGCTGCGACGACGACGGCGTCCGGCCCGGGGAAGACGAGCGCCTCGTGCCCGTCCTCGAACCGCACCAGGAACGGCGGGCCGCCCTCGGGACCGCGGACCTCGATGATCTCGCCGTGCTTCTCGTGCTCGCCGACGACGGCGCTGTGCACCACGAGCCGGTCCCCTACCGCTGCCTGCATCTCGCTCCTCCCTCTCTCCAGAGCCTGGTACGGCTATCGCCGCCTGGAAAGGGGAGAAACCCTGCCCTCCACAGAGGGCGGGACAACTCATACCAAAACGTTACGTAAACCCACAGACCGGCCGGGGCCTTCCCCATGACCGGGGCGAACGCCTGGGACGGTGCCCATCCACCCCTCGCCGGGCCCGTACCGGCCGGCCCGGGTGAAGCGGCGCAGGAGGGGGTAGGGGGCAGCGGACGGCGCCTGGGGTGACCAGGGGGAACGTCGCCCGTACGCTCAGGGGGAAACCCCGGGGCAACAAGGAATGTGCAGTCTGCGAAAATCGTCCTACCATCGGTGGTCTAGGCCAAGCCGCACCCGCTGCCAGCGGGGACGACTCGGTTACCGGGAAGTAGAGATGCGCTTTCCGGTGGGACGAGACAGGATGGAAGACGACCGCAACGCCGCGACCAAGCGCTGAGCGCATCGCTGCAGGCAACACCGACGTAACAGATCCGACGAGACCAAGTCCATTCTCGGAAGGCGAGACCCAGTGGCTTCCGGACGCCAGCGTTTTTCGATCATCAGTGACGGCCTACCCAGCCAGTTGCCTGATGTCGATCCGAGCGAGACCAACGAATGGCTCGAATCGCTCGACAACGTCATCAAGACCGAGGGCCGCACCCGCGCCCGCTACCTGATGCTCCGGCTGCTCGAGCGCGCCCGGGAACACCAGGTCGGCGTACCCGGCCTGCGCAGCACGGACTACATCAACACCATTCCCCCCGAGCGCGAGCCCTGGTTCCCGGGAGACGAGTACGTCGAGCGCCGCATCCGGGCCTACATCCGCTGGAACGCGGCGGTCATGGTGACCCGGGCGAACGCGCGGACCAACGTCGGCGGCCACATCGCCACCTACGCCTCCGCCGCGTCCCTGTACGAGGTGGGCTTCAACCACTTCTTCCGCGGCAAGGACCACGGGGAGTCGGGCGACCAGATCTTCATCCAGGGCCACGCGGCCCCGGGCATCTACGCCCGCGCGTTCCTGGAGGGCCGTCTCGACGCCGCCCAGCTCGACGCGTTCCGCCAGGAGCTGTCCCACGGGATCAAGGGCCTGCCCTCCTACCCGCACCCCCGGCTCATGCCGGACTTCTGGGAGTTCCCCACGGTCTCGATGGGCCTCGGCCCGATCGGCGCGATCTACCAGGCGCGGTTCAACCGCTACCTGCTCAGCCGCAAGATCAAGGACACCAGCCGCAGCCACGTCTGGTGCTTCCTCGGCGACGGCGAGATGGACGAGCCCGAGTCGCTCGGCGCGATCGGCGTGGCCGCCCGTGAGGAGCTCGACAACCTCACCTTCGTCATCAACTGCAACCTGCAGCGGCTCGACGGTCCGGTACGCGGCAACGGCAAGATCATCCAGGAGCTGGAGTCGTACTTCCGCGGCGCCGGCTGGAACGTCATCAAGGTCGTCTGGGGCCGCGACTGGGACCCGCTGCTGGCGGCCGACGTCGACGGCGTGCTGGTCAACCAGATGAACACCACCCCCGACGGCCAGTTCCAGACCTACTCGGTCGAGTCGGGCGGCTACATCCGCGACAACTTCTTCGGCGGCGACCCGCGCCTGCGCAAGATGGTCGAGCACATGTCGGACGACGACATCCGCAAGCTGTCGCGCGGCGGGCACGACTACCGCAAGGTGTACGCCGCGTTCAAGGCGGCCCGTGAGCACGTCGGCCAGCCGACCGTCATCCTGGCCCAGACGATCAAGGGCTGGACGCTCGGCAAGGACTTCGAGGCGCGCAACGCGACGCACCAGATGAAGAAGATGAGCAAGGCCGAGCTCAAGGAGTTCCGCGACCGGCTCTACCTGCCCATCCCGGACAAGGACCTCGACGCCGATATCCCGCCGTACTTCCACCCCGGGGAGAACAACGAGGAGATCGCGTACATGAAGGAGCGCCGGGCGGCGCTCGGCGGCTACCTGCCCAAGCGGGTGGTCCGCGCCAAGCCGCTCAAGCTCCCCGGCGACCCGGTGTACGCGGGCCTGCGCAAGGGCTCGGGCAAGCAGAACGTCGCCACCACGATGGCGTTCGTCCGCCTGCTCAAGGACCTCATCCGCGACAAGGAGATCGGCGCGCGGTTCGTGCCGGTCATCCCGGACGAGGCCCGCACCTTCGGCGTGGACGCGATGTTCCCGACCGCCAAGATCTACTCGCCGCACGGGCAGACGTACGAGGCGGTCGACCGCGAGCTGCTGCTGTCGTACAAGGAGTCGACCGAGGGCCAGATCCTGCACGAGGGGATCAGCGAGGCCGGCTCGATGGGCTCGGTCATCGCGGCCGGCAGCTCCTACGCCACGCACGGCGAGCACATGATCCCGGTCTACATCTTCTACTCGATGTTCGGGTTCCAGCGGACCGCCGACCAGATGTGGCAGCTCGGCGACCAGATGGGCCGGGGCTTCCTGCTCGGCGCCACGGCCGGCCGCACCACGCTGAACGGCGAGGGCCTGCAGCACGAGGACGGCCACACCCCGCTGATCGCCTCGACGAACCCCGCCGCCGTGTCGTACGACCCGGCGTGGGCGTTCGAGATCGCGCACATCGTCAAGGACGGCCTGCGGAGGATGTACGGGGAGCGGCCCGAGGACGTCTTCTACTACCTGACCGTCTACAACGAGCCCTACCCGCAGCCGGCCGAGCCGGAGAACGTCGACGTCGAGGGCATCCTCAAGGGCCTGTACCTCTTCGCTCCCGCCGCCGGCGAGGGGCCGAAGGCGAACATCCTCGTGTCCGGCGTCGCCGCCCCGTGGGCGCTGGAGGCCCAGCGGATGCTGGCGGAGGACTGGGGGGTGTCGGCCGCCATCTGGTCGGCCACCTCCTGGAGCGAGCTGCGCAGGGACGCCCTCGCCGTCGAGGAGCACAACCTGCTCAACCCCGACGCCGAGCAGCGGGTGCCGTACGTCACCACCAAGCTGTCCGGCGTGCCGGGACCGTTCGTGGGGGTCAGCGACTACATGCGCGCCGTCCCCGACCAGATCTCCCAGTGGGTGCCCGGCGACTGGTCCTCGCTCGGGACCGACGGGTTCGGCCTGTCCGACACGCGTTCGGCGCTGCGCCGCCACTTCCACGTGGACGCGGCCTCGATCACGCTGGCGGTGCTGACCCAGCTCGCCCGGCGGGGCGAGGTGAAGGCCGAGACGCTGCAGGAGGCCATCGCCCGGTATCACCTCAAGAACGGGGTGACCGAGGTGACGGCCCAGCAGACGCCGGAGACCAACGACACCCAGTCCATGGGCGTCTGACGCGACGGCTGACGCGACAACGACGATCGACGGCCTCCGCCCCCGGCGGGGGCCGTCGGCGTGTCACCGGCGCGTGCGCGACGACCGGCCGCTGTGTGGCAGGCTTGCAGTTGGCTTCCGGGAGGGGTTCCAAGCAGTCCCAAGCCACCTCCAAGCAAGAAACAAGACCAAACCTCCACGATTGCTGCCGTGGATGGAACGTTCAGAAAATATCTCGGCAGACTGACCGGAGGGATGGCCGCGCTGGCGGCCGTCGCCGTGGTCGTCACCGCCGCTCCCGCTTCGGCGGACACCGCAGACGAGGTGCCCGTGGGCACCAAACTGGCCGCGCGCACGCACCCGGCCGTCCAGCTCACCAGCCTCACCTACTCGGGCGAGGTCGTCGTCCCGACCAGCCAGGTCAAGCAGGGACCGTTCCAGCAGCTGGTCGACGAGGCCACCCAGGCGGTGATCTCCGGCAAGATCCCCTCCGACGAACGCAGCATCGCCAAATTCCTGTTCCAGCGCATGGCGGCCGACGTCGACCGGTACCTCCAGCCCGTCACCCCGGAACGCACCGCCAAGGCGCAGGTCGGCGGCATGTGCACCGGCTGGTGGGTGACCCCCGACGGCTACATGGTCACCGGCGCGCACTGCGTCGAGATGAGCGACGACGAGCTGACGCAGACCTTCGCCCAGCAGGCGCTGCAGAAGTTCAACAAGCAGGACGCCAAGGAGATCATCAACGGCCTGCAGGGCATCGAGGCCGACAAGGAGCTTCTCGAACTCGCCCAGCAGGTCTACGTCACCTTCAACACCAACCACCTGCAGATCCGCGGCCTGCAGAAGAGCCTGTCGGTGCTGCAGAGCCTCCCCGGCGGCGGCGTCGACAAGACGGCCAAGGAGGTCCCGGCCGAGCTCGTGTCGGTGGGCGAGAGCTACCCGGGCAAGGACTTCGCCCTGCTCAAGGTCAACGGCCAGCAGAACCTGCCGACGGTCCCGCTCGGCGACGACGCGGACGTGCAGACCGGCAACACGCTCTACATCAGCGGCTTCCCCGGCCTGGTGACCAACACCCCGTGGTTCAGCGTCGAGTCGAAGCTCGACCCCGCGCTGACCGAGGGGCCGTACAACGCCAAGCGCACCACGCAGGAGGGCGTGCCGTACATCCAGACGCAGGCGCCCTCCTACCACGGCAACTCCGGCGGCCCGGTCTTCAGCCGTGCGGGCAAGGTCGTCGGCATGCTGATCGCCGGAACCGTCAGCGAGAACGGCGAGGCGTCGGAGAACGAGAGCTTCGTGCTCCCGGTCTCGGTCATCAAGGAGAAGCTCAACGAGAAGAACATCAGGCCCTCCGCGTCGATGACCACGACGAAGTACAACGAGGCGCTCGACGACTTCTTCCTGCGGCACTACAAGGACGCGCTGCCGAAGTTCCGCGAGGTCCAGGCGTTGTTCCCATCGCACCCGTACGTCGCGAAGTACATCACCGACTCCCAGCAGGCGATCTCGTCGGGCAAGGACGAGACCCCGCAGCCGATGTGGGTGTGGCTCGCGATCGGCGCCGGCGCCCTGGTCGTGGTCGGCGGCGGCCTCCTGCTGCTGCTCGTGCTGCGCAGGCGCGGGAAGGCGCCCGCCTCCCCGCAGGGCCAGGCGCCCACGCCCTCGTACGGCGGGGGCCCCTTCCCCGGCCCGAACGGCGCCTCCTACCCGGCGCAGGTGGGCGGCGGCTACGGACAGCAGCCGGTGAACGGCCAGGTGCTGCCCCAGGGCTGGCAGCCGCAGAGCCTGCCGCCGGCCGGCGGCGACGCCCAGCGCCCCGGCGGCGGCTACGAGCCCCCGCGTCCCGGCGGGTACGACCCCCAGCGGCCGGGCGAGGGTGCGGAGCCCCGGCGGCCCGACGGCGCGACGCAGTACGTGCGCCCCGCTCCCTCGCCGTACGCGCAGCAGCCGGCCCGCCCGCAGCCGTCTCAGGCCGGCCCGGGGCAGGCCCCCGCGGGCGGCGACGCTCCCCAGGTCGCCGACCTGGAGCGGGAGATCGCCGAGCTGCGCCGCCAGTTGCAGCACCGTCAGCCGGACGCGTGACGCGCCGGGCAGGAGGGCGTCTTCCCCACGCCCTCAGCTCCGCCGGGCACGCGAGGTAAAGCCTCCGCCGGCCGTCCGCACGGGCACCCCGTGCGGACGACCGGCGAGCCCGCCCGGCCCGTCCGGAAGGCGCGGCCGGGGCGGGGAAGGGCCGTCCGTGCGCCCTTGACGGCCCGGAGGGGAAGGACCCGGGGGGAAAGGCGCCGCAGGGGAAGCACGGGACGAAGTCCCGGCGGGCGTCCGGACGGCCTCGGTACGCTCCGGCCGGTCTCACCGGCCGTCGCGAAGCTCACTGATTCGGCACTCACTCACCCGTCACTGTCGGCCACCGGCCAGGCATCGCCTGCCGGGAGGTGTGGATCCCGCGGCGATGCGCAGGCGCCGGGCCGCCCGTCTCCGGGAGCGTGGACATGAGGGTGGTCAGGAGGCGGCGGGGGCGAAGACGCCGAAGAGGTTGCCCGACGTGTCGTGGAGGTAGGCGAAGTCGGGTCCGCCGTCGTTGCCCACGACCTCGCTGAGCACCTTTCCGCCGAGGGCCTCCACCTGCCGGCAGGTCTCCACGACGTCCCGCACCAGCACGGTGAAGACGGCGTGGCCGGGGATGTCGCCGCGGGTGGCGAACACTCCGCCCTGCACCTCGTCGTCACCCGCGTAGCTGATGAGCCGGTAGTCCATGCCCATCGCGGCGGAGTTCTCGTCGGTCCGGAAGCGCCAGCCGAACAGGTCGCCGTAGAACCGCTGGACGCCCTCGGGGTCGTCGCTCGCGATCTCGAACCAGGCGACCGTGTTGACTGCGGGCTCGGCGGGAGTCGTCATCGTCCGTTCTCTTCCTGTGAAGTCCTGCGAAGTCCTGTGGAGTGCTGTCGAACCGCTCAGCGCCTCCTCCCGGTGCTGCTGCGCACGTGTTTCCATGCGAGCGCACGTGCTTCCGTGCGATCACACGTGCTTCCATGCGGGCACGCCGGGCGGCGGGTCGAGCGATGCGGGCGGACGGACCGGATCGGGCCGGATCGGGCCGGGACCGGTGCGCCGTTCGCATGAGTAGAGACTCCCAGCGCCTCGCGACACCCCCCTGTCGGTGTTTCCACTTCCTCACGAACGTTTTTTCGAATTCTCTCAGTCCAGTGCCGGAGTTCGCGCGATCATGTGCGGTATGTCGGCGTCGAAGGCCTCCAGAGGCCGTCCGGGCACCGGCTCCTCGGTGAGGGCGGCGTCCGCGATCCGGTCGAGCCGGAAGACGCGGACGGCGTCGCGCAGGCGGCACCACGCCACCAGATACCACCACCCGCTCCGCCCGCCGACGAACGCCCCGGGCTCGACGTCCCTGGTGGTGAGCACGCCCTGGGCGTCGGCGTACCGGATGCGCAGGACGAGGCCCTTGAGCAGGGCCTCCTCGATGACCCGCCCGATGGACCCGGTGTACCGCGACTCCGGCTTCTCGTCGGTCAGAATCTGGACGCGGGCCGCCAGCTGACGGGCGCGCTCCCCCTCCGGACCGGGCATGGCGGCGACGAGCTTGCGCAGCGCGCTGCGCGCCTCGTCGGCGAAGGGCTGCTGTTCGGTGCGGCTGAGGGCGATCGCCACCGCGACGGCCTCGGCGGGGGTGAAGTTGAGCGGGGGCAGGGACATGCTCCTGTCCAGCGCGTATCCTCCCCTGCGCCCGACCTCGGCGTAGATGGGCACGCCGGCCTGCTGCAGCGCGGAGATGTCCCGCTCGATGGTCCGCGAGCTCACCTCGAAACGCTGGGCGAGCTCACGCGCGGACCGGCAGCGCGGGGAGATCGCCCGCAGGTCCTCGACGATCGCGTAGAGCCGGTCGGTACGGTTCACGCCCTCGAAGGTAGGCCACCCCACCGACATTTCTCGCTGACCCGTTCGACTCCGGCCGTCCCCGGCTCCGCTTCGAACCGCATCGGGCCTGCTCCCCGCCCTGACGATCAGGTCCCGGCCGGTGCCCCGGTCACCCGCCGGCGGCTTCGGCGAGTTCGGCCAGGAGGTCGCGGCCCGGCTCGGGGAAGCGCTCCTCGGCCACCTCCGCCCAGGAGATCCGGTCGAGCCGGAAGACCCGCACGTCCTCACGCAGCCGGCACCAGGCCACCAGATACCAGTGCCCGCCCCTGCCGCCGAGACAGACGCTGGGCTCGACGTCCCTGACGGTCGGCACGCCCTTGCCGTCGGCGTACTCCAGGCGCAGCACATGCCGCCCGCGCAGCGCCCGGTCGATCGCCCGTTTCACCGTGTCCGGCCCCGCGAGCGCGTACCCGCCCTGGTCGAGCCGGATGGGGACGCCGGCCTCCCGGAGTCTGGCCACGTCGCGCACGACCGTGCTCTTACTGACCCCGAGGCGCGTGGCGAGTTCGCGGGCCGGCAGGCAGCCACCGGCCTCCAGCTCCTTCACCAGCGCGTCGCGGCGTTTCATGATTCGACGCTACGTCGATCGGTCCGGACAGATCGGTACAACACCCCTCACCCAGAGGCCACAGCCCTATCACCCCAAGTGCCCCACGGCCAGGTGTTGCGGATGCGTTCCGCCGGGATGCCGCACAGGGCCGCCCGCTCGCAGCCGAACCGCTGCCAGTCGAGCTGGCCCGGGGCGTGCGCGTCGGAGTCGATCGCGAAGTCGCAGCCGATCTCGTACGCGAGGCGCAGCAGGCGCTTGGGCGGGTCGAGCCGGTCGGGCCGCGAGTTGATCTCCACGGCCACCCCGAACCTCCGGCACGCCTCGAAGACGATCTCGGCGTCGAAGCTCGACTCGGGCCGTCCGCGGCCCTTCACCACCCTGCCCGTGCAGTGCCCGAGGACGTCCACATTCGGGTCGGCCACCGCCGTGACCATCCGCCGCGTCATGGCCCCGGCGTCCATCCGCAGCAGCGAGTGGACGCTGGCCACCACGACGTCGAGCCGTCCGAGCAGCTCGGGCTCCTGGTCGAGCGAGCCGTCGGTGTTGACGTCCACCTCGATGCCGGTGAGGACGCGGAACGGCGGACCGCCGTCCCCCGCGTACCGCTCGTTGAGTTCGGCGACCACGTCGAGCTGCCGCCGCAGCCGGTCGGCGGACAGGCCGTGCGCCACCGTCAGCCGGGGCGAGTGGTCGGTCAGCGCCAGGTACTCGTGGCCGAGCTCCCGGGCGGCGGCGGCCATCTCCTCGATGGGCGATCCTCCGTCGGACCAGTCCGAGTGGCTGTGGAGGTCGCCGCGCAGCGCCGACCGCAGGGCCCGCGCGGCCTCGTCCAGGTCGGTGCCGGCGGTGTCCTCCAGCCGCCGCAGGTATGTCGGCACGGCGCCGTCCAGCGCCTCGGCGACGGCGAGGGAGGTGACCTTGCCGACGCCCTTCAGGTCCGTGAGGCCGCCGGTGCGCGCGAGCCGTACCAGCTCCTCCCGGGGCAGGTCCTCGATCGCGGCGGCGGCGCCGCGGAAGGCGCGCACGCGGTAGGTCGGCTCGCCGGCCCGCTCCAGCAGGAAGGCGATGCGCTTGAGCGCCTCGACTGGGTCCACACCGGGCACGCTACCCGGCGCCGCGTGCCCCGATCCGGAACCTCGGACCAGACTGTCCCGTTCGTCCAACGAGACGATAGTGTGTGCCGATCTCGACAGCAGGAGCCGGATTGCCAGAGCCCCGGGACAGCCCCCCACGCGGAACACCACCCCCCGGCGGTTCCCTGCCGCCGCCGCATCCCCTGGCGATGGGCGCGCAGTGGCAGGCGCGCCAGGCGGGGCGCAAGCCTCCGCCGCCGCCCGAGGGCGGCGGCAAGTCGTCCACGGCGGTCAAGCTCGGCACGCTGGGCGTGCTGTCGGTGCTGCTCGTCGGCTTCTGCGCGGCCCAGGACGACTACGAGGAGGTCGGGGCGGACTGCGTCGACACCTCGACGCGCAACCCGGACGGCTCCTACATGGTCGTCGACGACGACTACTGCGACGACGACCATCGGCACTACGGCGGCTCGCACGGCGCGTACCGCTGGTACTACGGCGGCAGCCGCACGGGCGCCCGGGTCCACAACGGCACGACGGTGCGGCCCGCCGACGCGAAGATCACCAGCCGTACGGGACGGGTGGTCCAGCGGGGTGGGTTCGGGTTCCACAGCGGCGGCGGTGGCTGAGGGGTGCGCAGGCGGACCTCGGCGCCCAGGGAGGACTGGGCGGCGATCATCGAGTCGCAGGGCCTGGCGTTCCACCGGTCCGCCCATCCCGAGGGCCTCAGCAGGCCCTACTGGGACGAAGGCGTCCACTACGTCTTCACGCTGGACGAGGTGCTCCGCCTGGAGGACCAGGTCGAGGAGCTGCACCGGATGTGCCTGGCCGCGGCCGACCACGTCGTGACCCACGACCGGTACGCCGACCTCGGCATCCCCCCGCACTGCCGTACGGCCGTCGCCGAGTCGTGGCGGCGGCGCGACCCGCACCTGTTCGGCCGCTTCGACCTCTGCTATGACGGCACCGGCCCGGCCAAGCTGCTGGAGTACAACGCCGACACCCCGACGAGCCTGGTCGAGACCTCCGTGGTGCAGTGGTTCTGGCTGAAGGACGTCCATCCCGGCGACGACCAGTGGAACTCGATCCACGAGCGCCTCGTGGACCGCTGGAAGTCCCTCACGCTCCAGACCGGCCCGGTCCACTTCGGGTGGACCAGCGCCGACGAGACGGGCGAGGAGGCGATGACCGTCGGCTATCTCCAGGAGACCGCGGAGCAGGCCGGCCTGACCACCGCCGCGGTCGCGATGGAGGACGTCGGCTGGGACGCGCTCAACCACCGGTTCGTCGACATGGAGCACCGGGTCATCCGCACACTGTGCAAGCTGTATCCCTGGGAGTGGCTCGTCGCCGAGCCGTTCGCCCCGCAGGCCCTGGCGCAGCAGGTCTCCATGACCTGGATCGAGCCGCTGTGGAAGATGCTGCTGTCCAACAAGGCCCTGCTGGCGATCCTCTGGGAGCTGTACCCCGGCCACCCCAACCTGCTGCCCGCCTATCTCGACGGGCCCCGTGAGCTGGCCTCCGGGCCGGGCTACGCGCGCAAGCCGCTGCTCGGCCGCGAAGGCGCCTCCATGCGCATCTCCGCGCCCGGCGTCGAGCTGGAGACCCACGGCGGCTACGGCGCCGAGGGCTTCGTCTACCAGGAGTTCCGGCCGCTGCCGGTCTTCGACGGCTGGCGTCCGGTGCTCGGAGCCTGGGTGATCGACGACGAGGCGGCCGGGCTCGGCATCCGGGAGACCTCCGGCCTCGTCACCGACGACACCTCCTCTTTCGTCCCCCACCGCATCCACGGCTGAAAGCGAAGGCCCCCGTGAACACCACCACCACCTCGCTCGCCGGCGTGCTCGGCCACGGCGCCCTGGCGATCGTCTCGTACGCCGTCCTGGGCGTGCTGCTGCTCGTCGCCGGGTTCTACGTCGTGGACCTGGCGATCCCCGGCAGGCTCAGCACGGTGATCCGCACCGACCGCAACCCCAACGCGACCGTGCTCGCCACCTCCAGCGTGGCCGGCGTGGCGCTCATCGTGGCGGCGTCCATCTGGTCGTCCGGCGGCGAACTGCGCGAGGGCCTGCTCGCGACGCTCGTGTTCGGGCTCGTCGGCATCGCCGTGCAGACGCTCGGCATGGTCGCCTTCGACAAGGTCGCGGGGATCTCGGTGCGTGAGCTGGTCCGCGACGACGCGTTGCGGCCCGCCGCCGTGCTCCTCGGGGTGACGCACTTCTTCATCGGCCTCATCACGGCGGTCGCCGTCATCTGAGGTCCCCGGCGGCCGCCGCAACGCGCCGTACGGGACCGGGAGCGCGTTCCGCGCGGCGACCTGGCACGCTAGGGGACGTGAGCGAACGGGGCGCGCGAAACGGCGGACAGGTGCGTACGGACGGGCAGAGCGACGGAGTCACCCGGGGGGCCGGGGACGAGGTGCCGATGAGCGACAGGATCCGGGAGGACACGGCGCGGCGGCTCGACCGCGCCATGGGCAGCCTGGGGACCGCCGCGATGGCCCGGATGGAGGAGCGGCTCGCCTGGTACCGGGCGCTGTCGGCGGAGGACAGGTCGTGGGTCGGGCTGGTGGCGCAGGCCGGCATCGCGGCGTTCGTGGAGTGGTTCGGCCACGCCGGCGAGGGCAGGCCGACGCCGAGCATCGAGTTCTTCGGCACCGCGCCGCGCGAGCTGAAGCGCAGCGTCTCGCTCCAGCAGACGGTCGACCTCGTCCGCATCGTCGTCGAGGTCGTCGAGGCGCAGGTGGAGGAGCTGGCCGCGCCCGGCGGCGCGGAGCTGCTGCGGCACGCGATGCTGCGCTACACGCGCGACGTCGCCTTCGCCGCCGCCCAGGTGTACGCCAGGGAGGCGGAGGCACGCGGCTCGTGGGACGCGCGGCTGGAGGCGCTGATCGTGGACGCGCTGGTGCGCGGCCAGGTCGACGACGGCCTGCACTCGTGGGCCGCCGCGCTCGGCTGGACCTCCGCTCCGGTCGTCGTCTTCGCGGGGTTCGCCCCGGACGAGGACCCGCAGAGCGTCATCGACGGGCTGCGCGACAAGGGCCGCCGCATCGGCCACGAACTGCTGGCCGGTGTGCAGGGCGACCGGCTCATCGTGATCGTGGGCGGGGCGGACGGCGTCAAGGACGCGGCGCGCGGTGTCGTGTCGCGCTTCGGGGCCGGCCCGGTCGTGATCGGGCCGGAGGTGCCCGACCTGCACGCGGCGGCCCGGTCGGCCCGCGCCGCCATCGCCGGGCTGCGCGCCGCGGCCGGCTGGCCCGACGCGCCCCGGCCCGTGCTGGCCGAGGACCTGCTGGCCGAGCGCGCCCTGGACGGCGACGAGGACGCCCGCGCCCAGCTCGTGGAGAACGTCTACAAGCCGCTGGCCGGGACCCCGCTGCTCGACACCCTCGCGACGTACCTGGAGCAGGGCACCTCGCTGGAGGCGACCGCGCGCCTGCTGTTCGTCCATCCCAACACGGTGCGGTACCGTCTACGGAAGATCACGGAGCTGACCGGATACCAGCCGACGGAGGGCAGGTCCGCATTCACCCTCCAAGTTGGTCTCATACTCGGTCGCCTGTCCGTAACCTGAGCCGCGTGTCTTAATCTTCTCGACACCGAAACTGTAGGTACCCCACAACGCGACCTCCACAAAGTTCGTTCGGATCTCCATCAGTGTGGTGAACCTCTACAGGGCAGGGTTGAGTACGTGCTCGTCATCGTCGCTCCGGGCCAAGGCGCCCAAACCCCAGGATTCCTCAGTCCGTGGCTTGAGATCCCCGCGTTCCGGGACCGGATCTCCGCGTGGTCCGACATCGCGGGCCTCGATCTCGCGTCGTACGGGACGACCGCCGGGGCCGACGAGATCCGCGACACCGCGGTCGCCCAGCCCCTGCTGGTGGCGGCGGCCCTGGCGTCCTTCGAGACGCTGGGCGTACGGCCGGACCTGGTCGCCGGGCACAGCGTGGGCGAGTTCGCCGCCGCCGCGATCGCCGGGGTGCTGACCGCCGAGCAGGCCCTCTCCCTGGTGCGGGAGCGCGGGCTGGCGATGGCCAAGGCCGCCTCCGTCACCGCGACCGGCATGAGCGCGGTGCTCGGCGGGGCCGAGGACGAGGTCCTGGCCGCGCTCGACAGGCACGGCCTCACCCCCGCGAACATCAACGGCGCGGGCCAGATCGTCGCGGGCGGCACGCTGGAGCGCCTGGAGGCGTTCGCGGCCGACCCGCCGGCCAGGGCGCGGGTGCGCTCCCTCGCGGTCGCGGGAGCCTTCCACACCGTCCACATGGCCCCCGCCGTGGACCACCTGCGCGCCGAGGCCGCGACCGTCACCCCCGCCGAGCCGTCGATCACGCTGCTGTCCAACGCGGACGGCGCGGCGGTCGACGCCGGAGGCGAGTTCCTGCGGCGGCTGGTGACCCAGGTCGCCAACCCGGTCCGGTGGGACGCCTGCATGGCGACGATGGCCGAGCGGGGGGTCACCACCATGATCGAGCTGCTGCCCGGCGGCACGCTGACGGGCCTGGCCAAGCGCGCCATGCCCGGCGTCAGGACGGTCGCGCTCAAGACCCCCGCCGACCTCGACACGGCCAAGGAGGTGCTCGGATGAGGCTCGGCCAGGGCGCCCCCGCCGCGCGGATCCTCGCGTTCGGCGGCTACCAGCCCGCGCGGGTCGTCACCAACGACGACCTCGCCGCGCGGATCGACACCAGCGACGAGTGGATCCAGAGCCGCGTCGGGATCAGGGAACGCCGCATCGCCGGGCCGGAGGAGTCGGAGATCGACCTCGCGGTCCAGGCGGGCGGCAAGGCCCTGGCCGCCAGCGGCCTGTCGAGCGACGACATCGACCTGGTGATCGTGGCGACCTGCACGCCCGAGGCGCCCATCCCCAACACCGCCGGCCGCGTCGCCCACCGGCTGGGCATCACCGCTCCCGGCGCCTACGACCTGAACGCCGCCTGCGCCGGGTTCTGCTACGCCCTGGCCGCCGCGTCCGACGCCGTACGGACGGGCTCGGCGACCAACGTGCTGGTGGTGGGCAGCGAGAAGCTCAGCCAGTGGGTCGACGGCGACGACCGGTCGACCGCCGTGATCTTCGCGGACGGCGCGGGCGCCGCCGTCGTGGGCCCCTCCGACCGGCCGGGCATCGGCCCGGTGGCCTGGGGCAGCGCCGGCGACAAGGCCGACGCGATCATGATCAAGGACCGGAGCTCCTTCCTCCACCAGGAGGGCCAGGCGGTGTTCCGCTGGGCCACGACCAGCCTTCACCCGGTGGCCAGGCTCGCCTGCGAGCGTGCCGGTGTGGACCCCGCCGACCTGGCCGCCTTCGTCCCCCACCAGGCGAACCTGCGGATCGTCGAGGCCATCGCCCGTAAGATCGGCGCCGACAAGGCCGTCGTCGCCAAGGACATCGTGCTCGCCGGCAACACCTCGGCCGCGTCCATCCCGCTCGCGCTCTCCCGCATGATCGAGCGCGGCGAGGTCGCGTCGGGCGGGCTGGCCCTGCTGCTGGGCTTCGGCGCCGGCCTCACCTACGCCTCTCAGGTGATCGAGATCCCTTGAGAGACCCCCGTACGGCCCGCCGTACGGATCTGGGGCGACCCAGACGAACCAGGAAAACACAACAAGGAGAAGTCGCGACATGGCACTGACCGAGCAGGAGATCCTCGCGGGCCTCGGCAAGATCGTGAACGAGATCACCGGCATCCCGGCCGCGGAGGTCACGCCGGAGAAGAGCTTCGTGGACGACCTCGACATCGACTCGCTCTCCATGGTCGAGATCGCCGTCGCGGCCCAGGACGAGTTCGGCGTCGAGATCCCCGACGACCAGCTCAAGCACCTGAAGACCGTCAAGGACGTCATCAACTTCATCCAGAGCTGAACCGCCGGACGTGCCCCGCTCCCGCACCGGGAGCGGCCGGGCACGTCTGGTCCCTTCACGCCCCGAAAAGCAAGAGGAGTGCAGACGAAGTGAGTAAGGACCGGGTACGTGTCGTGGTCACCGGGCTCGGCGCGACGACGCCCCTCGGTGGAGACGTCGCATCGACCTGGTCGGCGCTCCTCGAGGGGCGGTCGGGCATCCGCCCGCTCACCGAGGACTGGGTCGACTCCGTGCCGGTGAAGTTCGCCGGCGTGGCGGCCGTCGATCCGGCCGAGGTCCTGCCGCGGCCGGAGGCCCGCAGGCTCGACCGCAGCGAGCAGTTCGCGCTGATCGCCGCCCGCCAGGCATGGCAGGACGCGGGCGCCCCCGAGGTTCCCGCCGAGCGGCTCGGGGTCTGCGTCTCCAGCGGCATCGGCGGCATCGGCACCACGCTGTCGGCCTACGACACCTTCAAGGAGCGGGGCTGGCAGCGGCTGTCGCCGTTCACCGTGCCCATGCTGATGCCCAACGGCCCGGCGGCCTGGGTGGGCCTCGAACTGGGCGCCAGGGCCGGCGTGCACGCCACCGTCTCCGCCTGCGCCTCCGGCGCCGAGGCCATCGGGTACGCGCTGGAGATGATCCGCGCCGGCCGGGCGGACGTCGTCATGGCGGGCGGCACGGAGGCGGCGATCCACCCGCTGAACGTGGCGGCCTTCGCGGCGGCCCGGGCCATGTCGACCCGTAACGACGAGCCCGAGCGGGCCTCCCGCCCCTGGGACCGCGGCCGTGACGGCTTCGTCCTCGGCGAGGGCGCGGGCCTGATCGTGCTGGAGTCGTACGAGCACGCGGTGGCCCGCGGCGCCCGGATCTACGCCGAGGTGGCGGGCCTCGGCATGTCCGCCGACTCCCACCACATCACCCAGCCGGAGCCCGAGGGCCGGGGGGTCGTCATGGCGATGACCCAGGCCATGACCGACGCGGGGCTGACCGGACGCGACATCCTGCACGTCAACGCGCACGCCACCTCCACCCCCGCGGGCGACGTGATCGAGGCCCAGGCGGTCGAGAAGTCGTTCGGCTCGCACGTCCTCGTCACCTCGACCAAGTCGATGACCGGGCACCTGCTCGGCGGCGCCGGCGGCATCGAGTCGGTGTTCACGATCAAGACGCTGGCCGAGCGGGTCGTCCCCCCCACGATCAACCTGGAGGACCTGGACGACGGCGTCGACGTCGAGATCGTGTGCGACAAGCCGCGCGACCTGCCCGGGGGGCAGATCGCGGCCGTGAACAACTCCTTCGGGTTCGGCGGACACAACGTCGCCGTGGCCTTCACGACCGTTTGACAAGGGAGTCTCGAATGACTGTGCTCGACAGCGGGACGGCGGCCGGCAGGGGTACGGCGGCCGAGACCGCCGAAGCGGCGGCTGTCGACTCTCGCGACCCCCTGGTGCGACTCGGGCACCTGCTGGACGAGGGCTCGATGCGGCCGATCACTCCCGAGGACAGGAGCGGCGTGCTGGCCGTGACCGGCCGCGTGGACGGCGTGCCGGTCGTCGCGTTCTGCAGCGACGCCCGCATCCAGGGCGGCGCGATGGGCGCGGAGGGCTGCGAGCACATCGTCCACGCCTACGACGTGGCCGTCCGCGAGCGGGTGCCGGTCATCGGCGTCTGGCACTGCGGCGGCGCCCGCCTCGCCGAGGGCGTGGAGTCGCTGCACGCCGTGGGCCGGGTGTTCGCCGCCATGACCAAGGCCTCCGGAATCGTCCCCCAGATCTCCGTCGTCGTCGGCCCCGCGGCCGGCGGCGCCGCGTACGGCCCGGCCCTGACCGACATCGTGATCCTGGCCGACAGCGGCCGCATCTTCGTCACCGGCCCCGACGTCGTGCGCAGCGTCACCGGCGAGCAGATCGACATGGCCGCCCTGGGCGGCCCGGAGCCGCACAGCAAGCGCAGCGGCGTCGTCCATGTCGTGACGAAGGACGAGCCCGAGGCCCTGCTGAAGGCCCGCCAGCTCGCCGGTCTCCTCGGCCACCAGGGCCGGATGCGCGAGGTGGACGAGGTCGACCTCGGCGACGTGCTCCCCGAGAACCCCCGTCGCGCGTACGACGTGCATCCCCTGGTCAAGGGCCTGCTCGACGACCCCGGCGTGGAGCTTCAGCCCAAGTGGGCGCCGAACATCGTGACCACCCTGGGCCGCCTCGGCGGCCGCACCGTCGGTGTCATCGCCAACAACCCCATGCGGCTCGGCGGCTGCCTCGACTCCGCCTCGGCGGAGAAGGCCGCCCGGTTCGTCCGGATGTGTGATGCCTTCGGGGTGCCTCTGGTCGTGCTGGTGGACGTGCCGGGCTACCTCCCCGGCGTCGGCCAGGAGCACGACGGCGTCGTCCGGCGCGGCGCGAAGCTGCTGCACGCCTTCGCCGAGGCGTCCGTGCCCCGCGTCACGCTGATCACCCGTAAGGCGTACGGCGGGGCGTACATCGCGATGAACTCCCGCTCGCTCGGCGCGACCCGCGTGTTCGCCTGGCCGACCATGGAGGTGGCGGTCATGGGCGCGGTCGCGGCGGTGCGGATCATCAAGCGGCGCGAGATCGCCGCCGTGCCGGAGGAGGAGCGGGCCGCGCTGGAGGCCCGGCTGGCCGAGGAGCACGAGAAGGCCGCGGGCGGCCTTCAGCGCGCCATCGACCTCGGCGTGGTCGACGAGGTCATCGAGCCGGCCAAGACCCGCGGCGCGATCGCCCGGGTGCTCGCCCAGGCCACCCCGGCCCGCGGCGCGCACGGCAACATCCCGCTCTGATCGCTTCCTGGAAGCGCCGGCCCCCGGTCACGGGGACCGGCGCTTCCGCGTATCCGTGCCCGGTCGCCGATCCCATGAGCGAGTCGCCACGTGACGCGAAGCAGCCCGATCACCGGGTGCTCTGGTCCGCTCGCTCCGTGGGGCGGGCGGTGTCCGGCCGCCCGGGCCGCCCGTGGCATCGACGTGGCATCGACGCGGCACCGGCGTGACGCCGGGCGGAAGGAAGGGTCAGACGGCGGCGTGCAGCCAGCGGACCGGGGCTCCCTCACCCGCGTAGCGGAACGACTCGAGCTCCTCGTCCCACTGCTTGCCGAGCAGGCGGTCGAGTTCGTCCTCCAGGACCACCCGGCCCTGCGCCGCCATCAGCATGACGTTGCGTAGCCGGTCCTCGGGGACCAGGATGTCGCCGTTCGCGCCCACGACGGCCGTGAAGGCCCCCAGCGTCGGCGTGTAGGCGTGCCGTGAGCCGTCGACGCCCGGCGAGGCGTCTTCGGTGATCTCGAAGCGGATGCGCTGCCAGCCCATGAGCGATGACGTGATCGCCGCGGCGGTGCCGGGACGGCCCTCCCACTCCGCCTGGGCCCGCAGGGTCCCGGGCGCGGCGGGCTGGGCGGTCCACGTCAGGTCGACGGGCACGCCAAGAACGCCTGCGACGGCCCACTCGATATGCGGGCACAGCGCAGGCTGAGCCGAGTGGACGTACAGGACGCCACGAGCAGCAGCCACCGGACCTCCCAATTCGCATGAGGTGCGCCTTCCCCAACGGCCTCACGGTTTGAGATGATCACGGTTGGATGACTGTAGGAGAGACTACCGTCCGTCGCAGCCTGGCACCAGAGGGGGGTCATACCGAATGGTGCTTGGCAACTCTTTGCATTGGGCATGACACCTTCCGCGATCAACCAGGCCAGGTCGTGGAAAGGCCCCGCGCATGCGCACCCGGCTCATCGAGCCCGTCCCCGGGCGTCCGGCCCTCATCCGCCCCGGCGAACTGCTCACCTCCGCCCCCGCCGCCGTGGCCCGATGGGCGCTCACCGCCGAACCGCTCCCCGGGCCGATCTCCGAGGCGGGCCGCGTCCACCGCGTACGGCTCGCGCCGGGCGCGGACGTGGTCGACCTGACGGCCACCCTTCGCGACCGCGGGCACGCCGCCTCCCCCAACCACGTCCTGTCGGGCCAGCCGTTGTTCTTCGGCGGGCCCGGCGGGCCGCCCTCCCCCGCGCCGCCACCGCCGTACGAGCCGGGAGAGCCCTGCGAGGTCACCGTCGCGGTGCTCGACACCGGCCTCGCCCCGCACCCCTGGCTGGCGCGGTGGTACCGCGACGACATCGCCGAGACGCCCGACGCCGACGGCGACGGCGTGCTCGACCGGCAGGCCGGGCACGGCACATTCGTGGCCGGGCTCATCCTGCGGCAGGCTCCCGGCGCGCGCCTGCGCGCCCTACGCCTCCTCGACAGCGACGGCATCGGCGACGAAGCGGCGCTGCTCGGCGCCCTCTCCCTGCTGCGCGGCGGGCCGGCCGACGTGCTCAACCTCTCCTTCGGAGGGCACACCTTCGACGACGGTCCGCCGCTGGGGCTGGCCGAGGCGCTCGCCGCCTTCCCCGCCGTCGTGGCCTGCGCCGGCAACACGGCCTCCACCCGCCCCTTCTGGCCCGCCGCCCTGCCGGGCGTCCTCGCGGTCGGCGCGCTCGACGGGGACGCCCGCGCGCCCTTCTCGGCGTACGGGCCCTGGGTGGACGTGTGGGCGCCCGGCGTCGGGCTCGTCAGCAGCTTCCTGGAGCACCGCGACTTCCACGGCTACGCCTCCTGGAGCGGCACGTCCTTCGCCGCCGCGGTGGTCTCCGGCGTGGTCGCCCGCCTGTGCCGGGAGGTTCCGCCCGATCAGGCCGTACGACGCCTGCTGCGGGACGGCCGGCGGAGCGGGGATCTCGGGGTGGTCGTGACGACCGGGGATCGATAGGGTTCCTGTCACCATTCGCATTCCCCCGAGCGCGAAGAGTGACTTCATGCAGACGGACGACTCGTTCACCACCATCGACCAGGCCGGCTGGGAGGACCTGGTCGCCCGGTTCGACGGCAGGATGTGGGCGGTCGCGCGGGCGTTCGGGCTCAGCGCCGCCGACGCCGCCGACGCGGTGCAGTGCGCCTGGCTCCGGCTCGTGGAGAACGCGGGCGCCATCCGCGACCCCGCCCGGGTCGGCGCCTGGCTCGTCACCACCACCCGGCACGAGGCCGCCAGGCTCAGCCGCAGGGCCCGTGGTGAGGTGGTCTCCGACCTGGACGTGCCGGACCCGGCGCAGCCCGACCCGACGGCGGCCGTGGTCGACGCCGACCTGGGCCGGCAGGCGTGGCGGCGGCTCGACCTGCTCGGGGAGCCCTGCCGCTCGCTCATCCGCCTCTACGTGCTGCATCCCGAGGCGAGGTACGCCCAGATAGCGGTCCGGCTCGACCTGCCGGTCGGCAGCATCGGGCCCACCCGGGCCCGATGCATGTCCCGCCTGCGCGCGCTGATGGAGGAACCGGATTGAGCGGGAACCGGGCCCGCCCCGCGGGGCGGCCACGTGGAAGCGGAACGACGAGGCACGAGGAGCGCCGATGAGGGAGGAGTACCTGCTCGCGGCCCTGCGGATGGGCGCGGGCGCCGACCCCGTGCCCGAGGGGGTCTCGGCCGCGGCCCGGGCGGTCTTCCGCCTGCGCGTGCCCGGAGGGGTGCCCGCCGGGCCGGTGGACCTGACCGCGCCGGGCGGAGCCCGCTCCTCACCGGCGTCCGGCACCACGCCCGGCACCACACCTGGCTCCGCCCCCGGCACCGTGCCCGGCAGCGCGCCCGGCACGGATGCCGCGGCCGGTGAGCCGGGCGCGGCCGGGGCGCGCGACGCGTCGTGGCGGCCGGTCACCGCGGACGGCCGGGACGGGACGCACGTCCGCAGGTTCAGCGCGGCGGGCCTGGTCATCGACCTGGAGACGACCATCACGGGCGGGCGGATGGAGGTGGCCGGGCAGGTGTCCCCCGCCCCCGGGCCGGACGCCAGGATAGAGGTGCGCACCCCGCAGGTCGGCAAGGTCCGCGTCCTCTCCGAGACGGGCCACTTCGCGGTCACCGGCCTGCCGCCCGGATGGGTCAGCGTGGTCTGCCATCGACCCGGCCAGGCACCCGTCTTCACCCGCTGGCTCCGCGTACGCCCGTGATGTCACGGCAGCGTGCCCACCGGCCGGAACCCGCGGGACCGTGCCCCCGCACGAGCCCCTCCCAGAAGCAGGATCAGGACCAGGACCGGCTGGTCGGCCGGGCCGAGGCGGCCGTACGACTCTCGGGCACCGATCCCCGGCTGGCCCTGTCGGAGGCGAGGGCTGTACTGGAGTTGGCCCCGCGGGCCGAGCCGGCCGGGCCGTACGGCGAGGCGGCCTCGGTGGCGCTGCGCGCGTCGGCGCTGGCGGCGCGCGAACTGGGCGATCTGGAGCTGGCCGAGGAGCGGCTGCGGGAGGCGGCCGGCGCGGCGCGGGGGCATCCGCGGCGGGTGGCGCAGGCGCGGATGTCGCTCGTCACGGTCCGGGCCCAGCTCGGCGATCCCGAAGGCGGGCTGCGCCTGGCCGGTCTCGCCGAGCGGGATCTCACGGGAACCGACCTGGCCAGGCTGGACGTGCAGCGGTCGGTCGCCCTGATGCTGCTCGGGCGGCACGCGGAGGCCGCACGGCACTGCGACCGGGCGATCAGCCGGCTGGACGAAGATCCGTTCTTCCAGGCGGGTGCGCTGCTGAACCGCGGCCTCGCCCACGTCTATCTGGAGCGGTACGGCACGGCCGAGGCCGACCTGGCCCGATGCGCCCGGATCGCCAGGCGCGCGGGCCTCGACCATCTCGTGATGCTGGCGGAGGGCAACCTGCCGTTCGTGGCGGCCCGCCGGGGCGACATCGCCGCCGCCTTCACGCGGTACCGCGCGGCGGAGGAGACGTTGTTCGGCTTCCCCGAGCGGCTCGCCGCGATGCGGACGGACTTCGCCGAGGCGCTGGTGGCCGCCCGGCTACCCGGCGAGGCGCGCACGCTGCTCGAACAGGCCGTGCCCGAACTGGTGGCCGCCCAGGCGCACGCGGCGATCCCCGGAGCGCGGCTGCTGCTCGCCCAGACCGCCCTCCTCTCCGGGGACGCCCGGCTCGCCGGCGCGACCGCGCGCACGGCGCACGCGGAGCTGGCCGCGCAGGGCAGAACCGCCTGGCTGCCCCTGGCCACGGAGGTCGTCCTGCGGGCCCGCCTGGCCGAAACGACCGGCCGGCCACAGGACGGGCTGACCCCTCCGGCGGGCGGCTCGGCTCCCGGCGCTCCGCGAACGCCCGGCACCCGAGAGACACCCAGCGCGCGGGAGACACCCGGTGCCGAGGAAACGCCTAGCGCCGAGGGAACACCCGGCGCCCCCGAAACAGCAGGCGCTCGGGAGACAGCGCGTGCCTGGGGAACACTCAGCGCCGAGGAACCACCGGGCACCCAGGAAGAGCCGGGCTCGCAGGAGGCACCCGGCGACGGCCTGATCGCCGAGCTGGTGTCCTGCGCCGACGAGCTGGCGGCGTGCGGGTGGCATGCGGCGTCCTCGGCGTTGCGGCTCACCGCCGCCGCCGCGGCCGTGCGGCTGGGCGCGCTCGGCCCCGCCCGCGAGCAGTTGCGGATCACCGCCGCCACCGCGACCCGCCCGCTCGTCCGATGGCACGCCGTGGCCCTGCGGCACCGCCTGGACGGGGACCTCGCCCAGGCCCTGGCCGCCGCCGCCCGAGGCATCGAAGCCGCCCGTCCCGGGAGCGGCGCGGACGCCGGGGACAGCGGCGACGCGGCTCCGCAGGCGGGGACCGGCCGGCCGGCGGGCGGTGCGGCCGCGGAGGACGCCCGCGCGCCGGTGCGGGACGCGGAGCTGCGGGCCCACGCCGCACGGCCCGCCGAGGACCTCGCCGCGTTCGGCCTGCGGATCGCCATCGACCGGGCCCGCCGGACGGGCGACGCCTGGACCGTCCTGGAGTGGTCCGAGCGGTGGCGGGCGGTCGTGCGCGGCGCGCCGCCGTTCCCGCCGCCGGGACGCGCGGGGGCCGGGCTGCTCGTGGAGCTGGTGCGGCGTGGCGACGAGTTGTTCGCCGTCACCGCCGACGCCGGCGGGTGCGCCCTGCGCGCCCTGGGTTCCTATCAGGCCGCGGTGGAGGCGACCACGCGCGTCCGGTACGGCCTGCGCCGCCGCGTCCTGCGCGACGCCGGTCACCCGGCGGGCGCCGACGACGAGGCGGTGGCCCTCGAACTGTCCGCTCTCGACCGGCGGCTCCTGAGCGGTCCCGGCACGCTCGCCTCCCCCGGCTCTCCGGGACGCAGCTCTCCGGGACGGGGAGCGGCCGGGCCGGTGACGATCGTGCCCACCGGGGCGCTGGGCACGCTGCCCTGGCCGATGCTCCCCTCGTTGCGCGGACGGCCGGTGTCGGTCGCGGCGGACGCCGCCCGATGGTTCACCCCGGCTCCCGGTCCGCCCGGCGGCGATCCGCTGGTGCTGTCGGTGGCGGGCCCGGGGCTCGACCACGCCGCCGCCGAGGCCGCGATGGTCGTCGCCACGCACCCACGGGCGCGGCGGATCGGCGCCACCAGGGCCGAGGTGCTGCGTGCGCTGGAGCGGGCCGACGTGCTCCATGTCGCCGCCCACGGGCTCTTCAGCCCGCGCGGGCCCATGCTGTCGCACATCACGCTGGACGACGGACCGCTCATGGCGTACGACCTGCTGACCGCGCGCCGGATGCCCCGGCTCGTCGTCCTGTCGGCCTGCGACGCGGGGATGGCGCACGCGCCGGTGGACGGCGCGGCCCTGGGACTCGCCGGGACCTTCCTCGATCGGGGCGCGGCGTGCGTGGTCGCGGGCGTCGTGCCGGTCCGCGACGACGAGGCCCCGGCGGTCATGACGCTCTTCCACCGGCTGCTGGCCGAGGGCCGCTCCCCCGCCGAGGCGCTGGCCGCGGCGTCCGCGAAGTCGGCCGTGCCGGGGTTCGTCTGCTTCGGCGACGGCCGCCTCGCACCCGGATGAGGTCAGCCGGTCGCGACGGGCCTGCCGGGGTCGGCCACCCAGTTGGACCACGAGCCGGCGTACAGGGCGGCCGGCAGCCCGGCGATCTCCAGTGCCAGCACCTCGTGCGCGGCCGTCACCCCCGACCCGCAGTACGCCCCGACGGGCACGCCCTCGACGGCCCCCAGCGTGTTGAACCGCTCCCGGAGGAACGACCCGCTGTGGAAGCGCCCTCCGGGCTCGACGTTCTCGGAGGTGGGGGCGCTGACCGCGCCGGGAATGTGACCGGCGACCGGGTCGACGGGCTCCACCTCTCCCCGGTACCGCTCGGCCGCCCGCGCGTCCAGCAGCACGCCGTCGGCGGCGAGCGCGGCCGCCTGCCCGGCGTCGAGCACCGGCATCCCGCCGGGCCGGGCGGCGAAGTCTCCCGGCGGCACCGGCCCCTCCTCCTTGGACACCGGGAGCCCGGCCCGGGTCCAGGCCCGCAGGCCGCCGTCCAGCACGCGGACGTCGCCGTGGCCGAAGTACCGCAGGGTCCACCACGCCCGGGCGGCCGACGTCGAGTCGGCGTCGTCGTACACGACCACCGGGCGCGCGCCCGACACCCCGAGGCGGCGCATGGCGGCGCCGAAGTCCTCCGGAGCGGGCAGCGGATGCCGCCCGGCCGGGCCGGGCGGGGCGGCGAGATCGGCGTTCAGGTCGCAGAAGACCGCGCCGGGCACGTGACCCTCGCGGTACGACTCGATGCCGGGCGGCCCGCCGAGCCGCCAGCGGACGTCGAGGATCGTGACGCCGGCGAGCGCGGCGAGCTCCTCGGGAGTGATCAGCGGGCTGTGCTCCCCATCACGGTGCTTCCCATCACGATGCTCCCCGACTCGCTCGCTCATGAGACCCCTCCTGGCCGGTACGGTGCCACAGCCATTGTGCCAAGCCGTCGCCGCCGCCCGGCCGGGCCGGGCCGGGCGCCGTTCACTGCTATGGTCGCGCGAATGCGATCGAGTTACCTCGCCTGGGGCGACGCGGTGGACCTGTTCGAGCGGCGCGGGCTGCCGAAGGAAACGTACGAGAACCTGTACGAGGAGGAGTACATCCTGGTGCCGGGTCCCGCCACGGTGACCGGCGAACTCCCCCTCGACGAGCACGAGCGGACGCCGTGGCGGGAGCACACGCCCGAAGCGGCCACGGGGTACGTCGTGGACGGCGACCTGGTCGTCGACGGGAACATCACCGACGTGGACGACGGGGCCGCCGCGCTGATCGTCCTCGGGAACCTGCGGGCGAGGAACGTCTACCTGGCCGGTGACGCGAAGCTGGTCGTGCACGGCCACGTGACGGCCGAGACCTTCGTCGGCGACATGACCGAGAAGCTGGTGATGATCCACGGGGACCTGCGCGCCACCGTCTCGATCTTCTGGAACGAGTTCTGCCCCGACCTGGTCGCCGGCACCCTCCATGGCAGGACCCTCGCCCCCGCCTACCTCGACCTTTCCACCGCCCCCATCGGCGGTCTGGCCGACCCGGCGCCCGAGGCCCCGCTGAGCCGCCTCCTCGTGCCCGAACTGCTGGTCACCGGCGCCCCCGGCCCCGACGACCTCCCCGAGATCGGCATCCGCGGCGACGCCCTGCGTGACCGCCTGCTGGCCGGCCTCCCCCTCACCACGACCCGCTGACACCCGGCGCGGTTCACCGATCGGTGACCGGTCAGCGGCGGATCTCCAGGAGCGGGACGTTCTGCTCGGCCGGGGTCAGTGATCCGTGGTAGCCGGTCAGGGACGACTCCACCGGTTCGGCGGCCGACGCCACGATCACGCACTCGCCGTACGGCACGGCCAGCACGTCGCCGATGCGGCCGAGCCACTCGCGGCGGACGCGGCGGCCGAACCAGCCGGTGTCGGCGGCCTCCTCGCGGGTCACCACCCAGGCCCGCCCGCGCAGCGCCTCGCGCCAGGTCTCCAGGACCCCTTCCGCCGCGCCCGGCCTCGTGTAGACGTGGCGGGCACGGGCCTCGCCGCCGAGCATGAGCACGCCCTCCCGCAGGTCGGGGCGGTGGTCCACGTCGACCTTGTCAGTGGCGTTGATCATGCCGTGGTCGGCCGTGACGTACAGGACGGCGCCCGGCGGCAGGGACTCCGCGATGCGCTCGGCCATGCGGTCGACGACGGCGAGCTGTTCGAGCCACGTGCCGCTGCCCCAGCCGCCGAAGTGGCCCGCCCGGTCGACGTCGCCGTAGTACACGGTGACGTAGGACGTCTCCCGCAGCGCGTGCCGCACCGCGTCCACGCGCTCGTCGGCGGTCTCCGCCGCCCGGTGACGCATGCCCCGGTAGACGGCGCGGGTGAGCCCGGTGCCGTCGAAGGAGGCGGGCGCGACGTAGACGGGCTCCACCCCCGCCGCGGCCATGCGCTGGTAGACCGTCTCGGCGGGCTGCCAGACGTCGGGGTCGACGGGCAGGCCGGGCGCGGTCCAGCGCAGGCAGTTGAACAGCCTGCCCTCCCCCGGCACCGCCATCTGCACCCCCACCATGCCGTGCTCCCCGGGGGGCGCGCCGGTGCCGAGCGTGGCCAGGCTCGTCGGGGTGGAGGACGGGAAGCCCGCCGTGAGCGTGCCGCGCAGGTGGGCCGACAGGAACGGCGCCGTGCCGGGGTGGGCGGCCAGCATCTCGGCCCCGAGCCCGTCCACGAGGAACAGGCACACCCGCGCGGCCGGCTCCAGCGCCAGCGTGTTGTCCGCCGACAGGCCGAGGGAGGCGAGCATCGACCCCGGCAGGTCGGCGAGCGAGGCCGTGCCGTACGCGGGCACGTACGGCACGGCCGGCGGCCCCCCGGCCGCGGCCCCGAGGGCCTCGGGAGCGGCAGGGGCGGCCGGAGACGCGGGAGACGCGGGGGCCGTCCGAGCCGCCGGGGACGCTGACGCCCCGCCGGACGCCGCCGCGGACGTCCCGCGAGACGCCGCTGGGAGCTGGGGGTCGATCACGTTGCCTCCCGGCGGGACGAAGAGGGGACGGTGTCAGGGAACGCCCGCCGCCTCCCTGACGGGACGCTCCTCAGTCGGTGCTCTCCAGACGGTGCTCTCAGTCGGTGCTCTCACACGGTGGCCTCAGACGGTGGCCTCGGACAGCGCCTTGGCGAAGGCCAGCACATGGGTGACGGCCTCCGGCCCGTCGGCGGCCTCGCTGACCCGCAGCGACAGGTCGTCGGCGGTGATCGCGCCGGTGTAGCCGTGGTCGGCCTCGCAGTTCTCGTCGCCGCAGGTCGCCGGTTCGAGGTCGACGTGGGAGATCGCCCCCCATCCGATCGTCAGCGTGACCTCCGTGGGGGAGGTGCCCGGCGCGTACGACGCGGGGTCGGGCACGACTCTGGTCACGGCGACCGACTGGATGCGGCTGAGCCGCACCGCCTCCGTGGTCGTGGAGGCGTGCGAGGCGGGCATGCCCTCGGCGGGCGGGTGCTCGTCGGTGTGGCAGACCAGCAGCCGGGTGGGCGACAGGACCAGCACCGTGACGTGCCTGCGCACCTCCATCGCCGGGTCGAACGTCGCCTCGTGATGCACGACGTACGCCGTCACCTGCTCGCTGCCGAGTGCGGAGTCGACGGCGTCGGCCACCAGATCCGGGTAGTAGCCGCTGCGATCTATGGCCTCGCGCAAGCCCGCGGCGGAGACTCGGGTTTCCCTCATGGGTCCATCCTGCCCTGTAAGGGACACCTGTTTCACACCCCGGCGGGACGGGTTTTCCGCCCGCGCCGCGCCGAGCGCTCTCCGGGCCCCGCGTCCCCGGTACCCGCCGCGTGGGGGAGCGCCCGGCGCGCACGTCGGCGGCCCGCCGTACCCCTGAGCGCCCGCGGGTCACCGCAGGCGGCGGGGGCCGGCGTCGGGGCGCAGCGTGGTGACGGGCCGCAGGACGGCGCGGGCGCCCAGCACCACCGTGCCGTTCGCGCCCGCCAGAACCGGGTCGAGGTCCATCCGCACGACCTCCGGCAGCGCGTCGGCCAGCAGCCCCACCCGCACCAGCAGATCCTCCAGCGCCTCCACCGCCACCGGCTGGTAGCCGTACTCGCCGAACAGCAGCGGCGCGGCGCGCACCGACCGCACCAGCGCCGCCGCGTCCTCGGCGGAGAGGGGGGCGAGGCGGTGCGCCTGGTCGCCGAGCAGCCGGGCGGTGACCTCGCCGAGGCCGAACGTGACGACCGCCCCGAAGTACCGGTCCTGCGTCACCCCGACGACTGTCGGCACCGAGGGCTGCGGCGCCATGCGCTGCACCGCGAGCGGTGTGCCGGGCCCGAGCAGCGCGGCCAGACCGGCGTACGCCTGCCGGACCCCGGCGGCGTCGGTGAGGCCGACGCGGACCGTGCCCGCGCGGCGGACGTGCTCCGGGTCGGCCGACCTGACCACCACGGGCGGGCCGACGCGCTCGGCGAGGGCGACGGCCTCCTCCGCGTCGGCCGCGACGTGCGCCGACCACACCTCGACGCCGTAACAGGCCAGCAGCGCGGTCGCGTCGATCTCCCGCTCGGCCCCGCCGTCCCCGGCCCAGTCCACGGCGGCGTCTCCGGCGGCGTCTACGGCCGTGTCCCCGGTGCCGTCCCCGGCGAGCGCGGCGGCGACGATCCGCCGCGCCGCGGCCGGGTCGATCCCGTCCACCTGCGGCACCAGGCCCAGGGGCTCCCGGCGCCAGCGGGCGTACCGCACCACGTGCGCCAGCGCGCGGACCGCCTCCTCCGGGGCCTGGTACGACGGGATCGACCCCCGCCCGGGGGACTCGCCGCCGGGAGCGCCCGGAACGCGCAGCTCGTCCGGCATGCCCAACCGGCCCTGGAAGGTGGCGAGCACCGGTTTGCCGGACTCCCGGGCGGCGTCGAGCAGCGCTCCGGCGACCTCCCGGCAGTCGCCCGGGATCGGCGGCATGTAGATCGCGACGGCGGCGTCCACCTCGGGCAGCACGCTCCTCAGCGCCTCGGCGAACTCCGCGGCGCCGGCCCGGGCGCCGAGGTTCACCGGCGGGCGGGGCTCCAGGCCCGCGCCCGCGCACGCCTCCTCGGCCAGCAGCGTGAGCGCGTCGGAGTTGCCGACGACGCCCACCCGCGGCCCGGCGGGCAGCGGCTGGTGCGCCAGCAGCTGGGCGACGTCGAAGAGCTGGACGAGGTCGTCCACCCGGATGACCCCGGCCTGCGCGAACAGCGAGCTCAGCGCGGTGTCGGGCATGGCGAGCACCGGCGCGGCGTGGCCTCCCGGCACCCCGCGCGACCTGACCACCACGATCGGCTTGGACCGGGAGATCCGCCGGGCCAGCCGGGTGAACTTGCGCGGGTTCCCGATGGACTCCAGGTAGAGGAGGATCACGTCGGTCGCCGGGTCCTCCTCCCAGTACTGCAGGAGGTCGTTGCCGGACACGTCGGCCCGGTTGCCGGCCGAGACGAACGTCGAGATGCCCATGCCGCGCTGCGCCACCCGCTGCAGCAGCGCGGTGCCGAGCGCGCCCGACTGGCTGAAGAAGCCGACCCTCCCCCGGCCCGGCAGGGTCGCCGCGAGCGTCGCGTTGAGCCGTACGGCGGGGTCGGTGTTGGCGATGCCCAGGCAGTTGGGCCCCACCACCCGCATGCCGTACGCGCGGGCGATGCGGACGAGCTCCTCCTGGCGGGCCAGGCCCTCCGGGCCGGTCTCGCCGAACCCGGAGGAGACGACGACCAGCCCCTTCACGCCCTTCCGCGCGCACTCCTCGACCAGTTCGAGCACGCCCTCGGCGGGCACCGCCAGCACGGCGAGGTCCACCTCGCCGTCGATCGCCGACACGCTGCGGTGCGCCGGTACGCCGGCCACGGCCCGCACCTGCCGGTGGACGGGGTAGACGGGCCCGGTGAAGTCGGCGGCGAGCAGGTTGCGCAGCACCGCCTGGCCGATGCCGCCGGGTTCGCGGCTCGCGCCGATCACCGCGACCGACTCCGGCGTGAGCAGGCGGGCGATCGAGCGGGCCTCGGCGCGGTGCTCGCGGGCGAGCCGCACCTCCAGGGCCGTCTCGGTGCTCGACAGGTCGAGCGTCATCCGTACGACACCGTCCTCGAACTGGCTCTGCGCCGTGTATCCCGCCTGGCGGAACAGGCCCATCATCCGGTGGTTGCCGGGCAGCACGTCGGCGATGAACGTCTTGATCCCGCGCTCGCGGGCGGCTGCCCTCAAGTGCTCCATCAGCACCGAGGCCACTCCCCTGCCCTGGTGGGCGTCCTCCACCAGGAAGGCCACCTCGGCGTGGTCGCGCGGCTCCACGCGGTCATAGCGCACGACCGCCACCATCTCCGTGCCGATCGTGGCAATCAGGGCGACCCGGTTGTCGTAGTCGACATTCGTGAAGAACGCGACGTCCTTGTCGGTCAGCCGGGGGCGCGGGCCGAAGTACCGGAAGTAGATGGACTCCGCGGACAGGCGTGAGTAGAAGGAGCGCAGCATGCCGGCGTCGTCCGGCCTGATCGGGCGGACATGGGCGGTGCCGCCGTCGGACAGCACGACGTCCGCCTCCCAGTGGGCGGGGTACTGAGGGTGCACGCAACCGAGATTATCCGTGCCCGGCTTGGTGGTAATTGGGGGATTTCTACTTACTTATGGAGATAGTCTCGCGAGAGCGCTTATAAGGGATCTACGAACCGAGGAGGGACGAGTTGGACAACGCTTGTGCATCGACTGTTCCCGTCTGTCCGCTCTCCACCCACGGCGCCCCTGGAAGCTGTTAGGTTTCTGGGCGTCAGCCTCTACAGCACGGAGCGGACGCCGCCCCTCCTTGGGCCTGGCTCGCCTCCATTAGCCAGTTGGCAAGGTGGTGACAGCATGACGCGGGTCGTCGTGGTGGGCGATCTCATGACGGACGCGGTCGCGCGCGCGAAGTTCCCTCTCGCGAGGGCGAGCGACACCCCGGCCGTCGTGACCATGCACGGCGGCGGATCCGGCGCCAACATCGCCTCCTGGCTGGCCGTGGAGGGCTCCGAGGTGGCCTTCATCGGCCGCCGCGGCGCCGACATCACCGGCCGCAACCGGGACATGGAGCTCATGGGGTACGGCGTGGACGCCCGCCTCGTCATGGATCCCGAACGGCCGACCGGCACCTGCGTCGTCCTCGTCACGCACAAGGGCGAGCGGACCATGCTCTCCGACCCCGGTGCCAACGCCGCGCTGTCCCCCGAGGACCTGCCGCGCGACCTCTTCTCCGCCGGCGGCCACCTGCACGTGTCCGGTTACACGCTGATCAACGAGGGATCGCGCGACGCCGGCCTCGCCGCTCTCGACATGGCCCGCCGGGCGGGCATGTCGATCTCGATCGACTGCGCCTCCTCCGCACCGCTGGAGCGCACCGGCGCCGAGCCGTTCCTGGAGTGGACCGACGGCGCGAAGCTGCTGTTCGCCAACGCCGACCAGGCCAAGGTGCTCACCGGCAGGGACGACCCCGCCTCGGCGGCGAAGGTGCTGACCGCCTGGTTCCCCCAGGTCGTGATCAAGATCAACGCCGAGGGCTCGCTCTGGTACTCCAACAGCCGCCCCGAACCGGTCAGGGCGCCCGCCGAGGTCGTCGACCGGGTGGTGGACGGAACCGGCGCCGGGGACGCGTTCGCCGCCGGTTTCCTGCCGGTCTGGCTGGACGGCAAGCCGCCCGCGGAGGCCCTGGCCGCGGGCAACGCCCTCGCGGCCCGGTGCATCTCCAACCTCGGCGCCCGCCCCCGCCTCTAGCGCAAGCGGCCACCTCTGGCAAAGCCGCCGCCTCTCGCGCAAGCGGCCGTCTCTGGCACAAGCGGGTCGGCGCCCTGCCGCGCGCCCTGTGCCTACCCACATGCCTACCCACGTGCTTGCCGCGGGTTCGCCCTGTGCTTTTCCCCTGGACGCGCCCCGGCGGCCGCGCCCCGGCCGACGACGGCCGTCCCGGAACTAGTTCGTGACGGCGAGGGCGAGGGGAAGCACGGCGGGGGCTCCCGCGTGGCGGATCTGGGCGGCGGCGAGCGCCATCGTCCAGCCCGTGTCGACGCGGTCGTCCACCACCAGCACCGGTCCGTCCAGGGCGGCGATCCGCGCGGCGAGCTCACGCGGCATCGCGAGCGTCCCCCGGATGGCCGCCACCCGCTGGGCGCTGTTGTGCCTGGCCGCCGGTGATCCGTCGCGGTAGCCGAGCGTGCCGAGGTGCTCCAGGCGGCCCACCTGGGCCAGTCGTTCGGCGAGCGTCCCGACCAGCACCGGCCGCGAACCCGAGGGCACCGCGACCACGCCGACCGGGCGCCGCGCCCACTCCCACGACTTCAGCACCTCGACGACCGCGGCGAACACGTCGTCGGGGACCGGCCCGTCGCCCGCTGAGAACAGTTCCCGCAGCCGGGTGCCCCAGCCGATGTCGGTGAGGCGGCCGAGCGCGCGGCCCGGCTCCGCGCACAGCTCGGGCTTGATCCGCCCCTTCAGATCGGGCAGGCCGGTGGGCCACTGGCGGCGCGGCTCGATCTCCACACCGGGCCGGGCCAGCCGCTGCCGGGCGGCCTGCACGGCCTCCTCCGGCACCTCGGCGGACCGGTGGCCGCCGGTGCAGTTGTCACACCGGCCGCACGGCGCGGCCGTCTCGTCGTCGAGATGGCGGCGCAGGTACCGCTCCCGGCACTCGGTGGTCGTGATGTAGCCGAGCATCGCCTCCTGCTCGGCCCGGCGTTCGGCGGCCACCCTGGCGTAGCGCTCGGTGTCGTAGCTCCACGGCTCGCCGGTGGCCTCCCAGCCGCCCTTGACCCGGCGGACGGCCCCGTCGACGTCGAGCACCTTGAGCATCATCTCCAGCCGGCTCCGGCTGAGGTCGACCCTCGTCTCCAGGGCGGGGGTGGACAGCACGCCCTCCTGCGACAGCGCCTCCAGCGTCGCCTTGACCACCCCCTCCGGGGGGAAGGCCAGCGAGGCGAAGTAGGCCCAGATCTCCCTGTCCTCCGGGCCGGGCAGCAGGATGACCTCGGCCCGCTCGACGCCGCGGCCGGCGCGGCCCACCTGCTGGTAGTACGCCACGGGCGAGGCCGGAGCGCCCACGTGAACGACGAAGCCGAGATCGGGCTTGTCGAAGCCCATCCCCAGCGCCGAGGTCGCCACCAGGGCCTTGACCCGGTTGCCGAGCAGGTCGGCCTCGGCCGCCAGCCGGTCCGCCGCCTCGGTCTGCCCCGTGTACGCGGTGACCGTGTGGCCCTGCTCGCGCAGGTACGCGGCGATCTCCTGCGCCGCGGCGACGGTCAGCGTGTAGACGATGCCGGAGCCCGGCAGCTCGTGGAGGGTCCTGGCCAGCCACGCGAGCCGCTGGCCTGCCCCGCCCAGCCGTACGACGCTCAGGTGGAGGCTCTCGCGCTCCAGTGGTCCGCGCAGGACGAACACCTCGCCGCCGGGCAGCTCGTCCCACTCCTGGGTGACGGCGAGCTGCTCGGCGACGTCGCGGGTGACCCGGGCGTTCGCGGTGGCGGTCGTGGCGAGCACGGGGATGCCCGGCGGCAGCTCGGCCAGCAGGGTGCGGAGCCTGCGGTAGTCGGGCCGGAAGTCGTGCCCCCAGTCGGAGATGCAGTGGGCCTCGTCGATCACCAGGAGCCCGGCGCTCGCGGCCAGCTCGGGCAGCACCTGGTCGCGGAAGTCGGGGTTGTTCAGCCTCTCGGGGCTGACCAGCAGCACGTCGACCATGCCCTCGGCGACCTGGCCGTAGACCTTCTCCCAGTCCTCGGGGTTGGCCGAGTTGATCGTCTCCGCGTGGATGCCGGCCCGCTCCGCGGCGGCGATCTGGTTGCGCATCAGCGCGAGCAGCGGGGAGACGATGACCGTGGGCCCCTCGCCCAGCTCGCGCAGCAGCGCGGTGGCGATGAAGTAGACGGCCGACTTCCCCCAGCCGGTGCGCTGCACGACCAGCGCGCGCCTGCGGTCCATTACCAGGGCCTTGATGGCGGCCCACTGGTCGTCACGCAGCCGCGCGTGCTCCCCGGCGAGCGCCCGCAGCCGGGCCTCGGCCTCTTCCCGCAGGGACTCCTCTTCCTCGCTCACCCCGTCATTCGTATCAGGTCCCGCCGACCGTTTCCGCCGGGACGGCGGGAGGCGGGGCGGGGAACTAGAGGTCGTGTCCCTGGCCGCGGTCTCCGGACGTGCCGCTTCCCGCGTCGTCGTCTTCGAAGGACAGGGGCAGCAGCAGGCCGAGCTGCGAGTAGATCTGGAGCTGGTCGTAGTAGAAGCGCTGGCTCAGGATGCGGCCGTCCTTCAGATGCCAGAACCAGGAGACGCGCACGTTGATGCCCCGGCCGGTCGGGGCGAGGAGGTCGCCCCCGGCGACCAGGTAGGGCCCGGTGTGCGTCCCCACCGCCGTCATCTCTGTCGCGACCACGTCCGCGAAGCTGATCGTCTCCCAGACCGTGAAACGCAGATCGGGGAAGCCCCTCCACATCTGCATCACGTAGGAGCCGATCTCCCCGGGCTCCCCCGCCTCCATCTCCGGTCCGACCACCACCGCGCCCGGCGCGTAGCACCGCAACACCGCGTGCAGGTCGTGCGCGTTCATCGCGTCGAGCATCCGGTCCACGACGTCGTGCATCGCGGGAGCACCTCTCTCTCCTGGGGGAGAGTACCGAAAGACCAGTTATAACCAGACAAACAGTACATACACGAAGATTCGCCCCGCCTTCGGCACCGACGGAAGCGCCGGGGGACGGTGCCGGCCGGCGCAGGGGCGGGCCGCGTGGCCGGACGTGGTTGGATGAGTCCGTTATGGACGTGACCACCTGGTATCTCGAACAGACCAGCCCCTCCGACCTGCGCCCCGGCCGGACTCCCGCGCTCCCCGCCGAGATCGTCCGGGCGGAGGTGCCCAGCCCCGAGTTCGGCCGGTTCCTCTACACGGCGGTCGGCGGCGACTGGCAGTGGACCAACCGGCTGCCGTGGACCTGGAAGCAGTGGAAGGACTGGCTCGACCGGCCGGGAGTCGAGAACTGGGTGGCCTGGACGCGCGGTACCCCCGCCGGATACGCCGAACTCGTCGCGCGGGACGGCGCCGTCGAGATCGCCAGCTTCGGGCTCCTGCCGTACGCGATGGGGCAGGGGCTCGGCGGATGGCTGCTCGGCGAGGCGGCGGCGCGCGCCTGGGACATCGCGAGCCGGTGGCCCGGCCTGGAGCCCACGCGGCGGGTCTGGCTGCACACCTGCTCGCTGGACGGCCCGGCGGCGCTGGCCAACTACCGGGCCCGGGGCTTCCGCGTCTACGACGAGAAGCTGAACGAGCCGGGCGACGAGGACGAGGGCGAGACGCCCGGCCCCTGGCCCGGCGCCGGCCCCCGCACCTGATCCCGCGTTCCCGACACCGCCTCTCCGACACCGAGTCGCTGATCCCGCAAGCGCCCTTCTCACCGCCGTGATCAGGGAAACCGGCACGCTACGGCGGCCGCGAGCGCGGGCTCACCGGCGAAGCCGGAACGGAGGGCACGGGCCCGGCAGTAGGGTGGTGAGTCGCGAACAGGGCGAACTCTCGGCAGAATGTTCGATGTTCACGACCGACATTCGCCCCTCCCCGGTCCCGACGGCCGGGGCCCGGCTCCTCGACACGCAGGAATCCACATGGCCCGACGCACGACGACACCTCCGCCGGACGAGGACTTCGAGGAGCGGATCGTCGACATCGACGTCTCCGCCGAGATGCGGACGAGCTTCCTTGAGTACGCCTACTCGGTGATCTACCAGCGCGCGCTGCCCGACGCGCGCGACGGACTCAAGCCCGTCCAGCGGCGCATCCTCTACTCGATGAGCGAGATGGGCCTGCGCCCCGACCGCGGGCACGTCAAGTCCTCCCGGGTCGTGGGCGAGGTGATGGGCAAGCTCCACCCGCACGGCGACGGCGCCATCTACGACGCGCTCGTACGGCTGGCGCAGCCGTTCTCGATGCGGCTGGGCCTGGTGGACGGGCACGGCAACTTCGGCTCCCCCGACGACGCCCCGGCGGCGATGCGGTACACGGAGGCGCGGCTCGCCCCGGCGGCGATGCTGATGGTGCAGTCGATCGACGAGGAGACGGTCGACTTCAAGCCCAACTACGACGGGCAGGAGACCGAGCCGTCGGTCGTGCCGTCGGCGTTCCCCAACCTGCTCGTGAACGGCGCCTCCGGCATCGCGGTCGGCATGGCCACCAACATGGCCCCGCACAACCTCGGGGAGGTCGTCGCGGCGGCCCGGCATCTCATCAGGAAGCCGGCCGCGACGCTCGACGAGCTCATGCGCTTCGTGCCCGGCCCCGACCTGCCGACCGGCGGCATGATCATCGGCCTGAACGGCGTCAGGGACGCGTACGAGACCGGGCGCGGCACGTTCAAGATGCGGGCGAAGGCGGCGGTCGAGCAGGTCACCCCGAGGCGCAAGGGCATCGTCGTCACCGAACTGCCGTTCAACGTCGGCCCCGAGCGGGTGGTGACGAAGATCAAGGAGCTGGTGACCTCCAAGAGGCTCACCGGCATCTCCGACCTCAAGGACCTGACCGACCGGCACAAGGGCCTGCGCCTGGTCATCGAGGTCAAGAACGGCTTCAACCCCGAGGCCGTGCTGGAGGAGCTCTACCGGCTCACGCCGATGGAGGAGACCTTCGGCATCAACAACGTCGCGCTGGTCGACGGACAGCCGCGCACATTGGGCCTGCGCGAGCTGCTCTCGGTCTACGTGGACCACCGGCTCGACGTGGTGCGCAGGCGCTCGGCGTACCGGCTGCGCAGGCGTGAGGAGCGGCTCCACCTGGTCGACGGCCTCATCGTCGCGCTGCTCAACATCGACCAGGTCATCCAGGTGATCCGCGGGTCGGACGACTCCGCGCAGGCCCGCGCCCGGCTCATGGAGACCTTCGCGCTGAGCGAGATCCAGGCCAACTACATCCTCGACACCCCGCTGCGCCGCCTCACCCGCTACGACAAGCTGGAGCTGGACCGGGAGAAGGAGCAGCTCCAGGCCGACATCGCCGAGCTGAACGAGATCCTCGGCTCGGAGGAGCGGCTGCGCCGGGTGGTGTCGGCCGAACTGGCCGAGGTCGCCAAGACGTACGGCACGCCGCGCCGCACCGTCCTGCTGGAGTCGTCGGACGCCGCCAGGGCCGCCGTCGTGCCGCTGGAGGTGCCCGACGACCCCTGCCTGGTCATGCTGTCGTCCACCGGCCTGCTCGCCCGTACGACCGACGCGTCGCCGATCTCCGGCGAGGGCGAGCGGGCGGCGCACGACGTGCTGGTGTCGGTGGTCCGCTCGACCGTGCGCGGCGAGGTGGGCGTGGTCACCTCCAAGGGCCGCGTCATCCGTGTCTCGGTGCTCGACCTGCCCGCCCTGCCGCCCTCGGCGAACCCGCCGTCCCTGGCCGGGGGGCATCCGGTGTCGGAGTACGTCTCCCTGGAACCGGACGAGAAGGTCGTCGGGCTCGGCTCGCTCGACCCCGACGGGCCGGGCCTCGCGCTCGGCACCAGCCAGGGCGTGGTCAAGCGGGTGGTGCCCGAATACCCGGTCAACCGCGACGAGTTCGAGGTCATCGGGCTGCGGGACGGCGACGTGGTGGTGGGCGCGGTGGAGCTCACCTCGGCCGATCACGACCTGGTCTTCATCACCTCGGACGCGCAGCTGCTGCGCTTCCCCGCCTCCGTCGTACGGCCCCAGGGCCGTCCGGCCGGCGGCATGGCCGGTGTGCGCCTGGAGGGCGACGCCCGGGTGGTCTTCTTCGGCGCCGTCGATCCCGCCCTGGAGGCCCGCGTCGTGACGATCGCCGGCTCCTCGACCGCCCTGCCCGGCACCCAGATGGGCGCGGGCAAGGTCTCCGACTACGCCGACTTCCCCCCGAAGGGCCGGGCGACCGGCGGGGTCCGCGCCCAGCGCTTCCTCAAGGGCGAGGACGTGCTGCTGCTCGCGTACGCCGGTCCCATGCCGGTCAAGGCGGTTTCCTCGACCGGCAAGCCGGTGCCGCTGCCGGACGAACTGGGCCGCCGCGACGGCTCGGGCGTACGGCTCGTGCACGCCATCGCAGCCATCGGCGGCGCGCTCGGCGCGGACGGCGACGGCGAGGAGGCCGCCACCGACGGCGGAATGGCCACGACCGGCGACACCGGAGGCGAAGAGCCGCTCGCATAGACACGGGCGGCGAAGAGCCGCCGGGGCCTCCGCCGTTCAGGTGACGGCGGGGCCGCCGTGGAAGGCGGAGCGGTACGCCTGCGGCGTGGTTCCCACGACCCGCTTGAACCGCTCCCGGAACGCGGTGGGCGACCCGAACCCGGCCTGCGCGGCGATGCGCTCGATGCTGTGGCCGCTGTTCTCCAGCAGGTACTGCGCCCGCCGGACCCGGGCCCGCAGCAGCCACTGCAGCGGGGTGGTGCCGGTCTGCTGCCGGAAGCGTCTGCTGAACGTCCGCTCGCTCATCCCGCCGCGGACCGCCATCTCCCGGAGGGTGAGGTCGCGGCCGAGGTTGTCCTCGATCCACGCCAGCACGGGCTCCAGCAGCGAACCGCCGGGCACCGGCGGATACTCGTGCACGATGAACTGGGCCTGACCGCCCTCCCGCTCCAGCGGCATCACCGACAGGCGGGCGGCGTCGGCCGCGACGGCCGACCCGTGGTCGCGCCGGATCATGTGCAGGCACAGGTCGAGTCCGGCCGCCGCGCCGGCGGAGGTGAGCACCTGCCCGTTGTCGACGTACAGGACGTCCGGCCGCACGTCCACCAGGGGGAACCGCCGGGCGAGTTCGGGCGCCGCGGTCCAGTGGGTGGTCGCCCGCAGGCCGTCCAGCAGCCCGGCCGCCGCGAGCGTGAACGCGCCCACGCAGATCGAGGCGAGGCGGGTGCCGCGCGCGGCCGCGTCGCGCAGCGCGTCCAGCGCCTCGGGCGGGGGCGGACCGGCCCGCTCCGAGCAGCCGGGGACGATCACGGTGTCGGCCCCGGCCAGCGCGTCCAGCCCGTACGGCACGCGCAGGGCGAACGCCTCTGTCTCCACTTCCCGGGCGGGCCCGCACACCCGCACGCGGTAGGGGCGCCGGCCGTCCGGCAGACGGGTGCGCCCGAACACCTCGATGGGGGTCGCCAGGTCGAACGGCACGACGCGGTCCAGCGCCAGGATCGCCACGGTGTGCACGATCGCCACCATAGCCGGATTCCCGCCGGCGACGTGGTCAGCGACCGCTCGTTCACGACCAGGTGACAGCGGTTGGCGGGAATCCGTTGGTCTTTGTCGTTCTCGCCTCTGGGGCGGAGGCGGCCGTGCTCCTACGGTTGGTGACCGCACGCCGACGACAAGGAGCGATGCCGATGCCGGCCCAGTTCGTGCTGTCCGACGGGTTCGATCCCCCGGACGTCCCCGCGCCGTCCGCCGACGGGGGCCGGGCACGATGACCGCGTTCTTCCTGGCCGTCCACGTCCTCGCCGCGATCCTCGCGATCGGCCCGGTAGCGGTGGCCGCGAGCATGTTCCCCGCCGCCGCGCGGCGCGTGACGGACGCATCGGTGCCGGGTGGGCAGGCCGACGGCCTGGCCGCGCTCCGCGTGCTGCACCGCGTCTGCCGCGTCTACGCCCTCGTGGGCCTGGCCGTCCCGGTCTTCGGGTTCGCCACCGCGAGCGGCCTCGGCGTGCTGCGTGACGCGTGGGTGATCGCGTCCATCCTGCTCACCGGCGCGGCGGCCGCGATCCTCGCCCTGTGGGTCCTGCCGCGCCAGGACGCCGTCCTCGCCCTGCTCACCGCCGGGGAGCCCACGGCCGCGGGCATCGGCCGCCAGGTGGCGAGGCTCGCCATGCTGACCGGCGTCTTCAACCTGCTGTGGGCGGCCGTGACGGTTCTGATGATCGTCCGTCCCGGCTCGACCACGGGAGTCTGACCATGTCGCGCCCTCGTTCCGCCCTGCGAGCGGCCGCCGCCGTCGAGCTGGGATCTCTGGCCGTCCTCCTGGCCAACCTCGCCACCGTGCACCTGCCGCCCGTCTCCTCGCTCGTCGGCCCCCTGCACGGCTGCGCGTACCTGTTCGTGATCGTGGCCGCCGCCCGCGACGCCGGATGCGACCTGACCGGCAGGGTCCTGGCCTGGCTGCCGGCCGTCGGCGGCCTGCTCGTCCTGCGGCGCCTCGCGCGTGCGCCGCGGGAGGAGGCCGCCTCCGGCACTCCGGGCTGAGGCGTCAGTCCGACGAGGGGATCAGGCAGAACGGGTGCCCGGCCGGGTCGAGGTAGACCGTCCAGTTCTCCTCCTCGCCCGGCTGGTGCTCGTGCCTGACCGCTCCGAGGGCGAGCACGCGCTTCTCCGCCTCGGCCATGTCGTCCACGGTCAGATCCAGGTGGAACTGCTGGGGGTGCTCGGAGCCGGGCCACTGCGGGGGCCGGTAGTCCGGGACGCGCTGGAAGGCGACGCGAACCTGGTCGTCACCGGCGAGCGTGACCCATTCCTCCCCCTCCTCGTACGCCACCTTCCAGCCCAGCACCTCCGCGTAGAAGGCGGCCAGGGCCTTCGGCTCCGGACAGTCGAGCACGACCGTGCGCATTCGCGCGACACCGCTCATGAGGGATGTTTCTCCTTCCGTGCAACACCAGTGAAAACCCTATACCGGTGTCGTGAGCAAAGACCAGCCGATATGGAGAGGGAATCTGCTACCCCCGCGCCGACCGCTAAAAGGGGATCGGGCAACATCTGTCACATGACCGGTGCTTTCGATGATCTTCTGGCCGCCAACGAGAAGTACGCGAGCACGTTCTCGCACTCCGGCCTCACGGGCCGGGCCGCACGCGGCCTCGCCGTGGTGACGTGCATGGACTCCCGCATCGATCCGCTCGGACTGCTCGGCCTCACGGCCGGCGACGCGAAGATCCTGCGCAACGCGGGCGCCCGGGTGACCGACGACGTCCTGCGGACCCTCGTCCTCGCCGTCTACCTGCTCGGCGTGGACCGGGTCCTGGTGATGCCCCACACCGACTGCCGGATGTCCAAGTCGACCGACGAGGACGTCCACAACCTCATCGCCGACCAGCACGGCGTCGACACCCGCAGTCTGGAGTTCCAGACCGTTCCCGACCAGCCGGCGGCGCTGCGGCACGACATCACCCGCATCAAGTCCAGCCCGTACCTGCCCGCCGATCTCGTCGTCGGCGGCGCGCTGTACGACGTGCACACGGGGAGGCTCCAGCCCATCGAGATCTGATCCCGCCTCACGGAGGGGGTGCGGCCGGCGCGAGGACGGAACCCAGGATGGCGGTTATGACGTTCTCCTGGCGACGAACGAGAATATGACCTCTCCGCCACTCCACCCCCAGGAGCCCATATGCGCAGCCGCACCCCCTCCGCCCCGTCCGGCGGCGCCTCCCGCCGGTCGTACCGCGGGCTCGCCACCGTCCTGATCCTCGCGCTCATCGTGATCGGAGTGCCGGCCCTGTACGGCGCCTTCCAGGGGTTCGAGCGCACCAGCGGCGGCGAGGTGGCGGTCGTCCGCGACGGCGGCCCGCTGGACGACAACAAGGTCCGCCAGATCATCGACCCCGGCTCCGGGGTCACCTGGATCGGCTGGTGGTCGCAGATGCACCGCTACCCCGCCCAGCAGCGGTTCTACACGATCACCTCCGACAAGGGCCACGGCGAGAGGTCCGGCGTCGACGTGGTGAACGTGCCGAGCGGCGACGGCGTCAACATGGGCATCGAGGGCACGCTCTACTTCGGCCTGAACCTCGACCACGAGACGCTGAAGTCGTTCGACGACAAGTTCGGCACCCGGAAGTTCCGCAGCACCAACGGCGGGACCTACTACCCCTGGCAGGATGACGAGGGCTGGTCGGCGTTCCTCGACCAGATCATCCGGCCGGTGATCGACAACGACCTGCGCACGCAGATCAACAACTTCCGCTGCGCCGAACTCGTCTCCTCCTGCGCCCTCGTGCAGAACAACAGCAGCCAGCAGGGCGGGGGCACGCCGCAGCAGGGCAACAACGCGAACATCGCCAAGATCCAGAACGCGGTCAACACGAGCCTGGCCGAGGACCTCAAGGCGACGCTCGGCGCCGACTACCTCACCGGCATCCACTTCAACCTCTCCCGGGTGACCCTGCCCACAGAGGTCCAGGAGGCGGTGAACCAGGCGCAGGCGGCGTTCGCGAAGGTCACCGAGGCGCAGGCGAAGGTCGCCCAGGCCCGCGCCGAGGCGGACGCCAACAAAGCCCGGCAGGACGGCTACAACAAGTGCCCCACCTGCGCGGAGATCGAGAAGCTCAAGGCCCTGCCCCAGGGCATCACGGTCTACGCGCCGGGCAATACTGGTGGCGTCGCTCTGCCCACCAAGTAGTCTGCCCACCAAGTGACAGGGTCGTGATCCGATGCGCCTGCTGACCCTTCCGGTGACGCTCATCGTGCTCGCCGTGCTCCTCTACCTGCTCTTCGCGGTCGTACGCCGGTCGGGGCCGGCGTCCCGGCGGAGCGTGGGCGGCCCTCCCCGCTGGGAGGCCGACACGGTCATGGAGAACGGCTGGACCCTGATCGTGGTGCGCAAGGTCGCCCCCGGCAGGAACGGCCCGGTGGAACTGACCAGGCAGACGGTCCGCGCCATCGCCGACGACGATCCCGACTGGGACGAGCGCTACCGGGAGGGCATGCTGGAGGCCCGCAACCGCGTCAGCACCCTGGAGATCGAGTCCGGCTGAGGCCCCGCCTCCCGCTCGACGGCCCGAGGCTCCCGCGCGTCACCTTGAGGCGCTGGAGCCTCACCCTCCGTCATATTACCTATTGACTTGGTAGGAATCATCGGCAAAGGTGGGGGTCGACGACGACAGCGATCGAGAAGGGCACCCAGATGAGCGTCACCGACGAACTCCTCGCCAACGCCGAGCGGTACGCCGCCGGGTTCGACAAGGGACACCTGCCGCTGCCGCCCGCCCGGGGCGTGGCGGTCCTCGCCTGCATGGACGCCCGGCTCAACCCGTACGGCCTGCTCGGGCTGAGCGAAGGCGACGCGCACGTGATCCGCAACGCCGGCGGCGTGGTGACGGCCGACGAGCGGCGCAGCCTGGCGATCAGCCAGCGCCTGCTCGGCACCCGGGAGATCATCCTCATCCACCACACCGACTGCGGCATGCTGACCTTCACCGACGACGGCTTCCGGCGGGACATCGAGGCCGAGGTCGGGATCAAGCCCGACTGGGCCGCCGAGGCGTTCCCCGACCTGGACGCGGACGTCATCCAGTCGATCAACAGGATCACGGCCGACCCGTTCATCCCGCACAAGGACTCGGTGCGGGGATTCGTCTACGAGGTCGAGACCGGACGCCTGCGCGAGGTCAAGCCCTGACGCGACCGCCGGCGGTCATGGCCGCGTCCGGGGAGTGACCGCTTCCGGACAGCGCGTGGCCGATCGGTCCGGAGCCGGCCGGGTAGGGATGCAGGGGTCCGCACCTCCTCCCCCGGTAAAGGACGCCCCCCATGAACGCTCCGCTCAGACGCGCGCTCACGATCTGCGCCGCCGCCGTGCTGGTGACCGGCGTCACCGCGGCGCCCGCCGCGGCCCTGGACGCCAACTACACCTGCACGAGCGGCACCCGGTACCTGATGTCCGACCTGCTGGGCTACTACATCTTCGGCAGCGGCTGCACCGGGTCGGGCACCGGGCCCTGGGGAACCGTCACCATCCCGTCCGGGAGCTACTTCTGCCAGAACGTGGGCTACTTCCCGGAGGCCGACTTCCTCAGCGCCCAGCGCTGCTGACAGGGCGGGGCTGACCCGGCGCCCCCGGCGGGCGCCGGTCAGGCGTCGATGGCGTCGCGGTCCACCTCGGCGGCGCTGCCGATGATGAACTCGCGCCGCGGGCCCACGTCGCTGCCCATGAGGAGGCTGAAGATGCGCTCGGCCTCCTCCACGTCCTCGATCCGCACCCGGCGCAGGACGCGGTGGCGGGGGTCCATCGTCGTCTCGGCGAGCTGGTCGGCGTCCATCTCGCCGAGGCCCTTGTAGCGCTGCACCGGGTCCTTCCAGCGCTTGCCGCGCCGCTCCAGGTCGCGCAGGACCTTGTGCAGCTCCGCGTCGCTGTAGGTGTAGACGTACTTGTCCTGACCGCGCCCCGGGTTGGTGACCTCGATGCGGTGCAGCGGCGGCACCGCGGCGAACACCCGCCCGGCCTCGACCATCGGCTTCATGTACCGGTGGAAGAGCGTCAGCAGCAGGCACCGGATGTGCGCGCCGTCCACGTCCGCGTCGGCCATCAGGATGATCTTGCCGTACCGGGCCGACGCGATGTCGAACGAACGCCCGGAGCCCGCGCCCACCACCTGGATGATCGCGGCGCACTCGGCGTTCTTGAGCATGTCGGCGACCGACGCCTTCTGCACGTTGAGGATCTTGCCGCGGATCGGCAGCAGCGCCTGGAACTCCGAGTCGCGGGCCAGCTTCGCGGTGCCCAGCGCGGAGTCGCCCTCCACGATGAACAGCTCGCTGCGGTCCACGTCGTCACTGCGGCAGTCGACCAGCTTGGCGGGCAGCGCCGAGTTCTCCAGGGCCGACTTGCGCCGCTGGTTGTCCCGGTGCTCCCGGGCGGCGATGCGGGCCTTGGCGGCGGCGACGACCTTCTCCAGGACCGCGCGCAGCTGCTGCTTCTGCCCCCGCTTGGGGCTGGCGAACAGCGCCTTGAGCTCACGGGAGACGACGTGGGCGACGATCCGGCTGGCCGCCGAGGTGCCGAGCACCTCCTTGGTCTGGCCCTCGAACTGCGGCTCGGGCACCCGCACGGTGACGACCGCGGTCAGGCCTTCGAGGATGTCCTCCTTGGTGACCGGCTCGTCGCCGTTCTTCAGCAGCCGGGTCTCCCGGAGCTGCTCGTTGACCGTGCGCACCAGCGCCCGCTCGAACCCGGCGACGTGGGTGCCGCCCTTCGGCGTGGCGATCACGTTCACGAAGGAGCGGACGGTCGTGTCGTAGCCCTTGCCCCAGCGGATCGCGACGTCGGCCGTGAGCTCCCGCTCGACCTCCGTCGACGTCATGTGGCCCTGGTCGTCGAGCACGGGGACGGTCTCGTGGAAATGGCCCACGCCCTGCAGCCGCATCACCTCGCACACCGCCTCGTCCCGGGCGAGGAACTCGGTGAACTCGCTGATGCCGCCGTCGAAGCGGAAGGTCTCCTCGGCCGGCTCCTCGCCCCGGCTGTCCCGGACGACGAGGGTGAGCCCCGGCACCAGGAACGCCGTCTGGCGCAGCCGCACGTGGATCTCGTCGAGCGAGACCTCGGCCTCGGGCAGGAAGATCTGGCGGTCGGCCCAGAAGCGCACGCGGGTGCCGGTGAGCGCGCGGGGGGCGGCGCCGCCGTCGCGCAGGCCGGACTTCTTGCGGAACTTCGCCGTGGGGCCGTCGCCGTCGAACAGGCCGGGCACTCCCCGCCGGAAGCTGATCTGGTGGATCCGGCCGTCGCGGTCGACCTCGACGTCGAGGCGCGAGGACAGCGCGTTGACCACCGAGGCGCCCACGCCGTGCAGGCCGCCCGAGGCGCCGTAGGAGCCGCCGCCGAACTTGCCGCCCGCGTGGAGCTTGGTGTAGACCAGCTCGACTCCGGCCAGGCCGGTCTTGGGCTCGACGTCGACGGGGATGCCGCGCCCGTCGTCGCGCACCTCGATCGACCCGTCGCGGTGCAGTTCGACCTCGATCCGGGTGCAGAAGCCGCCCAGCGCCTCGTCGACCGCGTTGTCCACGATCTCCCACAGGCAGTGCATGAGGCCGCGTGTGTCGGTGGAGCCGATGTACATCCCCGGGCGCTTGCGGACGGCCTCGAGGCCTTCGAGCACAGAGAGATGACGGGCGGTGTACCCCGTCTCCGCGCGAACCGCAGTCACACCCAACTCCCACTTATCAATCGAACACGCGTACGCAGCTTAACGCCACTTCTGTTTGTACGCGTACAAGCTTGCCAGGCACAGCGGGTTGACCGGCACTTCGGCTGTGATCCCCGTCACTTCCAGGGGCATTCTGCTCTGGGCGTAGCCGCGCCATGATTGGGAACGCCCGCATCCGGTTAGATGTTGTCCCAAGTGACTGACGCCAACGACCCCGCATCCGTGGGGCGACCCGAAAGGCGATACGTGACTGGAGCTCTCGCCCCCGCCAAGCCGCTGACGGCCCTGGACCGGTGTGACCGGTGCGGTGCTCAGGCCTACATCCGCGCTACCCTGCCCGTGGGCGGGGAGCTGCTGTTCTGCGCCCACCACGGGCGTCAGCACGTGGCTGTACTGCGCGGCAAAGGTGCTGAGATCCAGGACGAGTCGGCCCGACTCTCCGCATCCCCCGCGACCGCCCCTGACGGCGAGCGCTGACCCCCATAGACGGCGTGCCGGAGCAGCACGACGACGACGTCGGCTCGGTGCGCCGTCACCATAGATTCCCAGATTCCCCGTCCGTCTCCATGCCGTACCTGACCTGACCGCGGTGCCCGTCAGGGCCGCACGCGGTAGTGGTAGCGGCCGGCCACGCCGAAGCCCTCCCGCTCGTAGAGCGCGCGGGCCGCGGCGTTGGCCTCCGTCACCACCAGGTAGGCGCTGTCCGCGCCTTGCCGCCGTCCCCAGGCGGCGAGGGCGCGCAGCACGGCTCCGCCCAGCCCGCGCCGCCTGGCGCGCGGCTGGACCGCCATGCAGTAGATCCCCAGCCAGCGGCCCTGCGGCACGCCCCGGCCCACCGCGTTCCTGTCCTCGTTCCCGTCGGCGTCCCCGTCCGAGTCGCCGCCGAGGAGGACGTAGCCGGCGGGCACCCCGGTGACGATCCGCTCGGCCCACACCCGCGCCGGGACGTCCCCGGCGGCGTTGTGCCGCCCGCCGTCCACGCTCCACCAGGTGCGCAGCCACCGCTCGGACGGCGCGCCCGCCACCTCCACCACGCCCTCGTCCGGCGTATCGGCGGACAGCGGCCCGGTCATCACCAGCGTGGGATCCACCAGCCGGTATCCCCGGCGGTCGAGTTCCTCGTCGAGTCCCGGCGTCGCGCCCATGCCCACGGAGAACACGCACGGCAGGCCGGCTCCCGCGTAGAAGCGCTCGGCCCGGTCCACCGCCTCCGGCAGGTCCGCCCGCTCCCCCAGCGGCAGCACCGAGTTGGCCCGCTTCGTCACCCCGCCGGCGTGGCGGTAGACCCAGCTTCCCTCCGCGGCCCGTCCCGGCGCCGGCCACGCCTCGTCCACCAGCAGGTCGAACTGCGCCAGATCCCGACTCACCCGCCGCAGCCTAGCGGCCTCCCTGACCTGCGCTGCTCGCGTTTAGGTCCGACCTGGCGGGCAGAGGGAGCCGGCCTCTGTCCTTCGGCCCCCCAAAGGAGCGGCAGTGTCCCCTTCACGCAGGAGCCGTACCGGCATGGTCGTCCTGCCAGGCGCCCTGGCCGCGGTGCTGGCGGTGGCCGCGTGCGGCGGCGTGGGCTCCGGGAACGGCGCGCCGCCTGGCGGCGGAGCCGCCCTGACGACCATGGGCTTCGGCTTCCCCGACGAGATCGCCACAACCAGGGCCGACGCCTTCAAGAAGGCGCACCCCGAGGTGAAGCTCACCGTCAACCAGGGCCAGTTCGACGAGCAGGCGTTCCTGTCGGCGGTGGCGAGCGGCAACCCGCCGGACGTCGTCTACCTCGACCGCCAGCTCATCGGCACGTACGCCGCCAGGGGCGCGATCCAGCCCTTGGACGACTGTGTGGCCAAGGAGGGCATTCCGATGTCCGACTTCTATCCCGCCGCGCAGCAGCAGGTGAAGCTGAACGGCAAGTGGTACGCCGTGCCGGAGTTCTACACCTCGATCATCCTGCTGGTGAACGACAAGGCCGCCAAGGAGGCGGGGGCCGACCCGGAGAGCATCGACACCTCTGACTGGGACGCCCTGGCCGCGCTGGCGAAGAGGATGAACAAGGTCTCCGGCGGCAAGATCCGGCGCTTCGGCTTCTACCCGAAGCTGCCGGAGTTCCTCCCCCTGTGGGCCAAGGCCAACGGCGCCGACCTGCTGTCGGCGGACGGGAGGACCTCCCGGCTGGACGACCCGAAGGTCGCCGAGGCGCTCGGCTACGCGCAGGGGCTGCTGAAGGACCAGGGCGGCTGGACCAGGCTCAAGGCGTTCACCGACACCTTCGACTACTTCGGCGAGAAGAACCCGATCGCCGAGGACCAGATCGGGATGATGCTCACCGAGCAGTTCCTGGTCACCTCCCTGGCGAGTACCTCCCCCGACGCGAAGATCACCGTGCTGCCGTTCAAGGACAGGCGGGGCAACCCCCTCACCATGGTCGGCGGCAACGGGTGGGTCATTCCCAGGGGGGCGAAGCACCCGGACGTGGCCTGCCAGTGGATCAAGACGATGACCTCGGCCGACACCTGGATCGCGGCGGCGAAGGCGCGGGCGGCCAAGCGGGCGCAGGAGGGCAGGCCCTACCCGGGCACCTTCACCGCCAACGCCAAGGCCGACCAGGCGATCTTCTCGCAGATCGTGAAGCCCAGCGGGCACAAGCCGTACGACGACGCGACCAAGACGATCCTGGACGTGCAGGAAAAGGGGTTCGTCGTCCCGCAGTCACCCGCCGCGGCGGAGTTCCGCACCGCCTGGATCGACGCGGCGACCCGGGTGATGCAGGGTCGCCAGGACGCGAAGGCCGCCCTCTCCCAGGCGCATCAGGAGGCCGTCAAGGCCCTCCAGGCCGCGGCGGGCTGAGCGCATGGCACGCCCGCTGTCCGGACTGGCGCGTCGGGAGGCGCGCTGGGCCTATGTGTTCCTGCTGCCGTGGCTGCTCGGCTTGGTGATCTTCCAGGCCGGACCCATGGTCGCCAGTCTGGTGCTGTCCCTGACCGACTACGACCTGATCTCCAGCCCGCGTTTCGTCGGCCTCGGCAACTACGCCGAGATGCTGGAGGACCCGAAGGTCGCCACGGCCATCGGCAACACGGCCTTCTACACCGTCCTGCACGTGCCGCTGGCCCTGGTGGTCTCTCTCGCGCTCGCGCTGATGCTCAACCGCGTCACCGGCCGGGCCGCCGGGTTCTTCCGCACCGCCTTCTACCTGCCGTCGATGACGCCGTACGTCGCGGTGGGCGTGCTGTTCCTGTTCCTGCTGAACGGCCAGGCGGGACTGGTCAACCAGTTCCTCGGGCTGTTCGGCGTGGACGGACCGCAGTGGACGACCGATCCCGCGTGGGTCAAGCCCGGCGTCGTGCTGATGTCGCTGTGGAACCTCGGCTCGACGACGATCATCCTGTTCGCCGCCCTGCGCAACGTGCCGCGCGACCTGTACGAGGCCGCGATGATCGACGGCGCGGGTCCCTGGCAGCGGTTCCGCTCGGTCACCCTCCCGATGATCAGCTCCGCGCTGTTCTTCGTGGTGATCATCAACACCATCGCGGCACTGCAGATGTTCGACCAGGTCTACACGATGTTCTTCGGCAACCAGACCGCTCAGAACTCCTACGGCGACGCGGCCCTGTTCTACGTCGTCTACCTGTTCCAGCAGGGGTTCCAGTTCCTGCACATGGGCTACGCCGCGGCGCTCGCCTGGCTGCTGTTCGCGATCATCGCGGTCATCACGGTCGTGCAGGTGAAGGTCGGCAACCGGCTCGTCTACTACGAGGCCGAACCCCCGGGAGGGACGCGATGACCACGACGGCGGGCCGTACGCGGGCGGGACGCGCCGGGATCGCGGAACGGGCACGGGAGACGGCCCGCGACGACCGCCCGGGCACCGCCGGCACCCGCGGGGCGTTCTTCCTCGTCATGCTCTCGGCCGCCGCGGCGGTGTTCCTCTACCCGTTCGTGTGGCTGGTCGTGGCATCGCTGAAGCCGCGCGACCGCACGTTCTCCGATCCGTTCGTCCCCTGGCCGAACCCCTTCGCCCCGGAGAACTACGCGAACGTGTGGGACGCCGCGCCCATGCTGGCCTGGCTGTTCAACACCGTGTTCGTGGGAGTCGCGGCGGCCCTCGCCGTGACGGTCTCCAGTGCGTTCGTCGCCTTCGGCTTCGCCTACTTCCGCTTCCCCGGGAGGGGCGTGCTGTTCGGCAGCGTGCTCGCCACGATGATGCTCCCGGGCGCCGTCACGCTCGTGCCGACGTACCTGATCTGGAACACCGTCGGCCTGACCGGCACGCAGGTGCCACTGTGGGCGGGCAACCTGTTCGGCTCGGCGTTCTACATCTTCCTGCTGCGCCAGTTCTTCCTCGGCATCCCGCGCTACGTGTTCGAGGCGGCCAGGGTGGACGGAGCGTCCTACCTCGACCTGTTCCGGCGGATCGCGCTGCCCCTCGGCCGTCCGGCCCTGATCATCGCGTTCATCTTCGAGCTCAAGGCGAGCTGGTTCGATCTGATGAAGCCGCTGATCTACCTCCAGGACCCCGCGCTGTTCACGCTGCCGCGCGGGCTCAAGGCCGTGGTCGACCAGTTCTACCAGGGCGGCGACCCCAAGTGGGAGATCGTCCTGGCCGCCAGTGTGATCACCACTCTGCCGCTGGTCGTCATCTTCTTCGCCGGGCAGCGGTACTTCGTGCAGGGCATCGCCACGACCGGCCAGAAAGGCTAGGTCGTTTCCCCGGGCTCGGCCGGGGCGTAGCCGAGCACGTGCTCGCGGAGCAGGACACCCACCTCGGGGTCGCCCCGCTCGAACGCCTCCACGAGAGGTTCGTGGTCGGCGGCGTTCTCGTGCGGGCGCATCCGGAAGAGGCGGATCGACAGGTGGGTCCACACCTCGATGCCGAGCGACTCCCACACCGACAGCAGCACCGCGTTGCCCGAGGCTTTCACGATCTCCCGGTGGAAGGCGACGCCGTGCCGCACCTGGTCGTGCAGGGAACCGGTGTCCGCCGCGTCGTGCAGGCGGCGCAGATGCGTACGCAGCGACTCCACGCGGGGCGTGCCCAGCCGGACGGCGGTCTCCTCCAGGCCCGCCCGCACCTGGTACACCTCGCGCAGATCGCTCCGGGTGAGCCTGCGGACCCACGCGCCCTTGTTGGGCGCCGACTCGATGAGCCTGAGGGCCTCCAGTTCGCGCAACGCCTCGCGCACCGGCGCCTGGCTGACGCTCAACTCGGCGGCCATGCGCCGCTCGACGAGGCGGTCGCCTGGCTTCCATCGGCCGTTGATCAGGCCGTCGAGCACGGCTTGCCGGATCTGGTCGCGAAGCGGCGACCGCACGACGGGTTCCACGAGACCGATGATAGGCGGCCGGGGGATACATCCTATGATCGATCATAGGGTGTTTAATGGATTCATGGACGCAGACCTGAATCCCCAGGAGACCGCCGAATGGCTCGAATCCCTTGAGGCGGTGCGCCGTGTGGCCGGTCCCGAACGGGCCGACTACCTGCTGAGGCGGCTGGCCACGACCACCCGCTACCTCAACACCGTGCCGACCTCCGAGGAGCCCGTCTACCCGGGCGACCTGGAGCTGGAGGCACGCATCGCCGCGTACGACCGGTGGAACGCCGCAGCGATGATCACCAGGGGAAGCCGGCTGGGGCTCGGCGGCCACCTGGCGACCTACGCCTCGGCCGCCTGGCTGTACGAGGTGGGCTTCAACCACTTCTTCCACGCCGGCCACGACCAGGTCTACTTCCAGGGCCACGCCTCCCCGGGCGTCTACGCCCGGGCCTTCCTGGAGGGCAGGCTGAGCGAGTCCCAGCTCGACCTGTTCAGGCGCGAGCCCGAGGGCGGGCTGCCGTCGTACCCGCATCCCCGGTCCATGCCGGACTTCTGGCAGTTCCCCACCGTCTCCATGGGGCTCGGGCCGCTCAACGCGATCTACCAGGCCAGGTTCAACCGCTATCTGCACAACCGCGGCGTCAAGGACACCTCACGCAGCCACGTGTGGGCCTTCCTGGGCGACGGCGAGATGGACGAGCCGGAGTCCACGGCCGCCCTCACCCTGGCCGCCCGCGAAGGGCTCGACAACCTCACGTTCGTGATCAACTGCAACCTCCAGCGGCTCGACGGGCCGGTGCGGGGCAACACGCGCATAGTGCAGGAGCTGGAGAGCGTCTTCAGGGGCGCGGGCTGGCACGTCGTCAAGGCGCTGTGGGGCCGGGAATGGGACGGGCTGCTGGGCTCGGACGAGCTGGTGGCCCGGCTGGGCGAGGTGCCGGACGGGCAGTTCCAGACGTTCGCCGCCTCGACGGGCTCCTACATCAGGGAGCGGCTGTTCCAGGGACTGGACGTGCCCTACTCGGACGAGGACCTGCGGCGCGTCGTCGGCGGCTCGCGGGCGGGCCACGAGCCTCGCAAGGTGTACGCGGCCTACCGCAGGGCCCTGGACAACCGGGGCGCGCCCACGGTGATCCTCGTGCAGACGGTGAAGGGCTGGACCCTCGGCACGGGGATCGAGGCGCGCAACGCCAACCACCAGATGAAGAAGCTGACCCAGGACGAGTTCCGCGCCCTGCGCGACCGGCTCGGGCTGCCGGTGCCGGACGAGGCCCTCGACGGCGACCTGCCGCCGTACCTGCATCCCGGGCCGGACTCGCCGGAGGCGAGGTACGCCGCCGAGCGGCGCCGCGACCTGGGCGGGCCCGTCCCACGCCGCACGGTCTCCCACGCCCCGCTGCCGGCGCCGGGCGAGACGGCGTTCCGGGCCCTGGAGAAGGGCTCGAAACAGCCGGTGGCGACGACGATGGCCTTCGTCCGCCTCGTCAAGGACCTGATGAAGGAGCCGGAGACGGGACGCCGCTGGGTGCCGATCGTGCCGGACGAGGCCAGGACGTTCGGCATGGAGTCGCTGTTCCCCACGGCCAAGATCTACTCGCCCCTGGGCCAGCGCTACGAGCCCGTGGACCGGGACCTGCTGCTGTCGTACAAGGAGGCGGCCGACGGGCAGATCCTGCTGGAAGGCATCACCGAGGCCGGGTCGATGGCGTCGTTCACGGCCGCGGCCTCCAGCTACGCCACCCACGGCGAGGTCATGATCCCCTTCTACATCTTCTACTCGATGTTCGGCTGGCAGCGCACCGGCGACCAGATGTGGGCGCTGGCCGACCAGCTCGGCCGTGGGTTCCTCGTCGGCGCGACCGCCGGCCGGACCACGATGACCGGGGAGGGCCTGCAGCACGCCGACGGCCACTCGCAGCTCCTCGCCTCCGCCAACCCCGCGTGCCTGGCCTACGATCCCGCCTTCGCGTACGAGGTGGGGACGATCGTGCGTGAGGGGCTCCGGCGCATGTACGGCCCCGACGGCGAGGACGTGTTCTACTACCTGACCGTCTACAACGAGCCGCAGCCCCAGCCTCCGATGCCCGAGGGATCCGAGGAGGGCATCCTCCGGGGCATCTACCGGTACGCCGCCGGCGGCGGTGACGCTCACCTGCTGGCCAGCGGCACCGCGGTCCACTGGGCCATGGACGCACAGCGCCTGCTCCGGGAGGAGTACGGCGTGGGCGTGGACGTGTGGTCCGTCACCTCCTGGAGCGAGCTTCGCCGCGACGCCATGACCACGACGGGTGTGCCCTACATCCGGCAGGCCCTGGCCGGGACCTCGGGGCCGGTGATCGCGGTCAGCGACTGGATGCGCGCGGTGCCGGACCAGATCAGCCCCTGGATCGACCGGCCGTGGACCTCGCTCGGCACCGACGGGTTCGGGCTGTCGGGCACCCGCGAGGCGGTCCGCAGGCATTTCGGGGTGGATCCGCGCTCGATCGCGGAGGCCGTGCTCAAGGCGGTGGAGACCGGGCGGGAGTGAGGGGACCCATCCCTCCGAGACAGTGCCCCGAGCGGGAACCTCTCCGGTGGGGGCGCAGTAAGCTGCGGAATCGTGCTCATCCTGCTGCCTCCGTCGGAGGGGAAGGCCGAGCGGGGGACCTCCCGCGTCCGCCGGCTGAGCTTCCCCGAACTCGCCGGCCCGCGCGAGAAGGTCCTCGACGCCCTCGTGTCGCTCTGCCACACGCCCGAGGCGCGCGACGTGCTGGGCCTGTCGGACGGGCAGGCCGGTGAGATCGAGCGCAACCGGGGGCTCCCCGCGGCGCGCACGCTGCCCGTCGCCGACCTCTACACGGGCGTGCTGTACGACAACCTCGGTCTCGGCACCCTCTCCCCCGAGGCGCGGCGGCGGGCCGACCGGAGGATCGTCGTCTTCTCCGGCCTGTGGGGCCTGCTGCGCCCCTCCGACCGCGTGCCGCCGTACCGGCTGTCCATGGGCGTACGGCTGCCGCCGATGGGCGGTCTGGCCGCGTTCTGGCGGCCGTCGATCAGTGCGGTGCTCGACGCGACGAAGGGCCTGGTGGTGGACATGCGGTCGGCGACGTACGCCGCCGCCTGGCAGCCCGGCGATCGCGGCGTGGCCGTGCGGGTGCTCAGGGAGGCGGCCGGGAAGCGGACGGTCGTCAGCCACATGGCGAAGGCCACACGCGGCGTGGTCGCCCGCTCGCTGGTGGAGACCCCGGACCGGCCGCGTACGGCCGGCGACCTTGCCGACCTGCTGGCGAGTCTGGGGCACCGGGTCGAGCTGGCCGCGCCCGCCGGAGGGAACCGGCCGCGGACCCTCGACGTGATCGTGGACGAGTGAGTCAGAGGTTGAGCCGGGCGCAGGCCCGGCGGTACTGCTGACCGGGATCGCCGAGATGTGACCAGGGCAGGCGGCTGAAGCGGCCGCCGGTCCTGCTGAGGTGCGCGCGTGCCGGACGGCGCAGGTCCGCCAGGAAGAAGGCGGCGCCGAAGGCGTTGTGCGCCTCGATCGACCGGGGATGCGCGCCGCCGAGCCGCCGCTCCGACCAGTGCCCGGCGGCCGAGACGATCTCGCGCTGCGCCTCGAAGGGGAACCATCCTCCCCGGGACATCGGCGTCCGGCCCGCGGCGATGATCTCGAAGTGGGCCAGCGGCACCAGAGCCGGGAGCGGGCTGCCCTCGGGGGCGTGCGCGGCTGCCGAGCGGGCGAAGGCGAGCGTCTCCTGGGCGGAGCCGCCCCAGCCCGGCGACAGGGTGATCAGGCGGGCCACCGCCGCCGAGTAGAGCGACGGCCACCGCCTGGAGCACTCGTGCCAGACCGCGTCCTTGTCGGTCCGCGGCCGGTCCAGCCCGACGGCCAGCCACATCAGGCACTCCCACGGCACCGGGTCACCGGGAGCGAGGGCCGCCGCGGCCAGCAGCGGCTGTCTCGCGCCCTCCATCGCCGACTGGTAGGCGTGCAGCCGGTCCGCCTGCACGGCTCTGGCCCGCACGTCGGGCCGCAGTTCCCAGGCTTCCTCCAGCCGGGTCCGCCCCAGCCACAGCCAGAGGTCGGGGTTGCCCTGGTCGTAGGCGAGCGGCGCCTCGACGGACCGGCTCGCGCCGACGAGGGCGCGCGACAGCGCCTCCACCCGAAGTGACCGTACCTCCGGGTCGCCTCTGCTCGTGGCGAGAGCGGCGATCGCCGGTCCGATGTCTCCCCGCCGGGCGGATTCGACCGCCTCGTCGAGGATGGTGTCCGCCCACGGGCGGTCCGGGATCATTCGTGGCCCCCGAGCACGCGCCCGATCCACTTCGATCACTCCCATGAGGCGCGAGCCTAGGAGCGACAGCGTGCCCGTGGTGCTACCAGGATGTTACGGAAAAGTTAATCGTCCCCCGGCCTTCCCCGCGGGGCCGAAGGACGATCGACTCGTGTCTCAGTCGAGGTAGTCGCGCAGCACCTGGGACCGGGACGGGTGGCGCAGCTTGGACATCGTCTTCGACTCGATCTGGCGGATCCGCTCGCGGGTCACGCCGTAGACCTTCCCGATCTCGTCGAGGGTTTTCGGCTGCCCGTCGGTGAGGCCGAACCGCATCGACACCACGCCCGCCTCCCGCTCCGACAGCGTGTCGAGAACGGAGTGCAGCTGCTCCTGCAGCAGCGTGAAGCTGACCGCGTCGGCCGGGACGATGGCCTCGGAGTCCTCGATGAGGTCGCCGAACTCGCTGTCACCCTCCTCGCCCAGCGGCGTGTGCAGGGAGATCGGCTCGCGGCCGTACTTCTGCACCTCGATGACCTTCTCAGGGGTCATGTCGAGCTCGCGGGCCAGCTCCTCGGGCGTGGGCTCGCGGCCGAGGTCCTGCAGCATCTGCCGCTGGACCCGGGCCAGCTTGTTGATCACCTCGACCATGTGGACCGGGATGCGGATGGTCCGCGCCTGGTCGGCCATGGCCCTGGTGATCGCCTGCCGGATCCACCACGTGGCGTACGTGGAGAACTTGTAGCCCTTGGTGTAGTCGAACTTCTCGACCGCGCGGATCAGGCCCAGGTTGCCCTCCTGGATCAGGTCCAGGAACAGCATGCCGCGCCCGGTGTACCGCTTGGCCAGCGACACGACCAGGCGGAGGTTGGCCTCCAGCAGGTGGTTCTTGGCGCGGTGGCCGTCCTCGGCGATCCACTCCAGCTCGGCGCGGACGTCGACCGGGAGGTTGTCGGCCTCCTGGGCGAGCTGCTCCTCCGCGAACAGGCCGGCCTCGATCCGCTTGGCGAGCTCGACCTCCTGCTCGGCGTTGAGCAGGGGCACCTTGCCGATCTGCTTGAGGTAGTCCTTCACCGGGTCGGCGGTGGCGCCGGCCGCCGCGACCTGCGCGACCGGCGCGTCGTCATCGTCGTCGGTGAGGATCAGCACCTCGTCCTCGGACTGCACGAGCGCCTCGGCCTTGGGCTCCTCGCCCTCGGTCTCGGCCTCGGTCTCGGCCTCGGTCTCCTCGGTCTCCGCCTCGGACTCGATCTCGACGTCCTCGACGTCCAGCTCGAAGTCCTCGATGTCGACGTCACCTTCGAGGTCGATGTCCTCCTCGTCCTCGGCGACGTCGGCGGACTTGGGCTTGGAATCGGCCTTGGGCGCCTTGCCCTCGGGACCGGCGGCGGGGGCCGCCGGGGTTGCCGTGGGCGCGGCCTTCTTGGGCGGGGCGGGCTTGGCTGCCGCCGCGGCGGGCTTGGCCGGGGCGGCCTTCTTCGCCGCCGGCTTGGCGGGGGCGGGCTTGGCGGCCGGCGCGGAGTCGGTCACCACGGCGGTGACGGTCTCCGGCTGCGACTCCTTGGCCGCCGCGGACTTGGTGGTCTTCTTGACGGGCGCGGTGGTGCGGCGCTTGGCTTGACCTCGAGAACGCTTGGGAGCCGCGGAGTCGGCGGCCGTCACCACGACGGTCACGCCCTCCTTGCTGAGGCTTCGCAGGAATCCAGCGGCTTGCGACATCGGGATGTCCGCTTCCTCGAAGGCCTTGCGGACATCCTCGGACTCGAGGAAACCCTGCGAGCGCCCACGCTCGAGGAGCTGCTGAATCACTGGCTCGTTCAGCTCCGACGGCTTCGAGCGAGTCGAACTTGCAGGCGACACGAACACCTCTCGAACGAACGCATGGCGAGAATGGACCCAGGTTCTTCTTCTTTTCCGGTGGTGTGGTCGCGCGAACCGCGACATGCCATTGTGGCACGCCAAGGTCCGTGATACGGCCGCGTCCCGCCGGTTGCCCCTCCACCCTAGGCCGACCGAGAGACTACTGCGTACGGACGGAGGTCACTGATACCCGAAAGCAACCGTTATGACTGTTTCATTCAGTCACTCTTCGTGGCCGGTGGGACGTGGACCGCGAGTACCGTTACGTCGTCATCCTGTTCATACCCGGACAGCATGCGCTCCACCAGGAAATCGAGCAGCATATGTGGACTGGCCACGACTTCCGGCGGCGCTTCGGCCACGACGCTTGAGAGTTCCCTGAGCCCGGCGTCCAGACCGCGCTTGCGGTTCTCCACGAGCCCGTCCGAGTACAGCACGGCCGTGTGCCCCGGAGGGACGCAGAACCGGTACTGCTTGCGGCTGGTGGCCCAGCCGAGCGGCGTGCCCGGCTCGGTCTCGTGCAGCAGGCCGACGCCCTGCGGCGAGACCAGCAGCGGCGGCGGGTGACCGGCCAGGGCCAGCGTGCCCTCCCCGGTTCCAGGCTCGACGACCATGTACGCCAGCGTCGTGACCTGCTCTTCCTCCTCGGTGGCCTCGAAGACCCGGTCCAGCCCGGTGAGCACCGCCGCGGGCGGCGGGTTGGTCAGGGCGAGGGCCCGCATGGCGTTGCGGATCCGGCCCATTCCCGCGGCGGCCTTGACGCCCTTGCCCATGACGTCGCCGACGACGGCCGCGACCCGCCCGTCCTGCAGGACGAACGCGTCGTACCAGTCGCCGCCGACCTGCACGTGGCGGGAGCCGGAGCGGAAGCGCTGGGCCAGCTTCAGGCCGCTCACCACCGGCAGCCGGTCGGGCAGCAGGCTCCGCTGCAACGTTTCAGCAGTCCGGTGCTCACGCTCGAACAGCGTGGCCCGCTCGACCGCGAGCGCGCACTGACCGGCGAGCGCCTCCAGGAAGACGCCGTCCTCCTGCGAGATCTTCTGCGACCGGTTGAACGAGAACCGCAGCGCGCCGAGCGCACGACCGGCCGCGAGCAGCGGCAGGCCCACCCAGGCCCGCTCCTCGGTCTGCTCCAGGAACTTGGCGATCTGCGTCTCGTCGGCGCCGGCGTCGACCAGCTGGGTGCGCAGGCTGTCCAGGGACTCGGCGAAGACGGGCCTGCGGCTGTTCACCGCCATCGTCATGACGCTGGGGTGGGCGAGGTCGATGTCCTCGCCCGGTGCGTCGGGGGTGCCACCGCTGTTGATCACCTTCAGGGTGGCCCTGTTGTCGTCGAGCAGGGCCACGGCCTAGTGGTCGGCGGCCAGCGCCGTCCGCCCGACGTCGATGATCACCTGCACCACCTGCTCGACCGTCAGCGCCTCGGCGAGCTGGGCCGTCGCGCCCTGGAGCCGGGCCGTGCGCAGGGCGGCCGCGCCGAGCTGGTCGGTCAGGCGTCCCCGCATGTCCTCGGCCTCGCGCTGCGGCGTGACGTCGGTGTTCGCGCCGACCCACTCCACCACGCGGCCGAGCCGCATGATCGGGACGGCCCGCACCTCGAAGTGCCGGTAGCCGCTGGCCCGGGTGCGCACCCGGTAGCTCCACTCGAACATCGTCCGGCCGCGCAGCGCCTCGCGCCACGCCTCGTCGGTGCCGGGGCGGTCGTCCGGGTGCACCGCCTCCAGCCAGCCGTGCGCGAGGTACTCCTCCAGGCCCTGGCCGGTGACGGCCCGCCACTGGGGTGCGTCCTCGATCACCCCGCCGTTCGGCGAGGTGATCCAGACGAGCTGCTGCTGCGACTCCACGAGAGAGCGGTAGCGTTCCTCGCTGCGCTCCAGCACTTCCTTGTTCATCTGCCGTTCGGTCAGGTCCACCCCGAACAGGGCGGTCCCGAGGACGCCGTCGTCACCGCGGAGCGGGAAGAACGACACGGTCCAGTGCCGCGCGTCGCCGTTCTCCGCCCTGGTCGGGTACGGCTGGTCGGTGACCGGCAGGCCCTCGTCGGCGATCCGGCGCAGCGCCGACTCGATCAGCGCGGTCAGATCGGCCGGCAGCAGCTCGGCCGGGAGGCGGTCGAGATGCAGCTCGACAGGATGACCGGTCAACTCGGTGAAGGTCGAGTTGACTCGGACGAACCGCCCTGAAGGGTCGAAAAACGCGAAGGCGAAGGGCGCCTCCGACATCAGGCCTCTGAAGAGGTCGGAGTCTGAGATGTCCAAACCGGACTCCCGGGGCCGGGGCACGGAGGTTTCGGCGCTCATGGTCGGCACCTCCGTCGCGTGCCAGCGTCTCCCACGAGGCACATCTCCATAACTGTGTTTGGTAGCGCGATCTGCCCTACATCATCGGCGATCGGCATGCGCGGACGGAAGCCCCGCCAGCCATGCGGTCAACGCATCCTGTCAAAAGACCGGCACCTCGCGCAGGAAGATCCGGCCTACTTCTTGGCCGCCCGCTTCGCCTCCTGCTTGGTCGTGGGGACCGGTCGCAGGCTCTCGGCGTCGGCCGGGCCATCGTAGTGCTCGGAGAGGTGGGCCGCGAGTGCCCGGACGCGGGCCGTCGCCGCCCCTGGACACCGGTGGACGGCGAGCAGGGCGGCGAACTGGCAGGGAGCATGACGAACGGAGGGTTGACACAGCCGCGGAAAGAGGTGGAATTGGGGGCGGCAGGTCCCCATTCAGCGAGGAATGCAGTCGATGCCCGTACTCGCAGCACGAATCGATGGCGGCCCATCGCCGGAGCCGAGGCTCCGGGAGCTGGTGGAACCGGTGGTCAACCGGCTCGCCGCGGAGTTCCTGACCGTTCCCCTGTCCACCGTCGCCCGCTGCGTCGCCGACGCCTGGGCCTGCGGTGAGCACCTGGGGGTGGCGGTCACACCGGAGATCGCCGGAAGGGTGGCCCGTGAGCGCCTCCTGGGACTGGTGAACTCGGCGCCGCCTTCCCGGCGCTGAGGCGCCGTACGGCGCGCCGGCGGCGGCCGTACGGCACGGCAGGGGCGGGAGCGGCAGATAACGGGGAAGTCACCGGGCCGCGTTCATGGTGCCCTTCCCGGCGGGAATGCGAGAGGGTGGTGACCGTGAGCGAGCGGAGCGAGATCTCGTGAGTCACCGGCGCCGACGTGACCCCCGGGGGACCCGGCCGCCGGACGACGTGTTCGCGGAGATGCTGCTGGCGGCCAGGGAGCTGCTGGCCGTGCGCAGCCCGCTCGACGCGGAGCTCATGGTCTCCGACATGCTCGGCGCGTGGTGGGGCAGGCGGCTGCGCGGCGGCGACGTCGAGCAGATCCTCGGCGAGGGCCTGGTCGACTACGCGGCCAAGGCGGGCACCCCCGCGGCCCTGTCCCTGCTCGTCTCCGTCGCCTACCTCGGCACCGCCCGGCAGGCGGCCAAGGCGGAGGGCGCGGCGCTCGCGCTGATGGAGTCCGGCGTCGCCCGGCCCGGCTGGGCGGACCGCGTCGGCGCGGTCAAGCCGGCCGGCTGCTACGTCTCCAGGGACGTGTACGGCGACCAGGACACCGTGGTCTGCACCTTCGCCTACAACGGCGAGGACAGGCACGCGCTGGTCGTGGTCGTCGACTACAACATGGGCGGCATGGCCCGGGACGCCTGGGTGTCCTCCCAGGTCGACAAGCTGCTCGACCAGGCCAGGCTGGAGGCGTCCGGCAACGAGCTGCTCCGGTTCGAGGAGCTGGAGCCGCAGCAGGCGCGGGCGCTGCTGGAGTTCGCGATGAAGGCCGCCAGGGCCGCCGCGCACAACCGCAAGGGACCGAAGCTGGTCAGCGACAGCTACAGCGCCTACCACGCCTTCGCCCGGGCCCGGATCAAGGCGCTGCCGCCCGGGCGCCTGCGGCCCGCCCCGGCGCACACCGAGGCCCCCTACAGCCGCGACCGCCGCGCGATGCTGGCCGCCGAGTTCCTCGCCTCCGACGCGGCGGAGAACCTGTCGGACCCGTCGGCCGCCTCGCGGTGCGCCGACCACATCATCGAGTACGGCTGCGACCAGGACTTCGGCCGGCCGACGCGGGTCAGCCCGACCAAGTGCGAGACGTTCCTGCTGGACTGGCTGCCGCGCAAGGTCCTGCTCACCCCGGCCGAGCAGGACGCGATGCCGCACGTGCTGTCGGCGTGGGTCCGCTTCGCGGGGCCCCGGATCGGGCTGCCGGAGCAGGGCGTGCGGGCGACGCTCGACGCGGTCTGGGAGGCCATGGGCCGGTTCACCGAGGCCTACCGGGACCCGGCCACCTTCGGGCTGGACCGCTCCCTCGTGGAACGGCTCCTGCCCGACGGCGACCTGTCGGCGCTGGCCCGGCGGGCCTTCGCGTTCCCCCTCCTCCAGGGCATGCGCGGCGCGACCAACCTCGACCTGCTCAACCCGGCGGACGAGGCGGACCGGCGGATCCTGCTGGAGATCGACCACACCGGCGAGCTGGGCCGCGCCGACCTGGAGGAGCACCTGGCCTGGCACGAGGAGATCGCGAGCCGCCTGTGGGTCGGCGACCCGCCCCAGCTGTGGGAGGCCGCCCAGCGCCTGCTCGACCTCGGGCACGACCGGCACGACGTGCTGCACGTCCTGATCGAGATCGCCGAGCGCATCGGCGACCACCCGGACGAACTCGCCGCCGCCCTCGACGACATCGCCGACATCCCCGACGAACCTCCCCTCTGACCCCTGCGGCAGGATGGACATGGCCGACCGGGAGACCACCGAGCGAGCCGGAGGGGCGCGCCGGTGTCTGGACCGAGGAGCGCGCGGGAGCGAAGCGACCAGAGCGCGACGAGGGAAGACATCGGGCGTGAGCGCCCCGATGAGCGAAGCGGGAAACACAGTGGTAGTGATGGATTTGAACGCCGATCTCGGGGAGGGCTACGGGATCTGGCGGCTGGGCGACGACCTGGCCCTGCTCGACCTGGTGACGAGCGCGAACGTGGCGTGTGGCTTCCATGCGGGCGACCCGCTGATCATCCGCCGGACCTGCGCGGCGGCGGTGGACCGCGGCGTGGCGATCGGCGCCCAGGTCTCCTATCGCGACCTGGCGGGCTTCGGCCGCCGGGAGATGGAGGTGGACCCGGAGGAGCTGTGCTCCGACGTGCTCTACCAGCTCGCCGCGCTCGACGGGATGGCGAGGTCGATGGGCGGGCGGGTGTCGTACGTGAAGCCGCACGGCGCCCTGTACAACCGCGCCTGCCGTGACGAGGAGCAGGCGGAGGCCGTGGTGGCGGCCGTCACGGCCTTCACTCCCGCCGCCGCGGCGCTGCCGATCCTCACGTTGCCAGGGTCGGCCCTGGCGCGGGTGGCCGGCCGGCACGGCGTGCCCACGGTGGCCGAGTGTTTCGCCGACCGCGCCTACACGCCGGAGGGGACGCTGGTGCCGCGGCGGCGGCCGGGCGCGGTGCTGCACGACCCGGACGAGGTCGCGGCCCGTGCCGTGCGGATGGCCGTCGAGGGCGTGGTGACGACGATCGAGGGCGGCGAGGTGCGGGTCGGCGCCCGGTCCGTCTGCGTGCACGGGGACACTCCCGGCTCGGTGCGGATCGCCAGGGCCGTCCGGCAGGCCCTGTTGGACGCGGGTGTCGTGGTGGGGCCGTTCGCATGACCATCCGGGCGGCGGGCGAGCACGCGCTGCTGGTGGAGACCGGCTCGCTGGAGGCGGCCCACCGGCTGGACGCGCTGCTGCGGGCCGATCCCCCGCCGGGGGTGGAGGACGTGGTGCCCGGCTCGCGGACCGTGCTCGTCGTGGCCCCCGCCGCCGATCTGCCGCGCCTGGAGGCGCTGCTCGCCTCGCTCCTGCGTACGGCGCTCGCCCCGGCGGGCGCGGGCGGGCCGGGGCGGCTCGTGGAGATCCCGGTGGTCTACGACGGGGCGGACCTGGCGGAGGTCGCGGCGCTCAGCGGCCTGCCGGCCGAGGAGGTGGCCGCCAGGCACGCCGCCTCGGAGTTCACGGTGGGCTGGCTCGGGTTCGCCCCCGGCTTCGCCTACCTGATCGGCCTGGATCCGGCGCTGCACGTGCCCCGGCTGGCGGTGCCCCGCACCAGCGTGCCGCCCGGCTCGGTGGCGATCGCCGGGTCGTACTCCGCCGTCTACCCGGCGGCCTCTCCTGGCGGCTGGCGGCTGCTCGGGCGTACGGACGTGCGGGTGTGGGACGCGGCGGCCGACCCGCCGGCGATGCTGCCGCCCGGCACGCGGGTGCGGTTCCGGCCGGAGGCGGGGCGGTGACCGCCGTCGTCGAGGTGCTGGCGCCGGGGCCGTACGCGACCGTGCAGGACCTGGGGCGGCCCGGCTACGCCCATCTGGGGGTGCCGAGGTCGGGGGCGGCCGACCGGCCGAGCCTGCGGCTGGCGAACCGGCTGGTCGGCAACGCGGAGACCGCGGCGGGCATCGAGCTGACCCTTGGCGGGGCGGCGCTGCGCTTCACCGCCGGGACGTGGGTCGCGGTCACCGGGGCGCCGTGCCCGGTGGAGGCGGCCGGGCGGCCGGCCGGGACGGACGCGCCGGTGTGGGTGCCGCCCGGCGGCGTGCTGCGGTTGGGCGTGCCTCGCCGGGGCCTGCGGACCTACGTGGCGGTGCGCGACGGGATCGGCGTGGAGCGGGTGCTGGGCAGCCGCTCGACCGACTCGCTGTCGGGGATCGGGCCGCCTCCGCTGCGGGCGGGTGCGACGCTGCCGGTCGGCGCCGGGGCCGTGGCCGCCGCGATCGTCGCGGACTTCGCCGCCCCGCCGCCGCTGCCCCGCCACCCGGTCGTCCGGGTGCTGCCGGGGCCGCGCGACGACTGGTTCGTCCCGGAGGCGCTCGCGGCCCTGTGCGCGGCGGCGTACGAGGTCACGGCGGACAGCAACCGGGTCGGGGCGCGGCTGCGCGGCGTCCCGCTGGAGCGGGCCAGGTCCGGTGAGCTGGCCAGTGAGGGCATGCCGCTCGGCGCCGTCCAGGTGCCGCCGGGCGGGCAGCCGATCGTGTTCCTGGCGGATCACCCGCCGACCGGGGGTTATCCCGTCGTCGGCGTGGTCGCCGCCGCCGACGTGCCACTGGTCGCCCAGGCGCGGCCGGGCGACCTGCTGCGGTTCCGGCTGGTACGGCGGGCCGCCCGCCACCATGAGGCGGCACACCACCGGGGGACGGCGGACCGTCCCGGCGGCGCCCGTCAGGAGGCGTAGCCGATGTCCTCGTACCTGAGGTCGTAGAAGCCGCCGGCTCCGATGTTGGCCAGCGCGGACCGCACCACCACGCCCTGCGGGCACTGGTAGAGCGGCAGCACGTTGACCTCCTTCCAGACCAGCCGGTCGGCGTCGTTGAGCAGGCCGGGCACCTTGGCGGGGTCGAGCACGCTGCCGGCGCGGTACATGGCCTGGTCGATCTGCCTGCTGCCGCTGCGCCCCAGGTTGGAGTACCACTCGACGTCGTCGCCCTTGCCGCGCTCGCCGTCGGCGTAGACGTCGAAGGCGCCGGACACCGGGTAGGGCGTGCTCGGGTAGGCGAAGGCGGTGAGGTCGAAGTCGCCGGGGATGAGGTACTTGCCGAAGAAGTCGTTGAAGGGCACCTTGCGCACCTCGGTCCGCACGCCGACGCGCTGCAGCATCCGCCCGGCGGCCTGGGCCTCGGCGAGGCTCGGCGGGATTCCGTCGGGGACGACGAAGCGCAGCGTGAGCGGCTTGCCGTTCTTCGTCCGCGCCTTGCCGGACATCTTCCAGCCCGCCTGGTCGAGCAGCCGGCCGGCCAGGGCCGGGTCGTAGCCGCCGGTCTCCGCCGCGTTGGCGTGGTAGCCGTACTGGCTGTTCATGAGGAAGTGGTTGTCCAGGGTCACCGTCGGCCAGCCGAGGCCCTTGAGGTCGGCCTGCATGAGGGCGCGCCGGTCGAGCGCCGCGGCGACGGCCTGGCGCACCCGGACGTCGGACAGGACGGGGCTCTCGCCGTTCATGGTGAACTGGCGGTACTGCGTGCCGGCGGCCTGGCGGACCACCGCGTCCCACGCCTCCCTGACCCGCGCGTAGTCGTCGGGGGACGGGCCCACCTCGAACACGTCGACGTCTCCCTTGGTGAACGCGCGCACCATCTGGTCGGGCCGCACCGTCCGGAACACCATGTGGTCGAGCTTGGGCCGGTTCCCCCACCAGCCGGGGTCGCGGGCGAGGGTGACCGTCCTGCCCTTGGCGTCGAGCCGCTCCACCCGGAACGGCCCGGCGGTCACCGGGATCCGGTTGATCCAGTCGGAGTTGAACGCGGCCGGCGTCGCGTTGGTCACGCTGGGGTACAGCGGCGTGAACAGCGACTGCCACTCGTTGAACGGCTGGGCGAGGGTGACCACCACCTCCCGGTCGCTCGACCCCCGGGCCACGCTCTGGATGTTCTCGTAGGCGATGGCCGCGTCGACCCGGTAGTCGTGGTCGCGCCCGCTCATCGCCTTCCACTGGGCGGCGAAGTCGTTCCAGGTGATCGGTTTGCCGTCCGACCATCGCGCCTTGGGGTTGATCGAGTAGGTGACGACCTGCCGGGGAGAGGTGGCGGTGATGCGGGCGTTGGTCACGTAGTCGGTGTCGAGGGACGGCCGTCCCCGCTCGTCGGACCGGAACGTGCGCGGCATGAGCGCGTCGGTCACGGCCTCGACCGCGTTGCCGTCGCCGTCGACGTGGTTGCGGTTCCACTGGGTGGGGAAGTCGACGAGCCCCCACCGCAGGGTGCCGCCGTCCTTGACCTTGTCCCGGGGCAGGGGGTTGATGTCGTACGCCTTGACCGGGGAGGGGGCGAGCGCGCCGTCCTGTTCACCGGGCCCCCGCTGCGCACCACACGCGCTCGCGGCCCACACCGCCGCGAGCAGGGCCAGGGCGACCGGCCATCGTGGTCTCACGTGTCTCTCCGCTCCTCCGGCTACCCTACGAAGTAGATTAGTAGCAGAAAGTGACGATCGCCGTCAGCGGGACACGCATCGCCGCGACGCGGCTCTCCCCCGGATCAGGGCGGCTCGCGGATCAGGACAGCTCGTCCACCGCGCTGCGGACGTCCTCGCTGGTTATCGTGGTCAGCTCGGCGGCGTTCGCCGTGCCCTGCGCGGCCAGGCGCACGTCGCGCCGCAGCGCCGCGCGCTCGTACAGCGAGCGGGCGAAGCGGCCGTTGCCCAGCCCGTCGATCAGCCCCTCACGGCAGACCCAGTCGAAGACGTCGGCCAGATCGCGCCCCGCGGAGGCGTCGAACCTGTCACCGGCCGCGGCGGCCTGCAGATTGGCGATCTCGGCCAGCTCGGACGGCGAGTAGGACGGGAACGCCACCCGCTGGTTGAACCGCGAGGCCAGGCCGGGATTGGTGGCGAGGAAGGCGTCCATCTCGCGCTCGTAACCGGCCAAGATGATCACCACGCGGTCGCGGTCGTCCTCGGCCCGCTTCAGCAGGGTCTGCACGGCCTCGGCCCCGAAGGCGTCTCCCCCCGAATAGCCGGAGTTGACCAGGCCGTACGCCTCGTCGACGAACAGCACGCCGCCGAGCGCCCGGTCGACCAGCTCGTTGGTCTTGATCGCGGTGGCGCCCAAGTGCTGGCCGACGAGGTCGGCCCTGGACGCCTCCACGACGTCGGGCCTGGCGAGCAGGCCGAGCGCCGAGAAGATCCGGCCGAGGATCCTCGCGACGGTCGTCTTGCCGGTGCCGGGCGGGCCGGCGAACACGAAGTGCCGCATCTGCGACTGGACCGGAAGGCCCTGCTCCTGCCGCATCCTGGCCACCTTGAGCTGGGCCGTGATCGCGTGGACCTGCCGCTTGACCGGCTCCAGCCCGGCCATCCGGTCGAGGTCCGCGAGCGCCTCGTCCAGCGTCGGCGTGGCCTGGTAGCCGCGGTAGCGCGCGGTGATCTCGTCGAACGCCTTGGTCACGTCGCCGGCCGTGATCGTCACCAGGTCCTCGCCGCGCGGCGCCCCGCCCGCGCTCACCACCCGCACGTCGCGCGCCTGCGCGGCCGCCTCGGCGAGGCTGCGGGCGAAGCGGGCGTTGCCGAGGTCGTCCACGAGCCCCCGGCGGTGGACGTCCTCGAAGAAGCGGCGCAGCACGGGACGGGCCTCGGGGGCGAGCCGGTCGCCCCGGCGCTCCTGCAACGCCTCGGTGATCTCCAGCAGCTCGCCGGGGTCGTAGCTGGGGAAGCGGACCCGGGTGGCGAACCGGCTGGACAGCCCGGGGTTGGACGACAGGAAGTCGTTCGTCTCGCGCTCGTATCCGGCGAGGATGACGATGAGCCGGTCACGGTCGTCCTCGGCCCGCTTGAGCAGCGTCTGCACGGCCTCCGCGCCGAACCGGTCGGGCTGGCCGTCGCCCGAGTTGATCAGGCCGTACGCCTCGTCTACGAACAGGACCCCGCCGAGCGCCCGGTCGATGAGCTCGTTGGTCTTGATCGCGGTGGCGCCGAGATACTCCCCCACGAGGTCGGCCCGCTGCGCCTCGACCACGAAGGGCGTCTCCAGCAGACCGAAGGCGTAGAAGATCTTGGCGAGGGTGCGGGCCACGCTGGTCTTGCCCGTCCCCGGCGGGCCGACGAACACGAAGTGGCGCATGGGCCGCTCGTTCGCGTAGCCCGCCTCCCTGCGCAGCCTGGCCGCCTCGATGGACGCGGCGATGGCCCGCACCTGCTCCTTGACCGGTTCGAGGCCGATCATGGACTCCAGTTCGGCGAGAGCCTGCTCGACGGTGATCGGCGGCGGGTCGCCGGTCTCGGCCGCGGCCGGCCGGTGACCGCCCGCCCTGACCTGCTGCCTCTCGTGGGCCTCTCCGCCGATCGGCTCACGCTCCGCGGCGGCGCGCACCCTGCGGGCCAGGATCAGCCGGTAGAGGAGCACCGCGGCGGCCGCGCCGTACGCGCCCCACAGGGCGGCGGAGGAGGACAGCGGCGACAGCGACAGCGCGGCCAGCCCGGCGGCCGCCAGGGACATGAGCGTCGTCAGCCAGGGCGGCACCCAGCGGATCAGGTGGGCCGAGATCGCGACCAGCACGCCGAGCAGCATCAGCAGGCCGGGCACGGGCGACTGCCCGCCGTACACCACCATGAACAGCGGCAGCAGCAGGCCCCACGCGGCGAGCACCAGCACGGTCGCGGCGGCGCGGGGATAGCTGAGCGCCAGCGCGACGAAGGCCAGCGCCGTCACGGTGCCGATGAAGGTGGGCATCAGCGACCAGTTGAGGGCGGCGGCCACGCCCATCACGGCGACGAGCAGCACCACGAACAGCACGCGCCGCGCGAACGGCGGAAGGTGGAAATAGCGGAAACGCACCTGTTCGAACAGATCACGTGCCGCAGTCCGACTTAAGAGGCTCGCCGCCCGTGCTCTGTCGGAGTCCCGCATCGACGCCTCCCCGCTTCGACCCCGGTTATACCGCACGAGGGAAGGGAATGGGTGGACCCCGCGCGGCACGGTGGACGAGGCACCCGCCGGTCCCTGTGATCACCTGGAACGATACGGAACCGGCGCTGTGTTCCCGACATCACCGGAAGGGCTGAGAGATCCCCTTCCCATGGCTTAAGCTGCCACGCATGTTCCAGCGGGGCCGCGAGCACTGAGCGGTTTATGATCATGGTTTCGGTCGGGTCCGTCACCGTCCGCGCGGCGGGCGCCCTGCGCGAGCCCCGGGTCAGCCGGTGGTCGGTCCTCGTGCTGCTGTGTTTCAGCCTGCTCCTGATCGCGGTCGACGCGACCGTGCTGCACATCGCGGTCCCCGCGCTCACCGCCGCCCTGGAGCCGTCGTCCGTCCAGCTCCTGTGGATCATCGACGTCTACTCGCTGGTGGTCGCGCCGCTGCTGGTGACGTTCGGCACGCTGGGCGACCGGTACGGCAGGCGGCCGTTCGTGCTCGGCGGCTACGTGGTGTTCGGCCTGGCCTCGCTGGCGGCGGCGTTCGCCGCGACGCCGCTCGCGCTGATCGTGGCGCGGGCCTTCCTCGGCGTCGGCGGCGCGATGATCATGCCGGCGACGCTGTCGATCATCCGGCAGGTGTTCACCGACCGGCGGGAGCGGGCCGTCGCGCTCGGCGTCTGGAGCGCCGTGGCCGCCGCGGGCGCGGCCGTCGGGCCGCTGATCGGCGGGGTGCTCGTGGAGCACCTGTGGTGGGGCGCGGTCTTCCTCATCAACGTGCCGCTGCTGCTGGTGGCCCTGCCGTTCGCCGTACGGATCCTGCCCGCCTCGCCGAGGCGGGCCGACCACCCGTGGGACGCGCTCAGCGCCGCGCTGTCGACGCTCGGCATCCTGTCGGTCGCGTTCGGGCTCAAGGAGGCGGGATCGGGGCACACGCTGGGCCGGGGCCCGGCGCTCGTCGTCCTCGTGGCCGGCGCCGCGATGCTCGCCTGGTTCGTCCTGCGCCAGCGGCGGCTGGCCTTCCCCCTGCTCGACATCGGGCTGTTCGGCCAGCGCGGCTTCGCGACCGGCGTCGGCTGCGTGGTGCTGGCCGTCTTCGCGCTGGTCGGCCTGGAGCTGATGCTGGCGCAGTATCTCCAGCTCGTGCTGGGGCTGTCCCCGCTGGAGGCCGCCGTGCGGATGCTGCCGCTGATGGTCGCGGCCGTCGCCGGGGGCCTCGCCGCCGCGCACGTGCTGGGGCGGATCGGGCTGCGCGCGACGGTCGGCGGCGGCCTCGCGCTCACCGCGCTGTCCCTCGCCCCGGTGCTGACCTGGGGGACCGAGCAGCACCCCGTGATGCTCATCGCGTGTTTCGCGGGGATCGGCTTCGGCGTCGAGGTCGCCCTGCTCGCGGCGTCGGACACGATCATGGCCTCGGCGCCGGAGTCGCGGGCCGGCGGCGCTGCCGCTATCGAGGAGACCGCCTACGAGCTCGGAGCCGGCCTCGGCATCGCCGTACTCGGGACGATCACCACGATCGTGTACGCCCCGTCCCTCGGAACCGTCCCCGGAGTCCCGTCCGGCCTCATGACGCAGGCACGGGAGTCGCTGGCCGCGGCCGCGCACGTGGCCGGGAAGGCCGGCGGCGTCACCGGGGACGCGCTCCTGGCCGCCGCCCGCGCGGCCTTCGTCACCGCCCTGCACAGCACCGTCGTCGTCAGCGTGGCGCTGCTCGCGCTCACCGCGCTGGCCGTGGCCCTGCTGCTCCCCCGTCACCCGGCCGGCGAACCCGGCACCGAGACCCCGGCGCCCGAGCGCGCGGACGCCTGACCTGGTCCGCGCATGACGGCGACCGGGCCGGGGAGAGTATCCGGGCAAGCCGCCGCCCCCCAGCCCCCAGGATGAGAAGCCGTGAAGAAAACCTTGCACGACCTGGCCTCGCTGGCCGCCCGCATGGGCGTCGGCGGGATCTTCTTCGCCAACGGCTGGCAGAAGCTCGAAGCCGGCCTCAACGCCACCCAGGCGCAGTTCACCGAACTCCACGCGCCCGTCCCCTACCTCTGGGCGGCCGTCACCATGCTGGTCGAGCTGGTGGGCGGCACGCTGCTGATCGCGGGTCTCGCCGTGCCGGCCGTCGGGCTGCTGCTGTTCGCCGAGGCCCTCGCCGTGTTCGTGGTCACCGCCGGTGACACCGGCCTGCCCCTCACAGGTGGCGCCATCGAGCTGATCGTGGCGCTCGGGGCGGCGTCCGTGCTGCTCGCCGTCACCGGCGGCGGCCGCGTCTCGGTGGACCACATGGTGGTCATCAAGCGCCGCGAGGCGGAGGCGGCCGGCGAGTTCGCCGCCGACGCCGAGGCCGACGCGGTGATCGCCGCACTGCGCCCGCAGTGGCCCGGCGAGGACCGGGAGACACGTGGCACCCGCGACGCCGGTGAGTCACGCGGCGAGGCCCGGCAGCCCCGCGAGTCCCGGGAGGACCAGGACGCGGGGGCGGGCACGCCGGACCCAGCGGCGCGGCCCTCCGGTTCACGGCCCGGCCCCCGAACCGGCCCCCGAACCGGCCCCCGAACCGGTACGGACACCCCGGCGGCCCCGGAGACACCGGCCGGTCCCGCTTCCTCCGCGGCCGCACCGGAGGACCGGACGGACCCCGCCGGCGATGCCCCCGGAACGCCCACGGGCGGGCAAGCTTCGACGACGACCCGCCGGGCCGCCGCGCCCCGTCCGCGCCGTACCCGGCGCGATGACGACACGACGACGGAGAGCCGCGCCGAGGCGCCGCCCGCCCGCTGAAGGGGGTCGCCGCGAGGGGGTCAGGGCTCCCGTGACAGCGGCAGGCGCAGCAGGAAGCGGGCGCCCCGCGGGCTGTCGATGATCGTCAGCGTGCCCCCGTGGCTCTCGGCGATCTGCCGGGCGATCGGCAGGCCCAGCCCGGCGCCCCCGGCGCCCCTGCTCCGGGCGGTGTCCAGGCGGGTGAACCGCTGGAAGACCCGCTCGCGCTGGTCTCCGGGGATCCCCGTGCCGTCGTCGAGCACCTCCAGCACCGCGGTGCCGGACAGGAAGCGGGGGTCGCCGTCGGGCGACTCGTCCCGCCGCACCTCCAGGCTCACCGAGGACGCGGCGTGCCTGTCGGCGTTGTCGAGCAGGTTGGTGATCAGGCGGCCCAGCCGGATGCGGTCGCCCCGGACGGTCACCCCGGGGGGCAGCCGCGGGACCATCGTGTGCACGGCCCGGCGGTGGCCCAGTTCGTCGGCCACGAGCCGGCCGAGGTCCAGCGGCTCGCGTTCGCACGGCGCGCCGGCGTCGAGGCGGGTCAGCGTCAGCAGGTCGGCGGCGATCGCCTGAAGGCGGTCGATGCTCCTCAGCACGGCCTCGCCGATCTCCCGTACGTCGGTCTCCTCGGGGGCCAGCAGCGCGTCCTCCACCTGCGCGCGGATCGCGGTGATCGGGCTGCGCAGCTCGTGGGAGGCGTCGGAGGTGAAGCGGCGCTGCTGGTCGAAGGTCTCCTCCAGCCGGTCGAGCGTGTAGTTGACGCTCCGGGCGAGGTCGTAGATCTCTCCCCTGCCCGCCGGGACCGGCACCCGCCGGCCGAGCTCGGACATGTTGATCTCGTCGAGCTCCGCGCTGATGGCCTTCACCGGCGTGAGTGCCCGCCTGACACTGCGCCGGGCGCCGTACGCGACCGTGGCGGTGACGAGCGCGGACCCGGCCACCAGCCCGGCCACCAGCCCGGGCGGGACGTCGAAGGTCCGCACCGGCGCGGCGCTGTAGACGGTCCAGTCCCGGCCGTCGTGGTAGACCCGCTGCGCGACCACGACGCGGCACCGCCCCGCGCCGAACACGCCCCCGCAGACCTCCTGGACGGTCCTGAGCTGCGGCGCCTCCGGGCGGAACCGCGCCATGGGCGGCTTGCCCCGCATGTCGGGCGTCGCGGCACGCACCTGGCCCCCCGGGCCCACCACCTGCACGGACCCTTCCAAAGCCGGGGACTCGGGCGGCAGCACGGCTCCATCCCGCGCGCGTTCCACCTGGTAGGCCGCCCGCTCACCCGCCGCAGTCACCTCACTGACGAGGTGCCGGGAGGCCGCCTGGTGCAGCGCCCACACCAGCACGACCGAGAACGCCACGCACAACAGGGCGACAGCCGTGCCGGTGAACAGCGCGACACGGCTCTTGATCGACCACTGATCCCCAAAACCCACGCGATCGCCTACTCCGGGAACGGCCTTCCATGGCCGCATCCCGAAATCTACGCCAAACACCTTAATTAGGATGCAATAGTACAAACTTGAAGATTCACCCCTAATTGCCGCAAATCATTCCCTACGCAACGCGAACGGCAAGCGTGTAAAGCCGCCTTCCGGGCGGCGGGCCGAATGGTGGAATCTGGGGGCATGAACAGTGCGGGACCGTTGCCGGTCATCGACGTGAGCCCTTTCACCGGCCCTTCCACGCCTGACGGCGGCAGGGAGCGCGCCGGCGTTGCGCGCCGGATCGAGGCGGCCTGCCTCGACAGCGGCTTCTTCTACGTCAGCGGTCACGGGGTGCCGGACGACCTGATCGCGCTGCTCCGGGAGGCGGCCGCGCGTTTCTTCCTGCTGCCGCCCGAGCACAAGATGCGGATCTCGATGGACCGGGGCGGACGGGCCTGGCGCGGATACTTCCCGGTGGGGGGCGAACTCACCTCAGGCCGCCCCGATCTCAAGGAGGGCCTCTACTTCGGCGCCGATCTCGGCCATGAGGATCCCCGGCCGCTGCACGGGCCCAATCTCTATCCCGAGGAGGTGCCGGAACTGCGCGCCGCCGTACGGGCGTACATCGACGCGCTCACCGGCGTGGGACAGGCCGTCATGCGGGGCGTGGCCCTGAGCCTGGGGCTGGAGGAGGACTACTTCGCCTCCGGCTACACCGCGACGCCCACGGTCCTGTTCCGGATCTTCCACTACCCGCCGCCCGCCGAGTCCGGACGGGGCGAGTGGGGGCCGGACGAATGGGGGGTCGGCGAGCACACCGACTACGGCCTGCTGACGCTGCTGCTGCAGGACGACAATCCCGGCCTGCAGGTGCACACGGCCCGCGGCTGGATCGAGGCGCCGCCGATCCCCGGGACGCTGGTCTGCAACATCGGCGACATGCTCGACCGGCTGACCGGCGGCCTCTACCGGTCCACTCCGCACCGGGTGCGCAACCACACCGGGCGGGGCAGGCTCTCCTTCCCCTTCTTCTTCGACCCGGGCTGGGACTGCGAGGTGCCGCCGCTTCCCTCCCGGCCCGCCCGCGAGGGTGGCCGTCCCCGCTGGGACGGCCTGGACCTGCGCGCCTTCACCGGGACGTACGGCGACTATCTGACCGCCAAGGTCGCGAAGGTCTTCCCCCACCTCGGCGGCCGGGTGCTGCCGCACCCGTCAGCCGGGCGCGAAACCGTGTGACCCGCGACACGGTCCGGTCGGCCACGGTCCTGGCCGGCACGGGCCGGTCGGCCACGGTCCGGGCTGCGACCGGCCGGGGTCCCGGCCGGTCGGCTACCGGTCGCGGCGCTCCGGCTGGAGCGCGTCCTGCAGGTTCCCCGCGACCTCGCACAGGCTGGGCAGTTCGCCGCCGTGCGCGATGTGCCCCGCCACCACGCGCCGCAGCAACTGCCTGAGCGTCTCCCGCTCCGGCTCCTCCAGCGGGGCCAGCAGGTGCGCCTCGGCGCGTTCCATCGCCTCGGAGACGTCCGCCAGGCGCGCACGGCCGAGATCGGTCGCCACGATGAGGCGGTTGCGCCGGTCACACGGATCGGGACGCCGCTCGACGAGCCCGGCCTTCACCAGGTCGTCGACCAGGTAGACCATCACGGTCCGGTCCAGCCCCAGCTGGCGGGCCATCTCGATCTGGTTGCGCGCGCTCTCGTGCACCGCCGCCGACAGCACCTGGTAGCCGCGGTGCCCGGACGGCAGCGCCTCGGCGGCGCGCTTGGTCACGGTGATGTGGGCATGCAGCGCCTGTCCCAGCAGCCATCCGAAGTCGATCTCCAGGCCCGCGGGCAGCTCACACGCCAGTTCACTCACGCCTCCCATGATATCCGGCGACTTGACAGATGCTCTTCTATGCAGACAGTCTGACTTACAGACGATCTGAACGGAAGGCGATTGCCATGTCTCATCTGCTGCACATCGACGCGTCCGCACGCGCCAAGGGGTCGGTCTCGCGTGAGATCGCCGCGACGTTCCGGGACGGCTGGACGGGAACGGTCAGCCACCGCGACCTGGGCGCCGAGCCGCTGCCGCACCTGAGCGGCTCCGCCATCAACTCGCGATGGAGCCCGGCGGACCAGCACAGCGCGGAGGAGCGCGCGGCCGCCGCGCTGCAGGACGCCCTCGTGGACGAGCTGCTGGCGGCCGACGCCTATCTGTTCGCCGTGCCCATGTACAACTACGGCGTCCCGTCGACTTTCAAGGCGTGGCTCGACCACGTCCTGATCGTCGGGCGCACCGTCGGCGTCGCGGAGACCCCGGTCGCCGGACGCCCCGCCACGCTCGTGCTCAGCAAGGGCGGCGGGTACCGCCCCGGCACGCCGCGAGAGGGCTGGGACTACGCCGAGCCGTACCTGCGCCGGATTCTCGGCGAGGTGCTCGGCCTCGATCTGCACGTGATCGCGGCCGAGCTCACGCTCGCCGACACCACGCCGGCCATGGCGGACCTGCGCGGCCTGGCCGCCGAGTCGCTCGCCGCCGCGCACGCGGCGGCCGGCGCCCGGGTCCGGTCCCTGGCGGCGGCGTAGGGAGGAGGGCGCCGTCAGTCCGGGAGGCCGCCGCGGGCGATGACGTCGCGGTACCAGCGGGCGCTGTCGCGGGGGGTGCGCTCCAGCGTGTCGTAGTCGACGCGGACGATGCCGAACCTCTTGTGGTAGCCGCGGGCCCACTCGAAGTTGTCCAGCAGCGACCACACGAAGTATCCGCGCAGGTCGGCGCCTCGGTCCATCGCCGACCGCGCGGCCCGGAAATGGGTGTCGAGATAGGTGATCCGCCCGGGGTCGGACACCCCGTCGGGGAACGCGGCCCCGTTCTCGGTGATCATCAGCGGGGTGCCGGGATACTCCCGGCACAGCCGTACGAGCAGGTCTTCCAGGCCGGACGGGTTGATCTCCCAGTCCATCTCGGTGACCGGCCCGTGCGGGTCCTCCCAGGCGATGCCCTCGCTGCCCGGATACTCGGGGTGCCCCTCCGCCGAGGCGTCGGCGACGACCCGGTTGACGGTGTAGTAGTTGACGCCCAGCACGTCGATCGGCTGCGCGATCGTCGGCAGGTCGTCCAGGTTCACCTTGGTGAATCGTTCCAGATGAGCGAGGACGTCGGCGGGGTACTCGCCGCGTAGCACCGGATCGAGGAACAGCCGGTTCGCCAGGCCGTCGATCAGGCGGGCGGGCTCGGGGTCGCCGAGGATCGGGGTGAGGTTCAGCGTCAGCGAGACCGACTCGGCGCCCCCCGCCCGCAGGGCCTGGGTGCCCAGGCCGTGCGCGAGCATCAGGTTGTGGGCCGCGGTGAACGCGGCGGCCGGGTCGGTCACGCCGGGCGCGTGCCGCCCCGAGCCGTGCCCGACGAAGGCCGACACCCAGGGCTCGTTGAGCGTCGTCCAGGTGGCGACGCGGTCGCCGAGACGCGCGTGGACGGCCGCGGCGTAGTCGGCGAACCGGAAGGCGGTCTCCCGGTTGGTCCAGCCGCCCATGTCCTGCAACGACTGCGGCAGGTCCCAGTGATAGAGGGTGGCCACCGGCGTGATGCCCCTGGCGAGCAGGGCGTCCACGAGCCGGTCGTAGAAGCCCAGGTCGGCCAGGCGCGGCCAGGCCACCGAGAACCGGTACGCCTTGAGCCCCAGCCAGGCCATGATCTCGACGTCTTCGAGGTAACGGTTGTAGTGGTCGCAGGCCACGTCGCCGGTGTGGCCGTCGCTGACCATGCCGGGCGTGTGGGAGAAGGTGTCCCAGATGGAGGGGACCCGGCCGTCGGCGTGGACCGCTCCTTCGATCTGGTACGACGCGGTCGCGGCCCCCCAGAGGAAGCCGTCGGGGAATGTGATCATCGTGAACTTTCGCGAATCGTCAGCCGTGGTTCGAGGAGCGTCGACTCCGGGACGGCCTGGCCCTCCAGCTTGGCCATGAGCAGCCGGACCGCCTGACGTCCGACGTCCTCGGCGGGAACGAGCACGGAGGTCAGCGCGGGGCTGGCCCGCTCGGCGATGTCGTCCGGGCAGATCGCCACCACCGAGACGTCCTCGGGCACCCGCCTGCCGAGGATCCGCAGAGCCCCCAGCACATGGCCGGCGGCCGCCTCATTGTGCACGACGAGCCCGGAAAGCTCCGGCCGTTCGTCGAGCAGCCGCTTCACCGCGGCGTGTACCTCGTCGAACGACTCCTCGCACGGCCAGGCCCCGGCCTTCAGTCCGTGCCGCGCCGCCGCCTCGGCGAACCCGGCCATCGTCCGCTCGGCGAAGCCGGTGCCGCGCTCGTAGACCACGGACGGCGCGCCGAGCAGGGCGATCTCGCGGTGCCCGAGATCGGCCAGGTGGTCGGCGCACAGCGCGCCGGCCCGGGCGAAGTCGAGGTCGACGCAGGTCAGCCCTTCCGGATCGGCCGGGAAACCGATCAGCACGGCCGGCTCGGCGAGCCGGCGCAGCAGCGGCACGCGGGGGTCGTGGATCTCCACGTCCATCAGCAGCAGCCCGTCCACCAGCGCGCTCGCCGCCACCCGGTGCAGCCCGTCCGGCCCCTCGTCGGCCGTCATCAGCAGCACGTCGTGGTCGTACTGGCGGGCCGTGGTGACGACCGAGGTCGCGAACTGCATGAGGACCGGCAGGTTCATGCCGGCCCGCAGCGGCAGCACCAGCGCGATGACCTTCGCGCGCTTGCTCGCCAGGGCGCGGGCGCCCGCGTTGGGGTGGTAGCCGAGCACCCGGACGCTGTCCAGGACCCGCTGCCGGGTCGTCGCCGAGATCGCCCGCTTGCCGCTCAGCACGTACGAGACCGTGCTGACGGCGACTCCCGCGTGCTTGGCGACGTCGGCGATCGTCACGGTCCTCACGGGCGGAGCCCTCCGAGGAAAGTCAGCGTGCTCACCGTGACCCCCTCGCTTTCGTACACCACATAAAGATCGCGCACTCCGGCCGCTCCCGCCAGGGGGGTGTTCACCTCGACGAAGTCGTGCCTGGTGGCCGTGGGCGGGACGGTGACCGCGCCGGCCACCTCGCCGGTCAGGGGGTCGTCGAGCCGCAGCGTGACCACCCCGCCCTCGTCGCTCGACACCCTGAGCGCGCACGTCCGCGGGCCCGCGTCGCCGGGAACCGGGCCCCCGCCCGGGTCCCCGCCGAAGTCGCAGTCGCGGAAGGCGATCCAGGCCCCGGGCGAGACGGAGCGGACGGCGTCCCCGGCGTCCGGCGCCGCGTCACACAGCACCACCCCGTCGTACTCGTCGTGGCCGGCCGCGTCCAGTGGCCGGCCGGTGAGAACCCGCGGCGGGATCCGCTCGCCCCGCACCCGCAACGGCGCGCACAGCCGGATGTCCCCCGACGACGCGCCCACCTGCACCGTGTGCGCGGCGTCCTCCACCACGAACCGGCCGCGCGTGACGTCCCAGAAGGCGAGGCCGGCGACCGGCACCTCCACCTCGACCGTACGGCTCTCGCCCGGCGCGAGCCGCACCTTGGCGAAGCCGCGAAGCTGGCGCAGCGGCTGCTTCACCCGGGAGCGCCGCTGGTGGGTGTAGACCTGCACGACCTCCTCCCCGGTGCGCCCGCCCTCGTTGGTCACGGTCACCCGGACCGTCACCGTGTCGCCCGGGGCGGCCTCCGCCGCGGACAGCTCCAGGCGGGAGTAGGCGAAGCGGGTGTAGCTCAGCCCGTGCCCGAAGGGGTACAACGGCCGGCCCCGGTAGTAGAGGTAGGTGGCGTCGGAGGCGATGACGTCGTAGTCGAGCAGGTCGGGCAGTTCGGCGGCCGAGCGGTACCAGGTCTGGGTGAGACGGCCGCCCGGATCCTCGTCGCCAAGCAGCACGTCGGCGAGCGCGTGACCGTACTCCTGACCGCCGTGCGACGACCAGACGATCGCGGGCACGTGCTCCTGCGCCCAGGTGACCGCGAACGGGTAGCCGCTGGAGATCACCAGCACGGTGGCCGGGTTGGCCGCGTGGACGGCCTTCAGCAGCGCCTCCTGCCGCTCGGGCAGCGCCAGCGTCGTCCGGTCCTCGGTCTCCCGGCCGTTCACCAGGGGGTGGTCGCCGAGCACGACGACCGCGACGTCGGCGCGGGCCGCCGCCTCCGCGGCGCGGGCCTGGCCGCTCTCGACCAGTTCGACGGACAGCACGGACGCGGCGTCGGGGTCGTCGGTCGTGCGCACGACGCCGCCGGCCACGGTGACGTACCGGCCGGAGGAGATGTTGCGCAGCACGACGCCCCTCGGCCGCTCCTCGATGCGGAAGGTCTGGCGCACCTCCCAGCCGCTCGGGCCGGGCTGGTCGTTGACGAGCACGCCGTCCTCGCCTGCCTGCACGTGCCGTCCGTTGGCGCACGCACGGAAGGCGAAGGCGCCGCCGCCCCAGTCGAACACGTCGAAGCAGGACCGCTCGCTCCCGACGTACAGCGGCCCGCCGTCGGGGTCCGGCGACGCTCCGACGTAACCGCCCTCGGCGCGCAGCGCCACCCGGTCCACGCCCTCGTGGTAGACCGTCTCGCACCGCTCCGTGAGCCCCGTCAGCGCCGTCACCTGGTACGGCAGGGTGCCGCTGTACCAGTCCTCGAACAGGGCGCCGGCCAGCGGGCCGACGACCGCGACGGTGCGCGGCGCCGACAGCGGCAGCAGCCCGTCGTTCTTGAGCAGCGTGATCGACTGGCGGGCCGCCTCCCGCGCGAGCCGCCGGTGCTCGGGGCTGTTGACCACCTCGTGGGTGATCTCGTCGTACGGCGTGGCCGGGTCGAACTCCCCCAGCCGCACCCGGATCGACAGGGTGTGCCGTACGGCGGCGTCGAGGTCGGCCTCGGTCAGCAGGCCGCGGTCGAGTGCCGTCCTGATGTGGGCCAGGGTCGCGGCTCCGTCGGCGTCGTCCTGGGTGAAGCTGTCGAGCCCGGCCCTGATCGCGTGCGCGTACGCCTCGGGGAGGTCCTTGTGGTAGCCCTGCGGCGCGGTGAGGTTTCCCGGGGCGTAGGCGTCGCTGACCACCAGGATGTCGTCGGGCGCCCACTCCCGCAGGTGGCTGCCGATCAGCGGCGACAGGTGGGCCGGGCGGCCGTTGACGAGGTTGTACGACGGCATGACCGCCACCGCGGCCCCCGCTTCGAGCGCGGGGCGGAACGCCTTCAGTTCGTACTCGTGCAGCACCCGGGGCGGCAGGCCGCTGGAGGTGACGCACCGGTCGGTCTCGTTGTTGTAGCCCAGGAAGTGCTTCAGCGTCGGCGCCGTCTTGAGCACCTCGTGGCTCCCGCGCAGGCCCTGCGCGTACGCCGTGCCCATCACGCCGGTGAGCCAGGGATCCTCCGAGTAGCCCTCCTCGTTGCGGCCCCAGCGGGGGTCGCGCAGCGGGTTGACGACCGGTGCCCAGACGTTGCGGCCCACGCTCTGCGGGTCCTTGTGGTGGAAGGCCATGACCTCGTCGCCCGCCGCCTCCCCCACCTGGCGGACCAGGTCGGGGTTCCAGGTGCAGGCCAGCCCGAGGGCCTGGGGGAACACGGTGGCCGGCCCGTGCCAGGCCAGGCCGTGCAGGGCCTCGGTGCCGGTGCGGAAGGGCCGCAGGCCGAGACGCTCGACGGGCGCCTGGTACTGGTGCAGCAGGCCTATCTTCTCGTCGAGCGTGAGCCTGGCGAGCAGGTCCGCCGCCCGGTCGGCGGGAGGAAGCGCGGGGTTCCTGAATGCCGGGTCCTGAGCCGGTTCGTTCATCTGGAGACTTCCCCTTCGCGTCGAAGCGCTTCGATGACCTGCCGAAAGAGGTGCCCACGAGGGCGTCGCGAGGATCCGCTGTTCGGTTGGGAAGCGCCGCCTGTCGAAGCGCTTCGAAAGGGCTACCGGACGTTTCCGGTGTGTAAATCCGGGCTTATCCGGAAGATTGCCCTTTCCCTCGTCTCAGGTCAAGACCCGCGTCTCGCCTGTTTCACCGCGATTTCAGTCCCGTACGCGGGCCCTGCGGCGAGCGTGCGCGGCGAGACGGATCACCGGAAGAAGGGCCGCACGGGGACGGGCGCGGACCCCGGCCGTACTTCCGGCCGGGGTCCGC
>NZ_JABBWY010000013.1:0-143888 GCF_014161415.1 Microbispora sp. H10885 | reverse complement strand
CCGTCGCCATGCTCCGCGCCCGGCGCCGCGTCCCGCTCCGGCGTACTTCCGGCCGGGGTCCGCGCCCGTCTGTTCAGCGCCCGTGGATTTGGCGACGCGGCGCTCGCGTCGCCCGGCCTGCTCGCCGCGGCGTACGCGCTGGTGGACGACGCCGCTTGGCCGACCTGCCCCGCGTGAGGATTTCCGGGTGAGGGTTTCGCGTCAGCCGCTCCGTGGCCGCCTGGGGAGGCCGGTCAGCGGACGATCTGCAGTAGCGCCTGCCGCTTGGCGGCGGCCGGCTCGGCCAGGCGCTGCACCTGCCTGCCGCCGGCGTCCAGCACGACCAGGGTGTTGGCGGTGCGTCCGGCGACCCGGACGGCCAGGCGGCCGTCCCGCAGGTAGAAGGCGCCGATCAGCGAGCCCTTCACCGGGATGGGGACCTTCTTCCCGGTGACGATGTCGACGACCGACGGGGAGAAGTACTCCGGCCAGGAGCCGTCGCCCGCGGGCGCGTTCCGCGACAGCGGCGCCACGACGACCTTCATCCCGTCGGGCGACAGGCTCTGCACGTGGTTGGCGAGGCCGATGCCCCTGGCCTTGATCGATCTGCCGGTTTTGAGGTCGAACCGATAGACGCCTTCGGTCGTCCCGGCGTACCCGGCGAGGTAGCGGCCGTTGGCGGACCACGTCAGGTGACAGACACCGCGCGTGCTGCCGGCGGTGCGGCGGTGGGTGCCGTCCGCGTTGACGACGACGACCCGTCCGTCCTCGCCCCGCCCCTCGGTCACGAACGCGACCTGTGCCGAGTCGGGCGACCAGGCGGGGGTGAGGCACGGCCCCAGATACCGGGCGCCCTTGGCCACCGTCTTCACCGTGCGGCCGATCTGTACCCGCACCTTCCCGCCCTCGCCGATGTAGGCGACCTTCCGGCCGTCGGGGGAGGCGGAGAACTGGCCGATCGGCGGCCTGGTGCCCGTCTTCGCGAAGCCCCTGCCCGGCTCGTACCGGCTGATCGAGCCGCTCGGGGACATGTAGACGGCGACCCCGGTGAGGGGCTTCGGCGCGGCGGCCCCGGCCGGAGCGGCGGCGGCCACGGGAGCGACCAGCGCGGCGGCGAGCACGGCGGCGGAGAGCAGGCGAGTGTTCATCATTTTCCAATTCCTCGGTGTGACCTCATTCGACGCCTCACCCACCCGCTTGGTTCGCCGCCCCGCGACATCGGAGCGGCTTCCGCACCGGCCGATGCCGCTCCGGCATGGCAGACGGCAGAGCAGGCGGCAGGGGCAGGGGCATTGGCGTCGGCAGGAGGCGGCGGCTGCGCGCGGGTCAGCGCTGGGCGGGCAGGCGGCCGGAGTCGACCGAGTCCAGCACCCGCGCGGCCGCCCCGAGCGCGGCGGCGCCGTACCCGAGGGTGGAGACCTCCAGACGGCAGCCGCCCCCGCCGGGGGCGAGCACCCTTCCGTACATCTCCTCCTCGGCGCACCCGACAAGCCAGGGGGCGAGCGGCACGTAGTAGCCGCCGAGGATCACGACCTCCGGGTTGAGCAGGTTGGCCACGGCCGCCATTCCCCGGCCGAGGTGGCGTCCGAGGTTCTCCAGCAGTGCGAGGACCTCCCGGTCGTCGTTCCGCGCTCGCCGTACGACCTCGTCGATCTCGAGTTCGAGATCGGACGGCGAGGCGTCGGGAGCCGTGTGGGCGAGGATCGCGCCGACTCCGGCGACGGCCTCCAGGCAGCCGCGGCGGCCGCAGCGGCAGACGGGCCCTGCGGGGTCGAGTTCGAGGTGCCCGATCTCGCCGCTGTAGCCCTGCCCGCCCCGCCGGAGGCGGCCGTCCAGCACGATGCCCGCGCCCACGCCCATTTCGCCGGTGACGTACACGAGGTTGGCGGCGTTGCGGTGGGGACCGAAACGGTGCTCGGCCAGCGCGGCGAGATTGGCGTCGTTGTCGACCAGCACGGGGAAGCCGGGGTCGCGCAGCGCCTTGGAGAGGTCGCCGGCCAGGTCGGCGTCGCGCCAGCCCAGGTTGGGGGCGACCCGCACGATGCCGTCGACGTCCACGAGGCCGGGGACGGCCACCGTCAGGCCGAGCACCTGACGGGCCTCCTTGGTCATCCGGCTGACGACCCGGCGGGCCAGCGCCGCCATCGCGACGACGGCCTGCCCCGGTCCCGAGGTCCCCCCGGGGAAGGAGCGCCGCCAGTTGAGCAGTTCCTCGCCCTTGAGGTCCACGGCGACCGCCGTGATGTAGTCGACGTTGATCTCGATCCCGATCGCGGCGTACGGCGAGCCGTCCAGGACGAGCATGGTGGCGGGGCGGCCGACCCGGTGCTCGGTCAGGCCGGTCTCGCGCAGCAGGCGCCGGTCGATGAGGTCGGCGACGAGGCTGGACACGGTGGCCTTGTTGAGTCCCGTCGAGGCGGCGATGTCGGCGCGGGAGCAGGGGGCGTTCTCACGGACGAACCGCAGCACGACGGCGAGGTTGGTCGCCCGTACGTCCGTGAAGTCGGCCGGCTGTGGCCCGTTGTGCGAAGTGATCACTGTCCGCCTCGTTCCCGCTTGGGCTCATCATGCCGCAATTGCGCGCAATCCGACATGACATGGACGGTACGGACGGCCACTCCGGCTCCGTGACGCGCGGCTCGGCGCCGGCCACCGGTCCCAGCGCCTCCCCGGTACCCTGGTGGCACCCCGCTCCTCCGCATTTGTTTGGCTATGGAACTAACTAAAGCCTACCGTGAGGCGGCACGTGAATCCAGGGGCCGCGCCGCCGCACGTGTGCGGGCCGGAGCCGACGCCATGGCCCGGTGCGGGCCCGGCCGGGGGGTCCGATGCCGGCCCGGTGCCGGACTGGTGCCGGCGGTTCGTGGGGCAACCGGAGTGCAAACGAGAAGCAAACGCGACAGGCGACCCTGGTCATCGTGAAGAGGGATAAGTCGCACTATCTCGGCGAACTACTCGTGTGGGAGATCGAAGACTATCTCCGTGCCAGGTCGGCCCCTCCACAGCGGGCGCGGGTGGCGCGCCTGCGCGTGTCCAGCCGGTCGGCGGCGGAGGCGGTCGCCGCCGAACTGGAGGCGGGCGGTGGTGTCCACGCCGTCGCGAGGCGCGCGCTGAGGCTCGGCGTCGCCTCGCCGGACGACCTGTTCGGGGTGGTGACCCGGGACGAGCACCCGGAGGTGTTCGAGGCCGTGCCCGGTGCGACACTGCCTCCCAAGCCCGAAGGCGAGGGATTCCTCGTCATCCGCCTCGTCGCCTTCGAACCGTGACCACCGGTCAGCGCATGCCGGCCCCGGTGACCTCCCTGTCGACGATCCTGGTCGCGCCCTCCTGCCGGGCGCAGTGCGCGCAGCAGAACCAGCGGCCGTCGTACTCCGCGCCGTGGCCCACGATCCGGCACCCGCAGTGCTCGCACACGGGAGCCATCCGGCTGATGGCGCACTCGAAACTGTCGAAGACGTGCACCACCCCCTGGGTGTGCACCTCGAAGGCCATGTCGTAGTCGTTGCCGCATACCTCACACGTAGCCATGGTCGTCCCCCCGTCGACTCGCGGTCGAGGGGGGAGATACCCGCGCGATCCCGAACGAACACCGCCATCCCAGGTCACCTGGCCACCACGTCACAGGGCATGACGTCGCCAGGGCATCACGTCACAGGGCGTCGAGCAGGGCCTTCGCCACCGACTTGGCCCCGGCGGCGGCCTCCTTCGGGTCCATGAGCTCGGAACCGGCCGCGTTGATCGGCGTCTTCTCCGGACGGTCGCTACCGCCGAACAACACCCACACGACGGTCTTGCCGTCGAGCGCGTAGATCTCGTACCGGTTGGACTGGGCCGTGTCCGTACGCTGCCGGATCGCCTGGCCGAAGGCGTCCTGCCCGAAGCCGCTCAGCTTCTCCACCTTGCCCCACCGGATGCCGCCGATCCGGCTGCTCTCCGTGAACTTGGTCTTCGAGCGTTCGTCGACGAGGTAGTAGCGGGCGGACTCGGCATCCCAGAAGGTGTGCACGGCGATGCGCAGGTTGCGCCACCGGACCTTGCCGCCGCCGAGCGGAAGCGCGTCGTTCCACCACTGACACTGCGTGACGATCGAGTTGCCCTCCTTGCTCCGCGCCGCCGCGCCCTCGGTCGCCGGCACCAGGCCGGCGGCCAGCGTCTTGAGGTTCACGCAGGCCTTCGGCAAGGGGATGCGGGTCGGCGACGGCGACGGCGAGGGACTCGGCTTGGGACGCGCGTGGTAGGGCAGCGGCTGCCCCGCCCGCCAGGCGGTCACCGACTTCGCGACCTGGGCGAGCAGTCCCTTCACCTCGCGCAGGGCGTTCTCCTCGGTGATCGACTGGGTGGACTCGGCCGACAGGAAGTCCGCCTCCTTCTTCTTCTGGCTCGCCTCGAACTTCACCTGGAAGTACACGTCGCCGACGCGGCCGGCCCCCTCGCCGAACGAGTACCAGTACTCCTTGCCCTCCCGCGTCCACTGGTAGCGGGCGACGGCTCCGTTCCCTATCTCCCGGAACTCCCTGGGCTTCGAGTAGTAGTGCTCCTTGTCGGAGTGGGTCGCGCCGTACTTGTACTGGCTGAGCTCCCCGTTGTACTGGACGCGCGCCGCCTCTTCGGCGGTGGTCGTCCCGAGCGCGTCGAATCTGGACACGTTCACCGTGATCTCGCGCCTGCGGGTGACGTCCTTGTAGGAGATGTTCCGGTTCACCCATTCGCAGGTCCACCGGACGTAGCTGACGAGGGTGCCGCCGCGGTTGTCGTTGCTCGACGAGTTGATCTCGGCACGTGGCACGAGGCGCTCTGCCTCGGCGGGGTCGAGCATCGCGCACACGTCCGCGGCCGCCGCCTGTGGCGGGGCCGTGGCGGACGAGGCGACCGGCCGGGCCGGGGTCGCCACCGGCCGGGAGGGGGTCGAGCCCTGCCGCACGGTCATGAAGGTGAAGGTGCCACCGGCCACCAGCAGCACGGCTCCGACCGCCACCACGGGCAGCACCCATCCCCGCCGCGGCGGGGCCGACGGCTGCGTCGGCATCTGCCACAACTCCGGCGGAGGCGGCGTCACCGCCTGCCACCCCTGCCCGTACTGGCCGTACTGGCCGTACTGCTGCTGTCCGGACTGGTACGGCGCCTGCCCGTACTGCTGCGAGGGCGGGCCGGACTGCTGCGGGTACTGCCCGGGGTACGGCTGGGAGTACTGCGGCGGGTACTGCTGCGGCGGGGGCGGCCCTGGGGGTGAGGCGTCCGGCCGCGGACCGGGATAGGGCCCGGGCTGCCCGCCCGGCGGCGGGCCCTGCGGAGGGCCCTGCGGCGGCCCTTGCGGAGGGCCCTGGTGCTGGCCGGGCTGCCCATCAGGGTAAGGGCCAGGCTGCCCGCCCGGCGGCGGACCCTGCGGCGGACCCGGATAACCACCCGGCGGACCCGGCGGCGGACCCTGCGGAGGGCCCTGGTGCTGGCCGGGCTGCCCACCGGGGTAAGGGCCAGGCTGCCCACCCGGCGGCGGGCCCGGCGGCGGGCCCTGTGGAGGGCCGGGCTGGGCGGGGCCGTAGGGCGGCGGGTACGGCGGCCCGCCTCGCGAGGGCCGGTCCTCGGGCGGGATCCCGCCGGGGCCGACGGGCCTGTCGTCACCGCTGGTCATCTCGTCTCCTACAGGGGGTGCGAACGGGAGGGTCGAATGGGGGCGACTTCAGCCGAGCCCGATGCCGACGAGTTCGGCGGCGCGCTCGGCGGTGCCGCGGTCGGCCTGGGTGGCCGCCGGGCCGCCGGTGCGCCGATAGGCCACCTCGACGACGAGGTTGCTGAGGCGGAACCAGACCGTGGCGCCGGTGGTCCCGGCTCCGGGGTCGGCCGTGTCGCAGGCGAACGCCTCGTCGGCGATCCCCGGGCGGTCGCGCGCCGCGGCGCCCCGGGCCGCGCGCTCCGAGGCGAGGTCGCGGGCGGCGGCCGCCTCGCCCGCGCCGTCGCCGGGCAGCCGGAAGCCGACGGTGATCGTCCCCGTGTGCCCGCTGACGCGCTCGGTCCACGCGCAACCGCTCACGCCGTCCCCGCCGTCTCCGCCCTGCCGCCCGCCTCCCCCGCCCTCGCTCCCCTGGCCCCGCGCGGGCTCCGGGCGGGGCGCCGCGCCGAGGAGGTCGCGGATCTGCGCGTCGGTGAGGCTGCGGCAGGCGTCGGGGACGGCGGCGAAGCGTCCGCCGCCCTCGTCCCGTCCCGACGTCAGGAGCCAGGCGCCGAGTCCCGCCGCCAGGCCGGTCACGATCACCAGGGCCGCCACGACGGCCAGACGCCACGACCGGGCGGTCCGTACGGCGGGGGCGGGCGGCGCGGCGGCGGCGCGCAGGGCCTGCCGTACGACCTCGGGCGGCGGGCGCCGCGCCGGGTCCTTGTCGAGCAGAGCGCGCACGATCCAGGCCAGCACCCGGGACGCCCGCGCCATCGGCGGGGGCTCGTGGAGCAGGACGGCGGCGACGAGCGCGGCGGCAGTGGGACGGTGGAAGGGCGTCTCGCCCTCGGCCGCCGTGTAGAGCGTGGCCCCGAGTGACCACAGGTCCGAGGCGGGCCCGTCGGGCTCGTCCCGGAACCGCTCCGGCGCCATGTAGGCGGGCGACCCGGCCGAGCTGCGCCAGGAGGCGCCGCCCTCGCCCATCGGGGCGGCGATGCCGAAGTCGGTGAGCAGTGCCCGGCCGTCCGGCCCGATCAGCACGTTGGCCGGCTTCACGTCCCGGTGCAGGACGCCCCGCGAGTGGGCCGCCTCCAGCGCGTCGAGCACGGCCAGCCCGATCTCCGCGACCCGCTCGGAGGGCAGCGGCCCGTACTCTCGAATGATCTTGTCGAGGGAGCGGCCGGGCACCAGGTCCATGACGATCCACGGCCGGCCGGCGTGCCCGACGACGTCGTGGATCGTCACGATCGAGGGGTGGCTGAGCCGCCCCGCCGCACGCGCCTCGTCGACGGCCCGCCCGAGGAACTCGGCGAGCCGCCGGTCGTCCAGGTCCGGCGGGATGCGGAGCTGCTTGATCGCCACCTCGCGGCGCAGCAGCTCGTCGTGGGCGCGCCAGACCGTGCCGCCGCCGCCCTCACCGAGCCGTTCGGTGAGGCGGTACCGCCCGGCGAGCACCTCCACGGCTACGCCAGCCCGCTCAGGCCGCCCGCGGCCGACCGGGCTGTCGCGACCGCCTCGTCCCGCAGTCCGGCCGGGGACGTCACGTCCAGGTGGGCGTACCGCAGCACGGCCACGAGGTCGCCGAGCCGGAAGTACACCCAGGCGGCCTTCGCCGTGCCCTCCGGTGTGGTGACGTCCACGGCGAAGGCCTCGTCGGCCAGCCCCGGCACGTCCCGCGCGGCCGACTCGATGACCTGGGTCTTCTGATTGAGCCCGACCTCGTACCAGATGAGGTCGCCGTCGCGCGGCCCCGAGGCGTACTGGCGGCGGAGCCCCTGCATGAGCGTCCGCGCGGAGGCCAGGTCCAGCGCCCAGGGTTCCGGGGTGTCGGAGTCGGTCTCGGCGCCCAGTTCGACGCCCGCGCCCGTGACGGCCCACTGGCAGCCCGCCTTCTCCGGGTGCGGGTCCGCCGGGGCGCCCAGTAACCGGCGCACCTGCGCGCCGGACAGCGCTCGGCACAGGTCCACGGCACGGGTGAAGACCGGCGAGACCCGCGGCGGGGGCGGGCCGGGCTCGCCGTCCCGCAGCGCGTACGCCGTCAGGGGCACCGCGGCGGCCGCCACGGCGAGGGCCACGGCCGCGATCCACCACCGGCGGCGGCGTACGGGCCCGGCGGGGGCGCCGGCCTCCGGGCCGGGCGTGCCGCCGTCGGCGATCCGGCGCAGCGTGGCGAGCGCCGCGCCCGTGTCCGGGCGGTGCGCGGGGTCGCGCGCCAGCATCCGCGTCAGCACCGGGCCGAGCGGCCCCGCGAGCACCGGCGGCCGGGGGTCCCGGGTGAGCGTCGCCGCGATCACCTCGGCCTGGGTGCCCTGGTGCGGCGGGACGCCCTCGACCGCCGTGTAGAGCGTGGCCGCCAGCGACCACAGGTCGGCCGCCGGGCCTCCGCGGTCGCCCGCGAGCCGTTCGGGCGCGATGAACCCCGGCGAGCCGACGAGCAGCCCCGCCTCAGTGATCGACGCCTGGCCGGCGGGCCGGGCGATGCCGAAGTCCGTGAGGACCACCCGGCCGTCGGCGGACAGGAAGACGTTGCCCGGCTTGACGTCCCGGTGCTGCACGCCCTGCGCGTGCGCGGCCGACAGCGCGTCCAGGAGCCGCGCGCCGAGGTCGGCCACCTGCCGGTACGGCAGCGGCCCGTACGAGGCGACCTGCGCGGCGAGATCCCGCCCGCGGAGCAGTTCCATGACGATCCACGGCCTGCCGTCCTGGACGAGCACGTCGTGCAGCGCGACGATCCCGGGGTGCCGCACCCGCGCGGTGACCTCGGCCTCACGCATGACCCTGGCGACGAGCTCGGCCCGCTCGCGGTCGCCGAGGCCGTCCGGGAGGCGCAGTTCCTTGACCGCCACCTCGCGGTCCAGCACCGGGTCCCTGGCCAGCCATACCCGGCCCATGCCGCCGGAGCCCAATGGGCGCAGCAGGTGGTATCGCGAGGCCAGTGGCTCCCCCAGCGATTCGGCCATAACGGGGAGAATAGCGAAAGCGTGATCGACCACCGCACGATTTCGAGACGGCCCCTCCCCATCGACGCATAATGGCCGCAGAGACGATCACCTCTGACGGGGGACGCGTTGCACGCCACCAGCCCGTTACGCCCGGACGACCGGGAACGCCTCGGCGGCTACCGGCTGCTAGGCCGGATCATCGAGACCGCGTCCGCGGTCGTCTACGCCGGGGAGTCGGACACCGGCGAGGGGGTCACGGTCACCCTCTACGACCTCGCGCTCGCCGAGCCGGACTCCTTCCTCCTCGGAGCCGAAGCGTTGCGCCGGCTCACCGCCAAGGGTCACGTGCCCCTCCTCGACGCGGGCGTCGCGCGGGACCGGCCGTACGTGGTGACGCGGCACGTGGAGGGGCCCACGCTGACCGAGGAGGTGACCGGGCGGGGACCGCTCGCGGGCCCGGCGCTCCATCGCCTCGCCGTCGAGACGGTGACCGCGCTGGCGTCCGCCCACCAGGCCGGGATCGTCCACGGCCACCTTGGACCGGACGCGGTGATCCTGGCCGCCGGCGGCCCTCAGCTCGCCGGGACCGGCATCGGCCCACTCCTCGACTCAACGGCCGGGCCCTCCCTCTCGGCCTCCACGCGGCCGCTCCGCCCGGACGAGCTCACACCGGAGCGGCTGGCTGGAGAGGAGACCGGCCCTCCGGCCGACCTGTTCGCCTGGGCGTCGGCCATCGTCTTCGCCGCGACCGGACGCCATCCGTACCAGGCCGGATCACCGGCGGGCGCCGTCAACCGGGTGCTGCGCGGCGAGCCCGACCTGTCCGCGCTCGACGAGCCGCTGCGCGGGCTGCTCGCGGGCTGTCTCGCCAAGGACCCCGCCACCCGCCCCACCGCCGCCGATACGGTGCTCGCCCTGGTCGGTCACACTGTCGGTCACACGCTGACCGGACCTCTCAGTCCAGCGGCGGAGGCGGCCGCCGGGCCCGAAGCGCCGCCCTCGGGAGATAAGCGGAGCGGCGGGTGGCGGCCGGCGCTGGTCCTGGCCGGCCTGGCGATCGCGCTCGTCTCGGCCGGCGCCGGACACGCGCTGGCCCTGCGGAAAACCGCCGCGCCTGTGCCGGTCGCCATCTCACCGCCGGCGCTGGAGATCGTCTCAGCCGCTCCCGACCCGCCCACCCCTCCCGCGGCCACGACCCGGCTCCCGGTGCCCGGCGTGCGGATGACACTGCACGAAAGCCCCCAGGACGCCACGCGGATGGCGGCCTACCGGGTCGGCCGGAACACCTATCTCCGGACGGCGGACGCGTTCGGCAGGCTGGAGACGCCGGACGTCGAAGCCCTGCCCTCCTCCGGAGGATCCTGGCTCGCCCTGTTCACCGCCGCGCCGGAGAACGCGAAGGCAGGATCGGAAGGGGGTTCGGTCGAGTTCCGCGACCAGCGGGGCGGCCTCCGCTTCACTCTCAGGCCGGCGGCTCCCGGCGGGAGGCTCTACCGGCCCACATGGTCCCCCGACGGCACCCGGCTGCTGCTGTCGGTCGTCGCCGGCGAGGACACGCCGACCGGCTTCGTCGTGCTCGACCCCGCGAAACGGACCTCGTCGTACGTCGACACACCGGACGAGAACGAGCAGGGTGAGGGCGCGTACGCGTGGCTGCCCGACGGGTCCGGCGTCGCCGTGGGATACGTCACCGAGCGTAGGCACGGCGTGCGGTTCCGCGATCTCGCCGGGCGGCGGACGCGCGACCTGCCCTGGGTCGGCCGGAGCGTGGGCCGGCGGATGTTCTCCCCGTCGGGACGCGTCTTCGTCACCTACTGCCCGAGCGGCGGCACCCTGTGCCTGTGGGACACCGCCGGGGGCGGGCGGCGGGTCTCGATCGGGATCTTCTTCGCCGGCTACGCCCTGCTCGGCTGGTATGACGACGCGCACCTGATCGTGCTCGATCCGAGCGGCGACAGCCACCGGATCGTCGTGATGGACGGGCGGGGACGCGAGCAGCGGGTGCTCGCCGAGATCGCCGCGGCCGACGACACCGACGACCTGCTCTTCACCTACATTCCGCCCGCCCCGGGCACGAGGAGCTGACGCGATGCCCGCCCCCTCTCCGCCGGATCCCGGCGACCCGGCCGCGCTCGGTCCCTACCGCGTCACGGGACGGCTCGGCACGACGACGTACACGGCGCTGTCCCCCTCGGGGGATCGGGTGGTGGTGAAGCGGTTCGCCCCCGGCGCCCGTCCCGACGCCTCCCGTGTGGCCGCGCTTCGGAAGGCGGCCGTCCTCGGGACCGCACTGATCGTGGGCTCGGGCCCGGACTTCGTGGCGACGGAGCACGTGGACGGGCCGTCGCTGGAGGAGGACGTCGTCTCCGCGGGTCCGCGGTCCGGCGCCGTGCTCCACCGGCTCGCGATCGCCACCATGACCACGATCGCGGCGCTCCACCACGCCGGCCTGCATCACGGGCACGTGCGCCCCGATCGGATCGTGCTCGGGCCGGACGGTCCCCGCCTGCTGTGTCATGGTTCTCCGGGCCCGAATCCGCCCCTGTGGCGCTCTCCCGAGGAGCTCACCGGCGAGCCCGGCCGGCATGCCCGCGGACCTCTTCTGCTGGGGGACGACGCTCCTCTACGCGGCAGTCGGACGGGCGCCCTTCCCCGACGAGGAGCGCCTGGCGCACGACGCGGCGGACCTCGGCCCGCTGGAGGGCGACCTGCGGCGGCTCGTCGCCGACTGCCTGGCCGCGCGTCCCACCGAGCGCCCACCGGCCGGGGAGGCCCTGCTCCGCCTGATCGGCCACTCCGGAGTCCTCGATGCCATCCTCCCCGCCGCGCCGGACGGGGAGCGGTCCCCGGCCACGCCCACGGGTCCCTTCCGTCCCCCTGGTTCCCGCCGACGCCGGTCCGGCGTCGCACTCGCCGCCGCGGGAACCGCCCTCGCGCTCGTGTGCGGCGGCACGGCGTACGCGCTGACGCCGGGTGAGGCCGGGCGGACGGCCCGGCAGGTGGTCCCACCGGTCACCGTCTCCTCCAGCGCCGCCTCCTCGACCGCCGCCTCTCCGGCTGGGGCCCGCACGGCCGCGGCCCGGGCCTCCGTGGACGCCGGCCCCGGGCTGAGGCGGTGGGAGCGCCCGGACGACCCGGTGATCCTCACCGGCTATCACGCCGCCGCGGACGGTGAGACCCCCGCCGCGTACGTCCGCCTCCCCGGCGGCGGTTTCGAGGCGGTGGGCGGCGACACCGTCCTGACGGCGGTGTCGCCGGGCGGCGGCCGGCTCGCCGTGCTGAACTCGCTGTTCGTCGCCGAGTCCGACCACCAGACCATCGCGATCACGGACCGGCGGACCGGTGAGCGGTTCACTGTGGCGGGCCTGGCCCCGCCCTATCTCACCCAGGGCCCGCAGTGGTCGAGAGACGGCAACCGGCTGCTGCTCACCGTGCTCCACTGGAACAACGAGGCGACGGTCCAGGCCGGGTTCCTCGTGATCGACGCCGTCACCCGCCGGGCCAGGTTCACGCAGACGGCCAACGACGAGGACATCCGGGCCTACAAGGCGCTGCCGGAGTCGCTCCGGCCTGTCGGCTTCTTCCGCTGGACACCGGACGGCACCGAGGTCTACACCCGTTATCTCACCCCCGAACAGGGATCAGGCACACGGTTCTGGGATCTTTCCGGGCGGGTGCTGCGCAGCATGCACTGGACGGGCCATGCCGTCGGGTCGGGCGACGGCTTCTCGCCCTCCGGGCGGCTGCTCGCCACGACGGGCTGCGCGAGCTCCCTGGCCACCTGCCTGTGGGACGTCGCGACCGGCAGGCGCGTGGCCACCGTTCCCGGCGCGAAGGGCGGCGGCGTCATCACCTGGTACGACGAGGAGCATCTGATCGTCAGCGAGCCCGCCGGAGCCGGGCGCGAGCGGGCGGTCGTCGTGGACCTGAAGGGCCGGGAGGGCAGGACGCTCGCGGAGGTGCGCACCGGCCGGAAGGGCCTGGCCCAGTTCTCCTTCACTCCCCGCTGAGCGCCATGCCCGCCTTCCTCGCTCCCCTGCGTCCCGGCGACCCCGCCGACATCGGCGGTCTCCGGCTCTCCGGCAGGCTTGGCTCCGGTGGTCAGGGGGTGGTCTACCTGGCCGAGACGGAGCACGGCGATCGGGTGGCGGTGAAGGTCCTGCACGCCTCCGGCGATCCCGACGCCGACGCCCGTTTCCGCCGGGAGGCCGAGGTGCTGCCCCGGGTGGCGTCGTTCTGCACGGCCCAGGTGCTGCGTGTGGGTACGGCGGGCGGCCTGCCGTACATCGTCAGCGAGTTCATCGAAGGCCCGACGCTGCAGCGAGTCGTGGCGGAGCGGGGCCCGCTGCGCGGCCGGGAACTGCGGCGGCTCGCGATCGGCATGGTGACCGCGCTGGCGGCCGTGCACGCGGCGGGCGTGGCGCACCGCGACCTCAAGCCCGCCAACGTGCTGCTCGGGCCGGACGGGCCACGGGTGATCGACTTCGGGATCGCCCGCACGTTCGGCTCGCCGGAGGCGTCCGAGCCCACCGCCGAGGGGGTTCTCGGGACCCCCGCCTACATGGCGCCCGAGCAGCTCCGCGGCGCGCCGCCCGCCCCCGCCGCGGACATGTTCGCGTGGGCGGGAGTGGTGGTGTTCGCCGCCACGGGCAGCCCGCCGTTCGGGCACGACACGGTGCCGGCCATCGTCCGCCGCGTACTGACGGAGGAACCCGTCCTGGGCGCGCTTGAGGGCGATCTCCGCGAGGTCGCGGCCGAGTGCCTGCGCAAGGATCCCGCCGCGCGTCCGGCGGCCACTCGGGTGCTGCTCCGGCTGCTCGGGCACCCCGGGGCCACCGGCACCGGGGATACATCCGGGCTCCTTCGGGCCGGCTCCGCCGCCTCCCGGGATCCCGACGACGCCGGGATCCCGGGAGCGGCGCCGGACGAGGACTTCCGGGACGACGGCCGGCGGCGCGGCCGTCGCGGGCTGCGACGGGCGGTCGCGGCCGCCGGGGCGGCAGTGATCGTCTCTGCCGGCACGATCGCCTACGCTCTGACCCGGCCGGCCGGCCCTTCGGACCTCGCGCCGCCAGCGCGTCCCGCCCTGAGCGGGCCGCCCGCGCCCGCGACCGACCGGATCGTCGTCCCCGAGTTGCGGGCCACCCTCCACGAGGCGCCCACCGACCCGGTGCGGATTACTTCGTTCCTGGTCAAAGTGGACTCTCTGGCGACCCCGGCGTATGTCCGCGTCCCCGGCCGGGCCGCGTTCCGGCGGCTGGAGGAGCGCTACGATCCGGTCGTCTCACCGGACGGGACCATGGTGGCGTCCGTCCGGCAGGACGTGAGCGGCGTCTCGTCGCTGCGAAACGAGGTGCTGTTCACCGGGCGGGGCACGGCGGCGCGGTTCTCCGTCCCCACCGTCACGCGCCCGCTCGTCGCGACCTCTCCGGAATGGTCCAGGGATGGCCGGCGGCTGCTGCTCACCGTCTCCGCCGGCGTCGTCCGCGAACGGCTGGCGGTGGGCTTCGCGGTCGTCGACGTGAAGGCGAGGACCACCACCTTCACCCGGATCGAGGACGCGAGGGCGAGCGCCGCGACCTACCGGTGGACGCCCGACGGCACCTCGGTGATCCGGTGGACGGCACGAGGGAAGGACGGCATCCGCGTCTACGGCCTCGACGGGACGCTCCGGCGGACCATCGGCGGCCTGCGCTGGACCGATGCCGTGGACGTCGGCTTCTCCCCCTCGGGCCGCCTGCTCGCCGCGTTGTGCCCCGGTGAGGACCGGCGCGCCTGCGTGGCCGATGCCGTGACCGGCCGCCGCCGGGCGAGTTTTCCGCTGCCCGCGTCCGGTGCGCTGTGGGGCTGGTTCAACGAGGACCACCTGCTCGTCTTCGATCGAAGCCACGCCACCTGGCGGGTCCACGTCGTGGATCTCACGGGCCGCGAGGTCCGGCTCTTCGCCGAGTTCTCCCACACGGACGACACCTACTGGCTCGTCCACATCACCCCGGGCTGACGCCGGCGAAAGCGTGATCGATCGCCCTCCTCATCGCGGGTCCCGTCCGACGGGCGAGACGCGGACGACCCCGCCGCCCGGGCATTACCTCACGGGTCATCGCCTCCGCGACCCGCCTGGAACATGCTCGGGACCAGGAGGGGACGAGCGTCCCCGGCACCGCCGCCGGACCACAGGAGGAACCATGCCCGCCTACGCCATCGCCCAGCTCCGCGACGTCACCGTCGGCGCGGACATCGTCGAGTACCTGCGGCGCATCGACGCCACGCTGGAGCCGTTCGGCGGCCGTTTCGTCGTCCACGGCGGCGAGGCCGAGCTTCTCGAGGGCAGCTGGCCGCAGACCCTCATCGTCATCGAGTTCCCCGGCCTCGACACGGCGAGGGCCTGGTACCGGTCACCCGCCTACCAGGAGATCCTGCCCCTGCGTACGAGGAACTCCTCCGGGGACGCCGTGCTCCTCCCGGGGGTGGGCGAGGACCACAGGGCGCTGGACGTGCTGACACCGGCCTGACCGGCGTCGCACGAATGGGACGAATACCCGTAAGCCGCCCCCCGCCGGGAAAGGAACGGTATCCACTGCGTCGGGGCTCGACGTGGACCGGGAGCGATCCCGCGTATCGGGGTATGTCGCGAATGCGGTCGCAGGAGGCGACACGTTCGCACATCCACCAGAGGGAGCGGAGCCGGCGGAGATGAAGGTGCATGCTGCGCGCGACGCGCTCACCCGGGCGGCCCGGCGCCGGTGCGTCGCGGTCGCGGCGGTCCTCGGCGCGGGCCTCGCGATCGGCTCCCTGTCCGGTCTCACGTCCGCCGCGTACGCCGTGCCGATGTCCGTGCCGATGTCCGTGCCGATGTCCCGCGGCGGACACGGAGGCGGAGGCTTCGTGGGACCCGACAACAACGGCAACGGATCCCGCATCACCGTGGGCAACGGCAGAGCCCACGGAAACTACATGGTGGTCGGCAGCCTCAAGAACGCGAACGGCCTGCAGCAGGCCACGATCGGCGTGAACGGCAACGGCAACTCCCAGGGCAACGTCTGCAGGCGGCGGGGCGGCCGCTGCTGGTTCAACCAGAACGCGTGGGTGTTCCGCTCCGGCCGGCGGCGGTGACGGCGACGACGGCCGTGGTGGCGGCGGCCGGCCGCCGCACGACGGGACGCCCCGCGGGTGGGCGGTGCTCACCCGCGAGGCGTCCTCGATTCAGGGTCCGGTCCTGCCGCGTGGGACTCAGCTCAGGGTGAGGTCCTTGACCCGGACGTCCCCGGTGAAGACCAGGTACACGTCCTTCACGCCGTTCGCGCCGGAGACCGGAGCGGTGGCGGCGGCCCACTGGTAGACGCCGCCGGTCGCGGCGACCGGGATCGTCGCCACTCTGGCGCCGTCCGGGGAGCCGAGGCGCACCTCGATCTTCCCGCCGGTCGCGGAGGCCACACCCACGGTCACCTTCGCCGGCTTGCGGAGCTGGACGTCCTTGAACGCGATCCAGCCGCCGTCCGCGCCCGCGACGGCGTCACCGCGGACCTTGGTCTCGTCCACCAGGTGGACACCCGAGTAGTCGTCGAAGTCGATCGCCCGGGTGGTCTTCGACAGGTCGCGGTGCGGGATGTCCTCACCCCTGACGTTGATCGTCGAGCGCTGGCGGATGGCCGCCGACGACGATCCCACGAGGACGTCGTGGGTCGCGTTCTCGACCGTCCACTTGTTCCGCGTGACGTCCCACAGGGCGAGGTCGGCCTTCTGCACGGTCATCGTGACCGTCTTCGTCTGCCCGGGCGCCAGCGACACCCGCTGGAACGCGCGCAGCTGCTTGACCGGCTGCTTCACCCGCGACCGGTGCTGGTGGGTGTAGAGCTGCACGACCTCGTCGCCGGCCCGGGAGCCGGTGTTGGTCACCTTCACCGAGACCTCGTACGCGTCGCCCTTCGGCACCGCCTTGAGGCCCTGGTAGGCGAACGACGTGTACGACAGGCCGTACCCGAACGGGTAGAGGGGCCGGCCCTGGTAGTACAGGTAGGTGCGGTCCTTCTTGACGATGTCGTAGTCGAGGATGCCCGGCAGCTCGTCGGCCGACCGGTACCACGTCTGCGTCAGCCGTCCCGCCGGGTTGACGTCGCCGTACAACACGTCGGCGAGGCCGTGGCCGGTCTCGGCGCCCGCGTGGGTGGTCCACAGGATGGCCGGGACGTTGTCCTGCTCCCAGTTGATCGTCGTCGGGTAGCTGTTCTGCAGCACCACGACCGTGTTGGGGTTGGCCTTCTTCACCGCCTTGACCAGGGCCTCCTGGCCCTCGGCGAGGTTCATGTCGGTGCGGTCGTGCGCCTCGCGGCCGTTGATGAACGGCATGCTGCCGACCACGACGACCGCCACGTCGGCGGCCTTCGCCTTGGCGACCGCGTCGTCCACGCCGCGGGAGACGACCTCCTTGGCGTAGTGCGTGGCCTGGTCGGCGGTGGTCAGGCCGAGCGTGCCGTCGGCCTCGGCCTTGACGTACGCGTTCGGGCCGAACCAGCTCTCGCTCGTCTCGTAGCCGGCGTACCGCAGCAGGTAGGTGCCGTCGGACTGCTGCTCCAGCTTGAACTGCTCCTGCACGAACCAGCCGGACGGCTGGTCGGCGGTGTTGGCGAGCGTCGCCCAGTTGGCCCGGCTGACGTACTTGCCGTTGGCCGCGCTGCGCAGCGTCAGCACGCCCTGGCCCCAGTCGAACGCGTCGAACTGCTCGGTCACGCCGGCCGTGGAGGCGCTCTCCTTCAGGTCTCCCCCGGCGGCGGGCGCGCTGATGTACTTCCCGGTGGCGACGTCCTTCAGGGCGATCCGGTCGACGCCCTCGGAGGAGGCCACCGCCTTCGCGCGCTCCTTGATCCCGGCGAGCGGGGTCACCTTGTACGGCAGGGCGCCGGAGTACCAGTCGGTGTAGAGGACGTCGGCCAGCGGGCCGACGACGGCGACCTTCTTGCCGGGCTTCAGCGGCAGCGTGCCGCCGGAGTTCTTCAGCAGCACCATGGCCTTGGCCGCGGTCTCGCGGTTCAGCTTCTGGTTCGCCGGGCTGTTGACGACGTCCTTGGTGATCTTCCCGTACGGCCCGCCGTCGGGGTCGAACTCCCCGAGCCGGAACCGGATGCTGAGCTGGTGCCGGACGGCGTCGTCCACGTCCGCCTGGGTGAGCAGCCCCTTCGACAGCGCCTCCTTGACCGCCGCGACCGTCGGGCCGCCGTTGGTGTCGTCGACGGTCATGCTGTCCAGGCCCGCCTTGATCAGCGCGGCGTCGGCCTCGGCCTGGGTGGCGTAGTACTTCTCGCTCTGCACGAGGTTGTTCGGCGCCCAGGCGTCGGAGACGTTGAACAGGGTCCGGGCGGTCCAGGAGCGGACCACGTCGTTCAGGTCCGGGCTGACCGTGTTGGGCCGGCCGTTGACGAGGTTGTAGGACGCCATCACGCCGGTCGCCGCGTCCGCGGAGATGGCCGGTTTGAACGCCGCCTCGTCGTACTCGTGCTTGACCCGCGGCGGCAGTTCCGACGAGGTGACGTCCCGGCTGACCTCGTTGTTGTTGGCCAGGTAGTGCTTGAGCGTGGGCGCCGACTTCAGGTGGTCGGGGTCGTCGCCCTCCATGCCCGATCCGTACGCCGTGGAGATGGCGCCGGTGAGCAGGGGGTCCTCGGAGTAGCCCTCCTCGTTGCGGCCCCAGCGCGGGTCGCGCAGCAGGTTGACGACGGGCGCCCACAGGTTGAGCCCCCACACGCGCGGGTTCTGCGCGTGGAAGCCGCGGGCCTCGTCGCCGACGGCCGAGCCGACCCGCTTGATCAGGGCGGGGTCCCAGGTGCTGGCGAGGCCGAGCGCCTGGGGGAAGACGGTGCCCGTGGCGGTCACCACGGCCCCGTTGTTGTCGATGTCGGTTGACCAGGCCACGCCGTGCAGCGCCTCGGTGCCGCTCTTGAACAGGCCGACGCCGAGGCGGTCGATCGCCGGGGCGTACTGGTGCAGCATCGACACCTTCTCGTCCGGCGTGAGCCGGCCGAGAAGGTCGTCGACTCGCTGCGCGAGCGGCAGCGAGGGGTCTCGGAACGGATAGTCGCCGGCCGCCCGCACGGGGCCGGCGCCCAGGCTCAGAGCCAGAGCCAGGGCGGCCGACGCGGACAGCATCGCCGAACGGCGATGGGACATTGCGCCTCCAGGTCAGGTAGTGACGCGTTACTTGAAGGGTGTTACTTGATCGCGCCGACCGTGATGCCGCGGGTCAGCGTGCGCTGGAAGATCAGGAAGAAGGCCACGGCCGGCACGATGCCGAGCAGCGCGGACGCGCTGGACATGGTGGCGTCCATCATCTTCTCGCCCTGCAGGACGCCGAGGGCGACCGGCACGGTCTGGTTGTCGTTGGAGATGAGGAACACCATCGGCAGGAAGAACTCGTTCCACGTCCAGATGAAGAAGAAGATGAGCAGCACCATGAGGGTCGGGCGGCTGATGGGCACGACGATGCCCCAGAGGATCCGCCACCTGCTCGCCCCGTCGAGTTCGGCCGCCTCCAGGATCCCCCGGGGGAACCGCCCGAGCACCGACGAGAGCAGGTAGGTGCCGAACGCCCCCTGGATCACCGTGAAGATCAGTATGACCGCGAGCCTCGAGTCGTACAGCCCGGCCTGCTTCGCCAGGTAGTACAGCGGGTAGACGAGTGCCTCCTGCGGCAGCGTGTTGGCGACCAGGAAGAGCACGAGCAGCCACAGCCGGCCGCGGACCCGGCCGATTCCCAGCGCGTACGCGTTGAGCACCGACAGCAGCACCGCGGCGACCGCGACGACGCCGCTGATCAGGAGGCTGTTCCAGAGCTTCAGGCCGAAGTCGACGCGCTGCCAGAAGGCGACGATCCCGTCGAGGTACAGCCCGTGCGGCAGGCTGAGCGGGCCGCCGGAGGAGTACTCGGCCGGGGACTTGAACGCGTTGAGCGTGACGATCGCGAAGGGGACGAGCATCACGGCCGCGAGCAGGACCAGCGCCGCGAGGACCGCCCAGCGCCCCGGCTGGCCGAACTGGCGATCGGAGGTCACGAGTCACGCTCCTGGTCACGGTCCTGGACACGCAGGAAGAGGAAGGTCACCACGACGATGATCAGGGCGAGCACGGTGGCGATCGCCGAGCCGTATCCGACGTTCACCTTCTGGAAGAAGTTCAGGTAGGAGAAGTAGGACGGCACCATCGTCGCCGAGCCCGGGCCGCCCCGGGTGAGCACGAAGATCGGGCCGAACACCTTGAGCGCCGCGATCGTGCAGGTCAGCAGGACCACGAAGATCTCCGGCCGGATCTGCGGGATCGTGATGTGCCAGAACCTGCGCCACCAGGAGGCGCCGTCGATCTCGGCCGCCTCGTACAGCGAGGGGTCCACCCGCTGGAGCCCGGCCATGAAGATGACGACCGGGTACCCGAGCTGGAACCACACCATGATCGCCATCACCGTGGCCAGCGCGAGGTCGGGATCGCCCAGCCAGTTGACCTTCAGCCCGAAGATCTGGTTCACCGCGCCGTACGACGGGTGCAGCATCCAGCCCCAGACCACGCCGGCCACCGCGACGGGCAGCACCTGCGGCAGGTAGAACGCCGCGCGCAGGGCCGAGGCCGTACGGGCGCCGAACCGCCGGGCGATGTAGTCGAACAACGCGGCGGCCAGCACCAGGCCGACGACCGTCGGCACCACCGCCATCGCGACGATCAGCGCGACGTTGTGCTGGAAGGACGCCCAGAACCGTTCGTCCGCGAAGAGCTTCGTGTAGTTGTCGAGCCCGATCCAGGTGGGGGTGCCGACGCCGGACCAGCGGGTGAAGCTCGTCGCGACGTTCATCAGGAACGGCACGACGATGATCGCGAGGAACAGCACCAGGCTCGGCAGGAGGTAGAGCCAGTAGCCGCCCCTCCCGCGCGGGCGGGCGGCGCCCGCGTCGGGTGGTGCCATGTGCGGACCTTTCGGGGTGGGTCCGGCGGCGGAGACCGGTCAGGTGATCCCGCCGCCGGGATCTGGGAGAGGCGGGTTCCCTGCTAGTTGCCGATGTCGGCGAGGTTGTCGTTGTAGGGCTGGGCGATCTCGTCCAGGACCTCCTCCGGCTTCTTGTCGCCGTTGATCAGTTCCTGCACGCCCGAGACGAGCACGTCGTAGTAGCCGGGGGCGGGCCAGTCGGGGTAGAAGGCCAGGCCGTCCTGCGTCGAGAGCTTGTTGAAGTTCTCGATCAGCTCCTTGTTCTGGGCGTCGGTGATCGCGGCGGGGTCGGCCGCGACCGGGATGCCGCCGGAGTTGCCCAGCAGGTTCTGGACCTCCTTCTTCATCGTGATGTCGATGAAGTCATAGGCGAGGTCCTTGTTCTTGGACTTCTCCGGCACGACCCAGATGTTGCCGCTGGAGCCCGGGGCGAACTGACCCGGCCACAGGAAGGAGCCCCACTTGAAGTCCTTGATCTCCTCCTGCATCCGGCCGAACCACCAGCTGCCCGACACCATGATCGGGAACTTGCCGCCGATGAACGCCACGCCCATGTCCTCGGCCTTCATGCCGGCCGAGTTCTTGGCGATGTAGCCCTTCTTCACCCAGTCGGAGAAGGTCTGCGCGGCGTACGTGAACTCGGGGCCGTGGAAGTCGACCTTGCCCTTGTAGAGCTCGAAGGAGTCGATCCAGGCGCGGTTGGCCTTGTTCAGGGCGAGCAGGTAGAACAGCTGCTGGGCGGGGTACTCCGCGCCCGCCATCGCGATCGGCGTGGTGCCCTTCTTCGTGAACGTGTCGAGCGCCGCGGCGAACTCGTCGAAGGTGGTGGGCACCTTCACGCCCGCCTTATCGAACATGTCCTTGTTGTAGTAGACCATCACGTACTCGCCGTAGTTCGGCACGCCGAACCACTTGCCCGAGCCCATGATGCCCCGCTCGTCGTACTTCGCGGTGGTCTGCAGAGACGGGCTGAGCAGCTTGTCCCAGCCGCGCTTGGTCGCCTCCTCCGTCAGGTCGGTCAGCAGGCCCTGCTTCGACAGCAGACCGGCCGTCGCGTTGCCCTTGTTGTACTCCATGATGTCCGGGGCCTCGTCGGAGTTGAGGACCATGCCGGCGGTCTTCTGGATCTGCTCGAAGCCCTTCTCCTCGAACTTCACCTTGACGCCGGGGTGGCTCGCCTCGAACTCCTTCATCGCCTCGGCCCAGGCGGTGCCCATGGCGCTGTTGCCCGTCTCGTAGTGCCAGAGGGTGAGGGTCTTGGCCTCCGCGGAACCACCGCCGGCGGCGCTGCCGCCCTCGGACTTGCCGTCGTTTCCGCCGCACGCGCCGAGCGCCAGGACGGCCGCGGCCAGTGCCGCCACCGCCGCGCTCCTGCCTAACTTGACCATGGTTGTTCTCCAGGGGGTATCGCTTCAGTTGATGACGACCGGGGCGCCGGGGCCGGCGAACTCGACGCCGCCGATCCGCTTGGGGCCCTCGGCGGTGACGGTCAGCCGGTCGCCGTCCCACACCGCCCTGACCCTCGTGTCCCCGTCCAAGTCCCTGATCGTCGTACGGCTCTCGCGCTCCGGCAGGCCGAAGACGAGCAGGGAGACCCGCGGGTCGTCGGCCACGGTGTCACCCGGCTCGGTGACCGGGACCAGCGAACCGCGCCGTCCGAACAGGGGGATCCGGTCGAGCGGCGGCGACACCGTGACGTAGCGCCCGCCGTCCAGCGTCTCGCCGGTCCAGTAGTCCACCCACACCCCCGAGGGCAGGTAGACCTTCCTGGTGCCGTCCGCCGAGGTCATCGGGGCGACGAGCAGGTCGGTGCCGAGAAGGTACTCCAGATCCGCCTGCCAGGCCACCGGGTCGTCCGGGTGGTCGACGCAGAGCGCGCGCAGCATCGGCGCGCCCGTCTCGGCCGCGGTGACGGCCGCCGAGTAGATGTACGGCATGAGCCGGTACCGCAGCCGCAGGGCCTCGATCGCCGCCTGCTCGGCGTGCGGCGGGAACTCCCAGGGCTCCCGGGTGGTCGTGCCGTGGAACCGTACGAGCGGGGACAGCGCGGCGAACTGCGACCAGCGGATGTAGAGGTCCGGGGTGGGCGTGCCGGTGAAGCCGCCCGCGTCGTGGCTCCAGAACGGGACGCCGGACAGGCCGTGCGACAGGCCGCCCCTGATCGTGCTGCCCATCGCGGGGTAGGTCGTGTCGACGTCGCCGCTCCACTGCGCCGAGTGGCGCTGCCCGCCGAGGTAGGACGAGCGTGCCCAGACCAGGCCGTGCCCGTTGACCTCGCGGGTCACCTCGGCGACGAGGTCGTTGAACAGCAGCGTGTAAACGTTGTGCAGGTCGGTGCCGGTCATGCCGTTGAAGGCCACCGCGTCGGCCGGCACGCCCTCGGCGAAGTCGGTCTTGAACGCCGCGACGCCCTCGCGCAGCCGGTCGCGCAGCAGTCCCCTGAACCACTCCGCGGCCTCGGGGTTGGTGAAGTCGACGATGCCGCAGGCGGGATAGGAGCCGTGCCAGGTGTCGGCGACGTACGTCTCGCCGTCGGGCCGCCTGAGGAAGTAGCCCTTCGCGGCGGCCTCGGCGAAGGCCGGGCTGAGGTGCGAGATGTAGGAGTTCATCCAGAGGCAGACCTTGAAGCCCTGCTCCTTGAGAGCGGCGAGCATGCCCGCCGGGTCGGGGAACGTCTCCGGGTCCCACTGGAGGTCGGACCAGTGCCCGTCCGCCTGCCAGTAGCAGTCGAGGTGCAGCACGTCGCAGGGGATGCCGCGCTCCCTGATCTTCCTGGCGCGCTCCAGCACCCGCTCCTGGCTGTCCCTGAAGAAGCCCGAGGAGATCCAGGTGCCGAACGCCCACTTCGGCGGCAGTTCCGGCCGTCCGGTCAGCCCGTCGAACCGGTCCAGCACCTCGGCCGGGGTGGGTCCCGCGATCACGTAGTAGTCGATGAGGTCGTCGGGCACGACGATCTGCACGGCGCTGTGGGTGGACTGGCACATGTCGAACTCGACCGGCGTGCCGCTGTCGACGCAGATGCCGTATCCCCTGCTGGACAGGTAGAAGGGCACGTTCTTGTACGCGCGCTGCGACTCGGCGCCGAACGCGTCGAAGTTCCACATGAGCGGGCGCTGGCCGCGCTTGTCGAGCGGCGTGAACGACTCGCCGAACCCGCCGAACGCCTCGTCGGCCGGGGCGAGGAACGTGTCGTGGTAGGCGACGGGGGCGCCGTCGACGGTGGAGCGGCCGAAGGGCAGCGTGCGGAGGCGGCCGCTGATGTCGGGGTGGCCCGGGTCCTGCTCCACCAGCGTCCGGCCGGCCCGGTCGGTGAAGCGGAGGTTCCACGGGTTCAGCCGCACCTCGGCGCGCAGCGACCCGGCGTCGACGACGACGCGGCTGTGGTTCGCCTCCACGACGGTCCCGGCGTACTCGCCGGGGGTGACCATGGCGATCGCGCGGGCGGACCGGGTGCGGGCGTCGGGATCCTCCGCCAGCCGCACCCGGATCACCCCCTCACCCGCGGCCGAGATCTGCACGACGAGCGTCTCCTCCGCCGAGGTGGAGCCCTTCAGCGTCACCCCCCGCCCGTCGGAGGCCACCACCTCCGCGCCGGTCAGCGCGGACAGGCCCGTCTCACCCGGCTCACGCACCGGTAGCTCGGGAGGATCGGCCACGAAGAACTCGCGCGCGACCAACGGGGGGCGGTACGGCATTGCGGCACTCCATCAAGCTCATCCGGCGATTGTGGAGTTAGTTTGCCGTCCATCCCAACAAAAATCAATGGGCCGCCCGTAGCGGAGTTTGCGCAGGTTATTCCCGTATATGACAGTTTCAGGTAATGTGTCCGCAATCCTCGGTCAAGGGCAGGTGATGTGGATGGACAGGTTCGTACACGTGATGCCGCTGGACGACGTGATCGACCACGAGGGCAGCCCCGGCTGCGTCTGCGGTCCCGGCGGGCAGTCCGTCACCGCCGCCGACATCGGCGAGCCGGCCTCTCCCCCGGACGACGACGCCATGCCCGGCTGGCCGCGGCCGGCCGTCGGCATGATCTACCACCACTACGCGCTCAGCCATTGCCGCGAGTGGGAGGCCGTCCCCGAGCCCTGACCTTCTCGGCTACCGGGGCGCCTGGTACTTCGCCAGGACCCGCTGCAGCCGGTCCACCACCGGCCGCCAGGACGGCGGCAGGGTGTAGCGGGTGACCCGGCGGCCCTGGTACGTCAGGCCGTACGCGAGGAAGTCGGCCCCCTGCGGCGGGGCCTCGGACCGGCCGAGCCGCAGGTTCTTCAACGCCCCGCGCAGCCCGCGCCACTCGGACGCCGTCAGGCACCTGCGCACGACCGGCCCCGTACGGCGGCTCAGCAGGGCGCAGCCGTCGGTGTAGACGCGCACGCGGTCGTCCAGCCCCGCGAACCCGCCCTGCTCGCGCAGTTCGACCAGCGACTTCCTCGGCGCGGTCGTCGCCTCGGCCGGGCCCGTCAGGGCCGCCGTGCAAAGGACCGCCAGCGACAGCAGCGTGACACGCGAAGTTCTCATGCTCTCCATAACGGCCCCCAGCCCCGTCCGGCTCACCTCACAGGTGTACCGCAAGGCGTGCGGCCCGCGCCGGTCATCGGGGTCCGTGTCGTCCCCGGATGGGTGAGGGCGGCCGGGGCGGCCGCCCTCGCGCGTCCGGCAGCGGGGTCGGACAGGCTCTAGGGAGTCCACCTGACGTTCGGGTTGATGTGGCCGGTCCAGTTGAACACGGCCATGTTGTCCCAGCCGTCGCCGCTGCCGTTGATGTTGGCCGGGTCCCAGCCGTTGCCGGGCACCGCGTACCAGGTCGGCTCCCAGTAGAAGACGCCGACGGCGCCCGCGTCGCGGGCCGTGTTCTGCACCGCCGTGAACTCCGCGCCCTGCCCCTGCCAGGTGAGGCCGTACCCGGAACACCCCGACGTGACCGAGTTGCCCGTGGAGTCGGCGTTGTCGGGGGTGAACGGGTACGCCGTCTCCGCGATGACGACGGGCTTCCCGTAGCGGGACCGCATGTCCGAGATCACCCAGGAGAGGTTGGACAGCGTGCCGTGCCACATGCAGTAGTACGACAGGCCGGTGATGTCCCAGGCGACGCCCTTGGCCCTGATGCCGTCGTAGAACCAGCGGGCGTTGGCGTCGCTGTCGGCGTCCGCGGTGTGGATGATCACCTGGGTCCCGCCGTTGCACGCCTTCGTCGCGTTGTAGCCCGCCTTGAGCAGCAGGCTCAGGTTGGTGAAGTCGTTGTTGACGACCTTGCCGTCGTTCCACAGCATGCCGACGTTGATTTCGTTGCCGATCTGCACGCTGTCGGGAGTCGTGCCCTGCGCCTTGAGGCTGGAGCACACGTCGTAGGTGTAGTTGTAGACGTCGCTCTGCAACTGGCCGATCCCGTGGCCGGCCCACGCGGCGGGCTTGTACTGCTTGCCCGGGTCCGCCCAGGTGTCCGAGTAGTGGAAGTCGATCAGCAGCTTCAGGCCCTTGGCCTTCACCGTCCTGGCGTACTGCAGCACCTTGGCCTTGTTGTTGTAGCCGCTGGCGGGGTTGTTCCAGATCCGCAGGCGGACGTAGTTGACGCCGACGCCCTTGAGGATGTCCAGCGGGTCCCTCTGGTTGCCGGCCGCGTCGTAGTACCTCGCGCCCAGGTCCAGGGCGCGTTGTACGGAGGAGACGTCGGCGCCGAGCATGGTCAGCGGGGCCGCGGCGAGCGCCGGCGGCCCGGCGGCCAGAGCCGCGGCGGCGCAGGCGACGAGCGCCGCCAGGATCTTTCTCATGTGTCCTCCGGTCAGGAGAGGATGTGACGGATTCCCCCGAAAGGATCCCCCGCCCCCGGCAGCACCGAGGGAGCTTTCATCTGATTTCAGGTGCTTTCACACACTTTCAGGCGAGCACTGCGGGGCGCGGTCAGGTGCGGACCACGACGACGCCTCCGGCGGGCACCGTCGCCGACCCCGAGTAGGCGGCGCCGTCCAGCACGCCCGTTCCGGTCACCCCGCCGACCGTCACCTCGGCGTCCGCGTGGTTGACGAGGAAGAGGTGGTCGCCCCGCCGGACGACCTCCAGGGTGTCGGGCACGCCGCGCGGCCGGGACACGCCCGCGTGGTCGAGAACCCGGGCGACCAGCCCGCGCAGGTCGGCCTCGTGCGCGCCGTCGCCGGGCGCCGGGTCGAGGGCGGTGGCGACGTACCACGCCGTTCCCCCGCCCAGGTCGTGCCGGGTGACGGCGGGATGCCCGGCGTCGGGGCCGCCGGCGAACTCGTGTACGGCCCGCGCCCCCGCGAGCCGTACGCGCTCGGACCAGATCCGGCCCACCGGGCCCTGGCCTTCCGGCTCCTGTGCTCGCCGCAGCGGCACCGTCTCGTGCTCGCGGAGCGGGTGGAACTCCTCGACCGTCAGGCCGAGCACCTCGCGCAGCGCCCCCGGGTACGGCCCCGCGTGGATGGTGTCGTTCTCGTCGACGATCCCGGAGAAGCAGGAGACCAGCAGGTGACCGCCCGCCTCCACGTAGCGGTGCAGGTTCTTGGCCGGTCCCTCGCCGAGCAGGTAGGAGCTGGGCAGGACGACCAGCCGGTACGGCGACAGGTCGGCCGACGGGTGGACGAAGTCGGCGGTGACGTGCTCACGCCACAACGCCTCGTAGAAGGCCTCCACCCGGTCCCGGAAGCGCAGGTCGGCCGAGGGCCGCCACTCGAACTCGACGGCCCAGTAGGACTCCCAGTCCCAGACGAGCGCGACCTCGGCCCTCACCCGCGCCCCCCGCACCCCGCCGAGACGGCGGAGGTCCGCGCCGAGCGCGACCACGTCACGCCAGACCTCCGAGTCCGCGCCGGCGTGCGGCACCATCGCCGAGTGGAACTTCTCCGCGCCGTGGCGGGAGGCGCGCCACTGGAAGAACATCGCCGAGTCCGAGCCCCGCGCCACATGGGCGAGCGTGTTGCGGCGCATCTCCCCCGGCCGCTTGGCCACGTTGCGCGGCTGCCAGTTCACCGCGCCGGTCGAGTGCTCCATGAGCATCCAGGGACGGCCTCCGGCGACCGACCGGGTGAGATCGGCGGCCAGGGCCAGCTCGATGTGCGAGTCGGCGCGCGCCGCGACGAGGTAGTGGTCGTTGGCCACGACGTCGACCTCCTCCGCCCAGCGCCAGTAGTCCATCGGCTTGCAGTTGGGGATCATGAAGTTGGTCGTGACGGGCAGGTCGCCGAAGCGGCGGATCGTCTCGCGCTCCCGGCGGAAGCAGGCGATGTGGGCGTCGACGGAGAAGCGCATGAAGTCGAGCCGGAGCCCGGTGAGGAGGCCGGGCGGCGCGGTGACGGGCGGCTCGACCTCGTCGAAGGATCCGTAGGTCAGCCCCCAGAAGACGGTGCCCCAGGCGGCGTTGAGCGCGCCCACCTCGCCGTACTTCTCCCGCAGCCAGGCGCGGAACGCCTCGGCCGAGACCGGGCAGTAGCAGTGCGCGTTGGCCCAGCCGTACTCGTTGTGCACGTGCCACATGGCCACGGCGGGGTGCCCGGAGTATCGGGCGGCCAGGGCGGCGACGACCCGCTCCGACGCGGCGGCGTAGTCGGGCGAGCTGGGGCAGAAGCTGTGCCGGGAGCCCCCGCCGAGCACGCGGCCCTCCTCGTCGACGAGGCGGCTGCCGGGGTGCCGGTGGCGGAACCACGTGGGCGGCGAGGAGGTGGGGGTGGCGAGGCCGGCGTACACCCCCGCCGAGTGGAGCAGGTCGAGGATCCGGTCGAGCCGGGCGAAGTCGAACTCGCCCTCCCGCGGCTCGATCAGCCCCCAGTTGAAGACGCCCACGGTGACCAGGTTCACCCCGGCCTCCCGCATCAGCCGGACGTCCTCCCGCCACACCTCCTCCGGCCACTGCTCGGGGTTGTAGTCGCCGCCGTAGGCGAGGCCCTCGGGCAGGACGGGATAACCGGGCACGTCTCCCCCTCAGTTCTTCGTCTGTGAACGTGCACAGTAGTCCACAAGTGCGACTCCGAGAAGGCACGGAGCGATTCACCCAGATAAGGGAGGACCGTTAACAACCGCGTAACGGCCATTGACAGCGCGGGAGCGACTCTTCAGTCTGTGAACGCTCCCAGACATTCTCCACCCGCCTGGAGGAACACATGCGCGTGTACCGGCTGGCCACGGCCGCGATCCTCGTCGCCACGCTCTGCGCGGCCTGCTCCGGCGGCTCCGGCGAGCCCTCCGCCACCACCGGCGGCGCCGCCGCCTCCGGCGGCCCGGTCAAGCTCACGTACTGGACCTGGGTCCCGAACATGGACAAGATCGTCAGCGTGTGGAACCAGGCTCATCCCGACATCCAGGTCACGGTGAGCAAGCAGGCGGGCGGGGACGACGCGGCGGCCAAGTTCCTCACCGCCGCCAGGGCGGGCAACCCGCCCGACCTGGTCCAGGCGGAGTACCAGATGCTGCCCTCCTTCGTCGCCGCCGACGCCGTGGCCGACATCAGAGCGGAGACCGCGCAGGCGAAGGGCGAGTTCGGCGAGGGCGTCTGGGGGCTGGTGACGCTCGGCACCGACGCCGTCTACGCGGTCCCCCAGGACAGCGGGCCGATGATGCTGTACTACCGGCGGGACCTGTTCGACAAGTACGGCATCGAGGTGCCGAAGACGTGGGACGAGTACGCCGAGGCCGCCCGCGTCGTACGCCGGAAGGACCCGAAGGTCTTCCTCGGCACGTTCTCCAGCAAGGACCCGGGCTGGTTCGCCGGGCTCTCCCAGCAGGCGGGCGCCCAGTGGTGGTCGATCCACGGCGACGCCTGGAAGGTCGCGGTCGACGACGAGCCGACCAGGAAGGTCGCCTCCTACTGGGGCGGACTGGTGAAGGAGGGCGTCATCGACGACATGCCCTACTTCACCCCGGAGTGGAACAAGGCGCTCAACGACGGCAGGCTGCTCACCTGGCCGTCGGCGGTGTGGGGCCCGGGCGTGCTGTCCAGCAACGCGCCGAAGGGCAAGGGTAAGTGGGCCGTCGCGCCGCTCCCCCAGTGGAACGCCGGCGAGAACCACAGCGGCTTCTGGGGCGGCTCCTCCACCGCCGTCGCCGCCAAGTCGCCCAGCAGGGCCGCGGCGGCGACGTTCGCCACCTGGCTGAACACCGACCCGCAGGCGCTCGGGCTGCTGATCGAGGAGGGCGCGGTCTACCCGGCCTCCGCGAAGGGCGCCGCGCTGATGACCGAGGCCCCCGGTTACTTCTCCAACCAGCCCGACTTCTGGAAGCAGGCCGCCGCCATCGGCGCCACCGCCCGCGGCTTCACCTTCGGCCCTGACGTGAACGTGACGTACAACGCCTACCGCGACGCGTTCGACAAGGCCGTCGCCGCCAGGTCGGACTTCACCGCCGCCGTCCGGACGATGCAGGACACCACCGTCGCGGACATGCGCAAGACCGGCTTCACCCTCGCCCAGTGAGGCGTCCGGGAAAGGGGGCCCCGACGCGTCGCGCGGGCGCCGTGCCCTACCTGTTCCTCGCCCCGGCCATGGTGTTGTTCACGCTGTTCATGGCCCTGCCCATCGGCTACACCGGCTACCTGAGCCTGCGCCGCACCAAGGTCTCCGGTCTCGGCCTCGGCAGGGGCGCCCGTACGGAGGTCTTCGCCGGGCTCGGCAACTACGCCGCGGCCGCCGGGGACGGCGAGCTGTGGGCCGGCTGGCTGCGCGTCCTCGGCTACGGCGCGCTCGTGCTCGCGCTGATGCTGGGGCTCGCCCTGGTGTTCGCGCTGATGCTCGACGCGGCGCACGTGCGGCTGGCCCGGCTCACCCGGATCTCGATCTACCTGCCGTACGCCGTGCCGGGGGTGGCCGCCACGCTGATGTGGGGGTTCCTCTACCTGCCCGGCCTCAGCCCGTTCGGCGACCACGCGTTCCTGGGCGCCGGCGTGGTCACGTTCTCGATGGCCAACGTGGCGGTGTGGGGCGGCACCGGCTTCAACATGCTGGTGCTGTACACGAACCTGCGGGCCGTGCCGCGCGAGTACTACGAGGCGGCCAGGATCGACGGCGCGGGCGAACTGGGGATCGCGCTGCGGATCAAGATCCCGATCCTCGTCCCGGCGATCATCCTGACCACCGTGTTCTCCGTGGTCGCGACCATCCAGGTGTTCACCGAGCCGACCACGCTGCGGCCGCTGACCAACACGATCAGCTCGACCTGGAGCCCGTTGATGAAGGTGTACCGCGACGCGTTCGTCACCGGCGACCTCCACTCGGCCGCCGCGACGTCCATGGTGATCGCGGGGATCTCCGTCGTGGTGTCGTTCGGTTTCCTGCGGATCGTGAAGAACCACGCGTTCGGGGAGGGCTGATGGCCGCCGCCACGCGGGCCGGGGCACGCCGGCCGGCCGGGATCGTCCCCACGGGGGTGCTCGTGCTGGGCGCGGTCTACACCCTGTTCCCGGTGAGCTGGGTGGTGGTCGCGGCCACCAAGTCCAAGGCCGAGCTGTTCTCCACGCCGACCTTCGCGCCCGGCACCGGCCTGCTGTCCAACCTGGCCGACCTGTTCGCCTACCGCGACGGCGTCTTCTGGCTGTGGCTGCTCAACACGGCCCTGTACGCCGGGGGCGGCGCGGTCCTGGCGACCGCGGTGGCCACCGTCTCGGGGTACGCCCTCGCCACGTACGCCTTCCCCGGCCGCGGCCTGATCTTCAACCTGCTCGTCGGCGGGATCCTGGTGCCGCCCGTCGTGCTGGCGATCCCGCAGTATCTGCTGTTCTCCGAGGCGGGCCTGGCCGGCACCTACTGGTCGGTGCTGCTGCCCCAGGTCCTCAGCCCGTACAGCGTCTATCTGGCCAGGATCTACGCGCGGGCCGCGGTCCCGGCCTCGCTGCTGGAGGCGGGCCGGCTGGACGGCGCGGGCGAGTGGCGGCTGTTCCACCGGGTGGCGCTGCCGATGCTCACCCCGGCCATGGTGACGATCTTCCTGTTCCAGTTCGTCGCGATCTGGAACAACTTCCTGCTGCCGTTCATCATGCTGGGCGACGACCACCGGTTCCCGCTGACGGTCGGCCTGTACACCCTGCTCGCCGCCGGGGCCAACCAGCCCTCGCTCTACAACCTGATCATCACGGGGACGCTGCTGTCGCTCGTTCCGCTCGTCGCGCTGTTCCTCACCATGCAGCGCCACTGGCGGGCCGACCTGTCCGGCGGAGCCGTGAAAAGCTGAGCTGGGCGGGGGAGAACGCGCTGATCGGCGGGGGGACAATACGACCATGGCGAAGCGCCCGACCATCCACGACGTCGCCGCGGCGGCCGGCGTCTCGCGCGGCACGGTCTCCCGCGTGCTCAACGACGACCGGTACGTGAGCCCGGCCGCCCACGCCGCCGTCCGCCGGGCGATCACCGAGACCGGCTACATCGTCAACCGCAACGCCCGCAGCCTGGTCACGCAGCGGACGGGGTCGGTGGTCATGGTGCTGTCCGAACCGCACGAGAAGGTCTTCGAGGACCCCAACTACGGGGTGCTGATCCGCACCGCGATCCGGCGCCTGGCCGAGCGCGACGTCTCCCTGGTCGTCATGCTGGCCGGTGACGACGGGGACCGCGAGCGGGTGCTCCGCTACGTGCGCGGCGGCCACGCCGACGGGGTGTTCCTGGTGTCCACCCACGCCGGCGACACACTGGCGGACGCCCTGGTGAAGACCAGGGTGCCGGCGGTCGCGCAGGGCGCGGTGGTCGGGCGGGAGAACGCGATCCCGTACGCCGCCGCGGACGACCGCGAGGGCGCCCGGCAGATGGCTCGTTACCTGGTCGAGCAGGGCCGCAGGAGGATCGCCACCATCACCGGCCCGATGGACACCCCCGGCGGCGTCCAGCGGCTGGAGGGCTTCGCCGACGTGCTCGGCCGCAAGGCGTCCAGGCGGCTCATCGAGCACGGCGACTGGACTCAGCTCAGCGGCGAGAGCGCGATGGCGCGGCTGCTGGAGCGCGCGCCCGACCTCGACGCGGTGTTCGTGGCCTCCGACCTGATGGCGGCCGGGGCCCTGGCGACGCTGCGGGCCGCGGGCCGGCGGGTGCCCGACGACGTGGCGGTGGGCGGCTTCGACGACTCGTCGATCGCCGTCTCCACGCACCCGCCGCTGACCACGATCCGGCAGCCGCTCGCCCAGGTGGCCGAGGAGACCGTACGCCTGCTGCTCGAACTGGTCGACGGCGCCGACCGCGTCGAGCCGGTCATCCTCCCCACGACGCTGGTCGTACGCGACTCCGCCTGACCTCGGGCGGCGGGGGGATGTCACACATGGAAGGGCTGTCTCGTCCTCAGCACGTGGACGACCATGACGACGGCGGGATCGGCGGGGGCGCCGGGTTCGAGGCGCTGCGGCCCCGGCTGCTCGGCGTCGCGTACGGGCTGCTCGGAAGCCTCGACGAGGCCGAGGACGTCGTGCAGGACGCCTGGCTGCGGCTGCGCCGCCACCGGGAGGAGGGCGGCGCGGAGATCGGCGACGTGGTCGGGTGGCTGGTGGTCACCGTCTCCCGGCTCGCCCTCGACGTGCTGCGCTCGGCCCGGCACCGCCGGGAGGAGTACGTGGGGCCGTGGCTGCCCGAGCCTGTTCTCACCGGTCCCGTGGCCGGTGGGCCCGTGGTTGGTGAACCCGGGCCCACCGAGCGGGTGACGCTGGACGAGTCGATCAGCATGGCCATGCTCGTCGTGCTGGAGTCGCTGAGCCCGGCCGAGCGGACCGCCTTCGTGCTGCACGACGTGTTCGGCCTGACGTTCACCGAAGTGGGCGAGGCGGTCGGGCGCAGCCCGGCCGCCTGCCGGCAGCTCGCCGCCCGGGCGCGGACGCACGTCGCGTCCCGCGCTCCCCGGTTCGACGTGGATCCCTCCGCGCACCGGCGGGTGGTGGACGCCTTCGCCCGTGCCTGCCTCGGCGACGACATCGGCGCGCTGCTCGCGCTGCTCGATCCGGAGGTCGTGCTGCGCAGCGACGGCGGCGGAGTGGTGCGCGCGGCGCGGCGGCCGGTCCTGGGCGCCGCGAAGGTCGCCCGGCTGCTGACGGGCCTGCGCAGGTTCGGCCGATTCGAGCTGGTGCCCGCCTCGGTGAACGGCCGGCCCGGGCTGCTGCGCTACCGCGAGGGGCGGCTGGTGACGGTGATCGGGCTCACCGTCGCGGGCGGCCGGATCACCGCCGTCGACATGGTCCTGAACCCGGAGAAACTCGCCCGCCTGACGCGGGCCGACGAGACGAGGAACCAACGATGACCGCGAGAATCAGTGTGCGTGAGCTGGCCCCTGAGGCGATCGAGGCGATGCGGGGGGTGGAGCGGTTCCTGCACGGGTGCGGCCTGCCGCACGCCATCCTGGAGCTCGTGAAGATCCGGGCCAGCCAGATCAACGGCTGCGCGTTCTGCCTGGACATGCACGTCCGGGACGCGAAGAAGGCCGGGGAGAGCGACGAGCGGCTGTGGTCGGTGGCCGCCTGGCGGGAGGCGCCGTACTACACGGACGCCGAGCGGGCCGCGCTGGCGCTGGCCGAGGCCGGGACCCGGCTCGCCGACCGGCCCGACCCGGTGCCGGACGACGTCTGGGCGGAGGCCGCGCGGCACTACTCCCAGGAGGAGCTGGCCGCGCTGGTCGTGGCCGTCGCGCAGATCAACGCCTGGAACCGGATCTGCGTCATCAGCCGTACGGTCCCCGGCTCGGGGGTCTGACCTGGCCGGACCGGGAGAACGGCCGGTCGTGGGAAAACGGGAGGACGGCGGCGGGCGGGGCGAATAGTCTGCAGGTGTCACGGAAGGACAAGGGCCATGAGACGTACTAGGATCCACCGGCCTCGCCGAATCCGCCGTCCCGCCGCCGATCTCGACCTGCGCACCCCCTCCGGACGACGCCTGCCCTACTGAGACTCCTGTGACGGTTGAGGCTTTACGCCCGCTTTACCCGTCCTCCTGTATCTATTCGGAAAGGTAACGGAACCATCACGGTCGGGGGGATGCAACATGGTCACGGTGGTGCCGTCGCTCGCCAAGGTCAGGGACATCAGGTCCGCACTGCGCCGTAGGCCCAAGCAGGAGAGGAAGATCGTCGACCTCAAGGCCTACACGGGCGGGAACGTCATCCGTTTTCCACGGACGTCGGGTCCCGCCTCGCGGCCCGAACCTGCGTGACGCGGAGCGCGCGGCCCGCCCGGCGTGCCCGCCGGGCGGGCCGCGTGTTTCACGCCGACGACTGGTTGAATGTCCCCTTATGAGCGATCCGTCCGCCTCTTCGTCCGCCCCTTTGTCCGGCACGGAGCGGACCCGGCACCGCCGTCTGCGCGAGCAGGGCCGCACCGGCCGGGAGGCGCTGTTCGACGTGCTCCGGGCCGGGTTCGTCTGCCATCTGGGCGTGGTGGTGGACGGCGACCCGATGGTGGTGCCCACCGTCTACGGCTTCGACGCCGAGCATCTCTACGTACACGGCTCGGTGGCCAGCCAGAGCCTCACCCGGGGCGCGACGGTCTGCGTGACGGTCACCCACGTGGACGGCCTCGTGCTGGCCCGCTCGGTCTTCGAGCACGGGGTCAACTACCGCAGTGCGATGATCTACGGCGTGCCGCGCGTGCTGGAGGGCGACGAGAAGCTCGCCGCCCTGCGCCTCCTGACCGAGCACGTCGCCCCCGGCCAGTGGGACCACGCCCGCCAGCCGGACCGCAGGGAACTCGCCGCGACCAGGATCCTCGCGGTCCCCCTCGACGAGGCGTCGGTGAAGGTGCGGGAGGGCCACCCCGACGACGCCGACGACCCGCACGACGTCTGGGCCGGAATCCTGCCGCTCGCCACATCGTGGCAACCCCCCATAACCGACCCCCCGGCAGCCCACCACCCCATCCCCCCGCACATCCTCACCCGCCCCGGCCCCTGAACGAGGAAGCTCCCAGCCGTGGGACTTCACCGCAGCTTCTGCGTGCGACGAAAGGACACCGTGAGTATCCGTCCGACTGCGTAAAGTATGCGCCGTGCCGTCCTCCCACCACAGCTTCACCGGAATCGATGCCGACTCCTGGGTCGCCTTCATCGACGAATCAGAGTCCAACCAGCGACTCGACCCGCATGTCTATCTTCTTGCCGCAGTCACCGTTCGCCGCGCCTCACTTGTAGCGATCCGCCGGCGCATGGCCGACCTCCGCTTGGACGGCCAGCGCAAGCTGCACTGGGCCAAGGAGTCTGCGTGTCGGCGCATGGAGATCATGACCGTCCTGGAGGGCCTCGACGTGCTCTTCGGTGTCGTGGTGCACGAGGGCGACCCGGACGCGAGCATGGAACGACGGCGTCGGAAGTGCTTGGACCGATTGCTGTGGGAGTTGTCGAGGTCGGGAGTCGCAGAGATCGTCCTTGAATCCCGTGAGGCATCGCAGAACAAAAAGGATCGGGATCTCATGGACGCGCTGCTCGCGCGACGCCGGGTGCCCGATCGAGCTCGCGTCCGGCACATGGCCGGTGCGTTGGAGCCGTTGCTTTGGATGGCGGACTGCCTGGCGGGAGCAGTGGTGGCGAGTCGCATCGGCGATCCCGGTTACATCAAGCGACTGGACGGCCGTATCGAGATTTACTACATAGGCCCATGAAAGCCGCGAGCCCGGGACCCCACCGTCCGGAGGGATCTTCCCGGGCTCACTTCCAACCGCTCCTAAAAGCGGCGGCGTCGTCACTCATGGTACTCGGCTCGTGTCCCCGCGTCGAGTGAGTGGCGAGGACATCGTGAACACCTGCCGCGGGCTCGGGTGAGCGAGCACGCGGGAAATCGCCGCGGACCGCTTCTCGCTGTCGTCAGTCCGCGTCCTCCCACTCCTCGCCCCACCGCGCGACGTCGTCCAGGATCCGCCCGAGCGCGAAACCGCGGGGCGTCAGGGCGTACTCCACGCGCGGCGGCTTCTCCGGGTGCACCGTGCGGGTGACCAGTCCGCGCTCCTCCAGGGCCTGCAGACGGTCGGCCAGCGTCTTGGGACTGATCCCGGGCAGCGCCTGCCGAAGCTCGCCGTACCGCTTGACGCCGTCGAGCAGGTGCCAGATGACCAGCGGCGTCCACCTGCTGCCGACGAAGGTCAGCGTCCGGGTGACGACGCATTCTTCGGGCGTGATCGGCCGCGGTGCCTGGTCTGTTTCCATGACTGTAGTTACTACAGCAAAAGTGCCTACTTCAAAAGATGAAACATTGGCCTTACCGTCGGCCGCATGACGAAGATGATCGTTGCTGTGCACGGAGCGACCGGAACCCAGGGCTCTCCCGTCGTATGGAGGCTGCGCGCGCTCGGGCACCAGGTCCGGCCGCTGAACTCCGCCTCCGCCGATCTGGCCGACGCCGCCTCCCTCGCCGCGGCGTACAAGGGCGCCGACGCGGTCGTCGTGCAGCTTCCGCAGGTGTTCGGCGAGATCGCCCTGCGGCACGCGGCGTCGGTGCTCGCCGCTCTCTGCGAGGCCGGCGTGCCGCGGGTGGTGTTCAATCCGGGGATGCCTCTGCCGCCGGCCCCGGTGGGCGTCCCGTTCGTCGACGCCCGGGTCCTGCTCGCCCGGGACCTGCCCGTACGGGTGGTCGCGTCCGTGATCGGCCCCGCGGGGCCGTACCTGGAGAACCTGGCGCAGCCCTGGTCGGCCCGGCGCGTCCGCGAGCACGGCGAACTCGTCTATCCGCTCCCGGCGGAGGCCCCCGTGCCGTGGTCGGCGCTCGACGACCTGGCGGACGCCGTCGGCGCGGCGCTGACGGGGGCCGAGCCGCCCGCGCGGCTCGTCGTGACGGGCCCGGAGGAGGTCACCGGTGACCGGATCGCCGCCGCCGTGGCCTCCGCCGCAGGAAGGCCGGTGCGCTACCTGCGGGTCGAGCCCGCCGACTACGCCCGGCTCATCACGCCGGTCGTGGGCCGCGAGGCGGCCGAGGGGATCGCCGGGTTCTACGCCCCGGCCGCGGCGGCCACGCCGCCGCCGATCCCGGAGGGGCGGCTCCACCGGGGGACGACGACGGTGGAGCGGTGGGCCGCACGCCAGGCGTGGCGGTGAGGCCCGCCCGGTAAGCGGGCTGCAACCTCCGCGCAGGCGGCCCGCCGTACGAATACGCCATGGACCTGTACATGTGGACGGGCGATCGGCGGACGGGCCGCACCCTCGTGTGGGCGGCGACGGCGGTGCCGCTGCTCGTCGCGCTGCTGGTGGTGCTCGTCGTGTCGACGACGGACACGATGCTCGGCTCGCCTTCCTCCTTCGACGGCGTCCGGACCCTCGACGTGCGAACGGACCACGGAGACGTCGAGGTCGTGGGCGCCGACGTGACCGAGGTGCGGGTGACCCGTCGCGCGCGGGGGGCGGGCCCCCGCGTGGAGTCGTGGGGCGACGGCTCGCTGACGGTCGGACTGGTGTGCGACGACACGGGTTCGATCTGCGGCCCGATCAGGGACACGGCGGAAAGCCACACCGACTACGCGTTCGTGGTGCCGCGCGACATCGAGGTCACGATCCGCAGCGATCACGGCGACGTCACCGTACGCGGCGTGACGGGGAAGGTCGACGCGCGGACGGAGACCGGCCGCCTGCGGCAGGACGCCCCCGCGCCGGGGTGACCGCCCACCCGCCCGCCGGATCGGTGGTCACCTCGTTTCTCTGCCGGCTCCGCCGTCACGACCGCCCCCGTGCCGTCCGCACGATGCGGCAGGATGGAACCCGTGACGCCTTCCCCAGCGGTCGTCCAGCCGGACCGGGAACTCGTCGAAGAGATCCTGGACGAGCTGGACATCGAGCACACCATAGACGCAGAGGGCGACCTGGCGATCTCCACCGCCCACCTCACCATCTTCTTCCTGTTCGGCAAGGAGGGAGACCTGTTCACGGTCCGCACCTTCTACGACAGGCCGTACTCGGTCGACGACAAGCCGATGCTGCTCACCGCGCTCAACGAGTGGAACGCCGACACCATGTGGCCGAAGGTCTACACCTTCACCCAGGACAACGGCGCCCTCCGGCTGGTCGGAGACTCCCAGCTCTACATCGGCGCCGGAGTGACCAGGGAGCACCTGAGCACGGTGATCGCCCACTGGGTCAGGTTCTCGATCAAGTTCTACCGCTGGCTCACCGGCCGGATCGCCTTCGAGACCGACTAGTACCCGCACCGCGACCTGTCCCGGCCCGCGGCCGGCGTCAGGGGGTGACGGGCGTCCGCGGCCGCGGCGACACGCCCATCTGGGCGAACCACTGGCGCACACCCGGCACCTGCGCGGGATCGGCCGCCACCCGGGCCGCGTACTCATCGACGTCGACTTCCCTGCCCGTCGCGTCGCGCAAGGTGGCGGGGCCGGTCCACGACAGCGTCCACCGGGCCCTTCCGCCGCCGATCAGCACGCCCTCGACGGCGCGGGCGAGGACCTTGGCCACCAGGTCCGGCGACGGCTGCCATCCGAGGTGGACGAGCTCCTCGTGGAGGGCGGCGGCCTGGCCCCGGGCCAGCGCCTCCAGAGCGGCGTCCAGGGACGGCTCCGGCCCGCCCGCGATCCGCTGGCCGGCGGCCGACAGGTCCTGCAGCGCCTCGTCGTTGACGCCCATGTACATCCCCTGGGCGACCATCTCCTCCCAGGGCAGCGGGCGCAGTCTCAGTGCCTCCTCCGTCCAGAAGGTCTGCTCCACAGCGTGCGCGGCGATGGCGGGGTCCCGCAGAAGCGCCAGCGCGGGACGCGGGTCACGGGCGTGCGGAACGTCCTGCAGGACAGCGATCGCGGCCAGCCGCTCCGGCAGACTCGGGTGGGAGTCGTACGGCCCGGCCCCTTCGCCGCCTCCGTCCGCCTGGGCGATCTCCGTCCGACGCGCGTCGGTGAGGGCGTGGAAGCCGCCGAACAGGTCGGCCGGACGGCCGCCCGCCATGCCGGTCATGCCGACGTACTGCTCCATGAACAGGTTCCAGGCGTCCGCCGTGCCATGCACCTTGCGCAGGGCGTTCGCGGCGGCCTCACGGCTCGCGACAGCGGCCGCGAACCGGTCGGCCTCCAGCTCCTGCCGACGGGAGACGGCCTGGGAGACCCGCAGGAAGAGCCTGGCGTACAGGGAGAAGAGCTTCTGGATGAAGGCGTGGTTGCGCAGGGATGCGACCGCCGCCAGCACGGCGATCCTGCCGCGGTACACCGGCGCGCCCAGCCGCGTGTGCGCACCGCTGTAGTGACCGAGCTCGTGTCCCAGAACCGCGCGCATCTCGTCCACCGAAAGCGTCATCAGCAGGGGCAGGCCGATGTACATGACGCGCCGGCCCGCCCGCAGCCCCAGCCAGCTCGTGTCCTCCCTCACCGCCGCGTTCACCTCGGCGACCAGCCTGATCTCGTCCGGCGGGCGGGTCCCCACCCGCGCGGCCAGCTCCTCGACCGTCTGCCAGAGCACCGGCTCGTCCCCCCGGCCGACCGCGACGCCCGGCTCCTCCTGGCGTCCGCGGCGGTTGACCAGGATGAGGCCACGCAGCAGCGCCAGGGCGGCAAGGGTGAGCACGATCGCGACCTTCACCGAACCCGCGGTGACGTGCCGCATGACGGCGACGTCGACGAGCACGGCGGCCCCGAGCACGGCTGCGACCAGCACGTAGAAGCCCGCCAGCAGGCCGAATGCGACTGTGGCGCGGAAGGCGGTGACCATGCCATGACTCCGGTGATGATGAGGACGAGAGGCAGAAATTAACGGATCTTGTCGGATTTGTCATCCAGATGGCAAAGGCCGTACGGCCCGCGCACCTGCCGGCGGAAAGCAGATCATCGCCTTGCCGGTACCGTCCTCGCCGTGGCAACGCCCACCGGGGCGGAGGGTGTCTTCAGGGAGCGGTCGCAATCGCGCCCACGCCGATCTCGTCGGCATCGCCGGCATCGCCGGCGAGCGGATCTACGACAACGTCAGGCCGGCGGCGTCCCCGGCAACCCCTGCGACCGCGGCGCACGGAGCCCGTCGAGCACGACGCGCAGGTTACGGCCCCACTGCTCGTCCCCGGCCCGGAGCCTGAGTGTGCGCGGGCCGGTCGCCACCGCCGCCAGCAGGAACGGCACGTCCTGCCAGGCCACGTCGCTCCGCATCACCCCCGCCTCCTGCGCGCGCTCCACCAGAAGCCGCACGCTTTCCTGGATTCGGCCGAGGACCGGGTAGAGGTTCGGCCCGCACGCGCCGCCGACGGCCTCGCGGATACCGCAACTCTCCGCGCGCAGCCGCACGTACGCGACAGCGAAGGTCTCGAATCCGTGCCAGGGGTCGGGGTCGGCGGCGGCGTTCGCGGCCAGGTCGGCCATCTCCGCGAACACCTCGTCGAGGACCGCCTCCAGCAGCGCCTCGCGGGAGGACACGCGCCGGTAGAAGGTGCCGATGCCCACACCGGCCCTGCGGGCGATCTCGTGCGCCGTGACCTCGACTCCTATCTCGGCCACCGCCGCCCGGGCGGCCTCCACGAGCCGCTCCATGTTGCGCCGCGCGTCGGCACGTGGCGTCCGCCCTTGCTCCGCCGCCAGCAGGGCGCCGACCGCTCCGTCCCGGCTGCTCATGACCGCAGCCTACCAACCGGACTCAGCGCGTCCGGTTATGCTTGGTCGTAACCGGACGACAGAAGTCCGCTTATTGGGTGGAGGCGGGAAATGAGCAGTATCCGGGTGGGCATCGTCGGCGCCAACCCCGAGCGCGGCTGGGCGGTGCGCACGCACGTCCCGGCGCTGCGGACGCTGCCGGATTACGAGATCACGGCCGTGGCGACCAGCCGGGAGGACAGCGCCCGGGAGGCCGCGCGCAGGTTCGGCGCCGCGCACGCGTTCACCGACCCCCGGGCCCTGGCCGCGCATCCCGAGGTGGACGTCGTCGTCGTCACGGTCAGGGTCCCCCGGCACGCGGAGCTCGTCGGCGCCGCCCTGGAGGCCGGCACCCACGTGCTGTGCGAGTGGCCGCTGGCGCGGACGACCACCGAGGCGCGCGACCTGCTCGACCAGGCACGCGCGGCCGGCGTACGGCACGCGCTCGGGCTTCAGGGCCGGTTCGCCCCCGCCGTGACGTACGCCCGCGACCTGCTCCGGGACGGCGCGGTGGGCCGGGTCACCTCGGTGAACGTCCACTCGGCGGTCGGCAAGGGCGCGAACGGCAGGCTGCCGTCCTGGTCGGCGTACACCGTCACCCGCGTCGGCGCGGCCGGCCTGCTGGAGGTCGTGGGCGGGCACACGCTCGACGTCGTGGAGCACCTTCTGGGTGGCGTCGCCTCCCTGTCCGCCACCCTCTCCGTCCAGCGCCCGCAGTACACGATCGAGGAGAGCGGCGAGACGATCGAGGCCGACACCCCCGACCAGCTCCTGCTCTCGGCGACCATGACGAGCGGCGCCGTGGTCTCCCTGCACCTCCACAGCGGCAAGGTCACCGAGCCGGGCACGCGAATCGAGATCTCCGGCACCGAGGGCGACCTCTCGCTCGTGTCCACCGGCCCCGGCAGCCCGTACGGCGTGCAGATCGGCGAGCTGCACCTGCGCGGGACGGCGGGGGGCGCGTGGAAGGAGCTGCCCGTTCCCGAGGAGTACGTCCCGGTGCCCGAGGCGGCGGGGGACGCGCGCAACGTCGCCGGGCTCTACGCCGCTCTCGCCGCCGACCTCCGCACCGGCGGAGGGAGGGTGCCGGACTTCGCGCACGGCCTGCGCCTGCACGGCCTGCTCGACGCGATCCGCCGCTCCGCGGAGACCGGCACCCGCCAGACGGTCGCCCCTGCCTGATCCGTCAGCCTCGCGCGAGGGCGTCACGCAGCTCGGCGACGGTGAGACGGGGGCCGTAGGCGGGCTTGTCCCGCTGGAAGCGGCGTCCCTCCGCGAGCGGGCCCGCGTCGACCACGTCGAAGCCGAAGGAGTCGATGAGCTCGGCGACCTGCCGCTTGGCCTCGGCGTCGTCACCCGCGATGGGCAGCGCCCGCCGGTTCTCCGCGCCGGCGGGCAGACCCTGCTCGGCCAGGTGAACATGGGCGATGGAGTTGAATGCCTTCACGACGCGGGCCTCCGGCAGGTGCGCGGCGAGCACCTCGCTGTCACTGGTCTCGTCCGAGTCGATCTCGGGGAAACGACCGTCCCGCTCGAAGTAGTAGTTGTTCGTGTCGATCACCGTCTTGCCCTTCAGCGGCTCGGCCGGGACCTCCCGGTACCGCCCGAAGGGGATGGTGACGACGACGATGTCGCCCGCCTCCGCGGCCTCGGCCGGGGTGGCCGCGCGCGCGTCCGGGCCGAGCCGGGCCACGAGTTCGGTGAGCGTCTGGGGCCCGCGGGAGTTGCTCAGCACCACTGAGTGGCCGGCGTCGACCGCCAGCTTCGCCAGGGTGCCGCCGATCTTCCCGCTGCCGATGAATCCGATGACCATGGCTGCGGCAACACGGGAACCACCGGTGCCATTCCCGGCCGGAGGACGTCCGGTCCTCTCCGGCACGCGCGAAGGGGACCGGCGAGTCCGCCGGCCCCCTTCGCTCACGGGGTTCGAACCGTAGGTCAGCTGCAGCCGCTGGTGCTGCCGCAGCCCTCGCAGACGTAGCAGCTTCCGGCCGGGCGCATCTTCGTGCCGCAGGTCATGCACAGCGGCGCGTCCGCCGTACGGCCCTGGTGGCTCTCCAGCGAGGCCCCGGCCCGGCGCGGCTCGGGCGCCGCCACCGGCTCCACGTGGTTCTCGGCCGGCGCGTCGGCACGCTTCTCGATGGGCGCCGACTGGGCCAGGGCGGCGGTGTCGACGTCCTGGATCGCGGCCGGGTCCTCCCCGCGCTGCTGCGCGGCCCGCTCGGAGGCGGAGAAGATGCCCAGGGCCGCCCTGTCCTCGTACGGCAGGTAGTCGAGCGCGAGCCGCCGGAAGATGTAGTCCATCACGGACTGCGCCATCCGGACGTCCGGGTCGTCGGTCATGCCGGCGGGCTCGAACCGCATGTTGACGAACTTCTGCACGTACGTGTCCAGCGGCACGCCGTACTGGAGGCCGATCGAGATGGCCACCGAGAAGGCGTCCATGACCCCCGCGAGCGTGCTGCCCTGCTTGGACATCTTGAGGAAGACCTCGCCCAGGCCGTCGTCAGGGTAGGACGAGGCGGTCATGTAGCCCTTGGCCCCGCCCACGGTGAAGCGGGTGGTGGTGCTGGGCCGCTGGTTCGGCATCCGCCGCCGGGTCGGCCGCGCGACCTCCACGACCTGGACGACCGGCTCCTTCGTCTCCGGAGCCGCTTCCTCGGAGGCGTCCTCGGAGGTCTTCTTCGCGATCGACAGCGGCTGGCCGACCTTGCAGTTGTCGCGGTAGACGGCCAGCGCCTTGAGGCCGAGCCGCCAGCCCTCCAGGTAGACCTGCTCGATGTCGTCGACCGTGGCCGCCTCGGGCAGGTTCACGGTCTTGGAGATCGCGCCGGACAGGAACGGCTGGACCGCCGCCATCATCCGGACGTGGCCCATCGGGGCGATGGCCCGCTCCCCCATCGCGCAGTCGAACACCTCGTAGTGCTCCGGCCGCAGGCCGGGGGCGTCCACGACGTGACCGTGCTCGGCGATGTACTCGACGATCGCCTCGACCTGCTCCTCCAGGTAGCCGAGCCGGCGCAGCGCGCGCGGGATCGTCTGGTTGACGATCTGCATGGAGCCGCCGCCGACGAGCTTCTTGAACTTGACCAGCGCCAGGTCGGGCTCGATGCCGGTGGTGTCGCAGTCCATCATGAGCCCGATGGTTCCCGTGGGCGCCAGCAGCGAGGCCTGCGCGTTCCGGTATCCGTTCTTCTCACCGGTGCGAAGGCATTCCTGCCACTGCCGGGTGGCCTCGGCGTGCAGGCCCTTGTCCATGTCGTCGAGGGTGCGCAGGTTGTCGTTGGCCGCGGCGTGCTTGCGCATGACCCGCTTGTGCGGCTCCGCGTTGCGCTGGTAGCCGTCGTACGGGCCGACGATCCCGGCGAGCTCGGCCGAGCGGCGGTAGGAGACGGCGGTCATCAGCGAGGTGATGCCCGCGGCGATCGCCCGGCCCCCGTCGGAGTCGTACGCGTGGCCGGTCGCCATCAGCAGCGCGCCCAGGTTGGCGTAGCCGATGCCGAGCTGCCGGTACGCCCGGGTGGTCTCGGCGATCTTCCGCGTCGGGAAGTCGGCGAAGGTGATGGAGATGTCCATCGCCGTGATGATCAGCTCGGTGATCTTCACGAAGTTCGCGACGTCGAAGCTGTCGTCGTCGCGCAGGAACTTCAGCAGGTTGATCGAGGCGAGGTTGCACGAGGAGTTGTCCAGGTGGACGTACTCCGAGCACGGGTTGCTCGCCGTGATGCGCCCGGTCTCCGGGCAGGTGTGCCAGTCGTTGATCGTGTCGTCGTACTGCACGCCCGGGTCGGCGCACTCCCAGGCGGCCTGCGCCATCTTGCGGAACAGCGACCGGGACTCCACCTCCTCGATGACCTCGCCCGTCAGCCGGGCCCGCAGGCCGAAGTTCGACCCGGCCTCCACGGCGCGCATGAACTCGTCCGAGACGCGGACCGAGTTGTTGGCGTTCTGGTACTGGACGGACACGATGTCCTTGCCGCCGAGGTCCATGTCGAACCCGGCGTCGCGCAGCGCGCGGACCTTGTCCTCTTCGCGCGCCTTGGTCTCGATGAACTCCTCGATGTCGGGGTGGTCCACGTCGAGGACGACCATCTTCGCCGCCCTGCGGGTGGCGCCGCCCGACTTGATGGTCCCGGCGGACGCGTCGGCGCCGCGCATGAAGGACACCGGGCCGCTGGCCGTGCCGCCGCTGGACAGCAGCTCCTTGGACGAGCGGATCCGGGAGAGGTTGACCCCCGAGCCCGAGCCGCCCTTGAAGATCACGCCCTCTTCCTTGTACCAGTCGAGGATCGACTCCATCGTGTCGTCCACGGCGAGGATGAAACACGCGCTCACCTGCTGGGGGGAGCGGGTGCCGACGTTGAACCAGACCGGGGAGTTGAAGCTGAAGACCTGGTGGATCAGGGCGTGCTTGAGCTCGTGGTCGAAGATCTCCGCGTCCTCGTCGGAGGCGAAGTAGCCGTTCTCGACGCCGGTCCTGGTGTAGACGCCCACCACCCGGTCGACGAGCTGCCGCAGGCTCGACTCGCGCTGCGGGGTGCCCACCGCGCCCCGGAAGTACTTGGTGGTCACGATGTTGGCCGCGTTGACCGACCAGGAGGCGGGGAACTCCACGCCGTGCTGCTCGAAGTTGACCGAGCCGTCGCGCCAGTTGGTCATCACGACGTCGCGCCGCTCCCAGCGGACCTCGTCGTACGGGTGGACGCCCGGCGTGGTGAAGATGCGCTTCATCTTCAGGCCCTTGCGCGGACGCTTCGCTCCCCGGCCTCCCGCACCCGCCGCTGTGCCGCTCACGGTCTCCGTCATGACTTCCCCCTCCCGGGGCCCGATGGAGCCCCTCTTTCCGACCACGCTCGTTACACCCTCATCGTCGCGCCGCACGGCTCGCTCCTCGCCCCGCCCGCCGGCGCCGGCGGCTACTCCCCGCCGCCGTGGGCCGCCCTGAGCCGCTCGATCTCCGCTTCGAAGTCCGCCAGCGTCTCGAAGCTCCGGTAGACCGACGCGAACCGCAGGTACGCCACCTCGTCCAGGTCGCGGAGCGGGCCGAGGATGGCCAGCCCCACCTCGTGCGAGGCGATCTCCGCGGCGCCGGTGGCCCGGATGGTCTCCTCCACGCGCTGCCCGAGCTGGGCGAGGGAGTCCTCGCCGACCGGGCGTCCCTGACAGGCGCGCCGTACGCCCGCGACGACCTTCTCCCGGGAGAACGGCTCGGTGACGCCGCTGCGTTTGCTCACCATCAGCAGGACGGTCTCCTGCGTGGTGAACCTGCGCCCGCATTCGGGGCAGGTGCGGCGGCGGCGGATGGCCGCGCCGTCCTCGGCTGCGCGGCTGTCCACGACCCGTGTGTCCGGGTGGCGACAGAACGGACAGTGCACTTCATCGCCTCCCTGAACGCCCATCCCGAACACAAGGTGTAGTGAACTTACACCGCTGTGACTACTAGATGTTGGGGTCCAACGGTAGAAGTGCCCGTCCTTGAACGCAAGTCGAACCGGGCGTGGCGGGGGAAGTTCCTGCTCGGCGGGCGTGTCGCCCCATCCGTCCCACCCGCCTCCCCTGCCCCGGGCACGAAGGAATAGGCCGTGCGGCTTTTTCGGGTCCCGATTTCCCCATTCCTTCTGAGCTGGGCGTACGACCGGCCGAGAAGATCGGGTAAATCGAACACGGGATCGATCGAACTCCCGTACGATGAGGAGAACGGCGAGATCGGCGATTTCGCTGGATATCGAACAATTGTTTGACGCTGATCTTGAATCGCGCTACGGTCGCTCTGTGCGACATGAGGAACACGGATTGAGAGGTGGCATCGTGAGTGACCGAAGTGAGCAGGCGAATGGCGTCGGCGACCTCGCGGTTCGTCGGCGTGACTCGCTTGGCCTCACCCCCAGGCAGCGGAAGATCCTCGAGGTGATCCGCGACTCGGTCCAGCAGCGCGGCTATCCGCCGTCCATGCGGGAGATCGGGGAGGCTGTCCAGCTGACCAGCACCTCCAGCGTGTCGCACCAGCTCACGGCGCTCCAGCGTAAGGGCTACCTCCGCCGGGACCCGCACCGCCCCCGGGCGCTGGAGGTCAGGCTCCCCGGTGAGCCGGTCCTGTGGGTGGACCCGGACGCCGCCGAGGAGGAGAGCGGCTTCAACCGGCCCACCGCGGCGTACGTGCCGCTGGTCGGCCGCATCGCCGCCGGTGGCCCCATCCTCGCCGAGCAGAGCATCGAGGACGTGTTCGCGCTCCCCAAGCAGCTTGTCGGCGAGGGCACGCTGTTCCTGCTCCAGGTCTCCGGCGACTCGATGATCGAGGCCGCCATCGCGGACGGCGACTGGGTCGTGGTGCGGCAGCAGCCGGTGGCCGACAACGGCGACATCGTCGCGGCGATGATCGACGGCGAGGCCACCGTGAAGACGTTCAAGCGCAAGGACGGGCACGTGTGGCTGGTGCCGCACAACCCGAACTACGAGCCGATCCCCGGTGACGAGGCCACCGTGCTCGGCAAGGTCACGGCCGTCCTGCGCAAGCTGTAGTCACGCGGCTGTAGTCACGCCCGTACCGGCGTCCCGCCGCGGGACGCCGGTATGGCTGCTTCCCGGATGACCGATATCCGGCGATTAGGGTGAGTCCCGTGAAACTCGACTCGCTCTCCCTGGAGGCCGCCCGCGCCCGTGACGGGATCAAGTGGGCCCTGGCCGCGCCCGATGTCATCCCCGCCTGGGTCGCCGACATGGACTTCCCGGTGCCCGACGCGGTCCGGGAGGCCGTCGCGCGACGCGCGGCCACGGATCTCGGCTATCCCGAGTGGCTGGACCAGCCGGCCGCCGGGCCGCTGGCGGAGGCGTTCGCCGAGCGGATGGAGGCGAGGTACGGCTGGCGCGCCGATCCCGGGCACGTGCGGTCCTACACCGACCTCAACCAGGCCCTCCAGGTGCTGCTGCACCTCATGACCGAGCCCGGCGACGCGGTGGCGCTGCACGTCCCGGCCTACGACCCCTTCCTCGTCACCATCACGGGGATGGGCCGCCGCCTGGTGCCGATGCCGCTTACGGCCGAGGGCCGGTTCGAGGTCCCCGATGAGCCCGTACGGGTGCTCCTGCTGGTGAACCCGCAGAACCCGTCGGGCCGGTCGTTCACCCGGGAGGAGCTGGAGGCGGTCGCCACGTACGCCGACCGGTACGGCACGCTGGTGATCGCCGACGAGATCCACGCCGACCTGACGTACGCCCCGGCCCGGCACATCCCGTTCGCCACGATCCTCCCGGAGCGCACGGTCACGCTGACCTCCGCCAGCAAGGCGTTCAACATGGGCGGGCTGCACTGCTCGGTGGCCCATCTGGGCGCCAGGGACGTCAGGGACGCGATCGGCCGCCAGCCCGCCCACATCTACGGCGCGCCGAGCGTCCTCGGCGTGGAGGCCACGGTGGCCGCGTGGCGGCACGGCCACGCGTGGCTGGAGGAGGTGCTGGCGATCCTGGACCGCAACCGCCGGCTCGTCGCCGAGCGGCTCCCGTCCGGGGTGGGGTACCGCATGCCCGAGGCCACCTATCTCGCGTGGCTCGACTTCGGCATCCCCGACGCCGCCTCCTTCGTCGAGCGGGAGGCCCGGGTCAAGCTCAACCCGGGCCCCAACTACGGAGGCGGGGACACGTTCGCCCGCCTCAACTTCGCGACGTCGGCGCCGATCCTGGAGGAGATCCTGGCCAGGATCGCCGCCGCGCTGAAGTGATCCGCCCGCTCAGCTCGCCGCGCAGGTGACCTGCGACGGCACGCCGTTGGTGCCGGACCAGCTCGCGTTGAACCCGAACGCCGTGGACGCCCCGGCGCCGAGCGCGCCGTTGTAGGACATGTTCGTCACCGTGACGTTGGACCCGCTGGCGCTGAGCGAGCCGTTCCAGAGCTGGCTGATGGTCTGCCCGTTCGGGAAGGCCCACTTCACGGTCCAGCCGGAGATGGCGGAGCTGCCCGCCTTCACCGTGACCTCACCCTGGAAGCCGCCGCTGTACTGGTTGACGACCTTGTAGGTGGCGGTGCAGGACTTGCCCCCGTTCCCGCTGGGGGACGTGGACGGCGAGGCCGACGGGGACACCGACGGTGACGCCGAGGGAGAGGATGAGGGAGAGGTCGAGGGCGAGGAGGACGGGGACGCCGAAGGCGACTGCGGCCTGCCGCCCACCGGCGGGATCAGGTACGGCGAGATGATGCTCTGCTTGGCCTGGTCGACCGTCGCCCAGTCGTCCTTCAAAATGCCGCCCGTGTCACCCGAGTTGGGGTTCCACGACCAGTAGGTGAACGACATGCCGTTCACCCCGGTGCCCAGGTACTTCATGAGCTCCTGGAGCCAGATCTTGTCGGTGTTGCTGGCCAGCGTGGTGCCGAACTCGCCCACCATGATCGGCGCGATGTTCTGCTTGTACAGGTAGCCGAAGTACTTGTCCCAGATGGCCGGCATGTTCGCCGGGTACGTCGGGTCGTCGAACCACGGCTGGTGGTAGACCGACGTGGCGTACTCGTGCGGCGAGTAGACGAGCCGGTTCGCCACGTTCAGCCGGACGGGGAACTGCCCGGCCTTGGTGAGGTTGCCGCCCCACCAGCCGCAGTCCTCGTCGTTGCTGGTGTCGTTGTCCCAGATGTTGGACAGGCCGCCGCTCGGACAGCTCACGCCCTCGACGAAGATCAGCCAGTTGGGCTGCACGGACAGGATCGCGTTGCCCGCCCGCTCGGCCGCGAGCCGCCAGTCGCGCGCCTGGTCGCCGCAGCCCCAGCAGGAGCCGGTCGCGTTCGGGTTGGTGCCGTCGGCGTGCGGCTCGTTGTGCAGGTCGGCCCCGATGACCGTGGTGTTGCCGGCGTAGTGCTGGGCCAGCGACTTCCAGTCGGCGATCCAGGTCGACTCGGGGACGCCGGAGGTGTACCACAGCGCCGTCTGGCCCGCGCTGGTCGGCCGGTGCCGGTCGAGGATGATCCGCATGCCCTTCTGGCCCGCGTAGTCCACGACCTTGTCGAGGATCTGCAGCGGCGACAGGCCGATGAGATCGGGGTTGGATGCGGTGTTGACGCTCGTCGCCTGCGCGCCCGGCTTCAGCGCGTCGTCGGAGAACGGCACCCGGATCGTGTTGTAGCCCAGGTTCGCCATGAGGTCGAGCTGGCTCCTCCACGGGTTGCTGGCCCACAGCCCGTGGAAGGTCTTGTTGTCGGTCTCCATGCCGAACCAGTTGATGCCGGTCAGCCGGACGGTGGCGCCGGTGCTGTCGACGATCTTGTTCCCGCTGGTGTGCAGGTAGCCGGTGCCCGTGCCGGCCGCGTTCGCCGGTGAACCGGTGGCGACGAGCACGGTCGCCGCCATCGCGACGGCGGTCGCCAGCCCGCCGAGAATGCGTCTGTACAAGACGTGCCTCCCACGAGGGGCGCACGCCACCGGTGAGCCGTACGGTCAGGCGCGCACCCCAGACCACCGCCGGAGCGGTGGTGGTCGCGGCATGCCCTGACCGCACGCCTCATCTATATGACTGGTTTTGTGGCTCGGGCGTAATTTTGTCCGGACAGCTGCCCGATCGTCAACGCCCGATCACGGGACGATGTTGACGAGCTTCGGCGCCCGTACGATGACCTTGCGCGGCGTGCCGTCCAGGTACGGCCTGACCTTTTCCGACGCCAGGGCCAGCGCCTCCAGGTCGGCCTCGGAGATGTCCGGGGACACCTCCAGCCGGTCGCGGACCTTGCCCGCTACCTGGACCACGGCCGTGACCGACTCCTGCACCAGCAGCGCCGGGTCGGCCTGCGGCCAGCCCGCCTTCGCGACCGACGGCGCGTGACCGAGCCGCTCCCAGCCCTCCTCCGCGACGTACGGCGCGACCAGCGACAGCATGACCGCCAGGGTCTCGGCGGCCTCGCGGACGGCGGGGTCGGCGGCGCCGGGACCGGCGTCGATCGCCTTGCGCGCGGCGGAGGTCAGCTCCATCATGCGGGCCACCGCGACGTTGAACCGGTAGCCGTCGACGAGCCGGGTGACCTCGTCGATGGTCCGGTGGGTGACCTTGCGCAGTTCGACGTCGCCGCCGGAGACGTCGGCCCCCGGGGCGGACGCCGCTCCGGCCTCGGCCATCACGCGGAACGCGCGGGCCAGGAACTTCTGCGACGCGGCCGGTGAGACGTCGGCCCAGTCGATGTCGTCCTCCGGCGGCCCGGCGAAGATCATCGTCAGCCGGACGGCGTCCACGCCGTAGTTGTCGATCTGCTGGCCGAGGTCGACGCCGTTGCCCAGCGTCTTGGACATCGCCTTGCCCTGGTTGATGACCTGGCCCTGGTTGAGCAGGCGCTCGAAGGGCTCGGTGAAGCCGACCAGGCCCATGTCGTGCAGGACCTTGGTGAAGAACCGCGCGTACAGCAGGTGGAGCACGGCGTGCTCGACGCCGCCGACGTACTGGTCGATCGGGCCCCACTCGCGGACCCTCTCCACGTCGAACGGGCCGTCGGTGTAACCCGGGTCGCAGTAGCGCAGGAAGTACCACGACGAGTCGACGAAGGTGTCCATCGTGTCGGTGTCCCGCTGGGCGGGACCCCCGCACTTGGGGCAGGAGACGTTGACCCAGTCCGTGGCGGCGGCCAGCGGCGAGACGCCCTTCGGCTGGAGGTCCGCGCCACGCAGGTCGGGCAGCCTGACCGGCAGCTGGTCGTCCGGCACCGGGACCTCGCCGCAGTCCATGCAGTGGATGATCGGGATCGGTGTGCCCCAGAACCGCTGCCGCGACAGCAGCCAGTCGCGCAGGCGGTAGTTGACCGTGGCCCTGCCGGTGCCGCGCTCCTCCAGGACCTCGATGATCTTCTGGATCGCCTCGGCCTTCGTCAGCCCGTCGAGCGGGCCGGAGTTGACCAGCGTGCCCTCGCCGGGGGTGGCGACGCCGGTCTCGCCCGGGTCGGCCAGGCCGGTGTGCACGACGACCTTCACCGGCAGGCCGAACTTCCGCGCGAAGTCGAGGTCGCGCTGGTCGTGGGCGGGCACCGCCATGATCGCGCCGTGGCCGTAGTCGGACAGCACGTAGTCGGCAGCCCAGACGGGGATGCGCTCCCCGCTGACCGGGTTGACCGCGTACGTGCCCAGGAAGACGCCGGTCTTCTCCTTCTCGGTGGACAGCCGCTCGATGTCGGAGAGCTTGGCGACCTCGGCGCGGTAGGCGGCCAGCGCCTCGGCCTGCTCGGGGGCGACGATCTCCTCGGCCAGCGGGGCGTCCGCCGCGACGACGAAGAACGTCGCGCCGTACAGCGTGTCGGGGCGGGTGGTGTAGACGGTGACCGGCTCGTCGCGGCCCTCGATCTCGAACCGGACGTCGGCGCCGGTGGAGCGGCCGATCCAGTTGCGCTGCATGGTGAGGATGCGCTCGGGCCAGCCGTCCTCGATCCGCGCCATGTCGTCGAGCAGCCGGTCGGCGTACTCAGTGATCTTGAAGTACCACTGCGTCAGTTCACGGCGGACGACGTCGGCTCCGCAACGCTCGCACTTGCCCCCCACGACCTGCTCGTTCGCCAGCACGGTCTGGTCCTGCGGGCACCAGTTGACCAGGCCGCCCTTGCGGTAGGCCAGGCCCCGCTCGTAGAAGCGGGTGAACAGCCACTGGTTCCAGTGGTAGTACTCCGGGTCGCTGGTGTGCAGGCGGCGCGACCAGTCGAAGGAGATCGCGTACCGCTTGAACGAGTTCGCCTGCGTCTCGATGTTCGCGTACGTCCACTCGGCCGGGTGGGCGTTGCGCTTGATCGCGGCGTTCTCGGCGGGCAGGCCGAAGGAGTCCCACCCGATGGGGTGCAGGACGTTGTAGCCCTTCTGGAACCAGTACCGCGCGACGACGTCGCCGATCGCGAAGACCTCGCCGTGTCCCATGTGGAGGTCGCCGGAGGGGTAGGGGAACATGTCGAGCATGTACTTGCGCGGCCTGGTGTCCGCGGGGTCCTCGACCGCCGCGAAGGGGTTCGACTCCTCCCACCGCGGCAGCCACTTGGCCTGCAGCGCCTGCGGGTCGTACACCGGCTCGTCCACTTCCACTCCTCGCCCGGCGGCAGAATCAGGGTTGATGACGCCCGCCCGGGCAACCCCTGTCGTACGATCGGGGCAGCCCTCGCCTGCGCGCTCTCACGCGCCGAGCTGTGAGATGGATGCCCCAAGTACGGGGTGGCCCAGTGCAGGTGACGCAGTGCAGGGTGGCGGCACGCGTGTCAAGCGTAGCGCAGTCGCCCATGTGGCCGCGGTTTCGATCATCCGGGGCTGACCTCGTGTGTCAGAGTGCGATACCCGATGGTGATAGTTCCGTTGTGACCTCTTATGTCCGCTCCTTTACTGTGCTTCCGTGGCCAACACTTTCCCGCCTCCGGACCTGCCGATGCAGGACCCGCCCACCGACCCCACCGGTGAGCAGTTCCGCGGGGCATTCTCCGATTTCACTGCGGCAGCCCCCGGCTCCCATGAGATCATGCCAGGCACCCCTAATTCGGGCATGATCTCGGGAGGTAGCGTGCCCTCGGACCGCAGTGAGCCCCAGCGGGCGCCGGCCTGGCCGGAGGTCCCCCCGGCCTGGCCCGAGATCCCTCCGCCGGCCTCCTTCACACCCACGGTGCGCTCCTTCGTCGAGGGGGCGCCGCAAGACGCGGACGCGGCGACCATGGCGGGCCCCGTGCCCGGCACGGCTCCGCGCATGCCCACCCCCGCCTTCGGCGAGCCCGGCCCGCCGCGGTCCCCCGCCGGCCCCGCCGCGCCGGCCGGTCCGGCCACCCCGTTCACCCCGGCCGCCCCGTTCACCCCCTCGGTCCGGTCGTACGCCGAGACCTCCCCGCCCCTCCCCCCGCCCTCCCGGCCCGCCTCTCCGCACGCGTCCACGGCTCCGCCGCCGCCTCCCCAGCCGGACGACCCGTACCGGCCGTTCGTGACGGCGGGGCAGATCAGCGGGCCCAAGACGCCTCCGGCGCACCGGCAGCAGGAGCTGTGGAACACGGTGTTCGGGGAGAACTACCGGGCGATCGACGAGTACGAGGACGACGGGCCCGGCCGCCCCGTCTGGCTGTACGCGCTGGTGGCCTCCGTCGTGGCCGCGCTCGTGGCGGTGCTCGTCTGGGCGTTCGGCGCCGGGCCGCTCAGCTCGGGCAGGTCGGCCGAGGCGGCGACCCCGCCCAAGCCCTCGGCCTCCACCCCCGCTTCCCGCTCCAGTGCCCGGCCACAGGCACAGGTGCCGCAGCTGCCCGTCTACAAGGGCACCGCCTCCCCGGTGAACGGCGTGCTCACCGACACCGCCGGCCGGATCACGCTGCCGAGGCTCGGCGGCCCCTGGCAGGCGGACGCCGACCCCGCCCAGACCAAGGCGACGTACGGCTTCACCACCCGGCAGTACGTGCCGGCCGGCATGACCACCAAGGGCAAGCGGGAGTTCGCCGTGGTGATGTCGGGGCCGCTGGCGCAGTCGCTCGCGGTGAAGTACACCGGGCCCGACAAGCTGGGCCCCGTCCTCAGCGCGGTGATGTACCGCGCGCGGCAGACGCAGTTCCCCAAGGACAACAAGGTCACCAAGACCGCCCAGCAGCGCCTGTCGCGGGGCGGCCTGACCGGTCTGCTGGCCGCCTACAAGGTGACCGCCGACGGCGGCTCCACCACGGTCGTGATCGCCGCCGTCGACACCGGCGCCGACCTTCCCACGATCGTCTACATGGCGGTGCCGGAGTTGAAGAACGACCTGCTGCCCGACATCAACACGGTCGTCCGGTCGATCAAGCCGATCCGCTGAGTACCCCCTCCCGCCGTCAGAACGTGCAGGGCATGTGCTTGATGCCGTTGATGAAGCTGGACAGCAGGCGTTCCGGCTCGCCCGCCTCGATGCGGGGGACCCGGCGCAGCAGTTCGCGGAACATCACGGTGATCTCGCGGCGGGCCAGGTGGGCGCCGAGGCAGAAGTGGGGGCCGGGACCGCCGAATCCGACGTGCGGGTTGGGGTCGCGCAGGATGTCGAACCGCAGCGGGTCGTCGAACACCCGCTCGTCCCGGTTGGCCGCCCAGTAGAACAGCAGCACCTTCTCGCCCGCGCGGTAGCGCGTGCCGTTCATCTCGTGGTCCCGGGTGACCTTCCGGCGCATGAAGTTGACCGGCGCCGCCAGCCGGACGATCTCCTCCACGGCGCGCGGGGCGCGGCCCTCGAAGTCCTCCGTCCAGAGGCGCCGCTGGTCGGGGTTGAGGGTGAGCAGGCGCATGCCGGAGGAGATGGCGTTTCGGGTCGTCTCGTTGCCCGCCACGACGAGCAGGATGAAGAACGAGGCGAGCTCCTGCGTGGTCAGCCGTTCCCCGTCGATGTTGGCGTTGACCAGCGACGAGATCAGGTCGCCGGTGGGCCGCTCGGCCCGGTGGACGGCGAGGTCCTGCACCAGTTGCTGCAGCTCCATCGCGGCGGTGAGCAACGCGTGCGCGATGCCCTGCGGGTCGCCGCCGTACTCGGGGTCGGTGGCGCCGAGGATGACGTTCGACCGGTCGAAGACGAAGCCGTAGTCCTTCTCCGGAATGCCCGCCATGTCGCAGATGATCTTCAGGGGCAGCCGGGCGGCCACCTCGGTCACGAAGTCGCAGCCCGGTCCGGTCTCCAGCAGGTCGTCCACGATGCGGGCGGCCGCCGCCTCGACGTCGGCCTCGAACTGCCTGATCATGCGAGGGGTGAACGCCCGGGAGACGATGCGCCGCAGGCGGGCGTGCCGCGGGTCGTCCATGTTGATCATGGAGCCGAAGTACTCGGTGAACTCCGCGGGCAGGTCGGGGATGTTGGTCGCCCCGCCGTCGCCGGAGCAGAAGATCTCGGGCGCGCGGCTGGCCTCCAGGATGTCGGCGTGCCGTACGAGCGCGTGGTAGCCGGGGCCGCGCGTCCCGGCGAAGTTGATCTCGGGCTCGGCGAAGAAGACCGGCGTGCCCAGGTCGCGCAGCAGCCGGAAGGCGTGCTCCCTCTCCTCGTCCGGCCGGGCCCAGAAGTCCCAGCTCGACAGGTCGATGTCCGGCACGGAGGTGATGGGCGCCCGCCCCGTGGGCCGCGTGGTCATGGACCTGCCCTTCGACGAAGACCAGAACGACATTCGGTGGTCAGTCTGCCACAGCGCCGGGATCAGGCGCGGAGGACCGCGGCAGTGCGGTGGAATGCGCCTGCCGGTAGCGCGAGGGCGGGATGCCGTACAGGTCGGCGAAGGCCTGGCGGAGGGTCTCGGCCGTGCCGAAGCCGCACCGGGCCGCGACGGCGGCCACCGGCAGCGAGGTGGTGGTCAGCAGGTGGGCGGCGGCCTCGGCCCGGGCCCGGCGGACGAACCGGCCCGGCGTCTGACCGAGGTGCCGGAGGAACAGCCGGGTCAGGTGACGCTCGCTCACCCCCGCCCCGGCCGCCAGCGCGGCGGTGCCCAGATCGGCGCCGAGGTGGCCGGTGACGTGGTCGACGACCCGCCTGACCAGGTCGTCGCCGGGGGGCGGGCCTTCGGTGAACATGCTCATCTGCGCCTGGTTGCCGGGACGCTGCAGATAGGTCACCAGGTGGCGGGCAACCTCCCGAGCCAGGGCGGAGCCGTTGTCCTCCTCGATGAAGGCGAGGGTCAGGTCCAGCGCGCTGGTGACGCCGGCGGCCGTGGTGACGTTGCCGTCCCGGATGAAGATCGGGGCGGCGTCCACGGTGATCTCGGGGTGGCGCGAGGCGAGCGTGGAAGCGTACCCCCAGTGCGTGGTGACGCGCCGGCCGTCGAGCAGCCCGGCGGCGGCCAGCACCGCCGCGCCCGTGCACACCGAGGCGACGCGGCGGCTCTCCCGGGCCAGACGGCGGACGTGCCCGACGATCACCCGGTTGGCGGCGGCCAGTTCGTGCCCGATGCCCCCGGACAGCACGAGCGTGTCCAGTGGCCCGGTGACGCGTTCGAGGGCCTGCTGCGCCTGCAGCGTCAGCCCGCTGCCGCAGGTGACGGGCAGCCCGGAGGGGGTCACCAGGCACACGTCGTACGGAGGCGCGGCGCCCTGGACGTTCGCCATGACGAGGCTCGACGTCACGCACGCGATGTCCAGGAGTTCCGCCGCGTGGTACCCGACCACGACCACCCGCCGCGAGATCACACCGGGACTGTACGTCACAGGGACCGGTATCCCAAGTTTCCGGACCTGTCGCCGGTCCCGTACTTCGCGGAGCCCCCGGCCGCCGGGACAGTCGAGCCATGACACAGACGACGCCCGCCGGGCACACCGGCCTCCCGTCCAGCTCTCCGTCCGGCCCCCGGCGATGGAGACGCTTCGCTCTGCACTACCTCGAAATGGTCGTGGCGATGTTCGCCGGGATGTTCGCGCTCGGCCTGCTGTGGTCCGCCCTGGGGATCGGCTTCTCCCACACCCGCGACCCCGAGCTCGCCTACCTCCTGATGGCGTTCGACATGTCGGCGGGCATGGCCGTGTGGATGCGTGTGCGCGGCCACGCCTGGGCCGGGACGCTGGAGATGTGCGCCGCCATGTTCGTCCCGGTCGTGCCGTTGTTCCCTCTCCTGTGGCTGGGCCTGATCGACGGGATGACCGTGATGATCCTGGCGCACGTCGCGATGTTCCCGCTGATGCTGGCGGCCATGCTCCACCGGCGCGACGAGTACGCCCACTGCTGAACACGCTGCTGACCACGCTGCTGACCGGGCACTCAAAATCGGGCGGATCAGCCGTTACGCTGAGGTACCTACCGGTTGGTATGGACCACGCGTCCGACAGAAAGAGGGAGCGGCAGATGCTCAACCTGGCCGTCGTGCTGGAGGACAGCGCACGTGACGAGCCCGACGCCACCGCGGTCGTCTTCGGAGACCTCCGCCTGCCGTACTCGCTCGTGAACACCATCGCCGGTCAGGTCGCCAACCTGCTCGCCGCCCGCGGCGTGGGCAGGGGCGACAAGGTCGCCCTCGCCTGCCCGAACCTGCCCTACTTCCCGTTCGTGTACTACGGGATCCTCAAGGCGGGAGCGACCGTGGTCCCGCTGAACGTGCTGCTGCAGGCCAGGGAGATCGCCTATCACCTGGACGACTCCGGCGCCAAGGCGTTCTTCTGCTTCGAGGGCACGCCGGAACTGCCGCTGGGCGAGCGCGGCCGGGCCGGGTTCGCCGAGGCCGGGCGGGCCGAGCACTTCATCGTGCTGCCGGCCACGCCGTTCGCCACCGAGTCGGCGTACGGCGAGACGCTGTGGGCGGCGCTCGACGGGGTGCCGGGCGAGTTCGAGACCGTGCAGACCTCCCCCGGGGACACGGCGGTCATCCTCTACACGAGCGGCACCACGGGGCAGCCCAAGGGCGCCGAACTGACCCACCAGAACATGGTGATGAACGCGGTCGTCAGCGACGAGATGTTCCCGCGCCAGGACCGCAGCACCTACCTCGTGGCGCTGCCGCTGTTCCACTCCTTCGGCCAGACCGTGCTGATGAACGCCGGGTTCCGGCGCCGCGCGACGCTCGTGCTGATGCCGCGCTTCGAGCCGGCCGAGGCGCTCGCCCTGATGGAGCGGGAGAAGGTCACGCTGTTCGCCGGAGTGCCGACGATGTACTGGGCGATGCTCACCGCGGTGCGCGCCGGGGCCGCGGTGCCGTCCTCGCTGGTCACCGCCGCCTCCGGAGGATCCGCGCTGCCGGTCGAGGTGCTCAAGGACTTCAGCGCGACGTTCGGGGTGGACATCCTGGAGGGCTACGGCCTGTCGGAGACCTCGCCGGTGGCCTCGTTCAACCAGCCGGGCCGCCCCGCCAAGGCCGGCTCGATCGGCACCCCGATCTGGGGTGTCGAGATGAAGCTGGTGGACGCCGAGTGGAACACGGTCGGCGACCCCGGCGGCATCGGCGAGATCGCCGTCCGCGGCCACAACGTGATGAAGGGCTACCACAACCGGCCCGAGGCGACCGCGGAGGTCATGCGGGACGGCTGGTTCCGCACCGGGGACATGGCCCGGCGCGACGAGGACGGTTACTACTTCATCGTCGACCGGGCCAAGGACATGATCATCAGGGGTGGGTTCAACGTCTATCCCCGGGAGATCGAGGAGGTCCTCATGACCCACCCGGCGGTCTCGCTCGCCGCGGTCGTCGGGGTCCCCCACGAGTCGCACGGCGAGGAGGTCAAGGCGTACGTCATCCGCACGCCCGGCGACACGACCACCGAGGAGGAACTGGTGGCGTGGGGGCGGGAGACGATGGCGGCCTACAAGTACCCGCGGATCGTGGAGTTCCGCGAGTCCCTGCCGATGACCGCCACCGGCAAGATCCTCAAGCGCGAGCTTCGGTAGGAACCGTCACGGCCAGTCGAGGGACGGGCGCAGCGGCACGTGCGACCGTCCCTCGTCGAGCCGGACGCCGAGCACCTGGTGGAGCTGCACCTTGTTGCGCTCGAACCCGACCACGCACCCGGCCATGTAGAGCCGCCAGACCCGGGCGGTGCCCTGTCCGACCTCCTCCACGGCCTCGTCCCAGTGCTCGTCGAGGTTCTTGCACCACTCGCGCAGGGTCAGCGCGTAGTGCTCGCGCAGGTTCTCCTCGTGCCGGACCTCGTAGCCGATGTCCTCCATCTGACGGATCAGGTGGCCGACCGACTCGAGCTCGCCGTCGGGGAAGACGTAGCGGTTGATGAAACCACCCTTGTTCAGGGTCTTCTCCGTGCTGGTCGGGCGGGTGATGCAGTGGTTGAGGAGGCGCCCGCCCGGCTTGAGCTTGCCGTAGAGGAAGGAGAAGTACGACGGCAGGTTGTCCTTGCCGATGTGCTCGGTCAGGCCGATCGAGCTGACCCGGTCGAACCCGGTCTCGGCGACGTCGCGGTAGTCCATGAAACGCACCTCGGCGAGCTCCGACAGCCCGGCCTCGGCGATGGCCTTCTGCGCGTACTCGGCCTGCTGGCGCGACAGCGTGACGCCGAGGCCCTTCACGCCGTACTCCTTGGCGGCGTGCATGACCATGCCGCCCCAGCCGCAGCCGACGTCGAGCAGCCGCATGCCGGGCTTGAGGTCCAGCTTCTTGGCGACCAGGTCGAACTTGGTGTGCTGCGCCTCCTCCAGCGTCGCGTCCGGCCGGGGGAAGACCGCGCAGGTGTACGCCATGGAGGGGCCGAGCACCCACTCGTAGAACCGGTTGGAGACGTCGTAGTGGTGGTGGATCACCTCGGCGTCACGCTGCTTGGCGTGCCGGCTGCCCAGCTTCGCCAGCGTGCTCTGCCGCGCCTCCTGCGGCGGCGGCGGCACGCGCATCAGCAGCGGCTTGAGCCCGAGCGAGCGGGCCGCGGCGATCTTCTCGCCGAGCGGCAGGTCGTTGAGCGTCAGCGACCACATCCGGTCGAGCAGGGTGTACATGTCACCGTGCACGTCCATGTGCCCCGCGATGTACGCGCGGGCGAGACCGAGCTCCCCCGGCGCCTGCGCGAGGTAGGCCACCGCCGCCGGCGTCTTCACCTCGATGCGGATGTCCGCACCCGGGGATCCCGCCTTGCTGCCGTCGTAGGCGACGAACTCGACGCCCGCGTCAGGACCGACGATCTTCTCGAAGATCTCCGCAAGAGCCATTAAACCTCTCCCGACGTATCGACGCCCACCTACCTGGCCCTGACGCACTTGTCGTACAGGTCCAGCAGCCGGCCGCCCGGGTCGTAGGCGCTCTTGACCGGCCAGTAGGCGTCCCCGTTGTAGAGCCGCCAGAACTCCTCACGACCGTAGAAGGAGGTGGAGTACAGCGACTTGTGGCCGTCGAGCGCGTGCACGGCGCGCTCGATCAGCCGGTTGTGATACCCGTCGTACTGGCCCCGCGGCAGCGGCACCATCCCCCAGAAGCCGAAGTTCACGTACAGGCGGCCGGGTTCGAGGGGATAGAGCGACCACTCGCCGGTCGCCTTGAGCGGGCACATCCACACCGGGGTCATGCCGACCTCGCGGTGGAAGACCTCCAGGAACTCCGCGCCCCGCTCGACCGGGACCTCGACGTCCTGGATCACCGACTCGTGCACGGGGTTGTTCCGCCAGCGGTCGATCCTGGCCGTCAGCCCGTACCTCTGGTCGAGGCCGACGAGCCTGCGGTAGACGTCCGAGCGCATCCACCGGCGCGGCAGGAGCGAGCGGACCAGCGGCTGCTGCACCCCGAAGGCGCGCGAGCACCAGAACCAGTCGGTGTCCCAGCGCCACAGGTAGTCGCGGACGGTGAGCCAGTCGCGGGCGCGGCTGCGGATCGACTGGTAGTAGATCCGCATGCCGGTGTAGTCGGAGGTGTAGGGCGCCCGGTCGGAGAACGACCCGACGGTGACGTACAGCTCGTCGGGACTGAAGAACGTGCCGTCGACGAAGTCGATCGGCTCGCCGTCGTGCTCCCGGCTCTCGCAGATCTCCTGCATGGCGAGCATGCACTTGTCGGCGTCGTTGAAGCGGATGTGGGTCAGCTTGACGTACGGCTTCACCCGGGCCAGCTTGATGCGGATGCGCAGGGCGTAGCCGAGCGTGCCGTAGGAGTTGGGGAATGCCCGGAACAGGTCCGCGTGCTCGTTGTCGGCCCGGGCCACCAGAATCCGCCCGTCGCCGGTGAGGATCTCCAGTTCCTCGACCGACTCGTGCGGCAGGCCGTCCCGGAAGCTGCTCGACTCGATGCCGAGGCCGGTGACCGCACCGCCGAGCGTGATCGTCTTCAGCTGCGGCACGACGTACGGCATGAGCCCGTGCGGCAGCGTGGCGTCCACCAGGTTCTCGTACGTCGTCATGCCCTGGACCTCGGCCGTCATGGTCACCGGGTCGACGTGGATGACCTGGTCCAGGTCACGGGCCGACAGCGACGCCGTCTTGGCCGGGGCCCGGAAGCGGAACAGGTTCGTCGTGGCCTTGGCCAGCCGAGGAGCGGCGTCTTCGGGGATGGCGGCGTAGGAGTCCCTGATCTGCTCGACGGCCTTTATATGGGCGGTCATACTGGCCGTGCGCTCTGGCATGACACCACCCCCATGGATCGTAGTGATCGCCTCTTGGCACGCTATCCCCGGACGGGGACGCAGACCAGAGTAGACACGTTACGCCCGCGAAAACTATCGAGTAGTCTCGCGACACCCCGTCGGCACAGATCGTATCCTTCCCGTGTTCTTCGCCTCGCGCGCCCCTGCCGTAACTGTGGAAACCGTCACGACCTGGGCCGACGAGTGTGTTCCACTGGGCTTCACTGGGCTTCCACCGGGCGGTGAGGAGGAACGCATGGAGAGGTCACGGGGGCCGCTGGCGGGGATCCGGGTGCTGGAGCTGGCCGGGCTCGCGCCGGGGCCGTTCGCCGGGATGATGCTCGCCGACCACGGCGCCGAGGTGCTGCGCGTCGACCGGGTGGCCGCGGTGGGCGACGAGCCCCGGCGGGAGGTGATGGACCGCGGCAAGCGGACGATCGGCCTCGACCTGAAGTCGCCCGAGGGGGTGGCCGCGTTCCGGCGGCTGGCGGCGCGGGCCGACGTGGTTATCGAGGTGTTCCGTCCTGGCGTCGCCGAGCGGCTCGGCATCGGGCCGGACGACCTGCACGCCGTCAACGAGCGGCTCGTGTACGGCCGGATGACCGGCTGGGGCCAGGACGGCCCGCTCGCCCACACCGCCGGGCACGACATCGACTACATCGCGATCGCGGGCGTGCTGTCGATGCTGGGCCGCGCGGGGGACAAGCCCACCCCGCCCATCAACATCCTCGGCGACTTCGCCGGCGGCGGGCTCATGCTCGCGTACGGCGTGCTGCTGGCCCTGATCGAGCGGGAGCGGACCGGCCGCGGCCGGGTGGTGGACGCCGCGATGGTCGACGGCGCGGCGCTGCTGTTCTCGATGTTCCACGGCGCGGTGCACGGCGGCCACTGGGGTCCGCGCGGCACCAACCTCCTCGACACCGGTGCCCCCATGTACGACACGTACGAGACGGCCGACGGCGGGTTCCTCGCCGTGGGCGCGCTGGAGCCGCGGTTCTGGGCGGAGATGCTCGACCGCATGGGCGTCGCCGACCTGCCCGCCCGCGACGACCGGGCCAACTGGCCGGTCATCCGCGAACGGCTGGCCGAGGCGTTCCGGTCCCGTACGCGGGCCGAGTGGGAGGCGGTCTTCGAGGGCTCCGACGCCTGCGTGGTCCCGGTGCTCGACCCGCGCGAGGCCGCCGGGCACCCGCACAACCGGGCGCGCGGCACGTTCGTGGAGGTCGGCGGCGTGCCGCAGGCGGCGCCCGCGCCGCGGCTGGCCGGCGCCGGGCACGGTGACCTGTCCCCCGCCACCCGGCTGCACGACCTGACCGCCTGGGGCCTGTCCGGCGACGAGGCGGAGGCCATGCGCGCCGCCGGCGTGCTGGCCTGATCACGTGAACCAGCCATCGATGGAGCAGGTCTTGAATCAGATGTAGTACACCTACTACATTCGAGAGCAAGGCTACTTCTTTGGAGGGCGCATGACCGATGTCGTCATCCGGGTGCGCGGGCTGCGCATGGCGTACGGGCCGGTGCGGGTGCTGAGCGGCGTCGATCTCGACCTGCGCCGGGGCGAGGTGTTCACGCTGCTGGGCCCGAACGGCGCCGGAAAGACCACCCTGGTGGAGATCCTGGAGGGGTTCCGCACGGGCTGGTCCGGTGAGGTCGAGGTGCTCGGCGAGAACCCGGCGCGCGCCGGGGACGCGTGGCGGGCGCGGCTCGGCGTGGTGATGCAGTCCTGGCGCGACAATCCCCGCTGGCGGGTGCGTGACCTGGTCGCGCACGCCGCGGCGCACTACGACGCCCCCCGCGACGTCGACGGCGTGCTGGCCGCGCTCGGGCTGGCCGAGGAGGCGCGGACCCGGGCGGGGGTGCTGTCCGGGGGCCGGCGCCGCCGTCTGGACGTCGCGCTGGGCATCGTCGGCCGGCCCGAGGTGCTGTTCCTCGACGAGCCGACGACCGGGTTCGATCCCGAGGCCCGGCGGGAGTTCCACCTGCTGATCGAGCGGCTGGCGGGCGAGGAGGGCCTCACCGTGCTGCTCACCACGCACGACCTGGCCGAGGCCGAGCGGCTGTCCGGGCGGATCGCCGTGCTCGTCGCCGGGCGGGTGGTCACCTGCGGCAGCCCGGCCGAGCTGGCGAGCGCCGTACAGGCTCCGTCGCGGGTGCGCTGGGACGGCGGGGAACTGGAGACCGCCGACCCCTCCGGCGCGGCCTGGGACCTGCACCGGCGGTACGGCGGCCCGGTCCCCGGGCTGGAGATCCGGCGGCCGACGCTGGAGGAGAGCTACCTGGACCTCATCGAGGGGGCGAGGACCCGATGAACGCGACGATGCTGAGCCTGACGAAACTGGGGGTGCGGCGGGGCTGGACCGAGCAGCTCAACCTGTGGAGCGACCGCAGGGAACTGCTCAACGCCCTGGTCGGGACCGCGGGCGTCTACACCGTGCTCGCCCTGTTCATCGGCGACGGCACGGTGCCCGGCACGACGGTGTCGATGGGGACGTACATGACACCGGGTTTCCTGGCGTTCGGGGTCTTCGCGACCGGGCTGACGGCGCTGCCCACGCTGATCGCCGCGGACCGCGAGGAGGGCACGCTCATGCGGGCCCGCACCCTGCCCGGGGGCGTCCGGGTCTACCTGACGGGACGGGCCGTCACCACGCTGCTGACGATCGCGCTGAACGCCGCGCTCGTCCTGCTGGTGGCCATGCCGCTGGTCGGCGTGCCGGCGCCGGCGACTCCCGGGCGGTGGCTGACGCTCGTCTGGGTCCTGGTGCTCGGCACGCTGTCCGTCGTGCCCATCGGCGCGGCGATCGGCAGCCTGGTGTCCGGCCCGAAGACGGCCGCGGCCATGCTCGCCCTGCCGACGATGCTCCTGATGCTCGTCTCCGGGGTGATGTTCCCGATCGAGATCATGCCGGGATTCGTGCGCGGCGTCGCCCAGGTCTTCCCGCTCTACTGGCAGAGCCTCGGGCTGCGCGCGGCGTTCCTGCCCGACTCCGCCCTCGCTGCCGAGATCGGACGCGACCGGCCACTCGGCCTGGCCGCGGCCGTTCTGGGCGCGTGGGCGGTCGGCGGTATGGTTCTAGCCCCCTGGTTGCTGCGCCGGATCCGCGGGCGATGAGCGGACCCGGCGCCCCGACGGAGGTGAGGCGTGGCCGACGAGACGGTGTTCAACCGGATCGCGGTGCTGCGGGCCGACCGCGGGATCTCCCGGCGGGACCTCGCGGCGGCGCTCGGCGTGCACTACCAGACGGTGGGCTACCTGGAGCGGGGCGAGTACAGCCCGAGCCTCCACCTGGCCCTGCGGATCGCGGAGTTCTTCGAGGTGCCGGTGGAGGTCGTGTTCTCGCTCAAGCCCTTCCCCAGGCTGGGGAGCGCGTCGTGAAGTGGCACGAGAGGTGGGACGCGCACGTCGTACGGAGCATGGAGCACGAGAGGTTCGTGCCGCTCTACCGGACCCGTGCCCGGCGCCGCCTGCTGGTCGCCTCCGGCGCGACCGGCCTGCTGATGATGTGGGCCGACGCCGTCGTCACCTGGCGCATCGCGCCGAGCGACGCGGCGGTGGTGGCCGACTTCGTGCTGCTGGCCCTGATGCTGGTGCTCTACCTGCCCGCCGTGACGGCGCTGAACGCCGCCACCCGCGGACTGGCCTCGCTGCCGGAGCGCCGGCTGGACGAGCGCCAGGTCGCGGAGCGGCTGCGGGCCTACACGAAGGCCAACACGCTGATGCGGGTGGTCCTCACCGTCGTCCTGGCCGTGGTCTTCGCCGTCATGTGGGGCGGAGGCCGTACGGCGCAGGTGCCGGCCGCCGCCGTCGTCCTCGTCCTCGTGGCGCTGTGGCTCACGCACCTGATCCTGCCGCTGCTGGTCGCCGGATGGCGGCTGCCCGACCCGCCTCCCGACGGCGAGCCGGATCAGGCCGGATGATCAGGCAGGCGCGGCCTGAGCCTGCGCCGGGGGCCCGGAGGGTTCGCCGAAGGACGGCAGGGTCGCGACGTAGAGGTCGGCTCCGTCGGGGTGGTGGATCTCCAGGTCGGTGGTGAAGGCGCGGGCTGGGGTCGCGCCCGACTCCGTGTGCGTCCACACCTGCTGCCAGGCGTCGATCAGCGCTCCGGGCATGGGTCCTCGCGCCTCGGCCAGCAGCGAGGGCACTCCGGGCACCCGTACGGCGACCATGCCCTCCGGCAGCCGCGCGGCCGTGCGCACCGCCACGCCGACGATCTGGGTGTAGGCGCCGTTGTGGTCGCTCTCGTAGTCCGTCAGCACGGCGTACAGGTTCTCGTCGACCCGGCCCGGCACATGGGCGAACGCCCCCGGCGCTCCGGCGCGGGCCCACAGGGCCGGCAGCCGGGCGAGGGCGGGGTCCGCCTCCGCCGCGTTGGTCGTCCGTACGACGTAGCCGACGACAAGCGTCTCCGGACGGTCAACGATGATCACTTGTGCTCCTCTCAGGCGAGGTCAATGTATCCCGTGTGCGGGTCTGCTCTCATCGGCGGGCGGGAATGCCGGAAATGACCGCTCACAACGTAGGCTGGACAAACGTGCGATTCCTCAACGATGTGACGCCGCCCTACGATCTCACGTACAGCGATGTCTTCATGGTGCCGTCCCGTTCCGCGATCGGGTCCCGCCTGGCCGTCGACCTGTCCACGGTCGACGGGACCGGCACCACGATCCCCGTCGTCGTCGCCAACATGACGGCCGTCGCGGGCCGCCGGATGGCCGAGACGATCGCCCGGCGCGGCGGCCTCGCCGTCATCCCCCAGGACATCCCGATCGAGGTCGTGGCCGACGTCGTCGACTGGGTCAAGAACCGCGACCTGGTCCACGACACGCCGATCGCCCTCACCCCGCACGACACCGTCGGAGAGGCGCTGACCCTGCTGCCCAAGCGGGCCCACGGCGCGGTCATCGTGGTCGACTGGGAGAACCGCCCAGTCGGCGTGGTGACCGAGGCCGACTGCCACGGCGTCGACATGTTCACCCAGCTCTCCCAGGTGATGAGCCCCTCGCCGCAGACGCTGCCGCGCGGGATCGACCCGCAGGCGGCGTTCGAGGCGCTGCACGGGGGCCGCCACCGGCTCGCCCCCGTAGTGGACGAGGACGGCCGGCTCGTCGGGATCCTCACCCGCACCGGGGCGCTGCGCTCCACCCTCTACCAGCCCGCCGTCGACCGCCGGAACCGGCTGCGGATCGCGGCCGCGGTCGGGGTGAACGGCGACGTGGCCGCCAAGTCCAAGGAACTGCTCGACGCCGGCGTCGACGTGCTGGTGGTCGACACCGCGCACGGCCACCAGGAGAAGATGATCGGCGCGCTGCGGGCCGTACGCGCGCTCGACCCCGCCGTGCCGGTCGCCGCGGGCAACGTCGTCACCGCCGAGGGCGTACGCGACCTGGTCGAGGCGGGGGCCGACATCGTGAAGGTCGGGGTGGGCCCGGGCGCCATGTGCACGACCCGGATGATGACCGGCGTCGGGCGCCCGCAGTTCTCCGCCGTCATGGAGTGCTCGGCCGAGGCCCGCCGCCTCGGGCGGCACGTCTGGGCCGACGGCGGCGTGCGTCACCCCCGCGACGTCGCACTCGCTCTCGCGGCGGGCGCCGCCAACGTCATGATCGGCTCGTGGTTCGCCGGCACGTACGAGTCCCCCGGCGACACCCGCACCGCCGCGGACGGCCGCAAGTACAAGGAGAACTACGGCATGGCCTCCGCCCGCGCCGTACGGCTGCGCACCGCCGAGGACACGCCGTTCGAGCGGGCCCGCAAGGCGTTGTTCGAGGAGGGCATCTCGACCTCCCGGATGTACCTCGACCCCGCGCGGCCGAGCGTGGAGGACCAGATCGACGCCATCGTGGCCGGTCTGCGGTCCTCCTGCACCTACGCGGGCGCCACCACGCTGGAGGAGTTCCACGAGCGTGCGGTGATCGGCGTGCAGAGCGCCTCGGGCTACAGCGAGGGCATGCCGCTGCACCAGAGCTGGTGACCACACCGACTCCCCGCAGGAATATCGGGCTCTCTCGGGGTAGTGCGTTCCTCGTACCGGCCGCACTATCCCGCGGAGGCGCTCATGGAGTACTCACCGGCCGCAGAGCCGGCCAGTCCGGCGGTCGACAGACGGCTGCTGGTCAGCTACGACAACTACGCCGCGGCGCAACGCGCCGTCGACACGCTGTCCGACGCCGGTTTCCCGGTGGAGAACAGCGCGATCATCGGCAGCGACCTGCGCCTGGAGGAGACCGTCACCGGGCGGCTCACCAACGGCAGGGCCGCGCTGACGGGCCTTGTCAGCGGTGCGGTCTTCGGGCTCATCGTCGGCATGTTCCTCGGGCTGTTCACCTCGACCACGACCTCGTTCTTCGGGCTGGTGCTGTGGTCGATCCTTTGGGGAGCCGTCGCGGGCGCCGCCTTCGGCTTCGTCGGCCACGCCTTCACCGGCGGGACGCGCGACTTCTCCTCCCGGAGCTCGATCGTCGCCGGGCGCTACGACGTGCTGGTGGCCTCGGCCATGCTGGACCAGGCCCAGGCCCTGCTGCAGGGCGGGGTTCGGCCGGCCGACACCGTCGTCCTCCAGCGGCCGCCGTCCGCCGGGCCCGCCACGCCGCCCGTGACCACGCCCGTGACGCCGCCCTCGCCGGTCTCCGGCGACACCGCCCCGCAGGCGGACCTCCGTACGGACGAGGAGCGCGCGGACGCCCGCGACGAGGACGCCCGTGACGAGGAGGTGCGCGACGAGCAGGCGCGTGACGAGGCCGGGCTCTCGAGGGGCCGCCGCATGTGACGCCCGCCCACGCTCTCAGGCACGACGACGGCGCCTTCCCCGTCCGGTGCGGGGAAGGCGCCGTCGCGTCGGCCGTCGTGTCGGGCGCAGTCGCGAGATCGGCGAGCGGGCCTGCCGGTAGAGTCGTCAGCCGGCCGGAACGTCCGGCACGGACAGAACAGGAGACCCACGTGGCACTGGAGAAGCCCGAGATCGACTTCCCCGAGGGCGAGCCGCCCGCCGACCTGGAGATCGCCGACCTCGTGGAGGGGACCGGCCCGGAGGCCAGGCCGGGGCAGAACGTGACCGTGCACTACGTCGGGGTGGCGTTCTCCACCGGCGAGGAGTTCGACGCCTCCTGGAACCGCGGGCAGCCGTTCCAGTTCCCCCTCGGCGGCGGCCGGGTCATCGCCGGCTGGGACCGCGGCGTGGCCGGCATGAAGGTCGGCGGCCGCCGGCGGCTGACGATCCCCCCGCACCTGGGGTACGGCAACCGCGGCGCGGGCGCCGTCATCAAGCCGGGCGAGACGCTCATCTTCGTCGTCGACCTGCTCGGGGTCGGCTGACCCCTCCCCCGCCGCCCTGTCACGCGTGCCCCCGGGACGTCCGGGCGTCCTGGGCCGGCGTCCCGGGTTCAGGGGCCGGGGATCGGGGGTCCGGTGCGAGCCCGAGGCGGGCCTGACGCGGGGCCCGGTGCCTGCGGGACGGACGCCGCCCGGCGGGGCCTATGAGGTCCCGGCCGCGTCGTGGATGATGGCCGCATGGACGGCGTCCCCCCTCACGACGGTCCCTCTCACGGCGGTCCCTCTCATGACGGTCCCTCTCATGACGGTCCCTCTCATGACGGTCACCGCGTGGCCGCGCCGCCGAACGCCGCCGCGGGCGGCCCGACGAGTGCCGTGCCTCCCATCCGGCCGCACCCCGTCCGGCCGCACTCTGCCCGGCTGCCCCCTGCCCCGCTGCCTTCCGTCGGGCTGCCCCGGGCGGTGATCGCGCTCGCCGGCGCGGTCGTGGCCGTGCTGCTCGCGGTGAGCCCCTGGTACGGCTACCACCGCGACGAACTGTACTTCCGCATGCTGGGCGAACGCCCCCGGCTCGGATACTTCGACACCCCGCCGCTCACCCCGATGATCGCCCGGCTGTCGACGGCGGTCTTCGGGGACACCGTCGTCGCGCTCCGGATCGTCCCCGCCCTGTGCGCCGGGACGCTGGTTCTGCTCGCCGCGCTGATCGCCCGGGAGCTGGGCGGCGGCCGGGCCGCGCAGGTCCTCGCCGCGGCCGGCACGGCGGGCGCGGTGCTGCCCCTGATCGCGGGGCACTCGCTGCTGACCCTCACTCCCGATCTCGTGCTGTGGCTCGCGGTCACGCTGTGCCTGCTCCGGGTGCTGCTGCGGGGCGACGGCCGCTACTGGCTCTGGACGGGCCTGCTGGCCGGGATCGCGTCCTACAACCGCGACCTCATCGTGCTGCTGCTCGCCTGCGCCGGGCTGGGCCTCCTCGTCACCGGTCCGCGCGAGGCGCTGCGGGACAGGCGCCTGTGGTTCGGGGCACTGCTGGCCCTGGCGATCGCCTCGCCCAACCTGGTCTACCAGGTCACCCATGACTGGCCGCAACTGCAGATGGCCGAGGCTCTGCGCGCCGACGAGGGGGCGGACAACCGCATCGCCTTCGTCCCCCTGCAGATCCTGCTGCTGGGTCCCCCGCAGGCGGTGGTGTGCGTGACGGGCTGGCTGCGGCTCTGGCGGGACCGGCGGGTCCGCTCGCTCGCCCTGGCCTACCCCGTGGCCTGCGCGCTGGTCCTGCTCTCGGGGGGCCGCCCCGACTACACCGGCGCCTTCCTGCTCTACCTGTTCGCGGCCGGGTGCGTGACGGCGGCCGGATGGCGGAGGCGGACCGTGCTGGTCGTGGCGCTGGCGGCCAACGCCGTGGTCGCGGTGGTCCTGGCGCTGCCGGTCGTCCCGGCCGCGTCGCTCGCGGGGACGCCGGTCGCGGCGATCAACGAGGTCGCCCGCGAGTCGGTGGGCATGCGGGACCTGGCGGCGCAGGTCGGACAGGTGGTGGGCACGCTGCCCGCCGATGAGCGCGCGGGGGCGGTGCTGCTCGCCGGGAACTACGGCGAGGCCGGCGCGCTGCGCCGCTGGGCGGGCGACTTCGGCCTGCCCGCCGTCTACAGCGGCCACAACGAGCTGTGGTGGTGGGGCCCGCCGCCGGAGGGGACCCGGGTGGCGGTCTCCGTCGGCTATCCGCCCGGCCGCCTCCGCACGGTCTTCGCCGACTGCTCGGTCGCGGGGACGGTGACCGGGATGCCGGGCGAGGAGCAGGGCGTGCCGATCACGGTCTGCCGCGATCCCCTCCGGCCCTGGCGCGATCTGTGGCCGCTCGCGCGCCACTACAGCTGACGGCGACACTACAGCTGACGGCGACTCGCCCCCCTGCCTGGGCAGGTGCCCATCCGGTAAGGCAGGATTACGTTGTGTTGCTGATCGACCTTGCCCGGACCTCCGCGGCCGTGGCGGCGGACTCGGCGCGGCTGGCCAAGATCAGGCACCTGGCCGAGCTGCTCGGCAGGGTGGGCCCGGACGAGGCCGAGATCGCCATCGCCTACCTGTCGGGGGAACTGCCGCAGCGTCAGATCGGCGTGGGCTGGCGGAGCCTTTCCGACCTTCCCGAGCCGCGCCAGATCGCCACGGCGACCCTCGGCCAGGTCGACGCGCTGCTCGAACGCATCAAGGCCCAGACGGGGACGGGTTCGCAGGCCGCGCGCCGCGAGCTGCTCGGTCAGCTGTTCGGCGCCGTGACGCGGCAGGAGCAGTCGTTCCTGCACCGGCTGCTGACGGGCGAGCTGCGCCAGGGGGCGCTCGACGGCGTGATGATCGAGGCGATCGCCAGGGCGGCGGACGTGCCCTCCGCCGAGGTGCGCCGGGCCCTGACCCTGCGCGGCTCGCTGCCCGCCGTCGGCGCGGCGGCGCTGCGCGGCGGGGTGGCGGAGCTCAAGGCGTTCCATCTGGAGGTCGGGCGGGCCGTCGCGCCGATGCTCGCGCAGAGCGCGGCCAGCGTGACCGCCGCGCTGGAGAAGGCAGGCGTTCCCGCCGCGGTCGAGTGGAAGCTCGACGGCGTACGGGTCCAGGCCCACCGGTCGGGGGACGACGTCGCCGTCTTCACCCGTACACTCGACGACATCACCGGTCAGGTGCCTGAGCTGGTGGAGGCGGTGCTGGGCCTGCCGGGCACCGACCTGGTCCTGGACGGCGAGGTCCTGGCGTTGCGCCCCGACGGCCGTCCCGAGCCGTTCCAGGTCACCTCGGGCCGGGTGGCCAGCAGGACCGGCGTCGCGTCGCTGCGGGAGACCGTGCCGCTGACCGTCTTCTTCTTCGACGCCCTGCGGGTGGGCGGGGCCGACCTGCTCGACCTGCCCGACCAGGAGCGGCACGCCGCGCTGGAGACGGCGGTGCCGGCCGAGTTGATCACCCCGCGCCTGGTCACCGCGGACGCCGAGGAGGCCGAGGCCTTCTTCGGCGACGCGGTACGCCGCGGGCACGAGGGCGTCGTCGTGAAGTCGCTGGGCACGCCGTACGCCGCGGGCAGGCGGGGGGCGGGCTGGATCAAGGTGAAGCCCCGGCACACCCTGGATCTGGTCGTGCTGGCCGCCGAGTGGGGCAGCGGACGACGCCGGGGCTGGCTGTCGAACCTGCACCTCGGCGCCTACGACCCGGAGACGGGCGGCTTCGTGATGCTCGGCAAGACGTTCAAGGGCCTCACCGACGAACTGCTGACCTGGCAGACCGAGCAGTTCCTGCGGATCGCGGAGAACCCTGCGGACGGCCCTGCGGACGGCCCTGCCGATGGCCCTGCCGAGAGCCCTGGGGACGGCCACGTCGTCACGCTCACGCCCACGCTGGTCGTGGAGATCGCCTTCGACGGAGTGCAACGGTCCAGCCGCTACCCCGGGGGCATGGCGCTGCGGTTCGCCCGGGTGCTGCGCTACCGCCCGGACAAGCGGCCGGAGGAGGCCGACACCGTCGCCACCGTCCGTGCGATCATGCCCTAGCCGCCGCCTACTTGACGAGGCGGACCGTCAGGGGATAGCGGAACTCGGTGTCGGCGATGGCCGACACCCCGCCGACGACGGACAGGACCAGCCCGAGCACCCAGACCACCGGCACCAGCACGACCCCGATGACGGTGAACGGCAGCAGGACGGTCGCGCCGAGCACGGTGAGGTGGAAGTTGAGCGCCTCCACCGCGTGCCGCCTGATGTAGGGGGACGTGCGGCCCGCCGTCACCATCATCAGCAGCGGGCCGATGACGAAGAAGCCCGCCAGCGCGAACAGGTGCGAGGCCGCCGCTCCGGCCCGGTCGCCCCCCTCCAGGGCGGAGGCACGGCCGGTGTACGCGGGCGGCCGGGGCACGTACGCCGGCCGGGCGCCGTACAGGTCGTTCATGATCGGCGCGAGGTCGGCGTGGGTGCGGGCGGTCATCGCCCGGTCCAGCCGCTCGTCCATCTCGTGCTTGTCGAGCCTGCCCTCGGCGTAGGCCGCCTTGACGTGCTCGACCACCTGCTCACGGTCCTGGTTCGTCACGCGCAACTGAGGGTGCGGCATGGGGGCCGGGCGGCCCTGCCACGGTGGTGTCGCTGTCGCGGGCATCACAAACATCGCCTTCCGTCGACGGCCTGCTCGGCTTGTCTCAAGTCTGCCTCCATCCTGCTCCGGAGAGGCGGCCCCGGCATCAGGGACATCCCCGACATGGCCCCGAGACCGTTCCCTTAACGCCATCGTGATCTGGGACGCGGTATACAAGCACTATGAGATGGCGAGATCGTTACGGGCTCCGGCGGCGGCGCGGCCTCCGCGTGGCCAAGTTCGACCGCGAGGCGACCGACGCCGACATCGAGGCGCTCATCGAGTTCGCCAAGACCCGCCGTGGCGTGGAGTTCTACGTGGAGCCCGAGACCTTCGCCACCGACACCACGGCGGTGGCCGTGGCCCACGACGGGGAGTGGACCCGCCGCCGCGTCGGATCGCCCGCCGTCATCGCCAAGGTCGCCAGAGATCTCGCCCTGCCGGTCTACGACGTGCAGCTCACCGGGTATCCCGCGCGGATGCGCGCCTACAACGAGCGCCGTCGTCAGGCTCAGGACAGCGACCCGGTCTGAGCCGGGGCCAGCAGCGCGCGCAGCGGCGCGAGCCAGACCGCTCTCGGGGCGCCCATCTCGTCGTCGAGTTCCTCGGGAGTCGGCATGCGGTCGCGGAGCATGGCGGGCGACATCATGTGCGTCAGCGCCTGCCGCAGCAGGAGCGCCATCGAGTAGCCCGGATCGGCGTCGAGGGCCCGCTCCAGCGCCATGCCGGCCAGTGCGCACTCTCCCCGCTGCCACGCGGCCGCCGCCAGCAGCGAGGCCGCGGGAGCGGCGTGGCCCGGCTCCAGCCGCCGGGTGAGATCACGCCACAACGCCAGATGCGCGTCCCGGTCGTCGATCAGCGCCCACGCCTCGTCCCGCACCCGGACCACGGCGAGGTCCAGCCCGAGCCGCGCGGCCTCCTCGTCGCCCAGCCTGCCCCCCGAGGCGTACAGGCCGATCGCGGCGCGCACCCGCTCCAGCGCGTCGGTGACGAACCGCGCGGCCTGTTCGTCCAGGCCCGCCGCCGTCTCCCTGTCCGTCTCCATGCCCGTCTCCATGGCCGCGAGGCACGTGCGCAGGGCCGCCGTGACGCGGTACGTGGCCTGCCGCATCCGTGTCCCGCCGGACGGCTGGACGGAGCGGCGCAGGCTGCCCCGGTCGGGCAGCGCGACCAGCCCGTGCATCACGGCGGTGGCCGCCACCCGGCTGCCTCCGGTGTCGTACGGCGTGCCCTCCGCGGGGCAGCAGGTCGCGCCCGTGCAGGAGTAGGACCAGTAGCGCCCGCCCTCGGCGCGCAGGCTCTCCGTCACCCGGATGTCCCCGGCCCGCAGCAGCCGGGTCACCTCGTCGACGACGGGGGTCACGAGGGCGCCCGGGCCGTACCCGACGAGGAACGCGGAGGTCACCGCCTCACGGCGGAGCAGCGGGACCAGCCGGTCGATGTCCCGGGGATCGGCCGGGAGGTCCCACCGCGTCGTCAGCCGCACCTCCGGGCCGGTGGACCCGGTCACCACGAGGCTGTCGGACGGGTGGAAACCGACGAGGTAGGGCACGGCGGAGAGGATGTCCGCCGGGGTCGAGAGCACGAGCTTCGGAGTCGTCATGGCGGCAAGCCTCTCCGGACCGTCGCGCCCCCAGGACGGCCGAAGCGCGTTCTGGGGACAGCCGTCCCCTGTGGACAACCCGGCAGCCGGAAAACCGTTGGCGCCGGGCCGGGCACTCGGCCTACGCTCGGCGCCATGTCTCTGCCCCGGATCTCTTAGCTCGGACACCCGCTTCCACGCCACCCGTGTGTCCTTGAGCTTCTCCGGAGCGTCAACAAATGATCACCCTTCGCGGTGTCGACGTGCGCGTCGGCGCCCGTCTCCTGCTGTCGGACGTCAGCGCCCACGTCGCCCCCGGCGACCACGTCGGCCTGGTCGGCCGCAACGGCGCGGGCAAGACCACCCTGCTGAAGACCCTGGCCGGCGAACTGCAGCCGGTCGCGGGCACCATCACCCGGACCGGGGAGGTCGGCTATCTCCCGCAGGATCCCGCGACCGCCGATCCGTCCCTCTCCGTCGCCGCCCGCATCCTGTCGGCCCGCGGCCTCGACGAGGCCGAGCGCGCGCTGCGCGCCGCCGGGGCGGCCATGGCCGACCCCGCCGACCAGAAGCGGGCGATGCGGCGGTACGTCCGGGCCGAGGCGGAGTTCGAGGCCCGCGGCGGATACGCCGCGCAGGCCGAGGCCGCCCGCATCGCCGCCGGGCTCGGCCTGCCCGACCGGGTCATGACCCAGCCGGTCGGCACCCTGTCCGGCGGGCAGCGCCGCCGCGTCGAACTCGCCCGCACCCTGTTCGCCGGGCAGGACACGCTGCTGCTCGACGAGCCCACCAACCACCTGGACGCCGACTCCGTGGCCTGGCTGCGGTCGTTCCTCGCGAGCCGGACCGGCGGGCTGGTCCTGATCAGCCATGACACCGCGCTGCTCGACGACACCGTGAACAGGATCTGGCGCCTCGACGCCGACCGGGCCACGCTGGAGGTGCACAACACCGGCTGGCGCACCTATCTGGCCGACCGTGACGCCGCCGAGCGCGGGCGCGCCCGGCAGCGGGCGGTCGCAGAACGCAAGGCCGCCGCGCTGCACGCCCAGGCCGACAGGATGCGTGCCGGCAAGTCGACGGCCGTGCGGGCCAAGGAGATGGCGCGCCGGGCCGACCGCATGCTGGCCGCGGTGGAGCCGCTCCGCCGCGCCGAGAAGGTCGCGCGCATCCGGCTGCCCGAGCCCGCCCCTTGCGGCCGCACCCCGCTCGGCGCGATCAGCCTGGCCAAGGCGTACGGCGACCTGCGGGTGCTGACCGGCGTGGACCTGGCCGTGGACCGGGGCAGCCGGCTCGTCGTCCTCGGTCTCAACGGCGCGGGCAAGACCACGCTGCTGAAAATCCTGGCCGGGCGGGAACGCCCCGACTCAGGCCGCGTGGTGCACGGGCCCGGTCTGCGGCTGGGCTACTTCGCGCAGGAGCACGACACCCTCGACCCGGCGCGCACCGTCGCCCAGAACCTCGCCGCCGCCGCGCCGCACCTGGGCGACGGCGAGGTGCGCCGGATCCTCGGCTCGTTCCTGTTCGCGGGGGATGACGCGGGTAAGCCCGCGGGCGTGCTGTCCGGCGGCGAGAAGACCCGTCTGGCGCTCGCCACCCTGGTCAGCTCGCAGGCCAACGTGCTGCTGCTCGACGAGCCCACCAACAACCTCGACCCGGCGTCACGGGACGAGGTGCTGGCGGCTGTCGCCTCCTACCAGGGCGCCGTCGTGATGGTGACCCACGACGAGAAGGCCGTGGAGGCCCTGCGTCCCGACCGCGTCCTGCTGCTGCCCGACGGGGCCGAGGACATGTGGAACGCCGGCTACGCCGGTCTCGTGTCCCTGGCCTGACCTCCCGGCGCCCGACCTCCTGATGCCTGGTCTTCCGGTGCGGGCGCCGGCGCGAGCCGGAGGCGGACGAGCATGGCGGCGCCGGCGACGGCGCCCGGCATCGCGACCACGCTCACGAGCGGCACCATGAACGAGAGGAAGAGCGGCACGCCGAACCCGAGCGTGACCGGCAGGTTCGCGCGGAGCAGGGCGAAGCGCTCCTTGCGCCGCAGGCCCCGCCGCTCCATGGCGAGGGCGGTCAGCTCGACCGTGAGGAAGAACCCGGAGACGAACGCGCCGACCACGGGCACCACGGTCTGGCCCACGACCGGCACGAACCCGAGCACGAACAGCGGCACCGTGAACAGCAGGACGTACCACAGCGTCACGAGGCTGTCGCGGACCGACCGGAACAGCGACGACCAGAAGGGCAGGTCGCCGCCGGGAAGCCCGCCCAGGTCCTCCTCGACCTTCTCCGAGAGCTTCTCGTAGAACGGGTCGCCGATCACGAGGGTGACGGCGGTGAAGGTCAGCACGGAGAGCGCGAGCCCCACCACGAAGATCATGAAGCCGACCAGCGCGCGGAACGTGTCCCGCCAGCCCCAGTTGTCAGCGAACGGCGTCACCCAGGCCGCGACGTCGGTGGCGTGCGTGCCCAGCCACACCAGCGCCACGATGTAGAGCGCGAGCGCGATCAGGGCCGGGATCAGCCCGAACAACCACCAGCCGGGATGCCGGGCCACCCATCCGAGCCCACGGAAGCAGAAGCCGATCCCGTCGGCGAAACCGCCGACGCCACGCCGCCCGGCGGGCCGCTCGTTGCCACTCATGGCGGGCAGGCTAGCGCCAAAGGCTCGTCACCGGCACGCCGAGATCGGCGAGCAGGCGGCGGATCAGCGGAAGCGAGATGCCGAGCACGTTGCCGTGGTCGCCCTCGATGCCCTCCACGAACCAGCCGCCCAGGCCGTCGAGGGTGAACGCCCCCGCCACCCGCAGCGGCTCACCGCTCGCGACGTACGTGCCGATCTCCTCGTCCGACGGCGTGCCGAACCGCACCACGGTCGCGGCCACCTCGGACCGCGTGCGTCCCGCGGCCACGTCCTTGACGCAGTGGCCGGTCAGCAGCCGGCCGGTCCTGCCCCGCATCATGTGCCAGCGGCGCACCGCCTCCTCCGGCGTCCCCGGCTTGCCGTACGCGACGCCGTCGAGTTCGAGCACCGAGTCGCAACCGATCACGATGCCGTCGCCGAGGGTCAGCGACACCGCGACGGCCTTGGCCACGGCCAGCTTCAGGCAGAGCTCCTCGGGAGTGGCGGCCGTGATCGCGTCCTCGTCGACCCCGCTGACGATGACCTTCGGGTCCAGTCCGGCCGCCCTCAGCACACCGAGGCGGGCGGGCGAGGCCGAGGCGAGCACCAGTTCCGTCACACGACGAAGCCTAGTCGCTTCTACTATGTCTGACGTTTACCGATCACATGCGGGGGATGCCGGTGTCAAAAGCCACGGTCAAAGAGCGTGCGCGCTACTGGTTCGACAACACCATGTCCAAGGGCACGACCGCCCTCATCGGCTGGCTGGCCCTGGTGTCGCTGGCGCTCATCGTGGTGGTCAGCGCGCTGACGATGTGGCTCGTCCCCGACGAGGCGCTCCGGCACGACGGCTGGCCCGGGGTGCTGTGGCTGTCGCTCATGCACGCCCTCAGCCCGGGCAAGATCGCCGGAGACGCCGGCACGGCGCCCTTCCTCGCGATCATGCTGGGCGCGTCCCTCGGCGGCATCTTCATCGTGAGCATCCTCGTGGGCGTGCTCTCCGCCGGTCTGCGCGGCAAGATCGAGGAGCTGCGCAAGGGCCGCTCCCGTGTGATCGAGAGCGGCCACACCGTCATCCTCGGCTGGTCCGAGCAGCTCTACACGATCGTCTCCGAACTCACGAAGGCGCACGCCAGCCAGCGCGGCTCGGTCATCGCGATCCTGGCCGACAGGGACAAGCCGGCCATGGAGGACGCGATCCGGGCCCGGGTGGGCGACACGGGCAGGACGCGCCTGGTGTGCCGCACCGGCCGGCCCACCGAGCCGGCCGACCTCGACCTGCTGAGCCTGAGCAGCGCGCGAACGATCGTGGTGCTGTCCCCCGAGACGGAAGACCCGGACGCGCACGTCATCAAGACCCTGCTCGCGCTGGCCAAGCGGGCGGGCGAGCATCCTCCGGTGGTCGCCGCCATCGCCTCCTCGCGCAACATGGCCGCCGCCCGGCTGGCCGGAGGGCCCGGCGTCCACCTGGTCGACAGCGACGACATCGCCGCGCGGCTGATCGTGCAGTCGTCCCGGCAGTCCGGCGTGTCCGTCGTCTGCATGGATCTGCTGAACTTCGACGGCGGTGAGATCTACCTGCGCCGCGATCCCGCCCTCGCCGGCCGGTCGTACGGCCAGGCCCTCGACGCGTACGCGACCGCGACCGTCCTCGGCCTGCGCGCGCCCGGCGGTGTGGTGCTCAACCCGCCGCCGGACACGGTGATCGGGACGTCCGACGAGATCGTCGTGCTCGCCCAGGACGACTCGCTCATCCGCCTGGCGAACGGAACGGCTCCCGCGGACGAACGGCACATCGTCCCCGCGACGGCCCCGGAGCCGGCCCCCGAGCGGACGCTGATGCTCGGCTGGAACGGCCGGGCCGAGCGGATCATCCGCTACCTGGACGGCTACGTGACCCGCGGGTCGGTGCTCGACGTCGCCGGCGACCATCCGGGCGCCGGCGCCGGCCTGGCGGACCTGCGCAACCTCACGGTGAACGTCAAGGAGTGCGACGGCACCGACAGGTACGCCCTGGAGTCCCTCGGCGTCGGTGTCTACCAGCACGTCATCGTGCTCTCCGACGACCGGTACGAGCCCCGCCACGCCGACAACCGGACGCTGATGACGCTGCTGCAGCTGCGCGACATGCAGGCGACCCTCGGGGAGAAGTACTCGATCGTGAGCGAGATGCACGACGAGAACAACCGGGCGCTCGCCGAGGTCACCGAGGCCGACGACATCGTGATCAGCGACACCGTCATCGGCCTGCTGCTCGCTCAGCTCGCCGAGAACCCGCACCTCGCCGAGGTCTTCGGCTACCTCTTCGACGCCGCGGGCTCGGAGGTCTATCCCCGGCCCGTGGAGGACTACGTGACGACCGGCCGGCCCGTCGCCTTCCGCACGATCGTGGAGTCGGCCCTGCGCCGTGGCGAGACCGCGATCGGTTATCGCATGGCGGCGAAGTCCGGGGAGCCGCCCCACTACGGCGTCGTGCTCAACCCGGACCGGTCCCGGGCGGTGACGTTCACCCCGGGTGACTCCGTGATCGTCCTCGCCGAATGCTGAGCCCGGCCGTCCCCACCGCTCACTCGCCGAGGCCCGCGCGGCGGGCGCGCACCACGGCCTGCGCCCGGTCGGCCACCTGAAGCTTGGCGAAGACGGACGTCAGGTGGTTCTTCACGGTCTTCTGACTGAGGAACAGGGCGCGGGCGATCTCCGCGTTCGACTTGCCGGACGCGAGCAGGTCGAGAACACCGCGTTCCCTGGCGGTCAGCTCGGGAAAGGGCGTGACATCCGGGCCGGACGCCAGGAACCTGCGGATGCGCCGGGCCACGGCGGGGCCGTACACGGCCTCCCCCCGGGCGACGGACCGCACGGCGGCGATGAACTCCGCCCCGCCCGTGCCCTTCAGGACGTAGCCGCGCGCGCCCGCCCGCAGGGCGGCGAACACCGACGCGTCGTCCTCGCTCATCGTCAGCACGAGCACGCCGAGGGCGGGCTCGCGGCCGATCAGCCGGCGGGTGGCCTCGATCCCCGAGGTGCCCGGCATCACCAGGTCCATCACGACCACGTCGGGGCGCAGCGACAGGGCGAGGGCGACGGCCTCCTCGCCGTCCCCCGCTTCGCCCACCACCTCGGCGCCGCCGACCTGTTCCAGCAGCGTCCGCAGGCCGTGCCGCAGCAGCGGGTGGTCGTCCACCAGCAGGACGCGTATCGGCTCGGCGGTCTCCGGATCGGCCTCGGAGTTCATCACAGCGGCAGCACCGCCTCCACTGTCGTGCCCGCCCCGGAGGCGGACGTCCTGCGCAGCACACCGCCGAGTTCCACGGCGCGCTCTCTCATGCTGCCCGACCCCACGCCCTCGACGAGCGGTTCGGGCAGCCCCCGGCCGTCGTCACGGACCCGCAGGAGCAGCCCGCCCCGCTCGATCCGCGCGACGATCTCGATGGTCCGGGCCTGCGCGTGCCGCAGTGCGTTGGCCAGCGCCTCCTGGGCGATGCGGTAGGCCGCCACCTCGACGGCGGCGCGCAGCTCGGGAAGCGGCTCCGGCACCCGGACCCTGACCGCGGGGCCGCCCTGCGCGGTCTCCTCCGTCTCCAGGGCCAGGTCCTCCAGGGCTCCGGCCAGCCCGAGCTCGTCGAGCGCCGGCGGGCGCAGGTCGTGGACGATTCTCCGCACGTCCCCGACGAGCCCCCGGACGAGCTGCCCGACCTCCGCCAGCGACGACCGCACGGCCGGCGACACCCCCGCGGCGGTGGCCTCTATCACGTCGAGCCGTACGCCGATGGCGGCCAGGCCGGGCCCGAGACCGTCGTGGAGGTCACGGCGGAGCCTGCGCCGTTCCTCCTCCCTGGCGATGACCAGCCGCTCCCGCGACGCCTGCACCTCCCTGGCGAGCCGAACGGCCGCGAGGGCGACCGCGAGCTGGCGGGCGAGGTCGTCGAGCACCGCCAGGTCCGCCGCCGACAGGGCCTCGCCCGGCGACCGGGGAGCCGCGCGCAGCTCCCCCTCCACGCGTCCGCCCACCACGAGCGGCAGCCGTGCGCCGTCGCCGGGCACACCGCCCTCCGCGCAGACCGGTGTGCCGTCGGCGGCGAGCACGGCGACCGCGGGCAGCCGCAGGGTGTGGGCCACGGTCTCCGCCGCCCGTTCGAGCAGCCGCGTCGGGTCGGCCGACGACTCGAGGCGCTGGCCGAGCAGGGACAGCGCGGCCGCGGGGTCGCCCCGGTTGCCGAACAGCAGACGGCCGACGGCCCGCTGCGCGGCGTCCCGCGCGGGTGCGAACGCCACCGCGACGACGGCGGTGGCGGCCAGCGGCTCGACCACCCCGGTCCCGGCCCGCAGGAGTGTGCCGATCGTGGCCACGGTGACCAGGTAGGCCCCCAGCAGCGTGACCGTGACCAGCGCGTACACGACGGTGCGCCGGATCAGCACCTCGATGTCGAACAACCGGTAGCGGAAGATCGAGACCGCCGTGGCCGCGGGGAACAGCGGCAGCGCCACGGCCAGCAGCCACACGCCCACGGGGGGATCGGGCGGCAGCAGCGTGTCGGCGGCCACCGCGAGCCCCACCGCGACGACGGCCGCGAACACCGGCAGGAGACGTCGCCTGTCGTCGGATCGGGTGACCCGTGTGGCCAGCGCCGCCATCCCCGACGCGGCCAGCCCGAGCGCCACCACGCCGAACGCGAGCTCCGCCACGGGCTTCGTGGGGACGAACCCGAACGAGCTGGGCACTTCCCGCCCCCAGACCCAGATGCGGTCCCGGAGCATGAGCATGACCTGGAGCACCGTCATCCCGGCGACGGCCGCGACCAGGACCGGTCGCCAGCGCGGCGACGGCAGCCGTCCGTCGGGCAGCAGCATGGGCAGCAGCAGGAGCGGCCCGAAGCCGGTGAAGAACACCCAGTTCGTCACCCACGCGGCTGCCAGGGCGCCGGGCAGCCCGTGCGGCTGGGCGTACGCGGCGTATCCCCCGGAAAGCGCCTGGAGGGCCAGCCCGGCGCCACTGAGACAGAACAGCCGGCCGACGGGATGCCGCCGCCACCGCGAGAGGATCAGCACGCCCACCGCCGGGCAGGTCAGGCCGGCGACCGCGTCGAGCACCAGATAGGTGGTGTCCGGCGCGGGCGCGGCCGCGGTCAGCGCGACGCCGGCGACGACGGCCGCCCCGCAGAGGACAGGAATCGCCCAGAGCCCTCGGGGCCACGCACCGCTTCGCATCAGGACATCATTGGACATTACGCGCACGGAGGGGAATGGGACCCGGGTCCCGTCCCATCCGGGACCCACCCAGGTCCGTCGCACGGGACGGAACGGGACCTCACCCTCAGGCGGGCGGGACCGCCGGGACGCTGGAATCGGCCCATGCGAACGAACACGTCAACCGTCATCGGCACCGGCACCGGCACCGGCACCGAGACCGCCGCTCCCGCCGCCCGCGAGCCGCGGCTCGGGGTCTACGGCGTCACCCTGGCCGCCCTCGTGCTGCCCGTCGTCGCCCTCGCCGTCTCGCAGGGCGCCGACCTCGACCGGATCGGCGACGCCCCCGTCGGGACCCAGATCGCCATGTACGGCCAGGCGTTCATGCCCGCGCTCGCCGCGCTCGTCGCGTGCCTGGCCGCCGGGGGTGTCCGCGCCGTGGACTGGGGTTTCCACCGGGTTCCCTGGCGCACGCTCGCCACCGCCTGGGCCGTTCCCGTCCTCGGCGTCGGCCTCGCGTACGGCACGGCCTGGCTGACCGGCGCCGCCCGCTTCGACCCGGGCAACCTCGCCGCGTCCACCGGGCTGCATCCGGCACTCGGCGTGCTGCTCGGCCTCGTTCCCGGTGTGGTGCCGTTCGTCGTCCTGGCGCTCGGCGAGCAGCTCGGCTGGAGCTCCCTGCTGGTCATGAGGCTCGCCGCGCGCAGGAGCCCGGCCACGACGGCGGTGATCCTCGGCCTGGCCTGGGCCGCGTTCCACTACCCGCTGATGCTGTTCGTGCCGGGGGCGGTGGAAGAGGGCGTGGCGGTGCCGTACGCGATGCTGATGTTCACGCTCCAGACGGTCACGCTGGCCTTCCCGCTCGTGTGGCTGCGGCTGCGCACCCGGAGCATCTGGCCCGTCCTGGTGTGCCACGCCACGGTGAACGCGTCGCTGTACTTCGTGGCCGAGGCGATGACCTCGACGCACGACAGGTCGGCCTGGATGGTCGGCGAGGGCGGCGCTCTCACCACGGCCGGGCTGGCGGTGGCCGTGCTCCTGACCGGCCGCCTGTGGCGGCGCCCGCGCTCCCGCTGAGTCAGAGCGCCTTCACGGAGGACATCACGGCGTTGATGTCGCGCCAGCGCTTCTTCTGGCTGTCGGGGATCGTGACGAACACGACGGCGGGCTTCCTGTCCGGGACGTCCACGAGGGCCAGCGCCGCCGCGGAGGTCCGCTTCTTGCCCTTCACCGTGTAGTGCACGGTGTAGCCCAGCAGCCAGCCCTTCCGCTTGCCCGCCTTCATCGGCTGGGAGGCCGTCCAGGTGATCGTCGCGCCGGACGGATGGTGGTTGAGCGTCCACCGCGCGGCCAGGAAGGCGGTGTCGCGCAGCGTCTCCTGCTGCGGGATCGGCACCGGGCAGGAGACCAGCAGGCCCCGGTACGACATGCCCTTGACCTTCGGCAGCACCTGCCGGGAGGCGAACGGGCTCGCCTTGGCGAGCGTCCACGACTTGGTGAAGCGCGGCAGGGCGACGCCGGAACGCCGGTCCTTGACCAGGCCGCGGATGTGAGCCGGATGACCGTGCAGGCGGCGCAGCTTGCGCTCGTTCGCCGGCAGCGTGGGCACCCGGGGATCGTGCAGGGCCGCCGCCATCGCGGTGTCGATCGGGCCGGACGAGGGCTCCGGGCTCACACTGGTCTGCGGGCTGACGCTGAGTGAACTGGCACTGGGCAGCGGGCTCAGGCCGGGCGTGGCCACCGCGCCGGTCGCCGCGCCGGTCGCCGCGCTGGTCGCCGTGCCGATCGCGGCGCCGCTTGCCACCGCCGCCTGCTGAGTGACTCCCTGGGCGGCCGGGGCGCGTACGGCGGCCGGGGCGGGCGTGCCCCGGCCGAGCACCGCGAAGGCGACGCTCGCGCCCAGGATGCCGACCCCCGCGGCCACGGCGACCGCCCGGTAGACCACCCGCATCGGCAGGTCCCCGAGGCTCTTTCCGGAGTTCGTCGCCGGCGCCGGCGGCGGGACCGTGATCTTCGGCAGTGGCGTGGTCTCGGCCTCGGCCGCTATGTAGGAGGGCACGGCCTTCGTCCCATAGTCCCCAGGTGACACGATCGGGAGCGTACGGCATATCCCGGTTTTTCGGGTGCCTTCCCCATCACACTTCGGGAACGCCCGCCCGCAGCCAGGGGGCGTCCGCGACGACCGTCGCCGAGCCGGGTTCGATCTCCGTGAACCCGGCGTCCCGGACCACCGGCAGGCCGCTCCCGGCCAGCGCGTCCCACCGGTCCGGGCCCGCCGTGCGGACGCGTACGGCGAAGCCGCGGCCGCGCCAGGCGGCCCTGTCCGCCTCGCCCGCGCCCCACCACGCGAACTGCGCGCCGTGGCCCACCTGGGCCATCGCCTTGCCCGCCGTCATCGTCAGCCGGGGGTTGACCCAGAGCACCACGTCATCGGGGCCCGGCTCCGGCGGAACGGCGTCGTCCGCCAGATCGGTGCCCGACACCTGGAGCCGGGCGAGGTCACGCGGCCAGTCGTCCAGCGGCACCGGCGGATGCACCCGCACCTCGGCCGTGCGCACCGTGACGGTGATCCCGGGCAGGGCGAGCGCCCGCCGCCACTCGGCCCCGCGGGCCCGCCTGACCACCTTCCTGATCCGGCCGTCCTGCCACTCGGCGATCTCCTCGCCCCACTCGTCCGCGTTCTCCGCGTTCTCCGCGTTCTCCGCGTTCTCCGCGTTCTCCGCGTGGTCGAGCAGTCGCGGCACGGCGATCGCCGCCGCCTCCAGCGCGTCGGTGCGGCGCGGCGGCGCCGCCCGCTCGATGCGTACGACCAGGGGAAGAACGCGCTCGGTCACCCGACAAGGATCGCAGCTTCGCGCTGGTCCCGGACACGCGTGACGACACGGGACGACATGAGCGCCGCGAACAGGCACAGAACCCCCGCGCCGTACCACGCCAGGTCGTAGTTGCCCAGGTGGTCGCGGGTGACGCCGGCCACGGTGGCGACGACGGCCGCGCCGACCTGGTGGGAGGCGAAGACCCAGCCGAACACCACCGCGCCGTCCGCGCCGAAGATCTTGCGGCACAGGGCGACGGTCGGCGGCACGGTGGCCACCCAGTCGAGGCCGTAGAACACGATGAACACCAGCATGCTCGGCTCGGTCGTGGCGGCGAACAGCTGCGGCAGCACCAGCAGCGACAGCCCGCGCAGGCCGTAGTAGACGACGAGCAGGAGCCGCGCGTCCACGCGGTCGCTCAGCCACCCGGAGAAGATCGTGCCGGCGATGTCGAACACCCCGATGACGGCCAGCAGAGAGGCCGCGACGGTCTCGGGCATGCCGTGGTCGTGGGCGGCCGGGATGAAGTGGGTGCCGACCAGGCCGTTGGTGCTCGCGCCGCAGATGGCGAAGCCCCCGGCGAGATACCAGAAGTACCGGGTGCGCGCCGCGTCCCGCAGCACCCGTACGGCCCGCGCGGCGGCGCCCCCTCCCGGCGTACGGACGACCGGCGCGTCGGCCCCCAGCGCGGTCAGGCCTATCTCCTCGGGGGTGTCCCTCAGCAGGAACCACACGAGGGGGACGACGGCGAGCGCGGCTCCGGCCACCGTGAGCGAGGCCGGGCGCCAGCCCTGCGCCTCCACGAGGTGGGCGAGCAGCGGGAGGAAGACCAGTTGCCCCGTGGCGCCGCCGGCCGTGAGCACGCCCGTGACCAGGCCGCGGTGCCGGACGAACCAGCGGTCGGTCAGCGTGGCGGCGAAGACGAGCGCCATCGAGCCGGTGCCCGCCCCGACCAGGACGCCCCAGAGCGCGACGAGCTGCCAGCTCGCGGTCATGAACACGGTGAGGCCGCTGCCGACGGCCACCAGAAGCAGGGCGCAGGCGACCACCCGGCGCATGCCGAAGCGGTCCATCAGGGCCGCGGCGAACGGCGCGCACAGCCCGTAGAGCATGAGGTTGACCGACACCGCCAGCGAGATGGTGCCCCTCGTCCAGCCGAACTCGTCCTGCAACGGCATGATCAGCACGCCGGGCGTCGCCCGGAAGCCGGCCGCCCCGATGATCGCGACGAAGGCGACGGCGGCCACTGTCCAGGCACGGTGTAGCGACTTCATGACGAGCATCCTCCCGTCGCGCCCCTGGGGGGAGACAGTGGCCGGGAGGTCAACCTGTGAAAGAATCCGGCCATGCTTCCGGCCATGCTTCCCACCGTGCACCCCGCCCCGCACCGGGTCGCCGTGCTGGCCCTGGACCACTTCGCGTCACTCGACCTGGGCATCCCCGGGCAGGTTTTCCTGGCCGCCCGCAACCGCGGGGCACTGTACGAGGTCGTCACCTGCAGCCCGGGAGGCCGCCCGGTGCGGACCCGGGCGGGCTACCGCGTCCTGCCCGACCACGACCTGGACGTGCTCGCCACGGCGCACACGGTGGTGGTGCCGGGCATATACGACGGGCGCGCGCTGACGGACGGCACGCTCGACGAGGAGGTGCGCGAGGCGCTGCGGGCGGCCGCCCCGCGGGCCCGGCTGATCTCGATCTGCACCGGCGCCTTCGTGCTCGCCGCCGCCGGTCTGCTGGACGGGCGGCCCGCGACGACCCACTGGCGCAACGCCGCGGCCTTCCGCGCCCTCTTCCCCCGCGTACGGCTCGACCCGGACGTGCTCTTCATCGACGACGGCGACGTGCTGACCTCGGCCGGGGTGGCGGCGGGCATCGACCTGTGCCTGCACGTGGTCCGGCGCGACCACGGCACCGAGGTGGCCAACCGCACCGCCCGCCGGTGCGTGACGCCGCCGTTCCGCGAGGGCGGCCAGGCCCAGTACATCGAGCGGCCGCTGCCCGACCCGGCGGGGACGACCACCGCCCCCACCCGGACCTGGATGCTGGAACACCTGGAGGAACCGGTCAACCTGACGGCCCTGGCCGCGCACGCCCGCATGAGCGTGCGGACCTTCACCCGGAGGTTCCGGGAGGAGACCGGCCTCAGCCCGGCCAGGTGGCTCGCCGGGCAGCGAGTCGCGCACGCCCGGCGTCTGCTGGAGACCACCGACCTGCCGGTGGACGCGATCGCCAGGAAGGCGGGGTTCGGCAGCGCGGTCTCGCTCCGGCAGCACCTGAACGCCGCCGTCGGGGTGTCCCCACTCGCCTACCGGCAGACGTTCCGCACCCCCGCGCTCTCCTGACGGGCGACCGGCGGCCGGTCAGCGGCGGCCGCCCGCGACCGGCCTCCGCCGGCCGTAGGCGTCGTCCGACCGGCGTCCCGGCGCGCGGCGCACCTGGGTCTGCTCCTGCTGCCGCTGGTCCGAGCGCCGCTTGCGCATGAAGAGCCAGCCGAGGCCGAGCACGACCATCCCGATCGGCGTACGGGCCAGCCAGCGGGTGACGACGAGCTGAAGGATTCTCTTCATGGCACTCGCCCCTACCCGGCAGGCGTGTGATCATGTGCCCGCCGTTCAGGAAGCCAGCTGCGGATACAGGCCGGCCACGTCGCCGGACAGCATGGCCCGCACCTGGCGGCTCGTGTCGTCGGCGACCACCTCGAAGCGCCCCTGCTCGATCCCCTGCAGGGCCTGGGCGGCGACCTCCGCCGGGTCGATCTTCGGGCCGTCGACGTGGGCGGCCATGTCGGTGTCCATGTATCCGACGTGCAGCGCCGTGACGAGTGTGCCCTGCTCCTTCAGTTCGAGGCGGAGGCTGTTGGTGAGCTGCAGCGCGGCGGCCTTGGCCGCGGAGTAGCCGGCCACCTGCGGTGCGGTGAACCACGACAGCACCGACAGCACGTTGAGGATCGCGCCGCCACCGCCCCGGCCCAGGACCGGGGCGAACTCACGAGCCATGGCGAGCGTGCCGAAGTAGTGCGTCTCCATCTCCAGGCGGATGTCGTCGAGCGTACCGGCGAGGAAGGACGAGCCCGTGGAGATCCCCGCGTTGTTGATCAGCAGGTTCACGTCGCGGGCCCGCTCGGCGGCGGCCCGGACGGACGCGGGGTCGGTGATGTCCAGGGCGAGCGGCACCACGCCCGGCAGGTCGACCGTCTCCGGCCTGCGCGCCGCCGCGTACACCTTGGCGGCGCCACGGTCCAGCAGCGCGGCCGCGAAGCGCCGTCCCAGCCCGCGGTTCGCGCCCGTGACCAGCGCGACCGATCCTTCGATCCTCATCGTGTCTCCATCCGTCGACGTCCTGGCGTCCACGGTAGAAAGCTGACTTTAAAATTGCAAGTGAGCTTTCCCGGGCTAGCCTGGATCCCACCGGCGACGAGTGAGCGAGGCGTGCGATGACGACCACCGAACTCCCCGACTCGATGACGTGCTCCATCGAGCGGGCGGTGACCCTCCTCGGAGAGCGGTGGACGCCGTTGATCCTGCGCGAGCTGCACACGGGAGTCGTCCGCTTCGCCGACATCCAGCAGCGCCTGGGGATCGCCACGAATCTGCTGACCACCCGGCTGGCGACGCTCACCGGTGCGGGCGTCGTCGAGAAGCGGCCCTACCGCGACACCGGAGCCCGCACCCGGTACGAGTACCACCTGACCGATTCGGGCCGCGACGCACTCGTGATCCTCGGAGCGCTGCAGCAGTGGGGGGACCGTCACGTGCCCCGGCTCGCGGGACCGACGTTCGAACGCCGCGATCGGCGGACCGGGGCGCGGCTGGACGTGTCCTTCACCGACCCCGAGGGGCACACCGTCCCGCTGGACGCGGTCGCCTTCGTACGCACGGGCCACTGACCGGCCGGAACGCCGAGAGCCGCCCTCCGGACGGAGGACGGCTCCTGAGATGATTCGGCGACGGTGGAGCTATGGGGACTCGAACCCCAGACCCCTTCCATGCCATGGAAGTGCGCTACCAGCTGCGCTATAGCCCCTTGCCACGCCGCGTCGGCGGCGCCCCGCCAGTGTATAGGACTTCGGCGGCGTGAGCGTAACCCGCGTCAAGGGATCGCCAGGGAGAACCAGACCGTCTTGCCTCCCGCGACCCGGCTCGCCCCCCAGCGCTCGGCGAGCCGGGAGACGACGTACAGCCCTCTGCCGTCCTCGTCGAGGGGTCCGGGCTCGCGCTGCATCGGCAGGCGGTGGTTGTCATCGCTGACCTCGCACAGCAGGTGATCGGTGCGCAGCAGCCTGATCGTGACGGGCCGCGACGTCTGCCGTACGGCGTTGGTGACGAGCTCCGACGCGAGCAGCTCGGCCACCGGGGTCATCGAGGCGAGACCCCACGCGTCGAGCGTACGGCGGACCAGGCCGCGGACACGCGACGGCGTCATCGGCTGCGGCTCCATCATCCACTGGGCGACGTGCTCGCTCGGGATGCCGCGGAAGCGGATGGCCAGCATCGTGACGTCGTCGGCCCGGGCGGCCGACAGCACGGCGTCGCTCAGGTCCTCGATCGAGGTCCCGTCCGAGAGCCGGCGGCGCAGGTCCTCCACCTGCTGGCCGATGTCCTCCCCGCGTTCCTCCACGAGCCCGTCGGTGTAGAGGACGAGCATGCTGCCGTCCTCCGCCGCGATCTCCATCGTCTCGAAGGGGGTGCGGCCCAGCCCGATCGGCGGGCACTGGGGCGGCGCCAGCACCTCCGCCCGGCCGTCCGCGCCCACGAGGATCGGCGGCAGGTGGCCCGCGCTCGCGATCGTGCACCGGCGCAGCACCGGGTCGTACACGCAGTAGACGCAGGTCGTGATGGTCTGCTCGGCCAGCCGCTGCGCCACCTCGTCGAGCGAGTGGAGCACCTGCTCGGCCGGGAGGTCGAGCGCGGCCAGGGTCTGCACGACCGTGCGCAGCCGGCCCATCACGGCGGCGGCGGCCGGCCCGTGACCCATCACGTCACCGACGACCAGGGCCACCCTGCTGCCCGGCAGCGGGATCACGTCGTACCAGTCGCCGCCCACCCGCTCGGCCGCCGGCCGGTACCGGTAGGAGATCTCCAGCCCGGGCAGGTCGGGCGGAGCGCCGGGGCGCATGTCACGCTCCAGCGTCTCGACGATCTCGACCTGGCGGCGGTCCCGCCGGCCGTGGAAGATCGTGAGCGCGGCGGGCACGGCGAACTGTCCCGCGGTGAACAGGTCCGCCGGGCCGAACGGCGGCCGCCCGGCGTCGCGCGCGAGGAGCGCGCAGCCGACGACCGTTCCGTACGCCCGGAGCGGCACGGCGAGCAGGCGCCCGTCGAGCAGGGCGGTCTCACCGGCCTCGTCGCCGGCCCAGTGCGGTGGCAGCCGCCCGCCGGGATCGACCCGGTGCCAGGCGGCGCCGTCCACGTAGACCGCGGCGGCGTCGGCCAGCCCCGGCACCGCCGCCTCACACAGGGCCCTGGTGGCCTCCTCCGGGCCGGGGCTGTCGCCCACGGCCCGGACGATCGCGCTGACATCGTGCAGCATGGTCGACGGCTCCCCGCCTCCCCACACGGATGCGGCCGTTCAGCGATGGTCACGCCGGCAGTTGACGAAGAGCTGGATCTCCGGCGGCGCCTGCGTGGTCGCCGGCGCGTACGAGAGGTGGTTCTCCGACAGCACGGTGAATCCCGCGGCCTCGACGACCTCGCGCAACTCGTCGCGCAGATACCCCGTCACCCGCACGGGAGCGCCGAGGAACTGGAAGGGCACGTCGTCGAGGTCGATCTCCACCATGCTCAGCGAGAAGAGGCCGCCGGGCGCGAGCACGGCGTGGATCCGGCCGAGCGCCCGCTCGATCTGGGGCCGGGGCAGCATGAGGAGGCTGAAGAAGGCCGTCGCGGCGTCGAACGTGCCGAGCGAGGCGTCGAGGTCGACCACGTCGGTCTCGAAGAACGTGCCGACCGGCACGTTCTTCCTGGCCAGGTCGAGCATGACCGGGGAGATGTCGATGCCGGTGACCTCGCAGCCCGCCTCGGCGAACTGCTGCGCGGTGGGAGCGCCGGTGCCGCAGCCCACGTCGAGGACCCGCGCTCCCGGCTGGAGCTGCTTGATCAACCATTCACCGGCGGCGACCTGTCCCTCCTTGTGTGGGAACGCCTCGTCGTACCGGGCTCCGATGCGATTGAACGCCTCGGCCTGCATGGCCCGGTACTCCCGACGCGGATTGTCCGGTCCTGACTCGATTGTCATCATGGCCGCCATTGGTGATCAGCTGTATTTGCTTTCTTCTAGATAGGGGGCTTCGCCCGATCAAGTCAAGACATACCGAAGCTATTTAGGCTTTTCAGCAGGAAAACGAGTCAATGATCATTGTCAACCCTTACGCCATCGGCCGCGCCCGCCGAGCCCGGGAACGACGACGAAGGGCGGCCGGACCGCGCGCCGCGCCGTCCGACCGCCCTTCGACGATCCTGCTTGTGAAGCCACTTGTGAAGCTGTCTGTGGAGCTATGGGGACTCGAACCCCAGACCCCCTCCATGCCATGGAGGTGCGCTACCAGCTGCGCTATAGCCCCGTGCGACGCAGCCAGTGTATAGGAGTCGGCGCGGAGGCGGGTAACCGGCGGACGGGCCCCTCCCCCGGGAAGCCTGGGGAGGGGCCCGTCCGGACGATCAGAATCCCTGCGCGAGCCGGTAGTAGGCCTGGTTCCACCGCAGTTCCTTCGCGAACTGCCGGGGGGTCGTCGCCTCGTCGATGACGAGCAGTTCGACGCCCAGCATGTCGGCGAAGTCGGTCAGCTCCTCGGCCCCGAGGGCCGAGGACAGCACGGTGTGGTGCGGGGCGCCCGCCGTGATCCAGGACTCGGCGGAGGTGCGCAGGTCGGGCCGGGGCCGCCAGACGGCCCGCGCGACCGGCAGGGCCGGCAGCGGCTCGGGCGGGGCGACCACGTCGATCTCGTTGGCCACCAGCCGGAACCGCTCGCCCATGTCGGACAGGCCGACCACCACGGCGGGGCCGGGCGCCGCGTCGAACACGAGCCGGACCGGGTCCTCGCGCCCGCCGATGCTGAGCGGGTGGATCTGGCAGGAGGGGGTGTCCGACGCGATCGTCGGGCAGACCTCCAGCATGTGCGCGCCGAGGATGACCTCCTCGCCGGGAGTGAGGTGATAGGTGTAGTCCTCCATGAAGGAGGTGCCGCCGGGCAGGCCCGCCGACATCACCTTCAGCGTGCGCAGCAGCACCGAGGTCTTCCAGTCGCCCTCGCCGCCGAAGCCGTAGCCGTCGGCCATCAGCCGCTGCACGGCCAGGCCGGGAAGCTGACGCAGCCCGCCGAGGTCCTCGAAGTTGGTGGTGAACGCCTTGAAGCCGCCGCCCTCCAGGAACTGGCGCAGGCCCAGCTCGATGCGCGCCGCGTAACGCAGCGACTCGTGCCGGTCGCCGCCGACGCGCAGCTCCGGCGCCATCCGGTAGAGGTCGTCGTACTCCTTGACCAGCGCGGAGACGTCGGCGTCCGCGGCGGCGTCCACGGCCTCGACCAGCTCGTTGACCCCGTAGGTGTTCACCGACACCCCGAACCGCAGCTGCGCCTCGACCTTGTCGCCCTCGGTCACCGCCACGTCGCGCATGTTGTCGCCGAAACGGGCCAGGCGCAGCGACCCGACCTCGGCGCGGCCGGCCGCCGCCCGCGCCCAGGTGCCGATCCGCGCCACCACCGCGGGGTCGCTGACGTGCCCGGCGACGGTCTTGCGCGGCACGCCCAGACGGGACTGGATGTAACCGAACTCGCGGTCGCCGTGGGCGGCCTGGTTGAGGTTCATGAAGTCCATGTCGATGGAACTCCACGGCAGCTCGACGTTGGCCTGCGTGTGCAGGTGCAGCAGCGGCTTGCGCAGCGCGTCCAGGCCGGCGATCCACATCTTGGCCGGGGAGAACGTGTGCATCCACGCGATCAGGCCGATGCACTCGTCGTCGGCGTTCGCCTCCAGGCACACCCGGCGGATCGCCGCCGCGTCGGTGAGCACGGGCCGCCACTCGAGCTCGAACGGCAGCCCCTCGCCGAGGACCTCGGCGATGCGCTGGGACTGCTCGGCCACCTGCCGCAGCGTGTCCTCGCCGTACAGGCCCTGGCTGCCGGTCAGGAACCAAAACCTCACAGGTGACTCCTCTGTCCGTAGACGTTCTGATAGCGGTCGTACAAGCTGTCGACGTCGCCGGAGGCGATCGGCAGCGGCTCACCGAGCTGACGGGAGATGTGGACGGTGCGGGCGACGTCCTCGCACATGACGGCGGCCTTGACCGCCGCCTTCGGCGACTCCCCGATGGTGAACACTCCGTGGTTCTGCATCAGCACCGCACGGGAACGGTGACCTGTCAAGGTCTCCACGATCCCCTTGCCGATGTCGTCGTTGCCGATCAGCGCGAACGGACCGACGGGGATCTCGCCGCCGAACTCGTCGGCCATGGCCGTGAGCACGCACGGGATCGCCTCCCCGCGGGCCGCCCACGCCGAGGCGTACGTCGAGTGGGTGTGCACGACGCCGTTCACCTCCGGCATGTGCCGGTAGACGTAGGCGTGCGCGGCCGTGTCGCTGGAGGGCGCGAGGTCGCCCTCGACGAGGTGGCCGTCCAGGTCGCACACCACGATCGACTCGGGCGTCAGGTCGTCGTACGACACGCCGCTCGGCTTGATGACGAACAGGTCCTCTCCGGGCACCCGGCCCGAGACGTTGCCCGCCGTCCACACCACCAGGCCGTACCGCACCAGCTCGGTGTGGAGCCGGCACACGGTCCTGCGCAGTTCTTCGATCATGCACTGGCCTCGTTCCTGATCGCGCGGAGCCGGTGCAGGAGATCACCGTCCGCGAAGTGGTCGTGCAGCCTCCGGTACTCGGCGTACAGCCGGTCGTAGGCGTCGGCCCGCTCCTTGTCGGGCGCGTACACCGCGGCGTCGCGCTTGCCCATCGCCGCCGCGGCGGCGGTGATGTCGGGGTACGCCCCGGCGGCGACGGCGGCGTGGATCGCCGAGCCCAGCGCCGGTCCCTGGTCGGAGCCGATCACCGACAGCGGGCGGCGCAGCACGTCGGCGTAGATCTGCATGAGGAACCTGTTCTTCAGCAGACCGCCGGCGACCACGAACTCCTCGACCGGCACCCCGGCGGCCTCGAAGGTCTCCACGATCGTGCGGGCGCCGTACGCGGTGGCCTCGATGAGCGCGCGGTAGACGTCCTCGGGACGGGTGGCGAGCGTCTGCCCGACGATGACCCCGGACAGGGTGTGGTCGACCAGGACCGAACGGTTGCCGCCGTGCCAGTCGAGCGCGACCAGTCCGTGCTGCCCGACCTTCTGCCCGGCCGCGAGCGAGGTCAGATACTCGTGCAGCCCGAGTCCCGCCTCCGCGGCCCGCTCGGCGTACGAGGCGGGCACGCAGTTGTCCACGAACCAGGCGAAGATGTCGCCGACGGCGGACTGGCCCGCCTCGTAGCCCCACAGCCCGGGGACGATGCCGTCCTGCACCACCCCGCACATGCCGGGCACCTCGGCGAGCCGGTCGGAGCACATGACGTGGCACGTGGAGGTGCCCATGATGGCGACCATCTGGCCCGGCCGCACGGCGTCGGCCGCGGCCGCGGTGACGTGGGCGTCGACGTTGCCGACCGCGACGGCGATCCCCTCGGGCAGGCCCGTCCACTCGGCCGCCCGCGCGGTCAGCCGGCCGGCGAGGCCGCCGAGCGGCGCGAGGTCGGTGCCCAGCTTCCCGGCGAAGCCCGCGAAGCCGGGGTTGAGCGCGGCCAGGAACTCCTCCGAGGGGTAGGCGCCGTCCTGGAAGATCCCCTTGTATCCGGCGGTGCAGACGTTGCGGGTCTCCACGCCGGCGAGCTGCCAGATGATCCAGTCGGCCGCCTCGATCCACCGGTCGGCCAGGCCGTAGAGCTCCGGGTCCTCCTCCAGCAGTTGCAGGCCCTTGGCGAACTGCCACTCCGAGGAGATCTTGCCGCCGTACCGCGACAGCCACGGCTCGCCGCGCTCGGCCGCCAGGGCGTTGATCCGGTCGGCGTGGGGCTGGGCCGCGTGGTGCTTCCAGAGCTTCGGCCAGGCGTGCGGCCGCTCGGGGAAGCGCTCGCACAGCGGGTGGCCGTCGGCGGTGACGGGCAGGATCGTGCAGGCGGTGAAGTCGGTGCCGATGCCGACCACCTGCTCGGCCGGGACCTGCGCGGCGGCCAGGGCCTTCGGCACCGCGTGCCGAAGCACGTCGATCCAGTCCGCCGGCGACTGCAGCGCCCAGTCGGGCCCGAGGCGGACCCCCGAGCCCGGCAGCGCCTCCTCGATCACCCGATGGGCGTACTCGTGGACGGCGCCGCCCACCTCCTCGCCGTCGCTCACCCGCACCACCACGGCACGGCCGGACAGTGTGCCGTAGTCGACGCCGATGACGTAACGCTCGCTGTTAGCGCTCACAAGTACTCCAAACCAGGGAGAGGGGAGAGGGGACCCGGGCCCGCGCTATCTGCGCCTGGCGGTGATCAGCCGCTGCAGCAGGATGAAGGCGAACAGCAGCAGGCCGATGAAAATCTTGGTCCACCACGAGCTCAGCGTGCCCTCGAAGCTGATGATCGTCTGGATCAGGCCGAGCACGAGCACGCCGAGCACGGTGCCGAGCAGGTAGCCGCTGCCGCCGGTGAGCAGCGTGCCGCCGATGACGACCGCGGCGATCGCGTCCAGCTCCATCCCGACGGCGCTCAGCCCGTATCCCGACAGCGAGTAGAAGGCGAACAGCAGACCGCCGAGCGCCGAGCAGAACCCGCTGACGGTGTAGACGGCGATCTTCGTACGGGCCACCGGCAGGCCCATCAGCAGCGCCGACTGCTCGCTGCCTCCCGTGGCGTACACGTTGCGGCCGAGCCGGGTGTAGTGCAGCACGTACGCCGCGGCCAGCACGACCACGAGCGCGATCAGCACACTCGGCGAGACCCACATGTCGCCGCCGAGGTCGACCCGCGTCTGGGCGATCGCCGTGAACGTCGAGTCCTCGATCGGGATCGAGTCGGTGCTGATCGTGTAGCACAGGCCGCGGGCGAGGAACATCCCGGCCAGCGTCACGATGAACGGCTGGATCTCGAAGTAGTGGATGATCGCGCCCATGCCCAGGCCGAGCACCGCGCCGATCACCAGCACCAGGGCCATGACCCCGAACGCCGGCCAGCCGTCCTTCAGCAGGCTGGCACTGATCATCGTGGAGAGCCCGACCACCGATCCGACGGACAGGTCGATGCCGCCCGTGAGGATCACGAACGTCATCCCGACCGCGACCACCAGCAGGAAGGCGTTGTCGATGAAGACGTTGAGGATGATCTGCCCGGTGGCGAAGCCCTCGTAGCGGATGCCGCCCGCGACGAACATCGCGATGAACAGGCCCGCCGTCACCATGACGGGGATGTACTTCTGCGGGACCGTGCGGCGGAGGTCCAGCAGACCGGTGACGCTCGTCATGCCGAGACCCTCACCTTCTCTTCGGTCACCGGGCTCGGCGCCTGCGGGCGCCTGCGCCGGTGGAACACCTTCTCGCGGAAGGCCGGGGACTGCAGCAGGCAGACGATCGTCACCACGAGCGCCTTGAACAGCAGCGTGGTCTCCGGCGGGACGCCGATGGAGTAGATCGTGGTGGTCAGCGTCTGGATGATGAGCGCGCCGAGCACCGTGCCGCCGAGCGAGAAGCGGCCGCCCGCCAGGGACGTGCCGCCGATCACGACGGCGAGGATGGCGTCGAGCTCGATCCACAGGCCGGCGTTGTTGCCGTCGGCGCTGGAGACGTTCGAACTGATCATGAGCCCGGCGATGCCCGCGCACAGCGCGCAGAACGTGTACACCGTGATGAGGACGCCGCGGGCGCTGATGCCCGACAGGCGGCTCGCCTCGGCGTTGCCGCCGACCGACTCGATGAGCAGGCCCAGCGCGAGACGCCGGGTGAGGAACGCCGTGAGCGCGAGCACGACCGCCACGATGATGATCGAGAACGGCAGCGTGAGCCAGTAGCCGCCGCCGATCAGCTTGTACGGCGAGCTGTTGACCGTGGTGATCTGGCCGTCGGTGATGAGCTGGGCCAGCCCGCGTCCGGCGACCATCAGGATCAGCGTGGCGATGATGGGCTGGATGCCGATGCCCGCGACCAGGAGGCCGTTCCACACGCCGAGCACCACCGAGAGCGCCAGCGCGATCCCGACTGCTCCGAGGACCCCGCCGATCGAGTTCTGGTCGCCCAGGTCGCTGATCTGCAGGCAGGCCAGCGCGCCGGCGATGGCCACGACCGACCCCACCGACAGGTCGATGCCGCTGGTGGCGATGACGAGCGTCATGCCGAGCGAGACGAGGATCAGCGGGGCGCCGAAGCGGACGATGTCGATGAGGCTGCCGTAGAGGTGGCCGTCCTTCATCTGCACCCGGAAGAAGTTGTCGGTGAAGACGAGGTTGAGCGCCAGCAGGGCGACCAGGATGGCCACGGGCCAGAACAGCCGGTGTCTGAGGAACCGCGTCATGAGATGGCTCCGCTCGCGATCGTCTCCGTGAGCCTGTCCGTGGTGAGGCTCTCGTCGTTGTCCAGTTCGGCCACCAGCCGGCGGTCGCGCAGCACGCCGACCTTGTGGCTGAGCCGCAGCACCTCCTCCAGCTCGGCGGAGATGAACAGCACGGCCATCCCGCCGTCCGACAGCTCGGCGACCAGGCGCTGGATCTCGGCCTTGGCGCCGACGTCGATGCCCCGGGTGGGCTCGTCGAGGATGAGCAGGCGGGGCTCCAGGATCAGCCAGCGGGCCAGCAGCACCTTCTGCTGGTTTCCGCCGCTCAGGTTCCTGACGAGCTGCTCGGGATTGGCCGGGCGGATGTTCAGCGCGGAGATGTACTTCTCGACCAGCTCGTCCTGCTTGCGCCGCGGGATCGGCCTGGTCCAGCCCCGCGCCGCCTGCAGCGCCAGGATGATGTTCTCCCGGACCGTGAGGTCGGGGATGAGCCCCTCGGCCCGCCGGTTCTCCGAGCAGAAGGCGATCTTGCGGGCGACCGCCGACCGGGGCGTGCGCAGGCTGACCGCCTGGCCGTCGATCTTCAGTGCGCCGGTGCCCGCGTGGTCGGCGCCGAACAGCAGCCGGGCGATCTCCGTACGGCCCGAGCCGAGCAGCCCGGCCAGGCCGACGACCTCCCCCTCGTGGATGGTGAGCGTGAACGGCTCGATCGCCCCGGTCCGGCCCAGCAGCTCGGCCTCGACCAGCGGCGCGGCCTCACGGGCGGGCGGGCGGCCCTCCAGTTTCTCCAGGTCGGCCAGCTCGCGGCCGATCATCTTGCCGACCAGCTCGACCTGGCTCAGCTCGCTGGTGAGGTACTCCCCCACGAGCGTGCCGTTGCGCAGGATCGTCATGCGGTCGGAGATCTCGTAGATCTGGTCGAGGAAGTGCGAGACGAACAGGATCGCGATGCCCTGTTCCTTGAGCCGGCGCATCACCCGGAACAGCTGGGCGACCTCCCCCGCGTCGAGGCTGGAGGTGGGCTCGTCCAGGATCAGCACCTTCGCGTCGATGTCCACCGCCCGCGCGATCGCGACCATCTGCTGGATGGCCAGCGAGTACGACGACAGCGGCGCCGACACGTCGAGGTCGAGGTCGAGGCGGGAGAGGATTTCCCCCGCCCGGCGGCGCATCTTCTTCCACTGGATCCGGCCGAGCCGGCGCGGCTCACGGCCGATGAAGATGTTCTCCGCCACCGAGAGGTTGGCGCAGAGGTTGACTTCTTGGTAGACGGTGCTGATGCCCGCCTGCTGGGCGGCCAGCGGGCTGGAGAAGGCGACCCGCCTTCCCTCCAGCTCGATCTCGCCGGCGTCGATGTCGTAGACGCCGGTCAGCACCTTGATGAGCGTTGACTTGCCGGCGCCGTTCTCGCCCATGAGGGCGTGCACCTCTCCCGGCAGCAGCCGGAAGTCGACGCCGTCCAGCGCCTTCACGCCGGGGAACTGCTTGCCGATCCCGCTCATCCGCAGGATCGGCGCGGGTGCGGCCATAGCGGAGCCCCTCTCTCGTTCCTACTCACTGTCGCGGCACCGGGCCGCCCCGGGAAGAGGCGGCCCGGTGAGGGAATCAGTGCTTACGATCAGTACTTGCGGTTGGGCAGGGCCTCCTTGGCCTGCTCCTGGGTGAAGGTGGTCTCCTCGGTCACCACGCGCGGCGGAACCTGCTCGCCCTTGACGACCTTCTTCGCGAGGTCCATCAGCTGGGGGCCAAGCAGCGGGGAGCACTCGACGATGTAGTTGATCTTTCCGTCGGCGAGGGCCTGCATGCCGTCGTGCACCGCGTCAACCGTGATGATCTTGATGTCCTTGCCCGGGACCTTGCCCGCGCCCTCGATCGCCTCGATGGCGCCGAGGCCCATGTCGTCGTTGTGCGCGTAGAGCACGTCGATCTTGGGGTTGGACTTGAGGAAGGCCTCCATGACCTCCTTGCCCTTGGCCCGGGTGAAGTCGCCGCTCTGCGAAGCGATCACCTTGAACTTCGGGTCGGCCGAGATGATCTCGCCGAAGCCCGCCTTGCGGTCGTTGGCGGGCGCAGAGCCGGTGGTGCCCTGCAGCTCGACGATGTTCACCGTGTCCTTGCTGTCCTTGTACTGGTCGACCAGCCACTGGCCGGCCTTCTTGCCCTCCTCGACGAAGTCGGAGCCGAGGAAGGTCTTGTACAGGCTGGTGTCCTTGGAATCCACGGCCCGGTCGGTGAGGATGACCGGAATCTTCGCGTTCTGGGCTTCCTTGAGCACGGTGTCCCAGCCCGACTCCACGACCGGCGAGAAGGCGATCACGTCGACCTTCTGCTGGATGTAGGAGCGGATGGCCTTGATCTGGTTCTCCTGCTTCTGCTGGGCGTCGGAGAACTTCAGGTCGATGCCGGCCTCCTTGGCCGACTCCTGGACGGACTTGGTGTTGGCGGTACGCCAGCCACTCTCCGCGCCGACCTGCGAGAAGCCCATGACGATCTTGTCGTCGCCGCCGCCCGACGAGCCGTTGCTGGCCGACGAGTCGCCGTCGCCGCCACCGCTGCATCCGGCCATCGTCAGGGCGGTCGCGCCCGCCAGGATCAGTGCCGAGATCCTCTTCAACACTGTGGGGATCCTTTCATCGCTGTTAGCGCTAACACAGGTCAGGTGGTCAGCGCTGATCATTTGTTTGATTTCCGTACGGCTAGCGCGCGCCTGTCGTGCTTCCCCTTCGTACGAACTGGGGAGGCACGACGAGCCGTTCATGGGGCAACGGCTCGTTCGACTCGATCTGCCGGAGCAGCACGTCGATGCTGCGCCTGCCGACGGCCCCGAAGTCCTGTCTTATGGTGGTGAGCGGTGGGGAGAAGAACTCCGACTCAGGGATGTCGTCGAAGCCCACGATGCTGATCTGCTCGGGGACCTTCACCCCCTCCTCCGTGAACGCCCGCAGCAGGCCGAGCGCCATCTGGTCGTTGGCGACGAACACCGCGGTGACGTCGCCCGCCATCGCGGCGAGGTGCTTTCCGGCCTGGTAGCCCGATCGAGGACTCCAGTCACCGGTCAGCATGTCGGGTACGCGGCGCCCCGCCTCAGTCAGCACCGCGCGCCAGCCCTCACACCGCCCTTCGGCCTCCAGCCAGTCGGCGGGGCCGCTGACATGCCAGACGGTCTCGTGGCCGAGGCCGAGCAGGTGCGAGGTCGCCAGCCTGGCTCCCTCGACCTGGTCGACGCTCACCACGGAGACGTCGCCCTGATGCCAGCCCTCGACGGCCACGGCGGGCATGCCCGCCGGCAGGTCGTCGAGTGCACGGGCCGCCGAGCGCTGCGGAGCGACGACGACGATGCCGTCGACGCCCTGCTCGGCGAGGTAGCCGATCGCGTCGTTCACGCCGGCCCTGTCGATGGTCCGCAGGCTCACGATGCTCACGAAGTAGCCCGCGTCCCTTGCGGCCTGCTCGATTCCGTATACCGTGCTCGCCGGTCCGTACAGCGTCGTGTCGAAGCTGACGACGCCCAGCGTGCGCGAGTGCTTGGTGACCAGTGCCCGGGCGACGAGGTTGCGGCGGTAACCGAGCTGGTCGATGGCCCGCATGACCCGGGTGCGGGTCTCGGCGCGGACGTTCGGATGATCGTTGAGCACCCGCGAGACCGTCTGGTGCGACACTCCGGCCAGCCTGGCCACGTCGGCCATGACGGGCGGGCGGCGCTCGACGTTGGGTCCCACGGTCGCTCCTCTCAACTGCTTGGCAAGAACTGTGAGCGTTAACACAACCCGGCGTCAAGGAGGTCGCCGGTCACGGTCCGGTTACGCCGAAACATGCCGGTAACCCAGCATTGACGGACATGCCACATCAGCTTTAACTGGTGACCGGATCCCGGGTGTTAACGCTCACCCATCGATGGAGAGGCTGTGTTATCGTTAACAGAACTGTCTGAGGAGCTGCTCGCATGACCGAAAACCCCTGCTCATCGGCCCTGCCGATCGTGGCGGCAGCGAGGATGCCCGGGTTCGGTGGTCACACACGGTAGCCATGAGCGGTGGCACTGGGGACGCCGGCGCGACCGGCACGGCCACCCGCCGGTTTGGGGCGTTCCAATCGCTACGAACGTTTCAGGCGTGCCGGGGCCAAGTGCCTGGCCCCCGGTGACCGATTCTCAGCCCCGGCAGGCAGAAACCCCGGCCGCCGGAGCAACCCCGTGAGCGGCTCGGGATCCCATGGACGGCGACACGCTTCCGCGCCTGGCCCTGCTTCGCTCCTGTCCTGCTTTCACCCCGCCCTGCTTTCGCCCTTGGGGCACCAATGCCACCCCTGCGGGTCCCGTTTGCGCGCCGGAGATTTCATTCGCGCAGTCGGGTGGTGCGGGGGTTGCGGTAGGTGAAGGCCCAGCGGTCGTCGCCGATCTTGCGGCGGGTGTAGCGGGCCGGGTGGCGGTAGCGGTCGCGGTTGTGGAACTGGCACGCCGGTCCCAGCAGCTTGAGGTCGGTCAGCCCGCCGCTGCACCAGTCCTCGGCGTGGTCGATCTGGCACATCGTGGCCGGCAGCGGGCAGCCGTCCACCCAGCAGGTCGCATACCGCGCGAAGACCGCCCGCCGCTGCGCCGGAGTCGCCAACCTCACCTTGCGGCCCATGTCCAGCACCTGCCCACCGGCGTCCATCACGATCCGCACCAAAGTGCTGGTGCGAGCCAGCCGGTGCACGCGGGAGACGGGCAGCAGATGCCCGGTCGCCAGGATCAACCCCGGCAACCCCCGCAACCACACCCCCGGCGGCGGACTGTTGACCCCCACCCCCGGCCACGCGTCATCGTCGCGTTCCACCCCCGGCGGAGCATCGGCTCCTGTCCGGGACGTCTCATGCCGCGCCTCGCCTGTCCAGGAGGCGTGCCGGTAGCCCTCCGCCGGGCAGTCGTCGGCAGGGCGGTCCCCGCCGGGGCAGCCGTGAGCACGGCGATCCCCAGGGCGATCTCCGCTTGGACTGTCCTCCGTGTGAGCGCCAGTGGCGTCGTCACTCTTGGTCGGGGGCTCAGTCGGGGGATCAGGGGCATGCGTCTGCTGCGCACATGTGCGGGCGTCAGAGCCGGGGGCGGAACCAGGGCCGCAGGAACCGAGGTCTGCGCCAGGGCCGTCGCTCGGGTCGGTGTCTGAGGGGTCGCTGGTGGGGTGGCCGGCAGAGGGGTCAGCTGTGGGGTCGTCTGAGGGGCCGGTGCCCGAAGGGTCGGGACCAGGGCCTGGGTCGGTGTCTACCGAGTCGGTGGTGGGGTGTCCAGCTGAGGGGTCGGTGCCTGAGGGACCGTCGGCAGTGGGGTCGTCTGAAGGGCTGGCTGTGGGATCACCTGAGGGGTCGGTGCCTGCGGGCTCGCGTGAGGGTTCGTCGGCTGAGGGTTCGTCGGCTGGGGGGTCGCCGGGCAGGGATTCGGCGGTGACCAGCACCAGAAGCTCGGTCGCGATCTTGTTGTCCAGGAACGCGATGACCGCGTCGGCGTTCCGCACGCTCAGCGTCCGGTCATCGCCCTCGGCCTTCGGCTTTGCGTAGACATCCAGCAGGTGCTGCAACCGCGCCGCGGCCTCGACCGGGAGGTAGAACTCTCCCTCCAGTCCGCCGTTCCTGCGCCGCCGGACCCGGAAGAACCGGCGGTCGAAGTCGGCCTGCTCGTCCTGCTCGTGGCCGTCGGGGTCCAGCACCGCCCGTAGATACCGCCCCGCCTTGGCCACCTCCGCCGCACCCGCCGACCCGGCCAACTCCAGCAAAATTCCCTCAGCGGTGGTCGCCTGCTCGTCGGTCAACCCGGAGGTGGCGGTGCAGATCGCCTCCACGATCCCCTCCGCCAGGCCGCCCTCGGCGAACCGCTCACGCACCCGCGACAGACGACCCAACTCCACGCCCATCGTCACCAACCGACCGGCTCCGGGGATGGTCATCCCCCCGACGCTGCGCAGCCACAATCTGGTCGAGGCGTGCCCATGGTTCTTCGCCTCCCCAGCCCGGTGGACCCGGCCCACCCGGGCGGCCAACGCCGAAGTGATCCGATCGCGGGCCGCCAGCAACTCCTCCGCCTCAGCCAGACACACCTCCGCCGACTCAGGCACCGGCACCAGCGCCACCACCCGCGCCGCCTCACCAACCGCCGCCACCGCCACCCACGACGACGACCCGGCACCGCAAGCACCACCGAAGCCACGCTCAGACGCGCTGCCGGGCACACCGTCCGACGCACCACCAGGCGCACCGCCGGGTGCACCACCGGCAGTCCGACCACGGTCGGCGTCACCCCGGCCCGCATCGTAGATTGGGCCCGGACCTCCTGAATGCTCCCGACCGGCATCCCGATCGCGGTCGGTGGTTCCTCGGCCCGCATCCTGGTCCTCGTCCGCGTTACGCGGGCCGGCGGCAGGGGTGCCGTCAGATGCGCCACCGGCGTCGGCGGCCGGGGCGGCCGGGGTCTCGGGGGCGTTGACTCCGGCAGCGGCGGGACCGCGGGCGCCGCCGGCTGCACCTCCTGGGTGACCGGCGGCCGAGAGAGAACCGGCTGCGGCGCCGGAAACGCCGGCAGAAGAACCATCAGGGGAAGCGCCATTCGCGGTTTCGTCGCCGACGGGGTCGTCAACGGCAGCGGTACCGGCACGAGTCGTAAATGCTCGAACAAAGGGAAAGGTCGCCGGGGTGTCAAATCGGCCGGCGTGCTTTCGCCCTTCGGAATCGGCGATCGGCACAAATTCGCGGGCGAGGGAACCTTCTGACGACCAAAGGGGCGAGCCGGCGACCAGGCGATCCCACCAGTCGTCGGCGGCATGTGAATCATAGGGATGACCAGGACCGAAGCCAGTCGGATCCATCACGCCCCCTTCGCCGATTCGAAATCCTGTACTAATCCTTCCACGAACCGGCACCGGGCGACAACCGCGCGCTGAGACTTGCTGGAGCTACAGGCGAAGGGCGCAGCCCAGCGAATTGAATATTCCTATTTAGGCCCATTGCGCTGATATAGCCGACCTCTGGAAGCGGCACGCGTTCACGTGCGCGGCGCGACAAGGCGGGCGGGCACAGGCTGCACAGGCTGAATGGACGGCGGGCCGATCGGCGACGGGCAGGTTACGGAAGGCCGGTCACGCGGCGGCCGCGCTCTCCCTGACCACGAGTTCGGGCTCGACCAGACGCGCCGACTCGACGTCGCGCCCTGCGATGCGCTGGAGCAGGAGCCGGAACGCCTGCCGGCCGAGCACGCCGAAGTCCTGCCGCACCGTGGTCAGCGGCGGCCAGAAGTACGCCGCCTCCGGCACGTCGTCGAACCCCACGACACTCACGTCCTCGGGCACCCGACGGCCCGCCTCCCGCAACGCCCGCAACACCCCCATCGCCATATGATCATTGGCCACGAACACCGCCGTCACCGCCTCATCGGCCGCCAACCGCCGCCCCAGCTCATAACCCGACGACGCCGTCCAATCCCCCACCAACGGCTCAGGCACCACCCGGCCCTCCGCCTCCAGCACCGACCGCCACCCCGCCGCCCGGCCACGCGAATCCACCCAATTCGGCGGACCCGCCACATGCCACACCGTCCGATGCCCCAAACTCAGCAGATGCCGCGTCGCCCGCGCCGCCCCCGCCCGCTGATCCACCGCCACCACCGGCACCGGCACATCCCCACCCCCACCGACCACCACCACCGGCAACCCCGCCGGAAGCTGCCGCACCCCCTCAGCCGCCGACTCATGCGGCGCCACCACGATCACCCCGTCCACCGACTGCGACCGCAGCCGATCCACCCCCCGCCCGATCCACCGCCGATCCAGCACCGGCAAACTCGCGATACTCACCAGATAGTCACTGTCACGCGCCGCCTGCTCCACCCCGAACAACGTCGACGCCGGCCCGTACAACGTGGTGTCGAAACACACCACCCCCAACACCCCCGACCGCCCCGTCACCAACATCCGCGCCGCCGAATTCGGCCGGTAATCCAGCTCCCGCACCGCCGCCAGCACCCGCTCCCGCGTCTCCGGCCGCACCTTCTCCGGAGCGTTCAGCACCCGCGACACCGTCATCGCCGACACCCCCGCCAGCTCCGCGACGTCTTCCATGACCGCCGCCCTCGGGCGCTCGGCCGGGCTCTCTCCAGGCCGCACCATCGTCATCCCCCGCGTCCCCGCTCTTCCCGATCAGTCGCCCTGAACGAACCCGACAGACTCCGACACGATCCCGGCACAGTCCCGGCACGTTGCCGGGACTGCCGGGACCAGCGGACGGTGCGAGCGCCGACGGCGATCACCGGCGGGACGCGTACCGAAAAGGAACGTTCCGCCTGGCGACCGCGCGCTTCACACCACCCACCCGATGGTACCGTTAACAGCTCGGCTTCCCTGGTCGTGACCCCTGCACCGGCCCTCGCGCCGGGCCCTGCACCGCCTCCCGCGCCGGCCCCTGCACCGGCCCGCCGCGCAACTCCGCGCGGGCGAGCCAGGTGAGGGCGGTCAGGAGGAGGGCTCCCCCGGCCACCTGTACGGCGGTCATGCGCTCCCCCAGCAGAACGACGCCGGCGACGGCCGCGACGAGGGGTTCGAGCAGGGAGACGACCGACGCGGTGACCCCGCCCACGACGCCCAGACCGGTGAAGAACAGCCGGTACGCGAGCGCGGTCGGCACGATCGCCAGATAGCCGAGGAGCAGCACGCTGGTCGTCGTGTGCCCGGCAGGCAGCAGCCCCCCGCCCACGGCGAGCGGGAGCAGGCACAGCGCTCCCCCGGCGAAACCCCACACCGCCACCCCCTCCGCGGGCATGCGGCGGGTCACGAGGGTGACGAAAGAGTAGGCGGCCGCCGACACCAGGCAGTAGCCGACGCCTGCGGGGCCGGCCGGGGCCGCTCCACCCGTGAGCATGGCCAGCCCGGCGAGTGCGAGACCGGCGCAGGCGAGAGCCGTACGGCCCAGCGGCTCACCCTGGAAGATCCGGCCGCCGGCCGCCACCAGGAGCGGGGCCGTCCCCATGGTGATCATCGTCGCGACCGCGACGCCGGTCTCGGCGATCGCGGCGAAGTAGGCGGCCTGACACACCGCCATGGCCGGGCCGACGAGCAGCACCGCCCGCCAGGAAGGGCGGCAGCGCGCGAACACGAGCAGCAGTGCCGCCCCGCAGGCGAAGCGCCAGAAGGACACGGCGACGGGGCTCAGCCGGCCCGCGTCGTGGAGCATCGCCCCCGCCGCGCCGCCGGTTCCCCAGGCGGCCGCGGCGGTGGACACGTGGACAAGGCCCTGCCGTACGGACAGGGCTGGAGCATGATTCATCGACGTCTCTCCAGTGAGGTGGGCCCGATTCCCGTACGCGGGCAGGGGCCACCGGCCGGGCCTTCCAGACCCGGCTCACCGGATGACGCCGCCCGCTATCGGGCGGGCGGCGGAGAGACGATCATTGGCACGCGGGCCACACTAGCGGGCTCTCCCGAAACACGGCATCGGCTTTTCCGGCATTTGGGGGGTGCCGGTGCGCACAGCCGGACATCGAAGTCGTAGTCTTGGCATCGTGACAGCCCGAGGCGAGGTCAGGTCGCCTCGGGCTGTCCGCTGTCCGGCCCCCCGATAGTGCGGCGTAGTGCGGCGGCCGGTAGGCAGCGCGGCGGCGCGGCTCAGGACCCCGCCGGCACACGTTCCAGGAAGGCGAGGACCCGCGACCACGCGTCGGCGCAGGCCTCGGCCAGTTCCGGCCGGCCGAGTTCGAAGAAGCTGTGCGGGGCTCCCGGATAGGTGACGAACTCGTGCTCGACTCCCGCGCCGTCCAGCGCCTCGTCGAACGCCTTCACCACCTCGGGCGAGATGCCCTCGTCCGCGCCGCCGAACAGTCCGAGGATCGGCCCGCGCAGCTCACCGGCCAACTGGGTGGGGCCGGGATTGCCGAACAGCGTGTCCGGATATCCGTACAGGCCGACGACGCCCCTGAATCCGAGTTCGGGGCGGGCCGCCAGGAACGCCAGCCTGCCGCCGAAGCAGAACCCGAGCGTGACGACGTCCTGGTGCCCCTCAGTCCGCAGGCACCGCGCCCCGGCGGCGATGTCGGCGAAGAGGGTGTCCTTGTGCGCCTTGCCCAGGTGCTCCATGAAGGGGAAGCCGGCCGGGCGCGGGCCGGTCCCCGCCGTACGGCCGAAGTAGTCGATCGCCAGCGCGGGATGCCCCTGCTCGGCGAGCCGTCCGGTCAGCTGCTCGTAGAACCCCGAAAGGCCCCGGTTGTCGGGGAGGACGAGTACGGCGGCACCGGCGCGTTCTCCGGGACGGGACAGGAAAGCCGCGAATTCCGCTCCGTCGCCCGAGGTCAGGACGAGGCGCTCGGACGACGTGGTCGTGAGCGGAGCACCGTGAACAGGGGGTACGGCGTCGGCGTCATAGCACACGGGCGGGCATCCCTTCATAATCAAATGAACGACGCCCGAAAGGCTATAGCATTACGATCTAATCATATCACGACAAAATAAATTACCGATAATTCTCTAATATCGGCATTATAACGAGAAGAGGCCCATCTCCCTGTCCCTCGGGAGATGGGCCTCTTCGGACGACCCGCGCCTAGATGACCGGGCCTGGATAACCGCGCCTAGATGACGGGCCTAGATGACGCGCCTAGATGACGGGGCCGGGCGTGTCCCGCGGCGGCAGAGGTCCACTGCCGGGGAGCGGGCCCGTACCGGGCGCCGGCGGGATCGGACCGCTGCCGGGTGCGGGCAGCGGCGTCTCGCGGGGGTAGTCGGGGTTCACGGTCTGGGGCGGCATCGGCTCGCCGATGTCGTAGCCCGTACCGGATCCTCCTCCGGAGAAACCTCCGGAACCCGTTCCGTCCTGCTGGTGCGGGCCGGGCACGTCACCGCGCCAGGCGCCGGTCTCGCCGCCGCGCGACTCGATGAAGGTCTTGAAACGCTCCAGGTCGCCCTTGACGCGCATGCGCACGAGCTGAAGAGCGTCCGCCGCCTTCTCGAGGAAGCCCTCGGGGTCGTACTCCATCTGGAGGGTGACGCGGGTGGTGGCGTCGCCGAGCCGGTGGAACGTGACGACTCCGGCCTGCCGCGGCGTGTCCAGTGAGCGCCAGGCCACGCGCTCGTCGGGGTGCTGCTCGGTGATCTCCGCCTCGAACTCCCGGCGGACTCCCGCGATCTCGACGACCCAGTCGGTACGTGTGTCGCCGATCTGCTTGACCGACTCGACGCCTTCCATGAACTCCGGGAAGCTCTCGAACTGCGTCCACTGGTTGTACGCGGTACGGATCGGGACATTCACATCGATGGACTGTTCGATCGAGCTCATGCCTCCTCCTTCTCTCGTGGGCTACACGACAAGCCCTGCCCTCTGAGGGCTGCCTAAACCCGGAGGTGGGAAGCCCCCTCGGCGTCCGCGTCCTCCAGCGTCCGGTCGCCGCCCGCGTACCAGCCGGTGACGACCTGTACGGCGAGGGCGGCGAACAGCAGGCCGAACGGCAGCGCCCAGCCACCGCTCACCTGGTGGAGGAGGCCGAACGTGATCGGGCCCGCGCCCGCGATGAGGTATCCGGCGCTCTGCCCGAAGGCGGAGAGGGCGGCGGTGCCCGGCGCCGTCCGGGTCCGCAGCGCCAGCATCGCCAGCGCCAGCGGGAACGTGCCGCCGCCCAGCGCCACGAGGATCGCCCACGCCCACATCGCGTGCCCGGTCAGCATCCCGGCGAAGCCGGCCGCGTACAGGGCGGCGAAGGCGACCACCAGCGGGCGCTGCCCGGACAGGCGGGTCGCCAGCGTGGGCACCACCATCGAGATCGGGATGCCGAGCCCGGTGAACACGGCGAGCACCACCCCGGCCTGGCCGCTGGTGTAGCCGTTGTCCTGAAGCAGCAGCGGCAGCCAGCCGAACATGACGTAGGCGATGAGCGACTGCGACCCGAAGTAACCGGCCACGGCCCAGGCGAGCCTGCTGCGCAGGAGGCTCTCGCCCGCCGTCCGGGCGGGGGTGCTACGCCGCTCCGGCTCACCGCGCCTGAGCGCGAGCCACGGAATCGCGGCAACGGCGGCCAGGGCCGCCCACACCCCGAGTGCCACGTGCCAGTTGCCGCCCGCGGCCTGCTGCACCGGGACGGTGGCCGCGGCGGCCACCATCGTTCCGGCCGCGAGGGCGGTCGAGTAGACGGTCGTCATGGCGCCGGACCGTCGCGGGAAGTGCTTCTTGATCAGCGTGGGGATGACGACGTTGCCGACCGCGCCGCCCGCCAGCGCGACCGTGCTGGCGGCCATGAACGGCGCCGCCGAGTCGACGAGGGAGCGTACGGCCTGGCCCGCGGCGAGCAGCACGATCGCGGTCAGCAGCAGCCGGTGCTCGCCGATCCTCCGGGACATGGCCGGCGTCAGCGCCCCGAACAGGGCGAAGCTCACCACCGGCAGCGTGGTCAGCAGCCCGGTCATCGCGCCGGACAGGCCGAGCCCGGTGCTCACCTCGTCGAGGACGGTGCCCACGCTGGTCACGGCGGTGCGGAGGTTCAGTGCGGCGAGGGCGATGCCGCCGGCGATGAGCCACGCCATCGATCCGCCCGGCGCTCTCCACGCGGCTCTCCACGGAGCCTCGCCGGTGGCCCTTCGCGTGACGACGGCACTCATCGCCGCAACATCTCCCCTCATCCAGTCATCCTACGTTTAACACCCTACCAAAGGCCCCAAACTCCTCGTTTGTTCCCGGTTCCTGGAGTAGTCCTGAAAAGGATCGTCAGCGGCGGACGCCGCGCAGCAGCCACAGCAGGCCGACGACGGGCAGCACCAGCGGCACGAAGCCGTACCCGCTGCCGTACCCCGACCACACGGTGGCGTGCGGGAAGGCGGCCGGGTCGGCCAGGCTGAGCGTGCCGACGACCAGCACGCCGGCCAGCTCGACCAGGCAGGCGGCGAGCGCCACACGGGCGGCGCCGCGGGCCAGCGCCACCGTCAAGGCGATGTAGACGACCGCCGCGAACGCCGACAGCGCGTACGCCAGTGGCGCCTCGGCGAAACGGGTGGCGATCTGCACGGCGGCGCGGGAGGTCGCGGCCAGCGCGAAGACGCCGTACACCGCCACGAGCACCCGCCCGGGCCCGGACCGTACGGCCGCGTCGCTCACGGGACCATGCTCCAGACCTGCAGCAGCCGCCCGGTCATGACGGCCACGGTGAACGCGGCCACGGCGATGACCCCGGGGCCCCAGCGGGTCCGCTCCGCCCGGCCCCACCACACCGCGGCGGGCGGGATCACCACGGTCCCCGCCAGGTATCCGACGAAGGTCGCCTTCTCCGCGACGCGCCCCATCCCGGCGAGGGCGAACCCCGCCTGCGCGAGCACGGCGATCTCCAGCAGCCCCAGCCCGATCAGCAGCACCGGCCCCATCGGCCGGTTCCGTACGGTGGTGACCACGGCGGCCAGCGCCAGCAGCAGGGCCGCGCCGATCAGCCAGCCCGAGTAGGCGCCGTTCATGCCGTGCTCAGGGGGTGGGCGGACAGTGGAGGCATGGCCAGAAGGCTATCGGCCCGACCGCCCACCCCCTCGCGCGGCCCGGTCCGCGCTCAGCAAGGGCGCTAGCTCTGCCGGGTCTCCGCGAGCAGCAGGTCGACCGCGTCCTCGGCTCTGCCGTTGACGGCGTACGCCCCCCGCTGGCGGGAGGCGGAGCTGCCGCGGAGCAGGGCCTCGTTGGCGAGTTCCGACACGATCTCCCAGTCGCCGAGTTCCTCCAGGGTCGGCCGCAGCTCCTCCAGCATCCACGCGACGAGCCGCGGCGCCGGCGCCGGCCGGCTGGTGACGGGCGACATCAGCTCGCCCTCCAGCCCGTCGCGGGCCGCCCGCCAGTTGGCCGCCCGCAGCAGCGCGAGACGCTGCTCCCCGACCGGCGGCTCACCCCGCTCCACGGCCTCGATCTCCCTGCTCATGAGGGCCCGGAAGAGCCCGGCCAGCAGCACCACGTCGTCCGCCAGGGGGCACGAGTCGCAGACGCGCATCTCCACCGTCGGCACGTGGGCGCTGAGCCGCAGGTCGTAGTAGATCATGCCGGCGTCCTTGATCACGCCGGAGGCGACCAGGTCCTCTGCCGTCCTGTCGTATTCGGAGGCGTCGGCGAACGGACCGAGCGGCCCGGCCGTCGGCCACCGCTGCCAGGTCAGCGCCCGGCTGCTGGCGTACCCGCTGTCCTCGTTCATCCAGAAGGGCGAGCTGGCGCTGAGGGCGAGCAGCGGCGGAAGCCACGCCTCGACGCGCTGCGCGGCGAGCACCGCCACGTCCCTGTCGTCGATCTCCACGTGCACCTGCGCCCCGCAGATGAGCTGCTCCTCGGCGAGGAACCGGTAGGACTCCGACAGGTAGCGGTAGCGCTCCCCCGGGGTGAAGGTGTAGCCCTCGATGCCGGTGTTGGGGGTCGTCCCGGCGGCGATGACGCCCACGCCCAGCGGCTCTCCGGCCGCGACCAGCGCCTGGCGCAGCCGTACGATCTCGGCCCGTACGTCGCTCAGGTCCTCCATCGGGGTGCTGTTGGTCTCCACCACCGATCGCTGCAACTCGGCCGAGAACCCCTCGTCCGGCAGCCGCTCCAGCATCGACTCCGCCAGCGGCGTGAGACGCCGGGACTGGAGGTCGACGACAAGAAACTCCTCTTCAACGCCGACAGGCCGTCTCTTCATCATGGCCGGGTCACTACCCCCGTCACGGAAAGTAGGCCTGGCCTGCGCGGAACGGCGGGAAGCCGGGGCCACCACCGCCCCGTCCTTTCCGACCCCCCCCGTTTCCCCGGTACGCCGAACCTTTTCCATGGATGATGGCTCTCATCGGTAGGGGCCCGACATTTCCACTAGGGGGGAAGGAACCGACATGCCGGTCAACCTGTCCAACGGAAAGCCGCTCGCCTGGGATTCGGCGAAACTCGACGCCGACACCAAGGCGATGCTCGACAACCTGCAGCCGAACATCCTGCAGGCGCACGTGCGCGAGAGCATGTCCCTGCTGCTCGTGCATTTCGGCGACGGCGCGGACGGCAGGCGGTTCCTGCGCTCCCTGGTGCCGCTCATGAAGTCGGCCAGGAAGCACCTTGAGGAGGTGCGCGAGTTCAACCGCTCGAAGAAGCGCGGCACGCCGTACGTCGGCGTCGGCATCAGCAAGCTCGGATATCTCAAACTGGGCGAATCAACCACTAAATTCACCGACAACGCGTTCAAGTCGGGGATGAAACGGCGCAAGGACACCTTGAGCGACCCGGCGGTCGACGCGTGGGAGAAGCACTACCAGGGGGAGATCCACGCGATCGTGCTGATCGGGGACGCCACGCCCGAGCCGGTCGCCGCGACGCGCACGCGCGTCCTCGCGCTGCTGCCGAAGACCGCGAAGATCCTCGGCGAGGAGACGGGCGAGGGCCTGCGCGACGCCCAGGGCCGGGGCATCGAGCACTTCGGCTACGTGGACGGCCGCAGCCAGCCGCTGTTCCTCGCCGACCAGGTGGCCGCCGAGTCCGGCACCAACTGGAACCCGTTCTTCCCGCTGAGCCACGTGCTCGCCGCCGACCCCCTCGCCCCGCACCCGAGCCGTCACTTCGGCAGCTACCTCGTGCTGCGCAAGCTGGAGCAGAACGTCCGCGCGTTCCGCGAGGCCGAGGAGGCCCTCGCCGACGCGCTCGGCTTCAAGGGGGAGGACCGGCCGCTCGCCGGCGCGATGCTCGTGGGCCGGTTCCGCAACGGCACGCCGCTGCGGCTGCACGGCAGGCCGAGCGCCGAGGGCCACCCGGTGCAGAACGACTTCAGCTACCGCGACGATCCCGGGTCCAGGTGCCCGGTGAGCGCGCACATCCGCAAGGCCAACCCCCGCGACTCCCGTGACGGCGGGCTGGAGCGCGCGCTCGGGGTCATGATGGCCCGGCGCGGCCAGACGTACGGCAGGCGCACCGACAGGCCGTGGGACGACGCGTCTCCGGCGACCAGGCCGACCGGCGGCGTGGGCCTGCTGTTCATGGCGTTCAACTCCAGCCTGCAGTCCCAGTTCGAGTTCACCCAGCAGAGCTGGGCCGACGAGCCCGGCTTCCCCGCCGAGGGCACCGGCCACGACCCCGTGATCGGCCAGGGCAGGCGGGACGTCAAGGTGCGCTTCCCCACCGAGTGGGACGGCAAGAAGCTGAGCGCCCCCCGGCAGCAGGTTCCGCAGACGGTGACGATGAAGGGAGGCGAGTACTTCTTCATGCCGTCGCTCGCCTACCTGAAAGGCCTGTGACGCCCGGCTGAGTCACCAGCTGAGTGACCGCGCACCCGAGTGGGTGGAGCTATGGGGACTCGAACCCCAGACCCCCTCCATGCCATGGAGGTGCGCTACCAGCTGCGCTATAGCCCCTTGCCACCGCTCCGAGTCCTCCCGGCGCGGCGCTCGGAGAGCATATATCCATGCCCTTCCGTTTACCTAATCGTCACCGGTCACCCGCGTAGCACCGGTAACAGGCGTATCAGCCGTCCGCGGTGGCGGCGGGGCTGTCGTCGCTGCTGACCGGCTCAGGCAGGGTGCCCGCGTTGTGCTCCATCAGGCGCCATCCCCGGCGGCCCTCCTCCAGCACCGACCACGAGCAGTTGCCCAGGCTGCCGAGCGCCGACCACAGCTCCTGCGGCAGGCCGAGCAGGCGGCAGATGCCGAGCCGCAGCGCGGCGCCGTGCGAGGCGATCACCAGCGGGCCGTCGTCGCCCAGGCGGCCCGCCCAGCGCTCGACCGCCTCGGCCACCCGGTCGGCCACGTGCGTCACGTCCTCGCCGCCCGGCGCCTCCCACGCCTCGTACTCGACCGGCCAGCCCGCCCTGATCTCGTCGCGGGTCAGGCCCTCCCACTCCCCGCCGCCGCGCTCGCGCAGGTCCTTGTCGACCATGACGTCGAGGCCGGTGATACGGCCGAGCGCGGAGGCCGTGTCGTAGGCCCGGCGGAGGTCGGAGGCGACGAGCATCGTCGGGCGCAGCGACGCGAGCAGGGAGGCCGCCCGGGCGGCCTGGGCGATCCCCGTCTCGTCCAGGGCGATGTCGGTGTGCCCCTGGAAGCGCTTCTCCACGTTCCACAACGTCTGCCCGTGCCGCAGGCAGACCACACGGCGGCCCATCACGCCGCCCCGGCGCCGGCGTCCGTCACGGGTTCGCCCCGCGCCCACGCTGGGCGGCGACCCGCCGTACGCTCTCCGGCAGCTCGATGGACGGGCAGTCCTTCCACAGGCGCTCCAGCGCGTAGAAGGCGCGGTCCTCCTCGTGCTGCACGTGCACCACGATGTCGAGGTAGTCGAGCAGGACCCAGCGGCCCTCCCGCTCGCCCTCCCGGCGTACGGGTTTGGCGTCGGCCTCGACGCGCAGCCGCTCCTCGATCTCGTCGACGACCGCGCGGACCTGCCGGTCGTTGGACGCGGAGCAGAGAAGGAAGGCGTCGGTGATGACGAGCTGTTCGCTCACGTCGTAGGCGATGATGTCGTCGGCCAGCTTCTCGGCGGCGGCCTCGGCCGCCACCCGCACAAGCTCTGCCGCTCTCTCGGATGCTGTCACGATTCGGTTCTGTCCTCCGTTGACGGGCTCTTCAAGGGTGCACAGTCCGCGGCCCCCGTACAACCCGCTTTTCCGTGGAGACCCTACCGTCACACCCTGTCGATACCGGAGTTATGCCCGGGATCGGAGCTTCAACGTCCTCCCGGGCCCGATGATTCCGCCGGAGGGACGCGTGCGGCCCCGCGCCCGTACGGGTGCGGGGCCGCATCGGACAGGTCGCCCGCGGACCACGCGGGCCGGCCGTCAGTGCCCGTGACCAGGCCCGTGATGAGGCTTGGTGTGCTTGTGCTGCTGCTGCTTCGGCTTCTTGTGGTGCTTCCTCGGCTTGTGAGGCTTGGTCGGCTTGACGTGCGGCACCCGCTGCGCCTGGCCGGATCCGGTGCCGTGCCCTGTGCCGTGTCCCGTGCCGTGTCCGGTGCCGTGTCCCGTGCCGGTGGTCGTCACCTGGGCGGGAGCGGCCGAGCCGGCCGTGGCGGCGGCCGTACCGCTCAGCAGCGCGGCCCCTCCCACCGCGAGCGCGGAGGCGAGAACTGTCGCGACGGCGAGCCGCATCGATTTCGGGTGCATGGTCCCTCCTTGCGCCCGGTCAGGGCTGGGACGGGTCTGGCGACCAGGCAGGTCCTGGACCGCGGGAACGGACCGCGCGCCTTCCCCGAGCCGGGTCGGGGGACGGCATTCCTCCGGCGACATCGCGCCTTACGGCCGTACTCCGATCCTGTATCGCCGGACCCGAAGGTTTCCAGGGGAGTTGGCGCAAGCCTGCCCGGCGGTCTCGGACCATTTGACCGCGCAGAGTGATCCGGCGGGCGCGGGGCGCCGACGACCACGCGTCCCTTGCCCGCCCGTTGGCGGCCCCGATGGCGCCCGGCGATTCAGCCGGCCGGGTCCCGGTACAGGCGGCGCTTGTTGATGTACTGCACGATGCCGTCGGGGACGAGATACCAGATGGGCTCCCCGGCGGCCACGCGGTCGCGGCACTCCGAGGAGGAGATCGCCAGGGCGGGGATCTCGACCAGGCTCACCTTCCCGGCCGGCAGGCCGGGGTCCTGCAGCAGGTGACCGGGCCGGGTGCAGCCGACGAAGTGCGCGGTGTCGAAGAGCTCGCCGGCGTCGCGCCAGCTCAGGATCTGCGCGAGCGCGTCGGCGCCGGTGATGAAGTAGAGATCGGCGTCCGGTCCGTACGCGGCGGCGATGTCGCGCAGCGTGTCGATCGTGTACGTGGGCCCCGGCCGGTCGATGTCCACCCGGCTCACCGAGAAGCGGGGGTTCGACGCGGTCGCGATGACGGTCATCAGATAGCGGTCCTCGCTGGAGGAGACACGCTGGTCCGCCTTCTGCCACGGCTGCCCGGTCGGGACGAAGACCACCTCGTCCAGGTCGAAGTGGTGCGCCACCTCGCTCGCCGCCACCAGGTGGCCGTGGTGGATCGGGTCGAACGTCCCGCCCATCACGCCCAGCCGCCGGATCTCCGTCCCGTTTCGCATGGAACGGACCTTAACGTCCTCGCCCGGCCGGCCCGTGAACCGGCCTCCTCGGACGCCGTCAGGGCTCCTCGCGGCGTCCCGCGCGCGTCCGCCCCCTGAGACATAGCATGCGGGACATGACCACTCCCGATCGCAATCGCGTGCAGCTGCCCGGCATCAGCTCACGAGCCTACGAACATCCCGCCGACCGGTCCGCGCTGGTCGCGATGCGTTCGCTCTCCGGGTTCGACGCGGTGCTGAAGCGCACGTCCGGCCTGTTCAGCGAGCGCAGGCTCCGCCTGATGTTCCTCGCCTCCGCCGTGCGCACGACCGACACCCAGTTCCGCGCCCTGTACGACATGGGCCGCGACAGCGCCTACATCCTCGACCTGCACCGGATTCCCGAGATCTACGTGCAGCAGGACCCCAAGGCGTACGCGATGGCGATCGGTTTCGACGAGCCGTTCATCATCGTCTCGACGGGCCTGCTCGACCTCATGGACTCCGAGGAGCTGCGCTTCGTCGTCGGCCACGAGACCTCCCACATCCTGTCGGGCCACGCCGTCTACGGCACGATGCTCGCGATCCTGACCCGGCTGGCCACACGGGTGGCCTGGATCCCGCTCGGCTACATCGGCCTGCGGATCATCGTCGCGGCCCTGGAGGAGTGGCAGCGCAAGGCGGAGATGTCCGCCGACCGGGGCGGCCTGCTCGCCGGGCAGGACCCCGACGCCGCGCTGCGCGCGCTCATGAAGCTCGCCGGCGGCTCGCGCCTGCACGAGATGAACATCGAGGCGTTCCTCGACCAGGCCAGGGAGTACGACACCGCGGGCGACGTCCGCGACGGCCTGCTCAAGGTCCTCAACATGCTCGGCACGACCCACCCGTTCGCCGTGACCCGGGTCGCCGAACTCGACCGCTGGCGCCGCGACGGCGAGTACGACCGCGTCCTCGCCGGCGACTACCCGCGCCGGGAGGACGACGCCAACGCCCGGCTCACCGACGAGATCAAGGCCGCGGCCAACTCCTACCGGGAGTCGTGGGCGCAGTCGCAGGACCCGTTCATCGGCGTGCTGCGCGACGTCGCGGAGGGCGCGGTCAACGCGGGCGAGCGCATCTTCAACCGCTTCGCCCGGCGGGAGAACTGACCCCGGCCCGGCTGCTCAGAAGAAGTAGGAGACGGCGCGTACGGCGGCCGCGCACAGCGGCACGAAGCCGCCGAGCACGGCGAGCGCCCGCAGGCCCTCCCGGCGCAGGCCCGGAATGGCCCCGCCGGCGCGCTCGATCTCCCGCCCGACGAGCCCGCCGCTGACCACTCCGAAGGCGACCCCGGCGATCGTGACCGGCACCACCTGAGACCACCAGTCGGGGTCCAGGCGCGCGCCGGAACCCACCCAGATCGCCGCGAACGCCGCTGCGGCGGCCGGCAGGCCCGGCCACACGACGGCCGACAGCGCCGAGCCCGACAGGGTGAGGGGGAACAGCAGCACCCGCAGGAAGGTGCGTCCCCGGCCGGGCCGGCGTCGTCGTACCAGCCAGTGGCTCGTCCAGATCGCCCTGGTCACGACGGCGAACACCGCGGTGATCACGAAGGTGGCCAGCGGGTAGATCACCGCCGTCACCACGCACGGCACCGCGAGGAGCGCGACCAGGACCAGCGCCGCGTTCCCGGTCGGGATCCCGAGCGCCCCCTCGGGCGCGGCCGGGCCGGTCGCCGACTTCGCCGCCGCCTTCGCCTGGGTCCGCGCCGCGGTCCTCACCGGCGTTCTCAAAGGGCTTCTCAACGGTGGCCGCACCGGGGACCGTGCCGTCCCGGTGCGGGCGGCGGCCTCCGCGGAGGCCCGGACCTGCACGGCCGGGCCGCCCGCGCCGTTCTCCCGGCCGCTCTCCCTGGCGCGCTGCGGGGCGGGCGGCCCGGCGCCGCGGTCCGGCGGGTCGACGGCGACCCGCGCGAGCCTGGACAGGCGGTCGGCGAGCAGCGCGGCGGTGGGACGGCGGGAGGGGTCCCGGTGCAGCGCCGCACGCACCAGCGACAGCAGCGCGGGGGGCACCCCCACGAGATCGGCCTTGCCGTTCAGCACGGCGTACATCTGCGACTCGGCGGTGCCCCGGCCGAAGGTGGGCCGCCCGGTGGCCGCGAACGCCACGGTGGCGGCCCAGCCGTGCACGTCGGCGGGCTCCCCCACCGTCTCGTCGGAGAACACCTCCGGCGCGCAGTAGCCGGGCGTGCCGAGGAACGTTCCGGTCATCGTGACCCGCGTCGCGTCGAGCACCTGGGCGATCCCGAAGTCGATCAGGACCGGCCCGTCCTCGCCGAGCAGCACGTTGGCCGGTTTGACGTCGCGGTGCACGATCCCGCCCGCGTGGATGATCGCCAGCGCGGCGGCAAGCCCCTGCGCCAGCGTGATCAGCTGTGGCTCCTTGAGCGGGCCGCCGCGCCGTACGGCGTCGAGCAGGTTCTCCCCCTCGATGTACTCCATCACGAGGTAAGGCCGGTCGCCCGACAGGTCCGCGTCGAGCACCTGGGCGACGTACGGGCTCTCCACCCTGCGCAGCGCCCGCACCTCGCGCTCGAGGCGTAAACGCGCGTCCGGGTCGTGCTCGATGGGGTCGCGGAGCATCTTGACCGCGACGCGGTCGCCCCGGCGGCCGTCGGCGAGGTACACCTCGCCCATGCCACCCCGGCCCAGCCGCTCCAGCAGCGTGTAGGGGCCGACCCGCCCGAGACGTCCAGCCATAGGAGCGCCAACCATAGCGGGCCCGGAGCCAGAATCGGCGGAGGCGCGCCGATGACCCGATACAAGCGAACACCAACCGGCCCACAAGAGCGTCCCGGCAGAGTCTGCTCCGGAAACACAGGCAAGACGGAGACAACGATGCCGATGACCGACTCCTCCGGCCCGATCACCGTCGTGGTCGCCGCCGATCAGCCTCTGCTCGTCGAGGGCATCCGGTCCGCCCTCGACCAGGCGGCCGGACTCCACGTCGCCGGCACCGCGTGCGACGACCTCGACGCCCTCCGCCTGTGCGTACGGCTGTCGCCGCGGGTGCTGCTGGCCGACCTGGCCATGCTGGGCGCGCTGGAGTCCCTGCCCCGCCGCTGCCCCGCCGTACGGGTGCTCGCGCTCGGCGCGGACGACGGCGAGGCGGGCTTCACGGGCGCGCTACGCGCCGGGGCGTACGGCTACCTGCTCAACGGGTCACGCCCCTCGGAGATCGCGGCCGCGGTCACGTCGGTGGCCCACGGGCAGGTCGTCTTCGGCGGCGGGCTGGCCCCCCGGCTGCTGGACCGCCTGACGACGCCGCCGGCCCGCAGCCCGTTCCCCGGCCTCACCCAGCGGGAGCACGAGATCCTGGAGCGGCTGGCCGACGGCAGGTCCAACGCCGAGATCGCCCGCGAGCTGTGCCTGGCCACCAAGACCGTGCGCAACCACGTGAGCAACGTGCTGACCAAGCTGGAGGCGCCGAGCCGGGTGGACGCGGCGCTGCGGGCGAGGGACGCGGGCCTCGGCTCGCGTCCCGTGCTCACCCGCGTCTGAGGCCGCGTCTGAGGCCGCCTCCGGGCCCGGGTGCGAGGGTCACACCCGGATGTGCCCGTCCCCGGTGTAGATCCACTTGGTGGAGGTCAGCTCCGGCAGTCCCATCGGCCCGCGGGCGTGCAGCTTCTGCGTGGAGATGCCGATCTCCGCGCCGAAGCCGAACTCGCCGCCGTCGGTGAAGCGGGTCGAGGCGTTGACCGCCACCGCGGCGCTGTCCACGGTCGCGACGAACCTGCGGGCGGCCTGCTGGGACCGGGTCACGATGGCGTCGGTGTGGGCCGAGCCGTACCGCCGGATGTGCGCGACCGCGTCGTCGAGCGAGTCGACCACCGCGGCGGCGACGTCGAGCGAGAGGTACTCGGTGGTGAAGTCCTCCTCGGTGGCGGGCACGACGTCGGCGCCGTAGGACCGCACCCGCTCGTCGCCGTGGACGGTCACCCCCGCGTCCTTGAGCACCGTCAGCGCCTTGGGGACGAACTCGTCGGCGATCGCGGCGTGCACCAGGAACGTCTCGGCGGCGTTGCACACCGAGGGCCGCTGCGCCTTGGCGTTCACCAGGATCTTCAGGGCGGTCTCGACGTCCGCGTCGGCGTCCACGTAGACGTGGCAGTTGCCCACCCCGGTCTCGATGACCGGCACCGTCGACTCCTCGACCACGCTGTTGATCAGCGAGGCGCCGCCGCGCGGGATCAGCACGTCGACCAGCCCCCGGGCGCGCATGAGATGCCGGACCGACTCGCGGGTCTGGCCCGGCACGAGCCGTACGGCGTCGGCCGGCACCTCGGTCGCCGCCAGCGCCTCCCGCATGATCCGCACGAGCGCGGTGTTGGAGGAGTACGCGCTGGACGACCCGCGCAGCAGCACGGCGTTGCCGCTCTTGAGGCAGAGCGCCGCCGCGTCGACGGTGACGTTGGGCCTGCCCTCGTAGATGATGCCGATGACGCCGAGGGGCACCCGCACCTGCCGCAGCTCCAGGCCGTTCGGCAGCGTGCTCCCGCGTACGACCTCCCCGACCGGGTCGGGCAGGTCGGCCACCTCGCGGACGGCCCCGGCGATCTTCGCGATCCGGGCGGCGTCCAGCCGCAGCCGGTCGATCATCGCCTCGGGGACGCCGTTCGCCCTGGCCTGGTCCACGTCGACGGCGTTGGCCGCGACGATCTCGTCCGTGGCCGCCTCCAGCGCGTCGGCCACGGCACGCAGCGCCGCGTCCTTCGGCGCGCGCGGCAACGGCGCGAGCGCCGCCGCGGCGTCCTTCGCCGCCCGAGCGACCGTCAGGAATTCCTCTGCCTCGGACACAACCTCAGACATTGCCTCGCGCTCCGTCGCTTCTTCTCGGTGGACTACAGGATCACGATGTCGTCCCGGTGGATCAGCTCACGCTCGTACTCCGGGCCGAGTGTGCTGGCCAGCTCCCTGGTGGAGCGGCCGAGCAGGTCGGGGATCTCCCCCGCGTCGTAGTTGACCAGGCCGCGGGCGACCGCGACGCCCGTCGGCGCGCACAGGTCGACCGGGTCGCCGGCCGCGAAGTCGCCCTCGACCTTCACGACGCCGGCGGGCAGCAGCGACATCCGCCGCCCCACCACGGCCTCGACCGCGCCCGCGTCCAGGTGCAGCCGGCCGCGCCCGGTCGTCGCGTGGGCGAGCCACAGCAGCCGGGTGCCGGGATGGCGGCCCCCCGGGTGGAAGCAGGTGCCGATGTCGGCCCCCGCGAGCGCCTGGGCCGCGTGCGCCGCCGCCGTGAGCACGACGGGCACGCCCGCCCCGGTGGCGATGCGGGCCGCCTCCACCTTGGTGATCATGCCGCCGGTGCCGACCCGGCCGGAGGTGCCGAGTTCGACGCCCTCCAGGTCCTCCGGTCCCCTGACCTCCGCGATGCGGGCGGCGCCCTCCCTGCGGGGATCCCCGTCGTACAACGCGTCGACGTCCGACAGCAGCACCATGCCGTCGGCGTGGATGAGGTGGGCCACCAGCGCCGCCAGCCGGTCGTTGTCGCCGAACCGGATCTCGTCGGTGGCCACCGTGTCGTTCTCGTTCACGACGGGGACGATGCCGAGCTCCAGCAGCCGGGCCAGCGTCCGCTGGGCGTTGCGGTGGTGCGAGCGGCGCATCATGTCGTCGGCCGTCAGCAGCACCTGGCCCACGCGTAAGCCGTACCTGGCGAAGGAGGAGGTGTAACGGGCGATCAGCACGCCCTGCCCCACCGAGGCGGCGGCCTGCTGGGTGGCCAGGTCCTTGGGCCGGGCGCGCAGCCCGAGCGGGCCGAGCCCGGCGGCGATCGCGCCGGAGGACACCAGCACGATCTGCGCGCCGGCCAGCCGCCGGGCGGCCAGCACGTCCACCAGCGCGTCGACCCGGTCGACGTCGATCGTGCCGCGGGGGGTCGTCAGCGACGACGATCCCACCTTGACCACCAGCCGCGCGGCCTCGCCGATCCGCTGCCTGCCCGTCACGCCGTCTCCCCCTCTCTCACCGCTCCCCCTCTCACCGCGTCTCCCGGTCAGCCGAGTCTCAGGTCGGTGCCGCGCGGCCCGAGGACCGCCTCGGCGCCCCGCGACGGCTGCCAGTCGAAGACGTAGCCGCCCTCCATCGGCCCGATGACGACCTCAGCGCCGGCCGTCGCACCGGCCTTGATCAGCTCCTCCTCGACGCCGAGCCGATCGAGCCGGTCGGCGAGGTAGCCGACGGCCTCGTCGTTGGTGAAGTCGGTCTGGCGGATCCACCGCTCGGGCTTCTCGCCGGTCACCTGGAAGCGGTTCTCGTCGATCCGGCGTACGGAGAACCCGGCCTCGCCGAGCTGCTTGGGCCGGATGACCAGACGCGTCGGCTCCTCGACCGGGGCCTGCGCGCGGGCCGCCGCCACCATCTCGGCCATCGCGAACGACAGGGGCCGCAGGCCCTCGTGGCTCGCCGCGGAGATCTCGAAGACCCGCACGCCGCGCTCCTCCAGGATGGGCGTGACGATGTCGGCGAGGTCCCGGCCGTCGGGGACGTCCACCTTGTTCAGCGCGACCAGGCGCGGCCGGTCCTGCAGGGAGCCGTACGCCGCGAGCTCGGCCTCGATCACCTCGAAGTCGGTCACCGGGTCGCGTCCCGGCTCCAGCGTGGCGCAGTCGAGCACGTGCACGATCGTCGAGCAGCGCTCGACGTGCCGCAGGAACTCGTGGCCGAGCCCCCGGCCCTCCGAGGCGCCGGGGATGAGCCCGGGCACGTCGGCGACCGTGAAGACGGTCTCGCCGGCCGTGACCACCCCGAGGTTCGGCACGAGGGTGGTGAACGGGTAGTCGGCGATCTTCGGCCGGGCCGCGGAGAGCGCCGCGATCAGGGACGACTTGCCCGCGTTGGGGAAGCCCACCAGCGCGACGTCGGCGACGGTCTTGAGTTCGAGCACGATCTCGGCCTCGTCGCCCGGCTCCCCGAGCAGCGCGAAGCCGGGGGCCTTGCGTTTGGCGTTGGCGAGCGCGGCGTTGCCGAGGCCGCCGAAGCCGCCCTGCACGGCGACGTACCGGGTGCCCGAGCCGATCAGGTCGACCAGCACCTCCCCGGTCCTGGCGTCCTTCACGACCGTGCCGTCGGGCACCGGCAGGACGACGTCCTCGCCGTTGGCGCCGTCCCGGTTGGAGCCCATGCCCTGCTTGCCGTTGCCCGCGCGGCGGTGCGGCCGGTGGTGGTATTCGAGCAGGGTCGAGGTGTTGGGGTCCACCTCCAGAATGACGTCCCCGCCGCGGCCGCCGTCGCCGCCGTCCGGCCCGCCCAGCGGCTTGAACTTCTCCCGGTGGATGGAGGCGCAGCCGTTGCCCCCGTCACCCGCCTTGATGTGCAGGACGACGTGGTCCACGAAGTCGGCCATCAGCCGCTCCCCCTTACTGCTGTGCCGGAATCGACCGGAGTACGGCCGGAGAAAACGAATGAGGCGGACCGAATGCTCGATCCGCCTCATCGTGCTGCTTCAGGTGTCCGGGCGGATCTACTCCGCGGCCGGGACGATGCTCACCGCGCGGCGACCGCGCTTGGTGCCGAACTGCACCCGGCCGGTGGCCAGGGCGAACAGCGTGTCGTCGCTGCCGCGGCCGACGTTGTCGCCGGGGTGGAAGTGCGTGCCGCGCTGACGGACGATGATCTCGCCCGCGTTCACCAGCTGGCCGCCGAAGCGCTTCACGCCGAGGCGCTGGGCGTTCGAGTCACGGCCGTTCCGGGTGGACGAGGCGCCCTTCTTGTGTGCCATGGTTCACTCCCTGTCGGGGGTAAGCCGGGGTGTCCCCCGGGAGACTACTTTCCGGGGTTGATATCGGTGACCTTGACCTGGGTGTACCGCTGGCGGTGACCCTGGCGCTTCTTGTAGCCACTCTTGTTCTTGTACTTCAGAATCCGGATCTTCGGTCCCTTGGTCTCACCGAGGATCTCGGCGGTCACCTGGAACCGGGAGAGAGCGGCTGCGTCGGTGGTGACATCGCCGTCGTTGACGACGAGCACCGCCGGCAGCGACACCGAGGAGCCAACCTCTCCGGCGACCTTGTCCACCTCGAGGACGTCCCCGACGGAGACCTTCTGCTGCCTGCCGCCGCAACGAACGATCGCGTACACCGCGGAACCCTTCTACTGGCTAATGCTGAGATGCCGCGCCCCGCATCCAGCTGCTGTCGATACACGACCGGCGGTCCGGGCAGGCGCGCGAAGCCAGGCACGCCGACACCAGGCGCACCGGATGACCAGGGTACCGGATATCCGGTACCCAGGTCGAACCGAGCGGACCGCCGGGTGAGGAAGTCGCTACTCCGCCGTCTTCCTGCGGGAACGTCGCCGTCCCCGGGAGGACGGCGCGGAGCCTTCGCCCTCGTCTGAGTCGATGGCGTCGGTCACGCTCTCACGCGCCGACCCCGTCGCCGCGGCGACCGATCCCTCGCTCGCCGCCAGCTTGTCGGCCACCGCCTTCTCGATGGCCATCTTGCCCTGTGTGCCGCGTGGCTCGGGCCTGCCCTCGACCGGTTCGGTCGACACGATGATCCCGCGCCCGTGGCAGCAGTCGCACGGCGTGGAGAACGCCTCCAGCAGACCCTGGCCGACCCGCTTGCGGGTCATCTGCACCAGGCCCAGCGAGGTGACCTCGGCCACCTGGTGCTTGGTGCGGTCCCGCGCCAGGCACTCCAGCAGCCGGCGGAGCACCAGGTCGCGGTTGCTCTCCAGCACCATGTCGATGAAGTCGATGACGATGATGCCGCCGATGTCCCGCAGCCTGAGCTGGCGGACGATCTCCTCGGCCGCCTCCAGGTTGTTGCGGGTGACGGTCTCCTCCAGGTTGCCGCCCTGCCCGGTGAACTTGCCGGTGTTGACGTCGACGACGGTCATCGCCTCGGTCCGGTCGATCACCAGGGAGCCGCCGGACGGCAGCCACACCTTGCGCTCCATCGCCTTGGCGATCTGCTCGTCGATCCGGTAGGCGGAGAAGGCGTCGGTCTCCTCCTGCCACTTCGACAGCCGCTCGGTGAGGTGCGGGGCGACGTAGCGGACGTACTCGTCCACCGTCGTCCACGCCTCGTCGCCCTCGACGACCAGCGAGGTGAAGTCCTCGTTGAACACGTCGCGGACCACCCGGACGGTCAGGTCGGGCTCACCCGACAGCAGCTCCGGCGGGCTGGCCGACTTGGCCTTGCGCTGGATGTTCTCCCACTGGGCCGACAACCGGGCCACGTCGCGGTCGAGCTCCTCCTCCGAGGCGCCCTCCGCGGCGGTGCGCACGATGACGCCCGCGTTCTCCGGCATGACCTTGCGCAGGATCTGCTTGAGCCGGGTTCGCTCCTTGTCGGGCAGCTTGCGGCTGATCCCGGTCATCGAGCCGTCCGGCACGTAGACCAGGTAGCGGCCGGGGAGGCTGATCTGGGAGGTCAGCCGGGCCCCCTTGTGCCCCATCGGGTCCTTGGTGACCTGCACCAGCACCGACTGCCCGGACTTCAGCGCCGCCTCGATCCGCTTCGGCTGGCCCTCCAGCCCGGCGGTGTCGAAGTTCACCTCTCCGGCGTACAGCACCGCGTTGCGGCCCTTGCCGATATCGACGAACGCCGCCTCCATCGAGGGCAGCACGTTCTGGACCTTGCCGAGGTAGACGTTGCCGACGTACGACTGGCTCGACTCGCGGTCGACGTAGTGCTCGACGAGGACCCCGTCCTCCAGCACCGCGATCTGGGTGCGGCCGCCCTGGCGGCGTACCACCATGATCCGCTCGACCGACTCGCGGCGGGCCAGGAACTCCGACTCGGTGATGATCGGCGGGCGGCGGCGGCCCAGCTCGCGGCCCTCGCGGCGGCGCTGCTTCTTCGCCTCCAGCCGGGTCGATCCCCGTACGCCCTGGACCTCGTCGACGGACGTGGACCGGGTCGCGCGGGGCGCCCGGATGCGGACGACGGTGTTCGGCGGGTCGTCGGGGGTGGGCTCGGCCTCCTCGCTGCCCCTGCGGCGGCGACGGCGGCGACGACGGGTGCCGCCCTGGGCGTCGGACTCGTCCTCGGCCTGCTCGCGGTCCTCGTCCTCGTCCTGCGCGGCCCGCGGCTCCTCGCCCTCGGCCTCGGACTCCTCGCCTTCCTCGGCGTCCCTCGTCCGGCTTCCCCGGCCCCGGCCGCCGCGACGGCGGCGACGACGACGGCCGCCGCCCTCGGACTCGTCCTCGCCCTGCTCGGCGGTCTCCTCCGGCTCCTCCTCCGGCTCTTCCGGCTCAAGGTCCTCGTCCCCGGCCGTCGCCGGCGCCGGGACGTGCGCGGCGGGCCGCTGCACGGGCGCCGCGAAGGGGTCGGGAGCCTGGAAGAGCGGATGGAACAGCGCCGACGGCGCCTGGAAGGTCACCGAGGGCGAGGGCTGCGACCGGGAGGACAGCCCGAAGGGGTCGGCCACCACGTCAGGACGGCCGTTCTCCTCCTCGGTCTCACCGATCTCCTCGACGTCGATGTCCTCGATGTCGATCGGCTCGTCGTCCAGCGGCTCCTCGTCGGGCAGGTTCAGCCGCAGCGCGGCGGCCACCTCCGCCTCCGCGGCGCTCATCGCCCTGGATCGTTCCGGTACGGACTCGTCCGCCCGGGCACGACGGCGGCGGCGCGGGGCGGGCGTCTCCTCGACGGCCTCGGCCTGCTCGGCGGGCTCGGCCTGTTCGGCCTGCTCCGGCGTGTCGGTCCGCTTGCGGCTACGGCGACGCCGCGTGGGCGCGGCCGGCTCGTCGTTCCCGCCGTCCACGGGCTCGGCGCCCGCGATCTCAGGGGCGGCGGCCGGGGCCACGTCACCACCGGCCGGGGCCTGCGCGGGCACCGGAGTCTCCATCACCGGCGCCTCCGCCACCGCGGGCTCGGGAGCCGGCGGTTCGGCGGTCTTGGTGCGGCGGCGGGTGGCCCGCTTCGGCCGCTCCTGGACGACCGGCGCCTCCTGCGCCTCCTGGCCCGGCTGCTCGGGCTCCACCGCCTTCGGCGCCGCGGCGGCGGCCACCGTGGTCACCGGAGGCGGCAGTTCGTCCGGCTCGGGCGGGGGCCCGGCGGGCCGGCTCGCCGACCGGCGGCGTGGCGTGGACGCACGGACCGAACCGGAGGAAACCACGTTCCCTCCGGCCTGGCCCTGGTCTTCTGTTGTCGTTTCACCGTCAAGGCTCACAGCCCCGTCAGTGGGCTCGTTGTCGAGCATGCGGGCGCTCTCCCGTCAGCCCCCGGGCACGTCTCCGCGCCGCGCGGAGGCTCTCGTCTCTCGCGGTCCGCCGGGCCTCCTGTCGGCGCCGCGGCGGCAAGTCTTATCGTTCTCCGCCTGCCCGGTCGAGATCGAACGGGTCGGCGGGCTCACCGGTCACCGCGTCGAGCGGCCCCTGCGCCAGCCTGGTCACCGCAGCGGGTGACGGCGGCGCGAAGCCTGCCACGAGACGCAGCCCCATGAGCACGTCATCGGGTCGTACGGCAGGTGTTTCGTGCCGAACAACCATACGAAGTATGACACACGGCTGAACAGGCTCCTGACCTGCCGTCTTTTCCGGCCCCTCCACGAGGGTCAGCGTACGCACCGCCTGGCGGGCGTCGAAGCGCCGCATTCCCTTCTTGGTCAGGCGTTCCACCTCGACGTGACCGGCCGAGAGGAACTCCTTCACCGCCCGCTCGGCCTCCCCCGGATCGGCCCCGGGGAGCCGCAACTCCCAGACCGATCCCTCCAGCCGGTCGGCGAGGCCGCCGTCCCGCGCCTCGACCACGTCGAGCACGTCCAGGCCCGGCGGCAGCGAGGCGTCGAGGTCGTCGCGCACCCGGCGTGGATCGCACGCCCGGTGGACGCCGATCTCCAGGTACTCGGCCTCGCTCGCCACCCCGGTGGGGGCGGCGCCCGCATAGGAGATCTTCGGGTGCGGGTTGAAGCCCGCGCTGTAGGCCACCGGGATCCCCGCTCGCCGCACCGCCCTCTCGACGGCGCGGGAGATGTCGCGGTGGCTGGTGAAGCGCAGCCGCCCCCGCTTGGCGTAGCGCACGCGCAGGCGCTGCACCGTGGGTTCGGGCGCGGGCCCCTCGGGAACGGGTTTCACCAGTTCCGTCGTCCTTCCGGTATCGGTCAGTCGTCTTGTCGGGGCGTCAGATCACCGTGAGGGGCAGGAGCTTCCTGCCGGTCGGGCCGACCTGGATCTCCGTCCCCATCGTCGGGCAGACGCCGCAGTCGTAGCAGGGCGTCCAGCGGCAGTCCTCGACCTCCACGTCGCCCAGCGCGTCCTGCCAGTCCTGCCACAGCCACTCGCGGTCGAGACCGGCGTCGAGGTGGTCCCAGGGGAGCACCTCGTGCTCGTCCCGCTCGCGGATGGTGTACCAGTCCACGTTCACCGGCTCACCGGCCAGGGCCCGCTCGGCCGCGGCCATCCACCGCTCGAACGAGAAGTGCTCGCTCCAGCCGTCGAACCGGCCGCCGTCCTCCCAGACGGCCCGGATGACCCTGCCCACGCGGCGGTCGCCCCGCGACAGCAGCCCCTCCACGATCGACGGCTTGCCGTCGTGGTAGCGGTAGCCGATGGCCCTGCCGTACTCCTTGTCGGAGCGCAGGGCCTCGCGCAGCGCCCGCAGCCGGCGGTCCACCGTCTCGTGGTCGCACTGGGCGGCCCACTGGAACGGCGTGTGCGGCTTGGGCACGAACCCGCCGATGGAGACCGTGCAGCGGACGTCCCGCGAGCCGGTCGCCTCCCGGCCCGCCCTGATGACCTTCTTGGCCAGGTCGGCGATGCCGAGGACGTCCACGTCCTCCTCCGTCGGCAGCCCGCACATGAAGTAGAGCTTCACCTGCCGCCAGCCGTTGGAGTAGGCGGTGGTGACCGTGCGGATCAGGTCCTCCTCGGTGACCATCTTGTTGATCACCTTGCGCATCCGCTCGGACCCGCCCTCCGGCGCGAACGTGAGCCCGGACCGGCGGCCGTTCCTGGACAGCTCGTTGGCCAGGTCGATGTTGAACGCGTCGACCCGGGTGGAGGGCAGGGACAGCCCGATCTGGCTGCCGTCGTAACGGTCGGCGAGGCCCTTGGTGATGTCGGCGATCTCGGAGTGGTCCGCGCTGGACAGCGACAGCAGCCCGACCTCGTTGAAGCCGGACTCCTTGATCCCCGCCTCGACCATGTCGCCGACCGTGGTGATCGACCGCTCCCGGACCGGACGGGTGATCATCCCCGCCTGGCAGAAGCGGCAGCCCCGGGTGCAGCCCCGGAAGATCTCGACACTGAACCGCTCGTGCACGGTCTCGGCCAGCGGGACCAGCGGTTTCTTCGGGTACGGCCACTCGTCGAGGTCCATGACCGTGTGCTTGAAGACGCGCGACGGCACACCGTCGCGGTTGGGGACGACCCGCATGATGCGGCCGTCCGGGTGGTACTCGACGTCATAGAACTTCGGGACGTACACCCCGCCCGTGGAGGCGAGGCGCATCAGCAGTTCGTCACGGCCGCCGGGGCCGCCCTCGGACTTCCACTCGCGCAGCACCTCGGAGATCGCGATGGCGATCTGCTCGCCGTCGCCGAGAACGGCGGCGTCGAGGAAGGCGGCGATGGGCTCCGGGTTGAAGGCGGCGTGGCCGCCCGCCAGCACGATCGGATCCTCGTCGGTGCGGTCCACCGCCTCCAGCGGGATCCCCGCCAGGTCGAGCGCGGTGAGCAGGTTCGTGTAGCCGAGCTCAGTGGCGAACGACACCCCGAGGACGTCGAACGCGCGAACCGGCCGGTGGCCGTCCACGGTGAACTGCGGGACGCCCTCGGACCGCATGAGCGCCTCGAGGTCGGGCCACACCGCGTAGGTGCGCTCGGCCAGCGTCTCGGGCAGCTCGTTGAGGATCTCGTAGAGGATCTGCACCCCCTGGTTGGGCAGGCCGACCTCGTAGGCGTCCGGGTACATGAGGGCCCACCGGACGGTCGCCTCGTCCCAGTCCTTGACCGTCGAGTTCAGCTCGCCCCCGACGTACTGGATCGGCTTCTGCACCTTCGGCAGCAGCGGCTCCAGGCGGGGAAACAACGACTCGACAGACATGACTCCAGGGTATCGGCTTCCGGGAGTGGCCCCTGCGGATCTTGCACCCCTCGTGGGGCTCCAGGAGGGGTCAGAAGGGATGCCACAGCCGGCCGTCCCCGGCACGCAGCGAGGCCAGGCGGTGACGCAGCTCCGCGTGCGCGGCCGCGTCCCGGTGCCCGATGCGCAGGGCGGCCGTCAGCGTCTGGAGCTCCCGGATGTCGCGCAGCACCGGATATCCCGGCCACTCCCGGATGTCACAGCCGTAGGCACGGGCGAAGCCGTCCCGCTGGGCGTCGGACACGCCGAACCGCGCGCCCTGCAGCGTGGGCACCAGGTCGATCTCGCGCGGCCCGGCGCCGGCCGAGTCCCAGTCGCACAGCAGCAGCCGGTCCCGGGTGCGGATCAGGTTGCCCCGGTGCGCGTCGCCGTGGACCAGCCCGTACGGCAGCGTGAACTCGACCCGCTCGTAGTACGCCTCCTCCAGCGCCCCACACCGCGCGACCAGCCACTCCCGTTCCTCGTCGTCCAGCACGCGGCTGGCGTGCACGGCCCGCCGCACGCGGCCGAAGGGGTCGAAGGTCGGCAGCTCGAACGGCACGGGCGGCAGGGAGTGCAGGCGGCGCAGCAGGAGGCCGAGCGGGACCGGGTCGCCGTCGCCCGCGCCGTCCTCGTAGAGCCAGAAGGTCGCCAGGCAGCCCTCCACCGCGAGGGGCTGGCGCACGTCGAGCGGCAGCGTGACCGGGAAGCCCTGCTCGTGCAGCCACCTTGTGACCTTGAGCGAGGTGACCAGGCGGTCGTACTTGCCGGGGGCGCCCGACTCGGCGAGGCGGACGACCACCCCCTCGCCCGGCAGGTGGTAGACGACGTTGGCGAAGCTGCGCAGCAGCCGGGCGCCGGACGCGTCGAGCCCCGCCATGCGGCAGGCCTCCGCGAGGGCGGGCGGGGTGCCCGCGACGGTGGAGACGGTCATCCCACGCCTCCTTCGTGCACAGGTGCCTCCGGCAGCGCGCGGGCCGCCGACTGGGGCAGGCCGGACGCGCAGAACGCCTCCAGCCGGTCGGCGAGCGAGCCGCCCACCCGCGGCCGGGCGGCCTGCAGGGTCTCGGCCAGGCTGTCTATCCGGCGCTCGGGCGGCAGGTCGAACAGCGGCGCCATGGCCCGCTCCGCCCCGGCGGGATCGTCCTCCATCAGATGCGCGGCGGCGAGGTGGGCCGCGGCCATCGCCTCACAGCCGTAGGACCTGTTCTGCCGGTCCTCCCGCGCGTACAGGTCGAGCGCCGCGCGGGCCTGGTCGATCGCGCGGTCCGGCCGGCCGAGGTGGAGGTACGCGACGGCCGAGTAGTAGGCGTGCTTGGCGGGCCGGAAGGCGAACTCGCCGGCGAAGCCGTCGTGCAGTTCGTCCCCCGCTCCCGGCTCGCGGGCGTCGGCCGCCCTGAGCAGGTCGTCCTCGGCCTCGCGGGTCCAGCCGAGCATGGCGCCGGCGCGGGCGCGCAGCATGTGCAGGCGGGCGCCGCCCTGTCCCCTCGGCAGGTGGGTCAGGCCGGCCTCCGCGTAGCCCGCCGCGTCCTCGTAGCGCCGGTCCCACAGCGCCACCGACGCCTGCATGCCGCGTGCCCATCCCATCAGCGACTGGTGCCCGGCGATCCTGCCGTACGTCCAGGCGGCGCGGGCGAGGGTGTCGGCGGGCATCCGGCGGCCCATGTCCATGCTGGCGTTGGCCATCAGCCCGCACAGCGTGCCCGCCAGGAAGTACAGCTCACCGGCCTGGGCGGGATGGACACGCCGTTCCAGCGCCCGCCGGGCCTGCTCCTGCAGCGCCCGCATCTCGACGAACAGCGGCAGCGGCGACTCCCAGACGTACCGCCGCGACAGCCAGATCACCTGTGTGCGCAGCCGCTCCAGCGCGCTGTCGCCGACCTCGCTCGTCTCGGCCCGCTCGGCGTGCTCACTGGCCTCGCGGGCGGCGGCGGTGACCAGGTCCGGGGCCGTCCCGCGCTGCCATCCACCGTCCGGGCGGCGCAGCTCCTCGGGCGTGTAGTCGCGGGCGAACCCGAGCTGCACCGGCCCGGTCTCGAACAGCCGGCACAGCAGGTCGGTGTAGTCGCGGTCGGGCCGGGCCCCGGCCTCCCACTCCCGCCAGGACCGCTCGGTCAGCCCCCTGCGCTTGATCTGCTCGCGGTCGCACATCGCGTGGAAGCGCTCGATCGCCTCCTCCACCGTCCACCCGTACGCCAGCCGCACGCACTTAAAGCGCGACAGCCGCGGGCAGCAGAGATGGATCTCCTCGGCGATCTGGTGGAAGACCGCGGTCGTGGGCGGGTCCCCGAGAGCGGCGAGGGTGCGCTCGCGGATGCCGCCGGCGATCTGGATGGCGGACCGGTCCCCGCCGCGTGAGGGTGTCGTCATCGGCTCTCCCAGTGGTGACAACCGCACGCTAACGGTGTCGATGTCACGAACCGGTCACCTCGCGCACTGCGAGTCGCTCTCCTCCACCCGGAGGGGCGCGATGGTCCCGCCGCTGCGCAACTGCGCCGTGAAGAGCTGTCCGCACAGGCTCGCCGGCGTCTCGGCGAACCACACCGTCGGCGGGTCGCCCGCCGCCGCGGCGGCCCACCGGCCGCCGCCGTACACGATCCGGTAGTCGGGAAAGGCCCTGCGCAGCAGTTCAAGGGCACGCTGGCGGTCCCGCGCCTCGTCGTCCGGAGTCACCGTTCCTCCGTAATGGTTCGTTCAGCCCCCGAACCTGTTCCGTTCCCATACTGTTCGCCGCGCCGTGCGGACGCCAGTGAGAGCGGGGATCCGCCACCCTGCGAACCGCTCTCATGGGAGTGTCACGACGACATCAGGAGATATCAGGAGGCATCGGCAGGCATCGGGAGGCGTCACGAGGAGAAGGGCCGCGACCTGAGGTGGATCGCCTGGAGGACGGCCACCGCCGTCATGTTCGCGAACGTCGCGGTGCCGCCGTAGGACACGAACGGCAGCGGCACGCCGGTGATCGGCATGATGCCGATGGTCATGCCGACGTTGACGAGGGTCTGGAAGGCGAGCCACGCGACGATCCCGCCCGCGACGAGCGCGCTGAACCGGTCGTTGCACATCCGGGCGATCCGGGCGCCGCGCAGCAGGATCACGCCGAGCAGCGCCACCACGGCGACGGACCCGACGAAGCCGAGTTCCTCCCCCGCGACGGTGAAGATGAAGTCGGTGTGCTGCTCGGGCACGAAGCGGCCGGTGGTCTGCCCGCCGTGGAACAGCCCCTTGCCGAACAACTCGCCCGACCCGATCGCCACCAGGGCCTGCCTGCTGTTGTAGCCCACGCCGCGAGGGTCGGTCGACGGATCGAGCAGCGCGGTGAACCGCGCCACCTGGTACGGCTTGAGCAGCCCCAGCGACCACACCGCGGCCCCGGCGAGCGCCGCGAGCAGGATCCCGGCGACCACCCAGCGCTTGCGCACCCCGGAGAGCACGATGATCGCACCGGTGATCGTCGCGAGCACCATCGTCGTGCCGAGGTCGGGTTCGAGCATGATCAATCCCGCTGCCACGCCGGTCAGCGCGATGCAGAGCGCGACGTTCAGGGCCCGCGGCCGGTCCTTGTCCCGTTCGGACGGCCGCGCGAGCAGCCGCGCGAGCATCAGCACGAGCACCGGCTTGGCCAGCTCGTCCGGCTGTACGGCGAAGCCGCCGCCGACCATGATCCAGGAGTGGTGCCCGTTGATCGTGGAGCCCATCGGGGTCAGCACGAGCACCAGCCCCAGGAGCGCCACGGCGTACAGGACCGGCGCGTACGTGCGGAGCCACCGGTAGTCGCTCACGGCGACGGCGCTGTAGAGGGCCAGCCCGATGAGCAGGTTGATCACGTGCTTCTTGGCCATCGCGGTCGGCTCGATGGACGACCAGGTCCTGGTCGACGACCACACCAGCAGCGTGCCCACGACGCTGAGCGCGAGGACCGCGCCGAGGAGGAGCCAGTCCATCCGCCAGACGACCGCGCCGCGGCCGATCGCCCGCCGCGCCAGCGACCCGCGTCCCACTCTCATGGCCTCGGTCATGGCAGGCGCCTCACTGGGTCCCGTCGCGGCTGATGGCCGGCAGCCGCGTGACCGGTTTGCCGTCGGGGAGCGCCGGCTGGACCGGCTTGCCGTTGTCCCCCTTGCCGAGGCCGAAGATGCCCTCCCAGATCCGCCGTACGGCGGGCGCGGCGGTCGAGGCGCCGAAACCGCCCTGCGCCACCATGACCACGGTGACCAGCCGCGGGTTGTCGGCGGGCGCGAAGGAGGCGAACCACGAGGTGTCCTCCTTGCCGTAGACCTCCGCCGTGCCGGTCTTGCCGCCGATCTTCACGATGTTCAGCGGGAACCCGCGGAACGCGCCGGCCGCCGTGCCGTCCGACGGCACCTCGCTGAGCGCCTTGCGGATGTAGGTGCGGGTCTCGTCGCTGACCGGCAGGTGATACTCCACCGGCACCGGGATCTCCTTGTGCAACGTGCCGTCGGGCCGCATGAGCGCCCAGCCCAGCCGGGGGCTGCGGACGTTCCCGTCCCCGACGAGCGCGGCGTACGCCCGGGCGAGCTGGAGCGGCGTGACGAGGACGTCGCCCTGGCCGATGGACAGGTTCACCGCCTCGTACGCGTGGAAGATCATGCCCTCCAGGCAGTTCTCGTTGGCCAGCCGCTTGGCGAAGGCGGCGCGGCTCTCGTTCTTCATCTCCGGATAGCCGATCTTGGCCCGCCTGCACATCTCGGCCCTGGTGGAGTTGTAGAGGTCACGCTTCCACGCGCGGGTGGGGATGCGGCCGGGCGACTCGCCGGGCAGGTCGATGCCGGTGCGGCGGCCGAAGCCGTACGCCTTGGCCATGTTCGGCATCGGCTCCTTGACCTTGGACTTGGGCGTCTTGCCGCCGTCGCGCAGCCACTCCTCGTATCCGGACTTGTAGAAGACGGTGTCGCACGACTTCACCAGCGCCTCGTGCAGCGAGATCGCGCCGAGGCTCATGCCGCCCGCGTTCGGGTACGACCTGCCCTCGACGGTGTAGGCGCCGGGGCACTGGTAGGTGCCGTGCAGCGGCTCCCCGTCGGCGATCATGGCGGAGGCCGAGCTGATCTTGAACGTCGAACCGGGGGCGTACTCGCCCGCGATCGCCCGCGACACCAGCGGCTTGCCCGACTTGTCGGACAGGAGGCGCCGGTAGTCCTTCTCGGTGATGCCGCCCGTCCAGACCCTGGGGTCGTAGTTGGGCCGGCTCGCCATCGCGATCACCCGGCCGGTCTTCACGTCGAGCACCACGCCCGCCGCGCCGTCAGAGTTCGGGATCTCCTGCATGGCCTGGTCGAGCGACTTCTCCACGATCCGCTGCACCTTGGCGTCGATGCTGGTCACCAGGACGTCGCCGGGCACCGGATCGGACTGCTGGTCCACCGTGATGACCTTGCCCATCCGGTCGACCTGGACGGCGCGCAGGCCCGCCGTGCCGCGCAGCGCGGCGTCGTAGGTCCGCTCCAGCCCGTCGCGGCCGGTGAGGTCGACGCCCGAGTAGTTGGCCTTGAGGCCCTCGCGTTTCTCCAGCTCGCTCTGCGTCACCGGCTGCAGGTAGCCGAGAAGCTGGGCGGCGTCCCTGCCGTTCGGGTAGTCGCGCATCGCCTGGATGTCGGCGGTCACGCCGGGGAAGTCCTCCTGGCGCTCCAGGATCTGCAGCGCCGCCCGGGGGTTGACGTTCGTCGCCACCGGGATCGGCGTGTACGGCGAGCCGGGCCAGCACGGGCGGCTGACGCCGGGGCCGCACGCCCGGATCTCCATCTTCAGCTTCGGCAGCGGCACCTTCAGCACGCCGGACAGCCGCCGCAGCACCGCGTCGCCGCCGTCCGGCATGCGCTCCAGCCGGCCGCGGTCCACCGAGACCACCAGCGTCGTGCGGTTGCGCACCAGCGGACGGCCCGAGGAGTCGAGGATCGCCCCCCGCAGGGCGGGCACCCGCACCTCGCGGGTGCGCGTCTCCGTCGCGACCGTGACGAACCGCGATCCCTGCACCACCTGGACCTGCCACAGCCGGACGACGAGCACGACGATCATGGCGATGACCATCACCTGCAGGACGATCAGCCGCCCGCGCAACCGTGTCATGCCGCCCCCCGTCTATAACCCGGAACGAGCTCCGTACGGCCCGCGCGTCTGCGGTGGCCGCCGTACAGGGCGTTGACCGCCCACAGCACCAGTGGAGCGGCCACGAGATTGCAGACGGCCGCCCGGGGCCACGCCGTCGCCAGCACGCCCCAGGTGACCCCCGGCGCGCCGAGCAGCGCGCCCAGACCGGCCACCATGCCGGGCGCGAGCACGGCGCAGCCCGCCATCACGAGCAGCGGCAGGCGGTCGCCCGCACGACCGGCCGCGTAGCCCAGGAAGCACAGGACCAGCGCGTACTGGCCCAGCGTGTGGTTGGCGGGCGGCAGCAGGTCGTAGGCGAGCCCGCCGCAGAAGCCGATCACCGCGCCCGGCAGGGGCCCGCGCCTGGTAGCGAGCACGGCGACCGTCAGGAGCATCAGGTCCGGCGCCCACGTGAACAGCAGCCGGTTCACCAGGACGACCTGCAGCACCAGGACGGCGAAGAGCAGCAGCGCAGGGGTGACGTTGCGGAGCATCGTTCAGTTCCTCCCGCCGCGGCCCTCGCCGGCCGCCACGCCCTCGCGGGCCCGCTCGTCACGCGGTGGCGCCGGCCGCCGGAGTCCGAACCCCTCCTCCAGCGACCTCTGACCGGTCCTGTGCTCGCCGGGCCGCCGTTCGTCGCGCGGCTTCGGCGGCGGCGGCACCGGCGGAAGCACGGAGTCGCGGGGATCCCGCTTCGGCGCCGCGACCACGACCCCGACGACGTCCAGCGCGGAGAAGTCGGTGAAGGGCCGCGCGTAGGCGGTCCTGGTGACCTCGCCCGGGGTGTTGTCGATCCGCTCGACGACCCCGATCGGCACGCCGGGCACGTACGGCAGGCTCCGCTGCGAGCCGAACGACACGATCCGCCGCCCCACTCCGATCGGCACGGTGGAGTCGAGCAGCCGGAACTTGATCAGGTTGCCGCCGCCGCCCGCCTCGCCCAGCCCGTTCACGACACCGAGTTCGTTGCCGCCCTCCAGCCGGGCCCCCGCCGACAGGGCGGGATCGGTCAGCAGCGCGACCGTCGAGCTGGCCGGGCCGGCCTGGATGACCCTGCCGACCAGCCCCTGGTCGCTCAGTACGGTCATGTCGGCCCGGATCCCGTCGGCCGCCCCCACGTCGATCTCGACCGTGTCCTCGAACCCGGCCACGGTGCGCCGCGCGACGACCTGGGCCGGCACGATCCGGTAGCGGCCGAGACCCGCCAGCCCGAGCATGTGGTCCAGCTTGTCGGACCGCGCCCGGTCGAGCCGCTGCGCGGAGACCTCGTCCCGCAGCCGCGCGTTCTCCTTGCGCAGGTCGCCGATCATGCGGCGGGCGGACGGCGCGTCGCGCAGCATGCCGACGAAGCCGGTGATGGGCCCGGTCACGGCGGCGCCGACGCGCTCGACCTTCCCGAACACCGCCCCCGCGAAGCCGCGCACCGGGCCGAGGACGCGGTCGCTCCCGGCCCGGTTGTCCACGGTGATCAGGATCAGCGCGACGGCGAGAAGGAGGCCGAGCATGAGCCGGGCGCGGCGGGTGTCTCTCATGACCGCTCCTTAGCTGCGGGGCTCCGGCACGAGCACCTGCTGGAGGGCTTCAAAGTCCTCCACGCACTTCCCGGAGCCCAGCGCGACGGAGTCGAGCGCGTTCTCGGCGAGGTGGACCGGCATCCCGGTCTCCTCGCGCAGCCGGTCGATCATGCCGCGCAGCAGGGCGCCGCCACCGGCCACGGCGATCCCCCGGTCCATGAGATCTCCCGACAGCTCGGGCGGGCACTTGTCGAGCGTGGACTTCACCGCGTCGACGATCGTGTTGACCGGCTCGGAGATCGCCCGGCGGATCTCCTCGGCGCTGATGACGACGGTCTTCGGCAGGCCGGTGACCAGGTCACGGCCCCGCACCTCGGCGTGGAAGTCCTCACCCGTGGCGCAGGCGGAACCCACCGCGATCTTGACCTCCTCCGCCGTGCGCTCCCCCAGCATCAGGGAGTACTCCTTCTTGGCGAAGGAGATGACCGCCTGGTCGAGCTCGTCGCCGCCGACGCGGATCGACTGGCTGGTCACGATGCCGCCCATCGAGATGATGGCGACCTCGGTGGTGCCGCCGCCGATGTCGACGACCATGTTCCCGGTCGGCTCGTGCACCGGCAGACCGGCCCCGATCGCCGCCGCCATCGGCTCCTCGATGATGTACACACGGCGGGCGCCGGCCTGGTAGCCCGCTTCCTTCACCGCGCGCTGCTCGACCGCGGTGATGCCACTGGGTACGGCCACGATGATGCGCGGGCGCACGAAGTGCCGGCGTTTGTGGATTTTCTGGATGAAGTACCGCAGCATCCGCTCGGTCACATCGAAATCGGCGATGACCCCGTCCCTCAGGGGCCGGATCGCGACGATGTTTCCGGGCGTCCGCCCGATCATCCGCTTCGCTTCGATCCCAACTGCCACGATCTTGCCGGTCGTGACGTTGATGGCGACGACGGACGGCTCGTTCAGGACGATGCCGCGCCCTCGGACGTAGACGAGAGTGTTCGCCGTGCCAAGGTCGACAGCCATGTCACGGCCCAGGAATGTCAGCTTGCTGCCCATGCGGAAGGAAGCCTTCCTTCAGGTGGTGAGCGGTTACCGGGTTCAGCGGGAGTGCGGGATGACGCATCGCATTCGAATCGTAACCGCACGTGCTCATCACTGGGCACATCGAGCTCCCAAGCCCCCGGAAAAACCGGCCTGCTCCGGTCTAAGCTCGATCACCACCTGGGAAAACACGAGAGGCCCCGGTTTAAACCGGGGCCTCTCGTGGGGCAAGGACTAGAAACGGTCGGGAAAGAAAATCTTGGTTTCCCGGGCCGCGGACTCCGGCGAATCGGAGCCGTGGACGACGTTCTCGCCGATCTCCAGCGCGTGGTCGCCGCGGATGGTGCCGGGCGCGGACTTCACGGGGTCGGTGAGCCCGGCCAGCGCGCGGAACGCCTCGACGGCCCGCGGGCCCTCCAGCACCATCGCGACGAGCGGGCCGCCGGTGATGAACTCCACCAGCTCGCCGAAGAACGGGCGCTCGGAGTGCTCGGCGTAGTGGGCCTTGGCCGTCTCGGCGTCGAGCGTGCGCAGGTCCATCGCCACGATCTTGAGGCCCTTGCGCTCGATGCGGCCGATGACGTCCCCGACGAGGCCGCGACGGACCCCGTCGGGCTTGATCAGGACAAGCGTACGCTCGGACACGGTCTTCTCTCCTATTGTCGTCGTGGGTGACGCTCACGTGGCGTCCGACCCGCCGGTTCTCGGGCATGCCCGGGAGCTCCAACGCAACGGCAGCTTACCGGTCCAGGTGCGCCACTCCGCTCACCCGGCGTGGTCAGCGCACGGTGTCCGGCTCCTGCGGTCCGGGGTCGTCCCCCTCGGGCGAGGGCGTCGGCAGGGGGATCACCACCTGACCGGCGGACGCGGCGGCGGCGCTCCGCCGCGCCAGGACCGACGAGAGCACGATCACCCCGACCACGACGAAGCCGCCGACCAGCGCCCACATGTGCAGCGCGTCGACGAACCCCTTCACGAGCGCGTTCCCCCCGTCCCGGCCGGCCGGCGCGGACCCGGCGGCCTCGCGCAGCCGGTTGACCTGGATGCCGGTGCCGAGCAGGAAGCCGGCGAGCACGGCGGGGAAGCACAGCGACAGGCCCAGCAGCGCGGAGCCGAGGCCCGCCAGCCGGAACGCGCCGACCAGCGCCACCGCCGCCCCGGCGGCCAGCAGGACGAACGGCACCACCAGCGGCGTGCCGGAGGGCGCCGGGACGAGAAGCCTGACGGCGCACATCCCGCCGACCACGGCGGCGAGACCGACAGCGGTCATCCGCGTGGCGGACGTCTCCGGCGCCCTTCCCGCCAGGACGGCCGCCGCGAGCGCGGCCAGCCCGGCCACCAGGAACGGCACCCACAGACCCAGCAGCCCGGGACCACCCAGCGGGCCGCCGAGCTCGATGTAGGTCATCTGCGCGGCGGTCGGCAGCACGACCAGCCCGACGGCCACGTTGACGAGCGCGAGGGTCCGGCCGCCCTGTCCCTCGATGGCGCCGAACGCCGCGAGGGCCAGCATCGCCACCGTCGCGAGCGCCGCCGCGGCGACCACCAGCAGGGGCGGCCAGTCGTAGGTGACGCCCACGCCCAGCGCCGCGATCGCCGCGGCGGGCACGACGGCCAGCGCGAGCCTGCCGCGTTCGGCGGAGGTGGGCCGCCGCAGGGGCAGCACCTGCCGTTCGCCCTCCGCCTCGGCCGCGCCGGCGCCGCCGGTGACCATCCACAGGACGAGGTACACCGCGGCGAGGGCCAGCGCGACCCCGGTGAGCAGCGGGTACGGCTGGAGGGTGACCCGCCAGGACGACACGTCCCGGATCGCCCACAGCGCCAGTGCCTGCGCCGACAGCAGCGACACGGCGAGCGCGCCTGCCCAGATCGGCAGCAGCACCCGGTGACGGGGACGCTCGGCCACCGCGGCGAGCGTGGCCGGGACGAGCATGCCCGCGCCGATTCCGTGGAGCACGCGCAGCACGCCGACGAGCGTGACCGTCTCGGTGTATCCGCCCGCGGCGTCCGCGAGCGCGAGCAGGGTCAGCCCCGCGACGAGAATCGGCGCCGCGCGGAACCTGCGCACCGCCACCGCGGCGACGGGCACGGTCACCAGCATGGCGGGCAGCGCGAGACCGTGCGCGCGGATCATCTCGACCTGCGAGACCCCCGGCGGCAGGAGCGCCGCCACGACGGAGATCGTGTTCGGGATCGCGACGACCGCGAGAGGAAGGGCGACCACGGTGAGCAGCCCGATGACGACGTCGACCAGCATGGGGACGCGCACGGCACGGACCGGCACGGCGGCCCGTGCCTGCGGTACGGGAGGGACGGCCATGGAAGCCGACTTTAGCGCTTCGTCGTCCCTTCGACACGGCGAGCGACGAAGATGGCGGTTATCCACAGGGCGGCGAAGATCACCCCGAGGAAGAACATGGCCGGGACCAGGAATCCTGTGGCGATTGTCAGGATCTGCAGCACGCTGCCCGCGATATAGGCGTACGACCGCTTCAGCTGGCCGGCGATCAGCACGCACAGGACGGCCAGGCCGAGCCCGACGGTCACCGCGACCGGCGGGGACACGTGGTTGATGGTGATCGCGACGGGAGTCACCAGCGCCACGACGATCGCCTGCATGCCGAGAACGCTCGCGCAGAGCCGCCGCATGCCGGGAGTCACCTCGAACATGCCGCCGCTCACCGCCCTCACCTGGCGGCCTTCAGCAGGACCCGGGCGTCGCCGGCCGTGACCACCGACCCGGTGATCAGGACCCCGGAGCCCAGTTCGTCCCCCTGGTCGGCCAGTCCGATGCCCGTGTCGATCGCGTCGTCCAGCCGGTCCTCGATGTGGACGCGGTCCGGGCCGAAGACGGCCTGCGCGCGGACCGCCAGGTCGTCGGGGCTCAGGGAGCGCGGGGAGGAGTTGCGGGTGACCACGATCTCCTCGGCCACCGGTTCGAGCAGGTCCAGGATCGTCTCCACGTCCTTGTCGGCCATCACCGCCACCACCGCCACGAGCCGGGTGAAGCCGAACGCCTCGGTCAGCGCCTCGACCGTCGCCTCCATGCCCGCGGGGTTGTGCGCCGCGTCGACCAGGACGGTGGGCCCGCGCCGGACGACCTCCAGCCTTCCCGGGCTGCTCACCTGGGCGAAACCCTGCCGTACGACCTCGTCGCCCAGCGGGTCGTCCCCGGCCGTCAGCGCTTCCACCGCGGCCAGGGCGCCGGCGGCGTTGCCGGCCTGGTGCGCGCCGTACAACGGCAGGAAGACGTCCTCGTACACGCCCTTGAGGCCCCTGAGCTGGAGCATCTGGCCGCCCATCGCCAGTTCGCGGTGCAGCACGCCGAACTCCAGCCCTTCCCGGGCGACGACCGCGCCGACCTCGGCGGCCCTCCGCATCAGCACCTCGGCGGCGGGCAGCGCCTGCTGCGCCAGCACGGTGGTCGCCTTGGGCTTGATGATCCCCGCCTTCTCGCCGGCGATCGTGGCGATGTCGGGGCCGAGGTACTCGGTGTGGTCGAGCGCCACCGGGGTGATCACCGCGACGGTGCCGTCGGCGACGTTGGTGGCGTCGAAGGTCCCGCCCATGCCGGTCTCGACCACCGCGACGTCCACGGGGGCGTCGGCGAACGCGGCGAACGCCATCGCCGTCAGCACCTCGAAGAAGCTGAGCTTCCCCACCCTGGCGTCGATCATCTCCAGGTAGGGCGCGATGTCCTCGTACACCTCGGTGAACCGCTCCTCCGAGAGGGGCTCACCGTCGACGGAGATGCGTTCGCGCATCGACTGCAGGTGCGGGCTCGTGTAGCGGCCGACCCGGAGGTTGCGCTCGCGCAGCAGGGCCTCGGTCATGCGCGCGGTGCTCGTCTTGCCGTTGGTCCCCGCGATGTGAACGACCTTGTACGACTTCTGGGGATCGCCGAGGATCTCCATCAGCGCGGCGATCCGATCGAGAGAGGGATCGAAATCCCACTCCACCCCCCGCGCCATGATCGCTTGCTCGACGGCTCGATATTCCACGACCCTCAGCGTACGGGACGTCGTCATCGCCCCTCACCTCACACCCACCGCCGGGGCGGGGTTCCGGGCACAAAAAAAAGGGGGGTCATCCCAAACGGGATGACCCCCCTCAAAAAATTGTCCGGCGGCGTCCTACTCTCCCACACCGTCCCCGGTGCAGTACCATCGGCGCTGGTAGGCTTAACTTCCGGGTTCGGAA
>NZ_JABBWY010000012.1:0-321531 GCF_014161415.1 Microbispora sp. H10885 | reverse complement strand
CGATCAGCCATTCCGTGTCAAATCCGCCCTGTTCAGAACCGACTTGACCCGAAACCCGCCAACCGACAGGAATTCGACCGCCCCGTTTCCGGGGCAACCCCTCTAACTTACCCGAACCCTCACCCCGGCGCAAAACCACCGGTGCGAAGACCCAGAAGCCACAGGAGACGCCGGCCAACCGGCCGCGCACACACAACACAACCACCCAGGTGATCGAAGAGGAGTGCGCCGGACCGCGCCGACATCACAAGATTACCAGGCCCTGTCACTGTCTTGGCCCGGTTCGCGTCCAACGCACTCGCGCACGGATCTGTTCCCAGCTCAGTGCCGGGAAGGAAGTTCCGCGGAGCCACGGGCCCCGGTTGAACGACGTGCCGCCCGGCGTCATTCCCGTCACGAGTCACGTACACGCGCAGGGGCAGAGACAGAGGCGTGCTAGGACTGGTCCACCTTGGGTGGCGAAGAAGGGGTAGGAGCCGGACGTGATTCGACAGGGATTCCCTCGTGCCCTGATCGTGCTGGTCGGTACCGCGGCCGCGGTCATCACCCTCGCCGGTGTCCAGGCGGTGGGTTCGATCGTCGGCCCGGTCGTCCTGGCGCTGACACTCGTCATCGCCGTCTCCCCGGTGCGCGGGTGGCTCGTCCGCCGCCGGGCCCCGGTGTGGCTGCAGGTGGCCGTACCTCTGGCGCTGGTGCTGCTGGTCCTGCTCGGCATGGTCGCGGTGCTCAGCATCGCCGCCGCGCAACTCGCCATCCTGGCGCCGACCTACACGGTCCAGTTCAACGCCATGGTCACCGACCTGCAGCACTGGGCCGCCGGGCTCGGCTACGGCAGCGACCAACTCAACAAGGCCCTGTCGTCGCTCGATCCCGGCAAGCTGATCGGCGTCGCCCAGAGTCTGCTCAGCAGTCTCCTCGGCGTGCTGTCGAGCCTGTTCCTCATCGTCGTCCTGCTCCTGGCCATGAGCCTCGACGCCCCCGTCATCACGCGGATCGTCGACGCCGCCTCCACAGAGCGGCCGGCGCTCACCAACGCCCTCAAGACGTTCAGCTCCAAGACCCGCCGCTATCTGATCGTCTCGACGGTCTTCGGCCTGATCTGCTCGGTCCTCGACGTCACCGCGCTGTACATCCTGGACGTGCCGCTCCCACTGCTGTGGGGCGTCCTGGCCCTGATCACCAACTACATTCCGAACATCGGGTTCATCCTCGGCCTCATCCCCCCGGCGCTGCTCGGGCTGCTGGAGGGCGGGCCCAAGACGATGCTGCTGGTGATCGCGGCCTACATGGCGATCAACGTGGTGATCCAGTCGTTCATCCAGCCGAAGTTCCTGGGGGACGCCGTGGGCCTGTCCACGACGGCCACGTTCCTCTCGCTGATCGTCTGGGGATGGGTGCTGGGCCCGCTCGGCGCCCTGCTCGCGATTCCGCTGAGCCTGCTCGTCCGCGCTCTGCTCGTCGACAGCGATCCGGACGGCGCCTGGACCGCCGCACTCATCTCCGGGCGGCTGCCGGAACGCTCTTCGCAACCCCGCCCCGATACGCATCCCGATACGCACCCCGACCCGCACCCCGACCCGCGCCCTGACCCACGCCCCGAAACGCGTCCCGGAACGCGCTCGGAGCAGTCCGGCGATCACTGACGGCGCTCCGGCCGGGCACGGCCCGGCGCTCCCCGACACGGAGCGGTTCCGCAGGGTACGGCGGGGGGTACGGCGGGGCGCTCCGGCTTAGGGTCTGGTCATGCGGCGATGGGACGACGACGAGCGGCTGACCGGGATCACGGACGCCTCGGCGATGGAGCCACAGGTGCGGGCCCTGCTCGACGCGATGGGGAGGGACGGGTGGGTCACCGAGGAGCCCGAGGCGCACCTGCTCCCCCATCTGCGCCGGGCGTGCGGCTCGGAGTGGCTGCTCACCGGTGAACGCCTGCTCGACGACGGCGTGTACGAGGTGACGGTCTCGCTGGCCGGCGACAGGGAGGGCGTCCACGTGCACCGCGACGTGATCCGTCTGCTGTCGTCGATCGCCGAGACCGCCTTCTTCGTACGGGAGGCGGGGCCGGGCGTCTTCGAGTGCGTGACCGGGCGGCTCGACGGCGATCCGCCCGGTTACAAGAGCCATGGTCACCTGGTCCGGCTCATCGTGACCTGAGCGGCCTTCGCGAAACCGAACCCAGTCGGCCGGGCTCAGGCGGCCTGTACGCGTGCTCTCCCGTCCGGCGAGGGCAACGGCGCGCCCTCGGCGTACCTGCGCTTCCACGGGATGGCCGCGGCCAGCAGCGGGAAGACCAGCAGCGAACTGATCGCCCAGGGCGCGTGCAGTTCCATCCAGGCGGGCCCGTGGAACTGGGTGAGCACGATGTATCCGGCCGCGGCCCACAGCGTGCTGCCGAGGATCGCCGGCCAGGCCCAGCGGGTGGGCCGGGCGACCAGGAACGGCATGAACCACAGCAGGTACTGCGCGCCGAGGCGCGGCGTGAAGATCATGAAGGACAGCAGGATGGCGATCGTGACGTCGACGGGGTCGGCCCTGCGCCACCAGACGAGGCAGGCGACGATCGAGGCGTAGATGAGGTACTGGCCGATCCGCGCCGGAGTCGGGTCGAGGTTCCAGTTGCCGCCGCTGACCAGCGCGGTCCAGCCCCAGTCTCCGGTGATCGGGCGGACGTCGCTGGGCCGCAGGCCGATGGTGTTCAGCACCTCCGGCAGCTGCCGCCACTCCGTCCAGCCGCCGATCGGGAGCGTCAGCAGGAAGAACACCGGCGGTACGGCGACGGCGACCAGCGAGACCAGCCGGCTGCGCAGCCCCGGCAGGAACATCAGCATCGCCGGGACGAGGATCACCGGCCAGCTCTTCGCGCACAGCGCGAGACCCATGAGCACGCCCGCCCAGGCCGCCCGCCACATCGCCGCGCTGTCCTCCTCCGACGGGCGGACGAGCCTCCGGACGATCTCCCCCGGCGGGATCCACGGCAGCGGCAGCGCGCGGTCCGCGATCCGCAGGCGGGCCCACGGCAGCGGCTCCGGCCGCCGCCAGTCGCCCGGGCCGCGCGCCACGACGTACGCCGCGACGCCGAAGACCAGCGACACCGGCTCGACCTGGCCGTGTACAGAGGCGACGAGGATCGCGAGGGGACTGCAGGCGTACTGGAAGGCGCGCAGTTTCGCGGTCCGCCCCCCGGCCAGCCTGCCGACCAGCGGGATCAGCACGATGTCGGAGACGACCGTGACGATCCGGCCGGCGTAGTCCCAGGTGACGCCCAGCCACAGCAGCAGGCCGTACAGGTAGGGGATCATCGGCAGGAAGTGCCAGCCGCCGTTGCTTTCGAGCACCGGGTCGCGACCGTCCACGATCGCCCGGCCCGCGGGCTGGAAGCTGTTGACGTAGTCGACCGGCTGGAACCTGGTGTCCTTCGCCGCGAGAATCATGATCAGCACACGTACGGCGATGCCGAGCGTCAGCGTGACGGCCAGAGACGGCCGCCAGCCCTTCCACTGGGCGACGAGCGCCAGTACGACGCCGGCGGCGAGGACGATGCTGGTGGGGATCGCGTATTCCATGACGCTGCCAAGCCTGCACGACGAACGGCAAAACCCGCGACTCAAGGGCGTATTCGGTCGTCCGACCGTCGCGCTACGTCACCTTTCGGGGTACTGTGAGCACGGAGCGTAGCATTCAGGAGACCTCGATGAAGATTCGCCTCTGGATCACTCTTGTCATGGCCGTGATCGTCGGGATGTTGATCGGCCTGCTGGCCCCCACACACGGGGGCGACCGGCGCGACGCGTAGGGGGTGTCGGGCTCGCGGCGCCGGCCGCCTGCCGAGGAGCGCCCGGTCTCCCGGGGCGCGCGGCCGATGCGGTCGCGGGTTGCGTGGCCGTGTCGAGTGGCCGTGTCGAGTGGCGGGGGCCGGGCCCGGTGTGCCGGGCCCGGCCCCTTTCACCAGGGCCTGCTTCTCCCGGTCGCCGGGGTCAGAAGCCCGCGGTGACCCGGGTGAAGTCCCAGTCGCTCTGCGCGATGCCGCTGCAGTTCGACACCACGCCGCCGCCCGGGCAGCCGCGGTCGCGGTTGACCGACCAGAAGGCGAGCCGGCCCAGGCCCTTCGACTTGGCGTAGTCGCGGATCTGGGTCCAGGTGGATACCGAGGTCAGCTCCTGCTGGTCGGACAGGCCGTTCATGCCGGAGATGCCCATGTGGGCGTACGCCTGGGCGTCGCTCCAGCCCCAGGCCGACTTGAGCGCGTTCTTCAGGCCCTCGGCCGCGTTGACGGTGTTCTGGTACATGTTCGCGCCGCCGCCGAAGTCGAACGGCATGATCGTGTAGTTGTCGATGTTCACGCCGAGCGCCTTGGACTGGTTGATGAGCCGCGTGCCCCACCAGCTCGGGCCGGTCGTGCTGGTGCCGAAGGTGACGACGACCTTGACGTTCGGGTTGTTCTGCTTGACGATCTTGAGCCCGCCGAGGATGCGGTCCTGGACGGCCTCGTTCTCGAACTCGTCGGTGTTCTCGATGTCGAAGTCGACCGCGGCGGGGTTGTACGCGTTGATCACCTGCTGGACCGCCGAGGCGAAGGCGGACGAGCTGGAGCAGTTCGGGCCGAGCTTGTTGCCCTGCCAGCCGCCGAAGGAGATCTGGACGTTGCCGCCGGCCGCCTTGATCTGCGAGATCGCGGTGGCGTCGGCGCTGCCGGACAGCGGGCGCGAGCCGTCCCACGCCGGGACGCAGCCGCCGCCGGAGAGCATGAAGGCCATCGTGAACTGCTTGACCCCGGTGGCGCTCATGACGGTGGCCGGGTTCGGCGGGTTCCCCCAGCCCTCGTACAGGTAGGGCGCGCCGGGAAGCTTGCCGCCGCTCGCGGGGCAGCCCGTGGTGGTGCCGGTCACCGACCCGCTCGCCGCGGACTCGCCGTTGTTGTTGTACGCCTTGACCGTGTACGTGTGGGTGGTGCAGGTGCCGAGGCCGGAGATCGTGGCGCTGGTGCCGCTGACGGTCGCCCGGACCGACGTGCCCTCGTAGACGCGGTATCCGGTCACCGTGCCGCTCGACGCCGACCAGGACAGCGAGATCGACGAACTGCCGGTGCCGGTGACGGACGGGTTGCCCGGCTTGCCCGGCGCGCCCGACGGCGGCGTCGGCGAGGGACTCTGCGACGGCGTGCCGCCGCCGACCGGCTTCCAGAGCGCCGGGACGATCGGCGGCTCCCAGCCGGTCAGGGAGGTGTGCGCCTGGATGCACTCGTAGTCGACGCCCTGGTAGGTGACGCGGGCGCCGATGGCGTACCAGGTGTTCGGGGCCCAGGCGGGGTAGGCCAGCACGACCAGGCCGCTCGGCGCCGCCGAGGCGGAGGCGGTGGTTCCCGCGACCAGTCCGGCGACCGCCAGGAGGAGGGAGGCGACCAGGGCGAGCGCGGCCCTGACGTGCCGGCCCGTACGGAGGCGAAGCTGCATTCTTCCTCGCAAGGTGGGTTGGGGGGTGAGTGGGGGGATCGAGGAGGGCTCAGCCCGTGAAGGCCTTGAAGATGTTCGTGAACTCGTAGGCGGACTGGGAGACGCCGCTGCAGGTGGGCGAGAGGGTGCCGTTCGGGCAGCCGCCGTTGTCCCGGCCCACCGACCAGAAGCCGATCCGTCCCACGTGGTTCGCCTGCGCGTACGACAGGAGCGTGCGGGCGTCGGCCTGGTAGGTCACCTGGCCCGTGTCGTTCTTGCCGATCATCGGGGTGAGGCCGAGCATCCGCCTGATCTGCGCGTCGGTCTTCGACGGCCAGATCTGCTTCATCTGGGCCACGGTGGCGTTCGCCGCCCCGACCATCGCGGCGCCCCAGGAGCCGGAGTAGCCGAAGTCCATCAGCATCGGATTGACCAGGACGTTCAGGCCCTTGGCCGCCGCGTCCTGGAGGATCTGCACCGAGAACGGATCGACGCCGTAGTCCTGGCCCTGCACCCGCAGCGTGTAGCTGATCACGGTGCCCCGCTCGGCCTGCAACTGCCTGAGCGCCGTGTTGACCTTGCCTGCGTCGATGGCCGCCTCGACGTCCACGTCGAGGTAGTTGGTGCCGACCGTGTCCAGCACCTTCTTGTACGCCGCGAGCAGCGCCGCCGAGGTGCCGCAGCTGTGCTCCAGGTAGGGCCCCACGGCGCCTCCGGTGGCCACGATCACCTGGCCGCCCCTGGCCTGCAGGGCCTTGACGTCGTTGACGATCCGCGCGTCGCCGATCGGGATCGTGCCGCCCCAGGCGGGGTTGCAGCCCGTGCTGTCCCCCAGCGCGAAGGCGAGGGTGTAGTTCTTCACCCCGGTCGCGGTGTACGCGCTGACCAGCGACGGCGTGGTCATCGTGATGTCGACGTACGGCGCGAAGGTGATGGCGCCCGGGTCGGGCGGCGGCCCGGAGGGCGACGGGCTCGCACTCGGCGAGGGCGACCGCGACGGACTGGCCGAGGCCGACGGGGACGGCGACGGTGACGGCGAGGGCGCGGTGCCCGGGCCGTCGAGGACGACGTCGTCCGCGTAGTAGGTGCCCTGGCCGTACCAGCCGTTGAGGTAGACCGTCACGCTCGTCGTGGCGGACCCCGTGGTGAAGGACGTGGTCAGGCGCGACCACGCCGACCCGGGTGAGCCCCATGTCTGGACTTCGACGGCGGCGCCGGTCGCGCCCAGGAACACGTAGTTTCCCTGCACCCAGGCCGACAACGCGTACGTCGTGGACGGCTTCACCGCGATCGTCTGCTGACACCGGGCGTAGTCGTTGCCGGCCGGCGTCGCCGACAGCGCCTTCGACCCGCCGTGCACCGGGCTCGACACCACCTGTGCCGTCGGCGCGCACGTCCAGCCCGACAGGCCCGACTCGAAGCCCGGATTGGCGGCGATGTTCGCGGCCCGGGCCGTTCCGGTGAAGGCGCCGGTGAGCAGGGCGGCGAATGCGAGGGACGCCGCCGTGGCGATGCCGACGAGCTTTCTCATGCGCGCCGTCCCGGACGCGGGGCGAGGGTCGTGGAGGACGCGCGGCGCGGATTCGTGATCTGCATGGTCACAACCTCTGTGGGGGGTGAACGGGAGGTTGGCGGAGCTCCGTACGACCGGCGCCTGACGGAGGCGGCCGATCGGGGGACACCGGCCGTACGGAAGCCGGGAGCGCGACGGGACGCGAAGAGGAGGAGACGTCAGGGATGGGAAGAGGCCATGCCGGCTCCCGGAGGGCTCTCTTTTAGGAAAGTTTCCTAAGAGTTGTACGGATCGTAGCCTCGTGGTCGCGGGTCTGCAAGACCCAATTCGACAGCGTTCCTAACGGAGACTGTCAGGCCGGGGTCGAGGCCACGGGCGCGTTATGCGGGCGTTAAGGACGGGCTGTTCGTCCGTTAAGCGGACATCTCCCCCCGCCGCGCCACACCTGCCACAGGAGCACGGACGGCGGCGACAAGCATCGACCGATCAAGGGAGTGTCCTGTGATCACGTTCGCGGCATTATTGCCTCATGGCCGAACCGGTGCCGTTAGACGGCTGCCCTCACGTCCCTCGGACGACGGTCCCCCGGGTGTCCCGCGGAGGCGCGCCGCCGCCGCGCTCGGGGACACACGTCCCGGCCGGTGATCCGGGGAGGGTCCGGCGGTGAGCGTCGCCGAGAGCGTGCGGTTCGGGGTGCTCGGCACGCTGCGCGCGGAGGTGGACGGACGCCCGGCACACCTCGGCGGTCCCCGGCAGCGGGCCGTGCTGGCGATGCTGCTGATCGCGCGGGGCAGGAACGTCTCCGCGGAGCGGATCCTCACGGACGTGTGGGAGGACTCCCGGCCGCCCTCCATGACGACCCTGCACGGATACGTCGCCGACCTGCGCAGGGTGCTGGAGCCGGAGCGGGCGTCCGGCGCCCCGGCCCGGCTGCTGGTACGCGAAGGAGCCGGATACGCCCTGCGCGCCGCCCCGGCCATGGTCGACGCCGAGCGCTTCACGGACCTGGCCGCGCGCGGCCGGCGCGCGCTGGAGGACGGCGAGCCGGACCACGCCGCGGAGCTGCTCGGGCAGGCACTCGCGCTCTGGCGTGGCCCCGCCTACGCGGAGGTGGCCGAGGCCGCGTTCGCGGTGCCCGACGCGACCCGGCTGGAGGAGCTGCGGGCCGCCGTGCGCGAGGACCGGCTCGCCGCCGTCGTCGCGTCGGGGCGGCACGTCGCCGCCGTGGGCGAGCTGGAGGCGCTGGTCTCCGAGCAGCCGCTGCGGGAACGCGGCTGGGAGCTGCTCGCCCTCGCCCTCTACCGGTCGGGACGGCAGGCCGAGGCCCTCGCCGCGCTGCGGAGGGTTCGCCGGCGGCTGGCGGACGAGCTGGGCGTCGAGCCCGGCCGCGGCCTGCGCGACCTGGAGGCGGCCGTGCTCGCCCAGGACCCCCGGCTGGCCCCGCCGCCCGCGCGGTCCGGCCCCGTGCGTTCCCCGCGGGTCGCGGAGCCCCCGCCGCCCTCGGGCAACCTGCCGTTCGCGCTGTCCGGATTCGTCGGCCGTCACTCCGACCTCGCGGCCGTCGCCGGCCTGCTGGAGGAGCACCGGCTCGTTACGCTCACCGGGCCCGGAGGGGTGGGCAAGACCCGGCTGGCCCTGGAGGTCGCCCGCGCCCGCGCTCACGACGGCACCCGCGACGGCGGCGACGGGCCCTGGCTCGTGGAGCTGGGCGCGCTACGCGCCCCCGATCTGCTGGCGGCGACCGTCGCGACCACCCTGGGCCTGCCCGCCGCGTCGTCCGCCGAGCAGCTGGCCGCGATGCTCGCCGGGCGCGACGCGCTGCTCGTCCTCGACAACTGCGAGCACCTGCTGACTCCGGTCGCGACACTGGCCCACACCCTGCTGACCCGTTGCGGAGCCGTACGGATCCTCGGCACGAGCCGCGAGGCTCTGGGCCTCACCGGTGAGGCGGTCTACGAGGTGCCGCCTCTGGACGCCGCCACGGAGGCGGCCGACCTCTTCCTCAGCCGTGCGTCCGCCGCCGTTCCCGGCTGGACGACGGGGCCGGACGACAGAGAGAGGATCACCGCCCTGTGCGCGGGGCTCGACGGGATCCCGCTGGCCATCGAGCTCGCCGCCGCGCAGTGCCGCACGCTGTCCGTGGACCAGATCGCCGACGCGCTGGAGGACCGCTTCACCCTGCTCGTGGGCGGGCCGGCCGGGCGTCCCGACCGCCACCGGACCCTGCTGGACACGATCGCGTGGAGCGACCACCTGCTGCTGCCGGACGAACGCCTCCTCTTCCACCGGCTCGGGGTGCTCGGCGGCGGCTTCGACCTGGAGACGGCGGCCGCCGTCGGCGGGATCACGCCCGTCCTCCCCCCGCTGTCGGCGCTGGTCCGCAAGTCGCTGGTCACCGCCGAGCCCGGCACGACGCCGCGCCGCTACCGGATGCTGGAGACCGTGCGCCAGTACGCCCTGGCCGCGCTCTCCCCGGAGGAACTGGAGGAGACGCGGGCCCGCCATCGCACCTGGGCGCTCGCGCGGGCCGAGAGCGTCGAACGCCACCTGCGCGGCCCCCAGGGCGCGGCGTTGCTCGACGGGCTGAGCCGCGACCAGCCGGAGTTCCGCGCCGCGTTCGCCTCCGCGCTGGCGGCGGGCGACGGCGACTACGCGCTGCGGCTGGGCGGCGCGCTCTTCTGGTTCTGGTTCCGGATGGGTCACGTGGCGGAGGGCCTGGCCTGGCTGTCGGAGGCGTTCGCCGCCGCCCCGGAGGCCGGGCCCGGTGTCCGCGCACGTGCCCGCTTCGCCATGACGGCGCTGCTCTACCTGGCCGGGCAGACCGCGCGGTCCCACGAGGCGGCCCGTGCGGCCGTCGAGGAGGCCCGCGAGGCCGGTGACCCGGTGACGGAGGCGGGCGCCACCGCCTACGGCGCGTACACGGGCGTGCTGGCCGGCCTGCCGGTCGACGCCGCGGCCCTGACCGGGCGGGCCGTCGAGATCGCCCGGAACACCGCGCTGTCCTGGCTGGAGGCCGAGACGCTCATGGTGCGGGGCATGGCGCTGCGGGCCCTGGGAGACCTGCCGGCCGCCGACGCGGTCTTCCAGGAGGCGATCGCCGCCGCCCACGCCAGCGGCCACGACTGGGCCGCGGACGGCGCCGCCTGGTGCGACATGAAGACCGCTTCGGACCGCGGGGACGGCGCCAGGGCGCTGGCCGTCGCGGGGGACCTCCTGGCGGCCATGGACCGCTACGGAGACATCTCCTTCTGGCTGGTGACGGTGCACAGCACGGCGCGGGCGCTGGCGCTGACCGGCCGGGCGGAGGAGGCCGCCGTGCTGATGGGGGCGGTGGAGGCGATCGGCGCCCGGGCGGGCGTGTCCCCTGAGCTGATGGACCCGCTGGACGGCCCGCGCGAGGCCGCCGCGGTCCGCGGGGCGCTGCCGCCGCACGAGTACGAGCGCCATGCCGCCCGCGGGCGGGAGCTGTCCCGGGAGGAGACGAGCCGCTTGGTCAGGACCCTGGTCCCGGGCCGCCGGTCCCGGTGACGCGGACGACGGTCCTCCCGGCGACCACGGTCTTCCCAGCGACCCAAGTCCTCCCGATGTCCATGGCCTCGCCGAAGGCCAGGACCTCTCCGTGACCAGGGTCTTCCCGGCGGCCGGGGCCTTCCCGGCCGCCGGGCACCACTGGGAAAGCCGCTGGGAAACCCGCTGGGAAAGCCGGTTCCCAGCCGCCCCCCAGCGGGCCCGCACATCCTCGTCGTCGTGAGCAGGCGCCGCCTTCACCCGGGCGGCCTGACGACGAGGAAGACCATGATCAAGCGAGTGACGCGCACCACGGCCGAAATCCGGCCGGACGGGCACGCCGTCGTCGCCGGGGCGGGAATCGGCGGGCTGCTGGCGGCCCGGGTGCTGACCGAGACGTTCGGCCGGGTCACGGTGATCGACCGTGACGAGCTACCGGACCAGGGTGTCCCCCGGCGGGGGGTGCCGCAGGGCCACCACGCCCACGGGCTGCTGTCCCGGGGCTGCGAGATCCTCGAGGACCTGTTCCCCGGGCTGACCGCGGACCTGATCGCCGCGGGCGCCACCCCCTGTGACATCCAGAACGACGTCCGCTGGTACAACGACGGCCGGCGACTGCGGTCCGCGCCCTCGCGGATGCGCGGCCTGACGGTCAGCAGACCGCGACTGGAGGCGTCCCTGCTGTCCCGGGTCGCGGCCCTTCCCGGCGTGACGATCCTGGAACGCCGCGAGGTGGTCGAACCGGTCACCGGCTCCGGCGGCGCGGTGACCGGCGTACGGCTGGCGGGCGCCGGTCGTGAGGCGGGGCACGGGCCGGAGGAAATGCCCGCGGACCTCGTGGTCAACGCCACGGGCCGGGGCAACCGGGGCACCGAGTGGCTGCGCCGGCTGGGGTACGAGCCCGCTCCCGAGGAGCGCGTCGACTCGCGGCTGGTATACGTCTCGCGCGAGTACCGGCGCCGTCCCGGTGACGCCGAGTTCGTCGCCCTCATCGTGGGGCACACCGCGTCGGTGCCGAGGGGCGGGGTCGCGCTCAGCGGGGAGGGCGACCGCTGGCTGGTCACCCTGTTCGGCATGGGCGACGACGTGCCGCCCGTCGACCCGGACGGCTACCACCGCTTCGCCGCCCGGCTCCCGGTGCCGGACCTGCACCTCCTCCTGGAGCGCCTGGAACCGCTCGGCGAGCCGCGGCTGATGCGCATTCCGGTGAGCATCCGCCGCCGCTATGAACGACTGGACCGTTTCCCCGAGGGCTACCTGGTCTTCGGCGACGCGCTGTGCCAGTTCAACCCGTCGTACGGGCAGGGCATGACGGTCGCCGCCTGCGAGGCCGCCGCGCTGCGCGAATGCCTGGCCGGCGGCGGGGGCACCGGCCTGGCCCGCCGCTTCTTCGAGCGCGCCGGGCGGATCATCGACGTGCCGTGGGACATGTCGGTCGGCGGCGATCTGCGGTTCCCCTCGGTCGAGGGACCGCGCACCGCGCGTACGAGGCTGCTGAACCGCTACATCTCCCGGCTGCACGTGGCGGCGGAGGCGGACCCGGTGGTCGGGCACGCGTTCCTGAGCGTCGCCAACCTGCAGGCGCCTCCGCAGCACCTCATGTCTCCGGGCGTCCTCGCCCGGGTGCTCCGGCCGCGGGCCGGCCGCACCCCGACATCACCCCCGGCGGACCCCCGGGCCACGGCCCGGGACCAGGTCCCGGCCTGAACGGCTCACCCGAGCCCTGTTTCCCCACCAGAGCGGTCCCCAAGGGACCGGAAAGAAAGGACACCTCTCATGATGAAGCGCACCTCCATCCGTCTCGCCCTCGCCGCCGCCGCCGTCGCCGGTGGGCTGGCCGTCACCGCCGCCCCGGCCCTGGCGGCCACGGGCGCCACGGCCAACTCGGGCCGGGTCGCCCCCGGCGCCACCGGGACCTTCCTGGCGATCTGCCCGTCGTACGCGCCGCACATGCTGGCCGACACCATCACGATCACCGCCCCGGCCGGGGTGGCGATCTCGACCAGCCTGACCCGCGACTCCGACGTCTTCCACCGCGACCTGCTCAAGGTGACGGCCGTCAACGGGACCGCGGCGAGCGCCTACGTGGCCGTCACGGCCTCGTGCACGAGCTGATCTCTCCTCCCCCGACCGGCGCCCGCCCGGTCACCGCGCCGGAGCGCGTTCAGCGGAGGATGGTGCCCTCGCGCAGGGCGTGCCGTCCTCCGCTCTGGACGGTGACAAAGTCGACCACGCCGGTCAGCTTCTGCAGGTCGAAGCCTGCATTGACGCGGTCCGGCTCGGCCGGCACGTAGACCGTGAGCAGGTAGCGGCGGCCGTTGGCCGCGCCGAGCGCGTCGAGTTGCGCGCGGAACTCCGCCAGCAGGGCCGTCAGGTGACGCTTGTCCTCGGCGCCGACGTGGTTGCCCAGGTGGCCCTCGCCGCCGGGCCACTCCCAGTCGACGTCGATGCCGTCGAAGACGCCCGCGGCGCTGCCGGGGCCGCCGCGGCTGCCCACGCCCGGCAGGTCACCCCTGATGTACGCGTCGAGGCACGACTTGACGAACCGCTGCCGGGTGGCGGCGGTACGCGCGACGTCCGAGAAGTACTTGGAATACGTCCAGCCTCCGATGGAGATGAGCGTCCTCAGGTTGGGGTGCCGGGCCTTCAGCTTCTTCAACTGGTTGAAGTTGCCGGCGAGCCGGGCGTCCGGCGGATCCGCCCTGCCGTCCAGCGACTCGGCCGCCGTGAAACCCCGCTGGTAGTCGGCCCAGGCGTCACCCGCGCCGTCGCCCTGGTCGGGGTCCTCGGGGTCGGGCGCGGGCGGCCGGGTGACACCGGCCAGACAGGTCAGCGACGTCGGGTCGATGTTCGCGAAGGCGTAGACGGCGTGCGTCAGCCGGCTCGCCTGCCCGCTCTCCTCCAGGTCGTGCACGGTCGACGTGGCGCCGAACGCGCCGCGCTGGGGGACGTACCCGACCCTGATCGGACGCGGCGAGGGGGAGGGCCTGGGAGAGGGTCTGGGGGTGACCGTCACGGTGACCGTCACCTCGGGCATGGGCACGGACTCGCTCTCCAGCCGGGCGGCCGCGGCCTGCACCGGCACCATCGCGCCCTGCGCGGCGGCCTGTATCGGAACCTGTGCCGGAGCCGGCGCCTTGACGGGCGCGACGGCGGGGGGCGCGACGAGACGCGGCTTCACCTGCGTGTTCCGCGCGGCGGGGGCGGCGGTCCCGGTCGCCCGGGCCGGGTCGAAGCAGGCGATGAACAGGGCGGAAAGTACGGCCGACAGGACCACGACGGTGAAGACGCCACGCGTGATCGCTTGCATGGTTGCTCCGAACGGAAAAGGGACCTCCGGCGTCGAAACGCCGAGGGAGGGAATGCCGCGGGAGCGTAGTGACGTCTTCGACCGGCCGACAACCGGTGCAGTCTTAAGGCCGGATTATGCGTGGCTCATGTCGCAGGTGGGCGCGTTCCAGCGTGCCGACCTGCTGTTTTCATCATGCCCGTCATCTCTGCAAATTTCACCCGTGCGGCGGAGAACGCGGGCGGCGGCGGTCAGACGGCGGCGACGAGGGTGAAGACGCCCGCGCCGACCAGGGCGAAGGCCCACATCCGGTCGAGGTTGAACCAGGCCCGGCGCAGGACGGCGACGCCGACGAACTCGTACACGATCACCGCGACCGCGGTCGCGGTGAGGAACATCGCGAGCGTGTGCACGCCCGCGACGAACAGCCCGCCGGACAGCGCGTGCCCGTGGTGACCCGCGGGCATCCGGGTGAGGACGGGGAGCAGCATCAGCCCGGCGCCGTGCACCGACGACATCAGGAACGACCAGGCGGCCAGTTGCGGCAGCGACAGCCGCATGCCCACCCAGCGGAAGTGCCGCCGGGCGAGCAGGTGCCACAGCCCGAACCCGACGAGCAGGACCCCCGCCCCGATCGCGAGGGCCGTCCCGGTCACGAGCGAGCCGGTCGCGGACACCACCGCCACCACGAGGGCCACCGACGCGAGGTGGCCCAGCGCGATGACCGGGAGGGACTGCAGAAGCAGGTCGCGGCTGCGCTCCTGCAGTCCCCGGGCGACGGCGAACAGCCAGCCCATCGCGGGGTTGATCCCGTGGAAGGCGCCGAGCAGGATGACCGCGGTCAGCGTCACGGGTAGCAGTAGGAGTCGGAGGACGCGTCGCCGCCCTGCAGCCGGGTCTGGTGCGGGCGCAGGCCGCGGAAGTCGTCGCCGTGCGGGAAGAACCGCTCGTCGAGCGTGAAGCCGTCCGCGTCGATCTTCGCCATCCACGCGCCGACCCCGTCCGGGTAGAACTGGTCGTCCCAGGCGCCGTAGAGGGAGTTGGTGACGTAGACCCGGCGGCCGTCGCGGCTCACCTCGACCATCTGCGGCCCGCCGGCGAGGCGCTCGTCCGGGGCGGCGGGGTGGGCGGCCCTGTCCACGATGCCGCCGAGGCGGATCGAGCCGATCTCGACCGGCTTGAACGGGTCGGACACGTCGTACTGCTTGAGCTCGCCGGTGCCCCAGCACGACACGTACAGACGCTGGTCGTCCACCGACAGGTCGATGTCGGTGACGAGCGGCGGCACCGCGCCGAACGGCTTCAGCACGTCGGGCAGGTCGTCCGGCGACGCGGGCTCGGCCGGGATCGTGATGACCTTGGTCGCCGCCCAGCGGGAGCCCTCCTTGTGCCACACCCACACCGAGGCCGACAGGTCCTCGACACTGACGACGACCCCGGCGAAGCCGTACGTCTTCGTCGGGTCGTGGGCGGGGCGCAGCTCCAGCGTCATCTGGTGCTGGTCGCCGAGGTCGACCTCCTGGACGTGCCGGCGCTTGCGCAGGTCCCAGAAGTGCAGCTTGTGGCCGTACTTGCGGCCGAGCAGCAGTTCGCCGACCACCCCGTCCTCGATCATCGAGGGCGTGCCCCACTCGGAGGTGACCAGCACGTCGTGGTTGATGTGCCACCAGAAGTCGTAGGCGAGGTACTGCGGGCCGCGGTCGACCTCCCACCGGCCGAGGACCTCGAAGGTGTTGTGGTCGAGGATGGCGATGCCGCCCGGGCCGTCGTCGCCGTAGCCGCCGAGCGCGCTGACGTACAGCCCCTCGGGGCCGCAGTGGACGGTGTGCGGGCGGGAGTAGCCGGCCCGCTTGCCCAGCTCCTCGGGCTCCACGACCTTCACGAGCTCGGGGCTGACCCGGTCCTTGGTGTCGTACACGTAGATGCGCGACGACCGCAGGCCGGGGACGATCAGGTAGCGCCGCTCCACGTGCGGGTGCGGCGCGTACGGGCAGAGGGCGCTGCTGCAGGCGTTCCAGCCGAAGTGGTGCAGCTCGTCCCCCGTGTGCGGCAGGTCCGTCCAGCCGACCACCGTCCCGTACGCCGAGGAGGCGGGGTCGGTGTCGAGCACGGCGAGCGCGTCGGGCCGCTGGGCCGACCGGTCGAAGGCGGCCACGTAGGCCAGCTTCTCCGGCGGCGCCTCGGCGGCGTCGCGGGGCGAGGGATAGAAGGTCGGATCGGGCTTCCACAGCGTCATGAACTTAAGGATTGTCCCTATTCCCCACACGGTCAATAGGGATCTTCGGTGTCTTATCCTGCCGTGACCACAGACCGTGATGACCTATACCCTGACTTATCTCGCTTTACGGAGGCAGGGTTGTTCTTCGGCATCACCAACATCTGGACCTACGTGGTCGGCTCGTTCCTGATCATCCTGCTGCCCGGGCCGAACTCGCTGTTCGTCCTGTCCACCGCCGCCCAGCACGGGATCCGGCGGGGCTACCGGGCGGCCGCCGGGGTCTTCGCCGGCGACTCGGCGCTGATGTTCCTGTCGGCCGCCGGGGTCGCGTCGCTGCTCAAGTCCACGCCGGTCCTGTTCACGATCGTGAAGTACTCGGGCGCGGTCTACCTCGGCTGGATCGGCTTCGGCATGCTGCGCGGCGCCTGGCGCTCGCTGCGCGCCTCCCGCTCCAGAACCTCACCGCCCGGGACCACGGCCGGGACGACGGCCGGGACGACGGCCGGGACGATGACGGGAGGCGCGGCCGTCGCTCCGTCCTCCGCTCCGGTCGGGGCGGCCGGGGCGGCCGGTGAGGGGCGCGACCCGTTCCGGAAGGCGCTCACGATCAGCCTCCTCAACCCCAAGGCGATCCTGTTCTTCGTGGCGTTCTTCGTGCAGTTCGTGGACCCGTCGTACGGCGCGCCGGCGCTGTCGTTCCTGATCCTGGCCCTGATCGTGCAGGTGTTCAGCGTGACCTACCTGACCACCCTCATCTTCGGCGGCACGTTCCTCGCGGCGCACTTCCGCCGCCGCCGCAGGCTCGCGGCCGGGCTGACGTCGGGGGTGGGCGCGCTCTTCCTGGGCTTCGGCGCCAAGCTGGCCACCGCAACGCTGAACTGACCGCGCCGGGGTCACGAGCTCACTCGCCGTGCGCTTCGGCGAGTGCGGTCTCGAAAGCGTCCATCTCCCGCTGGACCCGGTCGTACCCGGCCGACGGCAGCCAGGCCATGACGCGGGAGACCCCCGCCTCCTCGCACCGCTCCAGCGCGCCGGGGTCCGCCGGGACCGCCAGCATGACGACCTCGACGCGCCGGCCCGCCTCCTCCGCCCGCCGGAACAGTTCGGGGATCCGCTCCAGCACCCCCGGGCCGTAGTTGGGCAGCCAGGCGTCCCCGTACTCCAGGACCCGGTCGAACACCCGCGGCCCGACGCCGCCCACGAGGATCGGCGGGTGCGGGCGCTGGGCCGGCTTGGGCCACGACCAGACGGGGTCGAACGACACGAACTCCCCGTGGAACTCCGCCTCGTCGCGGGTCCAGATCTCCCGCATGGCCTGCACGCGCTCCCGCATCAGCGCGAACCGGAGGGCCGGGTCGGTTCCATGGTTGCGCATCTCCTCGCGGTTCCAGCCCGCGCCGATGCCGAACTCGAAGCGCCCGCCGGTCAGGTCGTCCACGCTCGCGACCGTCTTCGCGAGGCCGATGGGCTCGTGCTCCGGCACCAGGCAGATGCCGGTGCCCACCCGCAGCCGGGTCGTCGCGGCCCCGGCCGCCATCGAGGCGACGAACGGGTCGTAGGTGTGCCAGTAGCGCCGCGGCAGTTCGCCGCCCCGCTCGTCCTTCGGCGCCTCGCCGCCGGGCGGCACGGGAATGTGCGTGTGTTCGGTGAACAGCAGCGCCGCGTGGCCGCGCTGCTCCACGAGGCGGGCGAGCGTATCCGGACGAACCGCATCATGAGTTGCGAAGTACCCGAATCCCGTATTCATCCCGTCACCGTAACCCGCGTCCGTGTTCACGGGGGAAGCGGCCCGAGTCGCATGACGAAGCGATGACCAGTGCGTTCGTTCCGTCCACGGACTCTCAAATGACATGCCGCATCGGTATCGGATGTCACCTCGGACAGTGCTTCCGGCCCGTCAAGGCCGTACCGTCAGGTACGGTAAGCCACCGATGCAACACCTTTCCTGGGCGTTTCCGACCGCGATGTCCGGGTAGGCGCGTTTGCCAACTACAGCGTCGGTCTCCCCCGCCGGCCCGTTGGAGTGTCATGAACCACACGCCCTTCGCCATGCCCAGGCTCACCGCCCTGATCAAACAGGCGGTCCCCCGGCTCCTCGAAGGCGTGGTGGCTCCTCTCGCCGTGTTCTACGCGGCGCTCGCGGTGCTCGGCCTGCGCGGCGCGCTGATGGCCGCGATCTCCTGGGTCTACCTGGGCGTGCTGTGGCGGCTGGTGCGCCGCCAGCCGGTGCCCGGCACCATGATCTTCGCCGCCATCGCCATCACCGTACGGACGGTGCTCGGCCTGTGGAGCGGCAGCGCGGTGGTCTACTTCATCCAGCCGGAACTCGGCACGATCGTCATCAGCATGGTGTTGCTGGCGTCCGTCCGGATGCGCCGCCCCCTCGTGGAGAAGCTGACGCTCGACTACATCCACCTGCCGTCGTTCGTGCTGCGGCACCAGCGCGTCCAGCGGTTCTTCGCCCGGATCACGCTGCTGTGGGCGTTCGTCCTGCTGGTCAACTCGAGCGTGAGCATCTGGCTGCTGCTGCACCAGTCGATCGGCACCTACCTGCTGGTGCGGACGACGGCCGTGGCGGTCATCACCGGGATCGCGTTCCTCGCGTCCGTCTGGGCGTTCCGCCGGGTCCTGCGGCGGCTGCACACGGAGGCCCCGGCGGTCACCGGTTAGCGACGGCCGCCCGGCGGCGTCCCCGGGTCCGCGCGGGTTGTGCACAGACGGGGGCCGAGGCAGGTGCCGCCGGTGGCGTCGACGAGATCGCCGGCGGCCACTTCGCCCCCGGCGGCCGCGGGATCTCAGTCCATCGTGTGGGCGCGCACCGCCTCGTCGCCCCGGGTGTGCCAGGCGTCGAACGTCAGGGCCGTGACCTTCCAGCCCTCGGCCTGCCGTACGAGCCCGAGCCGGTAGACGCCCCACACCTCCCACAGGCCGCCGCCGAGCCCTTCGTCGAGCACGTTGTAGGCGTAGCCCTTCGCGGTCACGTGCGCCTCGGCGCCGTCCACGGTCACCGCGAAGTTGCTCACGGTGTGGAAGCTCTGCTTGCGGGCGTGCAGCCCGGTACGCCAGCCGTCCACGAGGGCGTCGGCGCTGATCCGGGCCGGTTCCCCGCCGTTCAGGCTGGTGAAGTCGACGTCGACCCCCTCGTCGAACAGTTCCCGGCACACCGGCCAGTTCTTTGCGTCCACGGTGTCGAAGACTGCGGTCACCACGTCCACGATCTCGGCGCGGTCGACCAGTGCGGCGATCTGATCCATGCGCCCCATCATGCCCATGAGATCGTGTGATAGGCACGGTTCCCATGGGAATCGCACTTGTCACCGGCGCCTCGCGAGGGCTCGGCGCCGTCATCGCGGAACGGCTCGCCGCGGACGGCTGGCACGTCGCCGTCAACTACGCCAACGACACCGCCGGAGCGTCCGCCGTCGCCGACCGCATCACCGCCGCCGGCGGCTCGGCGGCCCCGGCCCGGTTCGACGTCACCGACGAGCAGTCGGTGCAGGAGGGCGTGGCCGCGCTAGGGCGGGTGGACGTCGTGGTGAACAACGCCACCGGCCCGCAGCCGATGATGCCGGTGGAGAAGCAGACCTGGGACGACCACCTCGGCCAGCTCCGCTTCTTCGTCAAGGCCCCGCTGCTGCTCCTGCAGGCCGTGCTGCCCGGCATGCGCGAGGCCGGCTCGGGCCGGATCGTGAACGTGGGGAGCGAGGTCGCCGACCTCGGCAACGCCGAGTTCGGGCACTACGTCTCGGCCAAGGCCGCGATGCACGGGCTCACCCGGTCGTGGGCGCGGGAGCTGGGGCCGTACGGGATCACCGTCAACACGGTCGAGCCCGGCTGGATCCCGGTGGAGCGCCACGCGGACGTGCCGCCCGAGGACTACACCGGTTATCTGCGTGACGTGCCGCTGGGACACATGGGCGTGCCGCTCGACATCGCCGAGGCGGTGGCGTTCCTGGCCTCCCCCGGCGCCCGGTTCGTGACGGGTCAACGTCTCGCCGTCAACGGCGGCAGGACGATGAGCTGACCAAACCTTAAGAGAGGTAAAGAATCTGGAGATCCAGAGAGGGTTTCGTCAAAAAATGAGTTAATGTCCGTTCATGTCCGGCGCATATTTCCCCCGTATCCAGACCGTCACCGGCGCCCTTCCCGTCTCTGAGATCGACGGGCCGGTGCTCCCCCACGAGCACCTGCGCACAGACACCCGCTGGGGGATCGGCGTGGACTCCGATCCCGCCCGGTGGCTGGACGAGGAGCGATACGTGCTGGCCGAGATCAAGGATCTCGGCAGGGGCCGGGAGCTGGGTCTCGTCGTCGAGCACAGCTGCGTCGGCATGGCCCGCGACCCCGCGGCCCTCGCCCGGATCTCCATGGCCGCGCGGGTCCCGATCGTCGCCGCCACCGGCTTCGCCGCCCAGCCGTTCGCCGGCGCGGCGATCACCCGGTACGGCGCCGACGACCTGACCGCCGACCTGCTCCACGAGATCGGCGCCGGGCTGGACGGGACCGGCGCCCGGCCGGGCGTCATCGTCGCCGCGTCGTGGGACGAGACGCCCACCCCCGCCGAGGAGCGGGCGGTCACCGCCGCCGCCCGCGCCTCGCTGCGCACCGACCTCCCGGTGGCCGCCAGCGGGCTGGAGCTGCTGGAACTGCTGCTCTCCCAGAACGTGCCCGCCCAGCGGCTCAGCGCCCCGGGCGCCGACACGCCGGCCCAGCGCAAGATCGCCGAGACCGGCGCGTACGTGAGCGTCTCCTGCGCGGAGGACGTGCTCACCCTCCTCGACGCCGGTCACGCGGAGCGCATCCTGGTCAGCAGCGGCGTACGGCTGCGCGAGCACCTCGCCGGCTACGGCGGGCAGGGGTACGGCCGGCTGTTCTCCTCGGTCGTCCCGGCCCTGCGAGCGGCAGGGGTGGACGACGTCACCCTCCGCCTCGTCACCCGCGACAACCCCGTCCGCTGGCTCACCGCCGGCCAGAGCCGCCTCGCCGCCTGACCACACAGCCTGACCGCACCGCCTGACCGCACCGCCTGACCGCACCGGCTGATCTCACCGCCGTACCTGGCCGCGCGGGCGGCGCAGGGTGAGGCGGAAGGCGCAGCCCGGGGCGCCGGGATCGCGGGACACGACGGTGAGGTCGCCGCCGTGGGCCCGGGCGATCTGCCGGGCGATGGGCAGGCCGAGGCCGGTGCCGGGCACGTCGCGGTGGCCGCGCCAGAACCGCTCGAACACGCGCTCCCGCTCCTCCTCGGGAATGCCCGTCCCCCGGTCGGCGACCGTGACCACGGCCAGGCCGGGCGTGAGGCCGATCTCCACGGTCACCGGCGTGCCCTCCGGGCCGTAGCGGACGGCGTTGTCGACGAGGTTCGCGAGGGCGCGGCTCACTGTGGCCTCGTCGACCGGGCACACGGCCTCCGCCGGGCCTGCCAAGGACAGCGTCATCCGCTTCCCGGCGGCCAGGACCTCGGCCTGCCGGAGCACGTCACGCGCCACCACCATGAGGTCGGCCGGCCGGTGGTCGAGCGTACGGGCGCGTCCGCGGGCCTCGGTCAGCAGGTCGTCGACGGTCGCCCGCAACCGCCGGGCCACGCTCTCCGAACGGCGCAGCCCGTCGCGGTAGACCTCCAGGGTGGGCCGGGGGTGGGCGAGCAGGACCTCGGCGTTGGTCATCAGCACCGACAGCGGGCTGCGCAGCTCGTGGCTCGTCTCCTCCAGCAGCCGCCGCTGGGCCGCCGCGGCCGCCGCCAGCCGGTCCAGCATCGCGTCGAACTCGGCGGCCAGCCCCACCACCTCCAGTGGGCCGTGGCCGAGCCCGATCCGGCGGCTCAGGTCGGTGCCGCCGATCTCCCGGGCCACCGCGCGGACCCGGTTGATCGGGGCGACGGCCCGTCCCGCCCACCACCAGGCGGCCGCGGCGGCGGCCGGGGCGAGCGCGAGGAGGGTCCAGGAGAGCCACGGCAGGCGGTGCGCCGAGGCGCTGCGCACGTGCTCGGCCCCGTTGAGCGCCTGCGCGGTCGTCTCGGTGTCGGTCAGCAGGACCACGCCGAACAGCAGCAGCGGCGGGACGTAGAACCCCAGGAAGGCGAGCACGGCGAGCCGGACGCGGAGCGAGCGCCAGGGCCGCGTCACGGTCCCTCCAGGCGGTAACCGGCGGCGGTGACGGTGGTGATGACGGGCGGGTCGCCGAGCTTCCTGCGCAGCCTGCTGAGGATCACCCGCACCGAGGTGGTGAAGGGGTTGGCGTTGGCGTCCCACACGTGCTCCAGCAGGTCCTCGGCCGACAGCACCCGGCCGGGGTGGTGCATGAAGTAGCGCAGCAGGGCGAACTCGCGCGACGTCAGCTCCAGCTCGTCGCCCGCCCGCCAGGCCCGGTGGGTGACCTGGTCGAGTTCCAGGTCGCCCACCCGCAGCAGCGAGCCGTGCTGGTCGCCGCGACGGCCCAGCGCCCGCAGCCGGGCCACCAGCTCGGCGAAGTGGAACGGCTTGACCAGGTAGTCGTCGGCGCCCGCGTCCAGCCCCGCGACGCGGTCGCCGACCGCGTCGCGGGCGGTGACCACGAGCGTGCGCCGGGGGCGGCGCAGGTGCGCGTCGCCGGCGAGCCGGCGCAGCAGGTCCAGGCCGTCGCCGTCGGGCAGGCCCAGATCGAGGCAGGCCACGTCGTAGGAGGTGACCCGCAGCGACTCCTCCGCCTCGCGGTACGTCGCCGCCACGTCCACGGCGTACGACTCGTTGCGCAGGCCGAGGGCGACCAGTTCCGACAGCTCGGGGTCGTCTTCGACGAGGAGCACGCGCACGGCGGGTCAGCCGGACCGCTCGGCGGTGACGGTGCCGGGCGCGCCGGTGACGGTCATGCGGCGGCCCTCGAACGCGACCTCGACGCGGGGGCCGGTGCCGGTGGGATCGTCCGGGCGGAACCGGCCGGCGCCGCCCGACGGCACGAGCGTCAGCGCCGGCGGCTTCGCCGGGACCTCGGCGGCCATCACCCCGCCCTGCTGGTTGACCGCGTACCAGCCCAGGACCGGCCCCCTGCCGGTGGTGAGCGTGACGTACGTGCGGGTGTCGGCGCCCTTCGTGACCGTGCCGGCGAGCGCGAGCCCCGACACCGCGCCGAAGGCCTTCTCAAGGGAGGCCCGTTCCCTGCGGCCCTCCTGGGTCCGGCCGTTCAGCAGCGCCAGCACCCGCTGTTCGTGCGCGCGCAGCGCCGCCTCCGTCACCTTTGGGCCGGGCGGCGCCAGCGCGCGGACCGCGTCGGCCCCGGTCGCGGAGACGGTCAGCCTGCCCCCTTCGGCGGACACCTGGAACCCGCCTCCCCTCTCCAGCCGGTACGTCCCGACCATAGCCGCGAGATCGCCGCCGCGGGCGGGGCCCGCGGCAGTGGTGGCGGGGCTGGGTCCGGGCAGCGGGCGGCCGGCCAGCAGCGCCGGTCCCACCGCCCGCAGCAGCGCCTCGGCCGGCAGCGTCGCGGTGTTCGACGCGATGGCGACCACGCGCCGCTGGGCCGGGACCCAGGCGACGACCGCGTTGTGGCCGACGTCGCCACCGCCGCCTGCGGCGCTCAGGAACCGCTCGCCGTAGACCGACCGGTCGAAGGCGACCCAGCCGGGCGTCTCGGACCTGCCGTTTCCCAGCGGCCACCCCGGGCGGGCGACGAGTCCGGCCGACGCGGGCGTGACCACCCGGCCGGTGAACAGCGCGTACGTCCACTCCGCCAGATCGGGCATGGTCATCGCCAGCCCGCCGTTGCCCTCCGCGCCCCAGTACGGACCGGCGAAGCCGCCCCGGTGTCCCGGCTTGCCGTCGTCGAGGTAGCCGACCGCTCTCGGGCCCGGCGCGGCCGGGCGCCCGTCCCAGAACCCGCCCGCCGTACGACCGCCGGGCAGCCGCAGGACGGCGGAGCCCACGTAGTCGCGGTAGCCGCGGCCCGACAGGCGTTCGACGACGAGGGCCAGCAGGGTGTATCCGGCGTTGGAGTAGACGTATCCGGCGCCCGGCGGGAAGGCGAGCTTCAGCCTGCCGATCGCGGCCAGCGCCGCGTCCGGCGACAGCGGCTCGTAGTCGCCGCCGTGGGTGCCGTTGAGCCCGCTCGTGTGCAGCAGAAGCTGCCTGACCGTCGCGCCGGCCACCGGGCCGCGCAGCCGCGGCAGGATCGCGCCCACCCGGTCGTCGAGCGACAGCCGCCCCTCGTCGGCGAGCCGGAGGATCGCGGCCGCGGTGACCGCCTTGGTCACCGAGCCGATGCTGAACACCGTGCCGGGCGTGTTCGGCCGGTGGGCGGCGACGTCGGCCGTGCCGTACGCGGCGCGGCACTCGAACGCGCCGTCCCGGAGGATCGCGACCGACCCGCTGAACCCCGCCCCCGCCCAGGCCTTGAACGCGCGGTCGAGTGCGGGGGCGCACGCGGGCGCCTCAGGGGTACGCGCCGGCCGGCCGGGCCCGGCGCCGCAGGCCGTCAGGAGCAGGGAGGCGACGGTCAGTCCCGCCGGCAGTCCCACCAGGAGTCTTCGCATGCGGGAAACGTACGGACCCCCGCGCGAACCTGATGTGAACGAACTCCGACGGCGACCGGCCGGCCTAGCACGGCCGTGCTAGGCCGGCTCCCGTCCCGAGTTGCGGGCGACGAGTTCGGCGCCGATGCGGGCGAGCTCGTCCCGGACGGTGCTCGGCTCGACGACCTCGATCATGGCGCCCCACCCCGCGAGGTGACGGGCGACGTCCAGCGGGGTCGGGGCGGCGAGGCGCACCCGGACACGGCCCCGGCCCGCCTCGCCTTCGGTGTGGCAGTGCCGTCCGAACCGGTCGCGCAGGACCGGCACGAACCGCTCCTCGACGAGCACGGTCGCCCAGGTGCGCGAACGCCGCCGCTCGATCTCCTCGACGACCTCCTGCCAGGCGGCGGCGAGAACAAGGTCGGCGGGGCGTTCGGCGGTCTCGCCGGTCGCCTCGGCCCGGACGATCCTGTCGACGCGGAAGGTCCGCCGCCCCCGGTCGGTTCCCGCCAGCAGGTACCAGACGTCGTCCTTGTCGATCAGTCCCCACGGGTCGACCAGCCGCTCCGCGGGTTCCGCGTCCCTGCCGGCGTAGGTCAGGCGGACCCTGCGACGGCTCACCACGGCGGTCTGCAGCAGGTCGACCGTCGCGGGCCGCGGGCGGTCGCGTTCCCCCCACCGGACGGGATCGACCAGGGTCGCGTCGCGGGCGGCCTCGGCGTCGGCCCGGAAGGTCCGGGGCAGGGCCGCCAGGAGCTTGCGCAGCGCCGCTCCGGCCTCGGCCGGCCCCGACGCGGACGGCCCGGCCGTTGCCGGGCCGAGGAGCAGGAACAGCGCCTGTGCCTCGGCCGCCGACAGGCCGCTGAGGTCGGTACGGGCGCCGCCGACCAGCGACCAGCCGCCGCCACGTCCCGGCTGCGGATAGACCGGGACGCCCGCCGCCGACAGCGCCTCCAGGTCCCGGCGGGCGGTGGCCACGGACACCTCGAGTTCGGCGGCCAGCTCGGCCGCGGTCACCCGGCCGCGAGCCTGCATCAGCAGCAGGACGGCGACGAGACGGTCGGCGCGCATGGTTCCCGATTCTGCCCGGAAAAGTGCTCAGAAGGTGAGCACTTCAGCCCGGAGGATTGACGACATCACCCGTCGAGAAGGGAAACCCCGATGTTGCGAGGCCTCAGCACCGTCAGCTTCTACGCCGACGACGTCACCGCCGCCGCCCGCTGGTACGCCGGACTGCTCGGCGTCGAGCCGTACTTCACACGGTCCGTCGAGGGGACGCTCGCCTACGCCGAGTTCCGGATCGGCGACCACGAGGACGAGCTCGGCGTCGTCGACAGCCGCTTCGCCCCCCGCCCCCGGCCGGACGAGCCCGCGGGCGCGGTCGTCTACTGGCACGTGGACGACGTCGAGGCCGCCGTCGACCGGCTGCTCGCCCTCGGCGCCACGACGTACGAGAAGCCCGTGGAGCGCGGCCCGGGATTCGTCACCGCCTCCGTGGTCGATCCCTTCGGCAACGTCCTCGGCGTCATGTACAACCGGCACTTCCTGGAGGTCAGCGGCCGGTGACGCGGACGCCGCGTCAGGAGTCGAAGCCCACGCCGAAGGCGTCGAGGGTGCGCAGCCAGGCGTTGCGGCGGCCCTCGTGCTCGTCGGCGCGGGCGATGGCCCAGCGGGTGAGCTGGATGACGCCGGACCGCACCGGCTCGGGCGGGAAGGGCATCGGCTTGTGCCGCACCATCTCCAGCTCGGTCCGCTCGGTGAGACGCCCCTGGAGCAGGTCGAGCATGACGTTGGCGCCGAAGCGGGTCGCCCCCACGCCGAGACCGGTGTATCCGGCGGCGTAGGCGAGACGCGAGCCGTACGCCGTGCCGAAGAAGGCGCTGAACCGGCTGCAGGTGTCGATGACCCCGCCCCACCGGTGGGTGAAGCGCAGGCCGTGGAGCTGCGGGAACGTCTCGAAGAAGTGGGTGGCGAGCTTCTCGAAGGTGGCGTCGCGCTGGTCGTACTCCGCCCTGACCAGCCCGCCGTTGTGGTAGACGGCGTCGTAGCCGCCCCACAGGACGCGGTTGTCGTCGGTCAGGCGGTAGTAGTGGAACCGGTTGGCCGAGTCGCCGACGCCCTGGCGGTTCCGCCAGCCGATCTCCGCGAGCAGGTCGTCCGGCACCGGCTCGGTCATCAGCGCGTAGTCGTACACCGGCACCAGGAAGTGCCGGAGCCGGCGCAGCAGCGGCGGGAAGGCGCCGGTGCCGAGCGCCACCCGCCCGGCCCTGACCCGGCCCTTCGGCGTCCCCAGCTCCAGCGCCGGGCCGTCCTCGTGCAGCGAGCGCACCGGCGTGTGCTCGAAGACGCGCACGCCGAGCCGGACGCAGACGTCGCGCAGTCCCCAGGCGAGGCGTGCCGGGTCGACCATGGCGACGCCGTCCCGGTCCCACACCCCGCCGAGGTAGGTCGGGGAGTCGATCTCGGCTCGCACCCGCTCCCGGTCGAGCCGCTCCAGCCGCCCGCCGAGCGAGGCCGCCGCGCTGACGTCCTCGTCGAGCCCGGGGAGCTGCCACTCCTCGGTGGCGACGCGCAGCTCGCCGGTCCGCTCGAAGGAGCAGTCGACGCCGTGGCGGGAGAGCGTCCGCTCGATCTCGTCGAGGTTCTCCCGGCCGAGCCGCTCCAGCGTCGCGATCTCCGCCGGCCAGCGGTCCCGGCCGTTGCCGAGCCCGTGCGTCAGGCTCGCCGCGCAGAACCCGCCGTTGCGGCCGGAGGCGGCCCACCCGACCGCGCGGCCCTCCAGGAGGACCACGTCGAGCGAGGGGTCGCGCTCCTTGGCCATCAGGGCGGTCCACAGCCCGGTGAAGCCGCCGCCGACCACCGCGAGGTCCGCCGTGACGTCTCCGGTCAGCGGCGGCAGCGGCTCGGGTGCGAGCGGCCGGTCGAGCCAGTACGGCCTGCGCTCCGCGTCGGCGAGCGCCTTCGACGGAACCACGAATTCCACTTCCTTCTTAAGCGTTGGCGCGGCGGCGGGCCAGGAGGGCGTTGCCGAGGGCGATCAGCACACCGGCCGCGAAGATCAGCGTGCCCATGACGTTCACCTGCGGCGGGATGCCGACCCTGGTGGCGCCCCAGATCCACAGCGGGAACGTCACCGTGCCGCCGGAATTGAAGTTGGTGATGACGAAGTCGTCGATCGACAGCGCGAACGCCAGCATCGAGCCGGCCAGCACACCCGGGAAGATCATCGGCAGGGTGACCAGGCGGAACGTCGTCCACGGCCCCGCGCCGAGGTCGCGCGCCGCCTCCTCCAGGGAGGCGTCCAGCGTCATCACCCTGGCCCGCACGGTCACGGCCACGAACGAGATCGAGAACATGACGTGCGAGATCACGATCGTCCAGAACCCGAGCGGCACGGCGAGCGTGACGAACAGCGACAGCAGCGACGCGCCCATCACGATCTCGGCGCAGGAGATCGCCGCGAACATGACCAGGTTCATCGCCCCTGCCCCGCGGAAGCGGTAGCGGCCGAGCGCCAGCCCGATCAGCGACCCGAGCACCCCGGCGACCAGCATCGTCAGCACGGCGATGACCAGCGAGTTCACCAGGGCCTGGGTGAGGTCGCCGATCTCGAACAGCTTGCCGTACCACTTGAGCGTGAAGCCCTGCCAGCTCGTGTTGAACCGGCCGTGGGTGTCGTTGAAGCCGAAGAGGATCATGACGGCGATCGGCAGCACCAGCCACGCGATCACGAGCCAGGTGTAGATCTGCAGGAGGCGGCCCCGCAGCAGGCCACGCTTCATCGCGCCGCCACCTCCAGCACGTCCTCGGTGCCGAGCGCCCTCGCGTACGCGAAGATGCCCACCAGCAGCAGGGCCATCAGCGTGAACGACAGCGCCGAGGCGGTCGGGTAGTCCTGGTTGATCAGGAACTGGTTCTGGATGACGTTGCCGACCATCGTGTTGCTGGTGCCGCCGAGCACGGACGCGTTGACGTAGTCGGACGTGGCCGGGACGAACGTCATCAGCACCCCGGCGAAGACCCCCGGCAGCGACAGCGGCAGCACCACCCGCAGGAAGGTCTGCGCCTTGCTGGCGTACAGGTCCTGCGCGGCCTCCAGGACGCGCGGGTCGATCCGCTCCAGCGCGACGTACATCGGCAAGATCATGAACGGCAGGAAGTTGTACGCCAGGCCGCCGATCACCGCCGCGCTCGTGGCCAGGATGTGGAAGTCCTGCGGCACCAGCCCCGCCGACTTCAGCGGCCCGAGCAGCAGGCCGTTGTCGGACAGGAAGAACTGCCAGGAGATGGTGCGCAGCACGAACGACACGAGGAACGGCAGCAGCAGCATGAACAGGTAGACCGACTTGCGGCTACCCCCCTTGAAGGCGATCCAGTACGCCACGGGGAACCCGATGACGATCTGGATCAGGGTCGAGGCCAGGCCGTACACCAGGGACCGGATGATCTGGTCGTGGTAGGTGCTGATCCCGTCCACGTAGCTGTGCCAGTTGAACGTGAACGCGTAGCCGTTGACCACGTCGCCGGACTGCAGCGACAGCGACAGCATGACCACCGTCGGGATGACGAAGAAGATCGCCAGCCAGAGCGTGCCCGGGAAGAGCAGCGCGTACGGCGTCAGCGAAGCCCTGAGCCTGCTCATGCCGTCGTGATCGCCTGGAAGATGGACTCGAACTTCTTCTGCTCCTGCGGCGTCGCGAAGTTCTTGTAGCTGCGCAGCCTGGCGTAGTCGTCCTCGGTCGGGAACACCAGCTCGCTGCCCGCCACCGCGTCGAGGAGCTTCTTGTCCTCCCCGGTGGCCTTCGCGGCGTCGGCGGCGATGACGTCCTTGGCGGCCGGGACCGGGGTGACGTAGTTGATGTACTCCGCCAGCCGCCCGGCGACGTTCACGTCGTAGAAGAAGTCCATCAGCGTGATCGCGTCGACCGGGTTCGTCGCGGTCTTCGGGATCATCATGTTGTCGGTCCAGATGGTCGCGCCCTCCTTGGGGAGCACGAACTTCAGGTCCGTGCCGTCGGAGACGTTCTTCTGGAAGACGTCGCCCGACCACGCCATGGTGAGCCAGATGTCGCCCTTCGCCAGCGGGTCGATGTACGCCTGGTCGTAGTACTTGCGCACGATGCCGGCGTCGCGCTGCTCCCGGAGCTTGGCCGCGGCCTTCTCCCAGTCGGCCTCGGTCGACTTGTCGGGGTCGATGCCGAGCGCGAACAGGCCGAAGTTGGCGATCTCCTGGGAGTCGGACATCATGCCGACCTTGCCCTTGTACTTGGGGTTCCACAGGTCGGCCATGCTGGTCGGCGGCGTGTCGACGTACTTCGGGTTGTACGCGATGCCGGTCATGCCGGACGCCCACGGGATGCTGTAGACGTTGCCGGGGTCGAACGACTCGTTCTTGTACCGGTCGCCGGCGTTGGCCGCGAAGTTCGGCAGCTTGGAGTGGTCGAGCGGGACGAGGTAGCCGAGCTGCACGAGCTGGGTGAAGTGCAGGCCGTTGGTGACGACCATCAGGTCGTAGTCGATCGACTGCCCGGCCGCGAGCTGCGGCTGGATCTTGGCGAACCAGCTCGGGTTGTCCTGGATGACCTCCTTGTAGGTCACCGTGATCCCGGTCTGCTTGGTGAACTGCTTGAGCTCGGGCTGCTTGGGGTCCATGTAGAGCGGCCAGTTGGCGAAGTCCACGTGGCCGTTCCCGGTCTTGCCCGACCAGTACTTCTCCACCTCGGACTGGGCCTGCGCGGAGGAGGTCGGCTTGGCCGTGCCCTTGCCCTGCACGCCGCAGGCGGCGAGGGCGAGCCCGGCGGCCGACAGTCCCGCGAGCCGGAAGGCGTCGCGCCTGCCGAGCCGGCGCTGGGTCGTGCCGCGGAGGAAGGCGGGGTCCTGCCTGTGAGGATGGTTCATGGGGTTCGTGTGCTCCGGGGAGTTCGGGGTTTTACCTCAGCGCGTAGGAATGCCAGGGCTGCCAGGAGAGCCATACCTCGTCGCCGCGCTCGGCGGTGATCGTGCTGTCGTTCGCGTTCTGCTCGAACACCGTGATCTCGGCCCCGTCGCCGAGCACCACGACGTAGCTGTTGTACGTCCCGAGGTAGACGACCTCGGCCACGGTCCCCCGGACGACGCTCAGGTCGCCCTCCGGCTGCTCCTTGGCGAGTTTGATCTTCTCGGGGCGGACGGTGAGATCGACCGCCTGCCCGGCGGACAGCGCGCCGTCCGCGGGGATGAGGATGCGGTCGCTCGGGCCGAGGGCGAGCACGGCCGTGTCGCCGCTCACCTGCTGCACCGTGCCGCTGAACAGGTTGGAGGTGCCGATGAAGCCGGCGACGAACTTGCTGGCGGGCCGCTCGTAGATCTCGCGGGGTTCGGCGAGCTGCTCCACCAGGCCGTCGTTCATGACCGCGATGCGGTCGCTCATCGTCAGCGCCTCGCTCTGGTCGTGCGTCACGTAGACGAACGTGATCCCGACCTCGCGCTGGATGCGCTTGAGCTCGATCTGCATGGCCTGGCGGAGCTTGAGGTCGAGCGCGCCGAGCGGCTCGTCGAGCAGCAGCGCGCGGGGCCGGTTGACCAGCGCGCGGGCGAGCGCGACCCGCTGCTGCTGGCCGCCGGACATCTCCTTGGGACGGCGCTTCTCACGGCCGGTGAGGTCCACGACCTCCAGGATCTCGCCGACGCGGCGCGTGATCTCCGCGTCGGGGACCTTCTTGCGCCTGAGCCCGAACGCGACGTTGTCCCAGACGTTCATGTGCGGGAACAACGCGTACGACTGGAACACCATGTTGATGTCACGCTTGTTCGGCGGGACGTGCGTCACGTCCTCCCCGTGGAGCCTGACGACCCCCTGCGTGGGGTCCTCGAACCCGGCGATCATTCGCATACTGGTGGTCTTGCCGCAGCCGGAGGGCCCGAGGAGGGAGAAGAACTCCCCTTCCGCGATCGCGAGGCTCACGCCCTTGACCGCCCGTACGACCTCGCCGTGCGAGGTGTACTCCTTGACCACGTTGTCGAGTTCGATGGCGGGCACGCGGACTGATCCGGGGGCGGCGACCGCCGCCCCCGGGCCCGCCTGGATATCTGTCATTCCAGGCTTATCCCTCTTTATCGATAGGTCGTACGGCTCGCGCCGGGGGAACCTATTCGCCGATGTAGTGCATCACGTGCTTGACGCGGGTGTAGTCGTGCAGCCCGAAGACGGACAGGTCCTTGCCGTAACCCGAGTGCTTGAAGCCGCCGTGCGGCATCTCGGACACGAACGGGATGTGGGTGTTGACCCAGACCACGCCGAAGTCGAGGCGCTTGGACATCCGCATCGCGCGCCCGTGGTCGGAGGTCCAGACCGAGCCCGACAGGCCGTAGCGGACGCCGTTCGCCTTGGCCAGCGCGTCGGCCTCGTCGGTGAACGTCTGGACGGTGATGACGGGACCGAAGATCTCGTCCTGCACCATCTCGTCGTCCTGCCGCAGCCCGTCGACCACCGTGGGGGCGAAGAAGTAGCCCTTGTCGCCGACGCGGGCGCCGCCGGTGAGGACCTTCGCGTGCTCGGGCAGCCGCTCGAAGAACGACTCGACCCGGGCGAGCTGGTTGGCGTTGTTCAGCGGGCCGAAGTAGGCGTCCTCCTCGTCGAGCCCGCCCAGCTTGGTGGCGGCGGCGGCCTCGGTCAGCGCCGCGGCGAACTCGTCGTGGATGCTCTCGTGCACCAGCACCCGGCAGGCCGCGGTGCAGTCCTGGCCGGCGTTGTAGAGGGCCGCCCCGGCGATCCCCTCGGCGACGGCCCTGATGTCCTTCACGTCGTCGAAGACCACGACGGGGGCCTTGCCGCCCAGCTCCAGGTGGACCCGTTTGACGTCGTCGGCGGCGGTCTTCGCGACCGCCATGCCCGCGCCCACCGAGCCGGTGATCGCGACCATGCTCGCGGCCGGGTGACCGACCACCAGCGCGCCGGTCTCCCGGTCGCCGGTGACGACGTTGAAGACGCCGGCCGGCAGGACGTCGCCCAGGATCTCGGCCAGCTTCAGCGTGGAGGCCGGGGTGGTGTCGGACGGCTTGAGCACGACCGTGTTGCCGGCCGCGAGCGCGGGGGCGATCTTCCACACGGCCATCATCATCGGGTAGTTCCACGGCGTGACCTGGCCGATGACGCCGATCGGCTCGTGCCGGATGACGGAGGTGTGGTCGGCCATGAACTCGCCGGAGGTCGGGCCCTCCAGGGTGCGGGCCGCGCCCGCGAAGAAGCGGAAGTGGTCGGCGGCGACCGGGGTCTCGTCCTCGGCCATGCGCGCCCGGGGCTTGCCGGTGTTGCGGCACTCGGCCTCGTTGATCTCGTCGGCCCGGGCCTCGATCGCGTCGGCGACCTTCAGCAGCAGCGCCGCCCGCTCACCCGGCGTCGTCTGGCCCCACGTCTCGAAGGCGGCCGTCGCGGCGGCGTACGCGGCGTCGACGTCCTCCTGGGCCGACACCGGTGCCTGGGCGTAGACCTCTCCCGTCGTAGGGTCTACGACGTCGGAGAAACGGCCGCTCGCGGCGTCGACGAACTTCCCGTTCACGAAGTTCTGGAGACGGGTGGTCACCGTTGACCTCCTGTTGAGGTAGCTAGGATGTCGCGACTCTGACAGAGGAAAGAGCCTACGACAAGGGATTTCGTGGCTAAGATACCAAATTGCTACGGAATCGCTTGACGGAAGCGGTTGAGCTGACACCATGTCAGACCACGATCGCAACATGGCAAAAACGGTGCCGTAACACGAGGTCGGTAGGACCGACGCGCTCTCCAAGAGAGGACACCCCCCGAGGATGACGACTCCGCCTAGATCCCGCGCGGCTGCCGCGAAGGGCGGGCCGGTGGTGCTCGACGAGATCTCCAAGCAGATCATCGAGCAGCTTCAGACGGACGGGCGCAAGCCGTACGCCGCGATCGGCAAGGCCGTGGGCCTGTCGGAGGCGGCGGTGCGCCAGCGGGTGCAGCGCCTGCTGGATCTCGGCGTCATGCAGATCGTCGCCGTGACCGACCCGCTGACCCTGGGCTTCCCGCGCCAGGCGATGATCGGCATCAAGTGCGAGGGCGACCTGGAGCAGGTCGCCGACGAACTGTCGCAGATCCCCGAGATCGACTACGTCGTGCTCACGGCCGGCTCGGTGGACATCATGGTCGAGGTGGTCTGCGAGGGCGACACCCACCTGCTGGAGATCCTCGGCAAGATCCGGGCCATCTCCAGCGTCCGCGCCACCGAGACGTTCGTCTACCTCAAGCTGCACAAGCAGACCTACTCCTGGGGCACGCGCTGACCTCCGCCTAGCGCGTGACCGCGACGGCGCGTACGGGAGACCCGTCGGCCGCGTGGAGGCGCAGCGGCAGCAGGGAGACCTCGATCGGACGACCGGCGGCCTGGGCCTCCAGGAGCGGGCCGAGGTTGCGCAGGTTCTCCGCGATGACGGCGTGCGCGCCGCACAGCACGCGGTGCGCGGGCAGGTCGGCGGGAGCGGGAGTCGGGTCGACGCTGAGGGCGTCGACGCCGACGGTCCGCACGCCCGCGGCGACGATCAGGCGGGCCGTCTCCGCCTCCAGGTACGGGTGGGCCAGGTAGCCGGATGTGCCCCAGTGGGCGTCCCAGCCGGTGGCGACCAGCAACACGGTCCCCGGCCCGAGCCGCCCGCCGACCGGGCCGAGCATCGCGGGGGTGATCGGCGCGTGCGGCGGCAGGCCCCGGGCGTCGAGGACCGCCGCCGGGCCGAGGAACCGCTCCAGCGGCAGGTCGTCGAGCGTGGGCAGCGCGTCGTCGATGTGGCACGGCGCGTCCACGTGAGTGCCCGACTGCGACCCGAGGTGCAGGCGGAGCACGTTCACGCCCTCCTCCGCCACCGTGAGGGCGGGCGCGATCTCCACCTCCGGATCGCCGGGGTAGACGGGCATGCCGCTCTCGACGGGCACCGACAGGTCGACGATCATTGCTTCTCCCCGGCGTCAGGCCGTGCCCGGCGCGAGCAGGCCGATCAGATCGTAGGCCACGTCGAGCGTCGGTAGAGGTCCGTCCGGCGGTCGCGGTGGACGTCGTTGCGGGGGCCGGTGGCCTTGTCCCTCGCCCGGGCCAGGTCGCAGTCGGCCGTCAGCACGACGGGGCCGTCCGTCAGCACGGGCCCCGCGAGCGTACGCGGCGGTCCCGCCGGGGCGTCGATCAGGGTGGGGCGGCCGGTCATGCGTTCCTCCAGGTCAAGGGAGACCGCTTGGGTGTGCCCCACCCCTCCGAATAAGGACAATTGGGTCTATCACCAGAAATAGGCTCCACGATGTGGACACGCACACCACGGTGGAGGATCTGCTGCGCTCCCCCGCGCTGCAGCTGAGGGTCGTGGCCGGTGAGCGCGGCCTCGGCAGGTCGGTCTCCTGGGCACACGTGAGCGAGCTCGACGACCCGACCCCCTGGCTGCTCGGGGCCGAGGTCATCATGACGACCGGCATCGGCGTGCCGCGCGCCGCCGCCGCGCAGCGCGCGTACCTGGAACGGCTGGACGACGCGGGAGTGGCCGCGCTCGCGCTCAGCGCGGGCCTGCACGTGCCGCCGCTGCGCCGGGCCTTCCTCGACGCCGCCGAGGAGCGGGGGTTCCCGGTGCTGGAGGTGCCGCTGGCCGTGCCGTTCATCGCGATCGCGCAGGAGGTCGCGGCGGCCGTGCAGGAGGACGCCCGGCAGCGGCTGGGAGCACAGCTCCAGGTGTTCGGCGCGCTGCGCTGGCTCGCCTCGGAAGGGCTGGACACGGCCGGGCTGTTCCAGCGGCTCGAACGGCTGTCGGGGTACGCCATCCACCTGAGCACCCCGCAGGGGCGGCCGCTGCTGCCCGGCGTGCCCGCGCCCCCTCCCGGCGTACGGCTGCCCGCCTCGGCGGACGCGCCGCCGACCATCCCCGGCGGTTTCGCGCTCCCGGTCCCCGCGCCCGGCGGCCCGGCGGGATGGCTGGTGGCCTTCGAGCGGCAGGGCGCCCGCCCGGCCGGGCTGGCCGTGGTGCAGCACATCGCGACCGTCGCCGCGCTGCGGCTCGCGATGGTGCGCAGCCGGCGCGAGACGCTGCGGCGGCAGGGCGCGGAGACGCTGGCCGAACTGCTGCAGGACGTGCTCGACCCGGAGACCGCCCGGCGCAGGCTCGCCCTCATGGGCCTCCTCCCGGACATCGAGGTCGTGCTGCTCGTGGCGCGCGACGCCGAAGACGACGCCGTCGTGGGCGCCCTCGGCGAGCACCCCCACCTCATGCTCCGCCGGCACCGCGACCTGTACGTGCTGACGCCGGCCTCCGTGATCACCGGCGACGCGGGGACGGGCGCCGCACCGCGTGGGGAGGACGGCGGGGCGGGCGCCGGAGAGGCGGGGGCCGCGTTGCGGGAGATCCCGGGGATCGCGGCGGGCGTCAGCCGCCCGCTCCCGCCCGGCTCGTCGCTGCGGGTCGCCCAGCGCGAGGCGCTGTGGGCGGCCTCCCGCGCCGCCGAGTCCGGCCGGCCGCTGGTGACGTACGGCGAGGACACCACGGGCCGGTGGCTGCCGGACGACGTGGGCGTGCTGGCCGCCCTGGTCGAGCACGTGCTCGGCGACGCCCTGCGGTACGACACCGCGCACGGATCGGACCTGGTCGCGTCGGTGCGGACCTGGATGGAACGCGACCGCCGCGTCGACGACGCCGCGCGGGCCCTGCACGTCCACCCCAACACGCTGGCGTACCGGCTGCGCCGGTTCGGCGCGCTGACCGGCCGCGACCTGTCGGCGACCGGCGACTTCGCCGAGGTGTGGCTCGCCATCCGCGCCGCCTCCCAGCTCGGCGGACTCTAGGACCGGTACGGACTTCGGTCTCCACGACGGCTTCGCGGGCCCGGGTGGCCCACGGTGCCGCGATCTCATGCGGTAACTCACCCCGGATCCGGGAGATCCGCCGACGCGAGCCTGGCCGGGTCGATGACGGTGGAGATGGCCACGATCCGGCCGTCGACGACGGTGAACGCCATGACCGAGAGCGGAGTCCCGTCCTCGCGCCAGGAGACGAATCCGGGAAGGCCGTTGACGAGCACCGCTCGCCCTCGCGCGGCCGCGCCGGCGGCGACTCGCGCGGTCGCGCCCGCGGCGACCTTGGTGGCGCCGAGGACGACGACCACACCGTCGGAGGTGTCGACGGTCAGCTTCACCTCGGGGTCGAGCACGCGCAGCAGCCCCTCGAAATCGCCGCGGTGGGCCGCCGCCAGGAAGGCCTGGACCACCTCGCGCTGTTCCCGTCCGGCGGCCCTCGGCCGTCCGGGCTCCTGAGGGTTCGCCCGCACCTTCCCGCGGGCGCGGCTGGCGAGCATCTTGGCGGCGTCGGCGGACCTGCCGAGAATCCGGCCGATCTCGTCGAACGGCACCGCGAACAGGTCGTGCAGCACGAACGCCAGCCGCTCGCTCGGCCGGAGCGACTCCAGGACGACCAGGAGCGCGACCCCGACCGAGTCGGCGAGCGCCACGTCGTCCTCCGGCGCAAGGCCGTCGTCGGCCGTCACCACGAGTTCGGCCAGCCGGTCGTCGTAGGACGCCTCGGGGCGGGCCCGGCGCGACCGCAGGACATCCAGGCTGATCCGGCCGACCACCGTGGTCAGCCAGCCGTCGAGGTTGTCGATGCTCTCGGTGCCCTGACGGGAGAGCCGCAGCCAGGCCTCCTGGACCACGTCCTCGGCGTCGGCCCGCGAGCCGAGCATGCGGTAGGCGACCGCGCGCAGCCGGTCGCGCTGGGCCTCGAACGCCTCGCCCACCGGGTCGGCCGGGTTGGTGTCGGACATGTTGTTACCTTCCTCGAATCCGCCACGTCATGGGTGATGACGCGCCCGGACGGGCGCGGGTAACCGATGAAGGGGCGACACCGATGGAAGCACGCATGAAGAGCCGGGCGAATCCCGACGTGACGACGGCGATCCAGCACCTCTACAAGGCGATTCACGCCAGTGGCGTCGAGCCGCGCGTGCTCGACCTGGTCCACCTGCGGGCCAGCCAGATCAACGGCTGCAGCCCGTGCGTCTTCGCCGGGGTCGCGGCGGCCAGGAAGCACGGGGAGACCGACGAGCGGCTGCACAACGTGGTCGCGTGGCGCGAGACGCCCTTCTTCACCGAGGCGGAGCGAGCCGCGCTCGCGCTGACCGAGGCCGCCACCCGGATCCAGGACGGCGCGCCGGGTGTGACCGACGAGATCTGGGACGCCGCCGCCGCGCACTTCGACGAGGCGCAGCTGTCCGCGATCAATCTGGAGATCGCGCTGACCAACTTCTTCAACCGGATCAACCGTACGGTCCGGGAGCAGGCCGGCAAGAGCTGGTGAGCCGGGCGGGGCGTCGTCCGTCCGGAGGCCGCGGCCTCCGAAGCGAGGGATGACGCCCCGCCGCCCGGGACGCCGGAGGCACGGACGACGGCGTGGTCAGCGGATGCCGACGTAGAAGCGGGTCTGGTCGCTGCGGTGGAGGGCGTGGTAGGCCTCGAACCTGGTGTTGTCCTCCAGCCACGCGACCGACTCGATGCCGAGGAGCGGCGTCGAGGTGGACACCTCCAGGAGCGCCGCGTCCTCCCGGTCGGGGAAGACCGCCTCGATCCAGCGGTCGGCCGCCGCGGGCTCGATGCCGTACCGGCGCCGCAGCGTGTCGTAGAGCGACTGGTTCTCCAGGACGACCCGCTCCAGGCCGGGGACGAGCCGGGCGGGCAGGGCCGTCTCGACGAGCAGCCACGGCTGGCCGTCGACGCGGCGGAGCCTGCGCAGCCGTACGACCTGTTCCCCCTGCGGGATCCGCAGCAGCGCGGCCTCCCGCTCGTCGGCCTCGCCGAGCGCCTGGCGGATGGTCTGGGTGGTCACCCGGCGGCCCGACTCCCGCAGGTCGTCGGCGGATCCGGACATCGATCCGACGAACCTCAGCTCGGTCTTGCGGGGGGCGACGAAGGCCCCCTTGCCCTTCACCTTGTAGATCAGTCGCTGCTGGACCAGCTCGCGCAGCGCCTCCCTGACCACCGTGCGGGAGACGCCGAACAGGTCGCTCAGCTCGGCCTCCGACGGCAGCGGCCGGTCGGGGCCGCGCTCGCCGCTCTCGATCTCCGCGCGCAACGCCCGCATGAGCTGCATCCACAGCGGTTCCGCCCCGTCGCGGTCCAGGGGCGGATAGGTCAGGGTCACGGGAACCTCCTTGGCGGCACCGCAGCAGCATGCCCGACCAACACCTGTCACTACAAGTGGTCGGAGCCGTCATCAAGATTATCCATGACTCTCCAAGTAGTCCGACCGGAAACAGCCTCTTGACATGCCCGAAACGCCGTCTTAGTTTGCTTGTCACTACAGGCCTGTAATGACAAGTCGGCACCGGGCCGACGTGTCCCAGCCGATCTCCCCCCTCGCGAACCCGCTCTGACTGGAGACACCATGCACATGCGTCCCACACGCCGGCCCTGGCGCGCCGCCTCGGCCGCGGCGATCTCCGCTCTCGCCGTCCTGGCCGCGGGCTGCGGCTCCGGTGACACCGGTGACACCGCCGCCGCGGACGGGGCCACGAGCGGCGGCAACGGCGGCGGCAAGCCCTTCATCGCGCTGAGCAACGGCTTCATCGGCAACGGCTGGCGGCAGACGATGATCGCCAAGTTCGAGGCCGCCGCCCAGCAGGCCAAGAGCGACGGGCTGATCGGCAAGTACAAGGTCGTCAACGCGCCGGGCGACAACTCCGCGACCGAGCAGGTCGCCCAGATCAAGAGCCTGCTGCTGCAGAAGCCCGACGCCCTGCTCATCGACCCGGCCTCGCCGACCGCGCTCCAGCCCGTCATCCAGCAGGCCTGCAATTCGGGCGTCAAGGTCGTGGTCTTCGACTCGGCCATCGACGCGCCCTGCGCGCACGTGCTGCAGAACAGCTTCGTCGACTGGGCGACCTACGCCGCGAAGCCGCTCCTGGAGGGCATCGGCGGCAAGGGCTCGGTCATCGTGAGCCGCGGCGTCGTCGGGTCCCAGCCCGAGGCCGAGATGCTCGACACCACCAAGAAGATCCTCGGGGACTACCCCGGGGTGAAGACCGTGGCGACGGTGACGGGCATGTGCGACGGCGCCACCGCGCAGAAGGCGGTGCTCGGCGTGCTGTCCAGCGTGCCGAAGGTCGACGGCGTCATCGGCTGCGGCGACGGCTACGGCGTGGCCCAGGCGTTCGCCACGGCCGGCAAGACCGTGCCCGCGGTGGACTTCGAGACCAACGGCCGCGCGCTGAGCTACTGGCGGGACAACAAGATCGACAACGGCTCGGTCGCCGTCATGTCCGACCCCGGCCAGTCGGTCGCGGCCCTCTGGGAGGCGCTCGACCTGCTCGACGGCAAGGACGTGCCCAAGCAGATGACCTTCCCGATCGTCCTGATCGAGCAGAAGGACCGCGACGCCTGGGCCTCGGTGCTCAAGCCCGACGAGTACGCCGCCTGGCCGTGGACCCGCGACCTGTTCCGGCAGCAGGTCGAGGCCGTCAAGACCGGTGGCAAGCCGGTGCAGCCGCCGATCCCGTCGGCGCAGGGCTGACCCGCTCCACACACCGCACGCAGGAGACGGAGGAGACCGGGCATGCACGTCGACAATCTCCCGGCCGGCGGCACCGCGCCGCCGGACACGGACACCGGACCGGCCGGCCGGCCGCCCGTCGTCACCGCCAGGGGCGTGACCAAGACGTACGGGCGCACCCGGGCGCTGGCGGGCGTGGACCTGGAGGTCCGCGCGGGTGAGGTGCTCGGGCTGGTCGGCCACAACGGCGCCGGCAAGAGCACCCTCATGCGGGTCCTCGCCGGGCTGGAGCCCTGCGACGCCGGCACGGTCCTCGTCCACGGCGCGAAGGCGTCCGCCGGAGACTTCCGCACGGTGCGGATGGCCTACCAGGAGACGTCGCTGTGCCCCGATCTCACCGTGGCGGAGAACATGTGGGTGTCCTCGCGGCACTGCCTGCCCCGCCTGCGGTGGCGGCGGGCCGCGAGCGACGCGGTGCGCCGCCGCCTCGACGAGATGTTCCCCGGTCACGGCGTCTCCCCGCGCGATCGGGTGGAGGACCTGTCGCTCGCCCGCCGCCAGATGGTGGAGATCGCCCGCGCCTGCCTGGTGGACCGGCTCGACCTGCTGATCCTCGACGAGCCCACCGAGTCGCTCGGCCCGGACGCCGCCCGGTCGCTGTACGCCTACGTGCGGCGGCTGACCGAGGCCGGGACGGCCGTGCTGCTCATCTCGCACCGCATCCGGGAGGTCCTCTCGGTGGCCGACCGCGTCGCCGTCCTGCGCGACGGCGCGGTCACCGCCGAGCGGCCCGCCTCCGGCCTGAGCGAACCGGACGTCCTCGGGCTGATGGGCGCGCACGTCGCCGCTCCGCCGACGTTCGGCGCGCCGGCCGCCGCCGGGACCGCCGCCCGCGAGACGGTGGCCGAACTGCTCGGGGCCACCGGCCCCGGCCTGCGGGAGGTCACCCTGCGGGTCGGCAGGGGCGAGGTCGTGGGCCTCGCCGGGCTGGCCGGTCAGGGCCAGCAGGAGGTGCTCGAACGCCTGTGGCGGCCCGTCCGCCGCGACACCACCGTCGGTGTGAGCCGGGCGTACGTACCCGGCGACCGGCAGCGCTCGGGGGTGCTGCCCCTGTGGAGCGTGGGCGACAACCTGATCGTGACCGCGCTGCGCGGGATCGCCCGGCGCGGGCTGCGCCGCCCGGCGGAGGAACGCGCCGTCGTCGCCGACTGGGTGAAGCGCCTGTCGATCAGGGGCGGCGCGGAGGCCGGGATCACCGAACTGAGCGGCGGCAACCAGCAGAAGGTCATCGTCGCCCGCGCGTTCGCCTCCCCCGCCGGGCTCGTGCTGCTCGACGACCCGTTCCGGGGCGTGGACGTGCACACCAAGACCGATCTGTACGGCCTGATCCGGCAGGAGGCGGCGAAGGGCCGCAGCGTCGTCTGGTACTCCAGCGAGAACGCCGAGATGGCCCACTGCGACCGGGTCTACGTCTTCCGCGCCGGCCGGGTGGTGGCCGAACTCACCGGCGAGGAGATCTCCGAGGAACGCATCATCGGCGTCTCCTTCGCCGAGAAGGGAGAAGACGACTGATGGCCCAGCTTCTCGCCCCCGCCCTGCCGGGCCGGGCGCGGATGCGCCGCTCCGCACCCGCCGCGGTCAGCGCCGTGGCCCTGATCGTGATGATCGGCGTCTGCTCGTCGCTCCAGCCGGGCGTGCTGACCGTGGAGGGCCTCACCCTGGTCCTGTCCGCGACCGTGCCGCTGGTGATCGCCGCGCAGGCCCAGATGACGCTGATGGCCGTCGGCGACATCGACCTCGGGATCGGCAACTTCGTCGGCCTGGTCACCGTGGTCTCCGCCACGCTGCTGGTGTCGTCGCCCCTGACCGGCGTCCTCGTGCTGGCCGGGCTGGTCGCGGCGTACGCCGTCCTCGGCCTCCTCATCCACCTGCGGCAGGTGCCGGCGCTGATCGCGACCCTCGGCGCGTCGTTCGTCTGGCTGGGCCTCGGCCTGTTCCTGCTGCCCACGCCCGGCGGCACGACCCCGGAGTGGCTGGCGTCCTTCGGCGCGTGGCAGCCCGCCGGCTTCCCCGCGCCGCTGCTGCCGATCGTGGTCGTCGCCCTGCTGGTCTACCTGCTCTCCGCGCGCAGCGCCCTCGGGGTGCGGATGCGCGGCCTCGGCAGCAACCCGGTCGCGCTGCGGCGGGCCGGGCTGCGCCCGGTGACCTCCCGCGTCGTCGCCTACGCCGCGGCGGGCGTGCTCGGCGTGCTGTCCGGCCTCGTCCTGGCCTCCCAGACGGGCGGCGGGGACGTGTCGTCGGCCTCCAGCTACACGCTCATGACGGTGGCCGCGGTGATCCTCGGCGGCGGCTCCTTCGCCGGCGGCACCGCGGTGCCCTGGGGCGCGGCCGTCGGCGGGGTCACGCTGGGCCTGGTCAGCGTGGTTCTCAGCCTGCTCGACGTGCGGTCCGACATGCAGTCGGCCGTACAGGGAGTGATCGTCCTGGCCGTGCTCGCCGGCCGCGTCGTCGTGGGGAAGGTGCTGCGATGAACATCCGCGTGGCCGGGCCGCGCTCCTGGAGCGGCCCCCGGAACGGCGCCCCCTGGGTCTGGGGCTTCGCCGCCGCCGCGCTCGTGTGGCTGGTGATCCTGGTCATCTCGGGCCAGGGCGGCGGGCAGACGGTCTCCCTGGCCCTGTCCCTCGCGCCCTACCTCGTCATCGTCGGGCTCGGGCAGATGCTGGTCGTCACCGCGGGCCCGGGCAACATCGACGTGTCGGTCTCTTCGGTCATCTCGCTCGCCGGGTTCGTCTCGGTGGCGGCGGCCTCCGCGACCGGCTCGGCGGCCGTGGGCATCCTCGCGGGCATCGGCGTGGGCGTCCTCGTCGCGGCGGTCAGCACCGTGGCCATCCTCGGCCTGTCCGTCCCCCCGATCATCGCCACGCTGGCCGCGGGGCTCGTCGCCTCGTCGATCACGCTGTCGACGGCCAACGGCTTCACCGCCGTGCCCGACGCCGGGCTCCGCGCGGCGCTCAACCTCCGCCCGGCGGGCGTACCGGTCCTCGCGCTGGCGATCGCGGTGCTGACCGTGCTCGTCGCCGCCCTGCTGCGCCGTACGGTCTACGGGCGGTCGCTGGTCGCGGTGGGGCAGAACCGCCGCGCCGCCGAACGGGCCGGCGTCCCGGTGGCCCGGGTCATCGCCACGACGTACCTGCTGAGCGGGGCGCTGGCCGGGCTTACCGGCGCGCTGCTCGCCGCCTACATCGCGCCCTCGGCCGATCTCGGCACCCGCTACCTGCTCGACTCCGTGGCCGTCGTGGTCATCGGCGGCACGCTGATCTCCGGCGGCCGGGCGGTCCCGGTGGGCGTGTGGGGCGCGGCCCTGTTCTTCATCCTCCTCGACGGCCTGGTCAACCTCGTCGGCTGGAGCACCGCGGCGCAGAACCTGCTCAAGGGCGGCCTGGTGCTCTTCGTCCTGTTCCTCGCAGGCGGAGGCGACCGTAGCGGAGGCCTGGCCTCCCTGTTCAGACGGCGGCCGCGACCCGCGGCCGCCACGACCACCACCACTATCACAGGAGACGACACTGATGGCTGACACCGACGGCCTGCTCGACGCCCGCGACTTCGGGACGTCCGGGCCCGCGGCGGGCGGCTTCCACGTCAAGGGCGCGCACGGGCAGGACTGGGGCCTGCGCAACCGCCTGTCGCGCATCTTCCGGCCGGACACCGGGCGCACGGTCATGCTCGCCTTCGACCACGGATACTTCGTGGGGCCGATGGCCGGTCTGGAGCGCCTCGACACCCGGATCGCCCCGCTCACGCCGCACGCCGACGCGATCATGATGACCCGCGGCGCGCTGCGCACCAGCATCCCCGCGACCACGGGCGCGGGAATCGTGCTGCGCGCCAGCGGCGGCCCGAGCATCCTGCGCGAGCTGTCCGACGAGCACATCGCGCTCGACATGGAGGACGCGCTGCGCCTCAACGCCGCGGCCGTGGCCATCCAGGTGTTCATCGGCGGCGAGCACGAGTCGCGGTCGGTGGCCAACCTGGCCGCGCTGGTCGACGCCGGTCAGCGGCACGGCGTGGCCGTGCTCGGCGTCACCGCCGTCGGCAAGGACATGGTCCGCGACGCGCGCTACTTCCGCCTCGCCACCCGGATCAGCGCGGAGATGGGCGCCCACATCGTCAAGACGTACTACGTGGAGGACGGCTTCGAGACCGTCACCGCGAGCTGCCCGGTGCCGATCATCGTGGCCGGCGGCAAGAAGCTGCCGGAGCTGGACGCCCTGACGATGGCCTACCGGTCGATCCAGGAGGGCGCCGCGGGCGTCGACATGGGCCGCAACATCTTCCAGAGCGAGAACCCCGCCGGGATGCTCGCCGCCGTCCGCGGGGTCGTGCACGACGGGCTCAAGCCCGAGGAGGCGTACGAGATCTTCCAGGAGAAGACGGCCGGCGCCGCGATCTGAATCCCCAAGGGCGCGGGTCCGGCGAGCGCCGCCCGCGGACCCGCGCCCGTCATTCCCCCGGGAGCCTCCCATGTCGCACCATGTCCCCTCCGGCGAGAACGACGTCGTCGATCTCGCCGTCATCGGAGCCGGTATCAACGGGCTCGCCATCGCCCGGGACGCCGCGGCCCGCGGCCTGCGCGTCGTCGTCGTCGACCGCGCCGACGTGGGCTCGGGCACGTCGAGCACCTCCAGCCGGCTCATCCACGGCGGCCTCAAGTACCTGGAGCGCTACGACCTCGCGCTCGTGCACGAATCCATCCGGGAGCGGCACCTGCTGTTCCGCACCGCTCCGCACCTCGTCCGCGACTACCCGATGCTGATCCCCTTCTACAAGGGGAACACCCGGCCCGGCACGCTCATCCGCCTCGGCCTGCTGGCGTTCGACCTGCTGGCTCTGGGCCGGGGACGCGGCCTGAGCCGGACCGTCCCGGTCCGCACCGTGGCCCGCAGGTGGCCCACGCTCTCCCGCGACGGCCTGCGCGGGGCCGCGCTCTTCCACGACGCGCAGGTGCCCTGGGCGGAGCGGCTCTGCGTCGAGCTGTTCCTCGACGCGCACCGCCTCGGCGTGCGGGTGCTGACCTACACCTCCGTCACCGGACTCGTCGTCGAGGGCGACCGCGTCGCGGGCCTGCGCACCGAGGACGTGCGGACGGGGGCGCGCGGCGAGATCCGGGCCGCCGTCACCGTCAACGCCGCCGGGCCGTGGATCGACCGGATCCTCGACGGCCAGATCGAGAGCCGCCGCCTGAACGGCGGCACCAAGGGCAGCCACGTCGTGCTCGACCCGTTCCCCGGCGCCCCCGACACCTGCATCTTCTTCGAGGCGGCGGCCGACGGCAGGCCGATCTTCGTCTTCCCCTGGCAGGGCCGCTACGTGCTCGGCAGCACCGACCTGACGTACGAGGGCGACCTGGACGAGGTCGTCGCGAGCGACGCCGAGATCGAGTATCTGCTCTCGGAGACCAACCGGATCTTCCCCGGGGCCGGGCTGACCCCCTCCGACGTGCTGTGGAGCGTCGCCGGGATCCGGCCCCTGCCGTACACGAGCGGGGTGTCGGACAACGCGAAGATCAGCCGTGGGCACACGGTGCTCGACCACGGGCCGGCGTACCGGGGGCTGCTGACCGTCATCGGCGGCAAGCTCACCACCCACCGGGCGCTGGCGGAGGACGTCACCGACGCGGCGCTGCGCGTGCTCGGCCGCCGTCCCCGCCCGTGCGTCACCCGGGAACGGCCCCTGCCCGGCGCGGAGACCTCGGCCTGGCCGGAGTTCGTCCGCGACTTCCTCCGCGACTCGCCGCTCGACCGGGCGTCCTCCCGCCGCCTGCTGCAGCTCTACGGCGTGCGCGCCCGCAGGGTGCTGGAGATCGCCGCCGGGGACCCCTCGCTCGCCGAGGTGGTCGACAAGGAGACCGGGGCGCTCGCCGCCGAGGTCGTCATGGCCGTACGCGAGGAGGGGGCGGTGACGCTGGCCGACGTCATGCTGCGGCGTATCCTTGTCGGGCTCAACGGCGACATGGGCCTGAACAGCGCCGCGACCTGCGCGGACGTCGCCGTACGCCACCTCGGTTGGGACGAGGACCGGGCCCGTTCCGAGGTGGCCGCGTACGAGAGGGAGCTGTGGCGCCACCGTCCCCGCGCCCTGGCCGAGGCGGCGGGCACTGGCGGAAGCACTGGCGGGGGCACGGGCGGGAGCAGGGGCAGCGGGAGGACGGCATGACGAACCAGGCCACGTGTTACATCGGGGTCGACGTGGGCCTGACCGCGTCGAAGGCGGCGGCGTTCGACGCGGAGGGACGCGAGGTGGGGGTGGTGCACGCCCGCACGCCGCGCACCAGCGTGACGGCCCACCGCCACGACGTGGACATGGCCGGCCTCGCCGAGACCGTCGTGTCGCTGCTCGGCGACCTCGCGGGCAAGCTCGCGGCCGACGGGTACGTGCCGGCCGGGATCGGCGTCGCGGCCCACGGCAACGGGCTCTATCCCGTCGACGAGTCGCTGCGGCCGGTCGGGCCGGCCATCGCGTCGTCCGACAGCCGCGCCCAGCACATCGTGGACGCGATCGAGCCGGAGGCGGCCCGCCGCCTCGCCGCCGAGACCGGCTCCATCCCGTGGGCCGCCCAGCCCGCCGTGCTGCTGCGCTGGATGCACGACGCCGAGCCGGAGGCGTACGCGAGGACCCGGTGGGCGCTGTCGTGCAAGGACTGGGTGACCTCGCGGCTCACCGGCGTGCCCAGCGCCGACTACAGCGACGCGAGCGCGTTCGGGATGGTCGCGCTGGACACCCGCGCCTACACCCCGACGGCACTCGAACTCGTGGGGCTGCCGGCCGCGGACCTCGACCGCTTCCCGCCGCTGCGTGAGTCGGGCCAGGTCGTCGCCGGGCTGAGCGCGCGGGTCGCGGAGCTGACCGGGCTGCCCGAAGGGCTGCCGGTCATCGCGGGCTGCATGGACTGCGTGGCCGCGACGCTCGGCGCGGGCGGCCGGGCGCCGGGCGACGTCACGATCATCGTGGGGACGTGGGCCATCAACGGGGTCGTCGTCCCCGCGGCGACGCCCGCCCCCGAGGTCACGCTCAGCGCGCTGATGCCGGACTCGGGCACGATGCTCGCCATGGAGGTCGCGCCCACGTCGGCCGCCAACCTCGACTGGCTGAGCTCGGCCTCGGCCCCGCACCGGCAGACGGGCGGCGGCGTCCCCGCGGCGGAACTGCTGGAGGAGGCGGCGACGGTCGAGCCGGGCGCCGGCGGTCTGCTGTTCCTGCCCTTCGTCAACGGCGCCCCCGAGCATCCGGCGGCCTCCGGGACGTTCCTCGGCGTCTCCGCCGTCCACCGCCGCGGTCACCTCACCCGCGCGGTCATCGAGGGCGTCGCCCAGTATCACCGGGTCCAGCTCGACCGGGTCCTGGCCAGCGGGGCCGACGTCGGCGACCGGCCCTGGCGGCTGGCCGGCGGCGGCGCGCGGTCGGAGGTCTGGGCGCAGGTGTTCGCCGACGTGCTCGGCCGTCCCGTCCGGCGGCAGCTCACCAGCGAGCTGGGCGCGCGGGGGGTCGCCTCGCTGCTGCCCGCCGCGCTCGGCCACAGCGACGTGCCGTGGTCGGTCAGCGACACCGACGACCTGTGCGTGCGTCCCGGTCCCGCCCGGGAGGCGTACGTCCGGCAGGCGGAGGTGTTCGACCGGTGCCTCACCGGGATGTCGGCCGCATGGGTGGAGATCGAGCGGTACCGTACGGCGGGGTTCGAACCCGCTCCCGCGGCCTCCGCGGGCTGAGCCCCGCCCGCCACCTCCGGCGTGGATCCGTCGTCGCGTGGCGCCCGCGTCGCGGGCGCGTGGAGGCCGGACGTCGCGCGTGACGTCCGGCGGACGCGTGAAGCCCGGTGTCGCGGCCGTGCGGGGTCGCGAACGCCGTGGGCGTCACGCTGACGGCCGCCCGGAGACGGCGGGTGCGGGGGCGGGTGCGCGGGCGGCGGGTGTCTCACCGGCCGCCCGCGCCCGCCCGAACTCCTCGCATGACCCGGTCGCGTCACATGACCCGGTCGCGTGGCGCGGCCCGGACTCGTCGCGAGTGCCCCGGCGCGTCGCACCGCCCTTCGCGAGGGAGTCGGCGCGTCTCAGAGCTTGGGCTTGTGCGCCTTGTAGAGCCAGGCGTCGAACAGGGCGTCGAGGTCCTGGCCGGAGAGCCGCTCGGCGAGGTCCACGAAGTCCTTCGTGGTGACCGTGGAGTGCCGGTTCTCCTCCGTCCACGTGCGCAGCAGCGTGAAGAACGTCTCGTCGCCGATCTTCTTGCGCAGGGCGTGCACGGTCATGGCGCCGCGCGTGTAGATCGCGTCGCCGTCGAACATCCCGGCGCGTCCCGGATCGCCCGTCCTGAGCTTCCAGAAATCGCTGCCGCTCTTGTTCTTGTAGAGCTTCGCGAAGGTCTTCTCGGCCGACGGACCGCCGTGCTGCTCCTCGTACAACCACTCGGCGTACGTCGCGAAGCCCTCGTTGAGCCAGATGTCCTTCCAGCTCCGCAGGCCGACGCTGTCACCGAACCACTGGTGGGCCAGCTCGTGCACGATGACCAGGTCGTCGGCCATGCCCTTGTCGTACACCGGCCTGCCCTGGGTCTCCAGCGAGTAGGAGACGCCGAGCCTGTCGGCGATGCCGCCGGTGGACGTGAACGGGTAGGCGCCGAAGACCTTCGACTCCCACCTGATCGCCTTGGCGGTGGTGCGGTGCAGGTACCTGAACTCCTTGGCCAGCGAGGGGTCGACCGCCGTGATGCTGGGGACGCCGTCGACGGTGCCCTCGGTGACCTTGAACTTCCCGATCGCGACCGTGGCGAGGTACGGCGCCATGGGCTGGGACATCTCCCACCTCCACGTGCTGTAGCCGCCGCGGACGCCGACGATCCCGGAGTTCTTCGGCTCGCCGTTGGCGAGGACCGTGACGCCGTGGGGCGCGGAGACCTGGAAGCTGAAGGTGGCCTTGTCGCGGGGGTTGTCGTTGACCGGGAACCAGCTGCGGGCGCCGTCCGGCTCGGCCACGACGACGGCGCCGTCCGTGGTGTTGATCCAGCCGGAGGCGCCGAGCGCCTCGTCCTGGATCGACTTCGGCCGGCCCGCGTAGGACACCTCGACCGTGAACTTCTCCCCCGACGGCAGCCCGTGCCGGGGGGTGACGACGAGTTCCTGACCCTTCCGCCGGTACGCCGCCCGCTTGCCGTTGACCTCGACGCGGCTGATCTTCGGCCCGGAGAAGTCGAGGTTGAAGCGGGACAGGTTCTTGGTCGCCGTGGCCGTGATCGTGGTGGTGGCGCTGATGTGGTGCGTCTTCGGCGTGAACCTCAGCTTGATCGCGTAGTGGCCGGCGTCGTACCCGCCGTTGCCCGCGTGCGGGAAGTACGGGTCTCCCAGGCCGGCCGAGCCCGGCGTGTAGGTGTCGGCCCAGGCCGCGGGGGCGGCCACAAGGGAGGCGGTCAATGTGAGACCGGCGGCGAGGACAGCCGTCAGGGGGGATGATCTGCGAAGCATGAGCACCATCGTGGTGCATCGCGCCACGAAATTGACACTTGTTGCGATTTATGAGGGTTTTCCGGCGGAGCCGGATGCCGCTTCAGCCCGGACGCCGGGCTATTGATCACGAATACCCGAAATGGGCGGAGATCCTTCGATAGGCTCGGGAACCTATGCGGATCGCCAGCGTCTCCTTCCGGTACGGACGGCGCGACCCGTGGGTCCTGTCCGACGCCGATCTGGTCCTCGATCCCGGGGATGTCGCCGAGGTCGTGGGCCCCAACGGCACCGGCAAGTCGACCCTCCTGCGGCTCACCGCCGGGCTGCTCAGGCCCGTACGCGGACGCGTGGAGGGCCGCCCCCGGGTCGTCGGGTACGCCCCCGAGCGCTTCCCCGCCGACCAGCCGTTCACGGTGGCGGCCTATCTGCGGCACATGGCGGCGGTCCGCCGCGTGACCCAGGACGCGATCGGCCACTGGAGCGAGCGGCTCGGCATGGACCACCTGCTCGGCCGGCGCCTGCCGGACCTGTCCAAGGGCAGCGCCCACAAGGTGGGCCTCGCCCAGGCGCTGCTCGCCGAGCCGGGGCTGCTCGTGCTCGACGAACCGTTCGCCGGGCTCGACACCGCCACCCGCGCCGAGCTTCCCCGGATCATCGGAGAGATCCGCGCGCGCGGCGGGATCGTGGTGGTGAGCGACCACCAGGGCGACCTGCGCGACTTCCCCGGGCTGCGCCGTTTCGAGGTCCGCGACCGCGCCGTACGGGAACTGGAGCCGGTCGAGCGGACCGGCGAGGAGCCCCTGACCGTGCTGGAGGTGGCGGTGCCCGCGTCGAGGGCCGCGGAACTGGCCGACCGCCTGCGCGCCGAGGGCTGCACGGTGCGTAGCACGGCCCGCGTCGCCGGGGAGGCCGCGGGATGACCTCCGTGATCGCCCTGGCGCGGTTCCGCGTCGCCGGATACGTCGCCTCGCACCGGGCCCTGCAACCACTGTTCGCGCTGCTCGCGCTGCTCGCGGTCCTCTACGCGACCGCCGTGCCCACCGGGCAGGAGATCGCCGCCACGGCCGACTCGGCGGCCATGCTCGTGCCGGTGCTCGCGTGGGCCGCCCGCGGCCTGCTGGACACCGAGCCGGACGAGCAGCGCGCCGTCGCCCTGTCCGCCCTGCGAACGCGGGAGCAGGTGAGCGGCCTGCTGGCGGCGTTCGCCTCGCTGCTCGTGCTCGCCGCGATCGCCGAAGCCGCGCTGCTCGGCCGGCTGACCACCGTCCCCACGACCGGCGTGCTGCTGACCGGCGTGTGGCTGCATCTGCTGTCGGCGGCGGCGGGGCTCGCCCTCGGGGCGTTGACGAGCCGCCCGATCCTGCGCTCCCCGGCGGTCTCCACGATGGCCCTGATCTTCGGGTACCTGCTGATGCTGATGCTCAGCCTCACCGGGGCCCGCTGGCTCACCGTGCCGGTGATGGGCTGGATGCGGGACGCCCACCACGGAGTGCTGCTGGCGAACGCGCCCCTGATCACGGCGCAGTCGGTGCTGTGGCCCGCGATCGGCCTGGCGGCCTACACGTGGCTGCGCCGCACCCGGCCGTGACCCGCCGCGGCCGACCCTGCGGCTGACTCTGCGGCCGACCCGCTACGGCCGACGCGCTACGGCTGGGGCGCGGCGGCGAGCTGGCCGCACGCCCCGTCGATCTCCCGTCCCCGCGTGTCCCGCACGGTGACGGCGACGCCATGGGACTCCAGGCGGCGTACGAAGGCCCGCTCGTCCTCGGGACGCGACGCGGTCCACTTCGAGCCGGGGGTGGGGTTGAGCGGGATGAGGTTGACGTGCACCAGCTTGCCCTTGAGCAGGCGGCCGAGCAGGTCGGCCCGCCACTCCTGGTCGTTGACGTCCTTGATCAGCGCGTACTCGATGGAGACGCGCCGCTTGGTCCTGGCCGCGTAGCTCCAGGCCGCGTCGAGCACCTCGGCGACCTTCCACCGCGTGTTGATCGGCACGAGCGTGTCCCTGAGCTCGTCGTCCGGAGCGTGGAGGGAGACGGCGAGCGTCACCGGCAGGCCCTCGTCGGCCAGCTTGCCGATCGCCGGCACCAGGCCGACCGTGGAGACGGTGACCCCGCGGGCCGAGATGCCGAGGCCCTCCGGCGCGGGATCGACCAGGCGGCGGACGGCGCCGATGACGGCCTTGTAGTTGGCCATCGGCTCACCCATGCCCATGAAGACCACGTTGGTGACGCGCCCCGGCCCGCCCGGGACCTCGCCCCGCGCCAGCGCCCGCGCCCCCGCGACGACCTGCTCGACGATCTCGGCGGTGGACATGTTGCGGGTGAGCCCCGCCTGCCCCGTCGCGCAGAACGGGCAGTTCATGCCACACCCGGCCTGGGAGGACACGCACATCGTGACGCGGTCGGGATAACGCATGAGGACCGACTCGACCAGCGAGCCGTCGAACAGCTTCCACAGGTTCTTGCGGGTGGTGCCGCCGTCGCAGGTTATCTCGCGTACGGACGTCAGCAGCGGAGGCATGAGCTGCTCCACCAGCCGCTCGCGCAGCGGCGCCGGCAGGTCGGTCATCTGCTCCGGCGAGCCGGTCAGCCGGGTGAAGTAGTGCCGCGAGAGCTGGTCGGCGCGGAACGGCTTCTCGCCGATCTCGGCCACGGCCGCCCTGCGCTCGGCCATCGTGAGGTCGGCCAGATGGCGCTGCGGCTTGGCCCGTCGGGGCGCGACGAAGGTCAGCTGCCCGGTCTTCGGCTGCTCGCTCACGCGAAACCCTTTCCATCTCCTCGCGGCCGTCCTCTTAACGACTGCCGCGAGCGGTTCTACATTCTGTCTGGCGGCCGAATCCCGCAGGCCTACGAGAGGTGAGGTGTGGACATCACTGTCGTGCTCACCAGCCCCAACCCCTACGGGAGCCGCACACTGACGATCGAAGCCGACCGGACCTCCTCCGTAGCTTACCTTCGCGACGCGCGGGGGATCGTCCACGGAGCGGTCTGGCTGGCCAACCACGTCCCGGCCCCCGCCGAGGCGGACCCCGCACGGGTGGGCGCCGGGCTGCCGCCGGTGCTGCCCGCGAACCGCACCACGCGGCCGCAGGGCACCTCGCCGCTCGACCCCGCGGCGCTGTCGGTGCTGTGGTTCGAGGAGGGCGACGGCGTCGCCCTGTACGAGAACGGCGAACTCCTCGCGGTCATTCCGTCCTGGGCCGACCTCGACCGCGGCCTGCCCGGATACGCCAGGGACGCGGTCGGGGAGTCGCCGTACGCATGGTCGCTCGCGGAGGCGCTGGAGGGGCTGGCCCCCCGCGTGGCCAAGGCCCGCGCCTACTGGCAGTGGCGGCAGGCGGAGGGAAGCTGGGCCACCTTCCAGCAGTTCGTGCTGGGCCACCTCGACGGCAGGCTCGGCCCGCCGGGGCGCTACTGGGACGTCGGCGGCGACCGCCTGCCGCTCGTCGGCGTCAGCGAGCGCCCGCCGACGTTCACCAGGGACTACACCGTCCTGTCGACCGTGGGCATGAGCTGCCAGCGGATGCCCACCGCGGAGATGTACGACACGGCGTGCCGGGTGGAACTCGCGCTCGCGACCAGGAAGGATCCGAGGGTCGCCGCCCGGTTGTTCTCCTGGCTCGGGCAGTACCCGTGGCGGTCGGTGACCTGGCTGGGGCATGGGCACACGGCCCGCTGGTTCCAGAAGCCGGTGACGTTCCCGCTGGGCGGCGGGCATGAGGGGGTCCTCATGCTGATGGACCCGCCAGGACTACCGGATATGTCCGGATTCATGTTTGGCGGGGACGTCGTACGGTGGCTGTGGCTGCTCCCGCTCACCGACGCCGAACTCCGCTTGGTGGCCGAGCACGGGCATCGGGCGGTGACCGAGCGGCTCGCCCTCACCAGCCGGATCTGACCCGGCGTCGCGGTCGCACCGGTTGTGCGGCGTTCGGTTGTCCGGCGCGGTCGGTTATGAGGCGCGGTGGTTGTCAGGCGACCGGAACGAGCAGGGTGAGCAGCAGCCACACGGGGACGAGCGTGAACAGCAGCGAGTCGAGACGGTCCATCGCCCCGCCGTGGCCCGGCAGCAGCGTGCCCATGTCCTTGATCCCGATGTCGCGCTTGATCACCGATTCGACCAGGTCGCCGAGCGTCGCGCAGGTGACTCCGGCCAGGCCGACGACCGCGCCCTCCCAGTACTCGCCGCCCAGCAGGAAGTGCACCAGTAAGGCGCCGGCGACGACGCAGGCGAGGGTGGACCCGGCGAAGCCCTCCCAGGTCTTCTTCGGGCTGATGAGCGGCGACATGCGGTGCCTGCCGAAGAAGATTCCGGCGAAGTAGCCCCCGATGTCACTGCAGACCGTCACCGCGACGAACACGATCACCCGGTCGGGCCCGTCCTCGGGGGCCAGCAGCAGGGGGACGAACCCGGCGATCAGCGCCGGGTAGGCCGCGACGAACAACGCGGCCGTCGCGTCCCGGACGAAGCCCTCGGCGCCCTGGAACATCCGCCACGCCAGCAGCACCATCACGGTCACCGCGAACGCGCCGACCAGGAACGTGGCGCCGCCCCAGTACGGGCCGAGCACCATGGCCGCCATGCCCGCGAGCAGCGGCGCGAGGGGCACCCGCACGCCGTAGCCGCCGAGCGCCTTGACGATCTCGTGAACACCCACGCCGACGGCCACCAGGACCACGACGAGGAACGCCACCTTGACAAAGTAGAGCGAGCCGATGACCACCGCGCCCAGCGCGACGCCGACCGCCACGGCGGCCGGGAGGTTGCGCCCGGTGCGGCCGGTGGCCTTCCCGGCGTCGCCGGACGGCGCGGCCGCGTCCGCCGGGTCGTCCCTCTCGGTGCCGTGCCCGGCGCCGGAGGGGCCGGTCGCGCCCCCCGCCGGGTTCCGGTCGCCGGCGGCAGCAGTTCCGTCCACAGCGTCTCACTCTCCATATACGCGTGATCCTTGTGCCGCACCTGCCCATGGCGCGGCACAAGGATCACGGTCATGCCGTTCGGCCCTAGGTAGCCTTTGTCAGGCACTCCCGGGGGCTGCGGTGTCAGACCTCGAGCAGCTCGGCTTCCTTGTGCTTCAGCAGCTCGTCGATCTTCGCGACGTGCTTCTGGGTGAGGTCGTCGAGTTCCTTGACCGCGCGGTGGACCTCGTCCTCGCCGGCCTCGCCGTCCTTGACGAGCCTGTCGAGGATCTCCTTGGCGTGCCGCCGGATGTTCCGCACGGACACCCGGCCGTGCTCCGCCTTGTTGCGGGCGACCTTGATGTACTCCTTGCGGCGTTCCTCCGACAGCTCGGGGAACACCACGCGGATCACGGTGCCGTCGTTGCTGGGGTTGACGCCGAGGTCGCTGTCGCGGATGGCCCTCTCGACCCCGTTCAGCGAGCCCTTGTCGTACGGCTGGATGAGCACCATGCGCGCCTCGGGGACGTGGAACGACGCGAGCTGCTGGATGGGCGTCGGCGACCCGTAGTAGTCAACGTTGATCTTGTTGAACATCGAGGGCGTCACGCGGCCGGTGCGGATGCTCGCGAAGTCGTCCTTGGCGACCGTCACCGCCTTGTCCATCTTCTCCTCGGCCTCGAGGAGGGTTTCGTCGATCACTGCGGCTCCCTACTTCCCTGCCGGACTCACCAGCGTGCCGATCTTCTCACCGCGGACCGCCCGCAGGATGTTGCCCTCGCCCATGAGGTCGAAGACCACGATGGGCAGGCCGTTGTCCATGCACAGGCTGATCGCGGTGGCGTCCATGACCCCGAGTCCCCGCGTCAGCACCTCACCGTACTCAAGCTGGTCGAATCGGACCGCGTCGGGGTTCTTGCGCGGGTCCGAGTCGTACACGCCGTCGACCTGGGTGCCCTTCAGCAGCGCCTCGGCGCCGATCTCCAGCGCGCGCTGCGCGGCACAGGTGTCGGTCGAGAAGAACGGCGACCCGAGGCCCGCGCCGAAGATGACCACGCGCCCCTTCTCCAGGTGGCGGATCGCCCGGCGCGGCAGGAACGGCTCGGCCACCTGCTGCATCGTTATGGCCGTCTGCACGCGGGTGTCGATGCCGCGCTTCTCCAGGAAGTCCTGCAGGGCGAGACAGTTGATGACCGTCCCCAGCATCCCCATGTAGTCGGCCCGGGCGCGGTCCATGCCGCCCTGCGACAGGGCCGCGCCGCGGAACATGTTGCCCCCGCCGACGACGACGGCCACCTGCACGCCCTCGCGGACCGCCTCGGCGACCGAGTCCGCGAGCTGGGCGACGACGCGCGGGTCGATCCCGAGGGACTCGCCGCCGGCGAACGCCTCACCCGACAGCTTCAGCATCACCCGCTTCCACCGCAGCGGCCCGTCGTACGACGAAGCCGCCGGCGTGGCGGGTCTGGTGTTCTCCTGCACGGCGGCGGCCTCCTCGTGTCGCGTGGGTCGATCCTGGCAATTAAGCCTAAGCCTGGCCGACCTTGTAGCGGGTGAAGGCCAGGACCTTGACGCCGGCCTCGTCCGCGACCTTCGCGATCGTCTTCTTGTTGTCCTTGACGAACGCCTGCTCAAGGAGCGTGAAGTCCTTGTACCAGCCGTTGACCCGGCCATCGACGATCTTCGGGATGGCGCCCTCGGGCTTGCCCTCCTCGCGGGTCATCTGCTCGAACAGCGACCGCTCCTTCTCGATGACCTCGGCGGGCACCTCGGCGGGGCTGAGGTACTTCGGGGCCATCGCGGCGGTGTGCTGGGCGATGTCCTTGGCGATCTCGGCGTTCGGCGTGTCGAGCTGCACGAGCACGCCCACGGCCGGCGGGAGCTGCGGGTCGGTCTTGTGCATGTAGGAGGTGATGAAGCCACCCTCCAGCACGGAGAACCGGCGGATCTCGATCTTCTCGCCGAGCGCCGCGTTGGCCTCGTCGAGCAGCTCCTTGACGGTCTTGCCGTTCAGCTCGGACTCGAGCAGGGACGGCACGTCGGCGGGCTTGCTCGCGACGATGTGCGCGACGATGTCGGCGGCGAGCTCCTGGAAACGCTCGTTCTTGGCGACGAAGTCGGTCTCGCAGTTGAGCTCCAGCAGCGCCGCGAGGGAGTCGCCCTCGTGCTTGACGGCGACCAGGCCGTTCGACGCGGTGCGGGCCTCGCGCTTGCCGACGTCCTTGGCGCCCTTGAGGCGCAGGATGTCGACGGCCTTGTCGAAGTCGCCCTCGGACTCCTCGAGCGCCTTCTTGCAGTCCATCATGCCGGCGGCGGTCAGCTCACGAAGCCGCTTGACGTCGGCCATGTTTACGGAAGCCATTGTCCAATTTCCTCTTCGGGACCCGGATGCGAATCGTCGTGGGGGCGGGGCCGGCCGTGTGGCGCGCCCGCCCGGTGGAGCCGTGGGCGCCGGTGCCCGGTACGGCACCGGCGCCTGGACCAGGTCTTCCCTGGGGTCCCCGCCTGTCGGAAGCGGCCGGAGCCGCGCCGGCGGGGACCGGTGGTTCTACCCTAGGCCTGCTCGGCCTGCTCGCCCTGCTCGGCGGCGGGAGCCTCGGCGGCCTCGGCAGCCGGGGCCTCCGCGGTCTCGGCGGCCGGAGCCTCGGCGGTCTCGGCGGTCTCAGCGGCCGGAGCCTCGGCGGCGGGGGCCTCCAGGAGCTCGCGCTCCCACTCGGCCAGCGGCTCGGCGGCGGCGACGCCCGCGGGCTTCTCGTCACCGCGACCGGCGCCCGCACGGGTCATCAGGCCGTCGGCGACGGCGTCGGCGATCACGCGAGTGAGGAGGCTGACGGCGCGGATGGCGTCGTCGTTGCCCGGGATCGGGTAGTCGACCTCGTCGGGGTCGCAGTTGGTGTCCAGGATCGCGACGACCGGGATGCCGAGCTTCTTGGCCTCGTTGATCGCGATGTGCTCCTTCTTGGTGTCCACGACCCAGACCGCGCTCGGGACGCGGGCCATGTCACGGATACCGCCGAGGGTGCGCTCCAGCTTCTCCTTCTCGCGGCGGCGCATGAGGAGCTCCTTCTTGGTGAGCCCGGAGCCGGCCACGTTGTCGAAGTCGAGCTCCTCCAGCTCCTTGAGCCGCTGGAGCCTCTTGTGCACGGTGGAGAAGTTGGTGAGCATGCCGCCCAGCCAGCGCTGGTTCACGTACGGCATGCCGACGCGCGACGCCTGCTCGACGATCGACTCCTGCGCCTGCTTCTTCGTGCCGATGAACATGATGGTGCCGCCGTGCGCGACGGTCTCCTTCACGAAGTCGTAGGCACGGTCGATGTACGACAGCGACTTCTGCAGGTCGATGATGTAGATGCCGTTGCGCTCGGTGAAGATGAAGCGCTTCATCTTCGGGTTCCACCGGCGGGTCTGGTGGCCGAAGTGAACGCCGCTCTCCAGCAGCTGCCGCATGGTGACGACAGGGGCCATGGTGATGGTCCTCCATGGTCGTGTGCCCTTGGGCACGGTCTCGGTTGGTCACGCGGGCCCTCTTGCCCGCGCCCTGACGCCCCGGGCCGCCACTTTCACCGGACGCGGTCCGGACCGAGAAAGGCGGCTCGTGAATGGGCGTGCGAATTCGGCCTAACAGGCCGTCGAACAGTCTACCCGGATCCGCCCCTTCCGATGACCCTCCGCGGGCGCGGCACCCGGCGGCGCCCCGCAGGCTCCTCCCGGCGCTCCCGAAGAGGGTCTTCACCTCGGCGGCTCCCGCGGGCGCGGCCCCTTCAGAGCGCCCAGGCGGCGGGGTGCTCACCCTGGCGGGGCGGCGGGGTCGTCCAGCCCGGCCGCACGCCCCCGGCGAGGCCGGGGGGCGTCACATAGGTGAGCGTGCCGAAGGAACTGTCCATCGTCGCCAGCAGATCCTCGACCGCAGGTCGCGGCACTCCCCCGCCGTCGATCCGGCCGAGATCGTCGAGCCAGGTCGCGGTCCGCGCCAGCGACACCTCGACGTGCCAGGAGCCGCCCTCGGCGGTGCGCCGGATCAGCGCCGCGACCGCGCCGAAGGCCGCCAGATATCCCGTGGCGTGATCGAGAGCCTGGGCGGGCAGCGGCGCGGGCCGCAGCCCGTCGCCGTTCTCATGGGCGATCCCGCTCGCCATCTGGACGAGGCTGTCGAACCCGCGCCGGGAGGCCCACGGCCCCCGGCTTCCGTAGGCGGAGACGTCGACGCAGACGACGCCCGGCCGCAGGGCGGCCAGGTCGTCCGGCCCGAAGCCCCTGGCCCGGAGTGTCCCCGGCCGATACGCCTGGATGACGACGTCGGCCCCGCGGACCAGTTCCCGCAGCCGCTCCCGGCCCGTCTCCGAGCGCAGGTCGACGTGGCACGACCGTTTGCCGAACGCCGTCTCCACCACGAGCCCCGGCACCTCCGGCAGGTGTGCGGCGCCCACCCGCAGGACGTCCGCGCCGTAGGCCGCGAGAGTGCGGGCGGCCACCGGACCGGCGATCACCCTGGTGAGATCGAGCGCCCGGACGCCGCCGAGCGGTCGTGCCCAGCCGCCCGCGCCGTGCTCCCCCACCTCGCCCCGGCCACGGCTCCCGCCGCCGTCCTCCGGGCCACCGGGGGCGGGCAGCCGGGAGAGACCGACCAGAGGGAGGCCGGCCAGGGCCCGCGCCTGCGGGTGCGCGAGCCATTCCGCCCTGCTCCGCATCGCGGCCGCGCAGCCGCCCTCGCGGACGACCGCCTCCTCGACCTCCACGGCCGTACGGCCGGCGCACGCCCTCTCGACGGCCTCCTTGCCCGACCCCGGGGCGAGCCCGAGCGCGCGCAGGGCGGCGTCCCTGTGGTGGTCGAAGTTGCAGTGGAGCCGGACCCAGCCGTCCGAGGCGGGGTAGTCCCCCGACAGGGCCGCCCAGACGTCCATGGCCTTCCCGTCTGTACGGAAGTGCCGCTCGCTCTGGAAGGCCACGGCGGCGTGGCGGACGTCGATCGCCACCTCGGGGTCACCGCTCCCCGCCCCCGAGTTCGGCCCGAGGCCCGGCACTGGGTCCGGCACTGGGTCCGGCACTGGGTCCGGCTTGGAGCTCGGCCCGAGGCCCGGCACTGGGCCCGGCACTGGGTCCGGCACTGGGTCCGGCTCGGAGCTCGGTCCCGCGATCGGCCCGGGATTCGGCCCGGCCGGGTGCCCGTGCCGGGTGGCGTACGCGGCGACGGCGGCGCTCACCGCGCCGGCCGACGCCGCGGCCATCGTGCCGAGCGGGAAGACGGACGGCAGCACGGGGTCCTGTCCCGTGACGCGCACGGAGGGCAGGGCGACCCCGACACCCGCCCCCAGATCCCGGATCAACTTCTCGATCACCGCCGACTCCTCACTCCCGAACGCCCGGCGAACCCTCCGCGTACGGCGCGTCACGTCGCCGCGGCGCGGTGCTTCGCCGTCCCGCCCGGGTGGACCGGGGCAAGTATCCACGCCGGTGCCCAGCCTGCCGCGGCCACCCCTCCCGATATCCCGCAGCGGGCCGGACTGTGGACAAGGGAGCGCTCCCCGTCCCGCGCCTGTGGATCGCTCCGCCTGTCCACAGAAAGGCGTTCGGCCGGACGTGGCCGAGGCGGGCTCGGCGAGTGTCGGGGGCCGGAGGTGGTCCCATGGCCGCGAAAGATCAATTGGGCAGGCACGGCGAGCAACTGGCCGTGACCTATCTGACGGCGCGAGGCATGCGCGTCCTCGACCGGAACTGGCGCTGCGCCGACGGCGAGATCGACATCGTCGCCCGGGACGGGAACGCGCTGGTCGTCGTGGAGGTGAAGACCCGCTCCGGGCGCAGCCACGGCACGGCCTTCGAGGCGGTGACCGGCGACAAACTGCTGCGCCTGCGCGCGCTGGCCGGCCGGTGGCTGGCCGCGCACGCCGAGCGGTTCGACACGATAAGGGTCGATGTGATCGCGCTGGAGAGGTTCGCGGGCGACTTCTCGCTCCGGCATGAACGCGGGGTGGTCTGAGGTGCCCGTCGCCCGGACCCACTGCGCCGGCATCGTGGGCGTCGCCGGACGCCTCGTGGAGGTCGAGGCCGACGTCGGCCGCGGCATAGCGGGAACGCACTTCATCGGGCTCCTCGACACCGCGATCAGCGAGGCCCGGGGGCGCGTGCGGTCCGCGTTGATCAACAGCGGGTTCGCCTGGCCGGACGCGCGGATCACCGTGAGCCTGTTCCCGGCCACCCTGCCCAAACGCGGATCGATCTTCGACCTGGCCATCGCTGTGGCCATCCTCGGCGCGGCCGGCGCGGTGCCCGCGCAGCGGATCGCGACGCCGGCGTTCCTCGGCGAGCTCGGCCTCGACGGGCGGGTGCGGCCCGTCAGGGGCGTGTTGCCCGCCGCGCTCGCCGCGGCCCAGGCGGGTGTGGGCACCATCGTGGTGCCCGCGTTCAACGCCACCGAGGCCGCTCTGGTGCCCGGCCTCACGGTCGTCCCGGTCACCTCCCTCGGCGAGCTCGTGGGATGGCTGCGAGCGGGCGACCTGCGCCGGCTCCCGATGGTGGCGGACGCCGCGTCCCTGACGGGGGACGACGACCGCACGGAGGACGCATCCGGGCCCGACCTGTGCGACGTGGCCGGGCAGCCGATGGGCCGCAAGGCGCTGGAGGTGTGCGCCGCCGGAGGGCACAACCTGTGGATGCTTGGTCCCCCGGGAAGCGGCAAGACCATGCTCGCCGAGCGCCTGCCGACCCTGCTGCCTCCACTGGACCAGGACAAGGCCCTGGAGGTGTCGGCCATCCACTCGGTGGCGGGCACGCTGCCGCCGGGACGCCCGCTGCTCACCCGGCCGCCCTTCATGGCCCCGCATCACAGCGCGACGATGGCGGCCGTCGTGGGTGGCGGGAGCGGCGGTGTCGTACGGCCCGGGGCGGTGTCGCTCGCGCATCGAGGCGTGCTCTTCCTCGACGAGGCGCCGGAGTTCGCGACCACCGTGCTCGACTCCCTGCGCCAGCCGCTCGAGTCGGGAAGGGTCACGATCTCCCGGGCCGTCGGCACGGTCACGTTCCCCGCCCGGTTCATGCTGGTGCTGGCGGCCAACCCCTGCCCCTGCGGGCTTCAGGGCACCGGCGGGCATCCCTGCAGATGCACCCCGGCGGGCCGGCGCCGCTACCTCGACCGGCTCTCCGGGCCGCTGCTCGACCGCATCGACGTCAAGGTGCGGATCGGCCGGGCCACCCGGGCCGAGTTGCTCGCCGACCGGCACTTCGTGGAGAACAGCGCGACCGTGGCCGAGCGGGTCCGGCAGGCCCGGGAGCGGGCCGCCCGAAGGCTTGCGGGCACTCCATGGCACACCAACGCCGAGGTGTCCTCGTCCGCGCTGCACCGCCGGTTCCGCCTGCCCGACACCGTCATGGCCCCGCTGCACCGGGGGCTCGACGTGGGCACGCTCAGCGCGCGCGGCCTCGACCGCGTGCTCCGGATCTCCTGGACGCTCGCGGACCTCGCGGGCGAAGACCGTCCGGGCCGCACCGAGACATCGGCGGCCCTCGCACTATGGCTCGGAGTGGACTGATGCGAGTGACCGACCCCTCGAAGAAGACCGAACGGCCCGGCGAGCCGGAGCGGCCGGATGGAGCGGAACACCCAGGCAAGCTGGAACAGCCAGGCGGAGCGGAACAACCGGGCGGAGCGGAACAGCCGGGCGGGACAGGGCAACCGGGCGGAGCGGAACAGCCGGACGAGTCGGCACGGCTGGCGCGGGTGGCTCTCATGCGCATGGCGGAGGCGGGTGACGCCGTGATGGGCCGCCTGATCGCCCGCCACGGCCCGCTGGACGCCATGGAGCAGGCGAGGCGGGGCCGGCTCGACCCCGGCTTCGTGCGTGAGGAGCGCGACCGCGGTGGCCCGTCGACCCGCCACGTGGACCTCGATCGGCACGCGGCCGCCTGGGCGGCCCGCTACAGAGATCCGGCCGCCGACCTCGCGGAGGGCCGGCGGCAGGGGGCGCGGCTCGTCGTCCCGGGCGACGCCGAGTGGCCCACCCAGCTCGATGATCTTGGGCATGTCAGGCCTTTCGGGCTCTGGGTGGACGGACCGGCAAACCTGCGTTTCTCCTGCCTGCGTTCGGTGTCGGTCGTCGGGGCCAGAGCCGCCACCGCGTACGGCACGACCGTGGCGGCCGAGTTCGCCATGAGCCTCGGCGGGCGAGGCTGGACCGTGATCAGCGGCGGCGCGTACGGGATCGACGGCGCGGCGCACCGGGGAGCACTGGCCTCCGGTTCGCCGACGATCGTCGTGCTGGCCTGCGGAACAGACGTCTGTTATCCCAGCGCGCACGAGGACCTCTTCCGCGTCGTGCGGGAGCGAGGGGTGATCCTCAGCGAGTGGCCACCGGGTACGCACCCCACCCGGCTCCGCTTCCTCGTCCGCAACCGGGTGATCGCCGCCCTGTCCCGGGGAACGGTCGTCGTCCAGGCCGCCGCCCGCAGTGGGGCGCTCAACACGGCCTCCCACGCCTCAGGCCTCAACAGGCACCTGATGGCCGTGCCCGGTCCCGTCACCACCGAGGTCTCCGCGGGCTGCCACATCCTGATCCGGCAGGGCAGGGCCGTCTGCGTGACCTCCCCGGAGGAGGTCGTCGAATTGGTCGGCTCCATCGGGGACGACCTCGCCCCGGAGCGGCGCGGCCCCGTCCGGCCTCGCGACGGGCTGAACGAGGAGACCAGGCGCGTCCTGGAGGCGATCCCGGCGCGTGGCGCGGCGGGTCCCGCGGCGATCGCCGTCTCAGCCGGGGTGGACATCGGGACGGCGCTGGCCTGCCTCGGCGTCCTGGCCGCCGCGGGATTCGTCGAGAACGCCGACCGAGGTTGGCGGCTGCGGCCCGCCGCCCGAACCTGACAGGGCGCCTCGGCACTCCCCCACATCGCCCCGAGCGCGCGTAGGTTCACCTGTGTGGGCCGCCCGCGCGGCCCGCCGGCGCGACAAGGGTGGAGTGCGAGAGGGTATGGCGGCATGACAGCGGGCGAAGGGCGGGACCGGGGACGGTTCGACGTCGTGCTGGAGCAGTTCGAGCGGCATCTGCGCCTCGAACGGGACCTGTCTCCGCACACGGTGCGGGCCTACCTGGGCGACGTCACCGCGCTGATCACGCACCTGACGGCCGCCGGGCAGACGGATCTGTCCGGCCTGGACATCACCGGCCTGCGTGACTGGCTGGGCGACCAGCACCAGGCCGGGCGCTCCAGGGCCACGCTGGCCCGCCGGACGGCGTGTGCGCGGGTCTTCACCGCCTTCTGTCACCGCCGGGGGTGGCTGGCGAGCGACCCGGGTCTGCTTCTCGGCACCGCCAAGGCGGAGCGCCGGCTGCCCAAGGTGCTGGACCAGACCGAGGCCGGGGCCGTTCTCGACGGGCCCCAAGCGGACGAACCCAAGGACCTGCGCGATCGGGCCATGCTCGAACTGCTGTACGCCACAGGCATGCGGGTGAGCGAGTTGTGCGGCCTCGATGTCGACGACGTGGACCGGGACCGCAACACGGTCCGGGTGATGGGAAAGGGGCGCAGGGAGCGGACCGTCCCGTTCGGCCTGCCCGCGCTCCGGGCGCTCGACGCGTGGTGTGTGCGTGGCAGGCCCCTGTGGGTCCGCGAAGGGAGCGGCCCGGCGCTCTTCCTCGGCGTCCGGGGAGGCCGCGTCGACCAGGGCACCGTCCGGCGCGTCGTCCACGCCCGGCTGGCCCGGGTGGAGGGGGCACCCGACATGGGGCCCCACGGGCTCCGTCACACCGCCGCCACCCACCTGCTCGAAGGCGGGGCCGACCTCCGGTCCGTCCAGGAGTTGCTCGGACACGCCTCGCTGGCCACCACGCAGATCTACACCCACGTGTCGATCGAGCGGCTCCGGGCGGCCTACCGCCAAGCCCACCCCCGGGCCTGACGCTCGTCGTGCCGACCCTTCATCGGCCAACCCCGCCCTCCTTCAGCGCCCGGCCGAGCCACCCCCGGACCAGTACGCAACGAGTCGTCCCCGTCGAACGCGAGCCGGCGACCGCAGCCTGACGTACGGTGCTGAAAAGAGACCCGGTGAGTGAGGCGGCGATGGACCAGGGCACCCGCGGCGAGCTCATCAGCCGGCTGGCCGAGGCGATCAGGTCCGTCACGGTCGGGCACCCGCTACGGGTCGCCATCGACGGCCCGCCCGCCTCCGGCAAGACCACGCTGGCCGACGAGCTCGCCGTCGTCCTGCGCGCGCAGGACCGCGACGTCATCCGCGCGACCATCGACGACTTTCTTCTCCCCCGTGCACAGCGCTACCGGCGCGGCCAGTACTCGGCCGAAGGCTGCTACTTCGACGCCCACGACCATGCCGCGCTGTGCCGGGTCCTGCTCGATCCGCTGGGTCCAGGCGGAGACCGCAGGTTCCGACACGCCGTCTACGACAGAGACGCCGACGCCCCGACGTCCCCGCCGGCCACGAGCGCCCCGGTGGACGCCGTACTGCTCTTCGACGGCGTCTTCCTCCTGCGCCCGGAACTCATCGACCGGTGGGACCTGCGCGTCTTCGTGTCCGTCCCATTCGAGACGACGGTGAATCGCGCCCGGGAGCGGAGCACAGCGCTGGCCGGATCCACCGCCGACACCGCCGCAGTCGAACGGACCTGGCGCGGCCGCTACATCCCCTCCCAGCAGCTCTACTTCGCCACCGCCCGCCCCACCGAGCACGCCGACATCGTCGTGTACAACGACCAGCTCCAACGGCCGGCCTGGGAGGTCCAGCCGCACTCATCGATACGCGGGATCTGACGATCGCTCGATGGGCCATCGGGGCAGGAGACGGACCTGCCCCTGACCGAAGAGGAGGAGCGGGTCGAGGTAGAGCCGGTCACGCAACGGGCCCCGCTCGCGCAGTAAGCCCGGGTCGCGCAACAAGCCCCAGTGGAGGCATGACACCGGGCAGTGCGCGGCGCCGTCCTCGATGACGCCGATGACCTGTCCGGCCACGACGACCTCACCGGGGCGTACCAGGGCGCGCACCGGCAGGTAGGTGGTGCGCAGCCCTCCGGCGTGCACGACCGTCACGACTCCCCGCCCGGCGACCCGCTCCGCCACTCCGGCCGTTCCCGGCCCCGCGGCCCTGACCTCCTCGCCGGGATCCGCCGCGAGGTCCACGCCCCGGTGCCCGGCGAGCCAGCGCTGTGCGGGCGGATCGAAGCGCCTGAGCGGCCGTGCCGGCCGGGAAAGCGGCCACATCCACCTGGGCGCGCCTCCGGGGAGCCGCATCCCCACGGGGCGGAACGGGCGGAACGGGCGGGGCGCCTTCGAGGACGCGGCGGACTGGGACGGCTTCGGGGAGAGGTTCGGGGGAAGAACCGCGCCGGTGAGGCGGGCGGCGGCCGAGGGAGAGGCCGCAGCCGCGATCAGCAGGACGACGACGAGCGGACAAGTGACGAGTCGCATGCGGCCAGGGTGCGCCGTACAGCCCCGCACCAGGCGGCCGAACGCCGTTCTGTGGACAGGCACCCACGTGGAAGACAACCGCCGCGCACGATCGGCCGCCGCACCGGATCGGCCGCCGCACCGGATCGGCCGCCGTGCCGGGTCAGCCGTCGTGCCGGGTCAGCCGTCGCCGGACGTGATCAGTTGGAGAAGCCTTCCTTCGGCATCTCGAGGTCCGGCTTGGCCAGTTCCTCGACGTTGACGTCCTTGAAGGTCACGACCCGCACGTTCTTCACGAAGCGGGCCGGGCGGTACATGTCCCAGACCCAGGCGTCCTGCATCTTGACGTCGAAGAAGACGTCGCCGTTCTCGGCGGTGCGCACGTCGAGATCGACGGAGTTGGTGAGATAGAAGCGCCGCTCGGTCTCGACCACGTAGGTGAACAGTCCGACCACATCGCGGTACTCCCGGTAGAGCTGCAACTCCATCTCGGTCTCGTACTTTTCGAGATCTTCGGCGCTCATCCCGGTCCTCCTCTTCCGCTCCCCGTCGAGATCCCCGTCGAGGTCCCCATCAAGATCGCCGGTCGAGACCGGCCCTCTTCAGAGGGCACCGGCCCCGACCTCATTCTCGCGCATGTCCCCATCCTGCCCCGTCCGCAGTCCCCGCGCCGGGACCGATGTCCCATGAGTCACCCTGGCCACCGTCACGAACGAGAACCGGTGCTGGGCGCACGGCCCGTGGCGGGCCAGCGCCCGTCTGTGGCCCGGCGTGACGTACCCCTTGTGCAGGGCGAAGCCGTACTGCGGGAAGGTCTCGTCGAGACCGTGCATCAGCCGGTCCCTGGTCACCTTCGCCACGATCGAGGCCGCCGCCACGCATGCCGCGACCTGGTCGCCCTTCCAGACGGCCAGCGACGGCGCGGGCAGCCCGGCCACCGGGAAGCCGTCCACGAGGACGTAACCGGGGACGAGCCCCAGCCCGGCGACGGCCCGCCGCATGCCGGAGACGTTGCACTTGTGCAGGCCGCGCTCGTCGATCTCCCCGGGCGGGATGACCACGACGCTCACGGCCCGCGCGGTCGCCACGATCCGCTCGTGGAGACGTTCGCGGACGGCCTCGGTGAGCAGCTTGGAATCGGCCAGCCCGTCGATCTCCCGCCCCAGCACGACCGCGGCGACCACCAGCGGTCCGGCGCAGGCGCCGCGCCCGGCCTCGTCCACCCCGGCGACCGGCGTGAAGCCCCGCCGGGCCAGGGCCCGCTCGTAGCCGTAGAGTCCGGAGTCCCGCCGTACGACACTCGGGCGCGGACGATAGGCAGCTGTCATGACGAGAAGCAGATTACGCCCCATTCGGGACCCGCGATACGGCCGAAACCGCCTCCCGCGGCAAAGCCGCAGGTGAGCTCAGTGAACGACCGAGAAAGTGTCGGGACGGGACAGGAACGAGATCCGGTTCAGCGGCCAGTAGCGCAGGAACGCGCGCCCGATGATGTCGTCCTCCGAGATCGTGCCCTGGTGTCCGTCGTCCATGTAGAAGCGCGAGTCGGCGGAGTTGTTCCGGTGGTCGCCCATCAGCCACACCCGTCCCTTGGGGACCTTCACGTCGAAGTCCCGGCCGGAGGGATAGACCCCTGGGTAGAGGTACTTGCCCTCCTCGTCCAGGGGCGTCCCGTTCACGGTGATGCGGCGCTTGTCGTCGCAGCACTTCACATGGTCGCCGCCGACGCCGATCACCCGCTTGATCGTGTCCTCGCCGTCCCAGCCCTTGAAGACCACGATGTCGCCGCGCTGCACGGACCCCAGCTTGTACGCGAGCTTGTTGACCACGACGTAGTCGTTGATCAGCAGCGTGTTCTGCATCGACTCCGACGGGATGTAGAACGACTGCAGGAGGAACGTGTGGATCAGCAGGGCGGCGACCACTCCGCCGACCATGTACAGGAGGGTGTCCCGCAGGCCCGAGGCCTTCTTGGCGGGCGCGCCCTTCCCCGGTTCCCCCGGCCCGGTCTCCGTCGGCACCGTCCCCGCCGGCCCGATCCCGGACGGCACCGTCTCCGGGGGTCCGGCCACGGCCGGGTCCTCGTCGACGGGACGCACGGGCCTACCCGCGCCTAAGCGGCTCTCGTCGGCCTCGCTCACTTGCTCTCGCTCTCTCCTCCGGGCTCGCCACGTCCGCCCTACCGCCGCCGCCTCAGCCTGCGCCCGAACCCGCGGCCCACCGCGACCAGCGGCACGGCCCCGGCGAAGCCCGCCACGAACGGCGCGGCTCCGGCGGCGGCCGCCTGGAGGGCCGGCTGCCCGAACGTGTCCGGGATCGGAAGGATCTTCGCCCGGTCGAACGGCCAGACGATGACGAACGCGCGCCCGATCACCTTGTCGGCGGGGATCGTACCGCCGCCCGGATCACCGGTGTGCAGGCGGGAGTCCCAGGAGAGCGAGCGGTGGTCGCCCATGACCCACAGGCGGCCCGGCGGCACGGTCACCTCGAACGGCCGGTCCGACGGCGCGTTGCCCGGGTACAGGTACGACTTCTCGTCGAGCGGCACGCCGTTGACGGTGACGCGGCCCTGGGCGTCGCAGCACTTGACCTTGTCTCCGGGCACGCCGATGACCCGCTTGATGTAGTCCTTCTCCCCCGGCACCATTCCGAAGGCCGTGCCGATCCAGCGCATGGCCCCGACGACGGGATTCGACGGCTCCTCTATCTGGACCTCGGGGTCCCAGGAGTCCACTCCGGAGAACACGACGACGTCACCGCGCGCGATGTCGCGTACGCGGTAGACGAGCTTGTTGACCAGGACCCGGTCGTTGATGAGGAGCGTGTTCTCCATCGACCCCGAGGGGATGTAGAACGCCTGGACCACGAAAGACTTGATCAGCAGGGCCAGAGCGAGAGCGACCACGATCAGAACGGGCAGCTCCCGCCAGAACGAGCCTTTCTTCTTGCCGTCCTCGGCGTTCTGCTTGACGTCTTCGGCGACCACGTCCACCCCGTCCTCGACAGGCGACTCGTGCCCGGCCCCTGTCCTCGCTAGCCAACGCTGCTGAGCCTAGATGATGTCCAGGACGGCGAGCGTCGAGGACACCGCATCCCCGGCCAAAAAGAAAGTGGCCCGCACCTGAGGCGCGGACCACCATCCCCAAGGCCCTACTTGGCGGCCGGCAGCGCCTCGCGCTTCTCGCGGATGCGGGCGGCCTTTCCGCGCAGGTCACGCATGTAGTACAGCTTGGCCCTGCGGACGTCGCCGCGGGTGACCAGAGTGATCTTCTCGATCACCGGGCTGTGGACCGGGAAGGTGCGCTCGACGCCGACGCCGTAGCTGACCTTGCGGACCGTGAACGTCTCACGGATGCCGCCGCCCTGACGGCGCAGGACGAACCCCTTGAACACCTGGATACGGGACCGGTTGCCCTCGACGACGCGGACGTGAACCTCCAGCGTGTCACCCGGGCGGAAGTCCGGTACGTCGCTGCGCAGGGCAGCCTTCTCGAGCTCCTGGATCTGCGTGTGCATGGCGGCGGTTCCTCATTGACATGAGCACGCGGAGGTCCACCCGGCCGGGCCACGGCTCGGCATCGAGGGGGACACGCGCGCTTGGCTTGATACGTCTTGTCTGCCACGTCTCGACCGGGGCTCACCCGGACATGCCGAAGGAGGCAGCAGCGGTTCAGTCTGCCACATCTTCCGGCGCTTCGCGAAACGCGGCACCCGGCGCGCCCTCCGGCGCGGCGGCGGACCGGCGTTCCCCGAACTCCTCGACGACCCGCCGGTCGTGCTTGTCGAGGCTCTCCGGGTCGAACCTGGCGGCCAGTTCCGGCCTGCGCTCCAGCGTGCGGCGCAGCGCCTCGTCCCGCCGCCACCGGGCGATCCTGCCGTGATGGCCCGACAGGAGGACCTCGGGCACCTCGTGCCCCCGCCACACGGGCGGTTTCGTGTAGACGGGGCCTTCCAGCAGGTTGGCCATCGCACCGGGGGCGAAGGAGTCGTCGGCCACCGACCGCGCGTTGCCGAGGACCCCCGGCAGCAGCCTGCCCACGGCCTCGACCATCACCAGGACGGCGGCCTCTCCCCCGGCCAGGACGTAGTCGCCGATGCTCACCTCGTCGGCCCGCAGGCGGGCGCCGTACTCCGCCACCACCCGGGAGTCGATGCCCTCGTACCGGGCGGGCGCGAACAGCAGCCACGGCTCCTTGGCGTACTCCAGCGCCACTTCCTGGGTGAACGGCCGTCCGCTCGGCGTGGGCACGATCAGCCGGGGCAGCGTGTCCTCGCCGGAGGCGGCGCGTCCCTCGCCGATCACGGCGTCGACGGCCGCGCCCCAGATCTCCGGTTTCATCACCATGCCGGGGCCCCCGCCGTACGGCGTGTCGTCCACCGTCTTGTGGACGTCCTGGGTCCAGTCGCGGAGTTGGTGCAGGTGGATGTCCAGGATGCCGCGCTCGCGCGCCTTGCCCATCAGGGAGACGTCGAGCGGGGCGAAGTACTCCGGAAAGATCGAGATGATGTCGACGCGCACGCGGCCGCTCCTACTCCGCCTCGGTGTCGAGCAGTCCGGGCGGAGGGTCGACGACCAGGATCCCCTTCCCGAGGTCGATCTCGGGCACGAGCGCCTTGACGAACGGGATGTACGCGTCGTCGCGGGACGGCCGGGTCACCACGAGAAGGTCCTGGCCGTGGTGGAGGACGTCGGCCACCTCGCCGACGCGTTCTCCCCCGGTCGTCACGACCGTCAGGCCGATGAGTTCGTGGTCGTGGAACTCGTCGGGGTCCGCCAGCGGCGGCAGGTCCGCCGAGTCGACGACGAGCAGGGTGCCGCGCAGCGCCTCGGCGGCGTCGCGGTCCGCCACGCCCTCGATGGTCAGCAGCAGGATGTCCTTGTGCCACCGGGACCGCTCGACGGTCACCGGGCCGGCCGAGGCCGGTTCGGTGGCGAGCGTCGTACCCGGGGCGAAACGCGAATCCGGGTCGTCGGTGCGCACCTCGACCGTGACCTCGCCTCGCACGCCGTGCGGACGGCCGATCCTGCCCACGACTAGCTGCACGTGCCGCCTACCTCCGCAACAATCCTTCTTCGTCACTTTCAGCCCGGGAAACCCGCACCGGGAGGCCCGTCCCGAGGCGTCACCGCATCCCGCGGACCACCCTCGGAAAGCCCCGGAGGACCCCGGAAAACACACCGGGGGACCCCGGTGCGGGGTCCCCCGGGCGCGAGTATCGCCGCCAGAGCCGGCTCAGCGCGCCTCTTCAAGGTCGACCAGGTCGATCCGCACGTACTTGCCGTCCGACAGCGCGTTGACGACGGTGCGCAACGCTCTGGCCGTACGGCCGCCACGGCCGATCACCTTGCCGAGGTCGTCGGGGTGCACCCGGACCTCGAGAACGCGCCCGGTGCGAATGCGCCGGGCGCGGACCCGGACGTCGTCCGGGTGCTCGACGATGCCCTTGACCAGGTGTTCGAGGGCTTCCTCGAGCACCTCAGGCCTCGCCTTCCGGCTTCTCCTCCGCGGCCGGGGCCTCGGCGGTCTCTTCGGCCTTCACGGGCTTCCTGGCCTTCTTCGGCGTGGTGGCGGCGGCGCCGGTGTCGCCCGACAGCGACTCCCGGGCCGCGGCCTCGTACGCCGCGTGCCGGTCGGGCTTGGGCTCGGCGACCTGGAGCGGCGTGGCGGGGGCGGGCTCGCCCTTGAACTTCTGCCAGTCGCCGGTCAGCTTGAAGATCTTGAGGACCGGGTCGGTCGGCTGCGCGCCGACGCTCAGCCAGTACTGCGCCCGCTCGGAGTTCACCTCGATGCGCGAGGGGTTCTCCTTCGGGTGGTAGAGGCCGATCTCCTCGATCGCACGGCCGTCCCGCTTGCTCCGGGCGTCGGCGATGACGATGCGGTACTGCGGGTTGCGGATCATTCCGAGCCGCTTGAGCTTGATCTTGACTGCCACGGGTGTGGTCTCTCCTGCATTAGAGCGTGGGTGAGCGGTGTCTCGTCGAGTGGGGCACGACGGGAGCCCGCTCGAGGGACAGACGCGGCCGGCGGAGGTGAGAGGGCATCCGCCTGGTCACGATGTTCCAGCCTGACATTCTGCCAGATGATTGCGCATGCTCGGGCAACGACGGCCCCGCCGCCGTCCCCGTTTTCCCGCCACCCGGCAATGGCAGCCCGAAGAAGGACCACCCGGAGAAGGACCCGGAGAGGCCGCGCCGGAGTCAGGGAGACGCACGTCCACGTGAAAGGGCGTCCGATCACGCGAACTGACCGGCGGCATCGGCCGTCCAACAGGCATGCGAGCAATCACGAGCAGGGCCGGCGTCGCGGCGGCGGCCATCCTGCTGTCCACCGGCTGCGCCCTGTCCACCGGCCACGCCGCGCCCCCGGCCGCCACCGGGGCGTCGGCCGCCGGCACAGGCGGAGACACGGGCACGGTCTCCACCGTCCCGGCACGCACCGCCGCCCTGACACCGGCGGCGGCTCGCGGCACCGTCCGCGCGGCCTCCGCCTCCATCGCCTCCACCGCTTCCACGGCCTCCGCCGCGAAGGGGCCCGCTCGGTGCCGTACGACGGGACTGCGGGCCCGCGTCGGACGGCAGGACCCCGGGGCGGGCAACCGCTACGCGCCGCTCGTCCTGACCAACGCCTCGGGCCGGACCTGCTGGGTCTACGGCTTCGTCGGGCTCGTCCTGATCGACGGCCGGGGCGACGTGCTGCGCACCCGCACCCGGCGCGAGAGCGTGACGCCGCACCGGGTCACGCTGCGGCCCGGCGCGAGCGCGCACGCGCGGCTCCACTGGACGGTGGTGCCGACCGACCACGAGACCCGGTGCCCCGTCTCGGCCCGGCTGATGATCATTCCGCCGGACGAGGTGGCGCACCTGGAGGTCCCGTTCACCGCCTCGATCTGCGACGACGGCAGGATCGACGCCAGGCCGATGTCTCCCGGCTCCGGCCTCTGACCCGCGCTCGTTACTTCTGGCCGGGCAGCTTGAGCTTGGAGGGGTCGAAGCCGGGCGGAAGCTCCAGGCCGGGAGGCAGCTGACCGCCGTTCCCAAGGTTGCCGAGCAGGCCCTTGGGCAGCTTCGGCTCGGCCGAGCCGTCCGACGACGCGTTCGCCCCGGCCTTGCCGAGCGCGGCCTTGCGGGGGTCGCCGCTGACGCGGCGGCCCTTCTTGGCCTTCTGCGCCTTCTGCTTGCGCCCTCCGGGCATCCCCGGGATGCCCATGCCCTGGGTCATCCGCTTCATCATCTTCTGCGCCTCGAAGAACCGGACGACCAGGTTGTTCACCTCGGTGACCGTCACTCCGGAGCCCTTGGCGATGCGCGCCCGGCGGGAGCCGTTGATGATCTTCGGGTCCTGCCGCTCGCCCGGGGTCATCGAGCGGATGATGGCGGCGACGCGGTCCAGGTCGCGGTCGTCGACCTGGTTGAGCTGCTCGCGCATCTGGCCCATGCCCGGCATCATGCCGAGGAGGTTCTTGATGGGCCCCATACGGCGGACCATCATCATCTGCTCGAGGAAGTCGTCCAGGGTGAAGCCGTCGCCGGAGACGAGCTTGCCCGCCATCTTGGCGGCCTCCTGCTCGTCGAACGTCTTCTGCGCCTGCTCGATCAGGGTGAGGATGTCACCCATGTCGAGGATCCGGCCGGCCATCCGGTCGGGGTGGAAGGCGTCGAAGTCCTCAAGCTTCTCGCCGGTGCTGGCGAACATGATCGGCCGGCCGGTGACGTGCCGCACCGACAGGGCCGCGCCGCCGCGGGCGTCGCCGTCGAGCTTGGTCAGCACGACGCCGTCGAAGCCGACGCCCTCCATGAACGCGCCGGCGGTGCTCACGGCGTCCTGGCCGATCATCGCGTCCAGCACGAACAGGACCTCGTCCGGCGTGACCGCGTCGCGGATGTCGGCGGCCTGCTTCATCAGCTCCTGGTCGATGCCGAGGCGGCCGGCGGTGTCGACGATGACCACGTCGTGCTGCTGGCGCCGCGCGTGGTCCACCGACTGCCGCGCCACCGCGACCGGGTCGCCCACGCCGTTGCCGGGCTCGGGGGCGTACACCGCCACCCCGGCCCGCTCGGCCATGACGGCGAGCTGCTGCACGGCATTGGGTCGCTGCAGGTCGCAGGCCACGAGCAGCGGGGCGTGCCCCTGGTCGCGCAGCCACTTGGCGAGCTTGCCGGCGAGGGTCGTCTTACCCGAGCCCTGGAGACCGGCCAGCATGATCACGGTCGGCGGGTTCTTGGCGAAGCGGAGCCGCCGCGTCTCACCGCCGAGCACCTCGATCAGCTCGTCGTTGACGATCTTCACGACCTGCTGGGCGGGGTTCAGCGCCTGGGAGACCTCGGCGCCGCGGGCCCGCTCCTTGATCCGGGCCACGAAGTCCTTCACGACCGGCAGCGCGACGTCCGCCTCAAGAAGCGCGATACGGATCTCGCGGCAGGTCGCGTCGATGTCGGCGTCGGAAAGCCTGCCTTTGGACCGAAGGGAGGAGAAGACCGAAGTCAGCCGGTCGGAAAGCGTCTCGAACACGTGTTTGGCCAGCCTCGAAGCGAGTGGACGGGTCGGTGAACCATCAGTCTCCCCAGACTATCCGCCCGTACGGCGTTCACGCCCGCGCCGCCAAGGTGAGATCGCAGGACGGCGGCGTCCGGGGTCGTCAACGGAGCGCGCCGACGTGCGACGTCAGGGCGTGCTCGACGAGCCTGATCAGGGTGCTCTTCACCGACTCCCGGTCCCGGGCGTCCGTACGGACGATCGGAATCCCGGGTGAGATCGTGAGCGCCTCCCGCAGTTCGTCGTCCGAATGGGTGTGCTGCCCGTCGAAGCCGTTGACGCCGACGACGAACGGCAGCCGCGCCTCCTCGAAGTAGTCCACCGCGGGAAAACTGTCGGCCAACCGCCGGGTGTCGACCAGCACCACCGCACCGATCGCCCCCCGCACCAGGTCATCCCACATGAACCAGAACCGATGCTGACCCGGCGTACCGAACAGATAAAGAATCAGATCCCGGTCCAGCGATACCCGCCCGAAATCCATCGCCACCGTCGTGGTCGTCTTGTGCGGCACCAGCCCCACGTCATCCACACCCGCCGACGCGTCGGTCATCACCGCCTCCGTCGTCAACGGCACGATCTCCGACACCGCCCCCACGAAAGTCGTCTTGCCCACACCGAAACCCCCCGCGACCACGATCTTCGTCGAGGTCAGCCCCCGGCTAGAGCCTGCGAAGTCCACTGAGCACCCTTTCCAGCAAGTTCAGATCCGGCTTACCCGCCTCCAACTGCGGCTGATGCACATGCACCAACCCCTCCGCCGCCATGTCCGCGATCACCACACGAACCACACCCAGCGGAATCCGCAGCAACGCCGACACCTCCGCCACCGACCGCACCTGACGGCACAGGGAGGCGATGGCCCGGTGCTCCGGCGGCCTCGTGGACAGGTCGTAGTGCGTGGTCGTGGCGGAGGAGACCAGCGCCTCCAGCGCGAGCTGCATACGTGGCGTCGTACGCCCGCCGGTGACGGTGAACGGGCGCACCGGGGAGGCAGGCTCCTCCGGGAGCGGGCCACCGGGCCGCTGTCCCCAGGGGTCCATGCGTCACCTCCGCGGGTGGGAGGCTTGCAGCTCGGCCCGGACCGCGGGGGTCAGCACCTGCCCCGCACGCTCCACCAGCAACGTCATCTGATAGGCCACCAGACCGAGATCGGAGTCCGCCGCAGCCAGCACCGCCAGACACGACCCGTCACTGATCGACATGATCAGCAACAAACCCCGCTGCATCTCCACGACCGTCTGCACCACCGGGCCGCCCTCGAACACCCGGGACGCCCCCTGCGTCAGACTGATCAACCCCGCGGCCACCGCCGCCAGCTGATCCGCCCGATCCTTGGGGAACCCGTTCGAGAACGCCAGAGGCAACCCGTCGGCCGACACCACCACGGTGTGCGCGACCCCCGGGACCGCACTCACGAAATCACTGATCAGCCAGTTCAGGCCGCGTGCGCCCTGGCTCAACTCCCTCATGCGCCGTCCCCTTTCTTCGTCGGATAGCCCTCGTCCTCACTCAGCTCGCCCCGGGCCACCGCCCGCCCCTGCCGCACTCCCTGCTGGAAGCTGGACAGACGGCTGCGCGCCCGGTCCGGCGACAGGGGCGGCCGCGGCTGCTGTGGCGCCGGCGGCGTCTGCTGCGCCGCCGCCGGCGCCGCCGGCGGCTGCTGTGGTCCGGTCGAATCCGCCGAGCCGGGCACCAGATTGGCCTTCGGGACCCGCTTCGGCAGGCCGGAGGTCGTCGTGCCCTCCCACGCCGGTTTCTCGGCGGCCGCGGCGGCGGCCTGCCATCCCGCGTCCGTGGCCTGCTCACGCTGCCACTCCGACGGACCGGTGTCGGTGGCGGGCGTGCGCCGGAACCACGCCGACTCCACGGAGGCGAAGATCGGCAGGAACTCCTCGGCCGGCGGCGCCGGCGGCGCTCCGCCCGTTCCCACCGGCGCTCCGTACACCGGACCGGTCTGCGTGGGGCCGGCAACGGGGCCGGACGGCATGGGGACCGGCCCGGTGTTGACGGAGAACGCCCCGGACTGGGCCGTGATCGGACCCGAAACGGCGGGATCGGAGAAAGCGGGAGCGGAGAAGGCGGAACCGGAGAAAGCGGAACCGGAGAAAGCGGACCCGGCGACGGTGGGAATCGGGCCGGTCGCCTCGCCGGGCAGGGGCTCGAACGGGCGCATCCGCGAGAACGCCCCGGGCTGCCGGGCGGCAGGCAGCGCCGCCGGCGCCGCCGCGGGAAGGCCCTGCGGGCGGTCGTTCCAGCCGGACGACTGGCCGGTCTGCCCGCTCCAGGCGGGCGCGAAGGCTCCCGCGTAGGACTGCTCCGGGTACGACGCGCGGCCCATGAGGCTCTCCGGCAGCAGGACCATGGCGGTCAGCCCACCCCCGTCGTGCGGCCTGAGCTGCACCCGGATGCCGTTGCGCATGGCGAGACGGCCGACCACGAAAAGGCCCATCCGGCGGGACACCGACACGTCCACCACCGGCGGGTTCGCCAGCCTCCAGTTGGCCTGGGTGATCTCCTCGGTGGTCATCCCGATGCCGGAGTCGGTGACGGAGATCATCACGCCCCCGCCGTCGATCCGGTTGCCCGAGACGGCCACGCGGGTGTCGCGGGCGGAGAACGACAGCGCGTTCTCGACCAGCTCCGCCATCAGGTGGATGACGTCGTTGACGGCCTGGCCGGCGATCGAGACGTCCGAGGGGAAGTTCAGCACCACCCGCTCGTAACCCTCGACCTCCGACAGCGAGGCCCGCAGGACGTCGGTGATCTCGACGGGCCGGCTCCAGCGGCGGGCGGTCTCCTGCCCTGCGAGGACCAGCAGGTTCTCACTGTTACGGCGCATGCGGGTCGCGAGATGGTCGAGCTTGAACAGGTTCCCGAGCCGCTCCTCGTCCTGCTCGCCCTGCTCCAGCCCGTCGATCAGGGTGATCTGCCGCTCCACCAGCGTCTGCGTGCGCCGCGACAGGTTCACGAACATCGCGTTGACGTTGCCGCGCAGGCGCGCCTCGTCGCCCGCCAGCCGTACGGCCTCGCGGTGGACCTCGTCGAAGGCCCGCGCCACCTCGCCGATCTCGTCCGCCGACATCACCCCGATCGGCTGCACCTGCTGAGTGCCGGCCGAGTCGGACTCGCGCAGCCGCTGGACGAGGTCGGGCAGCCGGTGACCGGCGATCTCCAGCGCCTCGCTGCGCAGCCGCCGCAGCGGCCGGACGACCGAGCGGGCCATGACCAGGGTGATGATCAGGACCACTATCAGGACGGCGACGACCAGGATCACGTTGATCGCGGCGACCCTCTGGTCGGATGCCTGGAACTCCTCGCTGCGCCCGATCACCGAGCGAGCGAGCGCCAGGTTGACCTTGTGCATCTGGTCGCCGGTCTCGGTGATCGCGTCGAACCAGGTGTCCGCGGCCTGTCCGCCGGGCTCGATGCGGTGCAGTGGCAGGCCGTCGCGGGTGAGGCTCAGGGCGAGGGCGCGCAGGTACTCGGCCCGGTCGACCTTCTGGCCGGTGACGGTGTCCGAGAAGAGCTGGCGCTGCGTGGCCGTGGCCTGCGCGAGGAACGCGTTGCGCTCGCTGACCTCGCGGGCGCGGGCGGCGGTGAACGCGTCGATCTCCGCGTTCTCGAACCGGTTCCGCACCAGGGCGGCGGCGAGCAGCGCGCGCTGCTTGGAGACCTCCTCCTCGGTTCGCGCGAGCGAGGCCATCGACTTGAGACCGGTGATGACGCCTTCGTCCACCGCGCCCTGCACGGTCTCGTCGTACAGCCGCAGCGCGTCGGCGACGAACAGCGAGTACTTCTCGATCGCGGGCAGCGCGGGAAGCTTGCTCTCCAGGACCGTGGTGCGCAGCGCGGGCAGCTCGTCGAGGCGGCCGCGCAGGCGGACGAGGTCGGCGCGGCCGATGTCGCCGAACGCGGCGCCCGCGGTGTCCGCCTTCGCCCGCACCCGCTGCGCCGCCGCGTCGACCGCCGACTGCTGGTCGCGGATCAGCGAGAGCATCGCCCCGCCCCGGCGGTCCAGCGCCACGTAACGGGCCGTCAGGTCGCGTTCGAGCTGCAGCTCGTGGACGAAGTCACCGACGCCGAGGACCAGCTCGGCCACGTCCTGCACCCGGCGGTACTCCGCCGCGCTGCTGATGGAGGAGGTCACCCGCAGGCCGCCCAGCGAGACCGCGACGGCGGTCGGCACCAGGATCAACGCCAGCAGCCGGGTGCGCAGCCGCCAGTTCTTCAGCGCCAGCCGGCTGCCCGCGTCCTGCCCGGGCTGCGCCGGTTGCTCTCCCTGCTCCCCGGCGGACGCCTCGGAGCCGGCCGGCAGCGGGGGCGGCTTCCGTTCACTACGACGACCGCTCTCGGCTGTTGCCGTCCTCACTGATGCAACCTCACGCGGTTCTTCTAGATGGGATTCGGACCTATCACTCGGGATACCTCCCACAAGACATCGGCAATTGGAGCATAAGGCGACGAGATAGACCAACCTCTCGAATAATTTGGCACGGTCCAAGGAGGGAGAGTTTCGCGCGGCGGCGCATCGGGAAAGCTTTCCACGAGCAACACCGAGCGGGACCCGGCATTTCCGAATCAAGTTCTGGACATGCATCGGTCCAAACGACCACACCTCGGGTTACGGGGCATAGTGGATTTACCGACAAGTTTGGTGACATAGGGCTCCTAATCCTGTTATCGCGGTTTAAGTCCCGCTACGCTTCTCGCCCGTCGCCCGGTGCCGCCATCTCTCGCACCGGGCGCCTCCGCTTCCCCACCCCAGGAGACTCCATGAGGCTGACGGGTCACAGGACCGTCATAGGCGTCATAGCAGCGTTGACACTCACCGCGTGTGGCGGTGCGGACACGAATACGACAGCGACCGGCAATAACGGACTGGAGAAAACTACCCTAAAGGTCGGCATTCTCCCCATCGCCGACGTCGCGGCGCTGTTCATCGCGCAGGAACGGGGGTTCTTCAAGGCCGAAGGGCTGACCATCAAGCCCGAAGTCGTGCAGAGCACCACCGTCGCCATCCCGCAACTGGTGAGCGGCGCGACGGACATCACAATCGGCAACTACTTCACGGTGATTTCGGCCCAGGAGGCGAAAGCAGGGAACTTCCGCATCCTCGCTGATACATATCAGGCGAAACCGGACACCTTTGACATCGTGGTGAAGAAGGACTCACCGATCCAGTCGGTCAAGGACCTCAAGGGCAAGAAGGTCACCATCGCGTCGCTGAACAGCATCGGCGAGCTCGCCGTCGCCTCGACCCTGCGGGCCAACGGGCTGTCCCCCAAGGACGTCCAGTACGTCCCCGTGCCCTTCCCCCAGGCGCCGGGCAAGCTGGCGTCGGGCCAGGCGGACGCGGCCTGGCTCAACGAGCCGTTCCTGACCGGCGTGCAGAAGGACATGGGCGCCCGCAAGATCGCCGACACGATGACCGGCGCGATGGCGGACTTCCCGATCGCAGGCTGGACCACGACCGAGCCCATCCTGTCGAAGTATCCCAAGGCGATGGCCGCCTTCCAGCGCGCGATCGTGAAGGCCCAGCAGATCGCCGGCTCCGACCGAAAGGCAGTGGAGAAGGTACTGCCGAACTACACGCAGATCAAACCGGAGGCGGCGTCCATCATCACCCTCGGCGCCTACCCGTCCACCCTCAACCCGACGCGCATCCAGCGGGTGGCCGACCTGATGCTGGAGTACGGCTACCTGAAGGCCAAGATGGACGTGACTCCGCTGCTGGTGCCGATGCCGCAATGATCGTCAGCAAGGTGGTCCGCGGCGCCGTCGGCGTCGCGGTCCTGCTCGTCGTCGCGGAGATCGCCGGCCGTACCGGCCTGATGGACACCCAGATCATGCCGCTGGCGTCCACCGTGCTCGCCGGGGCGGCCGGGCTCGCCGTCGACTCCGAGTTCCTGCACGACGCCTCGGCCACCGTCGAGGTGTGGGCGGAGGGTCTCCTCCTCGCGACCCTGCTGGCCGTACCCGCGGGGGTGCTGCTGGGGAGCCTGCCGAAAGTGGAGATCGGGCTGCGGCCGCTGATCGAGTTCCTCCGGCCGATTCCGTCCATCGCGCTCATCCCGCTGGTCACGCTCATCGCGGCCTCCGACGGCGCGATGAAGGTCACGATCGTCGTCTACGCCGCGTGCTGGCCGGTGCTCGTCAACACCATGTACGGCCTGCACGACGTGGACCCGGTCGCCAGGGACACGATGCGGGCCTTCGGCTTCGGCCGCCTGGCCGTGCTGCTGCGGGTGGCGCTGCCGAGCGCCGCTCCGTTCGTCCTGACCGGCGTACGGCTGGCGGCGTCGGTCGCGCTGGTGGTGGCCGTCAGCGCGGAACTGCTCTCCGGCGGCGCGGGCGGCATCGGCGTGTACATCATCAAGGCGGGATCGGGCTACCGGATCGACCTCATGCTGGCGGCCACGGTGTGGGCGGGGCTCATCGGCCTGGTCGTGAACGCGCTGCTCGTCCGGGCCGAGCGCGGCCTGTTCCGCTGGCACGCCGCGCGTGCGGGGGTGGCCCAGTGACGAACACGGCCGTGAGCGGCGTCCGGTGGGCCGGCCGGGCGCGCGGGCTCGCCGTGCGGCTGTGGGCGGTGCCGGTCGTCGTCGCCGTGTGGGAGGCCTCCGCGCGGGCGGTGGAGTCCGTCTACTTCCCTCCGCCGTCGGCGATCCTGGCCCGGCTGCGCGAGCTGTGGTTCTCCGGGCCGCCGGCCCGCCTGTTCCTCAGCGACGCCGCCCTCGCCGACTTCGTGCCCAGCCTCGGTCATCTGTTCGGCGGATGGGCGCTCGCCTGCCTGGGCGGGATCGCCCTCGGCGTGGCGATCGGCCGGTCCCGGACGCTGGCGGGCTACGTCGACCCGCTGATCGAGTTCGGCCGGGCGATCCCGCCGCCGACGCTCATCCCGCTGTTCATCGTGCTGTTCAAGGCGGACACGCGGATGCAGCTCGCCACCATCGTGTACGGCGTGATCTGGCCGGTCCTGGTCAACTCGGTGGACGGCGCCCGCTACGTGGACCGCCTCCACATCGAGACGGCGCGCGTGTTCGGCCTGTCCCGGGCCGAACGGCTCGTCATGGTGATCCTGCCGGCGGCGGCGCCGAAGATCTTCGCGGGACTGCGGCTGAGCCTGTCGCTCGCGCTCATCCTGATGGTCGTCGCCGAACTCGTGGGCAGCGCCACCAGCGGGATCGGCTACGAGCTGATCTACACGCAGCAGAACTTCGACCTGCCGGGGATGTGGGGGACGATCGCGGTGCTCGGCGTCCTTGGCTTCCTCCTCAACTCGTCGTTCCTCGTGGTGGAGCGGCGCACCCTGTCCTGGCACCGGCGTGCCGGGCGAAAAGGCTGAGGTGACACCGTGCTCGACGTCGTCAACCTGACCCACACCTACGGCAGCGGTCCGGATGCCCACCGGGCGCTCGGCGGGATCGACCTCAAGGTCTCCGAGGGCGAGCTCGTCTGCGTCGTCGGCCCGTCGGGCTGCGGGAAGTCGACGCTCCTGCGGTCGATCGCGGGGCTCGTACGGCCGACCGGAGGAGAGGTCCGCGTCAAGGGCCGTCCGGTCAGCGGGACGCCCGACGACCTCGCGGTGGTCTTCCAGGACTACAGCAGGTCGTTGTTCCCCTGGCTGTCGGTGCGCGACAACGTGGCGCTGCCACTGCGGCGGCGCGGCCTCGACCGGGCGGCCCGGCGTGCGGCGGCGGCCGAGGCGCTGGCGGCGGTGAGCCTGGAAAGCGCCGCGGCCAAGTATCCCTGGCAGCTGTCCGGCGGCATGCAGCAGCGGGTGGCCATCGCCCGGGCCCTCGCCTACCGTCCCTCGCTGCTGCTGATGGACGAGCCGTTCGGCTCCGTCGACGCCCAGACCCGCGAGGATCTGGAGGATCTCGTCCTCGCCGTACGCGGGCACCACAGCATGACGATCGTCCTGATCACCCACGACATCGACGAGAGCGTCTACGTCGGCGACCGGGTGGTGGTGCTGACCCGGGCGCCCGCCGTTGTAGCCGCCGACCTGCGGGTAGACCTGCCCGGTCCCCGCGACCAGATCGCGACCCGGGAGCTGCCCGCATTCGTGCACCTGCGGGCCGAGGTGAGCCGCCTGGTGCGCGGCAGACCCGAGTTCGGGGCGACCACGCCTGACATGGTCACCCCGCCTCACATGATGGCCCCCTCGTATCTGAACAAGGAGTAGTGAACGTGACAGAAGCCAGCAGCGTCGTGTGGGAGCACCTGCGCGGGTTCTACCGGGCCGCGGCGCTCGGCGCGATCGTCGACCTCGACTGCGCCGGCCACCTGAAGGACGGACCGCTCACCGTCGAGGAGCTCGCCACCCGCTGCGGCGCGCACGCGCCGTCCCTCGCCCGCCTGCTGCGCACGTGCGCCGCGAACGGGCTGTTCACCGCCGTCTCCCCCGGCACGTACGCGCTGACCGACGCCGGTCGGCTGCTGGTGGACGGCGTGCCCGGCTCTCTGCGCACGGCCGTCCAGTTCAACACCGCGCCCACGCTCGCGTACGGCATGAACAGCCTGACCAAGACGGTGCGCGAGGGACGGTCGGCGTTCGTCGAGAAGTACGGAGTGCTCTACGACCACCTCGGGACCGAACCCGAACTGAACCGGATCTTCAACGACTTCATGACCCAGCGGTCGCAGCCGATGGCGGACGGGGTGGCCGCGAGCTACGACTTCTCGTCGGTCAAGACGCTGGTGGACGTGGGCGGCGGCCGGGGCCACATCCTGGCGACGGCGCTGCGGGCCAACCCGCATCTGCGGGGTGTGCTGGTGGAGCTGGCGCACGTGCTGCCGGACGCGCGGGCGGCCTTCGACGAGTGGGGGCTGTCGGAGCGGGTGGAGATCGTCGAGGGCGACTTCTTCTCCTCGGTCCCCGCGGGTCACGACGCCTACCTGCTGGGCAGCGTGATCCACAACTGGGACGACGAGGACGCGACCAGGATTCTGCGCGTGGTCCGCGACGCGATGAGTGACGACGGCCGGGTGCTGCTGGTGGAGTTGGTCCTGCCGGACGACGACTCGGCGCACTTCGGGAAGGACCTGGACATGCGGATGCTCGGCCTGTTCGGACAGGGAAAGGAGCGCAGCAGGTCGGAGCACGACGCGCTGCTGCGGGCGGCCGGGCTGCGCCTGGTCGGCACCTACGGCCTGCCGTTCCACGCCACCCTCGTCGAGGCGGTCCGCGCCTAGACCGGTGACGCCCGAGCCGGGGGCCGCCTCAGGCGCGCCCCCCGCCGGGTACGGCGACCCGCATGGTCAGCGCGTGCTCGACGAGGGTGATCAGGGTGCTCTTCACCGATCCCCGGTCCCGGGCGTCCGTGCGGACGACGGGGATCCGCGGCGACAGGGTCAGCGCCTCCCGCACCTCGTCCTCGGCGTGCGGGTACTGACCGTCGAAGCCGTTGACGCCGACGACGAACGGCAGCCGCGCCTCCTCGAAGTAGTCCACCGCGGGAAAACTGTCGGCCAACCGCCGGGTGTCGACCAGCACCACCGCACCGATCGCCCCCCGCACCAGGTCATCCCACATGAACCAGAACCGATGCTGACCCGGCGTACCGAACAGATAAAGAATCAGATCCCGGTCCAGCGACACCCGCCCGAAATCCATCGCCACCGTCGTGGTCGTCTTGTGCGGCACCAGCCCCACATCATCCACACCCGCCGACGCGTCGGTCATCACCGCCTCCGTCGTCAACGGCACGATCTCCGACACCGCCCCCACGAAAGTCGTCTTGCCCACACCGAAACCCCCCGCGACCACGATCTTCGTCGAGGTCAGCCCCCGGCTAGAGCCTGCGAAGTCCACTGAGCACCCTTTCCAGCAAGTTCAGATCCGGCTTACCCGCCTCCAACTGCGGCTGATGCACATGCACCAACCCCTCCGCCGCCATGTCCGCGATCACCACACGAACCACACCCAGCGGAATCCGCAGCAACGCCGACACCTCCGCCACCGACCGCACCTGACGGCACAGCGTGCTGATCGCTTGGCGCTCCGGGGTGAGCGTGGAAAGGTCCTGGTGCATCGAGGTGGCGGAGGACACGAGTGCCTCCATCGCCAGCTGGAGGCGTGGCGTCGTCCGTCCTCCCGTCACCGCGTAGGGCCGGACGAGGGAGCTCTGCTCCGTCGGCGCCGGCCTCGGGACGGGGGTCGCACCGCCGTACTGCCGGTGGGCGTCGGCCACCGGCGGGTAGGGCTCGTTGTTCCAGCCGCCGCCTGCCACAACGTCCTCCTGACGTTCTTGTTGTCACTCCGGAATCCCGGTGGCCACCCCGTGCGCCCCGCTCCCGGGGCGCGTTTCCCGATCTGTCCTCCGCCGCGGTTCTCAGCTCACGGAACGGCGGGTCACCTCGGGTGGGACGACTGCAGCTCGGCCCGGACCGCGGGGGTCAGCACCTGCCCCGCACGCTCCACCAGCAACGTCATCTGATAGGCCACCAGACCGAGATCGGAGTCCGCCGCAGCCAGCACGGCCAGACACGACCCGTCACTGATCGACATGATCAGCAACAAACCCCGCTGCATCTCCACCACGGTCTGCGTGACGGGGCCGCCCTCGAACACCCGGGACGCCCCCTGCGTCAGACTGATCAACCCCGCGGCCACCGCCGCCAGCTGATCCGCCCGATCCTTGGGAAATCCGTCCGAGAACGCCAGAGGCAACCCGTCGGCCGACACCACCACGGTGTGCGCCACACCGGGCACGTTGTTCACGAAGTCCGTGATCAACCAGTTGATGCCGCGTGCGGCCTGACTCATCTCCCTCATCAGTCCTCCTTCTCACTGTCCTGGGCATCAGGCATGCCCAGGGACGCCGCCCCGGGGTATCCCTGGTCCTCTCCGGCCTCCCCGCGCGCGACCGCACGGCCCTGCCGTACGCCCTGCTGGAAGCTGGAGAGCCTGCTGCGCACCCGCTCGGGCGAGAGCACGGGCGGGGGTGGCGGCGGGGTGGCCGCCGCCGCGGGGGCGGGTTCCGCGGAGGGCGCGGGAGCGTTGGCAGAACCCGGCACGAGGTTGGCCTTGGGCACCCGCTTGGGCAGACCCGACGAGGTGACCCCGCCGAGGGCCGGCTCGCTGGCCGCCTGGGCCGCCTGCCAGCCGACGTCGGCCGGGGACGACCAGGCCCTGCTCTCCGCGCCGTCTTCGGCGGAGTCGTCCTTCTCCTCCGGGCCGTCGGCCTTCTTGAACCAGTCCGACTCCACCGCGGCGAAGATGGGGAGGTACTCCTCCTCCGACTCCAGCGGCGAGCTGCGCACCACCGGAAGCGGGCCGGTGTTGTCCTCGCCTTCGAAGGAACCGCGTCCGGCCCAGCCGGGCCAGCCCGCGCCGCCCTCCTCCTGCCCTCCCGGCCAGGAGGCGCTCCCCGGCGGCGGCAGGTGGCCGGGCCAGGGCGTGTCGACGGGCGCCTCACCCACGCGGCCGCGGTTGAAGGGGTTGGTGTCGAAGGGACTGGACTCGAACGAGCCCGCGTCGAACGCGCCCGAGTCGAACGGGCGTGACTCGAACGCGCGTGAGTCGAAGGGTCCGGAGTCGAAGGTCGTGGTCTCGAACGGGTCCCGCTCGGCCGGCGTCTTCTCGAACGGCGTCCTGTCGGCGAAGCCCCTGTCGGGGGCCTCCTTGTCGAGGGGCGTCTTGTCGAAGGCCGCCCGGTCGAAGGGGCCGGACTCGAACGGGCTGCGGGCGAACGGGTCGGGCTGGCCGAACCCCCCACTGTCGAAGGGGTTGCGGGCGAAGGGATCCGGCTCCGCGGGGCGCTCGAAGCCGCCCGATTCGAAGGGGTTGCGGGCGAAGGGGTCGTTGCCCGCGTTCCGCTGCGGCGGCTCGAACGGATTGCGCGAGAACGGGTCGGGGTCGAAACCGGTCGTCTCGCGCGGGAAGGTCTCGAAGGGCCCGCGCTCGAAGGAGGCGGCGGCCGGGGCGCCGACCCCCGGCGCGTCCGCGCCGAACACGGGGGTGCGCGGCGGGTTGTCGAACGAGGTCGGGCTGGCGAGGGCCGGCGCGCCGAACGCGGGCTCGCCGAACGCGGGGGCGCCGAACTGCGGCCCGGTCCCGACGGCCGGCATCGGGCTGGTCAGCTCCGGCTGGGGCATGCCCGGCACTCCCGGGAAGGCCGGGCCGGCGTGGGCCAGCAGCGACTCGGGCAGCAGCACCATGGCCGTCAGGCCGCCGCTGTCCTGCTGGCGCAACTGCACCCGGACGCCGTGGCGCAGCGCGAGGCGGCCGACCACGAACAGGCCCATCCGGCGGGACACCGACACGTCCACCACCGGCGGGTTCGCCAGGCGGTAGTTCGTCTCCGCCAGTTCCTCGGGCGTCATGCCGATGCCGAGGTCGCTCACGGAGATGATCAGACCGCCGCCGTCGATGCGGTTGCTCGACACGGTGACCTTGGTGTCGCGCGGCGAGAAGGAGATGGCGTTCTCGACCAGCTCGGCCACCAGGTGGACGACGTCGTTGACCGCCTGGCCGACGATGGACGCGCCGGGCTGCACCTGGATGTCGACGCGCTCGTAGTTCTCGACCTCCGACAGGGAGGCGCGGACGATGTCGACGATGGGCACCGGCTGGCCCCAGCGGCGCGCGGCCTCCTGCCCGGCGAGGACCAGCAGGTTCTCACTGTTACGGCGCATGCGGGTGGCCAGGTGGTCGAGCTTGAACAGGTTGCCCAGCCGGTCCTCGTCCTGCTCGCCCTGCTCCAGTCCCTCGATCAGGGACAGCTGGCGTTCCACCAGGGTCTGCGTGCGCCGCGACAGGTTCACGAACATCGCGTTGACGTTGCTGCGCAGGCGCGCCTCGTCGCCCGCGAGGCGGATGGCCTCACGGTGGACCTCGTCGAAGGCCCGGGCCACCTCACCGATCTCGTCGCGGCCGACCACGCCGATCGGGACGATGGCCGGCGCCTGGGCGTTGTCACCGGCCTCCCGCAGCTTCTGGACGGTGTCGGGCAGGCGCTGCCCGGCGACCTCCAGGGCCTCGCTGCGCAGTCGTCGCAGCGGGCGTACGAGCGAGCGGGCGACGCCGGCGGTGACGAGCAGCACCGCGATCAGCAGGAGGGCGACGGCGACGGCGATGACGACGGCCCGCTGCTGCTCGTCGTCCTTGAGCGACTGGGCGCGGGCCACGATCGCCGACGTCAGCTTGGCCTCGACGGTGCGCATCCGGTTGATCGGCTGCGAGATCGCGTCGAACCACAGACGGGTGTCGTCGCGTACGGACTGGTCGAGGCCTCTGAGGTCGAAGCCCGAGTTGGCCCGGTCGAGCACGAGTGTCCGGAGGAACTCCGCCTGGTCGACCCTGCCGCCGGAGACCGTGTTGTCGTAGTCGGTCCGTTCCTCCGGCGTGGCGCTCTTGCGGAACGCGCGCAGCTCGCTCTCCTGGGCGGACATCGCGCCGAGGAAGCTCTGGAGCTGGGCCTGCTCGAACCGGCCGGAGGTCAGCACCGTGGACAGCAGGCCGCGCTGCTGGGAGGCGCTCTCCTTCGCGCGGGCGAGTGCGGCCAGGGTGACCGACATGGAGCCGAGCCGGTCGTCGACCGTGCCCTTGGCCAGTTCGTCCTGCAGGGCCAGCAGGTTGTCGATGACGAGGGTGTACTGGTCGAGCACCGCCCGCGGCTGCAGGTTCCCCTCCGCGGCCTGGCCGCGCAGCGACTCCACGCCGTCGAGCTTGCCGAGGATGTGCTCGATCTCGGCGGAGGCCCGGTCGCTCACGCCGGACCTGATCTCGTTCGCCAGGTCGCGTACGGCGGTGGCCGCCTTGTTCGTGAGGATGGTCTGCGCCTTGACGGCGGCGGCCGCCTTGGCCGGGCGGCCGATCGTGGCGTTCCACGCGGCCCGGTCCCGCTCGGCCTGCAGTTCGTGGGTGAGGTTCGCGACGCGGTCCACCAGCCGGGCCAGCTGGCTCGTCTGCTGGTACTGCGCCGCCGTGGCCACCGAGGTCACGATGCGGAACCCGCCGAGCACCAGTGCGGCCAGCGTGGGTATGAGGATCAGCGCCACCAGCCGGGAACGCACCCGCCAGTTACGCAGGAGGAAACGGCTTCCCTCGTCGGGCTCCTGCTCAGCCGGAACCCCGGTCCCGGGGCTCTCATCGGTCCGGGGGTCTAGTGTCCTCACAGGCTTCGCAACCTCTCGCCGTATGTGCGCGCAGGGGGAGTGTCTCGTCACGGATGTGGTCGGCGTGACACGGGAGACGTCCTGCAGGCGAGGGTAATTGCAGCACACCGACACCAGGGAGGCCAACCGAACACCCGTGCACAAACAACCTATACAGGCACGGAGATGATGTTATTTGATTAAATATCGGGTCGTCATCATTACCGGATTCTGCCCTTCCGGCTAGGTCACCATCTCACGAAACCACAGGCAGAAGGCTGGGAATCCGGTGACGCGGGCGGCCCGGACGGGCGCGGCCGCGGCCGGACGCCACGAAGGGCGGCACCCCGGGGGTACCGCCCTCGCCGCCCTCTCCCCGAGGGCCCACGGGACCGCGCTCAGTACGTCCTGCCGTACGCGCTCCGGACCGTGAGCACGTACTCGACCAGGCTGATGAGCGTGGACTTGACGGCGTCCCGCGACCTGGCGTCCGTACGGACGACCGGAACGTGCGGGGGCAGGGACAGCGCCTCGCGGACCTCGTCCTCCGAGTGGAGGAACTGCCCCTCCCAGCCGTTCATCGCGACGAGGAACGGAAGCTGGGCCTCCTCGAAGTAGTCGATGGCCGGGAAGCAGTCGGCGAGCCTGCGGCTGTCCACGAGCACGACCGCCCCGATGGCACCGCGGACGAGGTCGTCCCACATGAACCAGAAGCGGTGCTGCCCCGGAGTGCCGAACAGATAGAGAATGAGGTCCTGGTCGAGCGAGAGCCGGCCGAAGTCCATCGCGACCGTCGTGGTCGTCTTGTTCGGCGTGAGCCCCAGGTCGTCGATGCCGGCGCTGGCGTCGGTCATCACGGCCTCGGTCGTCAGCGGAAGGATCTCGGAGACGGCACCGACGAAGGTCGTCTTCCCGACGCCGAACCCACCCGCCACGACGATCTTCGTCGAGGTAAGACCACGACTAGAGCCTGCGTAGTCCACTGAGCACCCTTTCGAGCAGGTTGAGGTCTGGCTGTCCCTGGTTGAGCTGCGGCATGTGCAGGCGGACCAGACCCTCGTCGGCCATGTCGGCGATGAGCACACGGGCCACGCCGAGCGGGACCCGGAGCAGCGCCGAGATCTCCGCGACCGATCGTACGGTACGACACAGCATCATGATCGATTCCTGCTCCGGACCGAGCAGGGAATAGTCATTGCTCTTCAAGGCCACCGATGATACGAGCGTTTCCATCGCCAGGTGATAACGCGGCTCGGCTCGCCCACCGGTGACGGCGTACGGACGGAACAGAGGTTCGTCCTCTGTCCCGTCACGATCGCGCATGCCTCACTCCCATGGTCATCGCCGCGATGTCTGCAGCTCGGCGCGCAGCGCCGGGGTGAGCACCTGTCCGGCCCGTTCCACGAGCAGGGTCATCTGGTAGGCCACCAGACCCATGTCGCAGTCCGGGGAGGCCAGCACGGCCAGGCAGGAGCCGTCGCTGATCGCCATGACCAGCAGCAGGCCGCGCTGCATCTCGACCACGGTCTGGGTGACCGAGCCTCCCTCGAACACCCGCGAGGCGCCGACGGTGAGGCTGAGCAGGCCGGCGGCGACCGCCGCGAGCTGGTCGGCTCGGTCAGGGGGGAAGCCGTCCGATTGGGCCAGCCGCAGGCCGTCCGACGAGACCACCACCGCGTGCGCCACCCCAGGGGTGGTGCCGACGAAGTCGGTGATCAGCCAGTCGAACCTGCGTGCTTCCACGCTCAGCTCAGTCACGAGCCCTCCTCCTCTTTACCCGACCCTTCGGTGAGGCCGCCGGCCGCTTGGGCCCGGCCCCGCCGCACACCCTGCTGGAAGCTGGAGAGGCGGTTGCGCACCGCCTCGGCCGAGACCGGCGGACGCGGAGGCGCGGCGCTCTCCGTGCCGACCGAGCCGGGCACCAGGTTGGCCTTCGGCATGCGCTTGGGCAGTCCGGCGGCGGTGACGCCGCCGAGCGACGGGTCGCGCACGCTCGCCGCGGCCTGGAAACCGCTGTCGGCCCGCGACCGCCACAAGCCGGTGTCGCCGGCCTGCTCGGCGGCGTTCGCCCGTCCGTCCGCCGGCCCGTCCATCGGCCGGGGGGCCGGTGCCGGGGCCGCGGCGGCCCGGGGGGTTCTCGCGATCTCTCCTGTGGTCTCCGCCGCGGTCTCCCCGTCCGCGGGCGGGACCGCGGTGGGACCGGTGTCGGAAGGACGGCGGAACCAGGCCGACTCGACCGAGGCGAAGATCGGCAGGAACTCGTCGCCGCGCTCCAGCGGCGAGTCCTCCGCCTCCGGCAGCGGACCGGTCGCCGACGCGAGGTCCCCCGCGCCGCCGGTCCGCGCCCTGGCGGGCGGCGGAGGGAAGGCGGTCGGCCCGGTGTCTCCCGGCGATCTCGTGCCTCCCGGCGCCGGAGTGAAAGCGCTCACCCCCGTGCTTTCCCGAGTGAAGGCGTTCGGACCCGTGCTCTGCGGTGACGGCGAGAACGCGTTCGGCCCGGTGCTCTGCGGTGACGGGGGGAAAGCGTTCGGCCCGGTGCTCTGGGGCGAGGACGGGAACGCGTTCTCACCCGTGCTCTGGGGTGACGGCGGGAACGCGTTCGGCCCGGTGCTCTGAGGCGGGGACGGGAACGCGTTCGGCCCGGTGCTGTAAGCAGAGGGTGCGAGCGCGTTCTCACCCGTGCTCTGCGGCGGCTGCGGGAAGGCGTTCGGCCCGGTCGTGCCGGCCGGGGTGGCCGCGTCCCGCCGCGGGAGCGGGGTCGGCCCGGTGGGCAGCGACGGCCAGGAGGATTCGGACCGGCCGGGCGCGGGCTCCTCATCGAGCGGCGTGCCGAACGCCGGGGGCCACGACGCGCCCGCCTGCCCGCCGAAGGCCGGGCGGGGGGAGTCCGCGTCCGGAGACCCTCCCGGTGCTCCGGGCATCGGCTGCGGACCCGAGTTCCCCGTGTACGTGTTACCGGTGGCCGTGTTTCCGGCGTATGGGGTCTCGGCCGGCGGCGCCTCGGCGGGACCCGGCGCGCCGTAAGGGTTCTCGGGCGGCGCGGGCGCCTCCCTGACCGGAGCGCCGAACGCGGAGAAGCCACCCGAGCCGTTTCCGCCGGGCCCGGCGACGCCCGCCACCGGGGGACGGCGCGATCCCACGCCGCCGGCCGCGCCGTTGCCGGGGTTCCACGGCTCGAACGGGCCCGCTCCCGGCGCCTGGCCGGTGGGGTTGGGCTCGGCGAACGCCTGCCGGGCCGGCAGCCCGGCCGCGGTCTGCCCGACCGGGACCGACGGACGCGGCATTACGGGCTGGTCGGCGTTGGAGATGAGCTGCGCGGGGAACAGCACCATCGCGATGATGCCCGCGCCGTCACCCCGGCGCAGCTGCACCCGGATGCCGTGACGCAGCGCGAGGCGGCCGACCACGAACAGGCCCATCCGGCGGGACACCGACACGTCGATCGTGGGCGGCTCGGCGAGGCGGCGGTTGATCTCCGCCAGTTCCTCGGCGGACATGCCGATTCCGGCGTCGGTGACCCCGAGCATCACGGCCCCGCCCTCGACCGGGCTGCTGGAGACCACGACCTTGGTGTTGCGCGGCGAGAAGGCGATGGCGTTCTCGACGAGCTCGGCCAGGAGGTGGACGACGTCGTTGGCGGCGTGCCCGGCCAGGGCGATGCTGCGGGGAATCCGGACGACGACCCGTTCGTAGTCCTCGACCTCCGACAGCGAGGCGCGGACCACGTCGACCAGCCGGGCGGGCTGGCTGCGCTTGCGCGGCGGCTCGTGGCCGGCGAGCACCAGGAGGTTCTCACTGTTGCGGCGCATGCGGGTGGCGAGGTGGTCCAGCTTGAACAGGTCGGCGAGGCGCCGGCCGTCCTCCTCGCCCCGCTCCAGGCCGTCGATCAGTGAGATCTGACGCTCCACCAGCGTCTGGGTGCGGCGCGAGAGGTTCACGAACATCGAGTTGACGTTGGCCCGCAGGCGCGACTCCTCGGCGGCCAGCCGTACGGCCTGCAGGTGGACCTCGTCGAATGCCTGGGCGACCTCGCCGATCTCGTCGGTGCTGCCGACCGCGATCGGCTGCACCTGCGACTCCCGGTCGGGGTCGTCCGACTCGCGCATCCGCCGCACGATCTCGGGCAGCCTGCGTCCGGCGATGTCGAGCGCCTCCACCCGCAGGCGGCGCAGCGGCCGGACCATCGAGCGCGCGATGAGCGCCGTGGTGGCCAGCACGAGGACGAGGAGGGCGAGGATCAGTGCTCCGGCGATGAGGGCGTTGCGCTGCTCGGCCGACTGCAGGTCGCGGGTCCGGTCCTGCACCAGCGACGACACGCGGCCCTCGACGGCCGCCATCTGCTCGATGGTCTTGGTACTGTCCTGGAACCACCGCTGGGCCGTGTTGTCCCTGCTGCGGTAACGGCTGAGCGACTGGTTCTGCAGGCCCAGCCTGAGCGCCCACGACTTGGTCAGCTCGCCGTTCACGACGCCCGGATCGGCGAAGAGGGTCACCAGGCGGGTCGCCTCGGCCTGCGGGGCCTCCGAGTAGAACGTCGCGAGGTAGCTCGCCTGGCGCGACTGGGCGGCCAGGAAGTCCTGCAGCTCGAAGGTGGTGAAGGTCTGGTTGCGCTCCATGAACTCGCGGGTGAGGGCGGCTCGCTGCAGGGCCACCTCCTCCTTGGCGTGGGCGAGACCGCCCAGGGCGCGGACGTCGCCCACGATCTCGGGGGCGCCATCGCTCGTGCCCAGCTCGTCGTGCAGGCGCAGGATGTTGGCGATCAGCGCGCTGTAGTCCTCCGGCGCGCCGTTGGCGCGGATGCCGGCGAGGCTGGCGAAGCGGCTCGTGAGCTGCTGGGCCTGCTCCCCCGCCCGCGCGCCGTAGTCCGCGTCGACGTTCTTGAGGTCGGCCCTCACCTGCTGCACCAGGGGATCCACCACCGCGCGCTGCTCGGCGCGGGTCAGCTCGGTCTGGCCGTCGATGTCGAACTTGCGCCTGCTGTTGCCTCCCCAGACGAACAGGTCGCGTTCGAGGGCGAGCTGTTCGGCCAGGTCCCGCAGGTGCACCGAGTACTCCGCCGCCGACCTGGTCCGCTGGTAGGCGGTCAGGCTGTCCATCGAGCTCACGACGCGGAGGCCGGCGAGGAGCACGGCCACGAGCGTCGGAGCGAGGATCAGCGCGGTCAGGCGTGTGGGAACCCTCCAGTTGCGCGGTGAGAACGGGCTCCTCCGCCTGCGGTTATCGGTATTCGACTGCTTCATGCTCACCGGCCCCGCCATCGTTCGGCCTGCCTTCACGCGTCTGGACAGCATGAAGTGACACAGCTATATAAGCGGGGACAATTCGACCACAAGGTCATCAAGGCGAGCGGCCCTACCCCTGCCGCAGCGCCCCAATTGTTACCAAGAGGTGAGGATCGTGACCCTTATCACCTGAGGGCCGCGAGGACGTGCTCACGCACCTGGATCCGCTGCTGTTCGTCCACAATGGGGCGGCCCGTACGATCCGCCACATAGAAGACATCCACCGCTTCTGCGCCCAGAGTCTCCACACGCGCGGCCCGTACGTCAAGTCCGCACTCGCCGAAGGCACGGCCGATACGCCACAGCAGACCAGGCCTGTCGTGCGCTCTCACCTCCACCACACTCGCCGTGTTGGACGCGTCGTCAAGTAGCGTGACGCGCGGCGGCGCCACCGGCACCCGGGAAGGGCGCATGGACCTCGCCCGCCGGGCCAGGCGCTGCTCGATGTCGAGCCGCCCGGCCAGGACGAGGCGCAGATCGGCCTCCAGCGTCGCCGGATCCGGCGGCGAGCCGTACTCGGGGACGACGACGAACTCGATGACGGCGGTCGACCCGGCGGACGCGGCGGAGGCGGCGCGCACCGCCATCCGGTGCGCCGCGAGCACCCCGGCCGCCCGCCACAGCAGGCCCGGCCGGTCGGGCGCGACCACGGTGACCGCGCTGCCGTTGACCCGCACCGCTCCGCCGCCGTGCCGGGCGAGCGCCGCCTGCTCGGCCGACAACGCGGGCGCCGGCGCCGGCGGGGTGCCGGACAGCACCGACCTCACCCGCCTGACCAGGTCGGAGACCAGGGACGCCTTCCAGGAGTTCCACGCGGCCGGGCCGGTCGCGGTGCCGTCGGCCACGGCGAGCGCGGCCAGCAGTTCGAGGACCTCCCGGGAGCCGATCGCCTCGGCCACCCGGGAGATGGTCACCGGGTCGTCGAGGTCCCGCCGGGTGGCGGTCTCGGGCAGCAGCAGGTGGTGCCGCACCACTGTGGCGAGGATCTCCACGTCCGCCTGCGGCAGGCCCATCCGGGTGCCGATGTCCCGGGCGACGATCTCACCGGTGGTCGAGTGGTCGCCCGGCCAGCCCTTGCCGATGTCGTGCAGCAGCGCCGAGATCAGCAGCAGGTCCGGGCGGGACACCTCGCGGGTGAAGGCGGCGGCTCCGGCCGCGGTCTCGATGAGGTGCCGGTCCACGGTGTACCGGTGGACCGGGTTGCGCTGGGGACGGTGCCGCACGCGCTCCCAGTCGGGGATCAGCTTGACGAGCACGCCGGCCTGGTCGAGCTCCTCCCAGACCGGTACGGCGGCGCGGCCAGCGCCGAGCAGCGCCACCAGCGCGCCGCGGGCCTCCGGGGGCCACGGCACGGGCAGCGGAGGCGACTGGGCGGCGAGCGCGTTGACCGTCGCCGGCGCCATCGGCAGCCCCGCCTCGGCGGCGGCCGCCGCGGCCCGCAGCACGAGCGTGGGGTCGGAGCGCGGGGTGACGCCGCGGGCCAGCACGACCTCGCCGCCGTGTTCGACGACGCCGTCCGCGAGCGGCCGCCGTCCGCGCGGCGCGGGACCGGTCAGCAGCCGGTCGACGGTGCGCCAGGTGGCGTCGAACGCGTGGGAGATGGTGCGGCCGGCCTCCGCCAGGCGGCGCATTAGCGCCTCGGCGTCGAGCATGCCCAGCGTCCCGGCGACCGCGTCCTGCTCCTGGAGCACCAGGCGGTCGGTTCCCCGGGCGGTGACCAGGTGCAGCCCGTGCCTGATGTCCAGCAGCAGTTCGTACGCCTCGCGGACGCGGGGGCCGGGAGCCGAGGCCACCCAGGCGGCGGCCACGGCCTGCATCGCCTGCACGTCACGCAGGCCGCCCCTGGCGTCCTTGAGGTCGGGTTCGAGGAGGAAGGCCAGCTCGCCGCCGGTCTCGGCGCGTTTGTCCGCCGACGCCCGCAGCTCGGCCAGCCTGCGCCGGGAGTCGGCCCGCCACTCCACGAGCACCGCCTCCCGGGCGGACCGGGTCAGTTCGGGATCGCCCACCACGTGCCGCGCCTGGATCAGCCCGAGCACGGCCTTGAGGTCCTCCCTCGCGACCTTCACCGCCTCGTCCACGGTGCGGACGGAGTGGTCGAGACCGATCCCCGAGTCCCAGATGGGGTACCAGATGCGGTCGGCGATCCTCGCCACGTCGTCGCGGCCGTTGTGGAGCAGGACGAGGTCCAGGTCGCTGCCGGGGGCGAGTTCGCCCCGGCCCAGGCTGCCCACCGCGACCAGGGCCACGCCGCTGATCCCGGTGGGAGCGGCGGGGCCTCGCTCGTCGGGGAGGCCGCCCTTCCCTCCCGATCCCTCCTCCCGCGCGTACGGCCGGGTGGCCGCCGTGCGGAACAGATCGGTGAGCCATCTGTCGATGTCCGCGGCCCGGTCCTTGCGGGTCGCGGCGAACGAGCGCGCCTCCCCTCTCATCATCCGGTTACAGCGCCTCCGGTCCGCGCTCCCCGGTGCGGACCCGGATGACCGTGTCCACGGGAACCGACCAGACCTTGCCGTCGCCGATCTTCCCGGTCTGCGCCGCCTTGACGATGACGTCGATGACGTCCTCGGCGTCGTCCTCCTCGGCCAGGACCTCGACCCGGACCTTGGGCACGAGGTCGACCTGGTACTCGGCGCCCCGGTAGACCTCGGTGTGGCCACGCTGGCGGCCGTAGCCGCTGGCCTCCGAGACCGTCATTCCCTTGATGCCGAACTGCTCCAGGGCGGCCTTCACGTCGTCCAGTTTGAACGGCTTGATGACTGCGGTGATGAGTTTCATGCGTCGACCTTCTTCGCCTGTGCCGCGGAAACGGGCCCGTTGACGGAGGCCACTCCCGAGGAGTGGACGGTGCCGAGGTCGTACCCGGTCTCGGCGTGGGTGGTGATGTCGATGCCGGTGACCTCGTCCTCCTGCTCGATCCGGAAGCCCATCGTCTTGTCGATGATCTTCCCGATCACATAGGCCATGATGAAGGAGTAGAGGCCCACCGCGACAGGGCCGAGCGCCTGGACGCCGAGCTGCGAGATCGGGCCGCCGTAGATGAGGCCCTGGTTCTGGCCGTCGGCGAAGGGGTAGCGGGCGATGAGACCGAGGGAGACCGCGCCGATCGCGCCGCCGACCAGGTGGACGCCGACCACGTCGAGCGAGTCGTCGAAGCCGAAGCGGTACTTCAGGCCCACGGCGTACGCGCAGACCGCGCCGGCCAGGAGGCCGAGCACGAGCGCCGCCCACGGGTCGACGAAACCACAGGCGGGGGTGATGGCGACCAGACCGGCGACGGCGCCGGAGGCGACGCCGAGGGTGGTGGAGTGGCCGTCGCGCAGCTTCTCCACGAGGATCCAGGCGCCGGCCGCGGCGGCCGTGGCGACCTGGGTGTTCATGAACGCGAGACCGGCGGTGCCGTCGACGGCGAGCTCGGAGCCCGCGTTGAAGCCGAACCAGCCGAACCACAGCAGGCCCACGCCGAGCAGGACCAGGGTGAGGTTGTGCGGGCGCATGGGGTCCTTGCGCCAGCCGGTCCGCTTGCCGAGCACGAACGCGAGCGCGAGGCCCGCGGCTCCGGCGTTCACGTGGACGACGGTGCCGCCCGCGAAGTCCTCGATACCGAGACCGGCCAGCCAGCCGCCGCCCCAGACCCAGTGCGCGACCGGGAAGTAGACCAGCGTCGCCCAGGCGATGCCGAAGACCACCCACGCGCCGAACTTGGCCCGGTCGGCGATGGCGCCGCTGATGAGGGCGACGGTGATGATCGCGAAGGTGAGCTGGAAGGCCGAGAACACCAGGTTCGGCATGCCGGTGCCGTCGTCCTTGGTGGCCGTGTCGATGAGGCTCTGCAGACCCAGGGCGTCCCCGCCGCCGATGAGCTTGTTGATGACGTTGTCCCCGTCACCGAAGGCGTCAAAGGCCAGCGAGTGGCCGTACAGGACCCAGGTCAGGGTGACGGTGATGATGCTGACGAACGACATCATCATCATGTTCAGGACGCTCTTCGCCCTGGTCATGCCCCCGTAGAAGAACGCGAGCCCGGGCGTCATCAACAGCACCAGTGCGGTCGCTGTGATCATCCAGGCGGTGGTACCGGTATCGATCTTCACCGACGCGGCCCTCCTTACATTTGGCGTGTGGCCGGTTATCACTCCCTCAGTGGCGTCGTCCCGGGCTTCCTCGGCCGGCTGGCTCACTGACGTTGGCGAAAGCGTGTTCTTCCGCCGTTTCAGCTCATGACCATGCGTGTTTCACATGTGTGAAACTCGCCCATCCCGTGTTTCGGCCAAGTTTCGGACGTGCTGAGAACGACAAAACGCGCACCCCTGGGGGTGCGCGTCGTCGTGGGCGGCACGCCGGCCGCCACGGGTGCCGCCGGGGTTCACCCAACCGCTTCAGGGGCCGCCCGGGCCACCCGCCGGGTGAACCCCGGTACGGCCGGGTCGTCAGGCGGCGCTGGCCATCTTCCGCAGCCGCGTCAGCGCGTCGCGCTCGATGCGCCGGGCGCGGTCACGGCCGATGCCGTAACGCTCCCCCACCTCGGTGAGGGTGTGCTCGCGGCCGTCCACCAGGCCGTACCGCCAGCGGAGCATGTCGCGGATCTGGCCCTCCAGGCCGGTCAGCCACTGCTCCAGGCGCTCCTTCTCCAGCGTGGCCATGGCCTGCTGCTCAGGGTCGGCCCAGGTCTCGTCGGCGATCATGTCGCCCAGCTCGGTCTCGTCCTCGTCGCCCACCCCGAGCTGGAGCGAGACGGGGTCGGACGCCCAGCGGCGCAGCTCCTGCACACGCTCGATCGGCAGGTCGAGCACCTCGGCGAGGTCGGCGTCGGTCGGCTCTGCGTCGAACTCGGCCAGCATGTCCCTGCGGACCCGCATGAGCCGGGTCATCTGCTCGCCCGCGTGGGTGGGCAGCCGCACCGGCCGCGCCTGCTCGTGGATGGAACGGCCGACCGACTGCCGGATCCACCAGGTGGCGTAGGTCGAGAACTTGTACCCCCGGCGGTAGTCGAACTTCTCCACCGCCCGGACCAGCCCGAGGTTGCCCTCCTGAACCAGGTCGATCAGGGGCATCCCCCGCCCCGAGTACTTCCTCGCCACGGCGACCACCAGACGCAGGTTGGCCTGGATGAACTCGTCCTTCGCCCGCCGCCCCGAAACGGCGAGACGCTCGAGCTCCTCGTCGGTCGCGTCCGCGATCTTGGGCTCGGCCCTCCCGCCGTCGAGCAACTGCTCGGCGAACAACCCCGCCTCGATCCGCTTGGCGAGCTCGACCTCCTGGTCCGCGGTCAGCAACGGAACGCGGCCGATCTCGGCCAGATACGTCCCCAGCAGATCCCGGTCAGCGATCTGCTGCTCCTGCGTCCGATTCCCCGTCGCCATACGATGGCACCTCGTTCCGCCGCCACGATATGCAATATGTGAGCCGGTGACCGGACACGTCCGCCCCGTTCGGCGTGGCCCCCGGCTTCCTGCTCCTGACCCGGTCAACGGCCGGTCCATGGCAAAGATTCCCCAAATGAATACGACCGGGGAATGGTTTCCAGTTCCTCCCCAAGGAGGATGCGGGGCCGGGAAAAAAGCCGTTTACCCAGGTGTCCCGGGTCTAAACAAGGCGGCGTCCCCCTCGCCACACCTGTGCCACCAGCGGCACGCCGGGCCGGTACGCCAGGTGGACGTACGAGGGCGCCTCCAGGATGACGAGGTCCGCGCGGCCGCCCACGCACAGGGTGCCGACGTCGGTGCGCCGCAGCGCCCGCGCGCCCCCGCGGGTGGCCGCCCGTACGGCCTCCAGCGGCGTCATGCCCATCTCCCGGACGGCCAGGGCGATGCAGAACGGCATCGACGTGGTGAACGACGACCCCGGGTTGCAGTCGGTGGCCAGCGCCACGGCGACCCCCGCGTCGAGCAGCCGCCGCGCGTCGGGGTACGGCGACCTGGTGGAGAACTCCGCTCCCGGCAGCAGCGTGGCGACCACCCCGGAGGACGCGAGCGCGTCCACATCGGCGTCACCGAGGAAGGTGCAGTGGTCGGCCGACGCCGCCCCCATCTCACAGGCCAGCCGCACGCCCGGCCCCTCCCCCAGCTGGTTGGCGTGCACCCTGACCTGGAGCCCGGAATCGCGGCCCGCCGCGAGCACCCGCCTCGCGTGCTCCTCGCCGAACGCGCCGCGCTCGCAGAACACGTCCACCCACCTGGCGTACGGCGCGCACGCCTCCAGCATCGGGCCGGTCACCAGCTCGACGTACTCGTCGGCGGTGGTCTCCGGCGGGACGACGTGCGCGCCCAGGAACGTGGTCTCCTCGGTGAACTGCCGGGCGATCTCCAGGCTGCGCCGCTCGTCCTCGACGGTGAGGCCGTACCCGCTCTTGATCTCGAAGGTCGTCGTGCCCTGCATCGTCATCTCCGAGACCAGCAGCGCGGTCGTGGAGACGAGCTCGGGGATGGTGGCCGCCCGGGTCGCGGCGACGGTGGCGCGGATTCCGCCCGCCGTGTAGGGCCGGCCCGCCATCCGCGCGGCGAACTCCGCGGTGCGGTCGCCCGCGAACACCAGATGGGCGTGGCTGTCGACGAACCCCGGGATGACGGCGCGTCCCTCGACGCCGACCCGCTCGTCGGCGGGCGGTGCTCCGGCCGTGGGCCCGATCCAGCGGACCACCCCCTTCTCCGCGACCAGCGCGGCGTCCCGGATCTCCTCTCGTTCGGGATCTCCCGTGAACAGCAGTCCGATCTCGGTGAACACCGTGGAAGTCGCGTCGCTCGGCCACACGTCTCCTGATCCTCGCCAGGCCCCGCGCCGCGCAAACCCGCCGGGCCCGCCTGGAATCCCCTATTCGGGGCCGAGCACGGCGCCCGCGCGCCCCGGACCGGCCGCGGCGCCGGTCAGGGGACGAGCGGGGCGAGCGCCTCGCGCAGCAGCGCGCCCGCGTCGCCGAGGACGTGCCGCCCGTCCGTCACGACGCGCCGCCCGCCGGACACCACCGAGTGCACGTCGGCGGCCGTCGCCGCGAAGACCACCGACGCCGCCGCCGACGCCCTCGTCGCCCCCGCCGTGCGGACCGAGTCGAGCCGTACGGAGACGAGGTCGGCCCACGCGCCGGGCACCAGGCACCCCGCGTCGGGGAAGCCCAGGGACGCCTGCCCGGCGGCGGTCGCGGCGTGCAGGAGGTCGGCGGGCGGCCAGTGGCCGCGCTCCCCCGTGACCAGCCGCTCGTCCAGCTCCACCGCCCGCGCCTCCTCGAACAGGTCGATGACCGCCTGGCTGTCGCTGCCCAGCGTGACGGGCGAGCCGGCGTCCAGGAGCCGGCGGGCGGGGCCCACGCCGTCGGCGAGGTCCCGCTCGGTGGTGGGGCACATGCACACGTGGCTGGTGGAACCGCCCAGCAGCGCCACGTCCACGTCGGACAGGTGGGTGGCGTGCACCGCGGTCGAGCGCGGCCCGAGCGCGCCGTGGTCGTGCAGCACCTGCACCGGTGTCGCCGCGTACGCCTCCACGCACGCCTCGTTCTCGGCCCGCTGCTCGGACACGTGGACGTGCAGCGGGCCGGTGTGCCGGTGGGCGAAGTCGACGACGACGTGCATCTGCTCGGGAGGCACCGCGCGCACGGAGTGGATGGCCGCGCCGATCTCCACGTCCCGCGCCCCCTCGTGCGCCCGCGCCAGGGTGTCGGCCCTGGCCGCCCAGCGCTCGGCGTCCCCGTCGCCGAACCGCACCTGGGCACCGGTGAGCGCGTCGCCGATGCCGCCGGTCAGGTAACAGGCGTCCAGCAGGGCGATGCGCAGACCGGCCCGCCTGGCCGCCTCGACCAGCGCCTCGCCCATCGCGTTCGGGTCCGCGTACGGCGTGCCCCCGGGGCCGTGGTGCAGGTAGTGGAACTCGGCCACGGCGGTGATCCCGGCGAGCGCCATCTCCGCGTACGTCGCGGTGGCCAGCGCGAGGTAGCGGTCAGGGTCGAGCGTCTCGGCGACCGCGTACATCCGCTCCCGCCAGCTCCAGAAGTCGCCCCGGCCGGTCTGGGTGTGGCCGCGCAGGGCACGATGGAAGGCGTGCGAGTGGCAGTTGGCCAGGCCGGGCAGGGTCAGCCCGGCCAGCCGCTCGGCTCCCGGCGGGGGCGGCACACCCGGCCGGACGTCCCCGATGCGGGAGCCCTCGATCGCCACCGCGACGCTCTCCACGACCTCGCCGGGCGGCAGCCACGCCATCTCGCACCAGTAAGTCACGTGCACCGGTCCTCCAGCTGGGCGGCGTGGCTGGCGCCACGGCCGGTCCGACGGGCCGTCAGCGGGTCGGTCCCGCCGCAGGCCGCACGGTGATCTCGGTGACATGCGCGTCCGGGGTGGCCGTCACCGCGGTCAGCACGGCGCGCGCCACCGACTCCGCCTCCAGATACCTTCCCGGCTCGTACGGCTCACCCTCCTGCTCGCGCACGTCCCTTTGCATGTCCGTGGCCACCCGGCCGGGGAAGATCGAGGTGACCCGCACGCCGTTCGCGTGCTCCTCCTCGCGCAGCACGTCGCCGTACGCGCGGAGGGCGAACTTGCTCGCGGCGTAGGAGCCCCAGTTGGGGTTGGCCCGTTGCCCCGCGCCGGAGTTGATCAGCACGACGTGCCCCCGGGCCGCCCGGAGGGCGGGCAGCAGCAGCCGGGTCAGCTCGGCGACCGCGACGACGTTGACCTCCAACGTCCGGCGCCACACCTCGGCCGGCGTGTCGGCGAGGTGACCGAGCCTGACGATCCCCGCGCTGTGCACCAGCAGGTCGAGCCGTTCCACCCCCTCCACCTCGGCGGGGGTCAGGTCGGTGAGCTCCACCGCCCAGGGACGGGACCCGGGCAGCTCCTGGCACATCGCGTCGAGCGCCGTGCCGTCCCGGCCGCCGAGCAGCAGGTCGTACGTGGGGGCGAGGGCGCGGGCGATCGCCGCGCCGATACCGCGCGAGGCGCCGGTGATCAAAGCCGTGGGTCGCATGGAGCACTACCTTAGGTCGCCACGCCGGGTCGCCGCCGTCCCGCCCCGCGCACGCCGGCCCGGCCCGCGTTTCCGGTGGACCGCGCTGGAACGTGGCGGGACGCCCCGGCCCACTGACCGGGGCGTCCCGCCTCCGGCCCGGCCGCCGGGCGCGCCCGCACGCGCGTTGCCCCCGGCGTCCGGGGCGGTGGTGAAGGAGAGGTAACGCACCTCCTGCCTTCCCGGCTCCCGGTCGAAAGAAGCTGTGGTCAGGTGTAAGGGCTGCTCACGGTTCCCCATCACCCGTCCGATCGCCCATCCGATCGCCCATCAGAGCCCGTCCGGCGGCCCGTCGGCGTGGGCCCGCCGGTCGCCGGTCAGGTCGCCACGAGGAACTGCGTGGCGGCGAGCTCCCGGTAGAGCGCGTCGGCCGCGACGAGCTCGTCGTGGGTGCCCCAGGCCCGCACACGCCCGGCCTCCATCACCACGATCCGGTCGGCTCCGGTCACCGTGGACAGGCGGTGGGCGATCACCAGGACCGTCGTCTCCCGCGCCACCTCCGCCACGACCTCCCGCAGGCGCAACTCGTTGACGGCGTCGAGCTGCGACGTCGCCTCGTCGAGCAGCAGCAGCCTCGGCCGGCGCAGCAGCGCCCTGGCGATGGCCACCCGCTGCCGCTCCCCGCCCGACAGCAGGACCCCGCGGTGGCCGACCGGCGTATCCAGCCCCTCGGGCAGCCGCTCGACCAGGTCGTCGAGGCGGGTGCGGGCCAGGGCGCGGGCGATCTCCTCGCCGGTCGCCTCCGGCGCGCCGAAGACCAGGTTCTCCCGCAGCGTCCCGGCGAGAACGGGGGCGTCCTGCTCGACGTACCCGAGCATGGCCCGCAGCTCGCCGAGCGGCCAGTCGCGGATGTCGCGCCCGCCGACCGCGACGGTGCCCTCGCGGGCCTCGTAGAACCGCTCGATGAGGCCGAACACCGTCGACTTGCCCGCGCCGGAGGGGCCCACCAGCGCGGTCATGCCGCCCGCCGGCACCTCGAAGGTCACGCCGTGGTGCACGACCGGCCGGTCCTCGTCGTACCGGAAGACGACGTCCGTGAACGTGACCCCGACGGGCGCGCCGCCCGCCGCCGGGGCGGGCGCGGCGACCGGCTCCGCGGGCAGCAGGGCGATCTCCTGGATGCGGGTGACCGCGGCCAGGCCGTTCTGCATCTGGGTGAGGCTCTGGATGATCTGCCCGATCGGGGAGACCAGGTAGAACAGGTACATGAGGAACGCGATCAGCGCGGAGATCTCCATCTCCCCCGACGCGACCCGGGCGCCGCCCACTCCCAGCACCGCGAGGAAGGCGAGCTGGATGGACGTCCACGCGCCGACCCCGGCCAGCGACGTCCACCCGGCGGCGGCCACCCCGCGGTCGCGTGCCTCGGTGGCCGCCGCGGTCACCACCGCGGTCTCGCGGGCCTCCGCGCCGCTGGCCTTGACCGTACGGAACGCCTGAAGCGCCCGGTCGAGCATCGAGCCCATCTCGCCCAGCGCCTCCTGGGCCCGCAGCGAGGCCCGCCGGATGCGCGGGGCGATCACCACGCCCATGACCGCGACCAGGGCGACGACGGCCAGGGTGACCCCGAGCAGCAGGCCGTCCATGATCGCCATCATCACCGCCGCGCCGAGGAACGTGAACGCGCCTCCGACCAGCGATGCCAGCGCGTCCGTGCAGACTGCCCGCAGCAGGGTGGTGTCGGAGCCGACGCGCGACAGCAGGTCGCCGGGGCTGAGCCGGTCCACCTCGGGCACCCTGAGCCGCAGGATGCGGTCCACCAGGGTCCGGCGCGAGGCGAGCACGATGGTCTCGCCCATGCGTTCGAGGAGGAAGCGCCCCGCCGCCGCGACCAGCGCGCCCGCCATGACCGCGGCCGAGAGGCCGAGCACCGGGCCGGTCATCGTGCCGCCCGCGCCGAACGCGTCGATCACCCGCTTGGCCATCAGCGGCATCGCGAGCCCGGCGAGGCTGCCGGCGAGGCTGAGCAGGCCGCCCAGCAGGAGCGTCCGCCGATGAGGCCGGACTTGGTCGAGCAGCACCCGCCAGGCGGCCCGGTCCCCCAGTGACGCCTTGCGTGGCGGAGCGGGTGAACCGTCGTCGTCGCCGTCCGTCGCCACCGCAATCTCCTCCGCGAGAGCCCACCGTGCGATCTTCCGGGGACCCTAACGCACCGGAAAGGCCGGTGCGCGCGGAGATTCCGCGTCTCTGGCCGGCGCACGGCCCGTGACCTCGGGCCGCGCCGGCGAGCGACCCCTCAGCCTCCTACGCCGTAGAGCAGCCGGATGTCCCTGATGGTGTCCATGATCTCGTACCAGGTGAGGCACAGGGAGGCCTCGGCCTCCTCGGTGCGCGCCTCGGCGGCCATCAGGCGGTCGCCGGTGAGCAACGCCGCCTCCTGTTTGAGTTGCGCCGCCATTTTCCGGAACACGAATCGCCCGCGAGACTCCATGCCGACCCTCCCGCCCCCCGCCAGCTTGTACATAAGCTGAAATACCCACAGAATCCGACGAAATTCTTTTCGTCCGATCAGCGGACGTTCCCGGACGCACAGGGTTCCAGGCGCTCAAGGGGTTCCCGGACGCTCAGCGGGCCCGTGGGCGGCCCGACCGCCAGTGCCGCCCAGCCCGCTCCGCCCCCCGCCCGGCCCGCTCCGCTCCCCGCCGGGGACGCGGGGCCACCGCCCGCCGCCGGTGGCGCCGTACGGGCGACGCGGGCGCGGGAAGGTCGTGGCGGCCGGAGACGAACTCCTGAATGGCGATCTTCACCCGGATGACCGGCCGGCGCCAGCGCTCCTCCCGATGGATCGCCTTGGCCATGAGGCGGGGCCGGGGCCGCCGCGCCCGCTCCGAGTAGAACCAGCGGGCCCACGGCGAGCCGGGGCGGGCCACCCGCACCGCCCCCACGTACAGCGACGGCGGCACGAACAGCCCCAGCAGGCCGCTCCAGATCTTCCCCTTGAGCAGGGTGATCACGGCGAAGACGAGGTTGACCACGAGGAAGGCGGGGGCGGTTCCGCCGTCCCAGCCGAGCGGGTGCAGCCCGAACAGGAGCAGGCCGGTGGCGGCGATCGCCACGAAGACCGCGTCGACCGAGGTGCGGCCCTCCTCCTGCCAGTAGACGTCCCGCAGGTGCAGGATCAGCGCGAACTCGTCGAGCACGAGGGCCGCGCCCACGCCGAAGACGGCCGAACTGAACGAGTACCACCCCTGGGAGACGCCCGACAGGACCAGCCCGGCCACCCCGCCGAGCAGGGTGAGCACCACCCCGAAGACCACGTGGTGGATGTGCATCTCGCCGACGCTGACGTTGCCGAACCACCGCGTCCTGGCCCTGATCAGCCGGACGTTGACCCGCGTGCACAGGAACGCCGTGATCAGCGCCACGAAGAAGCAGAACAACGGCAAACGGTGCGTGTCGACGACGCGTTCGCGAAACCAGTCGGCCATACGGCTATCCATCCCCTGGTCCCCGATGCTACGGCCCGCCTCGCAGTGGTCAGGCAACGGTCATGCGGTGCGCGCCGGACCCGGCGGTGCTCGGGCAGTGCTCACGCGGTGCTCGGGCAGTGCTCACGCGGTGCTCGGGCAGTGCTCACGCGGTCCCAGGCGGCGCTCACGCGGGGCTCAGGCGAGGAAGCCGCGCAGCAGCGCGGCCGTCCCCTCCAGGTGCTCGGCCACCGCCCGGCCCGCCGCCTCGGGGTCGCCGTCCAGGATCGCGGCGGCGATGGCGGCGTGCTGCACCGCCGCGTGCTCGATGTTCGGGCCCAGCACGGGGATCGCGTCGAGCAGGTCGGTGACCCGCAGCCGGGCGTCCGCGCACGCGGCGGCCAGCAGCGGGGAGCCGGTGAGCTCCCCGATGGCGAGGTGGAAGGCGATGTCCCTGCGGCGGTAGTCGGCCGGGGCGGCGTCGTTCACCCCGGCCAGCCGGGCCTTCAGGGTCTCCCGCCGGTCCGGGGTCAGCTCGGTCGTCGCGAGTACCCGGGCCGCCCCGCACTCCACGGCCATCCGGAACGTCAGGGCGTCTTCGAGCTCGTCCTCGCCCATCCGGGTGAGCGCTCTGCGCAGGTCGCCCTTGCGGGGGCGCGGCGGGCGGTAGACGACGAACGCGCCGCCGTACCTGCCGCGCCGTACGTCGAGGTAACCGGCTTCCTGCAGGGCGCGGATCGCCTCACGAAGGGTGACCCGGCTGATGCCGAGCCGGTTCGCGAGCTCCCGCTCCGGCGGCAGCTTCTCCCCGTGCGCGACGACACCCAACTTGATGGCCTGGAGCAGGCGCTCGACGGTCTCCTCGAACGCGTTGCCCGCCCGCACCGGCCGCAGCAGCGACACCCCGCCCGTGAGCGCGCCGTCCGCTGCCCTGTCCGCGGTCCCGGCACGCTGCCGTACGGCCGCTCTCGGCGCGGAGGCCGCGCGCGGCTCAGCGGCGGGCCGGGGGTCGGGAGCGGGGCGGGGATTGGGGGCAGGTCGGGGGTCGGGAGCAGGCGCCCGCGCCGGGGTGCTGTCCATGCCTCGCCGTCCCTCCGCCCCTTCTCCGCCCTGACACGCCGTGCCCGCGCGTCCCGCCGTATCCCCCGCGCGTCCCGCGTGAACAGCGGCGTGTCCACCGGGTCCTCCGCACGGCGACGGCCCGCCACACGATCGAGGTTAGTCCCGCGTGTTGTTGACGACGAGGGGAGCAGGGTGCTTGCATGCCTTCAATGGTCTGATTCTAGACATTTGGACGGGAGGCGTCGTGCTCGCCGTGGAACGACTTCGCGACGATGTCGAGGCGGGCCGGGTCGACACGGTCCTGCTCGCCGTCACCGACATGCAGGGACGACTGCAGGGCAAGCGGCTGTCCGCGCGCTACTTCCTGGAGGAGGTGCTGGACCACGCCGCGGAGGGGTGCAACTACCTGCTCGCCGTGGACGTCGACATGAACACCGTGGACGGTTACGCCATGTCGTCCTGGGAGCGCGGCTACGGCGACTTCGTGATGCGGCCCGACCTGTCGACGCTGCGCCGGGTGCCGTGGCACGAGGGCACCGTGCTCCTGCTGGCCGACCTGGTGTGGGAGGACGGCTCGGACGTCGTGGCCTCTCCCCGGCAGATCCTGCGCCGCCAGCTCGCCCGGCTCGCCGAACGCGGCTGGACCGCCCAGGTCGGCACCGAGCTGGAGTTCGTCGTCTACGACGACAGCTACGAGCAGGCCTGGCAGCGGGGCTACCGCGACCTGACCCCGGCCAACCTCTACAACGTCGACTACTCGCTGCTCGGCACCTCCCGCATCGAGCCGCTGCTGCGCAGGATCAGGCTCGGCATGGAGGGCGCCGGGCTGTACGTCGAGTCCGCCAAGGGCGAGTGCAACCTGGGCCAGCACGAGATCGCCTTCCGCTACGCCGACGCGCTCACCACCTGCGACAACCACGTGTTCTACAAGAACGGCGCCAAGGAGATCGCCGCCCAGGAGGGCAGGTCGATCACCTTCATGGCCAAGCCGAACCAGCGCGAGGGCAACTCCTGCCACATCCACCTCTCGCTGCGGGACGCCGACGGCAGGCCGATCATGGCGGGCGACGAGCCGTACGGGCTGTCGGAGACCGGGCGGCGGTTCGTGGCCGGCCAGCTCGCGGGGCTGCGCGAGCTCACGCTCGCCTACGCCCCCAATGTCAACTCCTACAAGCGCTTCGTGCCCGGCAGCTTCGCGCCCACGGCCGTGAAATGGGGGGTGGACAACCGCACCTGCTCGATGCGGCTGGTCGGCCACGGGCCCTCGTTGCGGGTGGAGAACCGGGTGCCGGGCGGCGACGTGAATCCGTACCTCGCGGTCGCGGCGATGATCGCGGCCGGGTTGCGCGGCGTCGACACCGGGCTCGATCTGGAGGAGCCGTTCGGCGGGAACGCCTACGACTCCCCGGCCGAGCGGGTGCCGGCCACCCTCCGCGACGCCCTGGCCCTCTGGGAGGGGTCGCGCATCGCCGAGGAGGCGTTCGGCAAGGACGTGGTCGAGCACTACGCCAACAACGCGAGGGTCGAACTGGCCGCCTTCGACGCGGCGGTCACCGACTGGGAGCTCTATCGGGGGTTCGAGCGGCTGTGAAGATAGTCAATCCGGCGACCGAGGAAGTGATCGCCGAGGTCGAGATGGCGGACGCCGCCGAGGTGGACCGCGCCGTCGAAAGAGCGCGTGCCGCGTTCCCCGCCTGGCGGGCGGTCGCGCCGGGCGACCGGGCGCGGCTGCTGCGCCGCTTCGCGCGGATCGTGGACGAGCGCGCCGAGGAGCTCGCACGGCTGGAGATCACCGGCGCGGGGCACACGGCCGGCAACGCGCGCTGGGAGGCGGGCAACGTCCGCGACGTGCTCGACTTCTACGCGGGCGCGCCCGAGCGCGACCACGGCAGGCAGATCCCGGTGCCGGGCGGGGTGGACGTCACGTTCGCCGAGCCGCTGGGCGTGGTCGGGATCATCGTGCCGTGGAACTTCCCGATGGTCATCATGACCTGGGGGGTGGCCCCGGCCCTGGCCGCCGGCAACACGGTTATCGTGAAGCCCGCCGAGTGGACCCCGCTGACCGCGCTGCGGCTGGCCGAGCTCGCCCTGGAGGCCGGACTGCCCGAGGGCGTGCTCCAGGTCGTCCCGGGTGAAGGGGAGGTCGCGGGAGCCCGGCTGGTGGAGCACCCGGACGTACGGAAGATCGTGTTCACCGGGTCGACCGAGGTCGGGAAACTCATCGGAGCCAAGGCCGCCGAGCAGGTCAAGCGGGTCACGCTGGAGCTCGGCGGCAAGAGCGCCAACATCGTCTTCGCCGACTCCGACCTCGCCAGGGCGGCGGAGTCGGCCCCGACGGCGGTGTTCGACAACTCCGGCCAGGACTGCTGCGCCCGGTCGCGCATCCTCGTGCAGCGTTCCGTCCACGACGACTTCCTCGCGCGGCTCACCGAGGCCGTACGCGAGGTGAAGGTCGGGGACCCGGGCGACCCGGCGTCGCAGATGGGCCCGCTGATCAGCGCCGAGCACCGGGAGCGGGTCGCCTCGTTCGTCACCGAGTCGGACGTGTACGCGCGGGGGTCGTGCCCGAGCGGGCCGGGCTACTGGTTCCCGCCCACGGTGCTCGCCGGGTCGTCCTCGGAGTCCTTCCGGCGGGCCTTCACCGAGGAGATCTTCGGCCCGGTGGTCGCCGTCGTGCCGTTCGAGGACGAGGCCGACGCGGTGCGGATCGCCAACGACACGGCGTACGGCCTGTCGGGGTCGATCTGGACCCGCGACGTGGGCCGGGCGCTGCGCGTGGCCCGGGCCGTCGAGGCGGGCAACCTTTCGGTCAACTCGCACTCCAGCGTCCGCTACTGGACCCCCTTCGGCGGCTTCAAGCAGTCGGGCCTGGGCCGCGAGCTCGGCCCCGACGCCCTGTCCGCGTTCACCGAGACCAAGAACGTCTTCATCTCCACGGAGTAGATCAATGCAGCGTTTGCAGGACCGCGTCGCCGTCATCACCGGGGCGGGCAGCGGCATCGGGCTGGCCACGGCCCGCCGGTTCGCCGAGGAGGGCGCGAAGGTCGTGGTCGCCGACCTCGACGAGACGGCCGGCGCCAAGGCCGCCGACGAGGTGGGCGGCCTGTTCGTCCGGGTGGACGTGGCGAACGAGGAGGACGTGGCCCGGATGTACCGGACCGCGTCCGAGGAGTTCGGCGCCGTCGACATCGCGTTCAACAACGCGGGCATCTCCCCGCCCGACGACGACTCGATCCTGGAGACCGGGATCGACGCGTGGCGGCGGGTGCAGGAGGTCAACCTCACCAGCGTGTACCTGTGCTGCAAGCACGTGATCCCGTACATGCGGAGGCAGGGCAGGGGCTCGATCATCAACACCGCGTCGTTCGTCGCGGTGATGGGCTCGGCCACCTCGCAGATCTCCTACACCGCGTCCAAGGGCGGGGTGCTCGCGATGAGCCGCGAACTGGGCGTCCAGTTCGCCCGCGAGGGCATCCGGGTGAACGCGCTGTGCCCCGGGCCGGTGGACACCCCGCTGCTGCGGGAACTGTTCGCCAAGGACCCCGAGCGCGCCCAGCGCCGCCTCGTCCACGTGCCGATCGGGCGCTTCGCGCGGGCCGAGGAGATCGCCGCGGCGGTCGCGTTCCTCGCCTCCGACGACGCGTCGTTCATCACCGCCTCGGAGTTCCTGGTCGACGGCGGCATCTCCGGCGCGTACGTCACTCCGCTGTAGGGGCTCGGGGCCGGGCGGAAGCGTTTCGTCAGACGAAGGGGGAGGCAGGGCATGTCCCGTCCGGTCATCGGCGTCACCTGCTACGTGGAGCCGGCGAGGTTCACCGTGTGGGACATGCCCGCGGCGCTGCTGCCGTACATGTACGTCGACCACATCGTGCGGGCGGGCGGGCAGCCGGTCATCCTGCCGCCCGCCGGGGAGCCCGCCGCGCTGACCGGCCGTCTCGACGGGCTGATCATCGCGGGCGGGGGCGACATCGAACCCGCCCGGTACGGGGCCGTCCCGGCCGAGCAGACCGGCTACATCCGGAAATTTCGTGACGACGCCGAGTTCGGGCTGATGAGCGCCGCGCTGGCGGCCGGGCTGCCGTTCCTGGGCATCTGCCGGGGCCTCCAGGTGCTCAACGTGGCGCTCGGCGGCACCCTCCACCAGCACCTTCCCGCGGTCGTGGACCACACCGGCCACTCCCCCGCCCCCGGAGTCTTCGGCCGCCTCCCCGTACGGCTCGCGCCGTCACTGGCCAAGGTCTACGGCGACGAGGAGCTGGCCCCCGCGCACTACCACCACCAGGCGATCGACCGCCTGGCCGACGGCCTGGAGGTCACCGCCCGCTCGGACGACGGCACGGTCGAGGCCGTCGAGGTCACCGGCGCGGCGTTCGCCCTCGCCGTCCAGTGGCACCCCGAGGCCGACGAGGACGGCCCCTTGTTCCACGCCCTCGTCGAGGCCGCCCGAACTCGCTCCTGATCGTCTGGAGGCGGTCAGTCCGCCGTCCACAGATACCAGCCGCCGCCGAGGCGACAGACCAGATCGTCCAGTTCCCCTCCGTCTACAGGTGGTCGGCATGACGGTCAGCCGGGTGGAACCACGCTCGCTCGTACGGGAAACGTGGCGAGGGCTCAGCGCTTGCGGAGTTCGCCGTCTTCTATTCTGCCTATTCTTGCGACCTCATGCGGACCGGAACCGCACATCCACACACCGACGCCGTTTCGCATATCCGGCTTCAGACCGAGTCGATGACTGGAACACAACGGCCCTCCGCGCAGAGGCGATCCACCTCGGCATCAAATGCCTCGTCCTCTCTCAGCAGCGAGATCCATTGCGCAAACTCATCGTCGGATTCCAAACACTGCCCCTTATCCGGAAGCGGCGACCCCAGTCGCCTCTAGCAGGGGCAGTGGTTACACCTCCACCTATCACCCCAGTGCCGGCCGAGTCGGTCATGATAGCCAGAAAAATATTCATTTTATCGATTCCCGCCGAGAGGTCAGCAGCCAAAGCAGATAAGCGAGCCCGAACAGGCTGATTACGATCATGTACCACGACAGCTGGTGGCGAATGTCCACCCACAGCGCCGCCATGCCCGACAGAAGAACCAGCACTGCCACCGCGGCGCGAAGTCGCCTACCGGCCTGAAACCCGGTTCCCCTCAACCGCGAGAACACCTCATTCATCCCGGCCGCATCAGCCAACCCCAGCATCATCTCCCAGAGGAAGACTGCGGCGGTGAGGCCGAACACTATACGCACAGTCCAGAAGTCCCAGTTGCCGGCCAGTATGACGATCGAGACAGCGAATAGCAGCAGGCTCCAGTACCAAGGGGCGGAAATCGGCGCCCGAGGGGTTGCACTCGGCTCCATTGTCACTTCCAAAGGCAAGGCCAGTGCCCATCGCACCGCCCTGCCGAGCGGGACGATGAGCACTGGCGGCCGGACGATGTCAGTATCCTACGCAGACCTTCTGCGCCAGCGGCCCGCGGCCTCCCATGTATTTACGGACGGCCGCACATCGGGCGCCCATAGTCGACGCCCCCGAATATTCGTTCCAATATTTGATCGCATTTATGTAGTCGGCGAGACTCGTCGCGATATCTGAGGGCAGCTTCATGGCGACCAGACAATGCGCCATGGCGAACCTGTTGTTCCAGCAAGTCGCGGTGAAAAGGCTCCGTAGCCGCTGGGCCGCTGCGCGCGGGTTCTTCAAGACACTTGTGACGGCTCCGATGACCGCCTTTATGTCCCGCAGGAATTTCCTGAGTTTGAATAGCTTCCACAGTGCTTGCCATTCGGCGGCCGCCTCCCCCCAGAACTTGAAGTGATGGAACGTGAGCTGATGAAGAGGGTGGTCGGCATAGGTCATATAGCAGTACGACCAGCTGTACAACCCGTGATCAGCCCCCCAGCAGTTACCGTCCAGGTCATAACCGTTCACCGGGTCGGTGGGATAGGAATAGGCGTTGGCGCCGCCTCCCTCGACAGGATCGGTCTGCAGAAATCGCCCGGTCGCCGGATTGTAGAGACGGACGCCCATGAGGACGATGTCGGCCACGGTGTCGCTGGCTCGTTGAGCGCCTCCCAGCCACTCGTAGCGGTCGCTCGTGTTGACCGAGCGGTCCAGACCATATTCGGTCTGTTCGGCGTAGCTGTCCACGCCGGTGGCACTACTGCTATCGGCACAGGTCGCGACCACGTCCCCGTGCAAGTTCGTGAGCTGCAACGTGAGCGTCCCGCCGCTGGTCTGCGTCGCCGCCAAACCTGTGAAGGCGGTGACGTTGCGGGTCCAGCTGCCGCTCGCCTCAGCGATCCAGGCCGGGGAGTCGCCGCTGGCCGTGTAGTGATTCGTCTGGGTGCCGGCCGAGGACGTGGTCTGGCGGATGCGGCCGAGCGGGTCGAGGGTGAAGGTCTTGGTCGTGGACGCCTGGGTGAGGGTCCTGACCATGTCGCCCGCGTAGTAGCCCACGGTGACCGCCGCGCCGTTGGCCGCGGACCCCGCCGGGACCGCGGTCGTACGGCCGAAGGCATCATAGGAGTACCCGGAGTCGGTGATCCGGTCTGCCGAGTCGAAGGTATGCGTTGCGGTCGTCGGTGTGGTCGACGTGGAGCACGACCCGTCGTCGGCCGCTGGGTAGCTCAGCTGAGAGGTACGGTTGCTGTCGACATCGAAACCATAGGTGCGGGTTTCGCACGACAGGTTGTAAGTGTCGGCGACCTTGGTCAGGCGTCCGGCGGTGTCATAGGTGTAGTGCTGCAGGCTGCCGTTCGGCCCGGCCGCTTCCACCGTCCGGCCGTCGGCGTCGGGGATGGCGGTGAAGGCCAGCCAGTTCGCGCCCGACTTGGCGTAGGTGAGCGCGGTCTGCTTGCCGGTGCCATCCCATGTGCTGGTGGCGGTCAGGCCGTTCGGGTACACCTGCTTGATCAGGTTGCCTCCGGCGTCATAGGCGGCGGTGAACGAACCAATAGCGGAGACCGCGATGCCGGTGGGGACGCCGCGGCGCTCCGCCTTTCCGGCGGCGTCGGTGCCGTCATAAGTGTAGGTGTAGGTGCCCTTGCCGTCGTTCACTGTGGCGACCCGGCCCGTCGCGTCGTACGTGGTGACAGCGGTGTTGCCGTCCGCGTCCGTGGTCGAGTACACCCGGCCCAGCGCGTCATAGGCGGTCGTGACCGAGACCCCGCCCGCGGTGGATCCGGTCTGCAGGCCGGTCGCGCTGTCGTAGGTGTATGTTCCGTCCGGCAGTGGAGTGCTGCCGGCACCAGTCTCGGTCATGCTGGTCGTGGCCATACGGCCTGCGGCGTCGACCGTGACCGTCGAGGTTCGGGTCGCCGACCCCGACGTCTCCACGGTCTGGGCGGTCTGACCCCAGTAGCCATAGGTGACAGTGGTTACGGGCAGGGTCCCGCCGCCAGAGGGGTTTGCCGCGGCGGCCGTGCGGCACACCAGTCCGGCCCACTGTGGCTTTCCGCCGCACGACGGGTACGAGGAGTTGGCGGCGGCGGTGTAGTGAGTCGTCGTTGTCGTGCCCGCGTCGGAGCCTGACGATGACGGCATACGCCGTTCGATCTCCCGCCCCGCATCGTCGTACCGCACCTTGCGGACGGTATCGGTGCCGCCCGCGACGACGGTCTTCTGGCTGGTGGGCTGGCGGAGGTCCCAGCCGGAGGGGTCGCCGGAGACTATTGGGCCGTAGCCCACCTTGTCGATGTGGATGTCTGCCGCCGCGACCGTGCCTGCGCCGTTCACGACCAGAGGCTCCACGGTTGTGGTCGTCACGAGGTGGTAGTCGGTGTCCGGGTCGGGCTTGCCCTCATCGTAGGTGTAGGCGGTGTGCTGGCGGGCGGACGCCAACGTGCCGTCGGCGAGCATCACCTGGTGGGCGGGGCCGTCACTGGTCAGGACATCCCCGTCGTCGTTGTACACCGTGACGGCCGCCAGCAGGTCGGCTCGCTCGGCGCTGCTGACGCGCCCCGCCACGTAGGCGTCCGTGGTGGATGTGGGCGCCAAAGCCTCGGTCCGGTTGCCCGCGCTCAGGTCCCACACGGCGTTGCCATCGTCGTCGTATCGCGTCGCCGAGACCTGCCACGCGCCCGCGCCGTACGCCGCCGTGTTGACCGCACGGCCGTTGACGTCCATGTACGTCAGGGAGGCGTACGGGTAGTCGGCGGCCACCGGGGCGTAGGATCCGTCGCCGGCCCGTGGCGGCACGTGCCAGGAGGGAAAGACCGCGCTGCCGGTGCGAGGCAGGTCGGTGGTCTGCGACCAGGTCGCGGTGGTGGCGCCGGTGACGTCAACAGGTGAGTTGATCGGCACGCCGTAGGAGACGGCCTGGACGATGTCGGTGGTGCCGGCCTCGCGCTGGACATCCGCCAGGCGGCCTGAGGTGTCGTAGTCGATCCGCCAGGGGTTGAGCCCCGGTGGGGTGATCTGGGAGACCCGGCCGGCTCCGTCGTAGTAGTAGGTGACGGTCAGGGTGGTGCGGGGATCGGTCACCGTGCGCAGGTGGCCGGTGGAGTCGTAGGCGTAGGTGGCGACGGTGGTGGTCTTCATCGCCGAGGTGGCGGGGTCGTAGGCGGTGTAGGAGATGGACTTGGTGAGGCCGGTGTAGTCGCCCCAGCCGCTGGACACGCCGCTCGCCGTGGTGCTTCCCGCGTAGGTGATGTCGAGCGTCTTGCAACCGGCGACCAGTGTGGTGCAGGTGACCCCCGCGGGGACGGGGGCGAGCATCCGGCTGACCCGTCCGGAGGCGTCGTAGGTGTAGGCGGTGGTGTTTCCGGCGCCCGCCTCGTCGATCGACGTGACGGTCCATGCGCTGCCGGAGGCGCTGAAGACGGTCTTCGTCCCGGCCGTGTCCGTGTGGGTGAACTGGGTGGCCGAGTCCTTGGTCACCGTGGACCCGTCGGAGGCGTCGGAGATGCCCTTGTACATGCCGTCGGGCTGGACCGTGTAGGTCTCGGTCGCGCCGTCGGTACCGGTGAACAGCACGTACCCGGCGCCGGAGTGGTCCTCGAACCGCATCCCCGACACGCTGGAGGCTCCGGCAGGGAAGGACGCCGTCCAGCCGGGGCCGAACACGCCTGCCGCCCCCGTTGTGGTGGCCGGGGCGAGCGTGGTGTGGCCGCGCGAGACCGACAACCCGAAGGCCGACACGTCGGTGGCGGAGACCGAGTAGTCGCCGGTCAGCAGGGAAACCTCGCCGGGGCCCAGTTGCTGGGTGGCGTAGGAGGAGCCGAAGGCGGTCCGCTCCAGGGTGAACTCGCGTGCGTCAGAACAGGCCTCGCCGGAGGTCTTGACGAAGCAGGCGCGCACCTGCACCGGGCCGTCACCCCGGCCGGCCGCGGCCATCGTCGCCGCGACGTCCCAGTACAGCGAGCCGAAGACCGCGCTGGTCCCGGTGGTCACGGTGGTGTACGGCCAGCCGGAGATCGGGGTCGCCGAGCCTGGCACGGTGACGTGCGCCGCCGGGATCGCCGCCCACGTTCCGGAGCCGCTGACGTCGGCCTTGTATTCGTACCGGACCCCGATGGCGCCGGGTGCGGCGTGGGAACCCAGCGTGACGGCGGCCTGGGTGCGGTCGCCGGCCAGCGGCGCGGTCACCTCACCGGCGCCCACACCGAAGCTGTAGGTGGTCACCGTGGAGGTGCGCAGCGCCATGTCGCGGGCCTTGACCGACAGCGTGTGCCAGCCCTGGGCGGGGTCGATCGTGATCGTCTTGGCGTCGCCGCCGCCGTCGTTGTCCTCTACCAGAGTCGGAGCCGAGGCGTCGTCCAGGCCCCAGTAGTACCCCGCGCCGTCGGCCGAGGTGGTGTCGAGGGTGCAGGTCACCGGAGCGGACGCCTTCGCCGTCCAGACGCCCGAGGCGTAGTCAGGGCAGGAGATCGTCGGCGCGGCCGGAGCGGTCATGTCGACAGTGAAGTACCGGTAGGAGGAGTAGTCGCGGGAGTAGTCGGTGCCGTCGTAGCCTCTGGCCCGCCACCGGTAGTGGTAGCCGTCGACCAGCTTGCCCGACGGGACGGTCACCGTGCCCAGCTCGCCCTGCAGGATCCCGGTCACGCTGCCGGTCCACACGCTGCCGGTGCCCTCGGCCGGGTAGCTCGGGTCGTGCTCCAGGTAGAAGCTGATCGTCTCGGTGTCCCACTCACCGTCCCCGACCATGCCGGTCAGCGTCGGAGTGAGCGAGGTGACGAACGTGCCGCCGTTCGTGCCGCCCGCCGAGGGGTTGACGGTCAGGTGGTGCGGGACGGTCGGGTAGGAGTTCCACTGGATCGACAGCCGCGGGCCGTCCGCGCCGACGGTGTTCTCGGAGGAGCGGTACATCCGCCAGTTGGTGGCCTGGGTCTCCGACACCGCCCGGACCTGCAGGCCGTAGTTCTCGGTCGGGTGGTCGGTCCAGTACTGCACGATGTCCTCGATCGACCACAGCATGTCGTGCTCGGGACAGCTGGAGTCGTACCCGTAGGCCTGGCTGGTGTTGTCCACCATCCCGGTCGTGGTCGAGGTCGGGTGGTTCGACTGCGTCAGCGTGGACGACGACCAGGCGGAGGTGACCCGCTTGACCCGGATGCCCAGCCCTGCGGCCACCCCGCCGCAGGCGTTGGCCTTGTAGTTCGACAGGTACAGGTCGGCGTTCATGATGTGCTTGCTGATCAGCCCGCCGAGCTTGAACTGCAGGTACGTGCGGGCGGTCTTCGTCCCCGACCCGAACCGGCCCACGTGCAACCACGTCGCCGACGTCGCCGAGTTGGGGTAGTCGTCGGAGACGAACGTGTCCGTCTGCAGCGTCATCTGCATGTACGGGTCGATCGTCACCGGGTACGTCACGTCCGGCGCGTTCAGGAAGTCCATCGACGGCTTCAGCACCAGGACCGGGCCGTCGGAACCCTTCTCGATCGCCGAGCCGACCTCCGACCGCTTACCCGCGTCCGGTGAGTCGGCCGCCGCCGCGTCCCACATGTGCGGCGGCGGCGCCGCGGCGACCAGGTCACCCTTGCCCTTGCCGGCGTTGTCGACCAGCTTGAGCCGGTTCCTGGAGTCCTTGGACAGATCGGCTCCGGCCAGCTCGACCGGCAGCCGGATCTCCACCGGCGCGGTCGGCTTCTGCTTCAGCACCACGTAGTGCACGAACCCCCGCGGCTGCGCCTGCACCACCAGGTCCGCGCCGGGCGCGATGTTCGCCCACGTCGCGGTGTTGCCTGAGACCTGCGGCCTGCCCAGGGGCGTCGGCCAGCGCACGCCGATCCGGTGCTCGTCCTTGCCCGACCCCGTGACCAGCTCGGCCAGCGGGCCACTGCCACCGGCCGAGATCTCCACCTGCGCCCCGGCCGCGGCCGCCTTCGGTTCCAGATGGCCGTTCCGCTCCACCAGCGTCGTGTCGACCGGGGTCCAGGCGCCGTTCTGCTTCACCCGCACCGGACCGGCGAAGATCTCCGTCCTCGCCGAGCCGTCCGGCAGATAGACCGTCGTCGAGTCCTCCGTACGCGCCGACAGGTCCTCGACCGGAGAGTTCTGCAACCGTGCCGTCAGCGCCGCCGACGTCGCGTCGGGACGCTCGGAGACCGGAGCCGGGGATGCCGGCGCCGCCTTGGCCACCGGCGCGGCGACCGCGGGCGGCACCACCAGCAGGGCCGCCACCATGGCCAGGCCGGTCACCACCGCCCTGAGCCGTGTTCGTCGCTTCACCTGCCGATTCCGAGCGGTGACAGCGAGCATCTGCCGAAGAGGGGGGATCATATCGACGCTCCACAGGCCGGGGGCATACGCGCCAGACGCTACGGATCATCGACATACAACCAACACATTTTCGACCTACGTCACCTATCCCGCCTCCGTGACAGCCGTGGGCGGGGCCAGGGCTCACCGGCACCGTGCACGAAACGACATCAAGTGTGCAGAAAAAGACAAGACACTTATGTCCGTTCCTTGCATGCTGATTTCAGCGGACGCCGGGGAAGCCGTCGAAGCGAAAACCGCTCACTAGCCGCCATGCGCGAGGGGGACCGTGCTGTACGCGCTGCTTGGACCGTTCCTGGCCTTCGACGTCCAGGGCGAGGTCATCGCGGAGCTCACGCCGAGGCAGCGGCAGCTCCTGGCGTTGCTCCTGCTCAACGTGAACATCGTCATGCATCGTGACAGGCTGATCGACCTGCTGTGGAACGGCCGTCCGCCCGACTCCGCCCGCCGCAATCTCACCACCTACATCGCGCGCCTGCGCCGCCTGCTCTCCCCTCGCGAACCGGCGAACTCCGCGCTGCGGACGGTCGGCAGTGGCTATGTCCTTTCCGCACCCTCGGACTCTGTGGATGTCGACAAGTTCAATTACCTGACAATGCACGGAAGAACGGCCCGGGACAATCGCGATTACCACGATGCGGCCGAACTGCTGGGCGACGCCCTGCGGTTGTGGCGGGGCGACGCCCTGCTCGATCTCAGGCGCGTCGACGCACTCGCGGTGTGGGCCGATCGGCTCGACGAGGACCGGCGCACCGTCACCGAGGACCTGTTCGACGTACGGCTGGCGGCCGGGCAGCACCACGAGGTCGTCAGCGCCCTGGCCCAGTGGGCGTCGACGCACCCGCTGCGTGAACGCCCTCACCAGCAGCTCATGCTCGCCCTGCACAGATCCGGTCGCACTCATGAGGCGTCCATGGCCTACCAGCGCCTTCACCGGACTCTCATCGACCAGATGGGCGCCGGGCCCGCTCCCGGCACGCGGACCCTCCACCAGCGCATCCTGGCCGGCGACCCGGAGATCGGCCGGGCCCTCGCCTACGCGCCCACAGCCGGGTGAAGCACCGCGCGTCCGTCCCCGGTCCAGCCGCCGAGGAAATGGAACAGCTTGACCGGTGTGAGCGCAGTGACCCCGGCCCTCGGCGGCAGGTCGAGGGCGACACCGAGCGCGCGCAGACACGAGGTGCGACAGGAACGCGCCCGCGGCCAGTGAGTACAGGCTCCACAGAACGACGCGCACGCGGGAGTCGCCGGCCGTATCGGCGTCGGCGTCCTCCTCCCGCGTAACCACCACCCAGATCAACCACGCCTGCGCCGCGAGGTCGCCGCGAGCACGAGCGCGACGGTGACGGGAGGTCCGGGAGGGCGACCTCGTGGGACCGGGTGGCCAGGCGTTCGTCCGGCCCCGGCAATCATCGCCCGGTGGGGATCCCACTTGCTGCCTTTTTGCACCGCCTCATGGCGAATCCCGGTGATGTAACCGATTTCATAACATGCACGTGCATGTTCGCTGGGCATTCATGACTTTACGGAACGCAATGCCGAGTGGCCGACAACACATCTACGGGCGGCCGGAAAACGCGTAATTTTGACGAATGAAGGCGGGGAGAGATATCGTCAAACGCCGATCAAAGCCGCCGTCGTCGGCGCGTTCACGCTGCCTTGCGCGAGGGGAACCGTGTTATACGCCGTGCTCGGACCGTTTTCGGCCATGAACGACCGAGGAGACGCCATCGCCGGCCTCGCCGCGAGACATCGGCAGCTCCTGGCGCTGCTCGTCCTTAATGCGAATATCGCGCTGCACCGGGACCAGCTCACCGCACTACTGTGGAATGGCCGTCCCACTATTTCGGCGCCGCGCAATCTTACCACCTACGTCGCCCAGGTGCGGCGGCGGCTCTCCCCTCGCGACCCCGGCCTTTCTCCGGTCCGTACGGTGAAGGGCGGATACCTTCTTTCCGTCCGGCCGGGGTCCGTGGACGTTGCAGAATTCAACCAATGGGTGGCGCAGGGCAGAATCGCTCGCGAGAATGGCGATTACCACAATGCGGCGCGGTTGTTCGAGAACGCGCTGAGCCTGTGGCGGGGCGACGCCCTCCTCGATGTGCGGCAGATCGACGGGCTCCGCGTGTGGGCCGAACGGCTCGACGAGGATCGGCGGGCGGTGACCGAGGACCTCTTCGACGTACGGCTGGCGCTCGGGCACCACCGCGAGATCGTCGGCGGCCTGGCCCAGTGGGCGACCCGGCACCCGCTGCGCGAACGCCCCCACCGGCAGCTCATGCTGGCCCTGCACCGCTCGGGCCGGACCCACGACGCCTTCGCCTCCTACCAGCGGCTGCGCCGCACCCTGGTCGACCGCCTCGGCACCGAGCCGTCCCCCGACACCCAGGCCCTCCACCAGCGGATCCTCACCGGCGACGCCTTGAGCGCCTTTCCCGCCCGTGGCCGCACGACCCCCAGGGGCATTACCCCGAGCGCGAACTAGTCACCTGTTCTATCGACAGCCCGGCGCTGATGGTGTGGACGGATGTCGTGGGTGCGGCAAAGCGGGCGACCCGGCAGGTTACGGGGACGGCGGCGAACCACTAGGCTGGCAGCGCACCGATCATCCCGTGCGGGAGAGCGTCCTGGCAGCCGGTCAGGGCCCCTGAAGGAGCAAGCCCTCCCCGCGAACCTCTCAAGGCAAAGGACCGCGCGGGCCAGGTGACCTCTGGAAAGAAGGCCGCGAGGCCTCGCCGAAGGTGAAAGTCCGGCAAAGATCGGACGAAGCTCTCAGGCGCCGATGACAGAGGGGGAGGATGCCCGATAGTTCAGTGCAGCATCCGTCCTTTCCGAGGTCCGCATGTCCCGATCCACCCCGCTCCGCGGGGTACACGAACGCCTTGGCGCGACCCTGACCGATTTCGCCGGCTGGCAGATGCCGTTGCGGTACGGCAGCGAGTCGGCCGAGCACAACGCGGTGCGCACGGCCGCGGGCCTGTTCGACCTCTCCCACATGGGGGAGATCTTCGTCACCGGCCCGCAGGCGGGCGAGGCGCTCGACCACGCCCTGGTGGGCCACCTCAGCATCCTCGCTCCCGGCCGCGCCCGCTACACGATGATCGTGGACGAGGACGGCGGCATCCTCGACGACCTCATCGTCTACCGCCTCGACGAGGACCGGTACATGGTCGTCGCCAACGCCTCCAACTACGCCGTCGTGGCGCGTGAAGTGACCGCCCGGTCCGAGGGGTACGACGCGCGGGTGACGGACCGGTCCGACGAGTACGCGCTGGTGGCCGTGCAGGGGCCGCGTGCCGCCGAGATCCTGCGCGGGCTGACCGACGCGGACGTCGACGGCCTGAAGTACTACGCCATCCTCCCCGGTGTCGTCGCCGGCGCGCCCGCCCTGATCGCGCGGACGGGCTACACCGGCGAGGACGGCTTCGAGCTGTTCGTCCTCAACGAGCACGCCGTACCCCTGTGGGACGCGCTCGGCGAGGCGGGCCGTGACCTCGGGCTCGTTCCCGCGGGGCTGTCGGCCCGCGACACGCTGCGCCTGGAGGCCGGCATGCCGCTGTACGGCAACGAGCTGACCTCCTCGGCCACCCCGTTCGACGCCGGCCTCGGGCGGGTCGTCCGCTTCGACAAGCCGGGCGACTTCGTGGGCCGGTCCGCCCTGGAACGGGCCGCGCAGAACGGCTCCACTCGGCGGCTGGTCGGGCTGGTGGCCCGCGGCCGCCGGGTGCCCCGCCACGGCTACCCCGTCACCCGGGAGGGCGCCGTCGTCGGCGAGGTGACCAGCGGCGCGCCGTCGCAGGCCCTCGGCAAGCCGATCGCCATGGCGTACGTCACCGAGGACGCCCTCCGCGAGGGCGGCCTGGCGGTCGACATCCGGGGCAGCCATGAACCGGTCGACGTCGTCGATCTGCCTTTCTACAGGAGGAGCAAGTGAGCAGCATTCCCGAGGAGCTGAGCTACACCAAGGAGCACGAGTGGGTGGCCGGGATCGACGACGGCCTCACCGTGACGGTGGGCATCACGGAGTACGCCGCCGAGCAGCTCGGCGACGTGGTGTTCGTGCAGGTGCCGGAGGCGGGCACGACGGTGGCGGCCGGTGACGCGGTCGGCGAGGTCGAGTCGACCAAGTCGGTGAGCGACATCTTCGCCCCGGTCGGCGGCGAGATCGTCGAGATCAACTCCGCCGTCGTGGACGACCCCTCCCTGCTCAACACCGACCCGTACGGCGACGGCTGGCTGTTCCGGGTGCGCGTGGAGGGGGAGCCGGAGGACCTGCTGTCCGCGGCGGAGTACGGCACCCTCACCTCCGGCGAGTCCTGACGGTCCCGGCCGCGCACGGGAAGGGCGACGATCAATGGCGATCAGCGTCTTCGACCTGTTCAAGGTGGGGATCGGGCCGTCCAGCTCGCACACGGGCGGCCCCATGGCCGCGGCGCACAGGTTCGCCCGCGGGCTGCACGAGGACGGACTGCTGGAGAAGGTCACCCGGGTCGAGGCCGTCCTGTACGGCTCGCTCGGCCTGACCGGCAAGGGTCACGGCAGCGACAAGGCGGTCCTGCTCGGCCTGTCCGGCGACAAGCCCGAGCTGGTCGACATCGACACCGTCGACGAACGGCTGGCCGCGATGCGGGCGAGCGGCACGGTGACGCTGCACGGCCTCCGGGAGATCCCGTTCGTCGTCGGCGAGCACCTCGTCTTCGAGCGCAAGGTGTCGCTCCCCCACCATCCGAACGGCATGCGGTTCACGGCGTACGCCGACGAGGCCGTGCTGCGCGAGAAGGTGTACTACTCGGTCGGCGGCGGCTTCGTGGTGGACGAGAACGCCACCGGCGCCGACCGGATCAAGCCCGACGACACGGTGCTGCCGTACCCCTTCACGACCGGGCGGGAACTGCTCGCGCACTGCGCGGAGACCGGCCTGTCGATCTCCGGGCTGATGATGGAGAACGAGCGGGCCTTCGGCCGTACGCCGGAGGAGATCCGGGCCCGCCTGCTGCACCTGTGGGCCGTCATGGCCGAGTGCGTGCGGCGCGGGACCACCCGCGAGGGCGTCCTGCCGGGCGGGCTCAAGGTGCGGCGCCGGGCGCACCAGCTCCACCGCAAGCTCCAGGGCGAGGCCGACGGCGCCGACCCGCTGCGGGCGATGGACTGGATCACGCTGTTCGCGCTGGCCGTGAACGAGGAGAACGCGGCGGGCGGCCGGGTCGTCACCGCTCCCACCAACGGCGCCGCCGGGATCATCCCGGCCGTCCTCTCCTACTACACGCGGTTCCTTCCCGGCGCCGGAGATGACGGCGTCGTCCGGTTCCTGCTCACCGCGGGCGCTATCGGCGTGCTGTTCAAGGAGAACGCCTCCATCTCCGGCGCGGAGGTCGGCTGCCAGGGCGAGGTCGGCTCCGCCTGCTCGATGGCCGCGGCGGGCCTCACCGAGGCCCTCGGCGGCACCCCCGAGCAGGTGGAGAACGCGGCGGAGATCGGCATCGAGCACAACCTCGGCCTGACGTGCGACCCCATCGGCGGCCTGGTCCAGATCCCGTGCATCGAGCGCAACGCCGTCGCCTCGATCAAGGCCGTGACCGCCGCGCGCATCGCGCTGCGCGGGGACGGCCGGCACTTCGTGCCGCTCGACAAGGCCATCAAGACGATGCGTGACACGGGCAGGGACATGCTCGACAAGTACAAGGAGACCTCGCGCGGCGGCCTCGCCGTGAACGTCATCGAGTGCTGATCCCCCTTCGCGGGCGCGGACGGCACGCCGGCGGACGCCCAATAAGGTGGTGATCTCGCCGACGAGGAGGAGGGCCGTCACGTGAGGTGGCGCGAGGCGCTGCGCCCGCATCGGGCGTTCCTGGTCCTGCTGGCGGCGGGCGCCGCCCTGCGCGCGCTCGCCGTGCTCGGCTACCGGCCCGCGCTGTGGTTCTGGGCCGACTCGTTCGCCTACCTCAGCTCCGCCCTCGACCTGCGGCCCCTGCCGTCCCGGCCGTCCGGCTACTCGCTGTTCCTGTGGGCGCTCAGCCCCCTGCACAGCGTCACCGCGGTGGTGGTCGTCCAGCACCTGCTCGGCCTCGGCATGGCGGTCTGCGTCTACGCCCTGCTGCGCCGCCGTACGCGGCTGCCGGGCTGGGGGGCGGCGCTGGCCGCCGCGCCGGTGCTGCTCGACGTCCACCAGATCCAGCTCGAACACCTGGTCATGGCCGACCTGCTGTTCACCGCCCTGGTCGTGGCCGCCGTGACCATCCTGCTGTGGCGGCCCCGGCCGGGCGGATGGCTCGTCGTCGTGGCGCTGCTGCTGCTCGGGCTGGCGACGGTCACCCGGACCCTCGGGCTGCCGCTGATCGCGCTCGCGCTGCTCCCGGCGCTGTTCGCCCGGCGCTGGCGGACCGCGCTCGCCGGGCTCGCGGCCGCCTCGGCCGTCCTCGGCGGGTACGCCGTCTGGTTCCACGACGCCCACGGGTCGTACGGGATGGGCGGCAGCAGCACCTGGCTGTGGTCGCGCACGATGACCTTCGCCGACTGCGCGGTGATGAAGCCGCCGCCGGACCTCGCGGTGCTGTGCCCGTCGGGGCCCCGGCTCGCCGCGCCCGCCTACATCTGGGACGCCCGCTCCCCCATCCAGCGGGTCAAGAAGGACCGGGAGCGGCTGGCGGGCGAGTTCGCCTCGCTGGCGATCCGCAGCCAGCCGCTCGACTTCCTGGCGACCGGCCCGCACGACGCCCTGTGGGCGTTCGAGTGGGACCGCAGGCCGTACCCCTCCCCGGGGCCGCAGAGCGCGTACGTCTTTCCCGCCTCGGTGAAGCCGTTCACCTCCAAGGTGGCCTCCGGCGGCCGTACGGCGGCCGAGCTCACCACCGCCTACCAGGGCGCCTCGGGCGGCACGCGGGTGGCCGAGCCGTTCGCGGGATGGCTGCGCGCCTACCAGGAGCAGGGCTTCCTGCGCGGGCCGCTGCTGGCGGTGGTGCTGCTGGCCGGGCTCGCCGGGGTGCTCGCGCGGCGGTGGGCCGCGCTGCTGCCGTGGACCGCCGCGATGGTCCTGCTCCTGCTGCCGCCCCTGATCGCCGCCTTCGACCACCGTTACGTGGTGCCCGTCGTGCCGCTCGCCTGCCTGGCCGCCGGGCTGGCGCTCGGCGCCCCCGTGGCCCCCGTGGCCTCGACCGGCTCCTCCGCCCGGACCGCGGCCGGGGGCCGGAGACGGTCAGCGTCCGCGAACGTGCAGGCGGACGACGGCGGGCGCGTCGTCCCGGCCGACCGTGCGGCGAAGGCGTGAGACCGCCGACTCGTCCAGCCGCCTGATCACCTGCCGCAGGTCGGCCGATCGCTGCAGGGACACCGACACCCGCAGCCTGCCGTCCCCGACGACTCTGACCGACAGGCGGCCGATCCCCTCGACGCCCTTGAGCGCCACGCCGAGCATCGCGATGCCCGCGCCGGTGCGCCTGCCGAGCCGTCCCCAGCCGAGGGCCAGGACGAGCCAGCGGGTCGCGACCAGGGCGACCAGCATCGCCGCCCCGGCCAGCAGGGGGAGCGCCCACGGCCGGCCGCCGAGCACGCCCACACCGACCGGCGGCGATCCGGGCCGCCGTACGACGGCCAGCAGGCCGAGTCCTCCCGCGACCAGCACCAGACCCACGAGGAGCAGTCCGACGCGGTTTCCGAGACGCGGGCGCATGTCAGTTTCCCCTCCCCCGGAGCCGTACGACCACCTCGTGGCGGGCCTGGACGCCGAGGCCGGCCAGGCGGTCGCCCACGGCCGCGCCGACCTCGCGCAGGACCGCCCCGGTCCTGGCCGTGCCGGTGACCACGGTGACCTCGATCCGGCCGCGCAGGATGTGGACGTTGGCGCGCCGGACGTCCTCGACCTCGCGGGCCGAGGAGATGAGCGTGCGACGCAGCCCGACGCGGGTCAGGCCCATCGCGAGCAGCGGGTCCTCGCACCGCAGGGGCACGAGACGGGGACGGCCGGGCACGACGGCGAGAGCCACCAGGCCCGCGCCGCAGACGATCATGCCGACCGCGGCGAGCGGGACGGCCGGGTCGGCCAGGGTGAGGTTCAGCAGGCGGGGCGGCAACCGCCAGGGCACGGGCACCCTGAGCATGACGGCGACGGCCTGGGCGGTGAGCGCCCAGCCGAGCAGGGCGAGCACGGCGGCGACGACGATCGCGGCGGGAGTGCGTCCCGGCCGCAGGACACGTGCGACGGTGCGACGACCGGCCGTGCCGTCCTCCGGGACCGTCGTGCCGCCTCTTCCGGCGCCCTCGTCGCTCCGGGCCCAGCCGGCGGGTCCGGAACGGATGGCGGTTCCGCCTCCCGTGGCGCGTACGGCGTCCTCGGCGTATTCCGCGCGCATGTCGCCGCCGGCGCCCGTGACGCCTCCGGCATCCCCGGTGCCACTGGTGGTGGTCCTGGCGCTCCTGGCCGACGAACCCGTCAGGATCTCCTGCAGGATGCTCATCAGCCGCTCACCCCTCCCGCGCACCGCGCAGGGCCCGCTCGGTAGTCACGTACTCATGGGTATATCGGCGCCGCGCCGCGCCGGGCGGGACACCCGCCCGGATGGGTGATCATGGCGGCTTCCCGGCCGAGATTTTGCCTGGGCCAAGTAACGTGAACCAGGCTCATGTACTCCGCGTTAGGCTGCCCCCATGGACGACCGGCAGCGCCTCGACCGGGCGACGGCCCACCTGGAGCCCCCCTTCGCGGTCCTCGACATGGACGCCCTGCGGGCGAACGCGGCCGGCATGGTGCGCCGGGCCCGGGGCAAACCGATCCGCGTCGCGAGCAAGTCGATCCGCTGCCGGGCCGTGCTGGAGCGGGTCCTGGACATGGACGGCTTCTCGGGAATCATGGCGTTCACGCTGCCCGAGGCGTTGTGGCTGGCCTCCACCGGCCTGCGGGACGTGCTCGTGGCGTACCCGACGGCCGACCGGACGGCCCTGCGCGCCCTGGGGTCGGACGAGGCCGCGGCCCGGGAGATCACGGTGACGGTCGACTCGCCCGAGCACCTCGACCTGATCGAGAGCCTCCGGACGCCTCACCCCATCCGCGTCTGCCTCGACATCGACGCGGGTTTCACGGCCTTCGGCGGCAGGTTCCGCGCGGGCGCGCTGCGGTCACCGGTCCGCGAGCCCGGGCAGGCCGCCGCCATCGCCGCCGACATCGTCCGGCGGCCCGGGCTGCGCCTGGCCGGGCTCATGGCGTACGAGGCGCAGATCGCCGGGGTGGGCGACGCCGTCCCCGGGCCGTACGGCGGGGCGGTGCGCTGGATGCAGCGGCGGTCGCGCCGCGAGCTGGCCGTACGGCGCGGCCGGATCGTGCGGGCCGTACGGCAGGTCGCCGACCTGGAGTTCGTCAACGGCGGCGGCACGGGAAGCATCGAGAAGACCATCGCCGAACGGGCGATCACCGAGGTCGCGGCGGGGTCGGGGTTCTTCCACCCCCGGTTGTTCGACTTCTACCGCGGCTTCACCGGCCGGCCCGCGGCGCTGTTCGCCCTGCCGGTGGTGCGCCGGCCCTCGCCGGAGGTCGTGACCGTGCTCGGCGGGGGCTATCCCGCCTCCGGAGCGGCGGGACCCACCCGGCTGCCCCAGCCGTACCTGCCGCACGGGCTCCGCTACCACCCCGACGAGGGAGCGGGAGAGGTGCAGACGCCCCTGCTCGGGGAGGCCGCGGCCGGGCTGCGCCTCGGCGACCGCGTCTGGTTCCGCCACGCCAAGGCCGGGGAGCTGTGCGAGCGTTTCCCCGTCCTGCACCTCGTCGAAGGGGACCGGGTGACCGAGGAGGTCCCGACCTACCGGGGCGAGGGCATGACGTTCCTCTGACGCCCTGCCCTCCGGTCTTCGTGATCGGTGCGGGCCGGTCAGCGGGACCGGCGGCGCAGCAGCACGATCGTCGCGCCGACCGCCACCACGATCCCCACGCCGATCAGCACCGGGGCGAGGTTGCGTGCCGGATACTCGCCGGGCTCGGCCTCGGCGTCCCCCGGGCCGTACGTCGTGATCCCGCGCGGCGTGCCCAGCACCAGGTCCTCCACGGACGCGACGAAGTCCATCGCGTTCGACTTGGCCTTCGCCACGCCGCGCTCGGCGACGCGCTTCGGGCTCACCCGGTCCGCGATGGCGTCGACCGTGCGAGCGAGCTCCGCCCGCGTGCGCTCGATCCTCTTTTCCAGCGCATCGGGATCGGTGTCCGCCATGCGATCCCCCTCCTGTGGTATTCGTGTGTGATCAGTCTGCCAGGTCCGGCGGTCGCCCCGTGCAGCGGCCGAGCCGGTAGTTTGGTTGTCGCTTGCCCGCCGATCGCCGCGGGTCACCTTTTCCGGAGGACGTGATGAGCAAGCTCCAGCCCGGCGACGCCGCGCCGGACTTCACCCTTACCGACGCCGACGACAACGAGGTCTCGCTGGAGTCCTTCCGCGGCCGCCGGGTCATCCTGTACTTCTACCCGGCGGCGATGACCCCCGGGTGCACCAAGCAGGCCTGCGACTTCCGCGACAACCTCGGCGCCCTGACCGAGCAGGGTCTCGTGGTGCTCGGCGTGTCCAAGGACAAGCCGGCCAAGCTGCGGCAGTTCCGCGAGCGCGACGCGCTCACGTTCCCGCTGCTGTCGGACACCGGTCTCGACGTGCACAAGGCCTATGGCGCGTACGGCGAGAAGACGAACTACGGCAGGACCGTGATGGGCGTCATCCGGTCCACGTTCGTCATCGACCCCGACGGAAAGGTCGAGAAGGCGCTCTACAACGTGAAAGCGACCGGCCACGTCGCCCGCCTCGTAAAAGAGCTGGGAATTTACTGATCCATCCCTTTCGCGAAGCTCCCGGAATTGTCGGCGACGGCCGATACATTCCGGGGCATGGCGAAGTACAAGTACACCCCGGAGCTGCTCGCCGACGCGGCGGCAACCGCGAGCAGCGTCGCTGACGTACTGCGTTGTCTCGGCATCCCGTGGTCGGGTGGGGCACACGCCCACATCAGCCGCCGCCTCAAGCACTTCGGAATCGACACCTCCCACTTCGGCAGGCCCTCGCCGAACAAGAGCGCCCCGGCCCCGCGGCGTTACCTGCCTGTGGAGATCCTGGTGCTGCTGCCTCCGGGCTCCGGTCGCGAGAAGCCTCGCAAGCTCAGGCGGGCGCTGCGAGAAGTAGGAGTTCCCTACTCCTGCGCAGACTGTAAGATAGGCGGCGCCTGGCAGGGCCGGCCGCTGACATTGCACATCGATCACATCAATGGCAATTGGCTGGACAACAGAAAAGACAACCTCCGATTTCTCTGCCCCAACTGTCATTCTCAGACCGAGAATTTCGCAGGAAAAGGAAGAGGAAAAGGGGTCGTAGCCCAATTGGCAGAGGCAACGGTTTTAGGTACCGTACAGCGCGAGTTCGAATCTCGTCGACCCCACCGAAATGCAGAGAATAATAATGAAGAGTCGCAGCAAAATTCGAAGAATCGAAAGTCACCGAACTCCGAGCGGCCCGCGCTCGCGAAATTGAACCTCATGCTCGGGGCCGACGATCTGTCTTTCCTGGAGCGGTTTGTATCCGCCGGAGGAGCGGGTTCGCGGACCGCGGCTATCCGCACGGCCATCGCTCTGCTGCGTGCTCGGAGTGAGCGGGAGTGACGTCGTGCGGAGACTTCCATGGTGGCGGCCGAAGGGCCAGTTGTTCGACCGTGGCCGCCTGCTGTTGGGGCGTCTGTCACGCGGCGTCCCTAACGTGCCCGTCATGAGAAAGCTTTCGATCACGTTGGGTGCCGCCGCGCTGGCCCTCGGACTGTCGTCCCCCGCCATGGCCGTTCCCCGGCCCGCGGACTTCGGCCAGGCGACGCTCACGGGATTCGCCGTCCTGCCCGCCGAGACCTTCGTCCCCGGCAGCGAGCCCTCGGGGTCGGCCATCGGCGCCGGGCCCTTCAACGGCATCGCCGCGCCCTTCTCCGGGCAGCCCGTCCAGGGTTTCAGCGGCGTCGTCAGACGAGGTGACGGCACCTACGACGTGCTGTCCGACAACGGCTACGGCAACAAGGCCAACAGCGCGGACTTCCTGCTGCGGGTCCACCGGATCAGGCCCGGCCTCAGGGACGGGAAGCTGAAGGTGCTCGGCGGGTTCAACCTGAGCGACCCCGACAAGCGCGTGCCGTTCGCCCTGACCCGGGCGGACCGCGTGCTCACCGGCGCCGACTTCGACGTGGAGTCGATCGTGCGGTCGTCCGACGGCACCTACTGGATCGGCGACGAGTTCGGCCCGTTCCTGCTGCACTTCTCGTCCTCCGGGCGGCTCCTGCGGGCTCCGATCCCGCTGCCCGGGGTCAAGGCTCCCGAGAACCCGGACCTGAACGGCGGGCAGCCGAACATCCGCAGCAGCAAGGGGTTCGAGGGCATGGCGCGCTCGGTCGACGGCCGTCACCTCCACCCCCTGCTGGAGGGGACGGTGGATGGTGACACCCCCGGCGACCTGCGCATGTACGACTTCGACCTGCGCACGGGCCGGTACGGCTCGACATGGCGGACCTATCGGCTGGAGTCGCCGTCGAACGCCATCGGAGACGCGATCTCCGTGGACGACAACCGTTTCCTGGTCATCGAGCGGGACAACGAGCAGGGTGACGCCGCGGCCTTCAAGCGCGTCTACCTGGCGGACGCCGCCGACCGCGACCACGACGGGCGCATGGACAAGGCTCTCGTCGCCGACCTGCTGAACCTGGCCAACCCCAGGGGTCTCGGCGGCTTCGGGCGGACGTTCCGCTTCCCGTTCCAGACGATCGAGGACGTGGCCCTGCTCGACGACCACACGCTCGCGCTGCTGAACGACAACAACTTCCCGTTCTCGTCCGGCCGCACGGCGGGTAAGGCCGACAACGACGAGTTCATCACCGTACGGCTCGCGCGACCCCTGCACGCGGACCGGCGCGTGCTCCAGTGATCCTCGGCTGATCCGCCGGGCCCCGTGATGCGAGGCACCGCGGTGGTTCCGCGGACCCGATGAGCATCGGCCCCGCCGGGAGAACATGCAGGCGCGTGCCGGCCGCCCCGTCGGCACGCGCCTGCCGGAAAAGACGTCTCAGCCGTTCGGCCGGCAGACGATGCCGGTCTCGGTGCGCCGGCACCACTGGGGCAGGCGGCCGTCCTCGCCGCCCGGGAGGTTCCCGCCACGAGGAAACAGGCCGTCCTGATCGCCGCCGGCCTCCCGGCTCGCCCCGGCGTGCGTCTCATCCCAGATTAGACCGGTGGCGGCTACGACGCCACCGCCGAGGAGCGCTCCGACGAGCGCCGACGCGATGCCGACAGTGATCAGCCGCCCGGTCTGGCCACGCGGCAGCCGCTCCGTCAGGCGTCCGCCCAGGCCCCCCGGCGACCGGACGGACTCGCTTCGCAGGGCGCCCGCGGGATGCGTAGCCGCTTCCCGCCAGCCGGGGGCCTGCCATCCGGCCCCTCCGGGGCCGAACGCGGACCCGCCGCCCAGCGGAGGGATCGAGGTGGTGCCCGGCGGAAGGATCGCGGGCCTGCCCGAGGGAAGGGCGCGGCGCGCGTTCGCGTAGCCGGCCGGACGTGGTCCTGGGGCCCCCGGCGATATGCCCGCGGGGCCGACGAATGAGGGCGGTCCGGGAGGGCTCGCAGGACCGGCCGGAGCCGACGCTCCACCGGCCTGGGCCGTACTCCCGGGGCTGGTCCAGGGACTGGCCAGAGGGCTGGTCAGGGGTGAGATCGAGGTGGCCGGAGGCGGCGGAGGAACGGCACCCGGCCGCGTCGCGGCGGCCTCGCCCGGCACGGCGTCCGGCACGGGCACGGCGCCCGCCGATGAAACAGTGCCCGCCTGCGGAACCACGTCCGCCGATGAACCAGTGCCCGCCGGTGAAACGGTGCCCGGCTGCGGCATGGCACTCCCCTGCGGCACGATGCTCACCTCCGTTACAGCACTCCCCTGCGGCATGGCGGCCGACTCAGGGCGCGGGCCGCGCGGCTCGTCCTCAACACCGCGCGGCACCGCGTCCTGACCCGCCATTCAGATCTCCCTTTACCCCGCTTCAAGAAGCGTTCCCGGTAACAAGGATGCGCCGTGATCCGTAAGAATCGCGTAAGGGCCGCCGTCGACTGCGACCTGAGTCGTACGGCGGTATCCGTCGCAAGGGTGAGACCTTTGTGAACAGCCGATACGTATCGTTGGGTACGTGTTCGGCAGTATGCGCGCCTGGACTCGGCGCCACAGCAGGATCGTGGACACGCTGGCGATCTTCCCGCTGGCGCTCTTGTGCGTGTCGACGGTCGAGGCGTTCAGTCGCACCAGCGGGATGATGCACGCGCGGCACGTCGGCGTGCCCGTGCTGCTGCTGCTGTCCGCCGCTCTCGTCGTGCCGCTGCTGTGGCGCCGCAACCACCCGCGTGAGGTGTTCGCGGTGGTGTCCGTGGTCAGCTTCGCGCAGTGGCTGCTGAACATCGCCGTCCTGCCCGCGAACCTGGCGGTGCTCGTCGCGATGTACGGCGTCGCCGCCCGCTGCCCGCGGCGGTGGGCGCTGGCCGCCGGGGTGGTCGCCGAGGGAGGGCTGCTGCTCGCCATGCTGAGCTGGTCTCCCGATCCCATGCGGGCGTGGCCGTCGGCCTCGGTCTTCGTCGTCGCCGTGTGGATCGGCGGCATGTACGCCAACACCCGCCGCCGTTACGTCGAGAGCCTGGTGGAACGCGCCGAGCGGGCCGAACGGGAACGCGACCAGCAGGCCCGCATCGCGGCCGCCGCCGAGCGGGCCCGCATCGCCCGCGAACTCCACGACGTGGTGGCGCACAACGTCAGCGTGATGGTCGTCCAGGCCGACGGCGCGGCGTACGCGATCGACAGCGACCCGGAACAGGCGCGCCGCGCGATGCAGGCGATCTCGGCGACGGGACGTCAGGCGCTGGCGGAGATGCGCAGGCTGGTGGGCGTGCTGCGGCAGGACGCGGGCAGCCCGGCCGAGGAGTACGCGCCGCAGCCCGGCGTCGCGCAGCTGGACGAGCTGGTCAGGCAGGTCAGGGACTCGGGGCTGCCGACGGAGTTCACGGTGTCCGGCACGCCCCGCACGCTCCCGGAGGGCGAGCAGCTCGCCGTCTACCGGATCGTGCAGGAGGCGCTGACGAACGCGATCAAGCACGGGGGGCCGGGCACGCGGGCGCGGGTGGAGATGGCGTACGGCCCTGGGCTGATCGAGCTGCGCATCAGCGACGACGGCAGGGGCGCGGCGGCGCCGCGGGTGGTCGGCGGCCATGGTCTGATCGGGATGCGGGAGAGGGCGGCGATGTACGGCGGGAGCATCGAGGCGGCCCCTCGCACGGGCGGTGGCTTCCGGGTGGTCGCCCGGATCCCCGCCGGAATGGCCGCCTGAATCCATGAGCCGCCCGAAGCCCGTACCGGATTCGCCGGCGCCGCGTCAGCCGTCCGGGCCGGACCGGGGAAAGACGGGGAGCCTGACCGCCGGCGGGCTCGCGTACGGTGTCGGAAGCGCGACGGTGACGAGCGGAGCGAAGTGGCAGTGATACGCGTCATGCTGGTCGACGACCAGGAGCTGGTGCGGACGGGGTTCCGGATGGTCCTCGGAGCGCAGCCGGACATCGAGGTCGTGGGTGAGGCGGCGGACGGGCAGGCCGCCGTCGAGGTGCTGCGCACGGTCGAGGCGGACGTCGTCCTGATGGACGTCCGCATGCCCCGGATGGACGGCGTGGAGGCGGCCCGCGTCATCTGCGCCGCGCCCGACGGCCCGAGGGTGCTGATCCTGACGACGTTCGACCTGGACGAGTACGCGTTCGCGGCGATCAAGGCGGGCGCGGCGGGGTTCCTGCTCAAGGACGTGCCCCCGGCCGAGCTGATCAGCGCGATCCGGTCGGTCCATTCGGGGGACGCGGTGGTCGCGCCGAGCACGACCCGCCGGCTGCTCGACCGGTTCGCCGTGCTCCTGCCGGAGGGGGACCGGCGGCGGCAGGACACCGGCGCGCTGACGGCGCGGGAGCGGGAGGTGCTCTACCACGTGGCCCGCGGCCTCTCGAACACCGAGATCGCGGCGCGGCTGCATCTGGCGGAGGCGACCGTGAAGACCCATCTCGGCCGTGTGCTGGCCAAGCTCGGGCTGCGTGACCGGGCCCAGGCGGTCGTGTACGCGTACGAGACCGGGGTGGTGGCCCCCGATCATCCGAGGGGCTGAGCCGGGGGTACCCCGGAAGTCGCACCCGCGCTTCGCCTCCCGGTCCCGGGGCCGCAGATCGAGAACGTCCGCGAGGCCGAGGAAACGCCCTGATCACGCCCATAGCGTGAACTCATGAGCACAACAACTCAGACCCGCACCGCCGTGGTCGCGCGCGGCCTGACCAAGGTGTACGGCGCGGGCGACGCGGCGGTGCACGCCCTTCGCGGCGTCGACGTCGACTTCGCCGCCGAGGCGTTCACCGCGATCATGGGGCCGTCCGGCTCCGGCAAGTCGACGCTGATGCACTGCCTGGCCGGGCTCGACACCGTGACGGACGGGCGGGTCGGCATCGGCGACGCCGAGCTCACCCGGCTGAACGACAAGCAGCTCACGCTGCTGCGGCGCGAGCGCGTGGGTTTCATCTTCCAGGCGTTCAACCTGTTGCCGACGCTGACGGCCGAGCAGAACATCCGGCTGCCGCTGGAGATCGCGGGCCGCCAGGCCGACCAGGCGCTGTTCGACCGGGTGATCGAGACGGTCGGCCTGCGGGACCGGCTCGGGCACCGGCCGAGCGAGCTGTCGGGCGGCCAGCAGCAGCGCGTCGCCGTGGCACGGGCGCTGATCAGCAAGCCTCAGGTGATCTTCGCCGACGAGCCGACCGGCAACCTAGACTCGCGCAGCGGCGCGGAGGTGCTGGCGTTCCTCCGCAGGTCGGTACGGGAGCTCGGGCAGACGATCGTGATGGTGACCCACGACCCGGTGGCGGCGTCGTACGCCGACCGGGTGATCTTCCTGCGGGACGGGCTGCTGGTGAGCGAGCTGGAGCGGCCGACGCCGCAGACCGTGCTCGACGCGCTGATGGCGCTGGAGGCCTGAGCCGTGCTCCGGACGACTCTCGCCGGGCTCCTGGCACACCGGCTGCGCCTGCTGCTCACCTCCCTGGCGATCGTGCTCGGGGTCGGGTTCATCGCGGGCACGTTCGTGCTCACCGACACGATCGACGCCGGGTTCTCCCAGTCGTTCGCCGCGGACGCCGACAAGGTGGACGTGGTGGTGACGCCCGCCGAGGACGACGGGACTCTGCCGGAGCGCGCGCTCGCCGCGGTCAGAGCGGTGCGGGGCGTCCGGGACGCCCAGCCCGTGCTGTCCGGCGACGCGCCGCTGATCGGCAGGGACGGCAAGGTCGTGGGCGACTACCCCACCGCCGGCGTCTCCATCCCGGCGAGCCGCATGAAGCTCACTTCCGGTAGGGCGGCCTCCGCCGCCGGTGAGGCGGTGCTCGACGAGAACACCGCCAAGGCCCAGGGTTACGCACCCGGGGCCACCGTCGCGGTGCTGGACAAGGCGGGCGAACGGCACGAGTTCCGCCTCGTCGGGACCTTCGACGTGGGTCTCGACCCGGACCTCGCCTACCGGGGGGCGGTCGCGTTCACGCCGGAGACGGCCCGGCTCGTGACCGGCGCGAAGGGCTTCACCGAGATCGACGTCCTCTCCTCCGGTCCCGCGCCGGAGACCCTGCGTACGGCCGTCGCGGCGGCCGTGGGGAGCGGCGCGAAGGTCGTGACCGGGCGGGAACGCGGCGACGAGCTGGCCCGGCGCAACCACGTGGACACGGCGTTCCTCCGGACCGGGCTGCTGCTGTTCGCCGCGGTCGCGCTGCTCGTCGCCGCGCTCGTGATCTACAACACCTTCGGCATCCTGGTCGCCCAGCGGACCCGCGAGATGGCGTTGCTGCGCTGCATCGGCGCGACCCGGCGGCAGGTGTTCGGCTCCATCGTGCTGGAGTCGGCCGTGGTCGGCCTGCTGTCGTCGGTGCTCGGCCTGCTGACCGGCCTCGGCCTCGGGGCCGCCGCGGTGGCGGTGCTGAGGGCCACCGGTACGGACGTCCCCACGGGCACGGTGAGCCTCTCCCCGCAGACGATCGCCATCGGGCTGTGCACCGGCGTCGTCGTGACGGTTGCCGCCGCGCTGCTCCCCGCGCGCCAGGCCACCCGTGTGCCGCCCGTCGCGGCGCTGGGCACGCAGACCGAGGAGCACACGTTCCGCACCGGGGTCGTCCGGGTGGTCTTCGCCACCCTGTTCACGGTGGCGGGGGCCGGCCTCACGGCGGCGGGCGTGCTCCAGAACCCGGGCCAGGTGGCGCTGCTGACGGTCATGGCCGGCGGTGTGCTCGTCTTCTTCGCGGTGCTCGTCCTCGGCCCGGTGATCGTACGGCCGCTGAGCGGGCTGGCGGGCTGGGTCCCGGCGCGGCTGTTCGGCGTGCCGGGGCGGCTCGCGGTGGGCAACTCCCGGCGCAACCCCAGGCGCGCGGCGACCACCACCGTGGCGCTGACCGTCGGCGTGACCCTGATGACGTTCATGTCGGTCCTGACCGCGACGGTGCGGAGCACCGTGAGCGACCAGCTCGACCGGCAGTTCCCGGCCGACTACATCCTGACGGCGCAGACGGGCGGCATCCCCCGCTCGATCGCCGACACGTTGCGCGCGAGCCGCGACCTGTCCGCGGTGACCGAGTTCCGGGGGAAGAAGGCCAAGGTGAACGGCCACGACTACGAGGTGGGCACCGTCACCCGGTCCGCCCTCGGCACCTCCGTCAAACCGGAGGCGTCGGCCGGCACGCTGGACGGCCTCGGCGCGGGTGATGTCGCGGTGGCCGACTTCGTGGCCCAGGACCTCGGCGTCAAGGTCGGCGACCACGTGACCGTCACGTCGGGCGGGCGGAGCGTCCCGCTCACGGTGGTGGCGGTGCTGAAGGCCGGCGTGTCCCTGCTGCCGCCGTTCACCATGGCCGAGCAGGCCTTCGAGCAGCGCTTCGGCAGGGTGGACGACGCGCAGATCCTGCTGAACGCCGCCCCCGGCGTGCCCGCCGAGCGGGCGCGCGCGGTCGTGGACGACGCGACCGCGGCCTACCCGGCGGTGAAGGTCGGCAGCACGACCGAGATCCGCGGCCAGTTCGACGAGGCGATCGACACCGTGCTCATGGTGGTCACCGGGCTGCTGGCCCTCGCGATCGTGATCTCACTGCTCGGCATCGCGAACACGCTGTCGCTGTCGGTGCACGAGCGCACCCGCGAGTCGGCGCTGCTGCGCGCGCTCGGCCTGACCCGGCCGCAGCTTCGGGGGATGCTGTCGGTCGAGGCGCTGGTCCTCGGACTGGTGGGCGCGATCGTCGGCGTCGTGCTCGGGGTGCTGTACGGCTGGGCGGCCACGGCGACGCTGACCAGGGACGTCTCCTTCCGGCTCCCGGTCACGCAGATCCTGGTCTTCATCGCCGCGTCGGGCCTGGCCGGGGTGCTCGCCGCGGTGCTGCCCGCCCGGCGCGCGGCCCGCGCCTCGGTCGTCGGCGCGCTGGCGGCCTCCTGACGGGCCTTCTCTCGTGAATCCGCGCCGCGTCCGCCGGATCGGGTGGACGCGGCGCCCACACACACGCCGGGAGCGCCGATGCGCACCGCGTCCTCCCGGGCAGGCCTGCCTCGCGTCGGCTACCGCCTGCCGACGGTGTAGGTCAGGTGGGTCACCCGGGATGACGCGTCCGTGCGGGTCTGTTCGAGGGCGAGGCGGGCCGGGTCCACGCGGTCGAACAGGCGGATGCCGGTGCCGAACAGCACGGGCGCGAGGGTGATCGAGAACTCGTCGAGCAGACCGCTGTCCAGGTACTCCTGGATCGTCTCGGCGCCGCCGGCGATGCGGACGTCGCGGTCGCCCGCGACCTCGCGGGCCTGGTCCAGTGCGCTGGAGACGCCGTCGTTGACGAAGTGGAAGATCGTGCCGCCCGGCCGCTCCCACGGGTCACGCTTGGTGTGGGTCACGACGAACACCGGGGTGTGGAACGGCGCCTCCTCCGGCCAGGCCTGCTCGCCGGCGTCGAACATCCGCTTGCCCATGACGCTCGCGCCGGTGCGCTCGTACGTCGCCCGGGCGATGTCGTTGTCGAGCCCTTCCTCACCGCCCTCGCCGAGCTTGAGGTTCTCCCGGATCCACCGTTGCGGGAACGCCCACGCCTGCAGTTCCGACCACTTCGTCATCCAGCGCTGGACTCTCGGGTCGTTCCGGCCTTCGGGCGAGAAGACGTCCTCGACGGGCACGGCCTCAGGCGCCATGAAGCCGTCGAGCGACATCGTCACGCTGAAGAACACCTTCCCGGCCATCAGTCCTCCGCCCCCTTCGGTGTGGTCTCGTTCCGGGTGAGTTCGGCGACGTAGGCCGCCAGGTTGCCCAGGGTCTGCTCGCCGCCCTCGATCGCGTGGTATTTCTGCACGGCCTCCTCACGGAGCTCCGTGGTGGGGAACACGGTGCGCATCGTGATCCTGGTCTTCTCGCCGGCCGGCTCGAAGGTCAGGACCGACTCGAAGGCGTTGGGGTCGTCGCGGTACTCGCCGTGCACCAGCGCGATCCGCTCCGGCGGGACGATCTCGGTCCAGGTGATCCACTCCTGGTAGTCGGTCCCGTCCGGCCCGTGCATCACGAAGGCCCAGGCCCCGCCGACGCGGAACTCGAAGGACCGCGTCGTGGTCGTGAACCCCTCCGGGCCCCACCACTGCGACAGGTGCCGGACCTGCGTGAACGCCTCGAACACCAGCTCCCGCGGGGCGCCGATGGCCCGGGAGAGCACGATCTCGCGGTCCGTGGTCGTGTGGTCGGGCTCGCCGCCGCTACCGGTCGTCGCCATCCGGTGGTTCCTCCTGCCTTGCCTGTTCCAGATTTCGCACGTACTCGTCCAGCCGGTCGAAGGTCTCGTTCCAGAATCTCTCGAAGCCGCCCACCCACTCGTGGACCGGCCGCAGCCCGCGGGCGTCCAGGCCGTACAGCCGCTGCTTGCCCGCCCCGCGGACCCGCACCAGCCCGACCTCGCGGAGCACCCGCAGGTGCTTGGACGCCTGTGGCTGGCTCATCCCCAGGTCCCGCGCCAGCTCGGTCACGGGCCGCTCGCCACCCCGCAGCAGCACCAGGATCTCCCGCCGCTGCGGCTCGGCGATCGCGTTGAACGCGTCCGAGGTCGTTGCCGCTCGTGCCATGGCATCATCATATGCCTATATCGGCATGCGTAAGACAGCCTGTGCTCGACGACCGGCTCGGGCTGGTCCGGGTCGACAGGCCGTGTCTGCGGCTGCGTTCGGTTCAGACCGCGTTACAGACGGCGGCCCTGGCGGTCGACGACCACCGCGAAGACGCCCGTGACGTCCTCGTACGGCGGGTCCACCGCCATGTGACCCCGCTGGGCGTCGATCCACACGACCTCTCCCCGGCAGTTCACGGCGTTCCACGCGTGGCTGCCGCCCCCGGCCCACCGGGTGATGAGGACGGCGGCCGCGCCGTGCCCGCCGAAGATCAGCCGCTGCGCGACGGCCACGTACGCCCGGCGGCCGTGGCCCACGTACTCGAAGCGGTGCCCGAGCCACTCCTCGGCCCGCGCGACGCCCCCGGTCTCCCCGGTCAGCAGCGGCCGGCCCGACGGGTCGTACTCCGGGTGCCTGCGCGCCGCCACCACGGGCTCGCCGTGCCAGGTCGACATCACCGACAGCGCGCAGTCGACGGCGTTGTTGGACCTGAAGGCGTCCTCCGTCGGGCCCTCGGCGTTGATGAGGCGGATCCAGGTGCCGCGCGGGTCCGGGAAGCGCCCGTTCACCGCCTGTGCCAGGCTCGCCTGACCATCCGGGTCCGCCTCGGCGAGGCCGCCCGGCCGGCCGTACGTGCGGGTCTCCTCCAGCCGCCGCGGACGATCGGGGCCGTCCAGCCAGTCGCGCTCCGTCTCGTCCCGCAGGACGGCCGACCAGAAGTCGTCGCCGTCCGCGAGCTCCTCCATGCCGGCGCCGCTCCCGTGAACCGACACCGCGTCGAGCTCGGGACCTGCCTCGGAAGCCGTCCGCGCGCCCTCCTCGGGGTCGTCGCCGGGCGCCTCGTCCCGGCCGGCGGTCTCGTCCACGTGCCCGCGACGGTCGGTCTCCTCGTCCGGCCACGCGCACCCGGCCGAAGCGGTCTCATCCGTTTCCCCGGGGACCGGTCGCTCTCCCTCCGGGGCATCCGTCGCGCCGCCGTCCACCACGCCGTCGCCGGCGCACGGGAGATCGGCCTCGGCGCAGGGGGGATCGGCCTCGGCCGTCCCGGTGAGAGCGTCCTGGTCGTCGTCCTGGTCGTCCTCCACGGGCGCGAGCGCGCCGGTGTCCTCCACGCCAGTCGGCGAGCCACCGGGAACGGCGTCGGCGGTCCCCCCGGCCGTCGCCTCCGCCGTCTCCCCGGTGGTCTCCGCGGCGGTCTCCCCGGTGGCCTCCTCGATGGTCTCCCGGGCGGGCACGGCGACCTGAGGATCACCGGCGTCCGCGACGACCCCGGTGTCCCCGGCGGGCGTCGTGGCGGCCACGGCGTCCCACACCGCCGGCGGCCCGCCGCGGCGGCCGGTCAACGTGCTCATGCCGTGGCCCGCGTTGTCGCCGTTCCTGGCGGCGGGGACGACCGGCACGGCCCCGGTGTCCGCGCCCAGCGGCAGTGCCGCGATCCGCACCTCCAGGCGGCGGTCCCCCAGCGAGGGAGCAGGCGCCTCGGCCGCCTGCTCGTAGTCCCGCCATCGCCGGCCGTCGGCCGCGACGACCGGGTTGTACACACCCGACGGCAGCCGCCACCTCGCATGCCGGCGCGCCTTCTCCTGGTTCACGCGTTTGGCCCCCCTCTTCGCGCCCCATCAGGGTGCCGATGGTAGGGGCGGGCCGTACGAGGCGCGGCGGGTTTTCCCAACTCCAGACCCGGCCCGTTGTGAGCGCCTCAGCGGGCCGTGACGGTGATGGAGTGATACCCGGTCGCGCCGTCCGGCGCGGGCGGCGCCTCGTCCGCGGTCTGGGTGTAGCCGGTGGCGTCGGTGGCCCGCACCGAGATCGTGTGCCTGCCCGGCGTCAGGTCCACCTCGGCCGACCACTGCCGCCAGGTGTCGGGGCCCGTGACGTCCGCCAGCTTCGCCTGCCGCCATCCGGCGCCGTCCACCCGGACCTCCACCGCGTCGATCCCCCGGTGCTGGGCCCAGGCCACGCCCGCCACGGTCGTACGGCCCGCCCGCACCTTGTCCCCGCCGCGCGGCAGGTCGATCCTCGACTGGGTCTTGATGGGGCCCTTCGCGGCCCAGCCGCGGGGCGTCCAGTACGCCTCGTCCCGGTCGAACCGGGTGACCCTGATCTCGGTGACCCACTTGGTCGCCGAGACGTACCCGTACAGGCCGGGGACGACCTGACGGACCGGGAAGCCGTGCTCCTCGGGGAGCACCTCGCCGTTCATCGCGACGGCCAGCAGCGCGTCCCGGCCGTCCATGACCACGTCGACCGGTGTGCCGCAGGTCCAGCCGTCCTCGGAGACGCTGAGCAGCATGTCGGCCTCGCGCCGGATCCCGGCGTCGCGCAGCACGTCGGCCAGGCGCGCGCCGAGCCAGCGCGCGTTGCCGGCGTACGACCCGCCGACCTCGTTGGACACGCACGTCAGCGTGACGTCGGCCTCCGTCAGCGGCCGTTTGAGCAGGTCGGCGAAGGTCAGCTCGACCGGCCGGTCCACCAGTCCGTGGATCTTCAGCGTCCAGCGGGCCGGGTCCACCGTCGGCACCACGAGAGCGGTGTCCACCCGGTAGAAGTCCGCGTTCGGGGTCACGAAGGGGGTGAGGCCCGAGATGCGCAGGTCCGCCCCGACCGGGATGGGCGCGGCCGGTCGCGCCGCACGCGGGAGGATCTTCGCCACGCCGCGCCTGGCCAGTTCGCCGTTCTTGCGCCCGGACAGCAGCCATCCGCCGAACCCGCCGGCCCCCGCGACCACGACGCCCGCCGCCACCCCGTTCAGCAGCCTGCGCCGGTCGAAGGCGTACGGCTCGGCGGGCTGCGCGGAAAACGGCGTGGAGGACGACGCGGGGGCGGGTGACACAGGGCCGGGCGACGCGGGGGCGAGTGACACAGGGCCGGGCGACGCGGGGGCGAGTGACACAGGGCCGGGCGACACGGTTCCCGCCCGCATCACGGCCGGCTTGGCCGGGCCGCTGACCCGCTCGGCCTCCCTGACCGGCTCGGCCGGGCTGACCGAGCTGGCCGGGCTGCCGACCGGGCCGGCGTCGCCGACCGGCTGGGCCGGCGTGCGGCTCTGCACCTCGGCGGCCCTGTAGGAGGCCCTGTAGGAGACCCTGTCGGCGGCCCTGCTGGCGGTGACGTATTCGTCCTCGTCGCTCCGCGTGGCCCGGCGCCACAGCCGCGAGAGGGCGTACGCCCCGGCCGCCGCCCCCGCGAGCGAGGGCAGCACGTGCGCCGCTCCCGCGTCCGGCCGGGACAGCGCCGCGGCGGCGCCGACGAGCCCGAAAACGGCCAGCCCCGCCATGCCGTACGCGGTCCGGCGGCGGGCGAGCAGTCCCAGGCCGGCGGCGACGAGCGCGAGCACCACGACGATCCCGGTCAGCAGCACCGGTTTGTCGGCGGAGCCGAACGTGCGGATCGCCCACTCCTTCAGACCGGCGGGCGTGGCGTCGATCACGGCGCCGCCCACCGCGACGACCGGCGCCGCGGCGGGGTCGACCAGACCGGCGACGAGCTGGGCCGCCCCCAGCGCCACCCCGGCGGCGACGAGACCGGTCAGGACGGCGGCCCAGGCGGGCACGCCGCTGCCTTCGCGGGCGCCTTCGCGGATGCCTTCTGCGTTCACGATCCGAACGCTACGCCCGCCCCCGCCCCGGCGGTCTTACGGCGCGATTACGAGACGACCTGACCGATCACCGCGGCCAGCGCGCGGAAGGCACTGCCCCGGTGGCTGATCGCGTCCTTCTCCCCGGCCGACATCTCCGAGGTCGTCCGGGTGTCGCCGTCCGGCACGAAGATCGGGTCGTAGCCGAAGCCGCCCGTGCCGCGCCGCTCCCGGATGAGGAAGCCGTGCATGGCCCCCTCCACCACGTGCTCCTCGCCGTTCGGCAGCGCGAGCGCCGCGCAGCAGGCGAAGTGGGCCTGGCGGCGGCCGTCCGGCACGTCGCCGATCTGCGCCAGCAGGAGGTCGAGGTTGGCGTCGTCGTCGCCGTGGCGGCCCGACCAGCGGGCGGAGAAGATGCCGGGCATGCCGTTCAGCGCGTCCACGCACAGGCCGGAGTCGTCGGCGACGGCGGGCAGGCCGCTCTGCGAGGCGACCGCGTGCGCCTTGAGCAGCGCGTTCTCGGCGAAGGTGAGGCCGGTCTCGGCCACGTCACCGATGTGCGGGAAGGCCTCCAGGCCCAGCAGTTCGACCGGCACGCCGGCGTCGGCGAGGATCCGGCGCAGCTCGACGATCTTCCCGGCGTTCCGGGTGGCCAGGACCACCTTGTTCATGCTCTCGTCCTCGGTGCTCGTCAGGTGCTCGTCAGGTTAGGAGAGGGCCTCGGTCTGCAGGCGGGTGAGGTCGGCGCAGCCGCTCGCGGCGAGGTCGAGCAGGCCGTTGAGCGTCGTGCGGTCGAAGGGCGTGCCCTCGGCCGTGCCCTGGACCTCCACGTAGTCGCCCCTGCCGGTCATCACCACGTTCATGTCGGTCTCGGCCTTGACGTCCTCGCTGTAGTCGAGGTCGAGCATGGGCTCGGTGCCGACGATCCCGACCGAGACGGCGGCGACCGAGTTCACCAGGGGGTCGCCGGGACACATCCGGCGCTGCCGCATCCAGGTGATCGCGTCGGCCAGCGCGACGTACGCGCCGGTGATGGCGGCGGTGCGGGTGCCGCCGTCGGCCTGCAGCACGTCGCAGTCCAGCAGTACGGAGTTCTCCCCCAGGGCCTTGTAGTCGACACAGGCGCGCAGGGAGCGGCCGATCAGCCGGGAGATCTCGTGGGTGCGCCCGCCGATCTTGCCGCGGACCGACTCGCGGTCGGTGCGGGTGTTGGTCGACCGGGGCAGCATGGCGTACTCGGCCGTCACCCAGCCCAGCCCGCTGCCCTTGCGCCAGCGGGGCACGCCGCTTTCGACCGTCGCGGCGCACAGCACCTTGGTGCCCCCGAACTCCACCAGTACGGAGCCCTCCGCGTGGGCGAGCCAGTTCCGGGTGATGGTCACGGGGCGTAGCTGGTCGGATCGACGACCGTGTGAACGAGCCATACGGGTCACCCTAGGTCATACACGGCGCCGCTCCGTGCCAACTCCATCGGCCCGTCGAAACCGCCGCGCGAGGCGTCCTCCAGGACCCGGGCCTTGTCGTACCACGGCACGAGATGGGTGAGGACGAGCGTGCCCGCCCCGGCCCGCGCGGCGTGCTCGGCCGCCTGCCTGCCGCTGAGGTGCAGGCCGGGCGTGAGGTCCGGCCCGTCGAGGAAGGAGGCCTCGCACAGCAGCACGTCGGCGTCGTGGGCGAGCTTGACCAGTTCGGCCGACTCCCCGGTGTCCGCCGAGTACGCCACCGAACGGCCCCTGCTGGACACGCGGAAGCCGTACGTCTCCACGGGGTGGTTCATGGGGGCGGCCGTCACCTCGAACGGGCCGACGTGCCGTGTGCCGGGTGACAGCCGCAGGAAGTCGAAGGAGTTCTCCAGCACCGGCTCGTCCGGCATGGCGTACGCCGCGTTGAGCCGCTTGGACGCTCCGGCGGGGGCGTACACCGGGATCTTCGGCAGCGGGCCGTCCGGGGTGTAGGTGCGTACGACGTGGTAGGCGCACAGGTCGAGGCAGTGGTCGGCGTGCAGGTGGGACAGCAGGACGGCGTCGACGTCATAGAGCCCGGCGTGCCGCTGCAGCGCGCCCAGCGACCCGCTGCCGAAGTCGACGAGCATCCGGAAGCCCTCGGCTTCGAGGAGGTAGCAGGAGGACGGGCTGTCTGGGCCGGGGAAGCTGCCCGAGCACCCGACGACGGTCAGCTTCATCTCGGACTCCCCACGCCGGTCGCCTCGCCGAGCCCGGGGGCGGTCCGCTCCACCGACTGCAGCTCCGGGCCGAGGAACCGCTGGCCGAGCCGTTCGAACAGTTCCGTGTCGCCGGTCGCCCGGAAGCGGTGCCTCGGCCGGCCCGCGCCGTTGGACAGCCCCCGGTCGTGCAGGATCCGGTAGACGTCCTTGGCGGTCTCCTCGGCGCTCGACACGAGCGTGACCCCGTCCCCGGCGACGTACGACAGCGCGCCGGTGAGCAGCGGATAGTGGGTGCAGCCGAGGATCAGCGTGTCGCAGCCCGCGTCCTGGATCGGCTTGAGGTAGCCCCGGACCACCTCGATGAGGTCGTCGCTCATCGTCTCGCCGCGCTCGACGAACTCCACCAGCAGGGGGGTGGCCACCGCGACCAGTTCGACGTCGGGGGCCGCGGCGAAGGCGTCGTGGTAGGCCATCGACTCGATGGTGGCCCGCGTGGCGATCACGCCGACCCTGCCGTTCCCGGTGGCCCGCACGGCCCGCCGCGCGGCGGGCTGGATCACCTCGACGACGGGGACGTCGTATCGCTCCCTGGCGTCCCTGAGCACGGCGGAGCTGGCGCTGTTGCACGCGATGACCAGCATCTTCACCCCGTGCTCGACCAGGTGGTCCATCACCTCCAGCGCGTACGCGCGGAGCTCGGCGATGCGCTTGGGCCCGTACGGCTGGTTGGCCGTGTCGGCCACATACAAGATCGATTCGTGGGGCAGCTGGTCGATGATCGCCCGGGCGACGGTCAGGCCGCCCACCCCGCTGTCAAAGATCCCGATCGCCCTGCTGTTGTCCTCCGGCACGCTTCCCAAGGTTAGGGGACCGGTCCCGGCCACCGGCGGTAAGAAAGCTCACATCGCGAGCCGCCGCGCCGGAGGCCCGGCGACAGGGCAGCGCCGCCGCGCCGGAGGCCCGGCGACAGGGCAGGGCTCAGCCGCGGCCGAGCCGGGCGAGCTGGCGCGACTGGGCGACCAGCCGGCCCGCCGAGTCCCACACCTCGACCTCCTCGTCGAACCAGCCGTCGCTGATCAGCCGCCCGCCGCCGATGAGGGTCAGCCACCCCGGGGCGGGCAGGGCGCGCAGGTGCCAGGTCAGCTCGACCGTGGGGGCCCAGCCCCGCGCCCCCGCCGAGAACACGACCGGCGGCAGCGCGTCCACCGCCATCGCCAGCACGAACGGGTCGGGGTCCTGCGGCTCGGCCAGCCGGAAGTAGGCCCGCGACTCGGGCCGCCCGGTGGGCTCCCCGGTCAGCCAGCCGATCGTGGGCGGGTCGAACAGCATCTCCATCCGCGCGCTGAAGTTCATGGCCGACGCCGCTTTCGGATCGGGCAGGCGCACGCAGTCCGCCAGGCCGGGCATGGCCACCGAAGGGCCGTCCGACCAGTCCGGGTCCGCCGACCCGTCGAGCGTGGCGGTCGCGACGAGCATCTCGACGAACGCCTCGCCGTCCCGCACGAGCCGCGCCCGGGTCATCGCCGCCGTACGGCCCGACTTGAGCTGGTCGAGCACGACCTGGGCCGGGCCCGGCCGGGCCACCCGCAGGAAGTGGGCGCTGGTGGACACCGGGTGCGGATGCGCCGAGGCGTCCGCCACCGCGCGCAGCACGGTGGCCATCAGGTAGCCGCCGTTCAGCGGCCCGCCCATCGAGTATCCGTCGTCGAGACACACGTCGTAGGTGGTGTCGTCGACCCGGATCGCCCGCGTGGCCTCGTCGAACTTGGTCATGCGCCCCTCGCCGCTCTACCGAATGATGTTCTGCTGGTTACTGTAGCGTGGCGCTCTCCGCCGCAGCGGACGGGGATCACCTGAGCGCGACGGTCAAGCGGGCTGCAAGCGCCCTTCTAGCGGCCGCTCCTAACCTCCGGGCGACGACGCCTCCGGGCGTACGACCCGACGACGCTAGTGAGTGAGCCAATGCCCGCCGACCGCTCCCCCCGGCAGCCGGACCCCCGGACTCCGCACCCCCGACACACCGAACCGGCGTCGGGCCCGTGGAGCCCGCGTGACGAGAGCGACCTCGACCGCACCATCTCCTACCGGTTCCCTCGCCCCTCGGCCCGGGAGGCGCACACCGTACGGTTGCCCGGCTGGAGCGAGCAGGAGGAGATCGGCTTCACCACTGTGGCCGAACCGCCGCCGCACGCGCCGGCTCCGGCTCCGGCTCCAAAGGGTCGGCGGGGAGCACGCGGCTGGATCCTCGCGCTCGTCGCCGCCGTGCTCGTCGGAGTGGTCGGCGGGGGCGGCGTGTGGGCCGCCTCGAAGCTCAGCGGCGGCGGCACCCAGCCGCAGGACGTGCTGCCCGCGGACGCGATCGCCTACGTCCGGCTCGACCTCGATCCTTCCGCCGACCAGAAGCTCGCGTTGTTCGGCATCGCCCGCAGGTTCTCCGCCACCCGGGACGTCGTCGGCGGCGACGACCCGCGCGAGGCACTCGTCAACGCCCTGGGGAAGGACGGCTCCGGCCTCGCGAAGGTCGACTACGCCAGGGACGTCGAGCCGTGGCTGGGCGACCGCGTCGGCCTCGCGGTGCTCCCCTCGGCCGGCGGCGGCGACCCCGTAGGGGCGATCGCCGTACAGGTCAAGGACGAGGCGGCGGCCAGAGAGGGCATCGCGCGCCTCGGCCTGCGCGACGGGAAGGGCGGCCTCGCGTTCCGCGACGGGTACGCCGTCATCGCCCCGACCCAGGAGCTGGCCGACCGGTACGTCACGGCGGCGCCGCTGTCCGGCGAGCCCCGCTTCGCCGACGACCTCCGCACGCTGGGCGAGCCGGGCGTGCTGTCGTTCTGGGCCGACGTGGAGAAGGTCGCCGAGGCCGCGTGGCCGTCGCGGAACGGCGCGGAGCCGCTGCTCGACCGCGTCAAGGACATGCGCTTCGCCGGCGCCCTCCGGTTCTCCGGCGACTACGCGGAGCTGGCCGGGATCACCCGCGGCGGGAAGACGGCGCCGGGCCGTCCCGAGCCGGTGCGGATCGGCGAGCTGCCCGCGTCCACGGTCGCGGCGGCCTCGTTCTCCGGCCTGGGCGACCTGCTGCGTGAGCAGTGGCCCTCGATCGAGCGGGCGGCGAACGGCGCGGGCGGCGGGCCGTACGCCGAGACGCTCGACGCGGCGCGGCAGTACGGCCTGTCCCTGCCGGACGACCTGGTGACGCTGCTGGGCAGGAACCTCACGCTCGCCCTCGACGAGCGGGGCCTGGACGGCTCCCAGCCCCACTTCGGCGCGGTGCTCACGACCGACGCCGCCAAGGCCCAGGACGTGGTGGACAGGGTGAAGGCCTACCTCGACGGCATCGAGCGGCCGGCGGACTTCGCCACCGCGAGCGGCGACGGCCGGTTCGTGCTCGCGACGACCCCGGAGTACGCCGCCACGCTGGGCGGCGGCGGCGCGCTCGCCGAGTCCGAGACGTTCCGGCTGGCCGTCCCGGACGCCGGGAACGCCACCTACGCGGTGTACGCCGACCTCGACCGGCTGGAGAAGCTGTACCTGAGCGGCGCCGGGGACGCCGGGCGGCGGGACCTGGAGAAGCTGCGGGCGGTCGGCCTGAGCGGCACCTCCGGCGAGGCCGGGTCGAGCTTCACCCTCAGGGTCGTGTTCGACTGAGCCCCCGGCCCGCACGGCCGCGCCGCCGTCCGGCGGGTGGCGCGGCGGCGGGCCGGAGTCAGGCCCAGAGCTGGCCTTCCAGGCGGTCCTCGGCCTCGTCGAGCGTGCCCTCGTAGGCGCCGGTGGACAGGTACTTCCACCCGCCGTCGGCCACGATGAACACGATGTCGGCCCGCTCCCCCGCCTCCACGGCCTTGCGGGCCATGCCGAGGGCCGCGTGCAGGGCGCAGCCGGTCGAGATGCCGGCGAAGATGCCCTCGGACGCCAGCAGCTCACGGGTGCGCCGCAACGCGTCGGCGGAGGTCACCGAGTAGCGGGTGGTCAGCACGGACGCGTCGTACAGCTCGGGGACGAACCCCTCGTCCACGTTGCGCAGGCCGTAGACCAGCTCGCCGTACCGCGGCTCGGCGGCCACGATCTTCACGTCCGGCACCTGCTCGCGCAGGTAGCGCCCGACGCCCATGAGCGTGCCGGTCGTGCCGAGCCCGGCGACGAAGTGGGTCACACCCGGCAGGTCCGCGAGGATCTCCGGCCCGGTGGACTCGTAGTGGGAGCGCCAGTTCGCCGGGTTGCCGTACTGGTAGAGCATCACCCAGTCGGGATGCTCGGCCGCCAGGCCCTTGGCCACCCGTACGGCCTCGTTGGAGCCGCCCGCGGCCGGCGAGGAGATGATCTCCGCGCCCCACATGCGCAGCAGCTGGCGGCGCTCCTCCGAGGTGTTCTCGGGCATGACGCAGATCAGCCGGTAGCCCTTGAGCCGGGCCGACATCGCCAGCGAGATGCCGGTGTTGCCGGAGGTCGGCTCCAGGATCGTGCAGCCCGGCGTGAGCAGCCCGTCCTTCTCGGCCTGCTCGATCATCCACAGCGCCGGCCTGTCCTTGACCGACCCGGTCGGGTTGCGGTCCTCCAGCTTCGCCCAGATCCGCACGTCGGCGGACGGCGAGAGCCGGGGCAGCCCCACCAGCGGGGTGTGCCCGACCGAGTCGATCAGCGAGTCGAAGCGCATCTAGCGCGCTCCGCCCGCGACGGCCGGGAGCACGGTCACGGTGTCGCCGTCGGCGACCGGGGTGCCGAGCCCGCCGAGGAAGCGCACGTCCTCGTCGTTGAGGTAGACGTTGACGAAACGGCGCAGCCCCGACTCGTCCACCAGCCGGCTCTTCAGGCCGGGGTGGCGCGACTCCAGGTCGCCGAACAGCTCTTCGAGGGTCGATCCCTTGGCGTTGACCGCCTTGGCGCCATCGGTGTAGCTGCGGAGGATGGTAGGAATGCGGACCTCGATGGCCATCTCGGCTCAATCTCCTTGATCTGTGGTCGTCGTTGTGGTGGGCGTCCGTTTACTCACGTCCGCCGGGCGCGTCCGTTCATCTGGATGGAACATGGCGGGACGGGCGGCGATTCCAGCCGGGCGGCGGCAGCCGGCCGGGGCTCAGCGACAGTCGTAGACGACGACGGACGGCGTGTGCGCGAAGAGGAACGCCTGAACAGGAGATTCCGGGCGTACCCGGCGCATCAGGACAGCCGGTGACGACACAGGACGAGCGTCATCGTAAGGCATGGTTCAAGTTTAACCGTACGCCTCGACGATCTTGACGTCCTCCTCCGTCACAACCCCGTCATTGATCCGGAACGACCGGAACGGCGTCTCCTCCTCGGAGGCGGTCGAGACCAGCACGTAGTGGGCGTCGGGCTCGGAGGCGTAACCGATGTCCGTACGGGAGGGGTACGCCTCGGTGGCGGTGTGGGAGTGGTAGATCACGACGGGCACCTCGTCCCTGTCGTCCATCTCCCGCCACACCCGGAACTGCTCCATGGAGTCGAAGCGGTAGAACGTCGGGGACCGCTCGGCGTTCTCCATGGGAACGAAGCGCTCGGGACGGTCCGATCCGGCGGGCCCGGCCACGATGCCGCACGCCTCGTCCGGGTGATCGGCCCGCGCGTGGGCCACGATCCTGTCGACCAGCTCGCGTGAGATCGTCAGCATGCCGGAAAACCTACCAAAGGGCCCGGACGAGGCTGTCCTGCAGGTAGGTGAGCCAGTCGTAGGTCACGAACGCGGGATAACGCGGGTCGTCCTCGGACATCGAGGCGATCTCCTCGTGGACCTCCTCGGTCACCTCCAGGCGCACGCCGAGCGCGAGGCGGACGTCGTTGAGCGCCCGCAGCCACGCCTGCCCCTGCTCCGCGGTCAGCGTCAGCCGCCCCGGCGCCGCCGTCTCCAGCAGGGTGGTCGCGTCGGCCCGCTTGCCGTCGCGCAGCGTCGCCTCCGTGTAACGCCGGAACTCCCCCGCCGCCTCGTCGTCCTCGGCGTACGCCGAGGGGAACAGCCGCGCGAGCACGGGGTCGTCCGGCGGGGTGGCCGAGCCGATGCCGAGCGCGCGCTCCAGCGGGTCGTCCCCCGTGGTGCCCGGCTCCACCAGGCCCAGCACCTGTGACACCAGCGAGCGCAGGATCGACACCTCGCCCGCGTCGAGGTGGATCGAGACGCCGTCGCGTGCCGCCTTGAATCCCGTGCTCATCATCTGTCCTGCTGGACGGTCGCCCACAGGCCGTAGGAGTGGAGTATCTGCACGTCCCGCTCCATCTCCTCCCGGGTGCCGCTGGAGACCACGGCCCTGCCCTTGTGATGGACGTCCATCATCAGCTTCTCGGCCTTCTGCCGGGGATAACCGAACACGGTCTGGAAGACGTACGTGACGTACGACATGAGATTGACCGGGTCGTTCCACACGATCGTGAGCCACGGCAGATCGGGGCGCACGTCCGACGACGGACGCTCTACCTCGGCTGGAGCTGTGCTACCCACGTAACCATCCTGCACCACGACCGTCGTAGTCTTCGACACGTGCGCATGACCACGGGCACGGCCCTGCTGACCGACCAGTACGAACTGACGATGCTCCAGGCCGCGCTGGCGGGCGGTGCGGCGCACCGGCGGGCGGTCTTCGAGGTGTTCGCCAGGCGGCTGCCCGGAGGACGGCGCTACGGCGTGGTGGCCGGCACCGGGCGGTTCCTCGACGCGCTGGAGGACTTCCGCTTCGACGAGCAGGACATCGAGTTCCTGTGCTCCGCCGGGATCGTGGACGGGCCGACGGGCGACTTCCTCGCCGGCTACCGCTTCTCCGGCAACGTGTACGGCTACCGCGAGGGCGAGGCGTTCTTCCCCGGCTCCCCGATCATGGTGGTGGAGGGGACCTTCGCCGAGGCCGTGCTGCTGGAGACGCTGATCCTGTCGATCCTCAACCACGACTGCGCGATCGCCGCCGCCGCCTCCCGCATGGCGCAGGTGGCCGGCGACCGGCCGCTGATCGAGATGGGCTCGCGCCGCACCCACGAGTACGCCGCGGTCGCCGCCGCCAGGGCCGCCTACCTGTGCGGCTTCGCCTCCACCTCCAACCTCATGGCCGGTCACCTGTACGGCGTGCCGACCGCGGGCACCGCCGCCCACGCGTTCACCCTGCTGCACGACTCGGAGGCGGAGGCCTTCCGGATCCAGATCGAGTCCCTCGGGCTCGGCACCACCCTGCTCGTGGACACCTACGACGTGGCGAGGGCCGTACGGACGGCGGTGGAGCTGGCCGGGCCGGACCTCGGCGCGGTCCGCATCGACTCCGGCGACCTCGCCGTGGTGGCCGTCGAGGTGCGCCGCCTGCTCGACGACCTGGGCGCGGACCGGACGCGGATCGTCGTCACCAGCGACCTGGACGAGTTCGCGATCGCCGCGCTGGCGGCGGCGCCGGTCGACGCGTACGGCGTCGGCACCGCCCTGTCCACCGGGTCGGGCCACCCGACGGCCAGCCTGGTCTACAAGCTGGTCGCCAGGGAGGACGCGTCGGGCGTCCTCCAGCCGGTCGCGAAGGCGTCCGTCGGCAAGCCGAGCGTCGGCGGCCGCAAGTGGGCCTACCGCAGGACCGGCGGCGGCACCGCCACCGCCGAGGTGATCACCCGCGAGCCGGTGGAGTCCGAGGACCGCCCGCTGCTGGCCGAACTCGTCCGGGACGGCAAGGTCGTGGGCCGGGAGAGCCTGCTGACCGCCCGCGAGCGCCACCGGGCGACTTCGGCGGAGTTGCCACTCGAAGCCCGCAGCCTCTCCCCTGGAGACCCCGCAGTCCCTACTATCTTCAAGTGATCGCGGAGGACCGGCGCATGAGGACGACGCCGGTCCTCCGTGATCGCCACTGTGAGGTGACCCCATGAAGACCGCGCTCATCATCGTGGACGTGCAGAACGACTTCTGCGAGGGCGGCAGCCTGCCGGTCGGCGGGGGCGCCGGGGTGGCCGCCGCGATCGGCCGCCACGTCGACGAACACGGGTACGACCACGTGGTGGCCACCCGTGACTACCACGTCGATCCCGGACCGCACTTCGCCGCCGAGCCCGACTACGTCGACACCTGGCCGCCGCACTGCGTGGTCGGCACCTCCGGCGCCGACTTCCACCCGGCCTTCGACACGGCGAAGGTCGAGGAGATCTTCAGCAAGGGGGCGCGGCAGGCGGCCTACAGCGGGTTCGAGGGCGCCACCGCCGACGGCGTCGGGCTCGCCGCGTGGCTGCGTGAACGGGGAGTGGAGGCCGTCGACGTGGTCGGCATCGCCACCGACCACTGCGTCCGGGCCACCGCCCTCGACGCGGCGGCCGGCGGCTTCTCCGTACGGGTCCTGCTGGACCTGACCGCCGGCGTCGCCAGGGAGACGACCGAGGCGGCGCTCGCCCGGCTCGCCGAGGCCGGCGTGGAGCTCACCGGGGAGCCCGTCCTCCAGTCCTGATCCACGCCGCGCCGGACGTCAATTCCTTCACCACGAAGCGTCACGGGTGTATTACCTGGAGTGACGACCCTTCGTGGATTGGCGGCCCGATGTTCGCGTTCTCGCTCGGCCTGTGCTGGCTCGTCCTCACCCCGGTCTGCGTCTGGCTGCTCTTCGGCCGCGGCCACCGCGGTGCGCTTCGCGCCGCGGGCGCGCTGACCCTGGCGGCGCTGCAGGCGGTCACGATCGCCCTGGGGTTCGCCCAGAGGCCCGAGGCGACGCCCGCGCAGACGGTCGCCGTCCGCGACACCGGCGCCGCCACGCCGAAGGAGCGCCCGCCGGCCGCACCCGGGCAGGACGAGACGGACGGCCAGAGCGGGCGGGAGGCGCCGGGCGGCCCGGCGGGCCCCGCCACCTCGCCGGCGTCACCCCCGCCCGCGGCGAGCGGCGGGTCCGCCTGCGACGAGCGCGTCGCCACCCCCGACGCCGTACGGCTGTCATTCCGCGGGCGGGCCCTGCACGGCCTCACCGTCTACTGGCCCGCCACCACGGGGCAGTGCGACACCGCGACGGTGGCGGTGCACCAGGCCGGGCACCGCCTGCGCATCTGGGTGCGGGAGGGCGCGGAGGACGGGCGCCAGGAGGGGACGCACCGCGTCCCGATACGCGTGGAGGGGGGCGTCGCCTCCCTCAGCCTCCGGCTGAGCCCGGCCACCCGGCACCATCGCCGCTACGTCGCCATCGACGGCCACACCGGCGACCGAATTCCACTCAGGTCGCACATGTCCTAGTGAATGGCGATTCGCGTTTCTCGGCTTCCCGGTGCCGGTAGGAAAAAACACACGCGCCGCTCCCGCTTCCGGTGGCCATTCATACACCGGTATGGACAACCCTTATCCCGCCCAGGACGCGCGGCGAATTTCCTGAATTCTCGCCCTCCCATGACGGTTCGAACCTGATAGCAATGTCCTCCGCGCACCCCGCCTTCGCAGCGCACCCCGGCAGCGCTGCCCTAAAGTTGGAGGACGCCCCATGGCCATGCCCACCCTCAAACAACGCGTCAAGCGCTTGGAGAATGACTTCATGGAACTCAGCGTCCATTGCCGCAAGCAGGCGGCAGAGCACGCGTACGACGCGATGCAGATGACTTGGGACAAGATCGATACGATGAGCGACCGCCTGCTCCGGGTGGAGCTGGTCGCCGCGGAGACGAGAGCGGACGTCGGCATCCTCAAGCGGCAGATGGGCGTCGTGACCATCCGGCTCGACCGCATCGACGGCGAGATCAGCCGCCTGGACCGCAACGTCGAGGCGCTCAACGTCCGATTCGAGCACCTCACCGAGCGCGTCGACGGCCTCAACGACCGAGTCGACCACCTCACCCAGCGCGTCGACAGCCTCCACGACCGGGTCGACGGGCTCAGCGACCGAGTCGATGGGCTGACCGAACGCGTCGACGGACTCACCCAGCGCGTCGACACCCTCAACGAACGCGTCGACGGCCTGACCCAACGCTTCGACGACCTCACAAAACGAGTCGACGGACTCAACGACCGGGTTGACGGGCTGACCGAACGCGTCGAGCACCTCACCGAGCGCGTCGACGGCCTCAACGACCGAGTCGACCACCTCACCCAGCGCGTCGACAGCCTCCACGACCGGGTCGACGGGCTCAGTGACCGGATGGACCGGATGGCGGCGTCCAACGCGGCGATGTTCGAGGCCATCCTCGAGCGGCTGGACGGCCTGTCCGCCCAGGTCCGGCACGCCTCGGGGTCTGGGGTCACGCCCGGCGCGAGCTGACGGCGTCCCTCGGTTCGCCGCCCTGTGAGGGGCGGCGGACCGAGGGCCGAGGCGGGGTCACCTGCGCTGGGTGGCCCATTTGCGGATCATCGCGATCCGCTCGCGGACCTGCTCGGCGGTGGCCTGGGCGATGGCGGGCCCGCCGCAGGCCCGGCGCAGCTCCGCGTGGATGACGCCGTGCGGTTGGCCGGTGCGGTGGTTCCACGCCCCGACGAGGCCGTTGAGCTCCTTGCGGAGCTCCGCGAGCTGCTCGTGCGGCGCGAGGGCCGGCGCCTGCTCCTCGCCCTTGCGGGTCTTGCGAATCGCCGCCTGCTGGTCGGCCTGACGCTTACGCAGCAGGGACGCCACCTGGTCGGGCTCCAGCAGGCCGGGCAGGCCGATGAAGTCCTCCTCCTCCGGCGAGCCGGGGGCGGCGGCGGTGCCGAACTCGCCGCCGTCGAACAGCACCCGGTCGAAGGTCGCGGACGCCTCAAGGGTCTGGAAGGGCAGCTCGTCGCCGAGCGCGTCGGGCTGCTTCTTCTCCTGCTGCGCCTGCTCCAGCAGCATGTCGTCGAGGCCGTCCTCGTCGCGGCGGCGGCCCAGCACGTGGTCGCGCTCGGTCTCCATCTCCCCCGCCAGGCCCATCAGGACGGGCACCGACGGCAGGAACACCGACGCCGTCTCGCCGCGCTTGCGGGCGCGCACGAACCGCCCGACGGCCTGGGCGAAGAACAGCGGGGTGGAGGTGCTCGTGGCGTACACGCCGACGCACAGCCGGGGGATGTCGACGCCCTCGGAGACCATCCGGACCGCGACCAGCCAGCGCCGCTCGGAGGTGGCGAAGTCCTTGATCTTCTTGGACGCGCCGGGGTCGTCGGAGAGGACGACCTCCGCGCCCTCGCCGGTCACGGTCCGGATGTGCCGGGCGTACGCCCGGGCGGACTCGTGGTCGGAGGCGATGACCAGGCCGCCGGCGTCCGGGACGCCGCGCCGGACCTCGGTGAGCCTGCGGTCGGCGGCGTGGATGACCTGGCGGATCCAGTCGCCCTTCGGGTCGAGCGCGGCGCGCCAGGCCTGGGAGAGCTGGTCCTTGGTCAGCGGCGTGCCGAGCGTGGCCGCGATCTCGTCTCCGGCCCGCGTGCGCCACTTCATCTCCCCCGAGTAGGCGAGGAAGATGACCGGCCGGACGACGCCGTCGCCCAGGGCCGGGCCGTACCCGTAGGAGTAGTCGGCGACGCTGCGCAGGGCGCCCTCGCCGTCCTCCACGTAGGTGACGAACGGGATCGGGCTCTCGTCCGACCGGAACGGCGTGCCGGTCAGCGCCAGCCGCCTGGTCGCCGGCTCGAACGCCTCGCGGACGCCGTCTCCCCACGACTTGGCGTCACCGGCGTGGTGGATCTCGTCGAAGATCACCAAGGTCTTGCGCGCCTCGGTGCGGGCACGGTGCAGCGCCGGGTGCATCGCGATCTGGGCGTAGGTGACCGCGACACCGGTGTAGTCGCGGGAGGTCGCGCCCTGGCTGTTCTTGAACTCGGGGTCGATGCCGATCCCGACCCGCGCCGCCGCGTCGGCCCACTGCCGCTTGAGGTGCTCGGTCGGCGTGACGATGGTCAGTGCGCGCACGACACCGCGGCTGAGCAGTTCGCTGGCGATCCGCAGCGCGTACGTCGTCTTGCCGGCGCCGGGGGTGGCGACGGTCAGGAAGTCTCTCGGCTCGCGCCGGACGTAGAGGTCGTAGGCCTCCTGCTGCCAGGCACGCAGCTTGGGGGCGGTCCCCCAGGCGGCTCTGTCGGGGTAGGACGGGGAGAGGTGGGACGCGGCCGAAACGCTCAACGACGCCTCCCCGAACTCATCGGAACACTGGTGTCTCTATCGGTTCGCTCCCTCACAGTGCCATCAGAGTAGCCCGCCACACCGACAGAACGCGCCGACCACACGCATGGTGGTCCGAAATCGCATGGTGTGGGAATCCCCACAGCTCCGGAACGGACCGCCGTCGGACGTGGCCCGATCCGCACCGGCCGGAGCCACGGACCAGGAGGATCGCGGCCCAGGCCGGGACGGCGGGCACGCACGAGGCGGCCGGCCCGCGGAGCCCCCAGGCATCCGCGGACCACCCGCCCCGGCGTCGGTCAGCCCGTCGTCACAGACGCGCCGGCGTGGTGCAGTCCGAGGCGGTCAGCGGCAGGGTCGAGGCGCCGCTCGTGTTCGCGACGCTGCAGTCGGAGACGAAGATGCTGCCGTCGGCCTTCCGCACGGTGACCCTGAGCCGCCCCACGGGAATGCCGCTGGCGGTGAGGCTGCTCAGAACGCCGCCGGTGCCCAGCAGGGTGGTGCTCGGCGACGGCGCCAGGGTCACGTCGTACAGGAAGCCCGGGGAGAACACCGAGGTGAGGTCGGCCCAGGACGTGCCGTCGTTGACGAACACGTGGCCCCTGCGGGCCGAACCGGTGAAGGTCTGCGAGCTGAGCGGCACCACGCTTGTGGTGGTGCCCGCCGCCGGCAGCACGCTGAAGGTCGTGATGATGTTGGTCGAGTCGAGGCGCGGAAGGGGAATGAAGCTCTTCTCCCCGCCCTGCGGACTCGCCCCATGCGCGACCGGGGTGGTCTTCGTCGAGGTGGCGCTCGCCGCGATCGAGCCCGACAGCCCCACGGTCGCGCAGGTCACCGCCACCGCGGCGGACCAGGTCAGCAGGCGACCGGCGCCACGCGAACCAGAGGCAGAGCTGCTCCTACGAGAAATCAATTTGATTTCCCCCCATGGTGAGAATTGGTCTTTCCGGGTCACCGCGTTTTTCGTGCGATGCGACCTCGAAGATACCCGTCCGGAGAAACGCGGGCAGCGAGCCACTTATCGGATACCGGCAAACAGATGTTACGCCTATCTCAAAGCCGTTCCGGCGATTGTCGCGATTCCCCGCATCATACGACGGATCCGCCGACCGAGCACGCGCCCATTCATATAATCATCCGCCCGGGCATACGGGACAGAGCGCGCGACTGCTATGACAACCCTTTTTCCGATTGAGTCGCTATATCGGGCAGAACGCCGCCAAGATGCCATTTTCCTGGCACGCGGCGTGCCGAATCCGCCGTACGGAGAAGGCCCGGCGGATCGGTCCACGGCGTCAGCGGGCGCCCCACATGAGGCCCTCGATCTCGGCGCGGGACCGCGGCTGGTCGGGGTGCGCCAGCCCGAGCAGGACCGTGCTGCCGCCGTCGGACCGGGTCAGCAGGGTCACCCGCATGAAGGCGGGCTCGTTCACGACGTCGCTGTACTCGGCCCGTACGGCCCGCGTGTGGCCCGGCCGCCCGCCGACGGTCACCGCGCGGTCGTCGAGCACCTCGACCTTGTCACCGTGCAGCAGCAGGCGGGCGTAGAGGTCGCTCAGGTCGATGACCTCCGAGCGGAGGCCGGGCGGATCGACCGGGTCGCCCGGCCGGGCCATGACCGTGGCGCTGTCCCCCCGCGCGGCGACGGTGGTGAAGCCGCTCACCGGGGCGACCACCCCCTCACGCCACTCGGGCGGGAGGGTGTAGGCGACCCCGGCGACCTGGTCGTGGATCACGGTGGGCGGCACGCGCTCGGCCCGGTTCAGGACCGTGACCACCACCGCGCCGATGACCGCCGCCGAGCAGGCCAGCGCCAGGCCGCCCACCAGGAGCCGCCCCAGCCATCGGGGCATGCGCCGGGGCGGCGTGGCGGGCGCGCCGTACCGGCGGGCGGCGGGCGGAAGCTCGTCCTCCTCCTCGCCGGGCGATGTGAGCGGCCACACGGAGGGTTCGGCCGTCGCCCGCCCGGAGACCGGCGCGCCGTACGGGGCCGTGCGCTCGCGCCCGTCGCGCGCCGGGCGGTGCCGGCCGGAGGCGCCCTCCGCCCCCGCGTCCCCGCCCGCTCCCGGCACGCCGTACGGACGCGTGAGGCCCCTGCCGGTGGTGTCTGGGCCCGCCTCGCCCCGGCCGGAGGGTTGCTCGGCGGGCGGCCAGACCCGGCGGGTCCACTCGTCATCCACAAAGCCTCCCGGGCGACCTGGCCGGGCGTGCGTGGGACGGAACCGGCGAGCGACGGAGCGGTCAGGGCCACCCGCGGAGCCCTGTGACCGTGAACGCTGCTGGGAGTTATTCACACACGCGCCGCCGCGTCAACGCCTCCCGGCCGATTCGTCATCGGGCGGTGCGGCGAGAGCGTCCGACGTCACCTCCGGGTCGGCGCCCCGCGGACCCGGCCGGCGGTACACGTCCCACATCTGCCGGATCCGTACGGCCTGGCCCGGGGTGAACTCGCGCATGCACCGGTCCTGGGAGTAGTCCATGAAGTTGTGCGTCGGGTCGTTCCCCTGCGCGGGACAGCTGTCCTTCCTCGGCGGGCAGCCGGTGGTCGGCCGGGCCTCGGCGGGGGTGTCGTCCACCGAGTCGCCCGGTGCGGCGCAGCCGTTCTCGAAGGTGTGCAGCAGGCCGAGCCAGTGGCCGATCTCGTGGACGGCGGTGAAGCCCCTGGCGAAGTCGCGCAGGGGGCCGCCGGGCACGCTCCGCCAGTCGACGACCACTCCGTCGAGGCCGGGGTCGTCCTTGTACCAGTAGGGATAGGTGGAGTATCCGAGCACGAGCCGGCTCATCTGGGCGATGAAGAGGTTGAGCGTCTCGGGCCCGCCGGTGCGGAGCTTCTCCTTCAGCGGCTCCTCGTATCCCAGAGGGTCGCGGAACCAGGCGCGGTTGTCGGTGTGGGTGACGCCCTTGAGCTCGAACCTGACCCCGGTGTCGGCGCCCCCGTATCCGCCGGAGTAGGCGGTGTTGAGCACGGCGATCTGCCTGGCCACGGCGGCGTCGGGCAGACCGAGCGCGCCGTCCCTGACGATGTGCACCCACACCGGGACGGTGATCCGCTCGACGGCGCCCGGGTCGCGCCGGGAGAGACCCGCGGCGCCGCTCCGCTCCGCCGCGCGGAGCCTGCGGTCGAGATCGGCCGACATGCGGGCGGCCTCGCCCGGTCCGGGGTCGCGCGGCTCCATCGCGTGCGTGAGCCGCCGAGGAAGGGCGGTTTCCGCGCCCGGGCGCCGCGCGACGCCGGTCCGGGCCGCCGCAGGGCAGTCATCCGGCCGGGCGGCCTGCGGGGAGGCGGCGGACGCCGGGGCGGCGCGGACGCCGCCCAGCGCGTACAGGCATGCGAGGACGACGGCGATGGGTCGCCGAACCATTCTTTCCCCCGATACGGCTGGTCAGAAGGCTGACGTTAGCCGTCGGGGGGAAGGTCATCCCGTACCGACACTCACTCGGCGGGCGGCTCGCCCTTGGGCAGCCCTTCGTAGATCTCCTTGCACTCCGGGCAGACCGGATACTTCTTCGGGTCGCGGCTGGGCACCCAGACCTTGCCGCACAGGGCTCGCACCGGCGCACCGGTCACGTAGCTCTCAGTGATCTTGTTCTTGTCGGCGAAGTGCGAGAAGCGCTCGTGGTCGCCGTCGCCGTGCGAGAGCCGGGGTGTTACGTCGCTCTCGGGAAGAATCTTCGTGCCGCTCACGAGGACCAAGTCTATTGCAGCGGGCGCGCTCCCCTCGGTCCGCGGACGCGCGCGGCGGGCCGCCCTCGCGCCGGAGACGCGTACGGCCCCCGCGTGGTGGCGGGGGCCGTACGAGGAGCGGACGGCGTGCCGTCAGCCCAGGTGGACCGGGGCGCCCTCGGTCTTGCGGCCGGCCCGGACGAACAGGGCCAGGGCCGCGGCGAGCAGGGCGACCGCCGTGCTCACGAGGAAGCCGAGGTGCAGGCCGTCCATGAAGGACAGGTGTGAGGCGTCCGCCAGCACCTTCGCGAGGGGGCCGGTCCCCGGCGGGGCGGCGCCGACCGACGCGGCGGCCTCCAGCAGGCCCATCTGCTCGGGCGGCACGGCCGCCGCGGCCGGGCCGAGGTGGCCGGGCAGCACGTCGGCCACCCTGGCGGACACGATCGCGCCGAGGATGGCGGTGCCGAGCGCGCCGCCGACCTGCATGGCGGAGTTCTGCACACCGCCGGCGACGCCGCTCAGCTCCTCCGGCGCGTTGCCGACGATGATCTCGGTGGCGCCGACGAACACCGGCGACAGGCCGAACGCGAGCAGCACGAACGGGATCGCGGTGTCGGCGAAGGCGGCCTCCACGCTGAGCCGCGACATGAGGAACATCGCGACCGCGCTGATCACCATGCCGCCCGCGATGGTGATCTTCGGGCCGAGCTTGCCGATGAGGACGCCGGCGATGGGCGAGGCGACGATCATGCCGGCGCTCATGGGCAGCATGCGCAGACCGGAGTCGAGCGGCGTGAGCCCGTGCACGCCCTGGAAGAAGAACGTGAGGAAGAACATCGCGCCGAACATCGAGAACGCCATCAGGATCATCAGCACGGTGCCGATCGAGACCGACGCGTTGCGGAACAGGCTGAGCGGCAGCAGCGGCTCGCGGACCCTGGACTGCCAGAACACGAACAGCGCGCCGAACACCACGGTGGCGGCCAGGAAGGCGAGGGTGCGCACGTCGCCCCAGCCCCAGCTGGGCGCCTTGATGATGGCCCACACCAGGTCGAACATCGCGACCGACAGCAGCAGGACGCCGAGCCAGTCGACCCGGGACAGCGCCTGCGCCCTGCTCTCCCGCAGGGCCCACAGTCCGAACGCCAGGGCCGCCGCACCGACCGGCACGTTGACGAAGAACACCGACTGCCAGCTCACGTTCTCCACCAGGAGGCCGCCGATGATCGGGCCGCCCGCGCTCGACAGGCCGATGATCGCGCCCCACGCGCCCATGGCCATGTTCAGCCTCTCGGCGGGGAACGCCGACCTGAGCAACGCGAGCGCGGCGGGCTGGAGCAGCGCGCCGAAGAGTCCCTGCAGCACCCGCAGCGCGATCAGCATGCCCACCGAGGACGACAGGCCGATCGCCAGCGAGGTCAGCGCGAAGCCGGCCACGCCGGCGAGGAAGACCCGCTTGTGCCCGAAGAGGTCGCCGAGCTTGCCCGCCGTGATCAGGAAGACCGCGAGCGCGAGCAGGTAACCGCTGGTCACCCATTGCAGGTCCGACAGCGTCGCCTTGAGTTCGACCTGGATCACCGGGTTGGCGATGGCCACGACCGTGCCGTCCAGCATGACCATGATCACGCCGAGCGAGACGGCGAGCAGCGTGAGCCACGGACGTCCCTGGCCCCGTCCTGGAGGCGCGTCCGCGTCCACCGATACGGCTTGTGTCATCGAGGTTCCCCCTAAGCACCACTGAGCAGACCCCTGGCAATTTAGTGTCAGTCCATGACAGATGACAAATCCTTTTATCCGACATACGGTGACATCTGCAGGTTGCTACCGGCAGTTTTCGAGGAGGTGACGCCGTGGGGCTCCGCGAGCGCAAGAAGCAACGCACCCGGGACGCCCTGGTCGACGCGGCCCTCGACCTCTTCCTCACCAGGGGCTACGAGGCGACCACGGTCGAGCAGATCGCCGCCGAGGTGGACGTGTCGTCGAGGACGTTCTTCCGCTACTTCGCCTCGAAGGAGGACGTGGCGCTCTCGCTGACCGCCGAGGAGCAGGAGATGTTCCTCGCCGAACTGGTCACCCGCCCGGAGTCGGAGTCGCCGTTCACGGCGCTGAGTCAGTCGATGCGGGCCATGCTGGGCATCCTACGAGAGCTCGACGAGGTGGAGACGGGCAGGATCGTCAAGGCCCGCCGGCTCATCCACTCCACCCCGTCCCTGCTCGCCGGGGGCATGCGGCTGGTGCGGGAGAGCGAGCGCAGGCTCGTCGCCGAAGTGGCCCGCAGGATGGGACTCCCGCCCGACGACCTCCAGCCGCAGTTCGTCGTGTCGCTGTTCGTCGGCATCGGCCTGATCTGCCTGGACGGGCCGACGGAGGACCTGGGCGACATGGCGCGGCGGTACGAGGACCTGCTCACGCTCGCCGAGCGCTCCCTCCGCCCCGGCTGGGACCTGCCCGTACGCCCCGGGACGACCGGAGTCGTTCCGCCTCCGCGCTGAGGGCCCCCGGCAGGAGGACGACTCACAGGAGGACGACGCAGCCGCGCTCGCGCAGCGGCCGGACGCAGGCGGGCGCCTCGTCGAACTTGACCCAGCGCAGGTCGAGCTTCTCCAGCAGCGGCAGCTCCGCCAGCCCCGCGGGCAGCGCGGTGAGGCGGGTCGCCCGCAGGTCGAGGTGGGTCAGCCGCGTCAGCCCCACGACGGACCGAGGTAGCCGTTCCAGGGGGTTGCCCCGCAGGTCCAGATGGCGCAGCCCGCTCAGCCCTCCGATCGACTCGGGCAGCGCGGTGAGGCGGTTGTTCCTGAGGTGCAGCTCGCGCAGCCCGGTCAGGCGGCCGATCGTCTCCGGCAGCTCGGTGAGCCGGTTGTCGTGCGCGCGCAACTCGTGCAGGGCCGCCATGCCGCCGATCGACGCGGGCAGCTCCGCCAGCCGGTTCTCGGCGAGGTTGAGGTAGCCGAGCCGGTCGAGCCGTCCGAGTGAGGCGGGAACCGTCGTGAGCCCGTTGTCGCTCAGGTAGAGGTAGTCGGTCAGGCCGGGCAGGTCCCCGATCTCCGCCGGCACTTCACGGAGCCGGTTGTGCCCCAGGTCGAGCATGCGCAACGCGCCCAGACGGGCCAGGCCGGGAGGCAGATCGGCGATCTCGTTCTCGGCGAGGTTGAGCGACCGCAGCCGGCTCAGCCGCCACAGCGCGGCGGGCACCGAGGTCAGCGCGTTGCGTCCGAGGCCGAGGTGTTCGAGCGCGGTCAGATTCCCCAGCTCGGGCGGGATGGCCGTGATCCGGTTGCCGTAGAGCCACAGGACCCGCAGGCGTTCCAGCCGCGCGATCCATCCGGGCAGCGACGTGAGCGCGTTCCCGTCGAGGTCGATGTGCCGGAGCGTCTCCACCCCCCGCACGGCGGCCGGCAGCGACGACAGCCCGGCGTCGGCCGCCACCAGGGCGACCGGGACACCGCCGGCGAGCCGCACGGCCTCCTGGGGCGGCCAACCGGGTTCGGGCATGTCCGCGACCCTACCGGCGGCCGCGCGGCCGGTGAACGTTTCATCGGGTCGCGGCGGCCCAGGTGAGGGGGACGGGAAGCGATCGCGCTGGTCCGGCGGCCCATCCCGCCGAACCGGTTCAGTTGCGGCGGGCCCGCCCGGCGGCCACGCCGGTCCGTCTCCTGTACGGTCCCGGGCCGTGCCGCCTATGGTGCCGGAGGCGCTCCCAACGGCGTCGCTCCCCCACCCGAGGTACAGAATGAAGACACGTCTCATCGCCGTGGGCGCGGCACTACTCGCCCTCCTGCTGTCGGTGGCCGCGATGAACCAGACCGCACAGGCCGCGACCGGCCTCCACGTCAGCGGCACGAAAATCGTCGAAGCCAACGGGAACAACTTCGTGATGCGCGGCACCAGCCACGCGCACACCTGGTACGCGAGCCAGACGGGCTCGTTCGCGAACATCAAGTCGCTGGGCGCCAACACCGTGCGCGTCGTGCTGAGCGGCGGCCGCTGGACGGCCAACTCGGCGAGCGACGTCGCCAACGTCATCTCGCTGTGCAAGCAGAACCGGTTAATCTGCGTGCTGGAGAACCACGACACCACCGGATACGCCGAGCAGAGCGGGGCGTACACGCTCGACCAGGCCGTCGACTACTGGGTCGGCCTGAAGAGCGTGCTGACCGGCCAGGAGAACTACGTCGTCATCAACATCGGCAACGAGCCGTACGGCAACAACAACCCGTCCGCCTGGACCACCGCGACGAAGAACGCGATCGTCCGGATGCGCGCCGCCGGGTTCCAGCACCTGCTCATGGTGGACGCGCCGAACTGGGGCCAGGACTGGCAGTTCGTCATGCGCGACAACGCCGCCTCGGTCTTCGCGAGCGACACCCAGAAGAACACCGTCTTCTCGATCCACATGTACGGCGTCTTCGACACGGCGGCCGAGATCACCGGCTATCTGCAGGCGTTCCAGACCGCGAACCTCCCGCTGGTCATCGGCGAGTTCGGCAACATGCACTCTGACGGCGACCCGGACGAGGACACGATCATGTCCCAGGCCCAGTCGCGGGGCATCGGCTACCTCGGCTGGTCCTGGAGCGGCAACGGCGGCGGCGTCGAGTACCTGGACCAGGTCACGAACTTCAACGTCGGCCAGCTCACCTCCTGGGGCCAGCGGCTGTTCAACGGCGCGAACGGCATCAAGTCGACCGCCAAGGAGGCCACGATCTACAGCGGGCCGCCGGTGAGCCCGTCGGCCAGCCCGTCCGGCTCGCCCAGCACGTCCCCCAGCACCTCCCCGAGCCCGCCCCGCAGCCCCTCCGCGTCGCCCAGCGCGTCCCCGAGCGCGTCTCCGAGCACGTCGCCCAGCGGCAACGGCCGGGGCTGCTCGGCGACGTACCAGGTCACGAACCAGTGGGGCGGCGGCTTCCAGGCCGAGGTGACCGTCAAGGCCGGTTCCGGCGCGATCTCCGGCTGGACCGTCACCTGGACGTACGCCAACGGCCAGACGGTCACCCAGGCGTGGAACGCCGCGGTGACGTCGAGCGGCTCGTCGGTCACGGCGAAGAACGTGAGCTACAACGGCGGCCTCGGCGCCGGAGCGTCCACCTCGTTCGGCTTCCTCGGCTCCTGGAACGGCGCCAACCCGGTGCCCGCGGTGACCTGCACCGCGAGCTGAGCCACGGCGACCCCTGCAAGATGATCGAAGGCCGGGCGCGCTCACCGCGCCCGGCCTGCGCCGTACAGGCCGATCGGGTCCCCGAGAAGGCCGGTGGTCAGTTGAGCAGCGGGTCGTCCGGGAACGTGGCGACCAGGGCGAGATCGCCCTTCTGCCGGCGCAGCACGGTGCGCCACAGCGCGGAGGGGTCGGGATCGAAGGTGTCCCCCTGCTCCGAGTCGACGACGTACCAGGCGCCCTCCTGCAGTTCGTTCTCCAGCTGCCCCGCCGTCCAGCCCGCGTAGCCCGCGAAGATGCGCATCTGCGAGATCTCCCCGGCCAGGATCTCCGGGGGCGCGTCGAGATCCACCGTGCCGAGGCGCGACACCGCGGCCCTGCCCTGCAGCCGGCGCCAGCCCAGCGGCTCCTCCCCGCTCAGCACGACGGCGAGCGCGAGCGCGCTGTCCGTCTGCACCGGGCCTCCCTCGAACAGCACCGGAGGACCGGTGACCAGGGGGTCCCACGAGGGCAGGACCTGGGTCACCGCGATCTCACTGGGCCGGTTGAGCACCACGCCCAGGGTGCCGCCGTCCTCGTCGTGCTCCAGCACGAGCACGACGCTACGCCGGAAGTTGGGGTCGTCGAGCAGTGGCGTCGCTACTAGCAACCCGCCGACGTAGATCGCCTCCGCCATACATCCCATCATGAGGGAGGAATGCGAATTCGTGTACGTCGCCCCCGGTTTGCCGCGGCATGTGACCCAACGCGACCGGAGCGTCGCCGTCGGTACCAGGCGGCGGTCAGGCCTCCGTGAAGCCGCGCGGCCGGCCTCCGGCCGACTCCCGTACGGCGGCCGCCACCGCGTTGGCCACGTCGGGGTGGAAGACGCTGGGGATGATGTAGTTGGGCCCGAGTTCCTCGGCGCTCACCACCGCGGCCAGCGCGCGGGCCGCCGCGAGCAGCATCTCCGGGGTCACGCCGTCCGCCTGCGCGTCGAGCAGCCCCCGGAACACGCCCGGGAACGCCAGCACGTTGTTGATCTGGTTGGGGTAGTCGGACCGGCCGGTCGCCACGACCGCCGCGTGCTCGCGGGCGTCGTCCGGGGAGACCTCGGGCTCGGGGTTGGCCAGCGCGAACACCACCGCGTCCCGCGCCATCGCCGCGACGTCGTCCCCGGTGAGGATTCCGGGGGCGGAGACGCCGATGAAGACGTCGGCGCCCTTGACCGCGCCGCGCAGGTCGCCGCCGTACCCGTCGGCGTTGGTGTGCTCGGCGATCCACCGGAGCGACTCGTCGAGGTCGTCACGCCCGAGGTGGACCGCGCCCCGGTAGTCGCAGACGACGACGTTGCGCGCCCCGGCGGCCAGCAGCAGGCGCAGCACCGCGGTGCCGGCCGCGCCCGCCCCGGCCATCGCGATCCGCACCTCGGAGATCTCCTTGCGGACCACCTTCAGCGCGTTCGTCAGCGCGGCGAGCACGCAGATGGCGGTGCCGTGCTGGTCGTCGTGGAAGACCGGGATGTCGAGCAGTTCGCGCAGCCGCCGCTCGACCTCGAAGCAGCGCGGCGCGGAGATGTCCTCCAGGTTGATGCCGCCGAACCCCGGCGCGATGGCCCGCACGGCCGCGACGATCTCGTCCACGTCCTGGGTGTCGAGGCAGATGGGCCAGGCGTCGATGCCGGCGAACCGCTTGAACAGGGCGGCCTTGCCCTCCATCACCGGCAGCGCGGCGGCGGGGCCGATGTTGCCGAGCCCGAGGACGGCGGAGCCGTCGGTGACGACCGCGACCGAGTTGCGCTTGATGGTGAGGCGGCGGGCGTCCTCCGGGTTGCGCGCGATCGCCAGGCTGACCCGCGCCACCCCCGGGGTGTAGGCCATCGACAGCTCGTCGCGGTTGCGCAGGGGGACCTTGGACTGCATCTCGATCTTGCCGCCGAGGTGCATGAGGAAGGTGCGGTCGGAGACCTTGTGGATGACCACGTCCTCGACCGCGCCGAGGCTGTCCACGATCGCCTGGACGTGGTCGGCGTCCTTGGCCGCGCACGTCACGTCGATGCGGAGCTTCTCGTGCCCGGCGTTGGTCACGTCGAGGGCGGTCACCACGCCGCCCGCGTTCTCCACCGCGTGGGTCAGCAGGCTGACGGCCTTGCCTCCCGCGGGCACCTCGAGGCGCACAGTGATCGAGTAGGAAACGCTGGGCACTGTGGCCACGTCTATCCGCTCCTTTGCGGGGGTGGTGCCTGGCCGCGCCCGCCCGGCTGCTCCCGTACGCGCGGCCTCCGCGTGGCGGTCACGCTCTCGCACCCCGGCGTGGGCGGCACATGAGTGTTATCCATCGTGCCATCTCCGGCCGGGTGTTTCAGCCCACGCTCCGGGTGCCGCGCGGCGCCGGAACCACGACCGTGTGCGGCGGGAACGGGACGGCGCCGGAACGCCGTCCCGCCGGCCGCTCTCAGAACAGGGCGTTGGCGAGGGCCCTGCGCGACCGTACGACCGAGGGGTCGTCGGCGGGCAGCGCGTCGAACAGCCCGAGCAGGTGCACGCGGACCTGGTCCCTGTCAGCGCCGCGGGTGCGCCGCACGAGCCCGATGAGCCGGTCGAAGGCCTCGTCCACCCGTCCGCTCACCATTTCGAGGTCGGCGGCCTGGAGCTGGAGGTCGACGTCGTCGGAGGCGTCCGCGGCCCGCCCGAGCACGTCGGCCTCGTCGAGGTCCATCGTGCGGCGCAGCAGGCCGACCCCGGCGAGCCCGATCTTCGCGCCCTCGTCCCCCGGCGACCTGGCCAGCAGGCGCTGGTAGGCGGCGGCCGCCGCGTCCAGGTCGCCCTTCTCGACGGCCTGCTCCGCCCGCAGGAGCTCGGGGTCGACCGGCGGCTCGTCCGACTCGTCCGCGGGCGCGGCCGCCTCGACGCCGAGCTGCTCGAACACCTGCGAGAGTGCCTGCCGGAGCTGCGCCTCCGGCAGCGGACCCTCGAACAGGGGCATGAGCTGTCCCTGGAAGGCCAGGTAGACGGTGGGCACCGCGCGCATCCGCAACGCCTGGGCGAGTTGCGGCTCGGCCTCCACGTCGACGCGGGCCAGCAGCCACGCGCCGGCCGCCTCCGCGGCAAGCTTGTCCATCACCCCGCTGAACTGCTGGACCTGCTCGGCTCGGCGCATCGTCGCCTCGACGATCACGGGCACGCTCATCGAGCGCTCCACCACGTCGGCGTTGAAGGTGGCCGAGGTCACCTCGATGACTGCCGCCGAGGCGGCTCCTGACGGACCTGCGGCCTCACGCCGCGCCTGGGCCTCCAGGGCCTGCTTGCGCGCGCCGAGGTCCACGGCGCCGTAGAGCGATCCAGGTCGAGAGAACTCCGCTGCCATACCCTTAATCCTGCCGTACTCTCCCGCGTGATCCGTGCCATCCTCGCTGTCTTCCTCCGCGATCCGGGCGGCCCGGCGCCCGTCATAGGGTGAACGGCGCGGATCGCCGCGTCGAAGGGAGCAGGACATGGCAGTGGAACGCATCGGCCCGCCGAGCGTCGCCGGTGAGCGCGAGATGCTGCGCGCGTTCCTCGACTTCCACCGGGCCACGCTCGCGCTGAAGTGCGAGGGCCTGTCGGACGAGGAGCTGCGCCGCACGTCGATGCCGCCTTCGACGCTCTCGCTGCTCGGCCTGGTCAGGCACATGGCGGAGGTCGAGCGCACGTGGTTCCGGCGTGTGATCGGCAAGGAGGACGTGCCGCTCGTCTGGTCGCCGGAAGGCGACTACCAGGCGGCGTACGACGCGAGCGGGTCCACCGGCGCGGAGGCGTTCGCCGCCTGGCAGGCGGAGGTCGAGCACTCCCGCAGGATCGAGCGGGCGGCCGAGTCGCTCGACGTCACCGCCTACCAGCCCCGGTGGGGCGAGGAGGTGTCGCTGCGGCTGGTGATGCTGCACATGATGCACGAATACGCCCGGCACAACGGCCACGCCGACCTCCTGCGCGAGGGCGTCGACGGGACCGTGGGCGTCTGAGCGTGGGCGTCCGAGCGTGTCCGGAATCGGCTAGAAGGCGGCGGGCTCGGAGTAGGTGCCCCACTCCTCGCGCAGGACGTCGCAGATCTCGCCCAGGGTGGCCTCGGCCCTGACCGCCGCCAGCATCGGCGGGATCATGTTCTCGGCCGTCCCCGACGCGCTCCGCAGGGCGGCCAGCGCCGCGTCCACCGCCTGCCGGTCCCGTGCCCCGCGCCGCTCGGCGAGCACCCGGCGCTGCTCGGCCTCGACCTCGTGGCCGATCCGCAGGATCTCCAGCGGCTCCTCCACCGTCGAGGTGTGGCAGTTCACGCCGACGATCCGCTTGTCGCCCTTCTCCAGCTTGCGCTGGTAGTCGAAGGCCGACTCGGCGATCTCCGACATGAACCAGCCGTCCTCGATGCCCCGCAGGATGCCGGCGGTCATCGTGCCGTCGCCGCCCATGTCCCGGATCCTGGCGAAGATCTCCTCCGCCTCCGCCTCCAGCCGGTCGGTCAGCGCCTCCACGTACCAGGAGCCGCCGAGCGGGTCGACCACGTTGACGACCTCGGTCTCCTCCATGATCACCTGCTGGGTGCGCAGCGCGATCTCGGCGGCCTTCTCCGACGGCAGCGCGAGCACCTCGTCCAGCGCGTTGGTGTGCAGCGAGTTGGTGCCGCCGAGCACGGCCGCCAGCGCCTCGACGGCCGTACGCACGATGTTGTTGTCCGGCTGCTGCGCGGTCAGCGACACCCCGGCCGTCTGGGTGTGGAAGCGCAGCCACTGCGCCTTCTCCGTCCGGGCGCCGTACACGTCGCGCATCCAGCGGGCCCAGATCCGGCGTGCCGCGCGGAACTTCGCGATCTCCTCGAAGAAGTCGATGTGCGCGTCGAAGAAGAACGACAGCCCCGGGGCGAAGACGTCCACGTCGAGTCCGCGTGACAGGCCGAGCTCGACGTACCCGAACCCGTCGGCGAGCGTGAAGGCCAGCTCCTGCGCGGCCGTGGACCCCGCCTCGCGGATGTGGTAGCCCGACACCGACAGCGGCTTGTACGCGGGGATCTCGGCGGCGCAGAACTCCATGAGGTCGCCGATCAGGCGCAGGTGCGGCTCCGGGGCGAACAACCACTCCTTCTGCGCGATGTACTCCTTGAAGATGTCGGTCTGGAGGGTGCCGTTCAGCCGCCCGGCCGGCACGCCCTGCCGCTCGGCCGCGACCACGTACATGCAGAAGATCGGTACGGCCGGCCCGCTGATGGTCATCGAGGTGGTCACCTCGCCGAGCGGGATGCCGTCGAACAGCAGGTCCATGTCGAGGGCCGAGTCGACCGCGACGCCGCAGTGGCCCACCTCGCCGAGCGAGCGCGGGTCGTCGGAGTCGCGGCCCATCAGCGTCGGCATGTCGAACGCCACCGACAGGCCGCCGCCCCCGGCGCCGAGGATCATCTTGTAGCGCTCGTTGGTCTGCCGGGCGTTGCCGAACCCCGCGAACTGCCGGATCGTCCAGGGACGGCCGCGATAGCCGGTGGCGTACAGGCCCCGGGTGAAGGGAAACTCCCCCGGCCACCCGATGCGCCCGAACCGGGGGTCCGCACCGGGCGGGCCGTAGACGGGGTCCACCTCCAGCCCCGACAGGGTCCGGAACTCGCGGTCGCGCTTGAAGGCGGCGTCGTACCGCGCCTGCCAGCGGGCCCGCCCCGCCTCGATCGGCTCATCCGGCTGCATGCGTCCTCCCCGGTCGTCGCTCCTCTCCGAATACTAGGACGTCCTAGTAATTTCGGCCACCACAGCCTGACTCCCCGGTTCCACCAAGGTCACGTCACACGTTGGTCGCGAAATCCAACAGGCCTTTGACAGCGCGCGGAAATCTTCAAATATGGTCACCGCCCTTGAAGGTCCACACGGAGGTGGATGTGAACCGCTTGACAGTCGTCGCCGCGACCGCGGCGATGGTGGCGGCAACCCTTGCCGTACCCGCGCAGGCCGCACCGGCGGCCACGGGATCGGCGACCCAGACCGAGTACGTGGTGTTGTACAAGGAAGGCACGTCCGCGGCGGACGCCCAAAAGGCGATCGAGGCCGCCGGCGGCAGCGTGGTGAAGGTGAACACCCAGGTCGGCGTGGCCACGGTCAGCAGCACGAACGCCGGCTTCGCCAAGGCCCTCGCCGGCGCCGCGGCCATCGAGGGCGTCGCCGCCAACCGGGTGATCGGCAGCGCGCCCGACGACGCCAAGGCGTCCGCCGCCGCGCGGAAGGCCGCCTCGCGGGCCGCCAGGAACCAGGCCGTCGAGAGGGAGGGCCGGGGCGCCAAGGGTCCCAAGTGGGGCCGCAACGTCAAGGACGAGCCGCTCGCCGACCTGCAGTGGGACATGAAGCAGATCCACGCGGACGAGGCGCACAGGTACGAGCAGGGTGACAAGCGCGTCCTCGTCGGCATCCTCGACACCGGCGTCGACGGCTCGCACCCCGACATCGCGCCCAACTTCGACCGCAGGCTGAGCCGGAACTTCACCGTCGACGTGCCCGCGGACGCCAACGGCACCGAGATCGACGGGCCGTGCGAGGACGACCCCGACGGGTCCTGCACCGACCCGAACGACGTTGACGAGGACGGCCACGGCACCCACGTCGCCTCCTCGATCGCCTCCCCCATCAACAAGCTGGGCATCTCGGGCGTCGCGCCCAAGGTGACGATCGTGAACCTGCGGGCCGGCCAGGACTCGGGCTACTTCTTCCTGCAGCCGACCATCGACGCCCTCACGTACGCGGGCGACGTCGGCGTCGACGTGGTGAACATGAGCTACTACATCGACCCGTGGCTGTTCAACTGCGCCGACAACCCGGCCGACACCCCCGAGGAGCAGGCGCAGCAGCGGCTCTACATCGCCGCCACCCAGCGGGCGATCGACTACGCCCACGCGCACGGGGTGACGCTGGTCGGCGCGGCCGGCAACGAGGCGATCGACTACACCAAGACCAACGTCGACGCGACCAGCCCCGACTACGCCACCTTCCCCGGCCAGGCGGCCAGGACCCGGACCATCCCCGCGTCCTGCGTCTCGCTGCCGGCCGAGGCCGAGCACGTCATCTCGGTGTCCTCCACCGGCATCAGCAAGCGGAAGGCCTACTACTCCAGCTACGGCAACGGCTACATCGACGTGGCCTCGCCCGGCGGCGACGTCTACGACACTCCCGGCAACACGCGGGACGTCAGCAAGGCCACCCTGTCCGCCTACCCGAAGGCGCTGGCCGTGGCCAACGGCGAGATCGACGCGAACGGCGACCCCACCGTCGACTACGTGGTGAAGGACTGCAAGGGCTCGACCTGCGCCTACTACCAGTACCTGCAGGGCACCTCGATGGCCTCGCCACGCGCGGCCGGCGTCGCGGCGCTGATCGTCAGCCGGTACGGCCGGCACGACCGCGCCCACGGCGGCCTGACCCTGGCCCCGGACAGGGTCGAGGCGATCCTCAAGGGCACGGCGACCAAGACGGCCTGCCCGAACCCGCCCGCGTACACCTACACCCGCAACCTGCCGAGCGGCAGCACGGTGACCGCCACGCACGTCTGCGAGGGCACCGCCGCCGGCAACGGCTTCTACGGCAAGGGCATCGTCGACGCCCTCCACGCCGTCGGCCACTGACCATCGCCGGCCGGTGGCGCGCCCGTGACACGCGGGCGCGCCACCGGCCCGCCCTGACGGGCCCCGGCCGCCGGCGGCCGGGGCCCGTCCACGTCATGGGGCCTTGTGAGAGGGCCTCGTCAGGGAGCCTGGGTGCAGGAGCCGGGCCAGGAGACGGGGTCAGGGGCTGAAGTCGCCCGCCGCGACCCGGAGCGTCCGGAGCAGGCCGAACATCTCGCCCAGTTCGGCGTCGTCGTACATGCCCAGGCAGAAACCGGCGTTCATCAGGTCGTCCGTGGCCCGCCGTACGATGTCCCGGCCCTCGTCGGTGATCTCGGCGAGCACCCCGCGGCCGTCGCGCGGGTTGCGCATGCGCCGCACCAGCCCGGCGCGCTCCAGCCGGTCGACCGTGTTGGTGACGCTCGTGGGATGCACCATCAGCCGCTCACCGATCTTCGACAACGGCAGCGCCCCCGTCCGGCTGAACGTCAGCAGCACGAGCGCCTCGTACCTGGCGAAGGTCAGGTCGTACGGCTTGAGCAGCGTGTCCAGTTGCGCCAGCAGGATCTGATGAGCTCTCATGATCGAAGTCACGGCGGCCATGGCGGACGACGGCCCGAACGTCGCGCGCCAGGTCTCGGCGGCCCGCTCGATCGGGTCGAACGGGAGCTTGAGCGGCCGGGGACCGGCCACGGGCGGTGGCTCTGAGCTGGGCGGAACGGACACAGCGATATACGGTAGCGCGGCGCCGGCCATGATCGGCCGGGGCACCCAGCGTAACCGGACTGATTCCTTGACCCCAGAACTCCTCCCGGCAGGGTCACGCTCCGTTATGGTTGCCACGTCGAAAGGTGAGGCGGCGGCAAACCCGGCGGCACGGGGAGCCCCGTCTGCTACCGGGTGTCACAGGATCTCTCCGCAGGGGAAGCGGCCGGTCATCAGCCGGCCGCCGCGGGCAACGGGATCCGGGACACCGGCCCGGAGCAGGCGAGGCGGGGCCGGCCGGCGGACCAGCGCCACGGGGAACGGCGCGGGGTCGCACACCGCTCACACAGACACGGGGGAGATTCTCAATGGGCAGCACTGCTGTCCCGGCGCCGCATGCGCGCCGGACTTCGACGGCGTGGCCGGGGGCCGCGCCCGGCTGTGGGTGAGCACAGGGGCGGTTCACGCGGAGAGCTGAAACACGGCGTGCTGGTCGCGGGGACCGTGCTGCTCGTGCTCGGGCTCGTCGCCGCGTGGAGCGTCCTGATTCCCGGTTTCATGGACTGGGACGAGATAGTGGCGGCCGTCATCGGCTCGCTGCGGCTGACGGGGCCCGTCGGCGCCGCGTTCGCGGCGTGGGTGGCGCTGCGCAGGCGCCGCGCCGAGCAGGGCCGCGTCCTGACGCCCTGGCGGGCCGCCAGGGCGCCGTTGTCGATCATCGCGGTCGTGACCGGGTCCTTCGGGGCGACCGTCCTGCTGCTCGGCCTGCGCGCCGCGCTGACCGGGCAGGGCGGCGCGCTGCTGCCCGGCGGCCTCGCCATGTCCGTCGCGGGCCTGGGGCTGTACGTGATGGTCGGCTGGATACTGGGCTGGCTCCTGCCGGTCACCGTCGTCCCACTGCTCGCGGCAGCGGGCACGTACGGCGTGTTCACCCTGCTGGCGACGGGGCCCAACTGGGCCGGCCGGCTCATCCCCGCCGCCCGGCAGCCGTACGAGCTGCTCACGGTCGGCGAGACCGCCTACGCGGACCAGGCGCTCTGGCTGGTGGGGCTCAGCGCCGCGCTGTTCCTCGGGTGGGTCGCCCTGGTGACCGGCAGGACGCTGGCGCTGGCCGCCGCGGTCATCGCCGTCCTGGCGGCCGGGACGGGCGCGGCCCGGCTGGTGAGCGAGCCGCGGACCACGCTGGCGAGCGAGCGCTACGCCTGCCAGGAATGGCCCATCACGGTGTGCGTGCGTCCGGCGCTGCGCGCCGGGCTGACCGACCTGGCGGGCATGTTCACCATGCTCGCGGCGCGGCTGGCCGGGACCCCGGCCGCCTTCAAGCGGGTCGAGCAGCGCGCGCCCGGCGAGGACGGGCCGGTGGCGCCGGGTGTCGTGGTCGTCCACCTCGGTGATCTCGGCGCCGGGTACGTCCAGCGGGCCGCCGGCGAGTTCCTCGACGGGCTGGCCCGTCCCTGCTCCGGGGTGGTCGCGGAGGGCTACCGGGCGATCGTCGTCGCCTGGCTGCGCAACGATCCGCTGCCCCCGGGGAACCTGCCCGAGCAGCACGCCGCCGCCCTGTGGTTCTCGGAGCTGACCGATGCCCAGCGGCACGACTGGCTGCGGCTGTTCTACTCCGACTTCGTCTCCTGCGGCCTGCAGGCCAGGCACTTCGGGGGCGGCACCCGGCCCGTGAACCCCGCCGTGACTCCTTATCCCGTCGATCCCACCCCGGCCGGGCACGCCGGCGCGACGCCGTCCGCCGGTGCGACGCCGTCCGCCGGTACGGGGCCCGGGGGCGCGGGTCCCGGGGGCGCGGGTCCCGGCACAGGTCCGGGCAGTGCCGGTCCGGGCAGTGCTGGTTCAGGCGGGGCCGGTTCGGCGGGCCTGGACGGCGCCGCCGACGCGGGGGGTTCCGGCGGGCGGACCCGGCCCGGTGCGGCCGGCGGCCCCGGCGGGGGCCTTCCGCCCGGCTCCTGGAACTCCGAGAGCGCGCGACCGGGGACCTCGGGGGGCCCGGCCTCCGGGCGGCACGGCCGGGCACACGACGCGGGCCCGGCGGACGAGAGGAGTTCCGGAGGGCGGCGGCCCGGCGATCCGCCGGACCATGCCCCTGGGCACGTCGAGCGTCGCGGCGCCGTGGAACGCGTCCCCGGCCCCGGCCGCGACGCCCCGCGCACGGACGACGGCCCCCGGCGCGACGGCACCGGCACCCGTGACACCGGCAGTCGCGACGCCGGGGACTCGCAGGAGGCCCCCCAGGTGACGGACGTGCCCGCCGCCCTCCTGGCGCCCGCCTGATCCAGGGGCGGGGAGGCGTCCTGGTTGAGGCGGGCCGAAGACGGAGTTTGGGAGAGCCCGAAGACCGGCGAAAAGGAGAATCGATCTTGCCCGGCGTGAGATCGCCGAAATACCGGGAAGATTCCACCCGTGGACCGACAGACACGTCCCTCCTTCGCACCGGCCGACGCCGGCCCCACGGCCGACGCCGCCACCGACGCCACGACGGGCGCCGGGAGACCCGCCCGCCGCCCGGGGCGCGGCTGGCGGGTGCTCGCCGGTCTGCTCCTCGTGATCGCCCTGCTCGTGGTCGGCGCCCGCCTGACCTGGTCCTGGATCGACCCGCTGGGCGATCAGACCATCGACAGGAGCGGGCCCGCGCTGCTGCGGTCGGTGCAGAACCTGAGCCGCTTCGAGGCCGCGACCGGCGAGTTCCAGGTGATCGTCGATCTGGAGAAGGACGCGAAGTTCCTGCCCGACGCGATCAAGGGCAGCCGGACGCTGTTCGTCGGAGCCGGCAGCGTTGACGCGTACGTGGACTTCTCGGGCCTGCCGAAGGACGCGCTCACGGTCTCCCCCGACCGCACAGCGGTGACCGTACGGCTGCCGCACGCCGAGCTGGAGAAGCCGAACCTCGACAACAAGCGGTCGTACGTGTTCGCGCAGGAGCGGGGCATATTCGACCGCATCTCCGACGTGCTCTCGTCCTCGCCGCAGAACCAGCAGGAGCTCTACGTCCTGGCCGAACGCAAGATCGGCGACGCCGCCGCCGCCAGCGACCTGCGTTCCAGGGCCGACCAGAACACCAAGGCCATGATGGAGGGCATGCTGAAGTCGCTCGGCTTCACCAGCGTCACCATCAAGTACACCGGCGAGCCCTGATCCACGCGGCCCGGCTCCGGCGGGGGTCGCGAGGGAGGCGGCGGGCCGTGCGGCACGTCACGGACGCGAGGCACGGCCTGCCAGGTTCGCGGCGGCACGATGCGCGGAGCGCCTGCCTCAGTGCAGCGCGGCGATGAGGTCGTCGGCTGCGGTGTAGGGGTCGGTCCCGGCGTCGAGCAACCGCGCGGCCAGCACGTCCAGGCGGTCGCCGTGCAGCCCCGCGAAGCGGGAGCGGAGCCTGGCGAGCGCGATGGCCTCGATCTCGTCGCGGGCGCGGGCCAGCCGCCGCCTGCGCCCCTCGCCCGACTCCTCCAGGTATGCCTGATGCTTGTCGAGCACGGCCATGAGATCGTCGGCGCCCTCCTCCCTGGAGGCGACCGTCGTGACGATCGGGGGTCGCCACGGCGGCTCGGCGAGCCCCGTCATGTTCCGCAGCTCGCGCACCGTCGCCTGGACGCCGTCCCGGTCGGCCTTGTTCACCACCAGGACGTCGGCGACCTCCAGGATGCCCGCCTTCGCGGCCTGCACGCCGTCGCCCATGCCGGGGGCGAGGATGACGACGGTGGTGTCCGCCAGCCGGGCGACGTCCACCTCGGCCTGACCGACGCCGACCGTCTCGACGAGGATCACCTCGCAGCCGGCGGCCTCCAGCACCCGCAGCGCCTGCGGCGTGGCCCACGCGAGCCCGCCCAGGTGGCCCCGGCTGGACATGCTGCGGATGAAGACCTCCGGATCGGTCGCGTGCTCCTGCATCCGCACGCGGTCGCCGAGCAGCGCGCCGCCGGTGAACGGGCTGGACGGGTCGACCGCCAGCACCCCCACCCTGCTGCCCCGCCTGCGGAACGCCCGGATGAGCATGCCCGTCGAGGTCGACTTGCCGACGCCGGGCGCGCCGGTCAGGCCGATCACCCGGGCGGTGTGCGGCCTGGCCGCGCCGGTGGCGAGGTCGGCCATGACCTCGCGCAGGACGTGGTTCGTCCCCCCGGCCTCCGCCCCGCCTCCACCACCCGGACCGGCGGCGTTCCCGGCCATGTTCTCCGCGACGTTCTCCGCGGCGTTCTCGACGAGTGAGATCAGCCGGGCGACCGCCCTCGGCCGTCCCAGCCGCACCTGGGCGGCCAGCTCCCGGACGTCCACGTTCGCTCCGTTCCCCGGTCAGGCGCCGGGCGCGGGCACCCGGATGATCAGCGCGTCGCCCTGCCCGCCGCCGCCGCACAGGCCGGCCGCGCCGAGGCCGCCGCCGCGCCTGCGCAGCTCGTGGGCCAGGGTGAGCACGATACGGGCGCCGGACGCGCCGATCGGGTGGCCGAGCGCGATGCCGCCGCCGTTGACGTTGATCTTGTCGAGCGGTACGCCGAGTTCCTTGGCCGACTGCAGCACGACCTGCGCGAACGCCTCGTTGATCTCCAGCAGGTCGAGGTCGTCCACGCCGATCCCCTGCTTGGCCAGCGCCTGGCCGATCGCGTTGGCGGGCTGCGACTGGAGCGAGTTGTCCGGCCCGGCCACGTTGCCGTGCGCGCCGATCTCGGCCAGCCATTCGAGGCCCAGCTCCTCGGCCCTGGCCCGTGACATCACGACCACGGCGACGGCCCCGTCGGAGATCTGCGAGGCGGATCCCGCCGTGATCGTGCCGTCCTCGGTGAACGCCGGCCGCAGTTTCGCCAGGGACTCCGCCGTGGTGTCCGCGCGGATGCCCTCGTCGGCCGAGAACAGGACCGGTTCTCCCCTTCGCTGCGGCAGCGGCACCGGGACGATCTCGTCGTCGAACAGGCCCTTCTCGGTGGCCTCGGCGGCGCGCTGGTGCGAACGCGCGGAGAAGGCGTCCTGCTCCTCGCGGGTCAGGCCGAGCCTCGCGTTGTGACGCTCGGTGGACTCCCCCATCGCGATCTGGTCGAAGGCGTCGGTCAGGCCGTCGTACGCCGTCGAGTCCAGGATCTCGCCGCCGCCGTACTTCACGCCCTTGCGCAGCCCGGGCAGCAGGTGCGGGGCGTTCGTCATCGACTCCATGCCGCCCGCGACGACGACGTCGAACTCGCCCGCGCGGATGAGCTGGTCGGCCAGCGCGATCGCGTCGAGGCCCGACAGGCAGACCTTGTTGATGGTGAGGGAGGGCACGGTCATGGGGATTCCGGCCTTCACCGCGGCCTGGCGGGAGGGGATCTGCCCGGCGCCCGCCTGGAGCACCTGACCCATGATCACGTACTGGACCTGGTCCGGTGAGACACCCGCCCGCTCCAGCGCCGCCCTGATCGCGATCCCGCCCAGTTCGACGGCGGACAGGCCGGACAGTGAGCCGAGAAGGCGTCCGATGGGCGTGCGTGCTCCGGCGACGATGACGGAACCAGACATTTCGAGACCCTCCACTGCGAGATCGGGGGCAACGGTGTCACCATACCCAGGAGTAGTTGGGTCGCCCGGATTCGGGCGCGGCGAAGGGACCTGCGATGCTCCTGCGAATCGACCACGTGGGCGTAGCCTGCACCAACCTCGAAGAGAAGATCGAGTTCTACGAGTCGGTCTTCGGGCTGACCGTGGTCAGCCGGGAGGTGAACGAGGAGCAGGGCGTCCGGGAGGCGATGCTGCACGTCGCCGACGGCGACCAGGGCGCGTCGTACGTCCAGCTTCTCGAGCCGCTGCACCCCGACACAGCCGTGGGCAAGTTCCTCGCCAAGCGGGGCGAGGGCGTGCATCATATCGGTTACGGCGTGGCGGACGTCACCAAAGCCCTGGAGGAGATCGGGGCGAAGGGCGTGCGCCTGATCGACCAGCGGCCCAGGCACGGCTCGATGGGAGCCTCGATCGCGTTTCTGCATCCCAAGGACGTGGGCGGGGTTCTCACCGAGCTTGTTGAGTCGTCCAGGCGTTAAGTAAACGCAAGAAACGTTCATACGTAACAAGTCGCGCAGAAAGTCGGAGGGGGCCGCCAACGCGGCAGTACCGGAGTACGCTGGCGTTCATCACCGGACGTGGATGCCAATACCGGCTCCTCGCCTCGGAACCGACCCCCCCCCGTCCGGCCCCTGTAGCCGTCTCGACAACCAGGATCGAGCCTCATGCAGTCCGACATCGACGCCCAGCTCAACAACTTCTTCGAGGATGCCCCTTCCCGCGAATTCGACGTGGTGCTCCGGGGTTATGACCGGCACCAGGTCCACGACCACCTGAAGACGCTCGACACCGAACTGCGGCAGGCCAAGGAGCAGGTCAGCGGGCTCCAGCGGGAGCTCTCCGACTCCCAGCGCCAGCTACAGGAGCAGGAGCGGCCCACGTACTCGGGTCTCGGCGCCCGCATCGAGCAGCTGCTGCGGCTGGCGGAGGAGCAGGCCACCGAGCTGGTGCAGGCGGCCAGGTCGGAGGCGAACGAGATCCGCGCCGCCGCGAAGGTGGACGCCGCCGACCTGCGGGCCGCGGCGGAGAACGAGGCGGCGGAGAAGCGGGCGCTGGCCGCTCGCGAGGCCGAGGAGATGCGCAGCACCGCTGAGCGCGATGCCGAGGAGATCCGTTCCACCGCACGGCGCGAGTCCGACGAGCTGACCGCGACGACCGAGCGCGAGGTGGCCAAGATCCGGGCCACCGCCGACCACGAGGTCGCGGAGAAGCGGGCCGACGCCGAGCGGGAGATCGCCAAGCTGCGCACCACGACCGAGCGCGAGGTGGCCCAGCTGCGGGCCTCCACCAAGCGCGAGCGCGACGAGGTGCTCACCACGGCGAAGCGCCAGGCGGACGAGATGCGGGCGCAGGCGCAGCGGATCCTCGAGGAGTCGGAGGCCAAGCGGGCCCAGGACGAGGCGGAGTTCGAGATCCAGCTCGCCGCCCGCCGCGAGGACGCCGAGCGCCAGGAGGCCGAGCGGCACGCCACCGCCCAGGCCAACACGCAGAAGCTGGTCGCCGAGGCCGAGCAGCGCGCCGCCACCGCCGAGCAGCGCGCCGCCAAGGCCACGCAGCAGGCCGAGCAGACCCGCCGCGAGGCCGACACCCACGCCAAGCAGCTGCTGGCCAACGCGCGCAAGAACGCCGACCAGCTCGTGGCCGAGGCCAAGACCAGCGCCGACACGATAGTGACCGACGCCAAGAACGAGGCCGAGCGCACCCGTACGGCGATGCAGCGCCAGGTGGACGAGCTGACCCGCCAGCGCGACAGCATCACCAGCCACCTCGCGCAGCTCCGCCAGCTGCTCGGCGGCGCTCCGCTGCCGGGCATGGACGCGGCGGAGCCGGCGCCGGTCGCCGCCGCTCCCGCGAAGCCGGCCCTCTCGGCCGCTCCGCCCATCGCGGACAAGCCGGCCGTTTCCGCCGCTCCGGCGGAGCCGATCAGCTCTGCGAAGAGCGACGACGACTCGGAGTGGTGGCAGGAGTAGATCACCGGCACATTCGGGGGAGTCGACGACGGCCGCGCGACGGCCAGGTGACAGTGACGGCTAAGCGAACGGGGCCCGGCGGACACCGCCGGGCCCCGTTCCGCGTGTCCGGGCCCACGTAACCGGACACCGGGTGACCGGACACCGCGTGACCCGGCTCCACACGACCGGACACCGTGTGACCCGGCTCCACACGACCGGGCTCCGCGTGACCGGACTGACTCCCGGGTTCCGGTTGAGCAGACTTCCGGGTGAGCAGACGCACGCCTGATCAGACGGCGATCAGGGCGCGAGGGATTTCACGAATTCCGCGACCACGCGGTTGAACGCCTCTGGCTGCTCGATGGCCGACAGGTGGCCCGCCTTCTCGATGACGGCGAGCCGCGCGTCCGGGACGGCCTCCGCCATCGCCCGCGCGTCCGCGAGCGGCGAGATCTCGTCCTCGTCGCCCACCACGACCAGCGCGGGCACCGTCAGGGACCGGAGCGTGCCGAACGCGTCGGGCCGGGCGGCCATCGCCCGCTGGGCCCAGGCGACCGCCGCGGGAGGCGCCGCCTGCATGAGACCGCGGACCCTCCCCAGGACCATCCCCCTGCGCTCCCTGGTGGTCGCGCCGACCAGCGTGGGCAGCCCATCGAGCAGGACGCCCGTGTCGCCCGCCAGGACGGCGGCGGCGATCCGCTCCCGGTTGGCCCGCACCGGCTCCGGGTCGGCCTGCGCCTTGGTGTCGGCGAGGATCACCCCGAGCACCCGGCCGGGGTGGCGGCGGCACAGCGCCATGGTCACGTAGCCGCCCATCGACTGGCCGCCGACCACCGCGCGGTCGACGCCCTCCTGGTCGAGCAGCCGCACCACGTCGTCGGCCATCGCGTCGACCGAGGGCTCGTCGTCGCCGAGGAGCGTGCCGCCGAAGCCGCGCAGGTCGGGAGTGATCACCCGGCAGAGGGGCGCCAGACCCTCCCGCTGGGCGAGCCACATCGCCGACGACAGCGGAAACGCGTGGAGCAGGACGACAGGCAGGCCGCTTCCTGCGGATCGCGAGTAGAGCTGCATCAGCTCACGGTAACGCGCGGCACACCTCCGGCCGCCCTTCGTCACCGATTCGCGACCTGGCGCGCGCGTGCGCCGCGTACGGACGGCGTGCGCACGCGCGGGCGTCGGGTCACACGGTGGTGGGCAGGGGCGCGGCGGCGGGGTTCAGGCGCTTGACGATCTCGTCGAGCACGACGCGCACGTACGGCTCGCCGACCCACAGGTGCTTGGCTCCCTCGACGCCGATGACCTCGGCCTGCGGTGCCGCGGCGAACCGCAGCGCGGCCTCCTCGGGGCGCAGGTAGTCGTCGAACTCCGGGACCAGGGCGACCAGCGGGCGGCCGAACTCGCCCCAGGCGGCGACGTCCTCGTCCCCGGCCCGCTTCAGCGGCGGCGACAGCAGGATCGCCCCCCGCACGAGCGGGTCGCGGCCCCAGCGCAACGCGAGCTCGGTGCCGAAGGACCAGCCGAGCAGCCACGGGTTCGGCAGGTCGTGGAAGTCGGCGTACTCCAGGGCCGCGGCCACGTCCCACCGCTCCCCCTCTCCCCCGTCGAACGCCCCCTGCGAGGTGCCCCGGTCGGAGGTCGTGCCGCGCGTGTTGAAACGCAGCACGGCGATGCCGGCGAGCGCGGGCAGCCGGTACGACGCCTTGCGCAGCACGTGGCTGTCCATCATGCCGCCGTGGGTGGGCAGGGGGTGCAGGCAGACCAGCGTGGCCACCGGCGGGCCGGTCTCGGGCATCGCCAGCTCGCCGACGAGGGTCAGCCCGTCCGCCGTGTGCAGCTCGATGTCCTCGCGCCGGGCAGGCAGCACCGTGGAGGCCCTGATGTCCATTCCCACCTCGTATACGTCGTGTCAGTAGCGGCTGCGGCCCGGGCCGCGGTTGACCCGGTTGCGCCAGCACGCGGTGTGCCAGTGCCGCCGCTCGTCCTCGCCCCCGGACCACGCCGGCCAGCTCACCACGTGCGGCAGCCCCGGCCTGATCTCCTGCTCGCAGCCGGGACACCGGTAGGCCTTGCCCTGGGTGACGCCGGAGACGTTGCGGACGACCCATTCCCCGTCCGGCGCGCTCTCCACGCGGTCCACGCCCGGAACCGAAGCGCCGACCGGTCGTGCCGCGCGGCCGTCCGGGCGTTCGAACGGGCCGCGGCGGCGGGCACGGCGGGGGCTCACGGCGGGCGTCCTTCCGGGGCGTTCATGTCAGGCGGAACGGGAGATCTCACTCCATTCTTCCAGCACCGGTTCACGCGCGTACGCCGGGATGCTCGTCGCATCGGTCACGCCGGGACGACCGGGCGACGGCGCGGACACGTCGCGCCCCGGCGGACGGTTCCGCAGAACGGCTCCGGCCCTCCGGAAGCCCGATAGGGTTGGCGCTCATGCGGCTGGTCATCGCGCGGTGCAGCGTCGATTACGTGGGGCGGTTGACGGCTCACCTTCCCATGGCGCCCCGGCTCATCCTGATGAAGGCGGACGGCAGCGTGTCCATCCACGCCGACGACCGGGCGTTCAAGCCTCTGAACTGGATGAACCCGCCCTGCAAGGTCCGCGAGGAGACGATCGACGGTGTGCTCACCTGGTCGGTGGTGCACGGCAAGACCGGCGAGAAGCTGGTGCTGACCATCGAGGAGGTCCTGCACGACTCCAGCCACGAACTGGGCATCGATCCGGGGCTGCGCAAGGACGGCGTCGAGGCGCACCTGCAGGAACTGCTGGCCGAGCACATCACCACGCTCGGGGACGGCTGGACGCTGGTGCGCCGGGAGTACATGACCGCCATCGGGCCGGTGGACATCCTCTGCCGCGACCACCTCGGCGGCGCGGTGGCCGTGGAGATCAAGCGGCGCGGCGACATCGACGGCGTGGAGCAGCTCACCCGCTATCTCGAACTGCTCAATCGCGACCCGCGTCTGGCGCCGGTGAAAGGGATCTTCGCCGCCCAGGAGATCAAACCGCAGGCACGCGTGCTCGCCACCGACCGCGGCATCGACTGCGTCACGCTCGACTACGACGCCCTGCGCGGCATCGAGCCGGAGAACCCCACTCTTTTCTAGATACTTTCCAGAGACTTCGCAAAGACCGGCGAAGCCGGCGTCACGTTCCTCCAGCTCCACACCCCGTCTCGCCACGGGCCTGCCCGGCCCAGGTGAGACGGGCGATCGACGTGCGGCGGGCCCAGTCCCGGCGCGTCCCCGGGACGGCACGCGGCGGGTCACGGCTGCCGCTCGCCGCGGGGATGACGACCGCCTCGCCCCCGAACGGTCCGAAATCGCAGATGCAATTGCATCTGTACCGGTTCACACCTATTGCTAATAGTCGTGAGGATTGATGCTTATGTCAAGCCATTCGGCCGGTTTAGCATGTTCCCAAATCAGCTAATTCCCAGCACTTCCACTAAAAGGATCTTGCGTTCATAATGGGGAGTTCTGGGGGACGAGGAGAGCGCGAGGTGAAGAGTGGCGGGAAGGGACTATCGGGGGATGTCGGCTGCCGAAAGGCTGGCAGACAGGCGGGAACGGCTCATATCAGCCGCTTACTCCTTGTTCGCGCACCCCGGCTTCCACTCCACCACCATCGAGCGGCTCTGCGCGACCGCGCGTATCTCGAACCGCGCCTTCTACGAATGCTTCTCCAGTCGCGAGGACCTGATGCGGGCGGTTTATGACCGGTGCATCGAGGAGACTCTGACCTCGGTGGGCGAGGCCATCGAGAAGGCCCCGCCGACGCTCGACGACCGCATCGTCGCGGGCATCGCCGAGTACGTCCGCTTCGTCACCGCGGACGTGCGGCGCGCCCGGGTGATGCACCTGGAGGTACGGCGAGCCGGCAACGTGCTGAGCGGCGCCAGGCAGCAGGCCGTGGCCGCCTTCACGAAAATCATCGAAAGCTCGGCGCGGGGCGCGGGCCGTACGCCTCCCCTGGACCTTCACCTGCTGGCGCTCGGGCTCATCGGCGCCATCACCGAGTTGCTCATCGAGTGGGTGTTGACCGACCCGGCTCCGCCCACGGACGAGCTCGTCGAGACCTGCGTGTTCATCTTCCGCCGCACCTTCGCCGCGGACGGATCCCAGGCGGCCTCCGCTTACTGAGGCGGCGGACGGCGGCTACGCTGAGCGGCATGACCCGAGCCGACAACGACAAGCCCGTCGTCCTGTCCAAGATCTACACCCGTACGGGCGACGACGGCACGACCTCCCTCGGCGACATGAGCCGCACCCGCAAGACCGATGCCCGCCTGGCGGCGTACGCCGACGTCGAGGAGGCCAACGCGGCGATCGGGGTCGCCCTGGCCACCGGCGGCCTGCCGCAGGACGTGGTGGCGGTGCTGGGCAGGGTGCAGAACGAGTTGTTCGACGTGGGCGCGGACCTGTGCAACCCCGTCGCGGAGGATCCCACGCAGCAGGAGTACGCCCCGCTGCGGGTGGAGGAGTCCTACATCGTCTGGCTCGAAGAACAGTGCGACCGCTTCAACGCGACCCTCAAGCCGCTGCGTAGTTTCATCCTGCCCGGTGGGGCCCCCGCCACGGCCTTCCTCCACCTCGCCCGCACGGTCGTACGCCGGGCCGAGCGGATGGCCTGGGCGGCGCTGGAGGCCCACGACGACGTCAATCCCCTGACGGCCAAGTACCTGAACCGCCTGTCGGACCTGATGTTCATCCTGTGCCGCGTGGCCTCCGCCGGCGACGACGTCCTCTGGAAGCCCGGCGCCACCCGCTAGCACGCTCATCGAGGGGCGCGCCGCCGGAGGCGCGGCAATTCTAAGCCGCGTCTAGATGGGCGCTGGGCGGGGCGGACTCCAGCCAGGCGAGGAAGCCGGTCAGGGCGTCCTCGCTCATCGCCAGGCACAGCGGGCCGGCCATGACGGGCCGGGTGGCGCTCGCCGCCGAGCGGTCCGTCGAGCAGACGACGGTCCAGTAGCCGGCGGGCCCCTCACCCGAGCCGAGCATCCTCCGGCTGGAAACCGTGAGGCCGCGCCTCGCGATCGCGTGGCGCGGCCTCAGGCCGAGTCCCAGGAACGGGATCCAGTGGAGTTCTCCCCCTACGTAGCGGGCGACCCCGCTCTTCCAGCCTCCCCGGCCGTCGCGTACCCGGCAGACGATCGTGCCCCGGGCCCTGGCCAGGGCGAAGCCCCGGAGGACGAGGAGTGCGAGCACGGCGACAACGCCCGTGAGAACCTCAAGCGCCGCCACTGCCGCCTCCTCTGCCGTGTCAGACCTCTTCGCCGGCGGCCCGCAGCCGGGCGGCCGCCCGCCTGGCCTGGTGCCGCGCGTCCGCGTCCTCCTGGTCGGCCTCGATCGAGGCCTGCGCACGCTGCAGCGCGTCCTTGGCCCGTGCGACGTCGACCTCGGAGCCGAGCTCGGCCGTCTCCGCCAGAATCGACACGTCGTTGTTGGCGACGGAGATGAACCCGCCGTGCACCGCCGCGACGAGGTCGGCGTCGCCGTCGCGCTTGACGCGCAGCACCCCGCCCTCGACGAGGACGCCGAGCACGGGAGCGTGTTCCGGCATAATACCGATCTCGCCGTCCACGGTCTTGGCAATGACCATGTCGGCCTCGCCCGTCCAGAGCTCACGTTCCGGCGAGACGACGCCCACGCGAAGCTTTGCCACTTCTCAGCTCCCTTTCGACGGACGCCTGCACGGCCCGGCGGACGCCGGGCCGTGCAGGCGCCGAAGGTGTCCTAGCGCTCGAGGTCCTTCGCCTTGGCGATGGCCTGCTCGATGCCACCGACCATGAAGAAGGCCTGCTCGGGCAGGTGGTCGTACTCGCCGGCGCACAGCCCCTTGAAGGAGGCGATGGTCTCGTCCAGCGGGACGAACTCGCCCGGCTGGCCGGTGAACGCCTCGGCGGCGTACATCGGGTGGGACAGGAACCGCTCGATGCGGCGCGCCCGCTGAACGGTGACCCTGTCCTCTTCGGAGAGCTCGTCGATGCCCAGGATGGCGATGATGTCCTGCAGTTCCTTGTACTTCTGCAGGATCCGCTTGGTCTCCTGGGCGACCGCGTAGTGCTCGTCACCGATGATCTGCGGGTCGAGGATCCGCGAGGAGGAGTCGAGCGGGTCCACCGCGGGGTAGATGCCCTTCTCCGAGATCGGCCGGGACAGCACGGTCTGCGCGTCGAGGTGCGCGAACGCGTTGTGCGGGGCCGGGTCGGTGATGTCGTCCGCGGGCACGTAGATCGCCTGCATGGAGGTGATCGAGTGACCGCGGGTGGAGGTGATGCGCTCCTGGAGCACGCCCATCTCGTCGGCGAGGGTCGGCTGGTAACCCACGGCGGACGGCATGCGGCCGAGCAGCGTGGAGACCTCCGAACCCGCCTGGGTGAAGCGGAAGATGTTGTCGATGAACAGCAGCACGTCCTGCTTCTGCACGTCGCGGAAGTACTCCGCCATGGTCAGAGCGGACAGCGCCACCCGCAGACGGGTGCCCGGGGGCTCGTCCATCTGACCGAAGACGAGCGCGGTGTCCTTGAGGACGTCCGCCTCCTCCATCTCCAGCCAGAGGTCGTTGCCCTCACGGGTGCGCTCGCCGACGCCCGCGAACACCGAGGTGCCCGAGAACTTCAGCGCGACGCGGCGGATCATCTCCTGGATCAGAACGGTCTTGCCGACGCCCGCGCCGCCGAACAGACCGATCTTCCCGCCCTTCACGTACGGCGTGAGCAGGTCGATGACCTTGATGCCGGTGGGCAGCATCTCCGTGCGGGCCTCGAGCTGGTCGAACGCCGGGGCCGGACGGTGGATCGGCCAGCGCTCGCTGACCTGGATGGAGGCCTTGTCCGCGTCGAGCGGCTCGCCGAGGGCGTTCCACACGTGGCCCTTGACGGAGTCGCCGACCGGCACCGAGATCGCGACGCCCGTGTCGGTGACGGCCGCGCCGCGGACCAGACCGTCGGTGGGCTGCATGGAGATGGCCCGGACGATGTTGTCGCCGAGGTGCTGGGCGACCTCCAGCGTCAGGGTCTTGGTCTCGCCGGCGAGGTCGACGTCGACGGTGAGCGCGTTGTAGATGTCCGGCATGGCCTCGACGGGGAACTCCACGTCGACGACCGGACCGGTGACGCGGGCGACACGGCCCACGGTGGTCTCAACAGTCTGTGCGGTCATTTCACTCTTTCCCCGCTGCGGCGTCAGCCAGCGCGTTCGCGCCACCGACGATCTCGCTGATTTCCTGGGTGATCTCGGCCTGACGCGCCTGGTTCATCTGCTGGGTGAACACGCGGATGAGTTCGTTGGCGTTGTCGGTGGCCGACTTCATCGCACGGCGCCGGGCGGCGTGCTCGGACGCGGCCGACTGGAGCAGCGCGTTGTAGATACGCGACTCGATGTACCGCGGCAGCAGCGTGTCGAGCACATCACCGGCCGTCGGCTCGAACTCGTAGTACGGCGGGATGCCCTCGGGGGGCGTCTCCGACTCCTCGACCTCGAGCGGCAGGATCCGCTTGACGATCACGTTCTGCGTCAGCATCGAGACGAACCCGGTGTAGACGACGTGGATCTCGTCGATCCCGTCCTCCACCTTGAACGACTGGATGAGCGCGTCGGCGATCTCCTTGGCGTTGGCGTACGACGGGTTGTCGGAGAAGCCGTCCCACTCGCCGAACATCTCCCGGCCGCGGAAGCGGTGCCAGGTGAGGCCCTTGCGGCCCACGACGTACGGCTTCACGGCCAGGCCGCGCCCGGTCAGATGGCCCTTCAGCGCCTCGGCCTCACGGAGGATGTTGGCGTTGTAGCCGCCCGCGAAGCCGCGGTCGCTGGTGACGATCAGGACGCCCGCGCTGGCGGGCTGCTCCTTGGCCACCGTGAGCGGGTGGTCGACACCCGAGGTGTGCGTCAGGACCGCCGACACCGCGTGGGTGATCTCCCGCTCGTACGGCACGGCCGCCTGCATCCGCTGCTGCGCCTTGACGATGCGCGACGAGGCGATCAGCTCCTGCGCGCGGGTGATCTTCGCGGTGGACTTGACCGACCTGATCCGCCGCCGCAGCTGTCGAAGCTGGGCACCCATGGGCTACGCCTCGGCCTTGCGGACGTGCCTGACGACCTTCTCCTGGCCGACCTGGCTGGCGTCCAGCGCCTCCACCGGCTCGTCCCTGACGAGCAGCTCACCGCTGGAGGTGGTGAAGCCCTTCTTGAACTCCGTGATGGCGTCCTTGAGAGCGGTCACCGTGTCGTCCGCCAGCTCCCGGGTCTCCCGGATGCTGTCGAAGACGCCCTTCTGGGTGGACCCGAGGTAGTCGAGGAACTCGGCCTCGAAGCGGCGGATGTCCTCGATCGGCACGTCGTCGAGCTCGCCGGTGGTGCCGGCCCAGACCGAGACGACCTGCTTCTCGACCGGGAACGGGCTGTACTGCGGCTGCTTGAGCAGCTCGACCAGTCGGGCACCACGCTCCAGCTGGGCGCGGGAGGCGGCGTCGAGGTCGGACGCGAAGGCCGCGAAGGCCTCCAGGTCGCGGTACTGGGACAGCGACAGACGGAGCGTGCCGGCCACCTTGCGCATGGCCTTGACCTGGGCGGAGCCGCCGACTCGGGAGACCGAGACACCGACGTTGATCGCCGGGCGGACACCGGCGTTGAACAGGTCGGTCTCCAGGAAGCACTGGCCGTCGGTGATGGAGATGACGTTGGTCGGGATGAACGCCGACACGTCGTTGCCCTTGGTCTCGATGATCGGCAGGCCGGTCATCGAACCGCCGCCCATGTCGGCCGAGAGCTTGGCGCAGCGCTCCAGCAGACGCGAGTGGAGGTAGAAGACGTCGCCGGGGAACGCCTCACGGCCCGGCGGACGGCGGAGCAGCAGCGACACGGCGCGGTAGGCGTCGGCCTGCTTGGTCAGGTCGTCGAAGACGATCAGCACGTGCTTGCCCTGGTACATCCAGTGCTGGCCGATGGCCGAACCGGTGTACGGGGCGATGTACTTGTAGCCCGCCGGGTCGGACGCGGGAGCGGCGACGATGGTGGTGTACTCCATCGCGCCCGCCTCCTCCAGACGACCGCGGACCTGGGCGATCGTGGAGCCCTTCTGGCCGACGGCGACGTAGATGCAGCGAACCTGGCGGCTCGGGTCGCCGGAGAGCCAGTTCTCCTTCTGGTTGAGGATGGTGTCGACCGCGATCGCGGTCTTGCCGGTGCCGCGGTCGCCGATGATCAGCTGACGCTGGCCGCGGCCGATCGGCGTCATGGCGTCGATCGCCTTGAGGCCGGTCTGCAGCGGCTCCTTCACCGGCTGACGCTGGACGACCGATGGGGCCTGCAGTTCCAGGGCGCGGCGCGCCTCGGCCTGGATCGCGCCCTTGCCGTCGAGCGGGTTGCCCAGGGGGTCGACCACCCGGCCGAGGAAGTCGTCGCCGACCGGCACCGACAGGACCTCGCCGGTGCGGCGGACCTGCTGGCCCTCCTCGATGCCGCTGAAGTCGCCCAGGACGACCGCGCCGATCTCGCGCACGTCGAGGTTCAGCGCCAGGCCGCGGGTGCCGTTCTCGAACTCCAGCAGCTCGTTCGCCATCGCCGAGGGCAGACCGGAGACATGGGCGATGCCGTCGCCGGCGTCGACGACGGTCCCGATCTCCTCGCGCGCTGCGCCTTCCGGCTCGTACGCCTGGACGAAGCGCTCAAGGGCGTCCCGGATCTCGTCCGGCCGGATCGTAAGCTCCGCCATCTCTTTCTTGTCTCCCTATTCGCCTCAGCCGGCCAACCGGCGGCGGACTTCTTCGATACGTCCGGCGATCGTGGTGTCGATGTAGTCGTCCCCGACCCTCACGGAGAACCCACCGAGCACCTTCGGGTCCACCTCGACGTTCAGGTGGACGTCTCGCCCATAGGTGGCTCGCAGCCAGGCCGCGAGCCGCTGCTTCTGCTGCTGCGTGAGCGGCACCGCGCTGCGGACCACGCCGACGAGGCGCTCGCGCGACCGCGCGACGATCCAGCCGAACTCCTCCAGTGCCGTCTCCAGGCTACGTCCTCGCGGGTGCACAACCGCCTGCGTGACGAGCCGTACGGTGGAGGGCGCGGCCTTTCCGCCGAGCAGCGTGACGAGCAGGCCGCTCTTGCGCTCGGCCGGGATGGCAGGGTCGCTGAGCGCGCGGCGCAGCTGCGGGTTCGCGGCGAGGATGCGGCCGAAGCGGAACAGCTCGTCCTCGACGTCGTCGAGGCGGCGCTCCGACTCGGCCTCGGCGGCCGCGGACATCACGCCGACGCGCTCCAGGGCGTCCGGCAGGTCGCCGGCCCTGGACCACCTGGCGCCGACCGCGGCGACCGCGATCTCCAGCGTGGCGTCGCCGACCTTGCCCTGGAGCAGGGAGCGCAGCACGCTCTCCTTCTGCCCCGCCGGGCGTGAAGCGTCCGAAAGCCCCCGCCGCAGCCCGTGCTCACGGTCGAACAGGTCGGCGACGGCGAACAGCTCCTCGGCGAGGGCGCCGAGGTCGGCGGCCGCGGCGGCGGTGTTGAACCGCTCCTCGACCTCCGCAAGGGCGGTCCTGCTGAGGCCGCGCATCAGCGGACCGCCTCCGGACGCGCCTCGAGCTCCTCGAGGAACCGGTCGACGACGCGGCGCTGGCGGGCCTCGTCCTCCAGCGACTCGCCCACGATCCGGCTCGCCAGCTCGGTGGACAGGCGCCCGATCTCACCGCGCAGCTGGGTCAGCGCCTGCTGGCGGTCGGCCTCGATCTGCGCGTGCGCGGACTCGATGATGCGCCGCGCCTCGGCCTGCGCCTCGTCACGGAGCTCGGCCTTGATCTGGGCGCCCTGCTCCCGGGCCTCCTCGCGCAGGCGGGCCGCCTCCTGGCGGGCCTCCGCGAGCTGGGCCCGGTACTGCTCCAGAGTGCGCTGGGCTTCGGCCTGGGCGTCCTCGGCCTTCTTGATGCCGCCCTCGATCACCTCGGTCCGCTCGGCCAGCGTCTTCTGGATACGCGGGGTGAGGATCTTTCCGACGACGACGAAGACGACGAGGAAGGCGAAGCTGCCGACGACCAGCTCGTAAACGTGCGGGATGAGCGGGTTGTTCATCTCCGCCGCGAGGGTGTTAGCTGCCGAAATCATGGGTGCAGCCTTCCGTCAGAGTGGGTACGTCAGCTCGTGGGGTAGATGAAGGGCGCGACGAGGCCGATGAGGGCCAGCGCCTCGGTCAGAACGAAGCCGAGCAGCATGTTCTGGCGGATCAGGCCGTACGCCTCGGGCTGGCGGGCGATCGCCTGCACGCCCTGACCGAAGATGATGCCCACGCCGATGCCGGGGCCGATGGCGGCGAGGCCGTAACCGATCGCGCCGAGGTTGCCGGTGACTTCAGCGAGAACGCTCATTGGTGTTCTTCCTTTACTGGTCGGCCGGTGAGTGCCTCACTCACCGGTCTGGTCTACGTCAGGGGCGGGTCTCAGGTGTCCGTCAGTGGTCCGCGTGCAGGGAGCCGCCGATGTACATGGCGGCGAGCAGCGTGAACAGGAACGCCTGCAGGAACTGGATGAACAACTCGAAGCCGGTCATCGCGATCGTCATGACGACACCCACGACGCCGAGGCCCGAGCCGAGCGGAGTGAGCTTCTCGAACAGGAACCAGAATCCGACGGCGCTGAAGAAGGCCAGGATCAGGTGACCGGCGAACATGTTCGCGAAGAGCCGGACGGCGTGCGTGAACGGCGCGATGATCAGGTTCGACAGGAACTCGATCGGCGCCAGCAGGACGTAGATCGCCTTCGGCAGTCCGGGCGGGAACATCATGTTCTTGAAGTAGCCGCCGAAGCCCTGGTGCTTGATGCCCAGATAGATCTTGAGAATGTAGATCGTGGCCGCGAAGACGATCGGGAACGCGATGTGCGAGGCGATCGGGATCTGGATCAGCGGGATGACGCCGAAGAAGTTCCACAGCAGGATCAGGAAGAACAGGCTGATCAGCAGCGGCATCCAGCGTTCGGCGTCCTTGCCCAGGAACGGGCGGGCGACCTGGTCGCGGACGAACTGGTAGCCCATCTCACCGATGTTCTGCATGCCCCGGGGCACCAGCTTCGGATTGGCGAAGGCGCTCCATGCGAGAGCGGTCACCAGGAGGGCGCCGACGACGGCGAAGAGCACGGGCTTGGTCAGCCAGTAGGGCGCGCCTTCGAAGAGGGGCGGGAAGTCGAAGATCGACGGCCCCGGCGCCGTGAACGCGTCCTCGGCGACGAGAACGAGGGGGGTCACCTTGTCACCTCGCCTACCCGCTCGGGGCGCAATGCCCGAAGCATGTGCTTGTTCGTCCGTTCGCTACGCTCGCGCACGGGCGTTCCCTTCAACGATTGGATCAACGGAAGAGCGTGGGAAGCGGGCCGGCTGTCAGCGGCCGTACTTCAGATAGATGAGGTAGGCAGCCAGCCCGACCCCGAGAACGACGCCTATGGGGATGAACGCGTGCACGCCGGTCCACCAGCTCAGCAACCAGCCGATGCCGCCCCACAACAGGATCCCGGAGATCAGATAGCTCGGGACCGACCAGGCGGCGTCGGCGAAGTCGCGGCCGTCGGTCTCGGGCCTGCGCTCCTGTTCGCTCATCGCGGGCACGACGATAGCAGGAGCCATGCGGACTAGTCATATCGGGCTGCCCCGTACGCATGGTCATCCGCGTCCCCGCCCGGGGACCTCGGCGTCCGGCTCGACGTAGAGCATCTTGAGCTTCATGAATCCGCGCATCTCACCGATGGTCCACGCGAGCGTGCAGGCGATGACGCTCAGCGCGAGCACCCGGGAGTCGAACGCGGTCGTCCCGTCGAGGGCCCGCAGGATCGCCATGATCACGAGGACCTTGACGGCGTAGCCCACCACGGCCGCCGCCATCATCGCCATGGGCGAGACCCGGCCGGCCCAGGAGACGACGGCCAGGCCGACGGTGAAGAAGACGGCGACGATGACGAGACCGATGCCGGCGCCCAGAGCACCCTTCGCACCGGTCGCGATCGCCGCGACGAGGACGGCGACGAGACCGACGATCAAGGTCGGCACGGCGGCGCCCTTGAGCACGCGCACGTCGTTGGCCTGCATCGGAACTCCAGGATCGGTTGTCAAACGAGCGATTGCTACCTGCCGGGGCGTCGTGTGCCTCGCCCCTTGCTAGTGAAAGCTATCACAAGCCTCGGAGTGCCACCTTTACCTGGCGTTTCTACTGGTGCGGGCGCGCCGGTCGGGGGTCAGCGGAAGGTTTCCGCGTCCGTGCGGGAGGTCGTGGGCGGGATGGCTCCGGCACCCGAGGGGCCCTGTCCGGGGTAGGGATTCCGGCCGTTCGCGGGAAGCCTGCCGGGCGCGGCCTGCCCCGGCACTACGGGCGGGGCCTGCCCGGGCGCGCCGGGCGCGTGCCGCCCGGTAGTCAGGGGCGGCGCCGGCGGGGGGACGACGGGGAAGACGAGCGTGTCGTGCTCGGTGGTCGTGGGGCGCGAGGGGCGGGCGGGGCGGGAGGCGGCCGCGCCGCCGGCCGCGAGGGCGCCGGTCTTCTGGTCGCGCGCCAGGGTGCGGCGCGACCGCCACCGCGGCAGGCCCATGATGACCAGCACCGCCACCGCGAACACGATCGTCAGCGGGAACACGACGACACCCACGCCGACGATCGACAGGCCGACGATCGTGAAGGCGAACAGGAACGTCCACGCGTACATGATCAGAACGCTGCGCCGGTGGGAGTGGCCGATGTCGAGCATCCGGTGGTGCAGGTGGCCGCGGTCGGGGGCGAACGGCGACAGCCCGGCCGACGTGCGGCGGACGACCGCCATTATCAGGTCGGCGAGGGGCAGGACCACGACCGCGATCGGCAGCACGAGCGGCAGGATCACCGGGAACTTGTTGATCTTGCCGACGATCGCGTCCGGTTCGACCGAGGAAAGGATCGTGATCATCGAGGTGGCCAGCAGCAGGCCGATCAGCATCGCCCCGGTGTCACCCATGAAGATCTTGGCGGGGTGAAAGTTGTGCGGCAGGAAGCCGGCGCACATCCCGATGAGGATCGCCGCGATGGCGGCCGTCCCGTTGATGCGCGAACCGCTCGCGGTCTGCTGGAGCACGATCGAGTAGGCGAAGGTCGCCGCGGCGGCGATCCCGACGATGCCCGCGGCCAGGCCGTCGAGGCCGTCGACGAAGTTCACCGCGTTGATCACGACGACCACGATCATGATCGTGAGGATGGTGCGCAGGGTCGTGTCGAGCGCCTGCGACCCGCCCATGAACTGCGGCAGCGGGAGCCACTGGAGATACATGTCGAAGTAGACGAGCAGCCCGCCCGCCGCGATCTGCCCGCCGAACTTGACCAGCGCGTCCATGCCGAGCCAGTCGTCCAGGAACCCGGTGACGACGATCAGGCCGCCCGCCGCCAGGAGGGCGAGCACCGTGCGGCCCGTCTGGCCGCTGCCGAACGCGCCACCGACGTACGGGAGGTTGGCCGCCACGAGCAGCGCCGCCACCATCCCGCCGAACATCGCCAGGCCGCCCAGCCGCGGGGTGGGCACCTTGTGCACGTCCCGCTCCCGCACCTCGGGTGCGGCGCCGATGCGCAGCGCGAACACCCGGACCGGCGGCACGAGCAGATACGTCACCGCTGCCGCCACGAGTGCCAAGAGGAGATATTCCCGCACGGACCTAGTTTCCTGGATAGGCGGATCAGTTGTGACGGGCAAAAAGACACAGATCGCCCTATCCCTAGAGGGGATATGCCGGATGCTCCGCGGTCAGCCCCTTTACCCGTTCGAGAACTGACGGTATCGCACCCGGCCGCCGGATGGCCCGGACGACGAGAGACCCGATCTCCTCCATTCCGGCCGCGCCCACGCCCTCGGCGCCGCGCGGGAGACGCCGAAGTCCGTCCCCGAGCGCCCGATCCGGGAGGGCCCGATCCAGGAGGGCACGGTCAGGTGCCCGGCGTACGGCCGGTGCGGCGGCCGGCGGGCCACCGGCGGCGTGACAGGTGCCGGCGGGTGCCGGCAGGTGCCTCGGAGGCACCCTCAGGTGTCAGGAGGTGAACGCGTGCGGCGCGCTTGTCTTGCCGGGGATCCAGCGCGGCGTGTCCGCCGCCTGGTCGCTGATCGCCGTGAGCACCGCCTGGCGGTACATGCCGAGCCTGCTGCGCCACTCGGCGACGTCCTGGACGTACCGGCCGGCGACGGGCGCGTCCCAGACGTCCCTGCTGCGCGCCATCTCGTACGGCTTGTCGAGGGACTTGGTGAGCTGGTCCAGCAGCGGGAGCACCTGCATCCACAGGTCCACGAGCTTCTGGTACTCCGGGTTGAACACCCAGTGCGTCGGCTGCCCGCCGGGCGAGAGCAGGTCGGTACTCGACGGCGCCGGCGGGGTCTCGCCGGGCTGCAGCGGGGTCGGCGCCGGGGGGTCGGCGTAGCTCACGATCGCGCCTCCTGTGCGGGGCCGGCGGGAACGCCGGCGATGGTGATCGCGTGCCCTGCGGCACGGTGCCCGATACGGCGCCCGGCGGGGGACCAGGCCGCGGTCCCCACGCCCGGCGACAGCGTCGTTCGTGCTCGCACGGTCAGTTCTCCGGGGTCGGCGGACCGGGGTCGACGGCCTCGACACGTCCCGGAGGCCCGTCAGGCTGGATCTTCCTCGCCGACCAGTCGCCCTCGCCCCACTCCCCCTCGGGGACTCTGACGTCCGGCATGTCGTGGGGAGCGATGTCGCGGTGATGGTCCGTCAGCATCTGCAGCGCCGCGTCGTCGTGCATGTGACGGGCCGGATAGGTGAGCACGTCCCCCGGCTGCGTGGCGGCGACCGCACGCGGATCGGGCCACGAGTAGCCGTCGCCGTCCCCGGTCCGCCCAGCCGCGCCGTCCCGGTCCGTTCCCGTCACGCCGGACCCGGTGCCGTCACCCTCGGTCGCTCCGTGGCCACCCCATCCCTGGCCGTTCCCCGCTCCCTGGCCACCCGCTCCGTGGCCACCCGCTCCGTGGCCACCCGCTCCGTGGCCACCCGCTCCCTGGCCGTTCCCCGCTCCGTGGCCACCAGCCGTGCCATGGCCGTCCGCTCCGTGCGTACCGTGGCCGCCGGCTCCGTTACCACCCGCGCCGTGACCATTCGCACCGTGACCATTCGCGCCATGACCACCCGCGCCGTGCGTTCCGTGTCCGTCCGCCGGGCCGCAATCACCTGTCTCTCCCTGAGCACCCCCGCCGGGCCAGCCCGCCGCACCATGCCCACCCGGCGCACCGTGCCCACCTGTCCCACCGTGCCCGGCGTGCGTCGCGCCGCAGGTGCAGCCCAGCCCGCCCGCGGAGGCCGCTCCACAGGTGCAGGAGAAGCCGGAGGTCGTGCCCGAGGTCCCGGCGGAATCGTCGAGGTGGGTGATGTCCACCTGCTTGGGCGATTGCGCCGTGCCGTTCCCCGCGCCCGGGTGATCGGCCAGGCCGCCCGTGGCCGTGCCGTTCGGGTGATCCTTCAATGTGCCCGTGGCCGTGCCGTTCGCGGCACCGCTGTGACCACTGCCAGTCCCGGTGTGACCTCTCTCCACGCCGTCCATCGCGACACTGGCCGTCGTGCCGTTCGTCGCACCGCCGCCGGTGCCCGTATGACCGGTGCCTGTATGACCGCTGCCCGTATGACCGCTGCCCGTGCCCGGGTGATCGGCCAGGCCGCCGGTGCCTGTGCCCGTGCCACTGGCCGTGCCGGTCGCGGTGCCTGTGCCCGTGCCACTGGCCGTGCCGGTCGCGGTACCGGTACCGGTACCCGCCGGACCGTTATCCGCCCTGTTCATCTCGAGACTGGCCGTCGTCGTGCCGTTCGTCGCGCCGCTGCCGCTGTCGGTGTAGCTGGTAGCGGAGTTGTACGTGGCCGTCTGGCCTGTGCTCGCGGTGTGGGTCGTCGCCGTGCCGTGGCTGTCGGGAGTCCCCGGAACAGAGGTCGCGGTGCCCGCCGCGTACGGATCCTCCGTGGCGTTGTCGGCAGGCGTGCCGACGTAGTCGCCATCGGGATCCCCGGGCGCGAGCCCGGTGTGAGGCGTCTGGCCCGTGCTCGCGGTGTGGGTCGTCGCCGTGCCGTGACTGTCGGGAGTCCCCGGAACAGAGGTCGCGGTGCCCGCCGCGTACGGATCCTCCGTGGCGTTGTCGGCGGGCGTGCCGACGTAGTCGCCGTCGGGGTCGCCGGGGGCGAGCCCGGTGTGAGAGGGCTGGTCCGCCGTCTGGTGGCTCGGTTCGAGCGGGTTGACGTACCCGGGCGCCCCGTTCGGGTGCGGACCACTCCCGTTCGCCGTCTGCTGGGCGTGGGTTGTCGCGCTCCCCGCGTCGGGCTGGTTCAAGGGAGTGCTGACGACCCTGGTCCCGTCGACCGTCATCTCCTGCCGGCCGGCCCTCTGGTCGACGTCGTCCGGATGGTCGATGCCCGGGGTGTCGATGATCTGCGAGTCGTCGCGGACGCCGGGCTGCTGCCCACCCGCCTGCCTCGACCCCTCCGAAGTCGCCTGCCCGTGGCCCTGGCCCTGGGTCTGCCCGGGGCCGGAATCGCCTGTGTCGGAGACGTCGACCGGCTGGACGGGGTGGGTGATCTGGGCCGCGTCCTGTGCGGGCCGCATCTGCGGAAGCTCGCCCGTCGCCGTGCCGTGGGTCTTCTCCGCGTGCTTCGCCCCGGCCGAGCCGCCGCCGTCCGTGGCGGAGCGAGGCGCTCCGTCGGACGCGCTGTGCACCTGGTGGGAGCTCTCGCCCCGCCCCGCCGCGCCGGAGTCGCCCGAGCCGTGGCCGGCGGGCGAGTTGCGGACGGAGTGCTCCTTGTCGTGGACCTGCCTGTCCCCGGGCTGCGTGGCCGTGCTCTCCGCCCCGCCCCCCGCCGTCCCGTGCTTCGGGGCGGGCTTGTGGTCGGCCTTGGAATCGGCCTTCTGGTCAGCCTTGTGATCGGCCTTGTCTCCGTGCGAGTCGGACTTCGGCGCCGGGTCGTCCGCCGGCGCCGTGATGTCCTTCTCCTGCGTGTAGGTGGCGCCGTTGACCGTGGGCGCCTTGCCGGTGCTCTGCTTCTCCTTCTTCTCCAGCAGTTCAAGTCGGCCGGTGACGTCCTTGACCATCGTGGAGCAGGCGTCTGCGACCTGCGACGGCCGGTGCGTCACGTGCACGGACACGCCCGCGTTGCGCGTCAGCTGGGTGACGCGGGCCTCGATGGTGCCCATCTGATTCGCTGCGTGCTGAACTTGCGACAACAGCTCACGGACGAGCTTCGGATCCATCCCGTCGAGCTTGGCCATGGACGCGCCTCCACAGAGATATCGGCGCACTTCACGGTAGCCGGGGTGACTTCAGTAAAGAAGACCGATAGCCAGACGGCATCGATCATCCTGCTCAGAGCCGTGACAGCGTCTCAGAATGTGAGACGCAGGCCCGGAGCGCGGTCACTCCTCCGTCGCGAGATACCCCACCACGTTCCGGATCTTGTCCACGGGGATCGCGCCCTTGCGCAGCACCCGGGGCACGGCGGTGGTCAGGTCGAGGATCGTGGAGGGGACGTCGTCGCCGCAGGGGCCGCCGTCCAGGTAGACGGTCACCAACTCTCCGAGCTGCTCCTGGGCCTGGTCCGCCGTCGTGGCGGGCGGGTTGCCGGACCGGTTGGCGCTGGAGACCGCCATCGGACCGGTCTCCTTGAGGAGGTCCAGCGCGACCGGGTGGAGCGGCATGCGGACGGCGACCGTTCCCTTGGTGTCGCCGAGGTCCCACGACAGCGACCGGTTGGCCCTCAGGATGAGTGTGAGCGGCCCGGGCCAGAAGGTGTCCACCAGGTCCTGCCCGTACGTCCCGAGGCTCTCCACGAGCGCGTTGGCGGCCCGCACGGTGCCCACGAGAACGGGGACGGGCATGTCCCTGCCCCGCCCCTTCGCCTCCAGCAGCGCGTTGACCGCGGAGGCGGTGAAGGCGTCGGCGCCGATCCCGTAGACCGTGTCGGTGGGAAGCACCACGAGTTCGCCATTGCGCACGGCAGAGGCGGCGTCGGTCAGGCCACCGGTCCGCTCGACCGGGTTCGCGCAGTCATACCGTCGGCTCACGAAGCCATCCTTCCACGTCTTTCGCCCGGCGCCGCCGTCGTGACCGGCTCGCCGGGCCGATCCAAATCAGTCCTGAATCAGTCCTGGGTCAGCCGCGCGGTGACGAACCGGTCCCGGCCGGTCAGGTCCTGCCGCAACCGGACGTCGCGCCAGCCCTTCTCCTCCGAGAACAGCCAGTACACCGCGTTGCCCTGGAGGTCCGCGTGCTCGACCACGACGAACCCGCCCGGCCGCAGCAGCCTGCGGGCCGTACGCTCGACGGCCCTGACCTCGTCCAGCCCGTCCTCGCCCGACCCGTACAACGCCCGGGAGGGATCGTAGTCGCGCACCTCGGGGTCCCGGGGAACCGCTCCCGGCGGAATGTACGGAGGGTTGGAGACGACCAGGTCCACCTGGCCGTTCAGCTCGGGCAGGCAGTCGGTGAGGTCCTCGGGGTGCAGCGTCGTGCGTCCCTGACCGTGTTCGAGGACGTTGCGCTTGGCCCAGCCGTACGCCACGGGGTCGATCTCGACGGCGTGCACCTGCGCCAGCGCGACCTCCTGCGCGATCGACAGCGCGATCGCCCCCGAGCCGGTACCGAGGTCGACCACGACCGGGGAGGCGACGTCCATCTCCTGGAGCCGGTCGATCGCCCAGCCCGCGACGACCTCGGTCTCCGGGCGGGGCACGAAGACCCCCGGGCCGACCTCCAGGGACAGATAGCGGAAGTAGGCCCGCCCGGTGATGTGCTGCAGCGGCTCGCGCGCCTCGCGCCGGGCGACCCCCTCCCAGAAGCGCGCGTCGAAGTCGGCGTCCTTCACCGTGTGCAGCATGCCGCGCGGCACGCCGTGGACGAAGGCCGCGATCTCCTCGGCGTCCGTTCGCGGTGACGGCACTCCCGCCTCGGCGAGCCGGGCGGTGGCGAGGGCGATTTCGTCGAGCAGGAAGGTCATGGTCTCTTACGGCACGGGGTTCGCGGCTGGGCGTGGCGGTCGCCGGTCCGCGGAGCACGGGCCGGTGGGTTGGCGCGCGGCGGGGTCGCCGAGTCTCCGGGTCTCACGCATCATCTCCCAGGTCCTCCACGGTCTCCCATCGTCCCCCCGCCGCTACCTCGCCCGCCGCCGTCTCACGTACGGGCGGCCAGCTTCTCCGCGAGTTCGGCGTCGAGCAATGCCTGTATCACCGCGTCGAGATCGCCGTCCAGGACTTGGTCCAGGTTGTAGGCCTTGAAGCCCACACGGTGGTCGGAGATGCGGTTCTCGGGGAAGTTGTAGGTGCGGACCCGCTCGGAGCGGTCGACGGTGCGCACCTGTGACTTGCGCTCGGCCATCGCCGCGGCGTCGGCCTCCTCCTGCGCCATCGCGAGCAACCGCGCGCGCAGGATGCGCAGAGCCGACTCCTTGTTCTGGAGCTGGCTCTTCTCGTTCTGGCACGACACGACCACGCCGGTCGGCAGGTGCGTGATCCGCACGGCCGAGTCGGTGGTGTTGACGCTCTGCCCGCCGGGCCCGCTGGAGCGGAAGACGTCGATCCGCAGGTCGTTCGGGTCGATCTGGACGTCGACGTCCTCGGCCTCGGGATACACCAGCACGCCCGCGGCGGACGTGTGGATGCGGCCCTGCGACTCGGTGACCGGCACGCGCTGGACGCGGTGCACGCCGCCCTCGAACTTCAGCCGCGACCAGACGCCCTCCCGCCCCTTGATGGCGACGGTGACGTCCTTGTAGCCGCCGAGGTCGGAGTGCTGGGCGTCGATGACCTCGGTCTTGTAGCCGGCCCGCTCGGCGTACCGCAGGTACATCCTCAGGAGGTCTCCGGCGAACAGGGCGGACTCCTGGCCGCCCTCACCCGCCTTGATCTCCATGATGACGTCCTTGTCGTCGTTCGGGTCGCGCGGGACGAGGAGATGGGTGAGCTTCTCCTCCAGCACCGGGATGCGGCCCTCCAGCTCGGCCGCCTCGTCCGCGAACGCCGGGTCCTCCGCGGCCAGTTCGCGCGCCGCCGCGAGATCCTCCCGTACGCCTTCGAGCTCCCGGTACGTCGTGACGATCGGCGTGAGCTGCGAGTACCGCTTGCCGTACGTCCTCGCCTTGCTCTGGTCGGCGTGCACGGCGGGGTCGGCGAGCCGCAGTTCGAGGTCCGCGTACTCGCTCATGATCTCGTCGAGGTTCACCGCACGCTCCTTACGCTCAGTCCTCGGTAAAGGCCGCAATCACCAAGAACGCCGACCCGGTGACGCCCCCGAACAGAGGGCGCCCCGAGCCGGCGTGTTGGAGGAGCTACTTGCCCTGGGCCTTCTTGCCGAAGCGCGCCTCGAAGCGCGCCACCCGGCCACCGGTGTCGAGGATCTTCTGCTTGCCCGTGTAGAAGGGGTGGCAGGCGGAGCAGACGTCGGCGTGGATGACGCCGTTCTTGGCGGTGCTACGGGTGGTGAAGGAGTTCCCGCAGCTGCAGGTCACCTGGGTGACCACGTACTCCGGGTGGATTTCGGCCTTCATGTCTCAGTCCTAACGCTAGGTGCGGTCGCCGGGTCGCTCTGCCTGTCGGGGCTACGCGCATCGGGCACACCACGATGCGCTGCGCGGGAACCGGTACCGCTGCGGTCGGCTACCAGTGTGCCAGATCCTCCAACCATCCCAGGCCATGCGCTATTCCCACGCGCAGGAGGGCTGCCGGGCGGGGCCGCCGGTCTGACAGAAACGCCGTGAAACAGGACCGGGGTTGACAGCTGTGTGGACGAGCCACATCCGTACCACTAGGCTCCCGTGTCCAAACCCGACTTTTCCCTCAATTTTACCAATGTAAGGGGTAACCATGAGGAAGGGCTTGCGGCTCGCCTTGGCGACCGCAACGGGGGCCGCTGTCCTCGCCGCAGGAGCGGCCATCACGACAGTCACCCCCGCCAGCGCCGGAGTCGCCTCCGCCGCTCGCTTCGCGAACCCCGCTGTCTCCGGCATCGATCTGTCTTCCGACAAGTTCATTCCGCCGTACAGCAGCGACAAGATCACCTTCAAAGTACACCTGACCAGTGCCTATGTGGACAAGGACAAGCCGGCCAAGGTCACTGTCCAATACCTCAGGCCCGACGAGAGTGAATCGTCCGCGCACAATGCGGATGTGACGCAGCTCGGCTCGGTGAGCAGCGTGCCCTCCGACAACAAGGCGGACGTCTCCGGCTCGATCCCGCTCTCGTCGAGCGACAAGCCCGGCGACTGGAAGTACCGGGTCGGAGTCACCGCGGGAGGCGCGGCGGCCGACGCGAACCCGACGTTCGGCGCCTGGACCACCATGGCCATCGCGAAGGCGACACGGGTGGACAGCGCGAACGTGGACCCGGACCCGGTGTATCTGAAGTCGGGCAAGGAGGTCGACGTCTACGCGGCCTTCCACCTGGAGAAGTTCGGCGACGAGAAGATCACCGACGTCCGGCTGGAGTCGAAGGACTCGGACGACTACTACTCGCTGACCACGGGTCTCGACGCGGACGACTCCTACCACGACTCCACGTCGATGGACTACAGCACGTCCACGGGCAGCTGGCAGCTGCGGATCAGCATCAGCCGGGGCACCAAGAAGTACTCCTTCACCAAGGGCTTCCAGGTATCGAAGAGCGGCAGCTCGAAGGCCAAGTCCAAGATCACGCTGTACGCCTCCCCCAGCAAGGTGAAGAAGGGCAAGGCGACCAAGCTCTACGGCAAGGTCTACCGCGGCTCGAAGGCGTGGAGCAAGAAGATCCTGAAGCTCTACTTCAAGAAGAAGGGCACCAAGAAGTGGAAGTTCGTCGGCTACGTCGGCGCGACCTCCACCGGTAAGTACACCAAGAGCGTCAAGCCGAAGTACGACGGCTACTGGCGGACCACGGCCGCCGCGACCAGCCTGACCTACGGCTCCCTGTCGAACATCAAGTTCGTCGACGTGAAGTAGCCCCTGGCTGTACGGCTCGCCCCATCAACCCCTGGCGCCGGCCGTACAGCAGCACAGATCGCCGAAGGCCCGCGCGGACCAGTCCGTGTGGGCCTTCCCGCATCTCCGGGCGCGGACGCCGTGCCCGGAGACGCGGACGCCCCGGACGGGCGGGCCGTCCGGGGCGTCGGCGAGTGACGTCCTGGTGTCAGTCGCGGTCGTTGCTGACCGTGGTCTTCTGCACCTGGAGCAGGAACTCCGCGTTGGACTTGGTCTCCTTCATCTTCTCCAGAAGGAGCTCCAGCGCCTGCTGCATGTCGAGGGCGTGGAGGACGCGGCGGAGCTTCCAGACGATGGCCAGCTCCTCCTTGCCCATCAGGATCTCCTCCTTGCGGGTGCCGGAGGCGTCCACGTCGACCGCGGGGAAGATCCGCTTGTCGGCCAGGGAGCGGTTGAGCTTGAGCTCCGCGTTGCCGGTGCCCTTGAACTCCTCGAAGATGACCTCGTCCATCTTGGACCCGGTCTCGACGAGGGCCGTGGCGAGGATCGTCAGCGAGCCGCCGTTCTCGATGTTGCGGGCGGCGCCGAAGAACCGCTTCGGCGGGTAGAGCGCGGTCGAGTCGACACCACCGGACAGGATCCGGCCGCTCGCCGGCGCCGCGAGGTTGTAGGCGCGTCCGAGACGGGTGATCGAGTCGAGCAGGACGACGACGTCGTGCCCGAGTTCGACCAGCCGCTTGGCCCGCTCGATGGCGAGTTCCGCGACGGTGGTGTGGTCCTCGGCCGGGCGGTCGAAGGTCGAGTGGATGACCTCGCCCTTGACCGACCGCTGCATGTCGGTGACCTCTTCCGGACGCTCGTCCACGAGGACGACCATCAGGTGGCACTCCGGGTTGTTGCGGGTGATCGCGTTGGCGATCGCCTGGAGCACCATCGTCTTGCCGGCCTTGGGAGGCGACACGATGAGTCCGCGCTGACCCTTGCCGATCGGCGACACGAGATCGATGATCCGGGTGGTCAGGACGTTCGGCTCGGTCTCCAGGCGCAGCCGCTCCTGCGGGTACAGCGGCGTGAGCTTGTTGAAGTCGGGCCGCTGGCGGGCCTGCTCCGGGTCCATGCCGTTGACGGTGTCGAGGCGGACGAGCGCGTTGAACTTCTCACGCCGCTCGCCGTCCCTCGGCTGCCGGACGGCGCCGGTGACGACGTCGCCCTTGCGCAGGCCGTTGCGGCGGATCTGCGCGAGCGAGACGTACACGTCGTTCGCACCGGGCAGGTAGCCACTGGTGCGCACGAAGGCGTAGTTGTCGAGGATGTCGAGGATTCCGGCGATCGGGATCAGGACGTCGTCGTCGCTGATCACCGGCTCGTTGCCCTCGAAGCGGTCGCGCCCGCGGCGGCCACGCTCGCGGAAGCGGCCACGACGCCCGCGGGCGTCGTCGCCCTGCTGGTCGCCCTTCCCGTCGGAGCGGTTGTCCTGGCGGCTGTCACCACGACTGTCGCCACGGCTGTCACCACGGCTCTGCTGGTCGCGGCGGCCCGGGCCGTCGCCGCCGTCGGCGACGCGCTGGTCACCACGGCTCTCGCGGCTGTCGCGGCTGTCGCGGCTGTCGCGGTCCCCGCGCTCGCCACGCTCCCGGCTGCGCTCGCCTCGCGTGCGGCGCTCCCGGCGCTCGCCGCGCTCGGGGCGCTCGCCCCGCACCTCGGACGGCGCGGACTCGGCCTGCGGCTCGGTGGAGACGACGGCGGCGGATCCGTTCTGCGCGGACTCGGCGACCACGGCGGGCGCGTGCTCGATCGCGGGGCGCTCATCGCGCGGCGCGACGACCGGCTCGGCGGCGGCCACGGGCTCGGCGGGCGCCGTCGCGGGCGCGGCCGAGCGGGAACGTTCCCTGCGGGTACGGGTGGGGCGCTCCGCGACGGCGGGCGCCGCCTCCGCGGCGGCCTTCGGCTCGGCCGCGGCCTCTCCCGCTCCGCCCTGCTTCTCCTGGATGGCCGCGATGAGCTGGCTCTTGCGCATCCGTCCGGTCCCCGTGATGCCGAGGCTGGTCGCCAGGGCCTGAAGCTCGGGGAGCACCATGCCTGCCAGGCCCGTGCCGGAGCGACGTCGCGGACGGGCCGGGGCGGATGTGGGGGTGTCGCCGGCGGCCTGGCCGTCGGAGAGGAGTTCGGTGGTGTCGCTCAACTAAGGGTCCTTCCCAGGGGTCGGGCGCCAGAATCGTGCGTCCAGGCGTCCCGGTGATGCGACCCGGCGGGACAGACCGGGTCGGGCTTCGCGAATCTCATGTGTCGGCGACCCTCGGGATTCGCGAGCGGTAGGTGCCCGGGGGCGATCCCCCGGATTGCCGCCACCGACCAGATGTCTTGGTGGTTCGAACGCGCATGTCTCCGAGCGCGCCGCCTCCGGTCATGCCACCCGAGGGTGTGCCGACTGGAAGAAACGGTTTCGGGGAAATCGCCTTGCCCGCGTCGCGGGACGCGAGACGAAGTGCAGCGATGTGCGAATGACAAGCACGCACCCAACACGGGGGCACCTGGTGCGGCTATCAGCCTAACATCACCAGCGCGCACAGCTATTCCCTGAAGGTCGAAGAAGTATCAGCGTGTCTCGGGAAACCGAACGAACGCACCAGACGGGTCGACGTTCATTGGCTGGATGTGCCAGTCATTACCCACTTCTGCCGCGATCAAATCCTTGGCATCCGTTGTCGTCAACGCGAGCACCGTCGGACCTGCCCCCGAGACGACGGCGGGCACCCCCGCCGTACGGAGCCGTCGCACCAGGTCGGCGGTGCGCGGCATCGCCGGCGCTCGGTACCTCTGGTGCAGGCGATCCTCGGTGGCGGCGAGCAGGAGGCCGGGTTCCGGTCTCTCCGTGAGCGCCGCGACGAGCAGAGCCGCCCGCCCCGCGTTGGCCGCCGCGTCCGAGTGCGGTACGTCCTTCGGCAGCAGCCCCCGTGCCTCCTCCGTGGACAACCGGAAATCCGGGATCAACGCCACCGGCCGGACGTCCTCGTGCGGAGTCAGTTTCACCATACTCGCCGCCCCCGACTGGTCGGTCCAGGCGATGGTGAGCCCGCCCGCCAGGCAGGGCGCCACGTTGTCGGGATGCCCTTCCAGCTCGGTGGCCAGCGCGAACACGTCAGCGTCCGGAAAATCTTCCGCGCCGCGCCCCCGCGCGAGGGCGCGGGCGGCGAGGATGCCCGCGCAGATCGCGGCGGACGACGAGCCGAGCCCCCGCGCGTGCGGGATCCGGTTGCGGCACCGCAGTTCGATGCCGCCGGGCTGGGCGAACCCCATGCGGTCGAAGGTCGCGCGCATGGTCCTGACGACGAGATGGCCCTCGCCGTCGTCGAGTTCGCCGGCGCCCTGACCCTCCACCGCGATCCGCACGCCGGGCGAGTCGGAGATCGCCGCCTCAACCTCGTCGTACAGGTCGAGGGCGAGGCCGAGGCTGTCGAAGCCCGGGCCGAGGTTGGCGCTCGTCGCGGGCACGCGTACGACGACGCCGTGACTGTCGGTCAATTCGTCACCTGGAGATGTGCTGAGTGTCAGAGGGAGGGTCAGGCGAGTCCCAGCGCCGCCGCGGCCGCGTAGGCGTCGGTCGGGATCGTCACCGGAGCGGGAGCGCCGGAGATGGCCCAGTCCGGGTCCTTCAGGCCGTTGCCGGTCACGGTGCACACGACCCGCTGTCCCGGCGTGAGCAGGCCCTGCTCGTGGGCCTGCAGCAGGCCGGCGACGCTCGCGGCCGAGGCGAGCTCGACGAAGACGCCCTCCTCCTGCGCGAGCAGCTTGTACGCCGCGGCGATCTGGCGGTCGGTCACGGCCTGGATGTCGCCCCCGGACTCGTCGCGGGCGGCCTCGGCGAGCCGCCACGAGGCGGGGTTGCCGATCCTGATCGCCGTGGCGATCGTCTGCGGATGGGTGACCGGCGAGCCGCCGACGATCGGCGCCGCGCCGCTGGCCTGGAAGCCCAGCATGCGGGGCCGCTTGGTGGCCACGCCGTCCTCGGCGTACTCCTTGTAGCCCATCCAGTACGCCGAGATGTTGCCGGCGTTGCCGACCGGGATGCAGTGGACGTCCGGCGCGTCGCCGAGCGCGTCGACGATCTCGAAGGCCGCCGTCTTCTGCCCCTGCAGGCGGTGCGGGTTGACGGAGTTGACCAGCGCGATGGGGTAGGTCTCCGCGAGCTTCCTGGTCATCTCCAGGCAGTCGTCGAAGGAGCCCTCCACCTGGAGCAGCTTCGCGCCGTGGACCAGCGCCTGGGCCAGCTTGCCCATCGCGATCTTCCCGCGCGGCACGAGGACGGCGCAGGTCAGCCCGGCCCGTACGGCGTACGCGGCGGCCGAGGCGCTGGTGTTGCCGGTCGAGGCGCAGATGACCGCCTGGGCGCCCTCCTCGACGGCCTTGCTGATCGCGAGGGTCATGCCGCGGTCCTTGAAGCTGCCGGTGGGGTTGAGCCCCTCGACCTTCAGATGGACGTCACATCCCGTGATCTCGGACACCCGCCTGGCGGGGACGAGCGGCGTACCGCCTTCGAGCAGGGTCACCACGGGCGTCGTCGCGGAGACCGGCAGACGGTCGCGGTACTCCTCGATAAGGCCACGCCAAGCCCTGAACATGGTTGCTCCTCCCACGCGTGCGTACGCGTGTCACCAGGGGTATCGGTCACCGAGTCTACGGCCAACCGTTTGACGTGCGGACTCCGTTGTCCACCGACTGGACATATTGGGCGTCACCTTAGGGAACCGTCAGTGGCTTTCGCTAGTGTGGGCGAGCCCTTTGACCATCGCTGTGAAGGATGAGGCGTGGCCCACCTGACGGGCGTCGAGCCCCGGCCGAGGATTCGCCACAACGACTACTCTCCGCTCACGCCGCCGCCCCTCGGCGGTTGGAGCCCCACGCTCGGCGCGAGTGTCGTGATCCCCGCGCACGGCGGGCAGCACCGCCTCGATCTGACGCTGGCCGCGCTGGCCGCGCAGACCTATCCCGCGCACCTCACCGAGGTGATCGTGGTGGACGACCGCAGCGATCCCCCACTGCGCCTGCCCGAACTGCGGCCCGAGAACACCAGGATCGTCTCCGTGCCGGACGGCGGGTGGGGCGCCGGGCACGCGATGAACGCCGGCATCGCGGCGGCCGAGGGGGAGATCGTGCAGCGTCTCGACGCCGACATGGTGATCTCGCGTGAGCACCTGGAGGCGCTGTTCCGCTGGCACCACCTCACCGACTACCTCGTCACCATCGGCGGCAAGAGGTTCGCCGAGGAGCCGGCGCTCACGCCCGGCCAGGTCCACGACGCCGTACGGCACGGCTCGCCGGAGGACCTGTTCGACCCGTCGGCGCTGGTGTCCAGTTCGACCGAGGAGACCATCCGCCGCCTCGACGGCCTGCGGGCGAGCAAGAACCCCTACCAGGTCTGCACCGGGCCGACGGTCTCCCTGCGGCGGGCCCTGCTGGACGAGGTGCGGGGCTTCGATCCCGAGGTCGTGCGCGGCCAGGACACCGAGTTCGCCTACCGGCTCGCCCAGGCGGGGGCCGTCTTCGTCCCCGACCCGGAGGCCCGCGCCGTCCACCTCGGCCTGCCCGCGCAGCGCGGCGAGCACGGCAGGGCGATCGTCCGGCTGGTCGAGGCTCATCTGGCGCACCGGGTGCCGCTCCGCCGCGATCTGCGCAAGGAGCCCGGCAGGCGGTGGCGCGTGCCGTACGTCGAGGTCGTCTTCGACGTGACCGGGGCGGACGAGCCGCGGATCGTCGCGGCGGTCGACGCCGTGCTGCGCGGCACGCTCATAGACGTCGCCGTGACGCTGACCGGCCCCTGGACGCTGCTCGACGGGGGCCGCAGGTGGGCGCCGGGGACGGAGGCGTTCGACCTCGCCCTGGTGCGGGCGGCGTTCGGGCACGACGCTCGGGTGCGGTTCGCCGAGAGCGCGGCGCCGACGGCCGCGCCCGTCCCCTTCCGCTACACCGCGCCGATCGACGCGCCGCCCGCCCCGGCGCTGCTGGAGCGAGCGGTCAAGGCGATGCTGGAGGAACGCATCGGCCTGCTGGTGCTGGAGGCGCCCGACGGCCTTACGGCCACGCTGGAGCGCACCGAGGCCGCGGCCCGCGCCCGCCTCCTCGCCGCGCCCGGAGAGGCGATCGCCGACGTGATCGCGCAGACCCACGGCGTACGGCACGCCGCGCCGGGCGAGTTCGACGGGGCCTCGACGACCGGCCGTGAACCGGCCGCGCGACCAGCCGCCCGATCCGCGCAGCCCGCCCAGCCCGCGCAATCCACGCAGCCCGCGCAGTCCACACAGTCCACGCAGCCCACGCAACCCGCCGGGACGGCGCGGGCGGGGAACGGCACGCCGGGCGGGAGCGACGGCGCGGGCGGGAACGGCGCGGCGCGACCGGAGGACCGGGCGCCGCGGCAGCGCCGCGGTCTGTTCCGCCGCTCCTGACCACCGCGCGTCCTGCGCCGTTCCGCCGCGCGGCGGATCAGCGGGCGGCAGTTCGGCGGGCGGCAGTTCGGCGAGCGGCAGCCCGGTGGACGACGGCTCGACACGCGACGGCTCAGTGGGCGACGGCTCGGCGGGCGGCAGCCAAGCGGGCGCGGCGGTTCAGCGGGCGGCGGTTCTGGAGGCGGATCAGCGCGGCGGGGGCCGCGGTCAGGACTTCTTGAAGGTGAAGGGCCGGCTCAGGCCCCGGGCGATGCCGCGCAGGCCCTGACCCTGGTTCTGGCCCTGGGCGCGGCGCAGCGCCGAGATCTGCTTGCGCAGGGCGCCGATCTCCCGGCGGAACTCGACGGCCGACTTGCGCCACCGCCCCGCCTCCTCGCGCCACTTGGCGACCTGACCGCGCAGCCGCTCGACCTCCTTGGTGAGCCGCTCGACCTCGGCCTGCGCCGACACCCTGGCCCGGTAGGCCGCACGGGGGTTCAGGTACGGCGCGGCCTCTCCGAAGGCGCTGAAGCCGAAGCTCTCACCGTCGACCCAGTAGGTGCCGAACATCTCGTCCACGAGGTCGTCGGCGTTCTCTCCCTCGGCCGCGATCAGAGCGGCGCGGGCGAAGGCCTCGGTGCGCTCCAGGCGGGCGGCGACGATCCCCTCCGCGTCCTCGGCCAGGAGCACGCTGACCAGCCCGCGCTCCCGCCCGCGCAGCACTTCGAGCAGCCGGCCCAGGGTGTCCTCACCCGGCGACCAGCCCGGCGGGACGCGCAGGCGGTACGGCGACGTGGTGTCGGGCGGCGTCGTGGCGAGCCGTACGCGGCCCTCGTGCGCGTAGTGCGCGCGCAGCAGCACCAGATCCAGGCGCGGGTCCCTGAGCGGCGCGCGCTGCTCGGGCGCGAGTTCGTCCCACGGTCCGGTCATGACCACGGCGAGGTCGGTCACGGTGCCGGCCAGCACGCCGTCCACGGTCGCCCGGACCTCGTCGTACGACCCCGCCGTCGCGTCGACGACGACCTCGACCTGCGGGACCTTCCACTGCCGGGAGGGATGGGTGCGCAGCCACCGGTAGCCGGGGACGCGGTCGGTCACCAGGGCGTGGCTGACCCGGTTGATCCGCTCGCTGTCGCGCATGCGCATGGACGGCCCGAGGTGGTACGCCCTGGCCTCGGGGTCCGGGATGAAGACCGCCCCCGCCTGCGCCAGCCGGTAGCCCATCTCGGTGTCCTGGCCGAGGATCATCTCGGGGTCCATCGCCCCGGCCCGCTCGAACAGCCTGACGTTCGCCGACGACGCACCGCCGATGTGGATGCTGAACGGCCGCGGCGAGCGGGTCAGCCCCTGCGACCGCGCGACCAGGTCCTCGATCCAGGCGTGCGGCTCGGCGGGCTCGAAGAGCCCGGCCAGGTCGTCCGCGCCCACGACCTCCTCGGGAGCGGGCAGCGCCGCGGTGCTGAAGCGCAGATAGGAGGTGACCGACAGGTACGGCGCGAGGTGGTGCCAGCGCATGTGGGCCTCCACCTCCGCACGCTCCGGCACCACGTCGGAGTCCATCCAGTGGATGACGTCCCCCGTCGCGGCGGCCAGGCCGGCGTTGCGCGCCCTGGCCCGGCCCGGCGCCTCGCAGACCAGCAGCCGCGTGCCGCGCGGCCGGATCTCCGGCAGGCGCAGCGGCGGGTCGCTGCCGTTGTCGACGACGATCACTTCGAGCAGGTCGGCCGGGTACGTCTGCGCGGCCAGCCCGGCGAGCGTGAGGTCGAGCTTCGCCTGGGCGCCGTACGCCGGGATGACGACGCTCGCCCGCAGGCTCGGCGTCCACGCCGATCCGAGCGCGGGCGGCTCCAGCACGGTGTAGTCGTTTCCCCTGATACGTGGCGTCATGGCGTGTCCAGCAGCAGACTCGGGCGAAAGCCGCGCCATTGGTTCGTCGCGACTCGCAGGAAGTGGGCAAGGGGAAGGTTCCAGGTGTGGTCGGCGCTGAGGGACCGCCGCAGGACGTAGCCGAGGCCGTGCGTGCGGTAGATCCGCCCGCCCGCCTCCTCGACGGAGCGCCGCAGGTGGGCGTCCTCACCCCGGTCCTGCGGACCGAAGCCGCCGACCTCCTCCAGCAGGGCGCGGCCGAGCAGGATCGTGCCTCCCGCGACGTGGTCGGTCCACACCTCGCTGCTGTAGTCGGTGCGGCGGATCGTGACGTCCAGAGGCTGGAGGTAGAAGAACTCGGGAGCGGTCCCGACCAGGTCGGCGCCCGAGTAGGTCATGGCCAGCAGCAGGTCCGACAGGTGTTCGGGGCCGTACCAGTCGTCGTCGTCCCATTTGGCGACGATGCCGGTGGACGCCCGCGCGGCGGCCTCGTTGAGGACCGTTCCGAGCGCTGTCTTCTCGGCGGCCTCGACCACGGTGACGGGGCGGGGGAACTCCTCGATCGCGGACCGCACCCGCGCCGCGGGGAAGCCGTGCAGCGCGACGACCACCTCGAAGTCCACCCCGCGCTGGCGGGCCATCTGCCGCAGCGCGTCGCCGACGTACTGGGGCCGCCGCGTGGCCATGACGACGGTGACCGGCGCCGGGTTCACGGCCACTCCCCCGGCGCGCAGCGCGTGCCTGCGCAGGCGCACGCTGTGCTCCTCCCGGCGCAGGTCGGCGACCGACGCCGGAGTGCCGTCACCGGGCTCGGGCGTCCAGGCCGCGGCGAGCCCGGCGAGGACCGGATCGGCCTCGCGTACCCAGGCGGGCGGGTCCGGGCAGGTCAGCGGCACTCCCGCGGCGGCGAGCGCGATCACCGGCTCCAGGGCCGCGGCGACGGGCTGCGCGGGCCACTCCACCGTCAGCCCGCGCAGCGGCCGCAGCTCCTCGACGTCGGCGGGCCGCGGCGGGCCGGGCAGCGGGCGATCTCCCACCGTCCAGCCGCCACCGCTCCAGGACAGCGTGGCGGACTCCTGGGTGGGACTGCGGGTGAAGCCGTACGGCGAGCACATCTCCGTCGCGACCGTCACGTGTCCCTCCCGCTCGTCTCTTTACGAGGTTTGTGGACTTATATCATCAGAAGCTGGTAAGAACCTGTGACTTTGAGTACTCGGACCGTCTCTCACATGTCGTCGGGGACCGGCCAGACCTTTCCTCCGACGAGGTCGCCCAGCGCCCTCACCTGGATCTTCCCGGCCTTCCGCTGCCGCGCCACCCAGTCGACGAAGGCGGCGAACTCCTTCGGCGCGGTCGCGTACTGGTCCCGCGGGTTGTTCTTGATCTCGTGGAAGACGAAGGTGACCAGGCCGCGGCCGCCCTCCTCCTGCGCCCGGGTGACGAAGCTCTCCAGCGTGCGGGCCGTACGCGGCAGGCGGGTCTGGCTCGTGGCACGCACGGCGGCGAGGTCCACCGGCGGCAGCTTCTCGGCGATCGGGCACGATTGGCAGCTGTCGGGCCGGTACAGGCCATTGATGCCGCGTGCGGTGGTGTAGCCGCACCGCATGGCGAGCTGCTTGGTGGTCTCGTCGTAGTCGCCGAAGGGATAGGCGAACGAGCGGGGGGCGAAGCCCAGCTTCAGCAGCGCCCGCCTGTCGTCGCAGATCTCGCTCTGCTGCACGGCCTCGGACTCGTCCGACAGGTGCGGATGACGGAGGGTGTGGCCGCCGATCTCGTGCCCGGCCCGCGCGATGGCGCGCAGCGCCGGCACGCTCAGGTATCTGCCGGAGGTGCCGAGGCGCGCGCTGTTGACGTAGAAGGTGCCCTTCAGGCCGCGTTTGCTCAGCATCTTCGCCACGGCCAGGTGGTCGGCCGTCCCGTCGTCGAACGTGAGCGCCACGATGGGCACCGCGCTCCTGGCCGCCTTCCGCGTGCCGTGAGCGGGGGCGGCCGCCTGCCGGGCGGCGTGCGCGGCCGCCTGCCCCGAGGAGGGAACGCCGGCCGCCCCGGCGGGGGCCTGCTGAAGCCCCGCGACCGACGCCGCGGCGACGAGACAGACCGGTACGAGTCTCTTCACCGTAAGTCGCATAGGCGAAGACTTTACTTGCATCGGGCAATTACTTTGCCGTCACCCTGACGATCGGGTATCGCCCCGGCGGTCAGTCTCCGCCCCGGCCCCGCTCGAACAGCGCGACGGTCAGACCGGGGAGTTCGGCGGAGTGCCAGGCGCTGGACAGGCGATATCCCGCCGCGCGTACGGCCGCCACCCGCCGGATCTTCGTACCCTCCAGGCCCGCCTGTTTCGTCCCCCGCCAGACGACCCAGACCCGGCGGCGCCCGGCCAGGGCGCCCGCGAGGCCGGGCTTCTCCGCGTACTCGAAGGCCGGGCCGGGCCCCGCGAGGAGCACGTCGTCCGGGAGCCCGTCACGGCCGTAGTAGCGGAAGCCGGTGCGCAGCCTGCTCTGGCCGTACACGACGGCGTCGCCGGGGCGCAGCTCCGCCCTGATCACCTCCACCGCTCCGGGGAAGTCCTCGTAGTGGCCGTTCTGCCGCCGGTAGTCGGCCTGCGCGGGCAGCCCCAGCGCCGCGACGGCCAGTACGGAGGGCACGGCCACCAGCGCGGCGGGGAGGGCGGCCGGGCGCACGGAGGCCAGGGCCACGCCGGCCGAGAGCGCCAGGGCGGGCGCCGCGACGAACACGTAGCGGTCCACGTAGGCGGGGGTCACCAGCGCGTCGACCACGAGCAGCAGCAGCGGCGGGAGGACGAGCCATCCGCCGACGAGCACACCCCAGGGGACGGACGCGCGCAGCAGGATCACCACCCCCGCGACGGCGAGGGCGAACAACACCGGCCCGGCGAGATCGGAGCCCGCGACGTGCTTGGGCACCTTCAGCAGCACCTCCGGCCCGTGCGGCTGAATCCAGCTGATCGCGGCCCGCTCGCCCCATCCCACCAGCCCGAGAACCACGACGGGGACGCACCCCGCCGCCATGGCGGGGACGACCCTGGTCCACGCCGTACGGCCTGGCAGCGCGAGCAGGGCGGCCAGGAGCTGGGCCGGGAGCACCAGGACCGAGAACAGGTGCGTGCAGCCGAGCAGGGCCACCGCCGCCGCGTACCCGCCCGCCCGGCCCCAGGTGGGCGACTCGGCGACCCGGTGCAGCGCCCAGGCCGAGACGACGGCCGCCGCCGCCGCGAACGCGTACGGCCGGGCGTTCGCTCCGTGGAAGGACACCGACGGCAGCACCGCGAACAACGCGGCGGCCACGATCCCGGCCCACGGACCGGCGAGCCTGCGGCCGAGGTCGGCGAGGAAACCGGCCGCGACGCCCGCCGCCAGGGCCGACGGCAGGCGCAGCCACCACTCGGCCTCACCCAGGAAGGACCAGAGGTGGATGAGCAGGTAGTAGGGCAGGAAGTGGCCGTCGACGTGCTGGACGAGCACCAGCAGGCCGCTCAGCGGCCGGGCCACCGCGGCACTGTAGGTCGCCACCTCGTCGCCCGACAACGACGCCGTACCGCCCGACACGGCCACGCCCGTGGTCACGACGCCCGCGACGAGCGGCGTCCACCGCGTTCGCCCTGTCCACCGCGTTCGCCGGGGCCGTCCGGACCATCCTGTCGCGGCCTGGGCCGCGCCGTCGTCGGCAGTACGGGCCACTTCGCCCGTAACCGCGCTCTCCCCCGAGGCAGCGATCATTTCTACGAGATTAGGGTCATCCCGTTTCCACCGCCGCGAAGATCCAACTGGTCGTTACCGGATCGAGTCGTGCCTCAGAGGCCGGTCCCCCGAGGGCATCCGCCGGACGGATTCCGAAGACGGGATGGGACACAAACTGTTTGATTGTTATAGTCATATGCAAACAGTCGGAGGTGGTCCCATGAACGGCTACCCGCACCGCGACGCCGGTTGGCTCCGTCGGTTGATCCTGACCGTGGCGTCGCCGCCCCTGATCCTTCTCGTTCCGTTGCTGCTCTTCGCGGTCTTCCGGGACCGGCTGCCCCACCTGGCGTACGTTCCGGGTGCCACAGGAGAGCACAGCTCCGAATGGGGCCGATGGCTGCGAATGGCGCTGTTCCCCGTAGTGTTCGCCGAGGTGGTGTTCGTCGCCATGTTCGCGCACTACCAGCGCTGGCCGGAGCTGCAGCGCCTGCTGGCCGTCTTCGGCTTCAGCCAGAGCGTCCTGGCGGCGGCGGGGAACGGCGTCGCGGTGGCGGCGCTCATCGACGCGGACGGCCCGGCTTCCCAGCCGTCGTGGGCGATTCCCACGGAGATAGTGCTGGCGGTTCTCGCGGGAATCGCCGCCTGGCGTCTGTCGGGGCCGCTGCCCCCTGCCGCGCCCGCGTACGGCACGCCACCCCCGGACGTCCCGCTCCTCCCGCTGGCGCCGGGCCAGCGGGCCGTCTACGCGGTGTCCGGCTGGAACCGTCTCACCCTGTTCCAGGGGGCGGTGTTCCTCGCCTTCGCCTGGTTCTCCGCGCCCGACTTCGCGGAGCGCTGGCAGGCGACCACGATAGCCGCGCTCCTGGGGATCTTCCTGATCCTGCAGGCCCGCAGCCGGCTCCGGATCGACGGACGGGGCGTGGAGGTGAGCCTGCCCTGGCTCGGAGGGCTGCGGCGGGCCGTGCCGTACGAAGCGGTGGTCTTCGCCTCGGTGCGGCTGAAGACGTCCGGCAGGGGGCTCGGCGGCATGCTCGGCGGCAGCAGAGGATGGGGTTACGTCGGCGGCGGGGATCCGGTGCTGGCGCTGCGGCTCACCGACGGCCGGGAGTTCCTCTACTCGGCCCGGGACGCCGAGGCCGCCGCGGCTCTGGTCAACGGGACCCTCACCCGCATGCGGGCAGGCACCGGATGCTGATCGTCGTCGACCCGTCCTCGGTCCAGCCCCTGGCCGACCAGGTGGCGGCCTCGGTGCGCGGGGCGGTCGCCAGGGGCGAGGCGGTCCCCGGCGACAAGCTGCCCTCGGCGCGGGCCGTCGCCGCCGCGCTCGGCATCAACCTGCACACCGTGCTGCGCGGCTACCAGCAACTGCGCGACGAGGGCCTGGTCGAGCTGCGCCGGGGCCGTGCGGCGACGATCACGGAACTCGCCGCACAGGGAGGTCGCCTGCACCTGCGCGAGGCCGCCGAGGAGTTCGCCGGCGCCGTGCGGCAGCTCGGGGCCTCCGAGGAGGAGGCCCTCGACGCGGTCCGCCGAGCCCTGGCGGACCGCTGACCCGCCGTCCACGAGGCCGATACGGGGCGTACGGCGTGCCCGCTCGGGCCGGGCAGGCCGCCGGGTCAGGCCGCTTCGCCGCGCATGGGACGGCGGCGGAACCGGCGCAGGCCGGCGACCAGGAGCCCCGCCGCGGCCACGGCCGCCGCGCCGCAGGCCGCGAGAACCGGCACCGAGGGACCGTTGTACGCCGCCGCACGCTCACCGGCCGCGGGGAAGGTGATCGTGCCGGTGGCCGTACGGCTGACCCGGCCGCTGCGCAGGGTGAGCCGGAACCTCCAGGGCCCGGCGGGCAGGTCGTGGCCCAGCAGCACGGTCACCCGGCCGTGTCCGCCGGGAGGCAGGGTCGTGGCGCGGGCGCTGCGGAACGGCCCGGCGCTGAGCGCGCTCGGCCCCTCCGACAGCCGCACCTCGCCCTCCAGGTCGACGGCGCGCTCCCCCGTGTTGCCGACCTCGGCCACCAGGCGCGGGGTCGCGTCGTCGGTGCGCCCGGCGGTCACCTCCCCGATCCGGAAGCTCGTCGGCGGTTCGCCGCCCGGGCCCACGTCGAGGTAGGTGCGGACGCCCACCCGGTTGACAAGTGCGACGTTGCCCGACGGGCCGGGCGAGGCCGAGGAGATCTCCGCCCAGATGACGGCGTAACGCTCGCCCTTGGAAGCCGTCGGCGGCACCGCGACGGTGGCCGTCACCGGGACGTGGCCGTGCGGCGGCAGCTCCACGGCGGTCCGGTCGAGCCTCATCCAGGAGGTCAGCTCGTTGGGCGTGCGCGCGGGGGCGAACCTGAATCCGGCGTCGCCCACCTGTGCCGCCGCGGCGTAGAGGTCCACGTGCTGCCGCGAGGAGGAGGTGCTGAACACCTCCAGGCGCCTGGTGAAGGTCGTGCCGGGATTGACGTGGTCGACGATGAACGCGTGCGAGCGCGGGTCGTCCAGGCGGTTCTCGGGAATCTCCAGCAGCCGGATCCCGAACCTCCCCTGGCGGTTCCCATGGGCGTCGTCGCCGGTGGCCGCCGCGGCGGCCACCGGCGCGAGCACCGCGGTCACGAACAGGCCGGCGGCGGCGAGCCCCCGGAGACGGCTAGGCAACGGAGTGGTTCACCGTTCCGGTGTAGGTGCCCGCCACGGCCGCGGCGGGCACGTTGACCACGATGGTCGGATTCCAGGTCGCCGAGTTGTCGCCTGAGCCGCTCGTCTTGCTGAACGCGGTGCGCGGCACGTCGAGCGACTGGGCGGCCGCCGCGTTCGCCTGACCCGGCACGAACGTGCCGGTGCCCGTGGTGGACGTCGCCGCGCCGGACCAGTAGAGGACGGCGCTGTTGGGAACGGTCTCGGCGGCGGTGCCGCCGCCGGTGGTGAAGCCTCCCGAAGCGGCCGACACCGTGGCCACCCATGTCGCGGTGAGCGCGGCGCGCTGGTCGGACACCGTGACCGGACCCAGCAGGCCGCTGATCTGAGTTCCCGGCGCGCCGCTGCCGATGTTCACCGGCCCGTCGGGGACGGTGATCGTCAACCCGTCAGGGGCGGTGACAGTGAAGGTGACGGTCGTGGGACACGTGGTGGACGCCGGACACGTGGCCGCCGCGGCGGGTGACGCGGCCGACGCCACGGACAGCGCCGCCGTCAGCGCCAGCACTGCCACGCCCGCCGACGGCGCGGCGACACTCCTCTTGCACACAGCCGATCTCCTCCGTGGATACGCCGCCCCGTCCGGGCCGCGGTCGGTGACATAGTGGCCGGTCGGCGGCTCGCGCCGAGATCACGCCCAGCGGCGTCTGGAAAGCCTTTGTGATCAAATGACGAGCGGCGGGGACGCGTGGCCCGACGCCCTGCGGTCACGTGGCGTCACGGCGTGGCGACGGCCGCGGGCCGCGCCGATGACCTAGCCTGCCGTGGATCGTTCACGGCGAAGATCGGCCGCACGGAGGCGACTCATGCGGCAGGGGCGGCGAGGAAGGCCATATGCGCAAGGTCCGTGCGGATGCCCTGGTCGTCGCGGCGCTGGCCGCGTCGGCCGCACTGCCGATCGCGCCGCCGATCGCACTGCCGATCACGACGTTCAACGCTCCGCTCGCGCTCGCCGCCGGGCCCGGCGCACGACAGGCGGAACGAGACGGCGTGGGTGGAACCGGGCTGGTCGCCGTGCGGGTCGACCCCCTGACGATCACTGTGCCGGGCTCGGCCAGCCTCGGCAGCGGAGCCCGGGGTGGCACCATCAGCGCCTCCATGGGCACGGTGACCGTGGCCGACCAGCGCAACGGCATCCCTCCCTGGACGGCGACCGTGTCCGCGACGAGCTTCACCACCGGCAGCGGCACTCCCGCGCAGACCATCACGACCGCGAACGTCGCCTACTGGTCGGGGCCGGTCACCGCGTCGTCGGGCGCCGGAACGCGCTTCCCGGGACAGCCCACCGCCGCCGACCGGGTGCCCCTCACCTCTCCGGTCGTCGCCTTCAGCGGACGCAAACAGGTGCCGCCGATGTCGACGAGCTGGCAGCCCACTCTGGTCATCACCATCCCGTCCGGCGCCGCCACCGGCGTCTACACCGGGACCATCACCCATTCGGTGGCCTGACCACCCCGATCCGTCCAGGAGTTGGGTCTCCCGTGACCCGCCACGGACGCGGCGGAGCGGCCTCCGGCGAGGCGGCTCGGACATAGTGAGGCCTCGCCCCCGGCCCCTCATGTCTCCGCTCAGCCGAAGGGATGCCATGCCCCGCTTCTCACGACACCTCCGCCGTCCACTCGCGGCGATGGCGCTGGCTCTGGTGACGGCCGCGCCGTTGTGCAGTGGCCCGCCCGCCACCGCCGACACTCCGGGCCAGCGTCCCAAGCCGCTGCCCCCGTGGGTGCTGATCTGCAAGAAACTGAAGCGGATGCCGGAGCACCGCCACATGCGGTGTCCCGTCCAGCGGCCGCGCCCGCCCGTCCGGCCGTTCCGGTCCGGCGACGTCACGAGGGTTCCGACCGTGACCGAGTTGAACATCCCGACCGGCACCTCGGGCCCTGTCGGCATCACCTCGGGTCCGGACGACGCGCTGTGGTTCGCCGAGAACTACGCCGGCCAGATCGGCCGCGTCACCACGGACGGCGACTTCACCGAATACGCCGTGCCGACCGAGGACGCCGAGCCCGCCCACATCGCCACCGGCTCGGACGGCGCCCTGTGGTTCACCGAGTCGGCCGCCGACAAGATCGGCCGCATCACCACCTCCGGAGTCGTCACGGAGTACGCGCTGCCCAACACGGGGTCCTTCCCCTGGGGCATCACCGCCGGCCCCGACGGCGCCCTGTGGTTCGTCGAGATGACCGGCAACAAGATCGGCCGGATCACCACGTCGGGGACCATCACGGAGTACGCCCTGCCGACGAGTAGCGCCTTCCCGGTGCGGATCACGACGGGGCCGGACGGCGCCCTGTGGTTCACCGAGTCGTTCACCGGCAAGATCGGTCAGATCACCACGTCGGGGACCATCACCGAGTACACCGTCCCCTCCTCGGGGGCGACGCCCATCGGGATCGTCACCGGGCCCGACGACAACCTGTGGTACACCGACGCCAACGGGAAGGTCGGCACCGTCACCACCGGTGGCGACTTCACCGAGTACCCGCTGGACGACCCCAACGCCTTCCCGTGGGGCATCACCAGCGGATCCGACGGCAGGCTGTGGGTGGCCGAACAACTCGGCAACGCGGCCGCCACCGTCACCACCTCGGGGATCATCATCGAGTACAACATGCCGACCGTCCTCGCCGGGCCGTTCGACATCACGAGCGGACCGGACGGCAACGTCTGGCTCACCGAGGACTACGTCGACCAGATCGCCAAGGTGACCCTCTGACCGGCCGACCCGGTCCCCGACGGGCCGCCGCCGGGAGCGGCGGCGGCCTCCGCGGTCTCACGACCGCTCAGGGCGCCTCGTCGCCCTCCACGCGCATCACGCTGGCGACCGCCCGGACGGTGTTCAGTTCGCGCAGATCCTCGATCGTGCCGGACAGGGCCGCGTCGCTGGCCCGGTGGGTGACCAGCACGAGCCTGGCGTCGTCGCCCCGCCCCTCCTGCCGCACCGTCTGGATCGACACGTCGCGCCGGGCGAAGATGTCGGCCACCCGGGCGAGCACGCCGGGCTTGTCCGCCACGTCCAGCGACACGTGGTAGCGGGTGACGCTGTCGCCCATCGGGTGGACCTTGAGGTCGGCGTACGTCGACTCCTCGGGGCCGCGGGTGCCGGCGAGGCGGTTGCGGGCCACCGCGACGATGTCGCCCAGCACGGCGCTGGCGGTCGGCGCGCCGCCCGCGCCCGCCCCGTAGAACATCAGCCGCCCGGCCGACTCGGCCTCCACGAAGACGGCGTTGTACGCCTCCCGGACCCCGGCCAGGGGGTGGGACCTCGGGATCATGGCGGGGTGCACGCGGACGCCGGCCGACCGGCCGTCCTCGGAGCGGGCGCAGATGGCCAGCAGCTTGATGACGTACCCCATGCCCTTGGCGGAGGCGACGTCGGCCGCGGTGATGTCCGTGATGCCCTCACGGTAGACGTCGGCCGCCGTCACCCGGCTGTGGAAGGCGATGCCGGCGAGGATCGCGGCCTTGGCCGCGGCGTCGAAGCCCTCGACGTCCGCCGTCGGGTCCGCCTCGGCGTACCCCAGCGCCTGGGCCTCCTCCAGGGCGTCGGTGAACGAGGCGCCGGTGGAGTCCATCTTGTCGAGGATGTAGTTGGTCGTGCCGTTGACGATGCCCAGCACCCGGCGCACCCGGTCACCGGCCATCGACTCGCGCAGCGGCCGCAGCAGCGGGATGGCCCCGGCCACGCTCGCCTCGAAGTACAGGTCGGCGCCGTTCTCCCGGGCGGCCCGGTGGATCGTCGCGCCGTCCTCGGCCAGCAGCGCCTTGTTGGCGCTGACCACCGACTTGCCCCGCGCCATGGCGGCGAGGATCAGCGAGCGGGCGGGCTCGATGCCGCCGATCACCTCGACCACGATGTCGACGTCGTCACGGGTGACGAGGGCCTCGGCGTCGGTCGTGAGCAGCGCGGGGTCGACGTCGGCGTCCCGCTTGCGCCCCAGCCTGCGCACGGCGACGCCGGCCAGCCTCAGCGGCGCTCCGACGCGGGCGGCGAGGTCGTCGGCCTGCTCGCCGAGCAGGCGTACGACCTGCGACCCGACGACGCCGCAGCCCAGCAGCGCGACCCCGAGCGCCGGTTTGGCGTTACTCACGACCCCTCCTCGCTCCGCCGCCGGACCGCCGGCGGCGGCTGGTCACAGCTGCCCCCTGAGCAGGTCGTCCTCGGTCTCCCGGCGGATGATCACCCGCGCCTGGCCGTTGGACACCGCGACGACGGCGGGCTTGGGCAGATAGTTGTAGTTGCTGGCCAGGGACCGGCAGTAGGCGCCGGTGCCGGCGACGGCGATCAGGTCGCCGGGGGCCAGGTCGCCCGGCAGGTGCAGGTCGCGCACGACCATGTCGCCGCTCTCGCAGTGCTTGCCGACCAGGCGCGACAGCATCGGCGCCGCCTGGCTCTCGCGGGAGGCGAGCACCGCCGTGTACTCCGCGCCGTACAGCGCGGTGCGGACGTTGTCGCTCATGCCGCCGTCGACGCTCACGTAGGTGCGCAGGCCCTCCACGTTCTTGACGGTACCGGCCTCGTACAGGGTCACGCCGGAAAGGCCCGCGATCGAACGGCCCGGCTCGACCGTGAGGCGCGGCACCGGAAGCCCGGCCGCCTCGCAGACCTTGGTGACGATCTCCCGCAGGCCGTCCGCGATGACCTTGACGTCCAGGGACTCGTCACCCGTGACGTACGGGATGCCGTATCCGCCGCCGAGGTCCAGCTCGGGGAGCACGACGCCGTGCTCCTCCTTGATGTCGACCAGCAGGGTGGCGAGACGGCGGGCGGCGACCTCGAAGCCGCCGACGTCGGTGATCTGCGAGCCGATGTGCGAGTGCAGGCCGACCAGTTCGAGCTGCGGGAGCGCGAGGATGCGGCGCACCGCCTCCGCGGCGGCGCCGCCGCTCAGCGACAGGCCGAACTTCTGGTCGTCGTGGGCGGTCGCGATGAACTCGTGGGTGTGCGCCTCGACCCCGACGGTCACCCGGATCATGACCTTGGGCCGTACGCCGTGCTTCTCGGCGAGGAAGCCGAGACGGGCGATCTCCTCGTACGAGTCGACCACGATGTGGCCGACGCCGGTCTGGACGGCCCGCTCCAGCTCCGCGAGCGACTTGTTGTTGCCGTGCAGGGTGATCCGCTCGGGCGGGAAGCCCACGCTGAGCGCGACGGCGAGCTCGCCCGCGCTGCACACGTCGAGGCCGAGCCCCTCCTGGTCGATCCAGCGGGCGACCTCCCGGCACAGGAACGCCTTGGCCGCGTAGTGGACCTCTCCGTCGTGGAAGGCCGACCGGTACTCGCGGCAGCGGGAGCGGAAGTCCTCCTCGTCGACGACGTACAGCGGTGTGCCGAACTCCTTCGCCAGGTCGCGTACGTCGATGCCGCCGATGGTGACGGCTCCGCCGGTGCGGCCCGACGTTCGCGGCCAGATGGCCGGTTCGAGCGCGTTGAGGTCGGCGGGCGTGTGCGGCGGACGCTCCTCGGGCGGTCCGGCGGTCACGGCGACGATCGAGGAGGCGGCGTGCAGGTCGCCGGCTGGGTGGGCGAATCGACTCACCCGCACGAGGCTAGCCGACCCGGCGATTCTCCCGCGCCCACTGCTCACCCTGCGAGACAACGTGTGGAAGATATTCTGGATCCCAGGTCATCATACGTACTGTTTCCGGCTGTCTTCTGGTTTTGCTCACATTTTGCAGCCCTAGATTTGGCGGGGCGGGGTGAGGCCGAGTTCCCGCAGGCCCGTGGCGAGCACCGCGCGCACCGCGTCCCCCATCCGCACCCGCGCGGCGTGGACGTCCGACGGCTCCTCGTCGCCCCGGGGGATCGGCGAGGCGTGCTCGAAGGCGTCGTGGTAGGCCGCGGCCAGCCGTTCGAGATACGCCGGCCAGCCCGGATCACGGCTCTCCCGCCTGCTCGGCAGCTCCGCCAGGACCCGCAGCACCGCCCGGTCGTACGGGCCGGTCAGCCGTCCAGGCCGCACGCCGGCCCCGGTCGCGACGCCGAGATCGCGCGCCCAGCGCCGTACGGCCTCCGCCCGCGCGTACGCGTACCTGACGGCGAAGCCGGGGTTGTCCCACGTGCGGGGGAAGTCCGGCCACGGCCCCGCGCCGTCCGCCGGGCAGGACGGGGCCGTCTCCACGGGTTCGGTGGACGGGACGTCGTCGAGCACGTCTTCCGGTCCGGTGACAGCGATGACGAGGAAGCCGTTCGGCCGGACGTCCACCCGCCCGACCCCCGGGACGGCCCGGAGCCGTCCGGCCAACCGCTCCGCCGTCTCCTTCGTGGGCGCGCCGCTCCCCCGCAGCGCCGCCGCCGAGGCGAACGTCGCCTCCCGTTCCCACGACCCCTGGGGCACGGGCGGCGAGCCGAGGACGGCGGCCAGCGCCCTGACGATCATTCGCCGGCCTCCACGGGCGGCGTCCGGCGCCCGTGGTCTCGTTCGGCATGGCCGGCGGTGGTCATCGCGGCCAGCCTAACGCCGGAGCCGGGGGCGGTCAGAGCAGGAGGGCGAGGGGCTCGGCCGGGACGTACCCCTCCAGGCGCGCCGAGGAGAGCAGCGCGCCCTCCGCCGAGTCGCGGACGCAGACGTAGGAGTAGCGGTCGGCCGAGTAGACCCGCACCCCGTCCGTGCGGCACTGCCGCATCAGGACCTCGCCCCACTCCTCCGAGACGTCGGCGAGACCGAGGTCGGTGAGGGTCTGGCGGCGGGCCAGGACGGTGCCCCCGGCGACCTCCGGCAGGAACCGGTGCTCGGCCCCCGGCTGGCGGAGCAGCGTGGCCCCGGTTCCGGGCAGGTGCGCGTAGAAGGACGCCTTTCCCAGCACCTCGGCGTCGGTGGAGGCGAAGTGCCTGACGAGGTCGGCCAGGTAGTGCTCGCCGTACAGGTCCCTGGGGTCGAGCACCGCCACGTGGTCGCCGTCGGCCAGCCGGACGGCGCGGTCGAGGGCGGCGCCCCGGGTGATCGGCTCCTCGGTGACGCGGACCACGACGTCGAGGCCGGGGCACGCCTGGCGGACGGTCTTGTCCACCAGCCCGGCGTCCAGGCCCTCCGCGACGATCACGAGCTGGCCGGGCCGGTCGATCTGGCGGGAAACCTGGGCGAGCAGGTGGTCGAGCTCGGCCTGACCGGCGACCGCGGCGATCGCCGTGATCACGCCGCTGCCCCGCACGCTGGGCACGCCCAGCGTGTCGAGGATCGGGTCGAGCAGCGGCGTCACGCCGGCGCCGGCCCGCCAGGCCAGATGGGCCTCCCTGGCCAGCCGTTCGGCGTCCGCCATGAACATCTCGGCCGCCGCGACGATCTCCTCGCCCTTGGCCCCGGCCCGCACCTGGAGCACCGGGGTGCCGCAGGCCGTGACCTCTCCTATCGTCCTCGGCTCGGCGTCGGCGCCCGCGATCACCAGGGCCGGCTGCCGGTAGGCCGTCAGCACGTCGTCGTACGGCGTGTCGTCGTCGCCCTGACCGGCCAGCGGCCTCCAGGCGGCCGATCCGTCGCCGGGAGGGGTGACGGTGCCGAGGGTGACGATCTCCCCCGTACGGCCGCCCTCCGCCGGGATGGGGTTGTGCACCCGGGGCTGGATCGCGTGCGGGAGCACGCCGATCCGGTCGTGCCGCAGCGCCGAGCGCCACTCGCGGGCCCGGGCCTCGGTGGTGGTCAGCACCCACTCGAAGTGCTCGGCCGCCGGGACCCCCCGCGACACCGCGCCTCCGGAGTGCCAGAAGACCGTCTTGATCCCGCGCTTGCGGCAGGCCGCCACCAGGTCGCGCAGCGCCCGCGTCTCCCCGGCCAGCGCCTCCAGCCAGCGTCCGCCGTTCCCCTGGCGCGGGCCGGGCCGTACGGACTCGACGAACAGCACGTGCGGCCGCTGCTGGTCGAGCATGGCCTCCCAGTTGTCCGGGCCGAAGTTGGTCACCAGCCGCCACTCGTACCGCAGCAGGGCCTCGGTCTGCCGGTCGACGATCGCGGCGACCGTCATGTACGGCCGCGCCGTCGGGCCCTTGGGCACGACGAAGTGCTCGGCGAGCGGCGCGGAGACCTGCGGGGGCTTCGGCTGGGGCGCGGCCGGAATGGCCTTCGCCTCGTCGACGACGGGGATCTCCGGCTTGAAGTCCGAGCGCCTGGGCGCCGGGCGCTTCCTGGTCGGCGCCTTCAGCGTCTTGGCCACCGAACCGGGGTTCTTGCTGTGGATCGCGTCGCCGAGCTTGCTCCACCGGCTGTCCTGGAGCGAGGCGAGCTTCCAGTTGGCCACCTCGGTCTGGTAGCGCTGCTCGGCGAGTTGCTTGGCGAGCTGCCGGTTCTGCCGCTCCGCCGTCTTGAGCCGCGCCTCGGCCTCGCGCGTCTTCGTCACGGCCTCGGCCTCCGCGCGCGCCACCTCCTCCAGCCGCCGCTGGTAGTCGGCGATCAGCCGGGTGAGCTCCGCCGCTCCGGCCGCCCGCTCCACCGCCTCCGCCAGCGCCCGCCGCAGCGCCGCCGGGTCGCTCCGCTCAGGCTGTCCGGCTGCCGATTCGCTCAGCTCGCTCATAAGGGGTGACTCCGCGGTAGGCCATCAGGACGCAAGTCACAATATTCGCAGAACCCCCTGATCATTCTCAGCCGGAGGCGACGCCTCGTCCCTCGGCGAATCATCGTGACCGGCGACCGGCCGACCACATCCCCCGCGACCACTCCGCCAGCGAACCCACACTCGCCGGCACCACGCGCCAACAAAGAAGAATCTTGAGCCGCTTCACCAGCCGAGAGACACGACACTTGCATCACTTATAACGTTCATGTTATGAAGTGGGGAGAGGTGGAACTGGAGCTCGAGGTCGACGAGTGGTTCGACTCGCTCAGCCAGGACGACCAGGAGACCGCCGTCTTCTATGTCGATCTGCTGGCCGAGCGGGGCGTGCTTCTCGACGAGCCGTACACCCGGCAGCTGTGCGGCAAGCTCAGAGAACTCCGATTCCACCTCTCCCGAGACGCGGTTCGCGTCACCTATTGGATCGCTCCGGGAAGGCGCATCATTTTGCTCACGGTCTTCCGTAAGCAGCGGATGCGAGAGACCGCCGAGATCGAGCGAGCTGTGCGCGCCATGCGGCGTTGTATCGCGGAAGCTCACACAGCAGACGAGGAGTGATCGATATGGGTGAGCGCACGGCATGGTCGGACAAGCGCGCCGAGATTATGGATCGCCCCGGTGCCGGAGCCGCCTACGAGGCGGCTCGCCTCCGCTTCGAACTCGGCGACGCGGTGCGGCGACGTCGCGAGGAACTCGGCCTGACACAGACGGAGCTGGCAGATCGGGCAGGCCTCAAACAACCCGCGGTCGCCCGCTTCGAGGCCGGTGGCACCATGCCGACCATTCCCATGCTGGAACGCCTCGCCGAGGCACTCGAGGTACGGCTCAGCGTGCAGTTCCAGCCTTTTCGAAAGGCAAGTTGACCGGCACCACCAGGGCCGCGTCGCCTCTGCGCCGGAACACAGGCCCTCCTGTTCCGCCCACGTATGCGCGCCGGGCCGGTCAGCGCCCTATGGCTGCCCCGACCGCCGATCGGTGATCCCTGGGCATTCGTGCCTTCGGCGGCCGGGAGGTCCGTAGACTCGGCTGCGGTTCAAGGGAGGGCAAACCGTGCGCAAGGGTGAGTGGCCGCGATTCCAGGCCAGGCCGTACGTCTGCGGGGCCGTCGGCCCCTACGAGCAGGCCAGGCTCGACCTGCTGGCGCGCTCGGGGCCCGCCGTCCAGGCCGCGCACACCGCGCCGGAGGCCGCGCTGCTCGCCTCCGCCCCCCTGGCGCCGTACGCGTCGGGTCCCGAGGCGACGGCGTACGCCTGGGAGGGCCGGCGGCCGGAGGCCGCGCCGGGCGCGAACGCGTGGCTGCGGGTCGCGGAGACGTACGAGGCTCCGGGGCTGGTGGACGGCCCGGAGACGGTGGTCCTGCACACCGGCGGGCTGGGCCTGATCGACGTCTACTACCTCTCCGACGGGGACGCGGTCTACTTCTCCTCGCTCATCGAGCCGCTCCTCGCGCTGGCCCGGCGGCCGTACGAGGTGAACTGGGACGCGTGGGCGGCGATCCTGCGGCTGACCTACCCGCTGCTGGAGGACACGCCGTACCGCCAGATCCGGCGCCTGCCGGGCGCGACCGCGCTGACCTGGTCGCGGCGGGAGCGCACGCTGCGCGTCGACCGGCGCACGCCGCGCTGGGTGCGGGAGGAGCCGGTCGACCGCGGCGTGACGGCCGGCGACCTGGTCACGTTGCTGCACGACGCGCTCGCGCCGTACGAGCGGGTGCTGGTGCCGGTGAGCGGCGGGTACGACTCGCGGCTGCTGGCCAGCGTCGCGATGGCGCGGAAGATGGACGTCGAGTCGTGGACCACCAGCCCCGACGACGGCCTCGACCACGACATCGACTTCGCCCGCTACATCACCCGTGAGCTCGGCATCCCCCATCGAATCGTCCCGCAGTACCCGGAGAGGTACCCCGACGAGGCGCTGTGGGCGGCCCGCCGCCTGGAGTACCTCACCAGCCACCACGCCTGGTACTCCCCCTTCGCCAGGGAGGTGCACGCGGCGGGCCGGGCGCTGGTGGACGGCCTCGCGGGCGGCCCGCTGATGAAGAACTTCCTGATCACGGCGGACGCCGTCGGCGCGGGGACGGGCGCGTCCCGCCGCGCGGCGCTGCTGAAGGCGCTGGCGACCGGCGACGCCCACATCCCCGTGCTGGGCGAGCAGGCCGCCGCGTGGATGGACGACCGGGTGGGCGCGGCCTTCACGCGGGCGACCTCGATGCTGCACGGCCACCGGGCCGAGCTGCCGCTGAGCGTGCTCCACACCCGGACCGTGCGGGGCATCGCCCGCTCCCCGGTCAACCTCGTCGGCCCCGAGGCCACCCCGGTCTTCCCGTTCCTGCACCCGGAGTTCTTCGACGCGGCGCTGTCGGTGCCGGTCGCGGCGAAGGAGGGCGGGAAGTTCTACCGGGAGGTCCTGCGGGCCGCCAACCCCCGGGTGGCCGCGCTGCCGTCCACGAACACACCGCTGCTGCCCAACCGCCGGGTGCCGCTGCGCTCGAACGGTCCGGCCGCCCGCGAGTGGAACCACAGAATGCTGGTCAAAGCCACGGAAATCCCGGGCCTGATGTCGCCCCAGATGCTGGAGGCGGTCGCCGCCGGACCGGACGCGCTGACCGCCTTCGGCTCGTGGAACTCGCGGTTCTGGCTGCGGGCGCTGGTGGCGTTCGGGGCGTGGCTCACCGACTACGAAGACCTGCTCGGCGACCTCACCCCGCCCTGGAGCCTCCGCCCCGCGGCCGCCGTACCCACCCCGTCGTAGAAGCTCACCCCTATAGGGGTTACGGCCCCGCACAGTTCGGATACGCGGGTTGTGATCGCCGTACGTGATCACCTGTAAGCAGGTAAAAACCGCATGTTAGGGGGGTGTCAGGCTTTCCAGTCAGGCCTATACCGATGGTACTTTTGGCCAAATAGAGCCAAACAACACGGCGTGAGCTTCAAAGCTCGGGTGTGACCTGACCACGCGCCCCTTCTTTCCTCAAGCGAGAACCGAATGAACGCTGCTGCGCCCTGCCCTGACCCGGTTCCCGGGTCGTCCGGCGATCTCCCGGAGATCACCGACTTCGCCTCGCAGGACCCCCGCTGGTACAAGCGCGCGGTCTTCTACGAGGTACTCGTACGCGGCTTCAAGGACTCCAACGGCGACGGCACCGGCGACCTGCGCGGGCTGACCGAGAAGCTCGACTACCTCTCCTGGCTGGGCGTCGACTGCCTCTGGCTGCTGCCGCTCTACCAGTCCCCGCTCAGGGACGGCGGATACGACATCGCCGACTACCTCAAGATCCTTCCGGAGTTCGGCGACCTCGGCGACTTCGTGAAGCTGATCGAGGCGGCCCACGAGCGGGGCCTGCGGGTCATCACCGACCTCGTCATGAACCACACCAGCGACCAGCACCCGTGGTTTCAGGCGTCCCGCACCGACCCCGACGGCCCGTACGGCGACTTCTACGTGTGGTCGGACGACCCCACGAAGTACTCCGGCGTCCCCATCGTCTTCGTGGGCACCGAGGAGTCGAACTGGACGTACGACCCCGTGCGCAAGCAGTACTACTGGCACCGGTTCTTCCACCACCAGCCTGACCTGAACTACGACAACCCGGACGTCCAGGCGGCGATGATGGAGGTCATCCGCTTCTGGCTCGACCTCGGCGTCGACGGGTTCCGGCTGGACGCGGTGCCGTACCTGTTCGAGCGCGAGGGCACCTCCTGCGCCGGGCTGCCCGAGACGCACGCCTACCTCAGGAGCATCCGCGCCGAGGTGGACCGGATCTACCCCGACCGGGTGCTGCTGGCCGAGGCCAACGGCTGGCCGGAGGACGTGGTCGAGTACTTCGGCGACCCCACCCGGGGCGGCGACGAGTGCCACATGGCCTTCCACTTCCCGCTGATGCCGCGGATCTTCATGGCCGTGCGCCGGCAGAGCCGCGAGCCGATCTCCGAGATCATGTCGCGGACCCCCAAGCTTCCGGAGAGCGCCCAGTGGGGCATCTTCCTCCGCAACCACGACGAGCTGACGCTCGAAACCGTGACGGAGGAGGAGCGCGACTACATGCACGCCGAGTACGCCAAGGATCCGCGCATGCGCGCGTACCTGGGCATCCGGCGGCGTCTGGCCCCCCTGCTGGACAACGACAGGGACCAGATCGAGCTGTTCACCGCGCTGCTGCTCAGCATGCCGGGCTCGCCGGTCATGTACTACGGCGACGAGATCGGCATGGGCGACAACATCTGGCTGGAGGACCGCGACGCGGTCCGCACGCCGATGCAGTGGACCCCCGACCGTAACGCCGGGTTCTCCGAGGCCGACCCCGGACGGCTGTACCTGCCCGTGGTCATGGACCCGGTGTACGGCTACCAGGCGGTCAACGTGGAGGCCCAGATCAAGAGCGAGTCGTCGCTCCTCCACTTCACCCGGCGGATGCTGCAGATCCGGCGCGAGCACCCGATCTTCGGCACCGGCGCCTACACCGAGCTGTGGTCGCCGAACCCGAGCGTGCTCGCCTTCCTGCGGGAGGAGGGCGACGACGTGGTCCTGTGCGTCAACAACCTGTCGCGCTTCGCCCAGCCGGTCGAGCTCGACATGCGGCGTTTCGCGGGGGTCACCCCGGTGGAGTGCCGCGGCGGGGTCGCCTTCCCCACGATCGGCGACCTGCCCTACCTGCTCACGCTGCCGGGGTACGGCTTCTACTGGCTGTCGCTGCGCCGGGCCCCGGGCGACCACGCCCCGGACGCCTGAGCCGTACGCTCAGCGGGCGGTGACGGGCACCTGGGCCCGCGCCGCCCGGCGGGCGGGGATCAGGGCCACCAGCGACGCGGCGCCGATCGCGATCAGGAGGGCGGCGGCGAGCATCCCGGGCGTCGGCGCGCGGCCGATGCCCGCCCCGACGCCGCTGCCCCGGCCCTCCAGGTCGATCAGCGCCCGCGACCAGAACGCCCCGCCGCGGCCCCGGCCACGACCCCCACCGCGGCCGGCAAACCGGCGGCGGTGACCAGGGTGGCCGTGACCTGGCGGGGGGTGAGGCCCATGGCCTTGAGCACCGCCAGGTCGAGAAGGTGGTCGCGCAGGCCGAGGGCGCTGGCCGTGAGCAGGTTGGCCAGCCCGATCAGGGCCAGCACGACGACCAGCGCGACGATGATCACCCGGACGACCGCCAGCCGCTCGGCCGGGTTCACCGCCCGGGAGACCTCCAGCCCCTGCTCCTGCAGGCGTGCGCGCACCTGCGCCGCGTCGGCGCCCGGCCGCAGCACCAGGGCGTAGAACCCGGGCGGCAGCGCGTCCTTCGCCGCCAGGCTGTCCAGCCCGAACGACAGCACCTCGCCGTCCTGCTCGGGCTCGATCACCCGGCCCACGATCCGCACGATCAGCGGCGTGCCGCCGATCGTCATCCGGACCCGGTCGCCGACCCGCACACCGAGCAGGTCGAGCAGTCCCTGCCCGGCCACCGCCTCGCCCCGGTCGGCGAACATGCGGCCCTCCACGACCGGGAAGGGGTACGGGTCGGAGGAGAGGCCGAGGGCCCGGGTCCGCACGGTCCTCGTCTGCCAGGGCACGAGCGCGTCGAGTTCTGCCCCCGGATACGCCGCGACCACGTCCGGGTCGGCCATCACCCGCTGCCGGGCCTCCTCCGCGGTCATGTCGCCCGGCCGGATGCTCAGCGCCGCGGCCTGTCCCACCCTCTCCGGGTGGCGGCCGAAGTCGTCCAGCGTCGCCCAGCAGCCGAGCCCGATGGTGATCAGCATCATCGGCAGGGCCACCCCGCAGGCTGTGAGCGCGGCGGGCGTCCTGCGGGTGAAGGCGTCCCTGGCGCCGAGGACGAGCGCGGGCGGCAGCCGTACGAGCAGGGCGACCCTGGCCAGCCGGGACAGGCGCCCGCGCGGCGGCGCGGCGGGGGCGGCCGGGAGCGGCGGGACGCGCCCGCCTCGCCAGGCCGGGACCAGGACCGCCACCAGCACCGCCAGCGCCGTCCCCGCGACGATCGCCGCGAGGGGCCCGGCCGACAGCGGCACCGCGACCGTCTCCCCCATCGCGTACGCCGTGACCAGCCGGGCTGCGAGCACGCCGAGGGCGATGCCGAGCAGCCCCAGCGTGCCGTGCTCGGCGAGGAGCATCCGGACGACCTGGCCCCGGGTGAACCCGAGCGACTTGAGCGTGGCGATGTCGCGTGACTGGGTCAGCACCCGGCCGCCGGCGGCGTTGGCAAGCGCGAGCGCGGCGGCGACCAGGCCGGCGGCGCCGAACAGCGCGAGCAGCAGGCCGAGCAGCCGGTCGTCCAGCTCCATGGAGGCGCGCACCTCGCGCCAGGTCGTCACCCGCTGCACCTGGTTGCGCAGCGTGAAGACCGCCCGCTGGACGACGAGGTCGGTGTCGGCGGGATCGGCCAGCCGCAGCCCGGTCACGGCCTCCGTACGGCCGGGCGCGGGCTCCACGACGTCGAGGGTCTGGCCGAGCGTCCAGGCCAGGCCGGGGGTCCACTCGGGGTAGAAGCCCTGGTCGCCGCTCTCGGCCAGCCCGGCGACGGTCAGCCGGTGGGTCGCGCCGTTCAGGCCGGTGACGGTGAACGGGCTGCCGGGCCGCAGGCCGAGGGCGCGGGCGAACGACCGCTCGACGACCACGCCGTCCGGGCTGCGCGCGTCGAGCCAGCGGCCCTCGCGCGGCAGCGGGCGCGCCACGGAGGTGAAGGCGGCCGGGGTCTCCCGCAGGGTGATCGGCACCCGCCGCCCGCCGGTGGCGAGCGTGGCGGGCGCGCTGCGGTACGGCCCGGCCACGTCGGTCACGCCGGGCAGCTCGCGCAGGGCGGACACGTCGGGGACGTCCTTGCTGTGGATCCAGATGTGCGCGCCGTGGCCGCGCTCGAACAGGCCCCGCCAGGGGTTGGTGCCGCCCTCCAGCAGCGTGGCCGCGACGATCAGGGCGGTGACGATGCCCGCGACCGCGAGCACCGTGAGCGCCGCCTGGCCGCGGCGGGCCCGCAGGTCCGCCCGGATCCAGCGCAGCTCCGCGCTCCTCGGCACGGTCAGGTCACCCCTTCGCGGTCGTCTCGTGGCTGCTCGGAGCGCATCCGGTTCAGCTCCGGAGTTCGACGACGTCCCCGGCCCCGCCGGGCGGCCGCCGGCGCACGCGGGGGATGGCGCCGTCGTCGACGATCTGGCCGTCGAGCAGGCTGACGACGCGGTCGGCCATGCTCGCGACGCGCGCGTCATGGGTGACCAGCACGATCGTCTGCCCCTGGCGGTGCACGCGCCCGAGCAGGCGCAGCACGTCGCGGGTGTTGCGGCTGTCGAGGTTGCCCGTGGGCTCGTCCGCGAGCAGCAGCCGGGGCTGGTTGGCGAGCGCGCGGGCCAGCGCCACCCGCTGCTGCTCGCCCCCGCTGAGCTGCGCGGGCGCGGCGTCCGCCCGGTCGGCCAGGCCCAGCTCGCCGAGGAGGTACTCGCGCCGCTCGCGGGCGTGCCGGGGCGAGGCGCCGCCGAGCAGCGCGGGAAGCTCGACGTTGTCGGCCACGGTCATGTTGCCGACGAGGTTGAAGAACTGGAAGACGAACCCGATCTGCTCCCGGCGCAGCACCGCCCAGCCGCTCTCCGACAGCGTGTCCGCCCGCCTGCCGTCCAGCCAGATCTCGCCGCTGGTCCGCGTGTCCAGGCCGCCGATCATGTGGATCAGGGTGGACTTGCCCGATCCGGACGGCCCGGTGACCGCGACGAACTCCCCCGCCTCCACCGTCAGGTCGACCCCGCGTACGGCCGGCACGGGCAGCCCGCCGGTCTGGTAAATCTTGACCAGGTTGACCACCCGGACGACGGGTGTGTCCGACATACCGCCCACCCTAACCGCGTCGCGCCGCCGCCTCGCCCGCGTCGCGCCGCACCGGATCGTGATTGGGCGCGCCCGGCCGCGGGATCACTGCAGCTCCTCCTGGCAGCGCTCCAGCCAGTCGAGGTCGGCCTGCAGGTGGAGCATGGCGCCCTCGATGAGCAGGAGGGCCGCGCGGTTGGCCGGATCGGTCCGCTCGGCCAGTTCGGCCAGCTCGCCCAGGTCTCGCATGAGCGAAAGGTAGTGCCGGCGCTGCCGGTTCACCAGGGCCATGCGGTCGGCCAGTCCCGTCAGCGGGGCGAGCACGAGCTTCATGAAGAACTCGTCGCGTACCCGGGGGCCCTCGGTGGGCTCGTCCACCCAGGTCTCCAGCGCCTCCCGCCCGGCCGCGGTGATGTAGTAGACCTTCTTGTTCGGCCGGTTGGCCTGCTCCACGTCGACCGCGCGGACGTACCCGTCCTTCTCCAGCCGGCCCAGCGTCACGTAGATCTGGCCGATGTTGGGCGAGGGATAGGCGATGCCGAAAATCGTCTCAAGTGCCTGTTTGAGCTCGTACCCATGGGCAGGTTCCTTCGCCAGGAGCGCCAGCAGCGCCTGCCGCACGCGCCCACCCCCAGACCGTCAGCAGTTACCGGAGCGTTACCCGCCCATCCGTTGACGGTCACATTATCGCTATGCATAACATGCATGCACCTACCTAACACGTATGTAACCGTTTTTTCACGCGGAGGCCATATGGTTCGCCGAGCCGTCGCCGTCCTGGCCGCCTTCCTGGTGGCCGGATGCGCGGGGCTCACGGACACCGGAGCCGGCCCCACGACCGGCACCGGCGGCACCGGGCCGATCACCCTCGCGATCGGCCGCGACACCACCGCCTACCTCCGCCCGCTGCTGGACCGGTGGAACCAGGGCCACCCGGACGAGCGGGTCACGCTGCTCGAACTGCCCGAGGCGTCCGACGAGCAGCGCGCCCAGATGGTGGCGAACCTGCAGGCCCGCAACGACGTGTACGACGTGCTCGCGCTCGACGTGATGTGGACCGCCGAGTTCGCCGACGCCGGGTGGATCGTGCCCCTCGACCGCAGCCTGTTCCCCCTCGACAAACTGCTCGGAGGGGTCGCGGACACCGCGATCCACCGCGACCGGCTGTGGGCGGCGCCGTACACGAGCAACGCCGGGTTGCTCTACTACCGGTCCGACATCCTGAAGAAGGAGCACCTCAAGCCGCCCAGGACCTGGGCGGAGCTGCGCGACCAGGCCAGGCGCCTGGGCGCGAAGTATCACATCGGGGGGTACGCCGGGCAGTTCCTGCCGTACGAGGGGCTGACCGTCAACTTCGCCGAGGCCGTCCAGTCGGCGGGCGGGTCCATCCTCAGCCCGGACGCCCGCACGGTCACGATGGACCTCGGCAGCGCGCGGGCCGCGCTCGGCTTCCTGGTCGGCGGCGTCAAGGAGGGGTGGATCCCCCGCGAGGCGCTGACGTACAAGGAGGAGGAGTCGCGGCTCGCCTTCCAGGAGGGGCGGCTGCTGTTCGCCCGCAACTGGCCCCACGCGTACGGACCGGCCACCCACTCCCCGCTCGCCGGGAAGTTCGCGGTCACCCGCCTGCCCGGCCTGAACGGGCCCGGGTCCAGCTCGCTCGGCGGCTACAACCTCGCCGTCAGCGCGTTCTCCAAGCGGCAGAAGTCGGCCCTCGACTTCATCCGCTACTTCACCGGCCGGGACAACGAACGGCTCGTCCTCACCGAGGGGTCGTTCCCCCCGGTCTGGGCGGACCTGTACGACGACCCGGAGCTCATCAGGCGGTTCCCCTACCTGCCCGTGCTCAAGGAGGCCATCCTCTCGGCGCGGCCCAGGCCGGTCACCGCCGGTTACAACCAGGTCAGCCTGGTCATCTCCAGCGCCGTGTCCGGCGCTCTCGCACTCGCCAAACCCGTAGACGAGACCGTCGCCGACCTGAAACAGGGGCTCGGCGAGGTCATCCAGCCCGGAGGATAGATATGCGGAAACTTCCCCCCATCATGGTCGCGTGCCTCGCTCTCGCCGCCGCCGCGGCGTGCGGCAGCGACTCCGGCGGCGACACCGGCTCCGGCAGCGCGCCGGCGGCCTCGGGCGCCCCCTCGGCCGCCGGAGGCGACAAGCCCCTGGCGGGAGAGAAGATCGAGATCGCCGCGAAGTGGACCGGTGACGAGCAGGCCAACTTCGAGAAGGTGCTGAAGGCGTTCGAGGAGAAGACCGGCGCCACCGTCACCTACGCCTCCACCGGCGAGGACACCGGCGCCTACCTCGGCCCCCGCATCGAGGGCGGCAACCCTCCGGACGTCGCGATCCTGCCCCAGCCGGGCCTGGTGCAGCAGTACGCCGACGAGAACGCGCTGAAGCCGCTGAGCCCCGAGGTGCAGGCGCAGATCGACCAGAACTACACGCCGTACTGGAAGGATCTCGGCTCGGCCAAGGGCCAGGTCTACGGCGTGCTCGTCAAGGCGGCGCACAAGTCGCTCATCTGGTACCGCCAGGGCGCCTTCGACGACGCCGGGGCGCAGCCCGCGTCCACCTGGGACGACCTCATCAAGAACGCGCAGACGCTGAGCGACTCGGGCGTCGCGCCGTTCGCCCTGTGCGCGGCCTCCGGCTGGACGCTCACCGACCTGTTCGAGAACGTCTACCTCTCCTCCGCCGGCCCGGAGAACTACGACAAGCTGGCCAAGCACGAGATCCCGTGGACCGACGCCTCGGTCAAGACGGCCCTGGAGAAGATGGCGCAGATCTTCGGCAAGAAGGAGTTCATGCTCGGCGGCTCGTCCGGCGCGCTGCAGACCGACTTCCCGACCTGCGTCACCCAGGTGTACGGCCAGAAGAAGGCCGCGATGGTCATCGAGGCCGACTTCGTCGCCGCCTCCGTCGGGCAGTCGGGCGCGAAGGTCGGCGAGGACGCCAAGATCATGCCGTTCCCCAAGGCGGGCGACACCGCACCCGTCGTCCTCGGCGGCGACGTCGGTGTGGCGATGAAGGACACCAAGGGCGCGATGGCGCTGCTCGAGTTCCTGGCCAGCAAGGAGGGCGGCGAGGTCTGGGCCAAGCAGCCCGGTTACCTCTCCCCCAACCGCAACGTCTCCCCCGACAACTACCCCGACGACCTCACCAAGCAGCTCGCCCAGACGATCATCTCGGCCGGTGAGTCGGTGCGGTACGACATGTCCGACCTCGCCCCCAGCGCCTTCGGCGGCACCGACGGCAAGGGCGAGTGGAAGGACCTGCAGGACTTCCTCCGCAACCCCTCCGACGTGAAGGGCGCGCAGGAGAAGCTCGAGGCCGACGCCGCCAAGGCCTTCAAGAAGTAGAGGGGGGACGGCCGTGACCGAACGGTTGGACGGCCCGCAGGCCTCCGGCGGCGACGACTCCGCCGCCGGGGCCTCCTCCGGACCGCACGACACCCCCGCGGAGTCCGTCCAGGGCTCCGCCGACCCGGCCCCGGCGGAGCCGTCCGCGCGCCTGGGGACGGCCGAGGCCGCGCCGGACGAGCCGCCCGCGGGCCCCGCGGCGGCGGGCTTCCCGACCGCCGCCCCGCCCGGCGCCGTCGCCACGACCGGCACGGCGACGTCCCCGCCCGCGCGGCTGGGACCGTCGCCGCGGCTGGCGGTGATGTTCCTGCTGCCCGCGGTGCTGCTGCTCGCCGCGTGGATGATCTATCCGCTGATCTACTCGATCTGGCGCAGCCTGTACGACGCGACCGGCGGCACCTTCGTCGGGCTGCGCAACTACATCTCGATCTTCACCGACTCCGGGACGCTCACCACGATCAGGAACAACATCATCTGGGTCGTGGTGGCCCCCGTCATCGTCACCGCGCTCGGCCTGATCTTCGCGGTGCTCACCGAGCGCATCCGGTGGTCGACGGCGTTCAAGCTCGTGCTGTTCATGCCGATGGCCGTCTCCCTGCTCGCCGCGGGCGTCATCTTCCGCCTCGTCTACGAGCAGGACCCGGACAAGGGCGTCGCCAACGCCATCATCACCACCGTCCACGACACGTTCTCCGCGAGCGCCGGCTATCCCGGCGCCCGGCCCCGGGACAACGACCAGGCGCCCGCGGTCGCGCAGGGCGGCGCGGTGGTGACCCGGCAGCCGGCGCGGCCGGGGACCCCGGTGCTGATCCCGCTCGTCGGCCTGACCCAGGACGTGGTCAAGGACGCCGCGCCCGCCAAGGCCGCCACCGGCGGAGACGGCCTGAGCGGCACCGTGTGGCTCGACGTCGTACGCGGCGGCGGAGGCACGCTCAACCAGGTCGACCCGCAGGAGAAGGGCCTGGCCGGCGTGACGGTCGAGGCGGTCTCCGGCGGGGTGGTCAAGGCGACGACCGAGACGGCCGCCGACGGCACGTTCCGCTTCGCCGGACTGCCCGCCGGGTCCTACGACGTACGGCTGCCGCAGTCGAACTTCACCGCGCCCTTCAACGGCATCACCTGGCTGGGGCCGTCGCTGATCACTCCCGCGATCATCGGCGCGTACATCTGGGTGTGGGCCGGCTTCGCGATGGTGCTCATCGCCGCGGGCCTTTCGGCGATCCCGCGCGACGCCCTGGAGGCGGCCCGCATCGACGGCGCCACCGAATGGCAGGTGTTCCGCAGGATCACCGTCCCCCTGCTCGCGCCGGTCCTGCTGGTCGTCTTCGTCACGATGATCATCAACGTGCTGAAGGTATTCGACCTGGTGTTCATCATCGCGCCCGGCTCGGTGCAGCCGCAGGCCAACGTGATCGCGCTGGAGATGTGGCGGGTCTCGTTCGGCGGCGGCGGCAACCAGGGCATGGGAAGCGCGCTGTCGATCTTCCTGCTCCTGCTGGTGGTGCCCTTCATGATCTTCAACATCCGCCGGTTCAGGAGGGACGAGCGATGACGACCCTGGCCGAGCCGGCCATCGAGCCGAACCCCGCCTCCTCGATCCGGCGCGGGGTGGTGTCCCGCGTCGCCGACCGCCTGGGCGGCGGCCTGGTCCAGGTCTTCCTGATCCTGGTCGCGCTGTTCTGGCTGCTCCCGACCCTGGGCCTGCTCGTCGTGTCGCTGCGCGGCGAGACCGACAACAACTCGTCGGGCTGGTGGACGCTGTTCACCAAGCCGGCCCAGCTCACCGTCGAGAACTACTCCAACCTGCTCGCGTCGGGCTTCGGCTCGTCGTTCTGGAACACCGTGCTGATCACGGTGCCCGCGACCCTGCTGGTGATCGGCATCGCCGCCATGGCGGCGTACGCCTTCGCCTGGATCGAGTTCCCCGGCAGGGACACGGTGTTCCTCGTGGTCATCGCCCTGCTGGTCGTGCCCGTGCAGATCGCGCTGATCCCCATCGCGAAGTTGTACGGCCTCCTGGGGATCTTCGGCTCGATCCTCGGGGTGGTGCTGTTCCACGTGGCCTTCGGCCTGCCGTTCGCCATCTTCCTGCTGCGCAACTTCTTCGCGGGCATCCCGCGGGAACTGCTGGAGGCGGCGCGGATGGACGGCGCGCCGGAGTGGCGGATCTTCGTCACCGTGGTGTTCCCGCTGGCCAAGCCCGCGATCGCGTCGCTCGGCATCTTCCAGTTCCTGTGGGTGTGGAACGACCTGCTCGTCGCGTTGGTGTTCGCCGACACCGACAACCAGCCGATGACGAAGGCACTGCAATCCCAGATGCGGCAGTTCGGCACGAACGTGGACATCCTCGCGCCGGGTGCGTTCCTGTCGCTCCTCGTCCCGCTGGTGCTGTTCTTCGCCTTCCAGAGGTACTTCGTGCAGGGCATGCTCGCGGGTTCGGTCAAATAAGGCCGGCCGGAGGCCCCTTCCGGGGCCTCCGGAACCCCCGCATCAGATCGGCATACCGGGGAAACGTCCCATCTGTGGCAGGCTGTACGAGAAGAACGTCGGATGCCCGCTTCACGGGGGTAGGCGGGCATCCGATCTTTCCGCCGCCGGGCCGTACGGGGCCGGAAAAGCCGATAGAGTCCGCGGACATGTCAGGACGTCCGTTGCAGGAACTCGTGGAAACCGGATGGGCCGAGGCCCTCGAACCCGTGGCCGGGCGCATCGCCGCCATGGGCGACTTCCTCCGGCAGGAGATCGCGGAAGGCAGGCAGTACCTCCCGGCGGGGGACAACGTGCTCCGCGCCTTCCGGCAGCCGCTGAGCGAGGTCCGGGTGCTGATCGTCGGCCAGGACCCCTACCCCACCCCCGGCCACCCCGTCGGCCTGAGCTTCTCCGTGGCCCCTGACGTGCGGCCGCTGCCGGGCAGCCTGGTCAACATCTACAAGGAGTACACGGCCGACCTCGGTCATCCCCTGCCGTCGAACGGCGACCTCACCCCATGGACCGAGCAGGGCGTGCTCCTGCTCAACAGGGTGCTGACCGTGATGCCGGGCAAGCCCGCCTCGCACCGGGGCAAGGGCTGGGAAGAGGTGACCGAGCGGGCGATCACCGCCCTCGTCGAGCGCGGCGGCCCGCTCGTCGCGATCCTGTGGGGCCGTGACGCCCGCAATCTGCGCCCCCTGCTCGGGCAGGTGCCGTGCGTCGAGTCGGCCCACCCGAGCCCGCTGTCGGCCCGCAGCGGGTTCTTCGGCTCCCGTCCGTTCAGCCGGGCCAACGCCCTTCTGGAGCAGCAGGGCGGAACACCGGTCGACTGGAAGCTGCCGTGACGGCCCACCGATAGGATCACCACCATGAGCGATGGAACGGACACCGGTCGCTATCTGCGGCTCACCGTCGACCTGGTGGTCGAGGTCCTCGACGTGGACGCGCTGCAGGCGGCGGCGCTCGCCGAGATCCGCGACCCCCAGGCCGAACTGGACGACGCCGAGCGGCAGGAGCAGATCGAACTGGTCAACTCCGACGAGACTGGCGCGGCGGCCCTGCAGTGGCTGATCGAGCCCGATCACGTGCTCGGCCTGGTCGAGCACGTCACCGAGGTCGAACCGCGGGAGGCGATGCTCGGGGTCGAGCCGTCGGACGGCATGCTGGAAGACGAAGACGACCACGATCACGATCACGATCACGACGAGCCCGGCCACTGATCAGCCGTACGGCTCACGGCGCGGGCCGCGCCCGTCTCCCGGCGCGGCCACGGCGCGGTGAAGGACGACGACGGGCGTCAGGGGGAATGCGGTTGCCCGGCGGACCGCGTACGTCGTAAGGTCGGGCCACTCTGAACCGGGCACTCCCCAGAAGTACGCCGCAGAACGGGGAGCGTATCGCGAAGGCCCTGAGAGGGCGGCACGTTCTGTCCGCACGCCCTTTCGGAGGCAACTCATGAACGTGGGTCTCGGCCTGCCCGTCACCGATCCCGAATCCCTGCTCGACTGGGCCCGGCGCGCCGACGCCGGTCCCTTCACCACCCTCGGACTGCTGGACCGTCTGGTCTTCGACAATCCCGAGCCGCTGGTCGCCCTCGCCGTCCTCGCCGGCGCCACCTCCCGCGTGCGCCTGCAGACCGAGGTGCTCCTCGCGCCGCTGCGCGAGACCGCCCTGCTCGCCAAGCAGGCCGCGACCCTCGACCGCCTCACCGGCGGGCGCCTGGTCCTCGGGCTGGGCGTCGGCGGCCGCGAGGACGACCACCTCGCCGCGGGCACCGACATCCGCACCCGGGGCCGCCGTCTCGACGCGCAGATGGCCGTCCTGCGCCGCGTCTGGGCCGGTGAGCCGTACGGGGAGGGGGCCGGTCCCATCGGCCCCGCGCCCGCCCGTCCGGGTGGCCCGGAGATCCTTTTCGGTGGGTTCAAGCCCGCCGCCCTCCGGCGGGTCGGCCGCTGGGGTGACGGCTTCCTCTGCGCCGCCGCGCCCTCCTGGGCCGGCCCGCTGTTCGAGACCGTCCGTACGGCGTGGCGGGAGCACGGGCGGGACGGCGCCCCGCGCATGGTCGCCCAGATCAACGCCGCGCTCGGGCCCGAGGACGTGATCGACGAGGCGCGCCGGGCCATGGCCGTCTACTACCGGTTCACGGAGGCGGCCGACCACATGGTCGCCGGCATGCGCACCACCCCGGCCGAGATCCGCGAGGCGATCGCGCGGTTCGAGGACCTCGGCGCCGACGAGGTCATGCTGTACTGCCACGGGCGCGACCCGGACCAGGTCGGCCGCTTCGCCGACATCCTCTGACCGGCCGGCCTCCGCCGGGCGGCGCCGGTGATGGCGGGGCCCGGCGATGCCGCAGGGTGTCGCACCCGCTTAGGCCGGCGGGCGAGCCGGAGGCGTCAGACCGGCTGGAGCGGGTGGTGGGGACCGGCGGGCAGCTCGACGCGGATCGGGTCGCCCGGCCGGACCTCGCCGCCCGTCACGACGACGCCCATGATCCCGGCCTTGCGCACCAGGTTGCCTTCCTCGTCCCGGTCCAGCACGGCCTTCATCAGCCCGTCCTGGAAGCCGTTGAGCTGGCCGCAGGGGTTGCGCAGGCCGGTCACCTCCACGACGGCCGACTCGCCGAGGTGCAGCCGTGTCCCGGTGGGCAGCCCGAGCAGGTCCACGCCCCTGGTCGTGACGTTCTCCCCCATGTCCCCCGCCCGTACGGCGAAGCCCGCGTCACGCAACTCGTCGTGCAGTTCGGCGTGGACGAGATGCACCTGGCGGAGGTTCGGCTGGTCCGGATCGCGGGCCACCCTCGACCGGTGCTTGACCGTGGTCCCGGAGTGGGCGTCCCCCTCGACGCCCAGCCCGGCCAGCAGCCTGACCGAGTCCAGAGGCGCCTTGCTGAAGGTGTGGGTCGCGCTGCGGCTCACCGCCGTGACACTTCCGGTCATCTCCGTTCCTCCTTCGCTCACCCGAGCATGTCCTCCTTCGCTCACCCGAGCATGCTCGCATCCGTGTGCGGGCCCGGGAAGCCGGTCGGACCGCCGCTCCTCGCCCCGCGCCCGTTTCCCGGTGTGCGCCAATCGTCCCGGCTTCGCACGACGCGCCACGACCGGGCGCGCAGCGATCGGGAGCGCGGGCGTCAGGAGCTCAGCAGCTCCTCGCGGCGGCGGGCGAGGGACTCCTGCTCCCGCGCCAGGTGACCGCACCGGGCGGACAGTTCGTCGACCATTCCCCCCACCCATTCGGCCACCTCCCGCACCGCCTCCCCCGTACGCGCGATCCGCTGGTGCTTGATGGCGTCGGTGATGATGTTGTCGAAGAAGACGTCGGCGAACCAGCGGGTGTCGACCTTCGGCAACTGGGGCGCGGCGGCGACGCCGATGTCGGCGAGCTCCCGCGAAAACCGGTCGAGCGCGCCCTGCGCGTGCCAGGCCGCCTCGTCGGCCTGACGCAGGTGCCCGTGCTCGACCATGTCGGCGAAGCCGCCGCCGCTGAACATGTCCCAGGTCGAGGCGCCCCGCGCGCCCCCGAGATGCCGCAGGACGTAGCCGACCGCCTGGCCCGCGGCCGCCCCCGCCTGCCGCGCCTCCTCGTGCTCGCGCAGGTCCGCGGCTACGTTCGCGAGCCGCGCGGCGACGTCGGAGAGCTCCCGTCCGCGCGGGTCGCCCGACTCGACCAGCATCCGTTCCTTCCGCGCGAGCAGCACCTCCAGCTCGTGGTGGGGGTTGCCGAGCTCCGCGAGCGACTGGTCCGTGGTGCGCAGGTCACCGCTGAGCCACTCCAGGCGGGACCGCTGGCCGCCGACCCGCTGGCGGGCCGCCACCGCCTCGGCCCGTTCCCGGGCGAGGCGCTCCTCCTTGTTCCCGGTCAGACCGGCCAGGAAGCCGGCGAAGCCGCCCTGCTCCAGCTTGGCGACGTCCCGGTCCTCCTTGGCGAGCTGCCGTTCCAGGTCCGCCAGGACGCCACGGACCTCCTCGATCTGGGTCAGGAGAGTCGCACGCTGCCGCATGAGCTGATCCCGGCGGCGGGCGCGGTCCCTCGCGTCACGGATCTCGTCGTCGATGGCACCAAAAGGAATCACATCTCACAGACGTACGAAAACCGCCCTGATGTTCCCACCCCGGCACCGCGCCGGTCACCAGGCGTCAGGGGACCAGCACGATCTTTCCCGTGGTCCTGCCGGCCTGTCCCTGCTCGTGGGCCCTCGCCGCCTCGGCCAGGGGCACGGTCAGCTCCACGTGGACCGTGAGCCGGCCCCCCTCGACGAGTGCGGTCAGCTCCGCCAGATCGGGCGCCGAGGGACGCACGGAGACGATCTGAAGCCGGACGCCGAGCGCGGCCGCCTCCTGCGGGGTGATGCCCGGGTTTCCGCCCACTGCCGAGACCAGCAGGCCCCCGGGCTTCAGGGTGGCCGCGGAGCGCTGTCCGTACTCACCGCCCACCAGATCGAAGACCACGTCAACCGGCCGGGCGGCCGTCACGAAGTCCTCCGCGGTGTAATCGATCAAGGCGTCGGCGCCCAGACCACGCAGGAACTCGTGCTTGTCCGCCCGGGCGGTGCCGAGGACGTACGCCCCGCGCGCCTTGGCGATCTGGACCGCGAGGTGACCCACTCCCCCGGCGGCGCGGTGGACGAGCACCCGGTCGCCCTCCTTGATCCGGGCGATGCCGACCAGCGCCTGCCACGCGGTGAGACCGGCCAGCGGCAGCCCCGCCGCCTGCGGGGCCGTCAGCCCGGCCGGCCTGCGGACGATCTCGTTGTGCGAGGCGAGCACGTACTCCGCGTACGCGTTGCCGGCCGCGGGGAAGCCGAGCAGCCCGAGCACCTCGTCTCCCGGAGCGTAGGCGGACACGCCCGGCCCGGCCTCCTCGACCACGCCCGCCACGTCCCAGCCCACGGTGAACGGCGGGTCGCCGAGCAGGGGGAAGGCTCCCGCCCGGACCGCGGCGTCGACGGGGTTGTACGCCGCCGCCTCCACTCTGACCAGGACCTGCCCCGGGCCCGGCTCCGGCCGGTCCACCTCGGTCACCCGCAGGACGGACGGCTCCCCGAAGGCCGACTGCGTGACTGCTCTCATCGTCTTCTCCTCACTGCCGCATCGGCCGGGGGCCGACCTGCGTGGCCGGTCCCCTCATCGCGATCAAGCGTGGACGACCCCGTATCCCATGGAAAGAAGGCACCTTTCCGGTATATAGGTACCTCGTGGAAACCATGTCACGACTGCTTCCCCGGGGCGCGGCAGACGCGTACCTGCGCGACTGCGCCTCCCGGAAGGTCCTGGACAGCATCGCGAACAAGTGGACCTGCCTGCTCGTGGACGCCCTGCGCGACGGCCCGGTCAGATTCGGGGCGCTGCGGCGCAGGCTCGACGGGATCACCCAGAAGAGCCTCACCCAGACGCTGCGCGCCATGGAGCGCGACGGGATGGTCGTCCGGACCATGTATCCCACGATTCCTCCCCGGGTGGAGTACGAACTGAGCGACCTCGGGCACAGCCTGGTCGTGCTGATGGAGGGCATCCGGGTGTGGTCGGAGACGCACGTCGGCGAGATCGAGGCCGCGCGGGCGGCCTTCGACAGCCGGGCCGCGGAGGAACCGCAACCGGTCCGGCCCGGCTGACCGCGCCCACGCGGTGGTCGCATGCCCCGGCCGGCCCGGCGCGCTCCACATGTCAGGCCACCAGCAGGCCGGGCGTGTGGTGCGGATGGCGGTTCCCCTTGTCCCGACCGCTGTCCTGACCGCCCGACCGGCCGGGCCTGAGGCAGGAACAGGCCGCGGCCTCCGAGGCGAGCCGCACACGCAGAAGGCCGCCGTGGCCCGGCCCGCCGAGCGAGGCGTCGGACTCGGCCCCGGCCACCACTGGCGGTTGCCGCCGCCCGCCTGCCTCGTCCCACCCGGCCGAGACGACCGCGTATTCGGCCCCGGCCACGCGCAGGCGCTGATCGATGCTCCGGAAGGGCGCCGCAGGACTCGTCGAGAGCCAGGTGAGGTGACCCTCCAGCAGCGCTTCGGCGGCGGTCCGCAGCGCGGTGACCGCGCAGAGGCTGTGCACGCAGGCGAGCCCGGTCAGCGTGATCTCCGGAAGCCCGAAGCGTCGCAGCCCTCGCGACACGGCGACGAGACAGGCGCATCCGCCCGCGCCCGCGTCACCATCGGCACCCGGACAGACGCCGTCGCCCGTGCCCTCACCCGTGCCCTGATCCGTGCCGTCGCCGGGATCGGCAGCGCCACCGGCGTCGAGCGCGCATCCGGCCGCGGATTCCGCGCACGACAACCTCCAGCCCAGCCAGTCGTCACCGAGATCGAAGTCCTCGCGCTCCCCCGGGCACTCGGCGCAGTGGTAGACCGCCCCGCCGACGAGCGGGTCGTACAGCGTGCCGTGGCAGGCCTCCGCGATTCCGCGCGCGGCCGCCCGGGCGACCTGCGCGGCCTCGGGTTGTTCCCCGACGGGGGCCGTGCTCGTCACCACCACGTGGTGACGAGCACGCCGTACCCGTTTCAGATCGTCGCGGCCCAGGTCCATCCGCCGCCAGGGAGACCGTGCCGAACGGAACTCCGCCAGCTCCAGCCGGGCGGTTCCGAGCGCCTCCCTCGCGCTCCGCCGATGGGCCGGGCCCATCCGCCAGGGCACGACCGACGACAGGTCGGCCGGCGTACGGTCGGTGACCACGACGAAGACCGACGAGGTCTGCGCGGGTACGGGATAGGTGAGACGCATGGCTCCTCCTCGAAGGGTGCTGCGTACGCGGACCGCTGAACGGCCGCGATCTGCCGCGGGAAGTGCCGGAGGAACGGCCGCACGCCGCGCCGGCCGCTCCTCCGATCGCCGCGTGCACAGCCTGCGCCATTTCCGCGGCACGCGTCGCACCCGAACGCCGCTCTGTGGATAACCGATCCATCGAGCCGATCGTGGCGGCCCGTATGGCTGGATTGGTCCATAGATCAGCGGCGTGACCCGCCACAGGGACGTCCGCTACTCGGCACAGAGGTCCCTGAGCAGCACGTATGGCTCGACGCCGCGCCTCTTGGGGCAAACATTACCCTTAATGTCACAAACTTGGACGATTCGATGACTTGAACTGTTCATGTTTAGGGAGATAGGTTGGCGTCATGACCGCACCCAGGACTCCGACCGCCGCCGAGGAGCTGCGCGGTGCCGGCCTGCGGGTGACGGCCGCGCGCGTCGCACTGCTGGAGACGGTCCGGCACGGTGACCATCTCGACGTCGAGACGATCGCGTCAGGAGTCCGCGACCGCGTCGGCCACATCTCTCTCCAGGCCGTCTACGAGGCCCTCCACGCGCTCACCTCGGCGGGCCTCATCCGTCGCATCGAACCGGCCGGCAGCCCGGCCAGATTCGAGGGGCGCGTCGGGGACAACCATCACCACCTCGTGTGCCGGTCCTGCGGTGTCGTCGCGGACGTCGACTGCGCGGTCGGCGAGGCCCCCTGCCTGACCTCTTCCGACGACCACGGCTTCGCCATCGACGAGGCCGAGGTCATCTACTGGGGCCTGTGCCCCGGCTGTTCCAGCGCACGCAGCTCCTGAGCCCCATGATCCGCTGATTCAGAAGGATTTCCATGACTGAGAACCATGACGCGATCGTTGTCGACCCGAAGACGGAGGGCGAGGGCGGCGGCTGCCCGGTCGCGCACGAGCGCGCCCTGCACCCCACCCAGGGCGGCGGCAACCGCCAGTGGTGGCCGGAGCGGCTCAACCTGAGGATCCTCGCCAAGAACCCCGCCGTGGCCAACCCCCTCGGCGAGGAGTTCGACTACGCCGCGGCGTTCAACTCCCTCGACCTCCCGGCCGTGAAGCGGGACATCGCCGAGGTGCTGACCACCTCGCAGGACTGGTGGCCGGCCGACTTCGGCCACTACGGCCCGCTCATCATCCGGATGGCCTGGCACAGCGCGGGCACCTACCGCATCAGCGACGGCCGCGGCGGCGCCGGCGCGGGTCAGCAGCGTTTCGCCCCGCTCAACAGCTGGCCCGACAACGCCAACCTCGACAAGGCCCGCCGCCTGCTGTGGCCGGTCAAGAAGAAGTACGGCAAGAACATCTCCTGGGCCGACCTCATGATCCTCGCCGGCAACGTCGCGCTGGAGTCGATGGGCTTCAAGACCTTCGGCTACGCGGGCGGCCGTGCGGACGTGTGGGAGTCCGAGGAGGACGTCTACTGGGGTCCCGAGACCACCTGGCTCGGCGACGAGCGCTACACCGGCGACCGGGAGCTGGAGAACCCCCTCGCCGCGGTGCAGATGGGCCTCATCTACGTCAACCCGGAGGGCCCGAACGGCAACCCCGACCCGCTCGCCTCGGCCCGCGACATCCGTGAGACGTTCCGCCGGATGGCGATGAACGACGAGGAGACGGTCGCGCTGATCGCGGGAGGCCACACCTTCGGCAAGACCCACGGCGCCGGCCCGGCCGACCACGTGGAGGTCGACCCCGAGGCCGCCCCGATCGAGCAGCAGGGTCTCGGCTGGAGGAACACGTACGGCACCGGCAAGGGCGGCGACACGATCACCAGCGGCCTCGAGGTCACCTGGACGCCCACCCCGACCACGTGGGACAACAGCTTCTTCGAGGTCCTGTTCGGCTACGAGTGGGAGCTGACCAAGAGCCCCGCCGGCGCCAACCAGTGGAAGCCGAAGGACGGCGCGGGCGAGGGCACCGTCCCCGACGCCCACGACCCGTCGAAGCGCCAGGCGCCGAAGATGCTCACGACCGACCTCGCGCTCCGGTTCGACCCGATCTACGAGCAGATCTCGCGGCGCTTCCTGGAGAACCCCGACGAGTTCGCGGACGCCTTCGCCCGGGCGTGGTACAAGCTGACCCATCGCGACATGGGCCCGGTCGTGCGTTACCTCGGCCCGGAGGTCCCGTCCGAGGTGCTGCTGTGGCAGGACCCGCTCCCCGAGCGGACGTACGAGCTGGTCGAGGCCGCGGACATCGCCTCCCTCAAGGAGCGGATCCTCGCCACCGGCCTGCCGGTGTCGCAGCTGGTGTCCACCGCCTGGGCGGCGGCCGCGTCCTTCCGCGGCAGCGACAAGCGCGGCGGCGCGAACGGCGGCCGCATCCGCCTCCAGCCGCAGAGCGGGTGGGAGGTCAACGACCCCGACCAGCTCGCGACGGTGCTGAGCGCCCTGGAGGGCGTCCAGCGGGAGTTCAACGCCCAGAGCGGTGACAAGCAGGTCTCGCTGGCCGACCTGATCGTGCTGGCCGGATGCGCCGCCGTCGAGAAGGCCGCCAAGGACGCCGGTTTCGACGTCGAGGTGCCCTTCGCGCCGGGCCGCGTGGACGCGTCGCAGGAGCAGACGGACGTCGAGTCGTTCGCCGCGATCGAGCCGAGCGCGGACGGCTTCCGCAACTACTACGGGAAGGGCAACCGGCTGCCCGCCGAGTACCTTCTGATCGACCGGGCGAACCTGCTGAACCTCAGCGCCCCCGAGATGACGGTCCTCGTCGGCGGCCTGCGCGTCCTGGGCGCCAACCACCAGCAGTCGAAGCTGGGCGTCCTCACCGAGACCCCCGGCGTGCTGACCAACGACTTCTTCGTCAACCTGCTCGACCTGGGCACGGAGTGGAAGTCGACGTCCGAGGACCAGACCGCGTTCGAGGGCCGCGACGCCGCCACGGGCGAGGTCAAGTGGACCGGCACCCGCGCCGACCTCGTCTTCGGCGCCAACTCCGAGCTGCGCGCGGTCGCGGAGGTCTACGCGAGCGACGACGCCAAGGAGAAGTTCGTGACCGACTTCGTCAAGGCGTGGGACAAGGTCATGAACCTCGACCGGTTCGACCTGCGCTGATCACGACCGTTCAGGCCGGCCCCACTCGGGCCGGCCTGAACGTTTTCCGTCCAAAGCCCAGCCGAGCAGCCATGCCGGCCAGAGTCGTGATGACGCACCCTCCGAGCAACCCCGGAACATCCCGCCCGGCTGAATCACCGTGCGAGCCGAGGCGTTGACAGACGGCGATCATGTGATTTATAGATTGACAGGAGGACATGACTCCCAGAAAAGGAGAGGTTGACGCCTGTGTGGAAGTCAAAACGCCTGTTGGGTGTTCTCGCCGCCTGCCTCACGGTGTCCACGGTGCCCCCAGCGGCTGCGGCGGCGAAGGCAGGACCCGCACAACCCGCTCGCGCCGCGTGCTCGACCTGGCAGTACATCACCGATTCCGGCATGCCCATCTACAACGGCGCAGGGACGGGTACCGGGGTCAAGGACTACACGCGCTCGAATGGATTCGTGAACATCACGCAGTTCAACGGTGACTGGCGCGGCGGCAACTTCTACACCGACCCGGGCCCCGTCTGGTACACCAGCGGCTGGATTCACCTCACCCATATCCACTACGTTCGATGCTGGTGAGTTTTCGATTTACCGGGTAATCCCTGAGGACCGCACCGCAACTTCGGGCTACGGAACGTGGACCCCGCGGAGTCGCGCGGCCAGATGCTCCAGTTCGCCGCTCACGGCCGGCGGGCGGGCTCGCCCGGCCGGACGACTCCGTGGGTGAGGCCGTCGGCCACCAGGCGGGCGAGATCCTCGCCGAGCGCCGCGGCCTCGCGCAGGGCCGCGCGGAAGTCCGCCAGGCGCCGGAACGCCTCGCCGTACCGGCGCTGCTCGGCCATCGGCAGCAACGGCACCTCCGCGCGCCGCACGTCCACCCGGTAGCGGGAGGACATGGTGCTGTAATGACGCACGTTCATGGACGCGCACACGAACCCGGCGAGGAAGTAGGGGTCGAGCGCCTCCGGGTCCGGCCGCAGCAGGGAGAGGTACGGGCCGAGCAGGGCGTCGCCGGTCGTCAGGACCCGGGCGACCGGGGCGGCGACGACCTGCGGCACCACGACGTCACCAGGCCGCGTGACGATCGCCTTCTCCACGGCCCGCTGCACCCCGGTGGCCGCACGTCCCTCCATCACGTCCTCGGCGGTGAGGACGGGCAGCCCGTACGGCGGCTCCGGTCCCTCCGGCACACCCGCGGGCCCCAGGGCGAGCATGCCCCGCCGCACCAGCTCGGGCAGCGGGACCAGCACGAGGTCCTCCGGCGGCCGCCCCCCGGCGCCGGGCATGAGGCCGGAGACCCGGTCGATCAGCCCGCCCAGCCGGTCACGCGCCCCGGTGATGCGTTCCGGTGACACGTCGTCGGCGGCCGTGGACAGATAACGGGCCGGGGTGAGGTCCACGTCCTCGTCGAGCAGGTCGACGAGCGGGACCGACCGGCTCACCTCCGGCTCGTCCAGCTCGCGCCCCTCGCCGAACTCCCGCCACGCCTCGACGGCCACCCTGGCGTAGTCGTCCTGCCTGCCCGAGGTGTCGACCATCAGGACGTGGCTCGGCGTGCCGCCCTCCGCCGGCTGGCGGAGGATCCACAGCGCCAGCCCGACCGCGACGTTGGGCACGACGCCCTGCGGGAGCGCGATGACCGCGCGCAGCGCGCCGCGCCGCAGGAGCTGGGCCCTGATCCGCCGGCCGGACCTGCGGGCGGCGACGGCCGGCGGCATCAGCAGCACCGCCACGCCCCCGGGCGCGAGGTGGGCGAGCGCGTGCTGCACCCAGGCGAGTTCGGGTTCCACGCGCGGCGGCAGGCCGTACTCCCATCGGGGGTCGGCGGTCAGCTCCTCATAGCCCCAGTTGCGGTCGTTGAACGGCGGGTTGCACACCACCGCGTCCACCAGTTCGCCGGGAAAGGCGTCCGCGCGCAGGGAATCGCCCGCCCTGATCTGGACGTTGTCGCTGCGCAGCGCGAGCCGTACGGCGGTGAGCCGGGCCGACGCCGGGTCGACGTCCTGGCCGAACAGGCGGGCCCCGGGCGAGCGCTCCAGCGCGCGGCCGAGGATGCGCCCGGAACCACAGGCCGGATCGAGCACCGAGCCGACGCGGTCGCCCACGAGGTCGAGCGCGAGCAGGACGATCTCGACCGGGGTGGAGTAGACGCGCCGGGTGTGCACCTCGAAGTACCGCTCGCGCAGGAACTCGAAGGTGGCGGACGCGCCGCGCTCCGCCGCCAGCGAGGCGATCGACCTGACCAGCGGCATCCGGGCCGGCGCGAGCGCCTCCGGGAACGCCCGGTCGCTGATGGTCTTGGCGCAGGCGGCCCTGACCCTGGCCGGGATCTCACGCGCGACCGTCTCGTCGTCTCCGGACGAGAGCCTCTCCCAGTCGTCCGCCTCGTGCTGCAGGTAGACGAGGAAGGCCCCGAGGTCGGCGATCAGGTCGGCGAGTTCGTCGTCGTCGGCCGTCGTGCGCAGTTCCTGCCAGAGCCACTCGTCCGGGGGCAGTTCCCTGCCCTCCGCGTGCCCGCGCAGCCAGTCCCGGACCTCGGCCAGCGAGAACGCGGGGCTGGTGGACGTGCCGCCCACGGGCTGGGGGAAGTCGTCGTGGCGGCGTCGCCAGTTGCTCACCGCCGCACGGCCCACACCGGCCATGCGGGCGATGTCGGCCGCGGTGACGTGTACGTCTCGGCGCACGTCCACCGTCCTTCCCCCCCCGTTCTACGAACAGAGGGGACGATAACCCACACCCGAGACACAGGCAACGTCGCGTCAAAGTCTGGTTGATGGCGTCAACACATGCTTCAATGGACGGCAAGCCCCGCCACAGAAGGGACCAGGGATCGTGACCTCTCCCATCACGCGACTCAGGTCGCTGCGCCGCGGACGCGCGATCCATCTCCTGGACATCGAGAACCTCGCCGGGTCCCCCCGGCCCACGACGTACGACGTGCGGCAGACGATGGGCGCCTACCGGCACGCGGTGCCGATCGGGCCGCTCGACCAGTTCATCGTGGCGGTCAACCACAACGCGCTGGTGCCGGTCGGGGTCGCCATGGGGCTCGCGCTCGGCGGCGTGCAGCTGCTGGTCCGCTCGGGTCCCGACGGCGCCGACCAGGCCCTCGACGAGGCCGCCCGTACGGACCGGGTCGACCTGCGCTTCGAGCGGGTCGTGATCGGGTCGGGCGACGGCTACTTCGCCGACCTGGCCGGGTGGCTGGCGGGATGCGGCCTGCACGTCACCGTCGCCTCCCGGCGCGACCGCCTGAGCTGGCGGCTCTACACGGCGGTCCCCGACACCGTCACCTTCTCGCTTCCCGTTCCCCAGGCCGCCTGACCGCGTTTCGATTTCGAGGGAATTCATCGGCCGGTCCGCCCGGGAGACATTTCGGCGGCGGATACGCAAAGGGAGTTCCACGGTCGGGGCGAATCTGGGAATATTGCCGGGCCAGCCGAGTACGGCAGAGCTTCGGGCACGGAATGCGAGATGACGCATGAACGTCGAGCCATCCGGCACCTCCCCCCAATCGCCTCTCAGAGCCGCGTCGGCCCTGCGACGCACCCAGGCGTTGTTCGACGCGATGTCGGGCGACCATCTGTTCCGCGAACAGTTCGTGACCGATCCGGCGCAGATTTATTCGGAGTACGTCCAGAGCGCGCCCCTCGATCGGCATCGGGCGGACGTCATCAACCAGTTCGTCTACGCCGTGCTGGCCAGCGACGAGCTGATGCAGTGGATCATCCGTTACCGCGGCGAGCGGAACGGCGTCGCGCCATCGGACGGTGAGCTCGCGACACAGTTCGCCCGCGCGGTGGTCGACACGAACGCGCACCACGTGGCGCTCGCCCTGATGCGAGCGGCGACCGAGCAGCAGCCGATCTTCCCGCTGGACAGGTCGATCAAGGATCTGATCTTCGGTGGCGTCGGGATCGGCCAGGGCGGTACCGGAATCCAGCTCACCGGAACCGCGGAAGGCACCGGCACCGTCACCGCCGAGACCAACACGGGTACCGGCACGGAGATGAGCACCGGCACCGGAACCGGCACAGAGATGAGCACCGGGACAGGCACCGGCACTGGAACGGAGATGAGCACCGGAACCGGCACAGGTACCGGAACGGAGATGAGCACCGGAACCGGCACAGGTACCGGAACGGAGATGAGCACCGGAACCGGCACAGGCACTGGAACGGAGATGAGCACCGGAACCGGCACCGGCACCGGCACTGGAACGGAGATGAGCACCGGAACCGGAACCGAGCCAGGGACGGAAACCGGAACAGGCACCGGGACAGGGACGGGGACGGGAACAGGCACCGGCACCGGCACCGGCACCGAGACGGGCCCCCCGGCCACCATTCCCGGCACCGATGTGACATTCACCTTCGGAAGCACTGAAGAGCACACATTTCCCCCAATTACCCATACGACCGAAATCACGTCAATCACCCAAATCACCACGCTGACGCCGCCGAGCACGTCCCCCGGGACATTCGGCGGAACGTCCCCGGGAACGTTCGGCACATTTGGCGGGACATTCGGTGGCACCTTTGGGGGAACGTTCGGGCACTTCAACATCAACGCCCTCGACTCGGGCGCGGCGCAGGTCACCCTGGAAACCCTGCGTGAATTCGCCGCTCAACTCCGCGATTCCGGTGTGCTCGACGAGATCGGGGGCGGCGGATGACCACCACCGGCACCGGCTCCCTGCGACAGACGACCCGGGCACTGCTGGAAGCCGGCCACCAGAGCGAGGCCTTCGCGCTGTGGTCAGGCGCGGACTTCTCCGACGACGACCTGGGCTGGCTGTCCGAACAGACCGGCGAACTGATGCGGTCCACGGATCTCACGCTCGCGGGCGAGTTCGCGCACCTGCTGGCGTCCATCCGCCGGGGCAGCCGGTGGTTCCCCGTCCGGAGCGCGGACGGCGCCACGCGCCCGGTCAACCGTTTCATCACGATCCACAAGTTGCGGCACGACATCGAGCAGTTCACCTACCTGCTGGAGTCGGGCATCCTGGGCGGCGAGTTCGGGGCGGTCGTCCAGGCCTACGCGGACACGGCCGACCGCCTGCTGGAAGCCGGCGTCGATCCCGACCAGCACGTGCCGTTCGACGAGCAGGCGGAGGCGGCGATAGGGGACGTCTTCAACCGCATCGTCACGCTGCAACCGGCGCCGCGCCTACCGCGGGCGCTGTCGGCTTCGTGGAACGGTCGGGAGGTCACCGAACGCTACCTGGCCAGTCGTGCCGGGCTGGTAGTCGTGGACGACTTCCTCTCCCCGGCCGCGCTGGACGCCGTCCGGCGCTTCTGCCTCGGGTCGACGGTCTGGTTCGGCAACCGCTACGCGAACGGCCGGCTCGGGGCGTTCTTCCACGACGGCTTCAACTGCCCGCTGCTCCTGCAGGTCGCGGAGGAACTCCGCGGCACGCTGCCGCAGGTGCTCGGCCCCTATCCGCTCCGCCAGCTGTGGGGATTCAAGAACAAGGACTACCTGCCCGGTGACACCACGACGCACGCCGACTTCGCCGCGGTCAACGTGAACTTCTGGATCACACCGTCGGAGGCCAACCTGGACGAGAGCAGCGGCGGCCTGATCGTGTACGGGGTCGACGCGCCGCCCGACTGGAACTTCCACATGTACAACGGCCGCCAGGACCTGATCAAGCCCTTCCTGGCCCAGCGGAAGGCTGAGGCGGTGCGGATTCCGTACCGCGCCAACCGGGCGATCATCTTCAACTCCGACCTGTTCCACGCGACCGCCGAGGTGCGCTTCCGGCCCGGTTACGAGAACCGCAGAGTGAACATCACCATGCTCTACGGCGAACGGGCCGACGACGTCCACCACCCCAGCCTGTCGCGGCAGGCGACGCCGAACCAGCTCCCCTACCGTCCGGCGTGGCGCTCCAACGCGCTGACCCGGCGGCGAGCGGGACGTTGACGTCGCAAGGTGACGTCGCAAGGTGACGTCACAACATGGCCAGGACGCCTACGTGCTCGCCGCCCTAGGGCACAAGCGGGCGGGATACTTCCTGGATTCGGGCGCCTCGAATGGGGTCCGATGCAGCAACACCAGGCTGCTGGAGCAGGAATACGGCTGGACGGGAATCTGCGTCGAGCCCAATCCGCACTACTACGCGGAGCTGACGGCGAACCGCCGCTGCCTCTGCGTGAACTGCTGCCTGTACGACCACGACGGCACGGTGGAGTTCGTGGAGGCGGGCACCATCGGCGGGATCCCCGGCGAGTACTCCCCGCAGCTGATCCCGTACGTGCGCCGGGCCCTGGACCTGCCGGACGACGCGCCGATGCCCGCGACGGTCGTGCCGTGCCGGACGGTCGGCTCGCTGTTGCGGCAGTTCGACGCTCCCCGTGTGATCGACTACTGGAGCCTGGACACCGAGGGTTCCGAGCTGGCGATCCTCCGCACGTTCCCCTTCGGCCGATACCTGCTGCGGATGCTGACGGTGGAGCACAACTGGGGGCCCCAGCGCCGCCCCATCCACGAGCTGCTGGCGCGGCACGGCTATCTGCGCGTCGCCGAGCTGGGCTGCGACGACGTCTACGCGCACCGGTCGGTGGTGTCCCGGAGCGGGGGCGGGGTGTGGCGATCACGGGCGTCGCCGGTCCGCGGACGCCCCCGCTCGTCCTGATCCCCGCCCCGGCCCGGCTCTCAGATCTCGGCGACGGCCAGGGAACGCGCCGGCAGGTCGAGGACGTGATCGGTCAGGCGGGCCGACTCGTCGGAGGCGAGCAGGAGGCGCGACGCGGCGAGCCGTACGGAGACCGGGTCGAAGGCGAGGTTGGCGGCGACCCGCAGCGAGCCGCGCTCGATCACCACGACCCGGCGCTCCTCGTCCACGTCGACCCGAACCCGGTCCATCCGGGGGTCGGTGAGGTCGGAATGTGACCTGCGCAGGGCGATCAGGGCGCGGTACCAGCCCAGCAGGGAGGCGTGCTCGTCCTTCGACAGCTCCTCCCAGTCGAGCTTGGACCGCAGGAAGGTGTCCTCCTCGCCCGGCTCGGGGGCCTTCCAGTCGTAGCCGAAGCCCTCGAACTCCTTCCTGCGCCGCTCGCCCTCGCCCTCGGCGAGGTGCCGCTCGAAGTGGTCGGTGAAGAAGTAGAACGGCGTCGTGGCGCCCCACTCCTCGCCCATGAACAGCATCGGCGTGAACGGCGAGGTCAGCAGCAGGCCGGAGGCCAGGCGGAGTTGGTCGGGCCGCATGCGGTCGCCCTCGGGCCGGTTGCCGATCTGGTCGTGGTTCTGCGCGCAGCAGACGAACCGGTGCCCCGGGATCCCGGCCGCCGGACGGCCGTGCGAGCGGCCCCGGAAGGACGAATAGGTGCCGTCATGGAAATATCCGGAGGTGAGCACCTTGGCCAGGGACGACAGCGTGCCGAAGTCGCCGTAGTAGGCGTTCGTCTCCCCGGTGACGTTCGCGTGGATGGCGTGGTGGACGTCGTCGTTCCAGCTCGCGTGCATGCCGAGGCCGCCCGCCTCGCGCGGCGTGACCATGCGGGGGTCGTTGAGGTCCGACTCGGCGACGAGCGTGAGCGGACGGCCCACCGCGGTGGACAGCGCGTCGACCTCCACCGACAGCTCCTCCAGGAAGTGGACGGCGCGCTTGTCGTGCAGCGCGTGCACGGCGTCGACGCGCAGTCCGTCGACGTGGTAGTCGCGCAGCCACTGCAGGGCGTTCTCGATGAAGTAGCGCCGCACCCCGTCCGAGCCGTATCCGTCCAGGTTGACCGCGTCGCCCCAGTAGGACCCCTTCGCGTCGTGGAAGTACGGCCCGAACTTGGCCAGGTAGTTGCCCGACGGCCCGAGGTGGTTGTAGACGACGTCGAGGATCACGCCGAGACCGGCCCGGTGACAGGCGTTCACCAGGCTCTGCAACCCGTCCGGCCCGCCGTACTCCTCGAAGACCGCGTACAGCTCCACGCCGTCGTAGCCCCAGTTGCGGGTGCCCGGGACGGGCGGGACCGGCATGAGCTCGACGAAGTCGACGCCGAGGTCCACGAGGTGGCCGAGCCGGTCGGCCACCCCCTGGAAGGTGCCCTCGGGCGAGAACGTGCCGACGTGCAGCTCGTAGATCACCCCGCCGCGCAGGTCCCGGCCGCGCCAGTCCTGGTCGGTCCAGGCGAACCTGTCCTGGTGGTAGACCCGGCTAGGGCCGTTCACGCCGTACGGCTGCCGCCGGGTCCTGGGGTCGGGGAAGGGACCCTCGCCGTCCACGTGGAAGGCGTAGTCGCGGTCGTGCTCGTCACCGGGCGCGGTCCACCAGCCGCCCTCGCCCGGCGACATCGCGTGCCGGGCGCCCTCGTACTCGACCTCGACCCGCGCCGCCCCCGGCGCCCAGACCTCGAACATGCCTCTTCTCCCCTTACCGACCAAGCCCCTGCTGACCAGCCCTGCTGATCACGCTTCGAGAATCGCGACCGGATGAACGGACAGCAGGTCGGCCATCCGCACCTCCCCGGTGTGCTCCGCCCCGGTGAGCAGGTCACGCCAGCGTCCCGGCGGCAGCGTGATCTTCTCACTCCCCCAGCCGCCCCGGCGCTCCAGCCCGGCCGGCAGCCGGGTCGCGACCACGGCCGCGGCCGTTCCCCGCCCGGGAACGCCCCTGGTGAACGCGACCGCGTGCTCCCCCGCCTCGATCGGCGCGTACGGCGCCTCGGGGTCGAGCCGTCCCCGCAGGCCGAGCGCGGCGGCGGTGACCCGGATCTTCTGGCCGTCCCAGCTGTCGTCGGGCTCGGCGAGCAGCCGGCGGCGGCGCTCGAAGTCCACCGGCCGCCGGTTGTCCGGGTCCACCAGCGAGAAGTCGGTGATCTCGTTGCCCTGGTAGACGTCCGGGATGCCCGGCATCAGGAGCTGGACGGCCTTCTGCCCGAGCGAGTTGACCCGGGCGTACCGGTCGACGACCTCGGTGAACGAGGCGACCGAGTAACCGCAGGCGTCGATCGCCCGCCGGGCGAAGTCCCTGATCCCCTCCTCGTACGCCGGGTCCGGGTCGACCCAGGAGATGGCGGTCTTGGCCTCCCTGGCCGCCTTGAGCAGGTAGTCGGTGAAACGGTCCAGGCTGATCGGCCAGGCCGCCATCAGCGACTGCCAGGCGAGGTAGTCGAGCCGGGGGTCGAACGACACGGCCGCCGACCAGGAGTCGACGGCCATCGTCCACTCCTCGGGCATCTCCGAGAGCACCGCGAGACGGGCGCGCACGTCCTCCGACCGCTTGGTGTCGTGGGTGGACAGCGTGGTCATCGTCCGCGGCGGCAGCCCGGCGCAGAACTCGTGGAACTCGGCCGGCGAGACCCCGAACCGGTCGGGCTCCCCGCCCACCTCGTTGAGGCAGGCCAGCGGATACCACCGGTAGAGCGCGGTGTCCTCCACGCCCTTGGCCATGACGGGCCCACAGGTCTGCTGGAAGCGGGTGACCGCGTCCGGCGGGCCGTACAGGACCAGGTCGGCGGCCTTGGCCACCGCGTCGGGGTCGGCGCGGCCGGCGGCGAGCCGGGCCGCCTCCGCGACGATCGCCTGCGCGTCGGCGGACGGCCGCTCACCCGGGTTCACGTACGCCCGGTAGACGGGCATCGCGGCCAGCAGCTCCACGACGGCCTCGCGCAGCGCCGGGTCGCCGAGGTCGGTGGTCAGCCGGTCGACCTCCCCGCGGAAGAACAGGTCGATGACGTGCTTCTTGGCGTCGTGACGCACGGTCTCGTAGTCGTCGCGCACGCCGGTGTGGCGGCCGAAGGTCTCGACCAGCGCGTCGCGGCCCGCCGGGTCCACGAACAGCCGGGTGATCATGTTGAGCGCGTCGTAGCCGGTGGTGCCGTCGCACGGCCAGTCGGCGGGCAGCCGCTCGCCGTCGATGAGGATCTTCTCCACCCACAGCGGGCCCGGCACGTGCGGGCGCAGCCACCGGAGGTAGCCGCGGGGGTCGGCCAGGCCGTCGGGGTGGTCGACGCGCAGCCCGTGGATCACGCCTTCCTCGATGAGGCGGAAGGTCACGGCGTGGGTCTCCTGGAAGACCTCGGGGTCCTCCACCCGCAGGCCCATCAGCGAGGACACGTCGAAGAACCGCCGGTAGCCGGGGCTCTCCCGCCAGTGGGCCAGCCGGTAGTGCTGGGCCTCCAGCAGGTCCGGCAGCGGCAGGTGCTCTGTGCCGGGCCTGATCGGGAACGCGTGGTCGTGGTAGCGCAGCACCCGACCGTCCACGCCGCGTTCGACCCGGAGCGCCTCGTCGGCGTCGTCGCCGAGCAGCGGCAGGGTGACCGGCCACTGGAAGTCGAACCACCGGGAGGCCGGCGACCCCGGGCCGTCCCGCAGTGCCGCCCACAGCCGCGCGTTGTCCGACTCCGGCACCGGCACGGTCATGTGGTTGGGCACGATGTCGGACACCAGCGGCATGCCCTCGGCCGCCAGCGCCCGCAGTCCCTCCTCGCCGCCGAACTCCTCGCGTACGCGGGTGTGGTCGGTCACGTCGTAGCCGTGCAGGGACTCGCGGCACGCCTGCAGGATCGGCGAGAGGTAGAGGTGGCCGGCGCCCAGCTCCCGGAGATATCCGACGAGGCCGGCGGCCTGCGCGAAACCGAAGTCAGGCGTCAGTTGCACGCGGTAGGTAGAACTCACTGGACCGCCCTTCGAAACACGTTCCCGGCGTGGAGAACCGCCGGGCAGTGACCGTTCTTGCCCGCCTGCCCGGCGGCTCACACCATCGGCACTCTAATCGGCCGTCCTCGCTGGTCAGACCGTTCTCGTCCAGGCCGTCACGACGTACGGCGGACGCGGCGCAGGACCCGCACCGACCGGCCGGTGACCGGCACCGCCTCACCGGCCCGGCACATCCGCGACTCGCTCTGCCCGGGCATCGCCGTGTCCAGCTCGGTGCACCACAGCTCGCCGTAGTTCTTCGGCACGGTGAACTTGAGCATCTCGTGGTGGGCGTTGAACAGCAGGAGGAACGAGTCGTCGGCGATCCGCCTGCCCCTGCTGTCGGGCTCGGTGATCGCGTCGCCGTTGAGGAAGACCGCCAGCGCCTTGGCGTAGCCGTTCGTCCAGTCGGCGTCGGTCATCTCGGTGCCCGACGGGGTGAGCCAGGCGATGTCGCTGAGCTCGTCGTGGGAGCCGCGCACGGGACGGCCGTAGAAGAAGCGGCGGCGCCGGAAGACGGGGTGGTCGCGGCGCAGCCGGGCGAGGCGCCGGGTGAACTCGAGAAGCTGTCGCCTCTCGACCGTCCCCGCGTCCTCCTCGGCGGTGGCCCCGGCCTCCAGCACGGCGCCCCAGTCGACCCAGCTGATCTCGTTGTCCTGGCAGTAGGCGTTGTTGTTGCCCTGCTGGGTGCGGCCGATCTCGTCGCCGTGCGACAGCATCGGCACGCCCTGCGACAGGAACAGCGTGGCCAGGAAGTTGCGCTTCTGCCGCTCGCGCAGCTGCGCGACCGGGCCGGTCGCCGGGCCCTCGACGCCGCAGTTCCAGGACCTGTTGTCGTCCGCGCCGTCGCGGTTGTCCTCGCCGTTGGCCTCGTTGTGCTTGCCGTTGTAGGACACCAGGTCCTGCAGGGGGAAGCCGTCGTGGCAGGTGACGAAGTTGATCGACGCGGCGGGGCGGCGGCTGTCGTCCTGGTAGAGGTCGCTCGACCCGGTCAGGCGGCTCGCGAACTCGGGCAGCGCGGCGGGCTCGCCGCGCCACAGGTCGCGGATCGTGTCGCGGTAGCGGCCGTTCCACTCGGTCCAGCGGGCCGGGAAGTTGCCGACCTGGTAGCCCCCCGGGCCGACGTCCCACGGCTCGGCGATGAGCTTGACCTGCGACAGCACCGGGTCCTGCTGGACGAGGTCGAAGAACGCGCTCAGCCGGTCGACCTCGTGCAGCTCACGGGCCAGCGACGCCGCGAGGTCGAAGCGGAACCCGTCCACGTGCATGTCCCGCACCCAGTAGCGCAGCGAGTCCATGATCAGCTGGAGCGCGTGCGGGCTGCGCATGAGCAGGCTGTTGCCGGTGCCGGTGGTGTCCATGTAGTAGCGGCGGTCGTCCTCGACCAGCCGGTAGTAGTTGGCGTTGTCGATGCCCCGCATGGACAGGGTCGGGCCCAGGTGGTTGCCCTCGGCGGTGTGGTTGTAGACGACGTCGAGGATCACCTCGATGCCGGCCTCGTGCAGGGCCTTCACCATCGCCTTGAACTCCAGCACCTGCCCGCCGCGCTGGCCCGAGCTCGAGTACGCGTTGTGCGGCGCGAAGAAGCCGATCGTGTTGTAGCCCCAGTAGTTGGCCAGCCCCCGCTTCTCCAGCATGTGGTCGGTCACGAACTGGTGGACCGGCATCAGCTCGATCGCGGTGACCCCGAGCGCGGTCAGGTGATCGATGATCTCCGGGTGGCCGAGCGCCGCGTACGTGCCGCGGATGCGGTCCGGGATCTTGGGGTGGGTGATCGTCAGGCCGCGCACGTGCGCCTCGTACAGCACCGTGTCGTGGTACGGCGTGGCCGGGGGACGGTCGTGCCCCCACCCGAAGAACGGGTTGACGACCACCGACCGCGGCACGTACGCCGCCGAGTCGCTGTCGTCCCGGCTGTCCGGCTCGCCGAAGCGGTAGCCGTACACCGCCTGGTCCCAGTTGACCGAGCCCTCCACCGCCTTGGCGTACGGGTCGATCAGCAGCTTGTTGGGGTTGCACCGCAGGCCCTCGGCGGGTGAGTAGGGCCCGTGGACGCGGTAGCCGTACCGCTGGCCCGGGCCGACGCCCGGCAGGTAGCAGTGCCAGACGAAGCCGTCGACCTCGGCCAGCGACACGCGCTCCTCGTTGCCCTCGTCGTCGAACAGGCACAGCTCGACCCGCTCGGCCACCTCGCTGAAGAGTGAAAAGTTGGTGCCCGCGCCGTCGTACGTCGCCCCGAGAGGATAGGAATCCCCTGGCCAGATCTCCCTCACTGGACCTCCTCGCCGTCCGGCTCGGCGGTCCTGCCGGGAAGCCCCCGGAGTCCACCGGCTCTATTTTCGCGATCGTTCCCGGTCCGGTCCCGTCCGGGACGGCCGCTCACCCGATCGTGATGCTGAGTGTCGTTCACAAGACATCGTGCCTGCCCGCAAAAGGCTCCGACAGTCGCGCCACGTTAACTGCGTGTATGGCAAAGGGGTGAACCGGCCATCGGCGAGCAAAGCGCCGCCCGTTCCGGACGCCAACGCCGCTAGCTGGCCGTACTCGCCGAATGTGGGACACCTCACCCGTCCGCCGTCCGTACGGAGTCTCCCGGCCGGTCACCCACCGCAGTCGCGGGGGCCCGCACCGGCCCTGGATCGACCCGCTTATTAACGGTCCTTCCCGATGTGTCTTCCCCCTGGCGGGGTTACGGACACCGGAAACCGGCTGGTCATCGGACCGGCGAGGCGGCCGCGCCCCCTCGGGCGCGGCGCAGCAGGCCGCGGCGGGGAGCGCGGCCGTCGGTGCGCAGCCACAGGTTGACGCCGGTGCCGCCGAGCGCCGAGGGCTCGACGCGTACCCCGCCGCCCGTCGACTCCGCGAGGCGGCGGGCGATGTCGAGCCCCAGGCCGGTGGAGCCCGCCCCGCTGTTGCCCCGCCGCAGCGCCTTCTCCGGATCGGGGATGCCCGGGCCCGCGTCCGCGACGAGGACGCCCACGATCCCGCTCCCCCGGTGCAGGGTGACGCGGAAGGCGGTGCCCTGCGGGGTGTGCCGGAAGACGTTGCCGAGCAGCGCGTCGACCACCGCGCCGAGGTCGGCGGCGGCGACCGGCACGGGGGTGGTCTCGTCGGCGCCGACGAGCTGCCACGGCCGCCCCTGGTCCTCGGCCAGCGCCGACCAGAAGGCGAGCCGTTCGCACAGCACGAGCGCGGCGTCGCAGCCCGCGGGCACGGCCCGGCGGGAGGGCCGCCGGGACGCCTCGATGATCTCGTCGATCGCGTGTTCGAGCCGGTCGATCGCCAGCTTGCGCTGCTGCTCGGCCTCCGGGCCGCTGCCGCCGAGGTTGAGCCGCAGCGCGGTGAGCGGGGTGCGCAGCCGGTGCGACAGGTCGGCGGCGAGCTCACGCTCGGCCGCGAGCAGCACTGCCACCTGGTCGGCCATCGTGTTGAAGGCGTGCCCGGCGGCCACCAGCTCGGGCGGGCCGTCGGGGATGATCCGGACCGAGAGGTCGCCCGCGCCGAGCGCGGCGGCGGCCTGCCCGAGCCGCCGGGCGGCCCGGACCACCCGGGCCCCGAGCCGGTCGGCCACCACCACCGACCCCACCACCAGCGCGACGGCGACGCCGGTCAGCACGGCCCACGAGGTGGAGACCCCCTTCCTGGCGTCCGCCTCGGGCGCGTACGCCTCGATGACGGCGCTCCGGCCGCCGCCCAGCGCGACCGGCCTGAGCAGGACGTATCCCTTGGCGACCGGCACCGTCCTGGCCCGTTCCGCCGCGTTCGCCACGTCGGCGGGGCCGACGCGGGAGCGGCCGACGGTCCGCCCGCCGGACAGGTGGACGGCCAGGCGCGAGACCCCGGCCGGCGTGCTGGCCAGCGCGCGTTCGAGCGCGGCCACGTCGTCGGTGATCACCAGGGCGGGCACGATCGTGGCGGCCTGCCGTTCGGCGTCCGCCAGCGCCCGGCTCTCCGCGATCTCCATGACCCCCACGGCCAGCGGGATGAGGAAGGCCAGCGCGACCATCGCCGTCACGGCGACCGCCACCAGGGCCAGGCTCCGTCGCACCGCCTCTCCCGCCGCCGGCCCTCAGGCCTCTGCGGGAGGACTGAGACGTACGCCGACACCCCGCACGGTGTGCAGGTAGCGGGGCCGCGAGGCGCTCTCGCCGAGCTTGCGCCGCAGCCACGACAGATGCACGTCGATCGTCTGGTCGTCCCCGTACGACTGCCGCCACACCTCGGCCAGCAGCTGCCTGCGCGAGATCACGCGGTCGGGGCGGGCGGCGAGGTAGGCCAGCAGGTCGAACTCCCTGCGGGTGAGGTCGAGCGGCACCCCGTCGAGCCGCGCCTCCCGGCGGTCGGCGTCGACGACCAGGCCGCCGACCTTGACGACCGACGCCGGCGCCCCCGGCCTGGCCCGCCGCAGCACGGCCTCGAGCCGGGCGTTGAGGTGGTCGCCGGAGAACGGTTTGACCAGGTAGTCGTCCGCGCCGTCGCGCAGCAGGCGGACGATCTGCGCCTCGTCGTCGCGCGCGGTGGCGACGATGACCGGCACGTCGGAGATCGCCCGGAGCATCTTCAGGGCCTCGGCGCCGTCGAGGTCGGGCAGCCCCAGGTCGAGGATCACCACGTCGGGGGCGACGTGGGCGATCTCCCGCAGGGCGTCGAGCGCCCGGCCCGCGCTGCGGACGGCGTGGCTGCGCCCCGTCAGGTCGCGGATGATCGCGGAACGGACGAACTCGTCGTCCTCCACCACCAGAACGGTCGCCATGGGGCAGAAACGTACACTCTTCACCCCCGTCGCGTCCGCCGAAGAGCGATGCGGAAGATGCGGATCAAGGGAGATATGCCCCGCCCTTATGTCCATTGAGATCATCCGAAATCAGTCAAGGCATGGGCTCAGGACACGAGATAGAGTGAGCGGCCACATGAGACGGGCCACCGGTTACACGATCGCCTGGTGCGGGGCCACCGCACTGGCCGTCGGCGTGTCCTGGCTGGGCGTGCGCGACGTGCTGCGCAGCGCGGTCCTGGACGACGCCCCCCTCGCCCCGGTGGTGGCCGTCGCCGCCCCGGTCACCGCCTACGCGGCGCTTCCGTCCGCCGATCCGGGGACCGATCCGGACGCGGCCGCCACACCCGGCCCGCCCTCTCCGTCCCCGTCCCTGTCACGGTCGTTGTCACCGACGCCGCGTCCGGCGCGGCGGAACGCGACCGCCACCCCGTCGCGGACGGCCCGGTCCTCTCCCACGGCCCGCGCCGGCCGTCCGGAGGATCCGGCGGGATCGGCCCCTCCTCCGCCGAGCGCCCGGCCGCGCCGCGACCCGGCGGAGGAGACCCTGCACACGTTCACCCTGAAGGGCGGGCGGGCGACGATCGCCGTCACCTCACGGGACTGCCGGGTCGTCACGGCGACGCCGAACGACGGCTACCAGGTCAAGGTCTGGGAGGAGGAGCAGTGGCTGCGCGTCGCGTTCCTCCGGGAGGTGCACGAGTCGTCGGCGTTCTGCGCGTGGAACGCCCTGCCGCCCAGGCTCGACACGTACGAGCGCTGAGCGGGGGCCCGGCCGGGCGGCCGGGGGTCACTTCAGCTTGGCGAGGTACTCCTTCAGCTCCTTGACCTCGGCGGACAGGGCCGTGGAGATGGCCGTGGCCAGCGCCTTCCCGCCGTCGAACGCGCCCTTCTTCTGCTCGACGCCGGCGATCGCGATCGCCCCGCCGTCATGCTTGATCATGAGGGTCGTGAACCGCTTGTCGAAGGCGGGGCCGCTCAGCTTGGCGAGGGCGTCGATCTCGGCCCGCGTCTGCATGCCGGGCATCTTGTGGTCGCGCGGCAGCGGCTCGGCGCCCCACATGTCGAGCCAGCCCTTCAGCGTGCGGATGTCGGTGTCGCGGGCCGAGAGGATCCGCGACGCCATGTCCCTGACCCAGGGGTCGCCGGCCCGCGACTGGGCGAGCGTGGCCAGATCGACGGCCTGGAGGTGGTGCGGGATGATCCGGCCGGCGAACGCCACGTCGGCGGCGTTGTGATCGGCCGGCGCGTCCGTGGCGCCCGGCTCGGCCGGCGTGGCGGTGACGGTCGCGTCGTTCGAGGGCCCGGCGGCGGCCGCCGAGGCCGGGGCGGGGGCCGGAGAGGGGGAGGCGCCGTCGGCCCCTCCGCAACCGGCGAGGAGGGCCATCGCGAGCACGGCGGTCATCGCGCCCGTCAGGCCGGGGTTTACAGGGAGCGGACGGCGGGGGGCGGTCGTCACTGGAGAGCCTTTCGGGTTGGGGCTGGGGGACGGCGGGCACGGCCACCGGGACCGGGCGTGGGCTTCCGGCTCGGGTCGCCGCCGACCCTGCGCCGCACCGGCCCTGGTTCCTGGCGGAGGACCCTACCGCCATACCGCCACCGTCACCATGCTGTTACGGGCGTCCACCACCCGCTGAGCCGTCCGCTTTACGGCACATTTACTCAGATTTACGGACAAGGTGGACATACGGGGTCAAAGCGAACTTTGACTACCCCAAGCAACCCCTGTGCTCTAGCCTCCAACTATGTCAAACGGGAGCGAAACTCTACGAAAGGTTTCACACCGAGGAAACCTCTGTTGACACGAGCGAAACAGTGATACTTTCGCTTGGGAGCGCTCCCAAGCCGTGTGAACCTTCGGGCCGAGGAGACCGGATGGCCGATCTTCCCACCCTCGCAGAGGTAGCCGCCGCAGCCGGCGTCTCCCCGGCAACAGCTTCCCGGGTCTTGACCGGCTCGGTACGCGTGACCACATCGACCCGTCGGCAGGTCCATGACGCGATGTCGCGTCTGGGCTATGTCCGCCGCCGTGCCCCTCGGGGTTCGGCGGGCAGGCGGGCCGAGCAGATCATCGCCGCGGTCGTCTGCGAGCACAGTCCACGCCTATTCACCGAGCCGTTCTATGCCAGGCTCCTGTCCGCGTGCGAGGAGGTGCTGGCGACCCACGGGGTGCCGATGGTCGTGATGACCGCGACCCCCGCGACCGCCTCCATCGCCGCGCCACCGCTGGTCGCGGGCGCCGTCGACGGCGTGCTCCTCATCGGAGCGCGAGCGCGGCACCCCCTCGCGGTAACGCTGGCGGCGTCTGGCGTCCCGGTGCGCTGTGCCGGGCGGCCGCCAGACGGGATCGACCTCCCGTTCGTCGACATGGACAACCGTGACGGCGGACGGCAGGCGGCCGAGCACCTGCTGCTCAACAACCGCAAGCACATCGCCACGATCGCCGGGCCGCCGACCCTGCCGGCCGCCCGCGACCGGCTGGAGGGCTTCCGGCAGACGCTGCGCGACGCGGGGGTGCTCGACATGCCCGTGGCGTACGGCGACTTCACCCACGCCTCGGGCGCGCACGCCATGCAGTGGCTGCTGCAACGGGCGCCGCACCTCGACGCCGTCTTCGCGGCGTCGGACGTGATGGCGGCCGGGGCCATGCAGACGCTGCGCCGTGCCGGCCGCAAGGTGCCCGACGACGTGGCCGTGATCGGGTACGACGACGCGCCGGTGGCCCGGCACACGTCGCCTACTCTGACCACGGTCCGGCAGCCCGTCGAGGAAATGGCCACGCTCGCCGCACGACTGCTTCTCATGACACTCGGGGACGGGGAGAATCCCAAGGGCAATCCGGTGCTCCCCACGGAACTGGTGGTTCGTGAATCGGCCTGAGCTTCGAGAAGGCGACATCCTGACCCGTCGTTACCTGCTCCAGGAGCGGTTGGCGACGGGCGGGATGTCGGTCATCTGGCGTGCCTTCGACCAGTCACTGCAGCGCATGGTCGCGATCAAGGTGCTGGACGGCTCGCTCGACGACGAAAACCCCGGCCGGGAACTCATGCGCAGGGAGGCCAGGGCCACCGCCCGGCTGATCCATCCCGACGCGATCGAGGTCTACGACTACGGGGAGACGGTCACGAACGGCGGCAGGCTCGCGTCCTTCGTGGTCATGCGGTTGCTGGAGGGCCGGTCGCTGGCCGACCGGATCATGGAGGGTCCCCTGCCCTGGGCCGAGGCGACGCAGATCGCCGCCGGGCTGGCGCAGGTGCTGGCGGCGGCGCACGACCGGGGCATCGTCCACCGTGACGTCACCCCGGAGAACGTGCTGCTCGCCGCCGACGGGCCCAAGCTGCTCGACTTCGGGATCGCCGCGTTCATCGGCGAGGCCGACGACCAGCTGGTGGCCGACTTCGGCACACCGCCCTACGTCGCGCCCGAGCGGCTGAGAGGGACGACCGCCGATCCGGCGGTGGACGTCTACGCGCTCGGCGTGCTGCTGTTCGAGATGCTGACTGGTCACCTGCCGTATCCCGAGAAGACCTGGGAGGCGATCGAGGCGGCGCGGCGGGAGGGCCCGCCGCCGGTCCCCGAAGGGGTGCCCGGCCTGCCGCAGGAGGTCGCCGACCTGTGCCGGCGCTGCCTGTCCGGCGATCCCGTCGACCGGCCGAGCGCACGGGCGGTCGCCGCCGCCCTGGCCTCGGTGCGGAAGCCGCCGGGGCCGCGAGGCGCGGGCTGGGGCGCCGCCGCCGTCGGAGCCGCCGCTCTCGGCGGCATCCTGTGGGTCTCCCAGTCGGGCGGCCAGGGCCTCGGCGCCGCCGCCGTGCTCAACCCGGCGATCGCGCAGCCGGCGCAGGCCACCGCCACGCCGTCGGCCGCGCAGGCTGAACCCGTGACCGAACCCATGACCGAAGCCCGCCACACAGCGGGGCCGGTCGCCCGGCACACCGCGAAGCCGGTGGCCGACCCCGGGCGCCGGCACGGGCCCACTCCCTCCCCCTCCGCGACGAAGACCAGGGTCAAGAGCCGGCACGGCGGCGACTCCGCCCAGCCGCGCGCGACGGTCACCCGCAAACCCGGCGTGACCACGCTGCCCCTGGCCACTCCCGCCCCCTACCTGGCGGTCGAGACCGCGGTCCGCCGCTTCGCGCTGCTCGTGGACGGCGCAGAAGCCACCCACGACATCGACGACGACGTGGCGCTCGACCTCAAGCAGGTGCTGCGCAACGCGGTGGCGGCGGGACAGGGAGTCACCGAGGTGCGGACCAAACTGGAGGTCCGCTACGGCGAGGGACGGCTGCCGCTCCTGCTGAAGCAGGAGCTGCACCACGCGCTGGACGGCGTTGAGGCGGCCCTCGCCCGTTCTACTGGTACCTGATTTGGGAGCGCTCCCAGAACAACTTTCTGTTGTTTTCTGTCAGACCCGGTAGTCGGAGCGCGTCCGAAAAACACCCCGGCTCGGACCGAAATATTCGTCTGTTCGTCCGCCGGGCGAGCCCACCGCTCCGCCCGGCCCGGCGACGACAGGGTCTATCACCCTCCTCGGTCCGCGTCAAGTCCTTGCATAGCGGTGGCAAAACCGGATACCTCGTTTCCTCATGAGCGGATTCAAGAAGTTCCTGATGCGGGGCAATCTGGTGGAGCTCGCCGTCGCCGTGGTCGTGGGCGCGACGTTCAGCGGGCTGATCCAGGCTCTCGTCAAGGACCTCATCACGCCCCTGATCGCGGCGATAACCGGAGGCAAGGAGCCCGACTTCTCCGGCTACACGTTCACCGTCAACGGCGCGGAGTTCAAGTACGGCGACTTCATCAACAGCCTGCTGTCGTTCCTGATCGTCGCCGCGGTGGTCTACTGGCTGGTCGTCCTGCCGATGACCCGCTTCCTGGCGCTCTTCGAGACCAAGAAGGAGGCCACCGAGAAGCAGTGCCCCGAGTGCCTGTCGGACATCCCCCTCGACGCCCGGCGTTGCGCCTTCTGCACAGTCGAGCTGTCCACGGTCGCCGCGGCGGACAAGCCCCCCGCCTGACCTTCGCCGCCCCCACCGGCCCTCGATGGACCCTCCATCGGGGGCCGGCGCGTGTCCGCGGCAGGAGATCTCTCGATCCTTATCCTCGCTTTAACATCTAGATGTCTAAAGTACTAGGCACCTAGATAAATGGAGCTATGGTGATCGAGTTCTACTTGGACGGCCGGTCCGGTGTCTCGCCCTACCTGCAGCTGGTCCAGCAGGTACGGCACGCGCTGCGGCTGGGCCTGCTACGCGAAGGCGACCGGCTTCCGACCGTCAAGGACGTCGTGGCGCGGCTGGCGCTCAACCCCAACACCGTGCTCAAGGCGTACCGGGAGCTCGAACACGAGGGCCTGGTGGCCGCACGGCCCGGGATCGGGACGTTCGTCACCAGGACGCTGACCGACGCCTCCCTGGCCGCGCACGGCCGGCTGCGCAAGGACCTGCTGCGCTGGCTGGCCGCGGCCCGCCTGGCCGGCCTCGACGACGAGAGCATCGAGGCCCTGTTCATGAGCGCCTTCAGGACCTCCTCCCAGGAGGACATCGCATGATCGGGCGATCGGCCGGTCCGGCCTCGGGAGAGCCGATGACCCCCGTCCTGCGGGCCCGGGGACTCGGCAGGAGGTACGGCAGGCGGTGGGCGCTGAGAGACTGCACCCTCGACATCCCGGGCGGGCACGTCGTCGGCCTGGTGGGCCCCAACGGGGCCGGCAAGACCACGCTGCTGAAGCTGGCGGGCGGCCAGCTCGCGCCGACCGAGGGAAGCATCACCGTGCTCGGCGGCCATCCGGCGGGCGGCGCGGCGCAGCAGGCCAGGATCGGGTTCGTCGCCCAGGACACCCCCGTCTACGCGGGACTGAGCGTCGCCGACCACCTGCGGCTGGGCGCCGGGCTCAACCCCGGCTGGGACGCCGCTCTCGCCCGAGAACGCGTCGAACGGCTCGGCCTCGATCCCGCGCACCGGGCGGGCAGGCTGTCGGGGGGCCAGCGGGCCCAGCTCGCCCTCACCCTGGGCCTGGCCAAGCGGCCCGAGCTGCTCATCCTGGACGAGCCGGTCGCCGCGCTGGACCCCCTGGCCCGCCGCGAGTTCCTCCAGGGCCTGATGGAGGCCGTCGCCGAGCACGAGTTCAGCGTGGTGCTGTCCTCACACCTCGTCTCCGACCTGGAACGGACATGTGACTACCTGATCGTGCTGGTCGACTCGCGCGTCCGGCTCGCCGGACAGGTGGACGACCTGCTGGCCACGCACCACCGGCTCACCGGCCCGCGACGCGACCCCGACCGGCTCCCGGCCGGCCAGCACGTCGTCTCCGCCAGCCACACCGACCGGCAGAGCACGTTCGTGGTCCGCACCGAGGACCCGATCCACGACCCCGCCTGGACCGTCAGCCGGCTCACCCTGGAAGACCTCGTCCTGGCCTACATGGAGGGGCCGGCTCCCGCCCAGGGGCGCCCGGTTCTGGAGGTGCGGCGATGATCTGGCTGACCTGGCGCCAGTTCCGCGGCGCGGCCGCGACCACGGGCGCCGCACTCGTCGTGCTCGCCGTCGCCCTGGCGCTGACCGGGCCGGAACTGGCCTCCGACTACTCCGCCGGGATCACCGCCTGCGCCCGGGACGGCGGCTGCGGGCAGTTCTTCGACCGGTTCTTCGACGACTACCAGGCCCCCTTCCAGGCCGCCACCGTCATCGTGCTGCTCCTGCCGGCCCTGGCCGGTCTCTTCTGGGGCGCGCCGCTGGTCAGCCGTGAGCTGGAGGCCGGCACCCACCTGCTGGTGTGGAACCAGAGCATCACCCGCACCCGCTGGCTGGCCGTCAAACTCACCGTCGTCGGCGGCGCCGCCGTGGCCGCGGCCGGGCTGTTCAGTCTCGCGGTGACCTGGTGGTCCGCCCCTCTGGACAAGTCCGCCTCCCCGGGCTTCACGCTCATGGACCCCCTGGTGTTCGGCGCGCGCGGCATCGTCCCCATGGCCTACGCGGCATTCGCGTTCGTTCTCGGCGTGACCGCCGGGCTGGTCGTCAGGCGAACCCTGCCCGCCATGGCCGTCACCCTGGCCGTCTTCGCGGCGATCCAGATCGTCATGCCGTTGACGGTCCGGCCCCATCTCCTCCCTCCGGTCGGCTCCGCCTTCGAGCTCGGCCCGGAGAACGTGGACTCGTTCGGCAAGTCCAGCGACAAGGAGTTTCCCGAGGTGGTCCTGGATTCGGCGATACCGGGTCACACGGGCGCCTGGGTGCTGTCCAGCCGCCTCGTCGATCCGTCCGGGCGCGTGGTGGGCGGCGACGGCGCCCCCGTCACCGTCCGCGTGTCCGTGACGTCGGGGCCGTGCGCGCCGTCGCAGCAGGCTCAGGAGGAGAGACGGGGCATGGACGGCTGCATCGCCGAGATCAACCGGCTCGGCTACCGGCAGCGGGCGACCTACCAGCCGTTCGAGCGTTTCTGGGCGTTCCAGTGGATCGAGACCGGGGTCTACGCGCTCCTCACCCTCGGCCTCACCGCGTTCTGCTTCCGCTGGCTCCGGAGGCGGCTGTCGTGACCGTCAGGTCCGTGGCGTCCGGGCTCGTCCTCCTGCTCACGGTCGCCTGTACGGCACAGACGCCGCCCCGCGCGGAGCCCGGCCCGACGACCGCCGGTGGATCGGCCGTGTGCGCGCCGCCCCGGGGCGCTCCCGCGCCGGAGACGCCCACCACGATCGACGTGGTCGAGCAGGCGTACTTCTGCATCCTCGCCGACTACTACGGCGGAGCCACACTGGACGCGCGTTCGCTGCTGAGCGCGGGATTCGTCGCGTTCACGCAGGAGCTCAACCGCGGCGGGCGCGACGTGCCCGAGGCCACGATGCCGGCGTTCACCGGTGACCGGAAACGCGACTGGGCCGCGTTCGAGACGGTCTACCGGCGAGTCGTCGACCGCTTGCCGGACGACGCCGGGCTCCGGGAGAAGCTCGCCGCCGCCACGCTGGAGGCCGTCGTGGCCGCCCTGAACGACGACCACGCCCGCTGGAACCACGGCCGCCGGCGTCCGCCGGACTCCTACGACGACGACCAGTACGGCCTGGGCCTGCGGGCCAGCGCCGGTCCCCAGGTGAACGTCGACCCCGGGACCGCCCTGCCCCCGTTGTTCGTCACCGCCATCCTGGGCGGACCGGCGAAGGCCGCGGGGCTGCGCCCGGGCGACGTCGTCGAATCGATCGACGGATCGGCGCCCTTCGTCGACGGAACGGTCACCCCTGCCGCCGTCACCGCGCTGTACCCGCAGTACCCGGAAGACCGGCCGGTCCGGCTCCGGTTGCTGCGGCAAAGCAGCGGCCGGCGCTGGACGGTGACGCTCAAGCCGGGCCTGTACCAGCCCGATCCGGCCGCCGTGCAGGTGGTGACGTCGAAGCTCCTGGGGGACGGCGTCGCCTACGTACGGCTGAGCGGCTTCGCGCCCGACGTCGCGGACCGGTCGCTCAGAGCCATCTCCAGGATGGGCGGCGGCCGCACCCTGACCGGTGTCGCCTTGGACCTGCGCGGCAACGGCGGCGGGAGCCCCGACGAGGTGAACAGGTTGCTCGGCGCGTTCGCCCACGACAAGGTCACCGCGTACCAGTGCGCCGCGGACGGCGGGTGCGAGGCCATGCGGACCGACGACAGCGTCGCACTGCTCGGCCTGCCGCTGGTCGTGCTCACCGACCGGGGCTGCGCCTCGGCCTGCGAGCACTTCAGCTCCGCCGTCAAGGACCTCCGTCTCGGCCGGCTCGTGGGGACGCGGACCGCGGGCGCCGTCTCCGGCCCGGCGCAGCCGTACCTCCTCGGCGACAACACCCTTCTGGCGTTCCCGTCGAGGCATCACCTGGCCCCCGGCCGCGAGGTGATCGACCGGGTCGGCGTCGCACCCGACTACCACGTGCCGCCGACCCCCGAGGACGCCGCCGCCGGGCGCGACCCCGCTCTGGACAAGGCCCTGGCCCTGCTGCACGGGTGACCCGCCCATCTCCCGCCGTGCCCCGAAAGGACGGATGCTTCATGAGTCATGCCGTCGGATCGGCGCCGGTCCCGCACGGTGGCCTGCCGGCCGCCTCCGGACTGGTCGCCTTCTCCCTGACCGCCTTGTCCCTGGCCGCCTTCTCCCTGGCCGCCTTCTCCCTGACCGGCTGTTCCACGCCCGCCCTCCCCCGGTCCGTCCCGGCCGCCGCGTCCGCCCGCCCGTCGGCCACCGGCGTCCCGGTCATTCCCGCGCCGACCGCCGGCGGGCGGCCCGTCGGAACCACCACCCTGTATCTGAAGGACGCCTCCCGCCCCGACCCGTGGGTGCCGGAGGCGGAGGCCAGGGAGCTCATGGTCACCCTGTGGTACCCGGCGCGGACGAGCGGGGGCCGGCGGGCCCCGTACATGACCGCGAAGGAGTCGGAGCTCACGCTGAGGGGCAAGAAGGTGACCGGCGTGCCGTACGACCTGCTGAGCAGGACGCGCACCAACGCCTACCAGGACGCGGAACCGGCGGGGCGCAGGGCGGGCCTGCCCCTGGTGGTGCTCTCCCCGGGTTTCACCATGCCCCGCGGCACTCTCACGGCGCTCGCCGAGGAGCTGGCCGCCGGTGGGTACGTGGTGGCCGGCGTCGACCATGCCTACGAGAACTACGCGACGACCTTCCCGGACGGGCGGGTCGCCGAGTGCGTCGCCTGCGACAGCGACGGCGACCCCGGCTTCGGCACGAAAGTGGTCGGGGTCAGAGCGGCCGACGTGTCCTTCGTGCTCGACCGGCTCACCGGGCGGGGCGCCAAGTGGGAGGGCTCCGCGCTGATCGACGCGTCCAGGATCGCGATGGTCGGCCACTCCATCGGCGGGGCGAGCGCCGTGGCGGCCATGCTGAAGGATCCCCGGATACGCGGCGGGATCGACATGGACGGCACCACGTACGCCCGGATCCCGAAGCGCGGCCTGTCGCGGCCGTTCATGTTCATGGGGTCGGCGGGCCACGCGCCCGGAGGCCGCGACAACTCCTGGGACCGCGACTGGAGACTCCTGACCGGATGGAAGCGCTGGGTCGTGCTTCCCGGCGCGGATCACCAGTCCTTCACCGACGTGCCGCTCCTGGCGGGCGCTCTCGGCCTCGGCGTCCCGGGGACAGTGTCCGCGGCCCGCGGCGCCGAGATCACCCGCGCGTACGTCCGCGCCTTCCTCGACCTGCACCTGCGTGGCGAGCCGCGGCCTCTCCTGGACAAGCCCTCGTCCCGCTACCCCGAGGCCGAGCTGTGCGCCCCGGAACGCAAGACCTGCGGAGCGGGGCAGGTGGGCTGATACGGCGCGGTGGAAACGTACTGCTGCCACTCCTGCCGCGTGAAACCCCGGCCCGCGACGCGGCAGGCCGCCTGGAGAAGGTCACGGGGCAGCCCGACGTCCCATAGCCACACCCTCGGGTCCTTCCCGCCCGAGGCCAGGCGGCTGCCGTCGGGACTGAACGTCACCGACGTCACGCGGTCCTTGTGACCGGTCAGCGGGGCACCGACCTGCCTGCCCGAGGCCACTTGCCACACCCGCACCGTCCCATCGGCCCCGCTCGACGCCAGGCGCCTGCCGTCGGGACTGAACGTCACCGACGTCACCCTGCCGGCATCACCGGCCGGCAGGGCGCGGACCTGCGCGCGGGTGCGCATGTCGAAGATCCGCACCGTCCCATCGGACGCGCTCACCACCATTCGCCTGCCGTCAGGGCTGAAGGCGACCGAGTTCGCCAGGACCTGCAGCGGGGCGCCGACCTGTCTGCCCGCCGCGACATCCCAGATCCGCACCGCGCTGAGGCCGGCGACCGCCAGCCGGGTGCCGCCGGGACCGAACGCCACCTGGGTCACCGCCTCCGTGGGGCCGATGAGCGGGAAGCGGTCCCGGCCGGCGGCGGCGGCGTCCCAGATCCGCACCGTCCCTTCGGCCCCGCCGGACGCCAGACGGCTGCCGTCGGGGCTGAACGCCACCGCGTACACCTCGCCGGTGTGGCCGGTGAGCGGAGTGCCGATCCTCCTGCCGGTGGCCACGTCCCAGATCCGCACCGCCGTCCCGTCCCCGGCGGTGACCAGGCGGCTGCCGTCGGGACTGAACGCCAGCCGGATCACCGGGTCGGCGAAGCCCGTCAGCGGGCTGCCGACCCGCCTTCCCGAGGCCACGTCCCAGATCCGCACCGCGTGATCGTCTCCGCCGGAGGCCAACCGGGTGCCGTCCGGACTGAACGCCACCGCATACACCTCGCCCGCGTGACCCAGCAGCGGAGCGCCGGCCTGCCTGCCGGTGGCGGCGTCCCAGATCCGCACCGTCGCGTCGGCGCCCGAGGTGGCGAGCCGGGTGCCGTCCGGGCTGAACGCCACCTCGGTCACCTCGCGGGTGTGACCCAGCAGGGGAGCGCCCACCTGCCTGCCGGAGGCCACGTCCCAGATCCGCACCGTATGATCGTTTCCGGCGGAGGCCAGCCGGGTGCCGTCCGGACTGAACGCCACCGAGGCCACCGTGCCCGTGTGGCCGGACAGCGGAGCGCCGACCTGCCTGCCGGTGGCGGCGTCCCAGATCCGCACCATCCTGTCGGCCCCGCCCGAGGCGAGGCGGGTGCCGTCCGGGCTGAACGCCACCGCGTACACCGCGTCGCCGTGGCCCTTCAGCGCGGGCCCGGCCTGCCTGCCGGAGGTCAGATCCCAGATCCGCACGGTGAAGTCGAGTCCCGCGGAGGCCAGCCGGGTGCCGTCGGGGCTGTAGGCCAGCGAGGTAACAGAGCTGGTGTGGCCGTTCAGGACGGCACGCGCGGGTGTGCCGAGCAGCGCGACCATGCTCGCCCGCGCCTCGGCGGTAGGCGCGATGGCGAACGCCGCCACGGCGAGCCGCGCCGACGTCATCGGGTCGTCGGGCCAGGATCGGCTGGAGGCGGACACGCTGCGGCTGAGCGCCTCCGCGCTCCGCTGCTCGACCTCCCGGTTGACCCGCAGGGCGATCAGCGCGGTGACGACCGCGATCACGAGCAGCCCGGCCAGCGCCACGGTGACGGCCCCCCAGCGCCGCCGCGTCCGGGTAGCCGCACGGACTCCCGCGCGCAGAAACGTGTCGCCGTGCTCGGGCAGCGCCAGGCCCGCGTAGCGTTCCGGGTCCGCGCGCCAGCGCGTGACGGCGCCCCGCGCGTCCTCCAGCCGAACTCCTCTGTACAGGAAGGACTGGTCGCGGCCGTGGGCCTCCCACTCCCCCGCGGCGTGCAGGATCTGCCCGTGCAGGATCCGGTCGGCCTGTTCCTCGGCGAGCCATTCACGCAGCCGTGGCCACGCGACCAGCAGCACGTCGTGGGCGAGTTCCACCGTGCCGGCCTCCCCGCCGGCCTCGGCACCGGCGGTGATCATCAGTCGCGCGACGGTGAACACCTCGACCACCTCCCGGGCCAGGCCGGGCCGGGCGGGCGCGCAGAGGCCGGCCACGTCCCGGAGCGCGACGCGCCGCCTGGTGGCCTGCCCGTCGGCACCGGTGACGATCAGCGCGAGGATGAGCCGTTTGGCCGTCTCCCGCCGCCCCGGGTCGAGTGAGGCGTAGACGTCCTCGGCGGCGTCCTGCACGGCGGAGGCGACGCCGCCGGAGCGGTCATAACCCGTCAGGGTCAGCGAACCGCCCTTCCGGTTCTCCCAGGTGCGGACCATCGCCACCGACAACAGCGGCAGTGCCCCCGCCCCATACCACCCTGGCCGTCCCGTTCCGGCCGGTGATCCGTCTGACGGTGCGCGGACGTGGGTGAGGAGCTCCCGGACCACCTGCTCGGCCAGGTCGGCCTCCACCATCAGCCCGGCCGCGGCGGCCGGGCCGGTGATCGCCCGCTGCAACTCCTGCTCGCTCATGGGACCGAGCACGAACACCCGCTCCTGCAGCGCCCGCCGCAGGACGGGGTGAACGGCGCACCGGTCGGCGAAATCCCCCCGTACCGTGACCACCACGACGCCGGCCGCCCGGTCGCCCCGGAACGGCCCTCCGGGGCCGGCGACCATGGTGATCGCCTCCAACGCCGTCACGAACGCCTCCGCCTCGTTCTCCGGGGCGAGAGTGAACAGTTCCTCGAACTGGTCGACGACCACGAGCAGCCGCGTCGGATCCTCGCCGGCGCCGCCCTCGCGGCGGTGACGGGCTCGCTCAGCGGTCAGGACCTGCCGTGCCCACTCTCCCGCCTGTGCGGGGTCGGCACGCAGTTCGCGCCACACGGAAGCGGGGTCGGCGCCGCACCGCACCGCCAGGTGCACGGCCAGTTCCCGCAGCGGACCGGCCCCGGGGGTGAGGGTCACCGGCGACCATGTCTCTGTCGCGCCGCCTCCGGCGCCGGAGACGGACGGCGTGGCCAGCGCGGGCAGCAGCCCCGCGTGTACCAGGGACGACTTGCCCGCGCCGGAGGCGCCGGTCACCAGGATCAACCCGCTGCCGCGGTGGGCGGTGATCATCGCCGTCAGCTCGGCCGTGGCCTGCCCACGTCCGTAGAAGACCCCCGCCTGCGCCGGGCCGAACGGCGCCAGGCCCTGATAGGGGCAACGGTCCGCCCACGATCCACCACCGGCCCCGGGTCGCGTTCCCGGCGTCGTCGCCACCACCGGCAGCCGGCCCGCCAGCTCACCGAGCTGTTCCCGCATCACCAGCAGCAGGGCGACCTCCCGCTGGATCTGCGCACGGTCGAACCGGCGCTCGGCGTCCTGTCGCAGGAGGATCCGCTGGATCTGGTCGACCGCCCCGGTCAGCCGCCCCAGGAGTGGGGCGAGCACCTCCATCTGGCGTCCGAGCTCGGCGAAGCCCTTACCCAGCTCCTCCAGCAGCCGGGCGTCGCCCCGGGCGAGCGCCTCGGCGACCACCACCCGGGTGGCCTCGACCTCGGCCAGTACCGTTCCCAGAGCCCCGGCGAGTGCCTCGGCACGCGCGTCGCCCGCCTCCAGAACCTCCTCCAACCGGTCGGCCAGCTCCCGCACCGCCCGCCGCGTGAGCGCCTCGTCATCGTGGCCGGAGCCCGCCGGCGCCCCTGACGGCCGTGCGGCGGTCCGTCCGTCCCGTTCGCGCGCCGTCGCCGCGGCCAGCGCCGCACCGATGAGATCCGACAACAGATTGGCCCCGACGGATCCCACGACGTTGAGTCCGGCCGCGAGCGCCGCCGGACCAGGCTCGGCCAGTGCCATGGGAACGAGGGCGCTGGCGCACAGCGTGGCCAGCAACGCCCGGGGCGTCGTCCAGGCCACACCCCGCGCGGACAGCTCGGCCGCCTGTCGTACCCAGCCGCGGGCGCCTTCCTGTGCCGCGGCGACGCGTTCGGCGGGCACGGCGTGGCCTCCCGGCTCCGGCGACCTCGCCTGCCGCCCGTCCCCCGTCTCCACACGCTGCTCCCGACGCCGTAGCCCCACCCTCAGACATCGGCATGCGTACGGAAAGTCATCCCACACGCCGGCGTCCATGGCCTTATCGGCCCCGGTGTGCCGAGCGCTACGTGAACCGCGGTGGTTCCTACGCGCCGTAGGGCCGTCACCAGGGGGACGGCGGGGGCAGGGAGACGACCGGCGGGCGGTCGTCGCAGGTGATGGTGTTGGTAGAGGCCGTCGATGGTCGAGTCGCTCATCGCGCCGCCGACGCCGGTGACCTGGTCGGTGTCGATGCGCTCCCGTATGTCGCCCTCGATGGCGACGCCGGACAGAAGTCGCGGTTGCCGCCGGCCGAGGCGTCCCTGCCCGTTCGGGTCGGTGGAGAACGGATACTGGTTGTACAGCCACGCGTACTGCGACGTGAGGGTCATGACGGCCCGTTTGCGGCCATTCACCGCGACGTCGAGCGGCGCGGTCATGCCGCCGCCCGCGGGCGCGTCCGGGATGCTGTAGCGCACGGTGACGGCCTTGGCCGCCTTCGGCAGCGTGAACTCGACGTACTGGCCCGGCGTCAGCCTGACCGCCATGCGGCCGGACGCCTCGGCCGGCAGCGTGTACGCGTCACGGCGGGGCCGATGACCGTGCTGTTGGTCGAGGCGTTCTCCGCCTCCTGCTCGGTGAAGTCGACCTAGGCGCCTCGGCCCGTCACGAGAGCCGGGTCGACGGCGAGCGCCGCGGCGAAGGGGATCCTCATCGGCCCTCCTCCGTGATCCAGACGGCGGTGTCGCGGGGAAGCAGGTCGCCACCGAGAGTGCTGCCGTGCCGGCTCACGAGAGGGCCGCTGGCCAGCACCACCGAGCCCCGGACCGGGAACGGCACCGGCTCCGCGCCGAAGTTCACCACGCAGACCAGGCCGGAGTCGCGACGGAAGGCGATCACGTCGTTCCCGGCCGGCAGCCAGGTCATCGTGCCGTCCCCGAGCAGCTCACGCCGCAGGTGCAGGGCGGAGCGGTACAGGCACAGCATGGAGCCGGGGTCGCGCTGCTGGGCCTCGACGGTGAGGTCGCGCCATCCGGCCGGCTGGGGCAGCCACGGTTCGCCCATGCCGTATCCGAACGGAGGTTCTGTGCCCGACCACGGCAGCGGCACGCGGCATCCGTCGCGTCCCGGGTCGGTGTGACCCGACCGGGCCCAGATCGGGTCCTCGCGCAGGTCGTCCGGAATATCCTCGACCTCCCACAGGCCGAGCTCCTCCCCCTGGTAGACGTAGACGCTGCCCGGCAGGGCCATGGCCAGCAGGGCCGCCGCCCGCGCCCGCCGCCTGCCCAGCTCCGGGTCGGACGGCGTGCCGTGCTTGCGGTCGGCGTGGTCGAACGAGGTGTCCCGCCTGCCGTACCGCGTGACCGGGCGGGTCACGTCGTGGTTGGAGAGCACCCACGTCGCGGGAGCGCCGATCGGCACGTGCGTGGCCAGCGTCAGGTCGATGCTGCGGCGCAGGGCGGCCGGCTCCCAGGGGCACGAAAGGAAGTCGAAGTTGAACGCCGTGTGCATCTCGTCCGGGCGCAGGTAGAGGGCGAAACGCTCCTGGTCGGGCAGCCACACCTCCCCGATCAGGACCCGGCCGCCGTACGCGTCGCTGAGCCGCCGCCACTCGCGGTAGATCTCGTGGACGTCGTCGTGGTCGGTGTACGACTCCTCCACGCTGTCGAGGTCCTTGACCAGGACGGCCGCCGAGTCGATGCGGACGCCGTCCACGCCCCGGTCGAACCAGAAGCTCAGCACGTCGAGGAACTCCTGACGCACGTCCGGGTTGTTCCAGTTGAAGTCGGGCTGTTCGGGGGCGAACAGGTGGAGATACCACTCGCCGTCCGGCACCCGGGTCCAGGCCGGGCCGCCGAAGATCGACTGCCAGCCGTTCGGCGGGCCGTCGCCGACGCCGGGACGGAACCAGAACCGCTCCCGGGCCGCCGAACCGGGACCGGCCGCCAATGCCTCCCGGAACCAGGCGTGCCGGTCGGAGGCGTGGTTGGGGACGACGTCCACGATCGTGCGGATGCCAAGGTCGTGGGCTTCCGCGATGAGCTTCTCCGCCTCGGCGAGGGTGCCGAAGACCGGCTCGATGGCCCGGTAGTCGGCGACGTCGTAGCCTCCGTCGGCCATCGGCGAGGGATACCACGGATTCAGCCAGACGGCGTCGACGCCGAGGTCGGCGAGGTAGGGCAGGCGTGACCGCAGCCCCGCCAGGTCGCCGGTGCCGTCGCCGTTCCCGTCGGCGAAGCTGCGCAGGTAGACCTGGTAGATCGCGGCCCCGCGCCACCATTCGGGGGTCGAGGTGTTGCCGGGCATGCTGGATACAACTCCTTGTGGATGACGGCGATGGAAGGTCTGCTCAGCCCTTGAGGCCGCCGGCGGTGAGACCGGCCATGATGTGCCGCTGGAACAGGAAGAAGACGACGATGGTGGGCAGGCTCGCGATCACCAGGGAGGCCGTGAGCGCGTTCTGCGGCATGGTCTGCGACAGCGAGTTGATCGCCACGCTGATCGTCGTCTTCTCGGTGTCGGGCAGCGCCAGGAGCGGCCAGACGAAGTCGCGCCAGACGTTGACCACCGTGAAGATCGACACCACGCCCAGGATCGGCCGGGAGATCGGCAGGACGATCGACCAGAGGATCCGCGCCGGGGAGGCGCCGTCCATCTCCGCGGCCTCCAGAAGCTCGCGGGGGATCGAGTCGAAGAACCGTTTGAGCAGGAAGACGTTGAATCCGTTCGCGGCGGCTGGCAGCCAGATCGCCCACGGCGTGTTCAGCAGGTTGACGTGCAGGATCGGCAGGTCGAGCACGGTGACGTAGGTCGGCAGCAGCAGCACCATCGGAGGGATCATGAGCGTGGCCAGCATGCCGCCGAGGATCACCCGGCCGAGCACGGGCCGCAGCTTCGACAGCGCGTAGGCCGCGGTGACGTCCACCGCCATCGTGAAGATCCAGGCTCCCGCGGCGTACAGGACCGTGTTCCCGAGCAGCCTGCCGAGGTCGAGAAGCTCCCACGCCTCCCGGTACGCGTCCCAGTTGAGGCCGTCCGCCGGGAAGAGCGTCGGCGGGATCTGGTCGAGCTCCTGCGGCGACTTCAGCGCGCCGGTGATCATCCAGTACAACGGGAAGACGAACACCAGCGTGAACGTGACCAGCGTCGCGGCCAGGACGGTCCAGTAGGTCACCCGGCCGCGCCCCCTGCTCAGCCGGTGCGGGGAGACGAGCGTGCGGACCCGAGGGGTGGCGTCGGGCATCAGGGACGGTCCTCCCGGGCGACGCGCAGGTAGACGACCGAGAACACCATCAAGACGATCATCAGCATCAGCCCGAGCGCGCCGCCCCCGCCGAAGTTCCCGAAGTTGAAGGCGTACTGGTACATCAGGTAGGCGACGGTCACGGTGGCGTTCTCCGGGCCGCCCCCGGTCAGCATGAACGGCTCGATGAACACCTGCATGGTCGCGATGACCTGCAACAGCAGCATGACGAGCAGGATGAGCCGGGTCTGCGGGATCGTGACGTGCCACAGGCGCCGGAGGATCCCCGCGCCGTCGAGCTCGGCCGCCTCGTACAGCTCGCCGGGGATCGTCTGCAGCGCGGCGAGGTAGATCAGCGTGCCGCTGCCGAGGTTCATCCAGGTCGACACGATGACCAGGGACACCAGGGCCGTGCCGGACGAGTCGAGCCAGCTCAGCGGCGGGACGCCGAAGAACCCGAGGATCTGGTTGAACAGCCCGGCGCCGGGATCGTAGAACCACTTGAACAGTAAGACCGACACGGCCGGCGGCAGCATGACCGGCAGGTAGACCACGAACCGCAGGTACGCGCGGGCGTGCCGGAGCTCGTTGAGCACGATCGCGGACGCGAACGGCACGAGGTAGCCGATCACCAGCGCGAGCAGGGTGAACACGGCGGTGTTGCGCCAGGCCGGCCAGAACGCCGAATCGGCGAAGACGGCCCTGAAGTTGTCGAACCCCACCCAGATCGGGTCGCTGACGAAGTTGTTCTTCTGGAAGCTGAGGAAGACCTCCCGGATCATGGGATACCAGGAGAAGAACGCGAAGCAGATCAACGCTCCGCACAGGAAGCCGTACGCGGTCAGATTTCGCTGTACGTCACGCTTCGTGGCGACGTTCATGTGGTGTCTCTTTCGGGGTCTCTCCCGGTCGGGGGTGGACGTGGGAGACGGGGTGCCGGTGGGGTCCCGGCACCCCGGACGGGTCAGCCCGCCCTGGCGAGCAGGTCGTTCACCTTCTTCTCCGCGTCCGCGAGGAGCTCGTCGACGTTCGCGTCCTGCCGGGTGAGCACCGCCGACATGGGCGTGTCGAGGATCTGGTAGATCTGCTGGGTCATCGGGGGCTCCAGCTTGAGCGGGATGGCCCCCGATCCTTCCGCGTACGCGCCGTAGTTCGCCAGCGGCAGCGTGGCGAACCGCTTACGCAGGTCGAGCAGTGTGCGTCCCGTGGGACTGGCTCCCCAGGGGTTGTTGTCGGGGAGGCCGACGGCCCGGCCCCTGGCCTTCTGCCGCTCGTAGTCGAACTGGCCGCGGCCCGGCGCCAGCATGTAGTAGTCCAGCCACGCGATGCCGGCTCTGATCTGCTCGGGCGTGTCCTTGACGTTGAACATGTAGCCGTCACCGCCGCCCAGGGTCGCCTTGGCCTCGGGGAACGCCGCGAGGCCGAAGTCCTCGTACTTGGCGTGCCGGTTGTCGTGCAACTCGGTGATGACGTCGGGGGCGCCGAGGATCATGCCCATCTTGCCGGCACCCATCAGGCGCATGAGGTCGTCCCACTGATAGAGCTGCTTGGTTCCCATACTGTCGTCGGTCCAGCGCATGTCCTTGAGGTTCTGCAGGACTGCCCTGCCCTCCGGGGTGTTGAACGCGGCCCGCCTGCCGTCGGGGGTCACCACGTCGCCGCCGCGGCCGTAGATCTCCTGGGTGAAGTGCCAGCCGCCGGTGTTGCCCGCGCTGTACTCGCCGTACCCGACGTAGCCGGGCCCGAGCGCCGCGATCTTCTTGGCCGCCTCGCGGATCTCGGCCCAGGTCTCCGGGGGGTCGTCCGGGTCGAGCCCCGCCCGGGTGAACAGCGTGCGGTTGTAGACGAGCCCGACCTTGTACGTCGTCCTGGGCAGGCCGTAGATCCGGCCGTTGACCGTGAAGGCCCGCATGACGCTGGGGTCGATGTCCTTGAACGTCTTGACGTCCTTGACGTAGTCGGTGATGTCGGCGGCCTGACCCGCCTTGATCGCCGGCTGCACGTCGCCGACGTAGCCGTAGAAGACGTCCTCCATCTGGCCACCGGCGAGCTTGGCGTCGTACGTCTTCACGTCGTGGCAGGGGAAGCCGTCCTTGCTGTCGATCGTGATGCCGGGGTGCAGCTTCTGGAACGCCGCGACGTCCTCGTTCCACTCGTCCCGCTGCACGGGGTTGGTCTTCGGCGGCTGACAGCCCACCGAGATCGTCACCTTCGCTCCGCCGGGCGCCCCGCCGGCCTTGTCACCACTGTCGCCGTCGCCGGAGCCGCACGCGGCGGCCGCCGCCAGGGCGAGTCCCGAGACCAGCAGTGTCGAGAGCTTCTGGGATTTCATCCTCGTTCCCTTCTGGAACCGCGCGCCACGACCCGTCGGAGCACACGGCTCGGGGCCGACTGGAGCGCCCCGATCCGCTCGGTTGCGAGAAACATACAGAGGCGTGCAGAACCGAGCAATAGTCAGTAATTAACTCTGCAAAAAAGTGACAGTGATCCCTAGAGCGGTCGTACGGGCGCCGTGGAGGCCCGCACGACCAGCTCAGGCTCGAACAACAGCTCGTCGCCCGGCACCACGGCCGCGTCGATCTGGGCCACCAGCAGCTCGACGGCGGCCCGGCCCATCGCGTCGATGGGCTGGCGGACGGTGGTCAGTGGCGGGTCCACGCAGCTCATCAGCGCCGAGTCGTCGTATCCGATGACGGAGACGTCACCGGGCACCGACAGACCGGCCCGGCGGGCCGCCCTGATCGCGCCGAGGGCGAGCACGTCGCTGGCGCAGACGATCCCGGTCACGCCGCGGGCGACCATACGCGCCGCGGCGGCGTGCCCGCCTTCCAGCGAGAACATCGTGTGCTCGACGTGGTCCGCGTCGAGTTCGAGGCCGGCCTCGGCGGCATGCGCCCGGAACGCGGCCAGCTTGCGCCGGGACGGCACATGGTCGGGCGGGCCGAGGAGCATGGCGACCCGCCGGTGGCCGAGCGCCGTCAGATGTGCCAGCGCGATCCGCGCCGCGGCGACGTCGTCGCACGAGACCTGGGGGAACCCGAGGTGGTCGACCGCCGCGTTGACGAGCACGGCGGGCAGCTTCCGTTCCAGCACCCTGCGGTAGTGGCGGTGCGAGGCGTCCGCCTGCGCGTACGAGCCTCCCGCGAAGACCATTCCGGACACGTGCTGCTGGAGGAGGAGGTCGACGTAGTCGGCCTCGGAGACGCCGCCGACGGTTCTGGTGCACAGCACCGAGGTGAACCCCTGCTGGGCCAGCGCACCCCCGACGACCTCGGCGAACGCCGGGAAGATGGGATTTTGCAGCTCGGGCAGGACCAGGCCGACCAACCGGCCGCGCTCCCCGCGCAACTGCGTCGGCCGCTCGTATCCCAGCACGTCGAGGGCCGTCAGCACCGCCTCCCGGGTGGCCTCCGACACCCCGGCCTTGCCGTTCAGGACGCGACTCACGGTCGCCTCGCTCACGCCCACCTTCTTGGCAACTTCCGCAAGCCGTCGTGTCATGAACGCAACTGTACGACAATGTACGCAAGATTTTGCGGGCGGCTTGCCTTCAGGCGACGGGCACGCCGGCCCGCCCGGTGGAGGAGCGGACGACCAGCTCCGGCTCGAACAACAGCTCTCCGGTCGCGACGGCGGTTCCCTCGATCTGGCTCACCAGCAGCTCCACCGCCGCCCGGCCCATCGCCTCGATCGGCTGACGCACCGTCGTCAGCGGCGGGTCGACGCAGGTCATCAGCGCGGAGTCGTCGTATCCGACGACGGACACGTCCTCCGGCACGCGCCTGCCCGAGCGCCGGGCGGCGCGGATCGCGCCGAGAGCCAGCGGGTCGCTGCCGCAGACGATGCCGGTGACCTCCTGCCGCACCAGCTTCAGGGCCGCCGCGTGGCCGCCCTCCAGCGAGTGCATCGTGTGCTCGACCAACTCGCCGCCCAAGGCGCGGTACGCCTCCAGCTTGCGCGCGGACGGCATGTGGTCGGCGGGGCCGACGATCAGGCCGATGCGGCGGTGGCCGAGGGCGCGCAGGTGACCGAGCGCCTGCTCCACCGCGATCGCGTCGTCGCAGGAGACGCGGGGGAAGTCCCAGTGCTCGGCGGCGGCGTTGACCAGCACGGTGGGCAGCCGGCGTTCGACGAGCCGCAGGTAGTGCTCGTGGACGACGCCGGTCTGCGTGTAGAGGCCTCCGGCGAACACGACCCCCGACACGTGCTGTTGCAGCAGCAGGTCGACGTAGTCGGCCTCGGAGATCCCGCCGACGGTTCTGGTGCACAGCACCGGGGTGAACCCCTGCTGGGCCAGCGCACCCCCGACGACCTCGGCGAACGCCGGGAAGATGGGGTTCTGCAGCTCGGGCAGGACCAGGCCGACCAACCGGCCGCGCTCCCCGCGCAACTGCGTCGGCCGCTCGTATCCCAGCACGTCGAGGGCGGTCAGCACCGCCTCCCGGGTGGCCTCCGACACCCCGGCCTTGCCGTTCAGGACGCGACTCACCGTGGCCTCGCTGACCCCGACCTTCTTCGCAACCTCCGCAAGCCGCCGCGTCATGGCGGCAAGCATACGACGCGCACCTGCGCTGCAAGCGGCTTGAAAGCGGGGCGAAAGGGGGCGTCCGTAGTGTCCGGGGCGTTGCAGATCACTCAGGAAGGCGTCATGAACATCCTCAGGAACAGCCTCGCCGTCGTCGCGGCGTCCGCCCTTCTCAGCCTGACCGCCGCCTGCGGCGGCGGCCAGACGGCCGTCTGCGAGGAGGCGACCAAGGCGTTCACCGACTACAGCACCAAGGCCGCCGCCGCGGCCGGCGACATCAAGGGCCTCAACACCGCGACCGGCGACCTGGCCGCCCAGCTCAAGGACCTGTCCGGCAAGGCCGACGGCGACCTGAAGGTGGCGCTCGCCGGCATGGCCGACTCGTGGGGGTCTTTCAAGATCGACCTGTCGGACCCGGCAGCCGCGGCCAAGCTGAGCGAGTTCGGTAAGAAGGCCACCCAGGCGACCCAGGAACTCGCGAGCGCCTGCTCCTGACCCCGGCTCACGGGTCACCCACGAACTCCCGGCCGGTCCCGGCGATCCGGGCGAGGCACGCGCGGTGTGGCGCACCACCGCCGCCCTCCCCGTCGCCGCGGGCCGGCCGGGCCCCATCTGTCAGTATTCGAGTCCCCAGTCGTGCGCGCCGAGGAGGTAGGCGTCCCCCTTGGGGACCAGCCTGCCGCCCTCGACCAGGGTGTCGAGGCACCGCCGTACGTCGTCCTCGCCGAGCGCGGTCATCTGGGCGACCTCCGAGACGGTCGCGGAACGCTCGTCCACGTTCAGCGCGGCGACGGCCTCGTAGACCGTCAGCTCGGTCCCCGACATCTCCTGGGCGTCGCCCAGGCTCTCCTCGTCCTCACGCACTGCGCTGCCTCGCCCCCTCCCGCAGCCGCTCCGGATCGACCTGCCGGTCCGGGTAGCGTTCGAGGTACTCACCCTCCAGCTCCTGCGTCCGGGAGGTGTGGCGCTCCAGCGCGTCGTCCGACCCGTGGAAGAACGTCTCGCTGCGGGTCTCGTGCAGATGGCGCAGCTCGCGGAGCAGATCCTCGTCGCCCAGGTCCCGGGGGTCGACACCCATCGTCATCACCGTTCTCCTCACACCTCTGTCGGTTTGTCCCAGCGCTCGTCCGGCTTTCCGTCGTCCGGCTTGGCGTTCGGCGGATCCGTCTCCGACGGCATCCACTCGCCTGCGATGTCCGGCTCGTCCGCGTCGATATCGATATAGCGACCGTCTTCTCTTCGCATGCCAGGTCTCCTGCCCGGTGAGACGAGCCCCATACCGGCCCGCCCGCAAAGGCCGCGACCGGGATGATGATCTCCATGGACGTCTCCGGCCGGCATCCGCCCCTCTTCCCCTGCGCCGCGCTCCCCCTTATAGCACGAAAGGAGACCATGCAATCGCATTCGCCATATTGCGGAGCCGAATTGCAAAGTGCAGGATGAACGCAGTCTTACATCGGCCTCGATTCCCCGACGGCAGGCGGGTGCACAGGGAGCTATCACGGGATGACAATTCTCAACCTCTCGGGGAGAATCGCGATCTCACGCCCCTTCTCGGGAGACCCGTCCCAGGTGCGGGCCGCCCGGCGGTTCGTGGCCGCCCGCCTCGGCGACGGCCACCCCTGCCGGGACGACGCGGTGCAGCTGATCGGCGAGCTGATCGCCGAGTCCCTGCGGCACGCCGACTCGTGCGGCCGGCCGCCGGGCTACGGCGTGTCCGTCCTGGCCACTTCCGGCGCCGCCCGGGTCACGCTGTCCACCCAGGGCTGCGGCTGCTGGACGTCTCCCAACCTCACGCCGGGGCGCGGCGTCCACCTGGTGGACCTGTTCACCAGGCACTGGGGCGTGTCGGCCAGCCGCACCGGAGTCTGCGTGTGGTTCGAACTCGGGCACGACGGCGTGGTCCCGCCACCCGGAGGCGTGGGGAGTGAAGGCGCCCGGACGGTCTGACGTGAATTTCCGGCCCGATATCGGGTAGTCGGCCGCCATATCTTCCGAAGAAGGGGACGATATGGCGCAGATTAGTACCGACATTCCCGCGCGGCTGGATCGGCTCCCCTGGGCTCGCTGGCACTGGCTGGTGCTCATCGGCCTTGGCACCGTCTGGATTCTCGACGGGCTCGAAGTGACCATCGTCGGGGTCATCGGCCCGCGCATCACCGACCCGGGCAGCGGGCTGGGACTCACCGACAGCGAGGTCGGCGTCGCCGCCGGCGTGTACGTCGCGGGAGCCTGCCTGGGCGCTCTCTTCTTCGGCCACCTGACGGACCGGTTCGGGCGCAAGAAGCTCTTCCTGGTGACGCTCGCCGTCTACCTCGCCGCCACCGTGGCCACCGCGTTCGCCCATGACGCCTGGTACTTCTACCTCTGCCGGTTCTTCACCGGCGCCGGCATCGGAGGCGAGTACGCCGCGATCAACTCGGCGATCGACGAACTCATCCCGGCCCGCGTGCGCGGCACGGTCGACCTGGTGGTGAACGGCTCCTTCTGGCTGGGCACGGCGCTCGGCGCCCTCATCGCGATCCCGGCGCTCGACACGGGCCTGCTGCCGGCGGACCTCGGCTGGCGTCTGCTGTTCGGGCTGGGCGCCATCCTCGGTGTGGCCATCCTGCTGGTCCGCCGTACGGTGCCGGAGAGTCCACGCTGGCTGTTCATCCACGGCCGGGAACGGGAGGCCGAGGAGATCGTCCGCGAGATCGAGACGAAGGTCCGCGACGAGAGCGGGAAGACGCTCGAACCCGCGCACGGGGAGATCAGGATCACCCAGCGGGAGCACACCCCGCTGACGGAGGTGGCGGCGACACTGCTGCGGCGCTACCCCAAGCGCACGGTCGTCGGCCTGTCGCTGTTCGTCGGCCAGGCGTTCCTCTACAACTCGATCTTCTTCACGTACGCACTGGTGCTCTCGACCTTCTTCAAGGTGCCGGACGGCAGCACGCCGTGGTACCTCATCCCGATCGCGATCGGGAACTTCCTCGGCCCGGTCCTGCTCGGCCGGTTCTTCGACACGATCGGCCGCCGCACGATGATCGCGGGCAGCTACGTGGTGTCCGGCCTGCTCCTGCTCGGCACCGCCGCGTTGTTCAACGCGCAGGTGCTCTCGCCGGTGACCCTCACGATCTGCTGGATGGTGGTGTTCTTCTTCGCCTCCGCCGGGGCGAGCAGCGCCTACCTGACGGTCTCGGAGATCTTCCCGATGGAGACCAGGGCCCTCGCCATCGCCCTGTTCTACGCGGTCGGCACCGGGCTCGGCGGCATCATCGGGCCGGTGCTGTTCGGCCGCCTGGTGGAGAGCGAGAGCGTGGGCAACGTCGTCGTCGGCTACGTCATCGGCGCCGTGCTGATGATCGCGGCGGGGCTGGTGCAGTGGTTCATGGGCGTGGAGGCCGCCCGGCGCTCGCTGGAGGACATCGCCGCCCCCCTCAGCTCCGAGCAGCACCAGATGGCCTGACCGCCCGGAGGCACGCTCCGGCTCTCCGGCACAGGCACCTGTCTCACGGCAGGTGCCTGTGCCGTCCGCGCCTCCCTCCGTCCTGGATACTTGGATGGCCGTGGAGCCGATCTCGCACACTGGAGGGCCGCCCGTGAGGCTTGGAGTCGTCTTCGACCGCGACCTCCCGCCGGAGTCGCTCCCCCGGTTCGCCCGGGAACTCGACGGCACCACGGTCTCCGACCTGTGGGTGGTGGAGGACCTCGGCTGGACGGGCGCGATCTCCTCGGCGGCCACGGCGCTGGCCGCGACCACACGCCTGCGCGTGGGCATCGGCATCACCCCGGCGCCCCTGCGCAATCCCATGCTGCTGGCGATGGAGCTGGCCAACCTGGCCCGCCTCCATCCCGGGCGGCTGGCCGCCGGGATCGGGCACGGAGTGCAGGCGTGGATGCGTCAGGCAGGCGCCGCCGCCTCGTCACCGCTGTCGTTGCTGGAGGAGACGATCACGTCCGTACGGGCGCTGCTGCGCGGCGAGACCGTCACCCTGCACGGACGCGAGGTGAGCCTGGACGGCGTCCGCCTCGTCCACCCGCCGGCCGAGCCGCCGCCCGTCCTCGCCGGAGTGGTGAGCCCCCGCTCGCTGGCCCTGTCAGGGCGGGTGGCCGAGGGCACGATCCTCCCCGAAGGGCTGAGCCCGGAGCGGCTGCGTTCGGTCATCGAGCGCGTCGGCGCGACCGGTGATCACGAAGTGGTGGCGTTCGTCTACCTCTGCGTCGGCGACGACGCACGCGAGGTCATGCGGCCCGCGGCGGAGTGGCAGGCGGCGTTCCTGCGGGTCGCGCCGGAGGAGGTCGCCATGGCGGTGGGTTCCCCGGAGGAGGCGTCCGCGCACGTCAGGGCGTTGTGGCAGGCGGGCGTGACCACGGTCGCCGTCCGCCCCGTGGGCGGCGACCCGCTCTCCCACGTCCGCGAGCTCCTGTCGGCCCTCTGACCCAGGAGTGACCCCCCGTCGGCGTACACGACCGGCATGGGCGGGTGCCCGGGAGGTCGGCGGATCGGGCAGAGTTGAGGCGTGGACGTCCCGACCCTCCGACCCCCTCGGCACCGCGTGAGCCGCACCGCCATCTGGTACTGGGCCGCGCGGGCCGCTCTGGGCTGGCTCATCCTCCTCGCGGCCCAGGTGATCTGGCTGGTGGCCGACGATGCGGGCGTGCCGCTCTCCGCGCACGTCATCGGCCTCGCCGCGACCGCCGTCGTCGCGGCGGCGCACGTCACGCTCATGCCGCTGTGGCGTTACCGGGTGCACCGCTGGGAGGCCACCCCGGCGGCGGTGTTCACGCAGTCGGGCTGGTTCCGGCAGGAGTGGCGCATCGCCCCCGTCTCCCGCATCCAGACGGTGGACAGCGAGCGCGGCCCGCTGGAGCAGCTCTTCCGCCTCGCCAACGTCACCGTCACCACGGCCTCGGCCGCCGGTCCCATCAAGGTCGGCGGTCTTGACCGGGACACCGCCCAGCGCCTGGTCGCCGAGCTCACCGCCAACGCGCAGGCGACGGCGGGCGACGCGACATGAGCGGCTCGGTGAGCAGCTCGATGACCGGTCCCGTAAGCGGCCCGGCCCCGACCGACTGGCGGCGGCTCAGCCCGCGGATGCTGCTGGTTCACCCGGTCCAGGAGGTCGTACGGGCCGCCCCGGCGCTGCTCGGCCTGCTGGTGGCGGGAACGAGCAGCGGCGGGAAGGGCCACCTGTGGACCCTCGCGGGCGTCGGCCTGACGGTCCTGTTCGGCATGCTCCGCTGGTTCACCACGACCTACCGGATCTCCCCCGAGCACGTGCAGGTCAGGCGCGGGCTGCTGAACCGGAAGGTGCTGACCGTGCCCCGCGACCGGGTCCGCACCGTCGACGTCACCTCCCACGTGCTGCACCGCGTGCTCGGCCTGGCCCGGGTGGAGGTGGGGACGGGCACCTCCGACCGCAGGCACGACAGCCGGCTCAAGCTCGACGCGCTGAGCGCCGCCGAGGCCGCCAACCTGCGCGTGGAACTGCTGCACCGCTCCCCCGCGGCCCAGTCCCCCGCGGCCCAGTCCCCCGCGGCGTCGCCGGTGCCGCCTCCCGCCGGGAGCACGCCGGAGACCGAACTCGCGCGGATGCGCCCCGGGTGGGTCAGGTTCGGGCCGTTCACCATGTCCGGGCTGGTCACCGTGGGCGTCGTCGGCGGCTTCGTGTCCCGCCTGGTCTCGGAGGGGAACATCGACCTCGACCGGGTGGGGCCGGTCCGGGAGACCTGGCGGTGGTTCAGCGCGATGTCGCTCGCGCTGGAGATCGCGACGGTGGTGCTCGTGCTCGTGGTGTTCGTGGGCGTCGCGTCCACGCTCGGCTACGTCCTGGCGTACGGGAACTTCCGGCTGACCCGGCACACCGAGGGCACCCTGCACGTGACCCGGGGCCTGCTGACCAGGCGGGCCACCACCATCGAGGAACGGCGGCTGCGGGGCGTCGAGGTCGACGAGCCCCTGCTGCTGCGGGCCGTACGCGGAGCCCGGTTGTCCGCGGTGACGACCGGCCTGCGCTCGGGGCAGGGCGGCCAGCGCGGCGGCTCGATGCTGCTGCCGCCCGCGCCCCGCGCGGAGGCCGCCGCGGTGGCCCGGCTCGTGCTGTCCCACGCGCCCGGCGCCACCGGCCCGGCACCCCCGACCGAGCCCCTCACCGAGCCCCTGACCGCGCCTCTCACCGCGCCCCTCATCCCGCACGGGCCCGCAGCGCTGCGCCGCCGGTTCACCCGCGCCTTCGGTGTGCACGTGCCGGTCCTGGTCGCGCTGCTCCTGTTGTGGGCGCTGGGCGAGCCGCCCCTGTGGCCCTGGCTCACCGCCGCCGCCCTGCTGCCGGTGACGGCGCTGCTCGCCGCCGACCGCTACCGGTCCCTCGGACACGCCCTGACCTCGGGATATCTGGTGACCCGATGGGGCTCGCTCGTCCGACGCCGGGTCGTGCTGCGGTGCGACGGCGTCATCGGCTGGACCGTCGAGCGGTCGTTCTTCCAGCGGCGGGCGGGCCTCGCCACGCTGACGGCGACCACCGCGGCGGGCGGGCAGAGCTACCAGGTGCGCGACGTCGAACTCGCCGAGGCGCTGCGCCTGGCCACCGCGGGCACCCCCGGCCTGCTCGACCCGTTCCTGCAACGTGCCGGTTCTGTCAGCCAATAGCATGTGATGTCCGATAAGACCGATTGACTGCCAGGAGTGGGATGAGCCGCTACGGCCAGATGTTCGGCCCCGACATCACCTTCCTCGGGGTCGAGCGCTGCGACCTCGACGACCCGGCCGGTTACGCGGGAGCCGACGTCGTGATCCTGGGCGCGCCCTTCGACGGCGGCACCTCGCACCGCCCCGGGGCCCGCTTCGGCCCGAACGCCATCCGCCAGACCTGCTATCTCCCCCACGACGGCTCCCGGCCGAGCCTGGCGCTGCGCGTGGACGCCCTCAAGGACCTGCGCGTGCTGGACGCCGGGGACGTGGAGACCTACGCCGGCGACATCGAGGGCAGCCTGCGCGCGATCGAGGACGCCGTCGCCCGCATCGCCGCCTCCGGGGCCGTTCCCGTCGTCCTCGGCGGCGACCACACAATCGCCCTGCCCGACGCGACCGGCGTGGCGCGGCACCACGGCTTCGGCCGCGTCTCCATGATCCACTTCGACGCGCACGCGGACACCGGCGACATCGAGTTCGGCCACCTGCACGGCCACGGGCAGCCGATGCGGCGGCTGATCGAGTCGGGCGCGATCCGGGGCGACCGCTTCCTGCAGATCGGCCTGCGCGGCTACTGGCCCGGCCCCGAGATCCTCGACTGGATGGCCGGTCAGCGGATGCGGTCGTACGAGATGACGGAGATCGTCGCCAGAGGGCTCGACGAGTGCCTCACCGAGGCGTACGCGATCGCGCTCGACGAGTGCGACGGGGTCTACCTGTCGGTCGACGTGGACGTCTGCGACCCCGGCCACGCGCCGGGCACCGGCACGCCCGAGCCGGGCGGCCTGTCGGCCCGCCAGCTTCTCGACGCCGTCCGCAGGACCTGTTACGAACTGCCGGTCGTCGGGCTGGAGATCGTCGAGGTGGCCCCGCCGTACGACCACGCGGACATCACGGCCTACCTCGGCAACCGGGTCGTCCTGGAGGCGCTGTCGGCCATCGCCCGGCGCCGCAGGGACGCCGCCGAGGGCACCCGCTGGGACCCCAGGCGTCCCCTCCTCGACGGACGCTGACCCGCTCCATCTGATAGTCATGGCCGGGTGACGCGATCGAGAACCGCCGCCCCCACGGCCGCATCGACTGCCTTGGCCATCGTGCTCACGGCGCTCCTGACGGCCTGCTCGGCGAACGGCACCCCCGCGGCCGCCACCGCCGCCACCGCCGCGACCACCGCGACCACCGCGAAGCCGGCGCCCCAGGCGGCCGCGCGAGCAGCCGCACAGTTGTCAGTGCGATCGTCCGCGAAACCGGTGCGGGTGCCGGCCGGGGTCACGGCGGGATACTCGATGGTGGACCTGGCGACCGGCAGGACCGTCGCGCAGCATCTGGCGCACCACCGGTTCCGGTCGGCGTCGGTGGTCAAGATCCTCATCGCGACCGACTACCTGGAGCGGCACCGGGGCGCGATCCCCGCCCGGGACAGGGCGCTGCTGACGCCCATGCTCCGCGGCAGCGACGACGACGCCGCCACCGCCCTGTGGCGGCGCGGGGGTCAGGGCGAGATCGTCCGGCGGATGGCGCGCCGGATCGGCCTGTCCGAAACCTCCCCACCGCCCGCGGCCAAACCCGGCTTCTGGGGCTACACCGCCATCAGCGCGGCCGACATCGCGCTCGTCTACCGATATCTGCTGAAGCGGGCCGAACCCCGCGTCCGCGACTTCGTCCTGGGCAACCTGCGCCAGGCCTGGCGGTGCGCGAGCGACGGCTTCGACCAGTACTTCGGCATTCCCCGCGCCGTCCCCCGGCCCTGGGCGATCAAGCAGGGATGGTCCGGGTACGGCTCGGTGCCCCCGGTCCGGTGCGCCCGCGCGAAGGCCGCGTCATACCGTATCGGGCCGGTCACGATGGGCCGCGAACCGGTTGATTTCGGCCGTCCGGTGCTCCACACTACAGGCGTGATCAGCGACCGGCTGATCATGGTCGTGCTCACCCTGCAGCCCTCGGGGGCGTCCTTCGCGAAGTCGGCCGAACGGGTGACGAAGCTGGCGAGAGACCTCTATCTCAGCGTCACCTAGCGGCCCGCTTTCGTGCGGATGTGTTCTGTTTCAGAGGCGGGGGCGGCGGGCAGCGATCACGCGTGCTCTCCCTCCTCTCTGAAAGCTGGTCGCCGATGGGTTTCCCGTGGGGATTGCTCGGCCGGGACATGGCGGTCGACCTCGGTACGGCCAACACGCTGGTGTACGTGCGCAAGAAGGGCGTCGTCCTGGACGAGCCCTCGGTCGTGGCGATCAACCTGCACAGCGACCGGATCGTGGCCGTCGGGACCGCCGCGAAGGAGATGATCGGGCGGACCCCGCCCCACATCGCGACTCTGCGCCCGCTCAAGGACGGCGTGATCGCCGACCTCGACGCCGCCGAGCGCATGCTGCGGCACTTCATCCAGCTCGCGCACCGGAACCGCTACCTGGCCAAGCCCCGCGTCGTCGTCGCCGTGCCGAGCGGCACCACCAGCGTCGAGCAGCGCGCGGTCCGCGAGGCGGCGTACGAGGCGGGCGCCCGGCGCGTCCACATCATCGAGGAGCCCATGGCCGCGGCGATCGGCGCGGGCCTCAACGTGGGCGACACGACCGGCAACATGGTCGTGGACATCGGCGGCGGGACCACCGAGGTCGCGATCGTCTCGCTCGGCGGGGTGGTCGTGTCGAAGTCGGTGCGGGTCGGCGGCGACGAACTCGACGAGGCGATCGTCAACTACGTCAAGAAGGAACACTCCCTCCTGCTCGGCGAGCGCACGGCCGAGCACATCAAGATCACCATGGGCAGCGCCCGGCCGGGCGGCGACGACACGACGACGCGGCCGATCCGGGGCCGCGATCTGGTCACCGGCCTGCCCAAGACGGCGACGATCACCAGGGGCCAGGTCAGGGAGGCCATCGAGGACCAGGTCCAGACGATCGTCGACGCCGTCCAGACCACGCTGGACCAGTGCCCGGCCGAGCTCGCGGGCGACCTGCTCGACAACGGGATCGTGCTGACCGGGGGCGGGGCGCTGCTCGAAGGCCTCGCCGGGCGGCTTGAAGAGGCGGTCGGCATGCCGATCCACCTCGTCGACCAGCCGCTCCAGTCGGTCGTGCTGGGCGCGGGCCGCTGCACCGAGCGGTTCGACGACATGCGGGACGTGTTCCTCCCCGAAACCCGCAGATGAGGACGGCAGGTCACCCAGGCCGCCCCGGTCGCAGGGTGCCCGTGCTGCTGGCGCTCGCCGCCGTCGCGCTGATCGCGGCGGACACGGTGATCCCGCTGGACCCCCTGCGGGCCTTCGGGTCGGCCGTCTACGGCGGGCTGGAGGACGCGGCGTCCTCCAGCGTCCGCTGGGCGTCGGGCGCGGGCCGCCTGGAGGACCTCGAACGGGAGAACGCCCGGCTGCGCGCCGAACTGCTCGCCGCCCGCCGGGCCACCCCGCCCCCGGCCGAGGGGAACGGCTATCAGGTCGTCTCGGCCCACGCCGTCGGCTTCGGCCGGGACGGCACCGTCACGATCGACGCCGGCGCCGAGACCGGGGTGACCCCCGACATGACGGTCTTCGACGCTGACGGGCTGGTCGGCCGGGTCCTGCGGACCGGCCCGGGGACGGCGACGGTGCAGCTCGCCACCGCCTCCGGCGCCTCCGTCGGCGCCCGCCTGGAGGGCTCGCGGGAGGTCGGCCTGGTGACCGGCGTCCCCGAGCACGGCCTGCTGCGGCTGGGCCTGCTCAATCCTTCGGCCGACGTGAAGCCGGGCGACCGAGTGGTGACGCTGGGCTCGCGCGACCTGCGGCCCTTCGTGCCGGACGTGCCGATCGGCACCGTCGTCACGGTCGAGCCGGCGGCGGACGCCCTGACCAGGACCGCGCTCGTGCGCCCCTTCGCACGGTTCACCGCGCTGGAGAACGTCACGGTGGTCCTCGGGCCGCTGCCGGACGCCCCGGCCGTCACGGACACCTCCACGAAGGAGCCCGAGAAGAAGTCCGAGAAGACCAAGAAGTCGAAGAAAAAGAAGAAAGCGAAGAAGAAGGACACGTCCGGGCACGCGGAGGGGGCGCGATGAGGGCGGTCATCCTCTCCGTGCTCCTCGTCCTCGCCGCGCCGGTTCTCCAGGTCACCGTGGTCAACGGGTGGGCACTTCCCGGGGGAGTGCCCGACATCGTGCTGATCTGCGTCATCGCACTCGTGCCGCTGTTGCGGACCAGGGCTGTCGCGGGCGCGGGGCCGGGCACCGGGGCCGGGGCTCTCCTGGGGTTCGCCGCGGGCCTGGCCGCCGACGTCGCCCCGCCCGCCGACCACACCATCGGACGGCTCGCGCTGGTGCTGTGCCTGGCCGGCTGGGCGGCCATGCGGATCCCCGCCGACGACGGGGCCGCGCGCCGTGTCGCGGGCGCCGCCCTCGTGGCCCTCGGCGCGTCACTCGCCGGGGGCGTGCTCGCGGCCCTGCTGGACGGGGCCCCCTGGGCCGCCACGCTCGCCCCCGGCGCGATCGCCTGGACCACCGGCGGCGCCGCTCTCGTGACGGCCGGGCTCGCCCTCCTCCCCCGGCGCCGGTCCTTCGGACGGGTGCCGGCCTCCCGCCCCCTGTACCCGCGCGGGGGACGGCGTGCGTAGCGGCGCCCCCGGCGGCATCCGGGGAAACGCCAACCGGGGGCGCCTCACGGTGGTGTTCGTCGTGGTCACCACGCTCATGCTGACCCTGCTCGGCCGCCTGTGGTACCTGCAGGTCGTCACCGGCTCGTCGTATTCGAGGGCCGCGACGGAGTCGCGGGTGCGCTCGGTGGTCCTGCCGCCCGTGCGCGGGCAGATCCTCGACGTGCGCGGCCGGCCGCTCGTGGCCAACGAGACCCGGCCGCAGGTGTCGGTCGACTACATGGCCCTCCTCCACCAGCCCGACGGCGGGACGGACGTGCTGACCAGGCTGGCGCGGGCCCTGGGCCGGCCGTACCAGGAGCTCGCCGACCGGGCCCGGCTGTGCGGCAGGGACGTGCCGCGGCCGTGCTGGCCCGGCTCGCCGTACCAGCCGATCGTCGTCGCCGACGACGTCAGCGTGCGCACGGCGCTGTGGATCGCGGAGCGGCAGAACGAGTTCCCCGGCGTCAGCACGGCGCTGCGGCCGGTCCGGACCTATCCGCTCGGCCCGGCCGCGGCGCACGTCCTCGGCTACCTGCAGCCGCCCTCCCCCGACGACCCCGAAGGGGGTCCGGAGCTGATCGGCCGCGACGGCCTCGAAGCGCGGTACGACCGCGACCTGGCCGGCCGGACCGGGATCAGGGAGGTGGCGGTGGACAGCACCGGCAAGGTCACCGGCCTGATCCGCGAGGAGGCCGCCGTACCCGGCGAGACGCTGGTGACCAGCATCGACGCGCGCGTCCAGGAGGTCGCCGAGCGGGCGCTGGCCCGGGCGGTGACCGGCGCGCGCCGGCGCGGCGAGCCCGCCGACAGCGGCGCGGCGGTCGTGCTGGAGGCGAGGACCGGGCGGGTGACGGCGATCGCCGACTATCCCAGCTACGACCCCGGCGTGTGGACCGGCGGCATCTCCCAGCGCGCCTACGAGGACCTGCCGCTGATCAGCGCCGCCGTGCAGGGGCAGTGGGCCCCGGGGTCGACGTGGAAGGTCACCTCGACGGCCGCGGCGGCGAAGGCGGGCTACGGGCTGCGGGACTCCTACGACTGCCCGGGCGGCTACAAGATCGGTGGCCGGGTGTTCCACAACTTCGAGAGCGCCGAACTGGGCCGGATGGACATGCGGCGGGCCCTGGTGGTCTCCTGCGACACGATCTTCTACCGCTTCGCGGAGCGGATGTGGAAGCGCGACGGCGGGCTGACGCCCGTGAAGCGGCCCAAGGACCCGATGCAGAAGATGGCGAAGGAGTTCGGGTTCGGCACGCCCACCGGGATCGACCTGCCGCACGAGGCGGCCGGAAGGGTGCCCGACCGGGCCTGGAAGAAGGCCAACTGGGAGCGGACCCGGGCAGACGCCTGCCGCCGTGCCAAGAGCGGCTACCCGGAGGAGTCCGACCGCGGGCGGGCGGCCTACCTCAAGGCGCTCGCGGCCGACAACTGCCGCTCCGGCGGGGTCTGGTGGGCCGGCGACGCGGCCAACTTCTCCATCGGCCAGGGCGACGTGCTGGTGACGCCGCTCCAGCTCGCCCGGGGCTACGCCGCGCTCGCCAACGGCGGCACGGTCTTCAGCCCGAGGATCGGCAAGCGGATCGAGCGCCCTGACGGCACGGTGGTCCGCACCATCGCCCCGCCCGTCGTGGGCAGGATCGACGTCTCCCGCAAGACGTTGCGCTTCATCCGCGACTCGCTGGCCGGCGTGCCGCGCGAGGGAACCGCCGCCGCCGCGTTCGCGGGGTTCCCGCTCAAGCGCTTCCCGGTGGCCGGCAAGACCGGCACCGCCGAGGCGTACGGCAGGCAGGACACCTCGTGGTTCGCCTCCTTCGCCCCCGCCAAGGACCCCAGGTACGTCGTGGTGGTCGTGGTGTCGCAGGGCGGCACGGGCGGGACCACGGCGGCCCCCGCGGCCAGGGAGATCTGGGAGGGCATCGACGCGCTCACCCACCACAAGAAGCACCCCAAGAAGCACAAGAAGGGTGGTGGGCGATGACGACGCTGGGTCCCCTGTCCGTACGGCTGCCGCCGGCCCGCGCGACCCGCCGGCGGGCCTCGGCGGGCATCACCCTCCCCGCCCTGGGACTGGTGCTGCCCGCCGCCGCGCTGTCGGCTATCGGGCTGCTGCTGGTGTGGTCGGCCACCCGCGGCCGGCCGGGCTCCACGCTGCCGGAACGGCAGGCCATCAGCGTGGGCATCGGCTTCGCGCTGATGTGGGCCGTCTCGCGGATCGACCTGCGGCTGCTGCGGGCCTACGTGCCGCTGCTCTACCTGCTCGGGCTCGCCGGGCTGGTCGCCGTGCTGACCCCGCTCGGCCGCACGATCAACGGCTCGCACGCCTGGATCGTCCTCGGGAACGGCCTCCAGTTCCAGCCGTCCGAGTTCGCCAAGGCGGCCACGCTGCTCGCGCTCGCGACGATCCTCGGTGAGCTGCGCGACGGGGAGCGGAGGCCGGGCGCGGGGGCGGTGCTGCTCGCGCTGGGAGTGGCCGCGGTGCCGGTCGGCCTGATCGCGCTGCAGCCCGACCACGGCACCGCCCTGGTCTTCCTGGTTCTCACCTTCGGGATGATCGCCGTCTCCGGCGCGCCCAAGAGGTGGTTCGCGGCGTTCGCCGCGGCCGGCGCCGCCGGGGTGCTGCTGGTGTGGCGGCTCGACCTCATCCGGCCCTACCAGCTCCAGCGGCTGATGGTGCTGGCCGACCCCGACGCCGATCCGATGGGCGTCGGCTACAACGCCACGCAGGCGAGGATCGCGATCGGCTCGGGCGGGCTGCTCGGCAAGGGCCTGTTCCACGGCGAGCAGACGGCCGGCCACTTCGTGCCCGAACAGCACACCGACTTCATCTTCACGGTGGCCGGCGAGGAACTCGGCTTCCTCGGCGGCGCCTGCGTGATCCTGCTGATGCTCGCCCTGCTGTGGCGGGGTCTGTGGATCGCGGGCAGGAGCCCCTCCCCGTTCGGCACGGTCCTGGCCGGCGGGGTGGTGTGCTGGCTGGCGTTCCAGACGTTCGTCAACGTGGGGATGACGATGGGCCTGCTGCCCATCGCCGGGCTGCCGCTGCCGTTCGTCTCGTACGGCGGGTCGGCCACGATCTCCAGCCTGGCGGCCGTGGGGCTGCTCGCCGCCGTGAACCGCCGCACCCGCACGCCCCGCATACGGCAATCTAGGAGGAGTGCGTAGCAAGCTCGGCGGACGGGTGGCCCAGGCGGCGGAGATCGCCCTGGCCAACCGCAGATACGTGACCCCCATCGACGTCCTCACCGGCCTGCGCTGGCTGCACGACCGCCATGTGCAGACCTGGCGGCAGGGCCGCGTGGACAGCCTGGAACGGCTGGCCGCCGTGGACGCGGACCGGATGGAGGAGGCCCTGTCGCATCTGCGGGAGTGGGCGCGGTCGCGGAACCTCCTGGAGAGCGAGGCGGCGTACACGGCCGGGACCCGCGACCGGCGGCCCCTGCGCTTCACCGCCGTGGGCGGCGAGGAGACGGAGCGCGCCTTCCGGATCCACTGGCTGTCGCCCGACCTGAGCGAGGCCCGCCGGCGGCAGATCGAGGACCGGCAGGGCCGGGCCCCCGACCTCGTGGTCGTCGCACCGTCGGAGGCGTGGACCTGCGCCGGCTGCGCGGAGAGCGGGCCGTACCTGATCATGGAGGACGCTGCGCCGCACTGCCTGACGTGCGCCGACATGGACCATCTGTGCCTGCTGCCCGCGGGGAACGCCGCGCTGAGCCGCCGCGCCAAGAAGGAGAGCGGGTTGTCGGCCGTCGTGGTCCGCTTCAACCGGCGGCGCAAGAGGTACGAGCGGCTCGGCGTCCTCGTGGAGGAGGAGGCGCTGGCGCGGGCCGAGGAGCAGTGCCTTGCCGACGAGGAGGTGCGGCTGCGCCGCCGGGAGCGCGACCGCGAGCGCCGGGCGGACGAGGACGCCGGGTTCCGGGACCGGATGGCCGCGGAGATCCGCCGGCTGTTCCCCGGCTGTCCCGCCGGGCGGGCCGAGGCCATCGCCGGGCACGCCGCCGTACGCGGCAGCGGGCGGGTCGGCCGCACCGCCGCCGCCCGCGCGCTGGACGAGGGCGCCGTCACGCTCGCCGTGGTCGCGAGCGTGCGTCACCTGGACACCGACTACGACGTGCTGCTCATGTCGGGGGTGCCGCGGATGGCCGCCCGCGAACGGATCCGCTCCCGCGTCGACGAGGTGCTCACCGCCTGGCGGGCCTGAGCGGCTCTCGGTGCGTCAGCGGACGCGGCCGATCATCTGGGCGTACATGCGCCCCGGGCTGGGCACCGACGACGGGTTGAGGAAGCCGGGCAGCGGGGGCAGGTCCACCGCGAACGGCTGCAGCCGCTCGAACAGGGTGTACGCGTCGGACGGGCGCCGGTCCGGGTCCTTCTCCAGCAGTTCGGCGATCAGGTGGTCGAGCGCGGCGGGGACCCCCGGCACGCGGGGCGGCCGCTCCTTCACCTGCTTGTCGAACACGGCGTACTCCGTGGGCCCGGTGAACAGCTGGTTGCCCGTCAGCATCTCGTGCAGCACGCAGCCGAGGGAGTACAGGTCGCTCTTCGGCCCGGCCACCCCGCGCTGGATCTGCTCGGGCGACATGTACGCCGGGGTGCCGAGGATCTGCCCGATCCGGGTGAACTGGGCCGCCACCCCCGCGCGGTCCGGCTCGCGGAGCATCGCGAGCCCGAAGTCGAGCAGTTTCACGCTGCCGTCCGGGCAGAGCATGAGGTTGGTCGGCTTGAGGTCCCGGTGGCAGATCGACAGCTTGTGCGCGGCGGTCAGCACGGCGCAGGCCTGGGCGGCGACGGCCGCCGCCCAGGGCACCGGCAGCGGGCCGTGCTCGCTCAGCAGGTCGGCCACGGTCACGCCCTCGATGAACTGCATGACCTGGAAGAGCCGCTGCTCGTAGGTGCCGAAGTCGTACAGGACGGGCGCCCCGGGATGGTCGAGCTTCGCCAGGATGCGCGCCTCGCGGATGAACCGGCGCTGCAGCTCCTCGTCGGGGCCGTCGGGCAGGCGCAGGAACTTCACCGCCACCTTGCGGTCGAGCCGCCGGTCGTGGCCGCCGTACACGGCGCCCATTCCTCCCTGGCCCAGGGGAAGGTCGTCCAGCTCATACCGGTCGCCGATGACCATGCGCCCCTCCCGTCGACCTTTCGGGGAAAAAGCTACACCGTTACCCGCGCGGGCGAAGACGTCCGCCGACCAGCCCTTCGACGCCGAGGCGGGCGAGCGCCTCCCCGGCGGCGGCCACCTCCCGCAGGCCGTCCTCCAGCGCGAGCAGCCGCCGGAAGGCCGCGCCGTACTCCCGCTGGACGGTCAGGGGAAGCTGAGGGACCCGGGCCCGGCGGGCCTCCACCCGGCCGCTGCCGGGGTGCGGACGGCCCCCGCCCGCCGCGTACCGCAGGAACCCCGCGAGGAACTCGGGGTCCACCTTGCCGGGATCGACCCGGAACAGGCTGAGGTACGGGCCGAGCACCGCACCGTCCGCCGTGACCACACGCGCGGTCAGCGCGGACGCCACGACGTCCCCCGGCCGTACGGCGACCAGGCCGGGGGCGAGGGGAATCCGCCGCGCCGGCGCGGCCCCCGTCACCCCAGCGGCCCCCGTCGCCCCGGCCGCCAGGTCGTCGGCCGTCAGCACGGGCACGCCGTCCTCGCCGTCCTCGAGGGCGTCGCCGTCCGGGAGGGCTCTCAGCGGCGAATGCCGGATGGTGACCAGCCCGGACCTGGCCATCTCCGCCACGGTCGACCAGGAGACGTCCCAGCCCGCCCCACCCCCGGTGAGCACCTCCAGGTCCGGCAGGCCGTCGGCCAGGGCCGCCGACACCTCCCGGAAGCGGTCCCGCGCGGCGGGGAAGCCCCGGGTGTCGACGCGCGGAGACAGGTGCCGCGCCGGGCTCACGTCCACCTCGTCGTCGAGGATGTCGATGATCCGGACGACGCGGCCGCCGCGCGGCGGTTCGGTCTCGGCGAGGTGGGCCCGCCAGCACCGCTCGACGGACTCCGGGTCGTCGCCCGCGTCGCCCACGACGATCGTGGCGGGCCCCCGCTCGCCCGGCTCCGGCCTGCGCAGCAGCCACAGGTCGGGCCCTCCGGCGGCCAGCGTGAAGACGGCGCGCAGCGCGCCCGCCCGCAGCAGGTTCGCGCGGATCCGCCGGCCCGGGCGGCGGCTCGCCGCGGCGGCCGGCATCAGGATCGCCACCAGCCCGCCGGGCCGCACGTGGGCGAGGCAGTGCTGCACCCAGGCCAGCTCCGACTCGCCCCGCGGCGGCATGCCGTGCTGCCAGCGGGGGTCGCCGACGAGGTCCTCGTGTCCCCAGGCCCGCTCGTTGAACGGCGGGTCGCACACGACCGCGTCGACCGGCCGCTCCGGCGGGAAGGCGTCGTGGCGCAGCGCGTCCCCGGGCACGATCCGCGCGTCCCGCCCGCGCAGCAGCAGCCGCAGCGCGGCCAGCGCCGCCGCCGTCTCGTTGACGTCCTGGCCGAGGAGCCGTACGCCGTCCGCCTCCCCTGCCGGGCCGGTCATGATCTCGGCGGCGCCGAGCAGGAGCGTTCCCATGCCGCAGGCGGGGTCGAGCACGGTCCGCGCCTCCGCGCAGGCCAGCCGGGTCATGAGGGCGGCCACGTCGGGCCGGGTCAGGGCGAGCCTGCGGCTGTGCGCCTCGGCGTACCGCTCGCACAGGAACTCGAACGTCGCGGCCGCGCCGTGCCGCTCGGCCATGGCCGCGACCAGGCGGAGCAGCCCCGGTTCCACACTCGACGCGTCCCCCGGGAACAGGTCGCCGGTCGCCTCTGCCACGGCACGCGGGAGCCGTACGGCGAGGTCGGCGGACCTGGCGAGCCGCTTCCAGCCGCCGGGGTCGCGCTGGACGTAGAGCAGGAAGGCGCCCGCCTCGCGGATCACCTCGCCCAGCCGCAGGTCGTCGGCCGAGGCGCGCAGCCGCTGCCAGACGCGGTCGCCCTGGGACACCTCGAACGACTTGCCGTTCCTGCGCAGCCACGCCTCGACCTCGGGCAGCGAGAAGAGCGGGCTGGACGCAGTTCCGCCGACGGGCTGGGGGAAGTCGTCGTACCTGCGTCGCCAGTTGCTGACCGCGGCCCTGCCCACGTCGGCCAGCCGGGCGATGTCACCCGCGTTCACGGTCGCTTCGACGCCGGCGTCCGCCGGGGCCTCGTGATCCATGAACATGAGCCTAGCACCATGCTTGTGAAGTGACTCAACCAATGGTTTACTCAAAACCATGACGCACAGCCGCATTCGGTATGCCGCGGGGTCGGACGTGGGACGCTCGCGTGCCAAGAACGAGGACTCGGTGCACGCGGGCGAGCGCCTGCTCGCCATCGCCGACGGAATGGGCGGTCACGGACACGGTGAGGTCGCCAGCGCCGCCGTCATCTCCGAACTGGCCCGCCTGGAGGACGATCCCGCCCCCGGCGACCCGGTCGCCGCCCTGGCGGACGCCGTGCGCGAGGCCGGGCAGCGCCTGGGCGATCTCGCCGCGCAGGACCCCACGCTTGAACGGATGGGCACGACCGTCACGGCCATGCTGTGGGACGGCGAGGGGAGGTTCGCCCTGGCCCACGTCGGCGACTCCCGGGCGTACATGCTGCGGGACGGCGCCCTCTACCAGATCACGCGGGACCACACCCTGGTGCAGTCGCTGGTGGACGACGGGCGGATGAGCCCTGACCAGGCCGCCCGTCACCCCCGGCGGTCCCTGCTGCTGCGGGCGCTGGAGACGAGCGGCCTGGCCGAGCCCGACCTGTCGCTGCGGGAGGCGTATCCGGGCGACCGTTACCTGCTGTGCTCCGACGGCCTGACCGCCGTCCTCGAAGCGGAGGCGCTGCACAACGTCCTCAGCACGGTCGCCGACCCCCGTGAGGCGGTCGACCGGCTGATCGAACTGGCCAACGAGGGCGGCGGCCCCGACAACATCTCCTGCGTGGTCGCCGACGTCGAGCCCGCCGAGGCCTGAGACCGTCCGGACACCGCTCGCGACGTCCGTCAGACGGTCCAGCCGCCGTCGACGTCGATCGTCGCGCCGGTGACGTACCGGCCGCCGTCGCCCGCGAGGTGGGCGACCATCTCGGCGATCTCCGCCGGCGCCGCGTAGCGGCCGAGGGCCGTCAGCCCCCGGATCGTGTCCGCCATCGGGCCGTCCGCCGGGTTCAGGGCGGTGTCGGTCGGGCCGGGGTTGACGAGGTTGACCGTGATGCCGCGCGGCCCGAGGTCACGCGCGAGCCCCTTGGTCATCCCGATCAGCGCCGTCTTGCTCAGCGCGTACAGGGCGAACCCGGGGAAGGGCGTCCGCTCGGCGACGTTGCTCCCGATGCTGACGATGCGGCCGCCCTCGGTCATGTGGCCCGCCGCCGCCCGCGCGGCCAGGAACGGCCCCCGCACGTTGACCGCGAGCGTACGGTCCACCTCCTCCGGCCCGAGGTCCTCGATCGGCGCGACGGGGAAGACCGCCGCGTTGTTGACGAGGACGTCGAGCCTGCCGAACGCCGCGGCGGCCTCGTCCACGGCCGCTCCGGCCGCCGCCGCGTCGCCGACGTCGGCCCTGATGGCCAGCGCCCGCCGGCCCATCCCCCTGACCTTCTCGGCCACCCGCGCCGCGCTGTCCTCGTCCCGCTCATAGGTCAGCGCCACGTCGGCGCCGCGCTCGGCCAGCTTCAGCACGACCGCCGCGCCGATGCCCCGGCCACCCCCGGTGACCAGGGCCGCCCTGCCGCGCATGTCGTTGATGTCGTTCGTCTCGTTCATGGCGTCGAGCCTGCCGGAAGGGCGGCGGGCGGATCCGGCGGCGATCGGACCTGTCACTCGGGCCCATCACCAGGGCCCGTCACCAGGGCGTCAGGCGCCCCGGGCGCGGAAGGCGGCGGTCTTGACCCGGTTCTGGCAGGCGGTCGAACAGAAGCGGCGGGTGCCGTTGCGGGAGGTGTCCACGTACACCCGGTCGCAGTGCGGCGCGGTGCACACGCCAAGCCGGTCGTGCAGCTCGCTGCCCAGCACGACGGCGAGGCCCGTCGCGCAGCCGGCCGCGTAGTTGCCCGCGAGAGTGCCGCCCGCGCCGTGGAAGTGCAGGTGCCAGGGCTCGCCGTCGTGCCGGTCGAGGTGCGGCCGGGCGTCGGTCTCGGCCAGCAGGCGGTTGACCGTGAGCGCCGCCGTGTCGACGTCCCCGCGCGACACCGCCTCGAACACGCCGCGCAGCGCCCGCGCGGTCTCCGCCAGCGCACCGGCCTCCGCCTCGCCGATCTTGACTGCCCCGCCGCGGCCGGCGTCGAGGATCTCGGCGACGACCTCGGCCCGCGCCCCGTCCGCGGGCGGCTCGTACGGACGCCCCCGCGCCTCGCCCGCCGTCAGCGCGTTCACCAGACCGACGGCGATGACCACCACGGCGTCGGTGTGACTGTTGAAGTTCACGGTTACGCCTTCACATTCCAGTACGTGACTGGCTAAATCCTACATGACAGTTACAGATGACCCGACGCGGTCCACGGCTTGTCCAATCGCAATATTTCGATAAAAATCCGAAACATTCGGCCTTCGGCTCGCGGCGTCGCCGCACCTGGTCATGGCTCAGGATCCCAGAGGAAGGACGTACCACCGTGAAACGTCCCAGTGTCCTGGCACCATCAGCGGCCCCCGGCGTGCGCCGCGCGCTCGTCGCGGGCGTGGTCGCGGCGCTCTCCTTGGGTATCGCGGTCGTGGGGACGACCGGCGCGAACGCCGCCGGTTCGGCGCCCGTCGCGAGCCCCAGCACGGCTCCGCCCCCCGGCACGACCCTGGGCACGGCGGCCGCCCGCAGCGGGCGTTACTTCGGCACCGCGATCAGTGCGAGCAAGCTCGGCGATTCGGCGTACACCACGATCGCCGGCCGCGAGTTCGACATGGTGACGCCCGAGAACGAGATGAAGCTCGACGCCACCGAGCCCCGGCAGGGCCAGTTCGTCTTCACCGCCGCCGACCGGATCTTCGACTGGGCCGTGCAGAACGGCAAGCGGGTCCGCGGCCACACCCTGGTCTGGCACGCCGCGGAGCCCTCGTGGTTGCAGAGCCTCACCGGCAGCGCGCTCCGCCAGGCGATGATCGACCACATCAACGGAGTGATGTCCCACTACAAGGGCAAGATCTACGCCTGGGACGTGGTCAACGAGGCCTTCTCCGACAGCACCGGCGGGCGGCGCGACTCCAACTGGCAGCGGACCGGCGACGACTGGATCGAGGTGGCGTTCCGCACCGCGCGGGCCGCCGACCCGGCCGCCAAGCTCTGCTACAACGACTACAACATCGAGAACTGGTCCTGGGCGAAGACGCAGGGCGTCTACAACATGGTCAAGGACTTCACGTCCCGCGGCGTGCCCATCGACTGCGTCGGCTTCCAGGCCCACTTCAACAGCCTCACCCCGTACAGCGCCGACTTCCGCACCACGCTGCGGAACTTCGCCGCGCTCGGCGTCGACGTCCAGATCACCGAGCTGGACATCCAGGGCGCACCGGCCACGACGTACGCCAACGTGGTGAACGACTGCCTGGCGATCCCCCGCTGCGCCGGCATCACCGTGTGGGGCGTCCGCGACCCCGACTCCTGGCGGAGCATGGACACCCCGCTGCTCTTCGACGGCAACGGCGGCAAGAAGCCCGCGTACACCGCCGTGCTGGACGCCCTCAACGCCGCCGGCACCGACCCCTCGCCGAGCCCCACCCCGCCGGTGAGCCCGAGCCCGACGCCGCCCGCCGGGAGTTGCACCGCGGCCCTCAAGGCGGGTCCGAAGTGGTTCGACCGGTACGACCTTGTCGTCACCGTCACAGGTTCGGACGACTGGATCGTGACCATGACCCTGCCGTACCCGGAGAGGTTCGTCTCGGCCTGGAACGCCGCCACCACCGTGAACTCCGCCCGGAGCGTCATGACGGCCCGGCCCGACGGTCACGGCGACACGTGGGGCGTGTCGATCAGGCACAACGGAAACCGGACCTGGCCCACGGTCACCTGCCGGCCGGCCTGACGTGTTTGCGGGGCGGGACGCCGGGGAGACGGATCGCCATGACACCGGTCGTGCTCACGGTCAACGCCGGCTCCTCCAGCCTCCAGCTGCACCTCGTGCGGGAGGGCCGGGTGCTGCGCGGCGAGCACAGCGAACAGAGTCCCGACCCCGCCGCCGCGGAACGCACGCTGTCGGACTTCCTGTCCGGTGCCCTGTCCGGCACCGGTGCGGAGGTCACCGCGGTCGGTCATCGGCTCGTGCACGGCGGGGAGGCCGTGCGCGCGCCCACGATCGCCGACGACGCGGTGGTGGAGGCGGTGCGCGGCTACGCCGACCTCGCGCCGCTGCACGTGCCGCCCGCGCTCGCCCTGGCCGAGGCGGCCCGGCGGGTGCTGCCGTCCGTGCCCCACGTGCTCTGCCCCGACACCGCCTTCCACGCGGAACTGCCCGACGCCGCCGCCACCTACGCGCTGCCCGCCGAGTGGCGGCGCCGCTGGGGCCTGCGCCGGTACGGCTTCCACGGGCTGTCGTACGCCTGGGCGACCCGGCGGGCGGCGGAGCTGCTCCGGCGCGAGGACATGCGGCTCGTCGTAACGCATCTCGGCGGCGGATGCTCGGTGTCCGCCGTACGGGCTGGGCGGAGCGTGGACACCTCCATGGGGTTCACGCCCCTGGAGGGGGTGCCGATGAGCAAACGGTCGGGCAGCGTCGATCCCGGCATGCTCCTGTGGCTGCTGTCCGGATCGCGGCTCACGCTGGAGGAGCTGCGCGACGGGCTGGAGCACTCGTCCGGGCTGCTCGGGCTCTCCGACGGCCTGTCCGGGGACACCCGCGACCTCGTCGCGTCGGGCGCTCCGGCCGCCGCGCTGGCGCTCGACGTGTTCGCTCACCGGGTGAGCCGCGAGATCGCCGCCTCGACCGCCGCCCTGGACCGGCTCGACGCGCTCGTGTTCACCGGCGAGATCGGCTGGGACCAGCCCGAGGTGCGTGAGGCGGTGTGCCGGAGGCTGTCGCCGCTCGGCGTGGCGCCTCCCGCCGTCGGCGCCGTGGACCGGGACGGCGTCGTCAGCCCGGAGGGCGCCCGGGTGCCGGTCCTCGTCGTACGGCCGCGCGAGGAGCTTCAGGTCGCCAGGGAGACCCTCGCCGCCCTCGGCCACCCCACCTGACCGCCTGACCGCGGGGGGCGACCGTAGAATCAGCCGGCATGCGCGTCTTCACCGTTGACTCCTTCACCGACCGGCCGTTCCGGGGCAACCCGGCGGCGGTCTGCCTCCTCGACGACACCGTGCCGGACGAGTGGATGCAGGCCGTCGCCGCCGAGATGCGCCACTCGGAGACGGCCTTCGTGCTGCCGCAGGACGACGGGCCGCGCTCGCTGCGCTGGTTCACCCCGGCCGTCGAGGTCGCGCTGTGCGGGCACGCGACCCTCGCGGCCGCGCACGTCCTTTACTCCCTGGGCGAGTCCGGGCGACTGGAGTTCGCCACGAGGAGCGGGGTGCTCGCCACCGAGCAGACCGGTGACGGCCTGATCGCGATGGACTTCCCGGCGAAGCCGGCCACGCCCGGCCCGCCGCCGGACGGCCTCGTCGAGGCCCTCGGCGTCACTCCGGTGTGGACCGGGCGCAGCGAGTTCGACCTCCTGGTCGAGGTCGGGTCCGTCGCTGACGTGCGGGCCGTGCACCCGGACATGGAGCGACTGATCGGGGTGGAGGCCCGCGGCGTCATCGTGACGGCCTCCGGCGAGGGCACCTCCGCCGACTACGTGTCACGGTTCTTCGCCCCGCGGGCGGGCGTGCCGGAGGACCCCGTCACCGGCTCGGCCCACTGCGTGCTCGCGCCGTACTGGTCGGCCAGGCTGGGCCGGGACGCGCTCGTCGGCGAGCAGGTGTCGGAGCGCGGCGGGACCGTGCGCACCACCGTGCGCACGACCCCGCAGGGTGACCGCGTCGAACTCGCCGGCCACGCCGTGACCATCTGGTCGGGCGAACTGGAGGTCTAGGCCGGGTCTAGGCCCTGGCGGCGACCCCCGCCTCGACCCGCTCGACGGCGGAGATCGCCCCGAACGCCAGCAGCCGTACGAGGTCGGCGTCGGACCGGCCGCGCCCGGCCTCCCGCCACGCGGCGACGTCCGCGTCGGTCACCCGGTACGGCGCGAGGGCGGCGAGCAGCGCGAGCCGGGCGGCCGGGCGCCGTGCGGGGGCGACGTCCGCGAGCGGCCCGGCCGGCCACCCGGACAGCGGAGGATGCCCGCCGTCCCAGACGGCGACGGCCTCCAGGACCGCCTCCACCGCCTCGTCGTCCAGCAGGGCGGCCCCTTCTCCCGCGCAGGCCAGCAGTGCGGCGAATGCGGCGCCCATCGGGGCGCCCGCGGCCCAGCCGGGATCCCGGTACGCCGGCAGCCCGCGCAGCAGGGGCAGCGCCTCCCCGCGCGGCAGCCTCCGGCGCACCGCTCTGGACAGGGCTCCGCCGCCCAGGCGGCGCACCAGCCGGGACCGCTGCAGACCGGCCGGCAGGAGGTCGGCGGTGAGCAGGGACGACACCATGCGGTTGATGAAGTGGAACGCGAGCGCGGTGCCGATGTGCTCGGCGGCCTGCTCCGGAGGGCACGGCGGCGTGCGCCCGCCGCCGGTCGTGCCGGTGGCCCAGTCGAACAACCGCGCGTGCTCCGGATCCGGCGGCCGTTCGCCTCGCGCGAGCGTCTCGGCCAGCCGGTGCTCGCCGGTCGCGTGCAGGAGCATGGTGTGCGCGTCCACGCAGAAGGGACATTCGTTGGCCAGCGACACCCCGGCGGCGACGACCTCCTTGGCCGCCCTGGGCGCCTCGCCCACGAGCAGCGACTCGCGCAGCAGCGCCCAGGTGGCGGCCAGCACGTCCGGCGCCGGCGACAACGTCAGGAAGAGCGGCATCCGGGTCATACCGAAGTCGCGGGCGATCTGGTGGTAGACCTCCGCCACCCGCCCGGTGGCCGCCTCCACGGGCACGGGGGTCACATAGCGGTACGGCGTCGGCATATCGGCCTCCCTGGGATTGAACTGTCCGGCGCCGATCCTGCCGGTCACGGCCCTCCCAGTCGTCGTACGGCGGGAGAGTCCGCGGGCCGCTCCCCCGGCAAGTGAACGCGGCCCGGCATACTCCAGCGGGAGTAGCGCCCGAAGGGTCCGCCGGGAGGAGGCGGACGAACCGGACGCGGTTTACGCTTCGGGACATGGAGCGTGATCGCGGCCTGCGGCCGTACGCCGAGGACGGGGCGGCGGCGGCCGTCCTGGCGGCGCTGCTCGTGGCCGGCACCCTGATCCCCGGCGCCCCGAACAGCCCGGCGCGGGTGGGGGTGATCGGTTATCTGCTCCTGGTGGGCGGGTGCGCCGCCGTGACCGCGCGGCGGGCCGCGCCAGTCGCGGCGATGGCCGTCGCGACGGCCTGCATGTTCGGCTACGCCCAGGTGGTGCATCCGGAGACCGCGCCCACGTTGCCCGTCCTGATCACCGTCTACTCGGCGGCGAGTGCCGGGCGGCGTGTGTGGGCGCTGTCGGCGAGCGCGGTCTACCTCGGCGGCGCCCTGCTGGCGGAGCTGGCCGACCTCGGCACGCGGACCCCGCGCGAGGTCCTGGACCGGACCGGTCTGCTGGTCGGCTGGTTCGTCGCCGCCAACGTGGCGGGCATCGTGTCGCGGCAGCGCCGGGCGTACCTGCGCCAGGCCGAGCAGCGGGCCGCCGAGGCGGAGCGCACCCGCGAGGAGGTCGCGCTGCGCCGGGCGGGTGAGGAGCGGCTGCGCATCGCCAGGGAGCTGCACGACTCGCTTACCCACAGCATCTCGATCATCAAGGTGCAGGCGGGCGTGGCCGTCCACCTGGCGCGCAAGCGGGGCGAGGAGGTGCCGGCCGCGCTGCTGGCGATCCAGGACGCGAGCGCGGACGCCATGCGGGAGCTGCGCGCGACGCTGGAGGTGCTGCGCGAGCCCGGCGAGGAGGACGGCGGCGAGGAGGACCGCGCCGGACGGATCGGCGAGCTGGTCGAGCGGGCCCGGTCAGCGGGCGTGCCCGCCACGCTGGCGGTCACCGGCACACCCCGCCGCCTGCCGCCGGAGGTGGATCTCGCCGCCTACCGGATCGTGCAGGAGGCGCTCACCAACGTCGCCCGGCACGCGGGGCCCGCGTCGGCCTCCGTACACGTCGGCTACCAGCCGGACGCCCTCGTCGTACGCGTCGAGGACGACGGCCGGGGCGGGACCGGCGCCACGGACGCGGCGCATGAGCCGGGGGTGGGACTCACCGGCATGCGCGAGCGGGTGTCCGCGCTCGGCGGGCACATCCAGGCCGGCCCGGGAGCGGGGGGCGGCTTCCGCGTCCACGCCGAGCTTCCCCTGCGGGAGGGAGCGGCGTGATCAGGGTGCTGCTGCTGGACGACCAGGCGCTCATCCGGGCGGGCTTCCGGGCTCTGCTCGACGCCGAGGACGGCGTGGAGGTGGTCGGCGAGGCGGGCGACGGCGCCCAGGGCCTGGCTCTGGCCGAGCGGCACGTGCCCGACGTCGCCCTCGTCGACATCCAGATGCCCGTGATGGACGGCATCGAGACGACCCGGCGGATCGCCGCCGATCCCCGGCTGGCCCCCACCCGGGTGGTGATCCTCACGAACTACGGCCTCGACCGGTACGTCTTCGACGCGCTGCGGGCGGGCGCGAGCGGATTCCTGCTCAAGGACACCGATCCGGTGGAGCTTCTCCAGGCCCTCAGGGTCGCCGCGCGGGGCGACGCCCTGCTCTCCCCCGCCGTCACCCGGACGCTGATCAGCGAGTACGTCTCCCGCCCGCCGGACGCCGCGCCGGCGGCCACCCTGGACGCGCTCACCAACCGGGAGCGGGAGGTCGTCGCCCTGGTCGCCCGCGGCCTCACCAACGAGGAGATCGCCGCCCACATGGTGATCAGCCCCTTCACCGCGAAGACCCACGTGAGCAGGGCGATGACCAAGCTGGGCGCGCGCGACCGCGCCCAGCTCGTCGTCTTCGCCTACGAGTCCGGCCTGGTCTCGCCCCGGCGTCCCGCCTCACCGCGGTGAACGGCCTCGGCCGTGCCGCTACCGAGGTGTGCCGCTACCGAGGGGTGTGCCGCTACCGAGGGGTGTGCCGCTCGCGGAGGCGGGCCGCGGCCTCGGCCACGTTGGCGAGCGCGGCCTCGACCTGCTCGTGCGACCGGGTCTTCAGGCCGCAGTCGGGGTTGACCCACAGCCGGTCGGCGGGCACCACCCGCAGGGCCTCCTCCAGGAGCCGCTCCACCTCGTCGGCGCCGGGCACGCGCGGCGAGTGGATGTCGTAGACCCCGGGGCCGAGCCCCCGGCCGAAGCCGCGGCCGTCCCCACCGGCGACCCCACTGGCCATCACGGCGAGCACCCGGCCACGTGAGCGGGCCGATTCGACACTGGTCACGTCCGCGTCGAGGGCGTCGATCGCGGCGAGGATCTGGTCGGCGTCCGAATAGCACAGGTGCGTGTGGATCTGGGTGTGATCGCCGGCGCCGGAGGTCGCCCTGCGGTAGGCCGCGACGGCCCACTCCAGGTAGGCGGCCTGCCCGGCCCGGCGCAGCGGCAGCAGTTCGCGCAGGGCCGGCTCGTCGACCTGGATCACCCCGATGCCCGCCTCCTCCAGGTCGCGCACCTCCTCGCGGACGGCGTCGGCCACCTGGAGAACCACGTCGCGCAGCGGCAGGTCGTCGCGGACGAACGACCACGCCACGATCGTGACCGGGCCGGTGAGCATGCCCTTGACCGGCCTGCTCGTCAGCGACTGCGCGTACCGCGCCCAGCGCACCGTCATCGGCTCCGGCCGCCGCACGTCGCCGTGCAGGATGGGCGGCCGGGTGCAGCGCGAGCCGTACGACTGGACCCAGCCGTGCCGGGTGACCGCGAAGCCGTCGAGATGCTCGGCGAAGTACTGCACCATGTCGTTGCGTTCGGGCTCGCCGTGCACGAGGACGTCCAGCCCCAGCCGCTCCTGCACCGCGATGACGTGCTCGATCTCGGCGCGGACCATGTCCTCGTACGCCGCCTCGCCGATCTCCCCGGCCGCCAGCGCAGCCCTGGCCCGGCGCAGCTCCCCCGTCTGGGGGAACGAGCCGATCGTGGTGACCGGGAGGAGCGGCAGCTTCAGGCGCTCGGCCTGCGCCGCCGCCCGTACGGCGTAGGGCGCCCGGCCTCCCTCCGGCGCCCGGGTCTCTGTCACCCGGGCCCCGGACGTGGAGGGCCGCGCCTGCGGCGCGGAGAGGCGGGGGACGTCGGCGCCGGACCCCTCGACGAGCAGGTGCGCCAGCTCGACCACCTCGGCGACCTTCTGCTCGGCGAACGCCAGCCGGCCCCGCAGGTCGGGATCGAGGCCAATCTCCCGCTCCACGTCGTACGGCACGTGCAGGAGCGAGCACGAGGTGGCGACCACGACCTGTCCCGCCCGCTCCCGTACGGCGTGCAGCGTGGCCAGTGCCTGGTCCCGGTCGGTGCGCCACACGTCCCGGCCCGACACGACACCGGCGACGACCGTCTTGCCGGCCAGGAGACCCAGGTCACCGGGCGCGCCCCGGACGAGATCCAGGGCCACGGCCTCGACCGGCGTCCGCGCCAGCACGGGCAGCGCCTCGCCGAGGTCCCCGAAGTAGGCGGCGACCAGAAGCGCGGGCCGTTCCGCCAGCCCGCCGAGCCGGCCGTACGCCGCCTCGACCGCGGCGAGTTCGGCGGGAGTCCGGTCGGCGACCAGCGCGGGCTCGTCGAGCTGCACCCACCCGACGCCCTCCGCGGCGAGCGCGCCCAGCAGGCGCCCGTACACCTCGACCACGTCGTCCAGCCGGTCGAGCGGCGCGAAGCCGTCCGGGCTTCCCGCCGCCGCCTGCGACAGCAGGAGGAACGTCACCGGCCCGACCAGCACCGGCCGCGTCTCCAGGCCCAGCGCGCGAGCCTCGCGGACCTCCGAGAGCGGCTTGGCGGCGTCGAGGGAGAAGACCGTCTCCGGGCCGATCTCGGGCACGATGTAGTGGTAGTTGGTGTCGAACCACTTGGTCATCCGCAGCGGGGGCAGCCCCTCGGCGCCGCGGGCCATCGCGAAGTAGGCGGTCAGGTCGTCGTCGTGCCGGTAGCGCTCGGGCACCGCGCCCAGCAGCACGGCCGTGTCGAGAACGTGGTCGTAGTAGGAGAAGGTGTTCGACGGCGACCCGCCCAGACCCAGCTCCGCCAGCCGCCGCCAGGTGTCCTCCCGCAGCCGCCGCGCCACCTCCTCCAGGGCCGCGCGGTCCGAACGGCCCTCCCAGTACGCCTCCAGCGCCCGCTTCAGCTCCCGATCGGGCCCGATCCTCGGATACCCCAGCACGGTCGATTCCGGAAAAGGCGATGCGGGAAAAGACGACGTCATCACGGCTCCTCGCTCCGTCGAACAGGACGCCCCGCATCCTCCCCTCGCCCGGTTCCGCCGCGCCGGATTCATCACCCACGCTTATGGATCATCTCGGGGTCGTCCTGAACGGCCGTGGGCATCGATAAGCCGGCGTGAACGGCGCGGCTCAGCGAGGGGCGTCCATCCGCTGGGTGCCGATGACCGACAGCAGCCGCAGCGCCTCCTCGGACGGCGAGCCGGGGACGGCGGTGTAGATCACCACCTGCTGGTCGCGGTCGGCGATGTCGAGGGCGTCGCAGCTGACGGTGACCGGGCCGACCATCGGATGCCGGAAGGTCTTGCACAGCGTCGGCGGGCCCTCCACCTCGTGGGACGCCCACAGGCGGGCGAACTCCGGGCTTCCCGCGAGGAGCTCGTCCACCAGCCCGGTCACCTCCGGCGCGCCGGGGTAGCGGGCGGCGGCGGCGCGCAGCCGCCGGGCCGCGTGGCGGGCGAACGCGTCGGCGTCGGAGACTCCGTACAGCCGCCGTCCCCCTTGGTGCGGCCCGAGGAACACGCGGCGCACCAGGTTGCGGTCGCGCCGCGGCAGCGCCGAGAAGTCCTCCATCAGGGCGGCCGCCAGCTCGTTCCACGCGAGCACCTCAAGCGTCGCGGAGGTCACGAACGCGGCGGACTGCGGCAGTCTCCGGAGCAGGTCCAGGATGCTCTGCCGCACCTCCCGCGGGGGCCCCGGCGGCGGGGCGGCCGGGGCGCCGGCGAGGTGGTGGAGATGGGCGCGTTCGGCGTCCGACAGGCGCAGCGCCCGGGCCAGCCCGGCCAGCACCTCACGGGACGGGCGCGGACCGCGGGCCTGCTCCAGCCGGGTGTAGTACTCGGTCGAGATGAACGCCAGTTGCGCCGCCTCCTCACGGCGCAGGCCCGGGGTGCGCCGCCTGGTCCCGGCGGGCAGTCCCACGTCGGCCGGGCTGATCCGCTCGCGCCTGCTGCGCAGGAAGGCGGCCAGTTCTCGTCGGTCCATACCTCCAGTGTGCCGGGCGCGCGGAGGCGATCCAGGTACCGCCGGTGCCTGGATGGGCCGCGCCCACCGGCGCAGGCTCTTCGCCATGGACAACACACGTACCGGTGCGGGCCTGCTGGCCGGCAAGGTCGCCTTCGTCAGCGGCGGCGGACGCGGAATCGGAGCCGCGGCGGCGCGGCTGTTCGCCCGGGAGGGCGCCCGCGTGCTGCTCGCGGCCCGGACGGAGGCCCAGCTCAAGACGGTGACCGAGGAGATCCGGGCGGCGGGCGGCACCGCGGACCACGTGGTGTGCGACCTGGCCGACGCCGCCGGCGTGCGCGCCGCCGTGAACCGCGCCGTGGACCTGTACGGCCGGCTCGACGTCGCCTTCAACAACGGGGCGACCATCCAGCAACCCGGCCCGATGGACCGGATGCCGGAGGCCGACTTCGACCACGTCTACACAGTGAACCTGAAGAGCGTCTGGCTGGCCATGACCGCCGAGGTGGCGGCGATCCGGGCCACGGCCGGCACGGGCGCCATCGTCAACAACTCGTCCGTCGGGAGCTGGGGAGGCAACCCGGAACTCCCGGCCTACGCCGCGATGAAGCGGGCGGTCAACAGCCTTACCGAGTCGGCCGCCGTCACCTACGGCCCCGAGGGCATCCGGGTCAACGCGATCGCTCCCGGCAACACGCTCACCGAGATGATCCGCGCCTGGGAGGCCGAGTCCCCCGGGCTCCAGGAGCGGCTCACGGCGCAGACCCCGCTGCGCCGCGGGGCCGACCCGGCCGAGATCGCCGAGGCGGCCGCCTGGCTGCTGAGCGACCGCTCCTCCTTCGTGACCGGCGCCGTGCTCCGGGTCGACGGCGGCGCCCGGGTCTGAGCGGAGCCGGGGGTCAGCGCGGAACAGGGGTCAGAGCGAGTCGTACGCGGCGGACACCTTCTTGGGGACGACCATCCGCCAGGCGTCGGTGACGAGCTCCCGCATCTCGGCCACGTCGATGGCCGCCAGCCGGACCCGGACCCACTGGTAGCGCTCGTCCGAGGGCAGGGGCATGAGGAACTTCTCCGGCTCGGCGGCCACGAGGGCCGCCCGTTCCTCCTTGGGGAACCCGAAGCCCATCAGGGTCTCGTCCGGGGACACGGAGGCGTACACGATGCCCCTGACCCGGAACTTCACGTGGTCGCGGACCAGTGCCTCCTCGGTGCGCGGCAGTGCCCGCGCGACCTGCCGGACGTCGTCGGCTGTGACCATCGGATGCTCTCCTTCCGTCGCCGACGAAGGTAGCCGCCGCCACCGACATTCCGGCCACCCGGCAGCGAGGTGCCCCGCGACGCGCGTCGCGGGGCACGTGCTTCTCTCTCCGGTTCCGAGACGGATCAGGACTGGTTGAAGAGGGAGAGGGTGAGGGTGGAGTGGTATTCGCCAGCGGCGACGTCGACGGGGGTGCGCAGGGCGAGGTCGGCGTTGACCTTGGAGGTGCCGATCTCGGTGGCGGAGTCGGCGGTGGAGACGAGGAGTTCCTGGCCCTTGAGACCGACGGTGGGGGCGCCGG
>NZ_JABBWY010000011.1:0-334571 GCF_014161415.1 Microbispora sp. H10885 | reverse complement strand
ATGTGTTAAGCACGCCGCCAGCGTTCGTCCTGAGCCAGGATCAAACTCTCCAAACAATGTCTGAAAAGTGTCACCCCTGGCCGGCACCCCCCGGCTAAGGAAAGGCACCGTCAAAGGAATCCGCCACTAATCAACGGTGACGGGGTCATGCATGATTCATGCACTGGCTTTTAGCACACTGTTGAGTTCTCAAGAAACGGACGCGACCACCATCACCCGAAACCCGTCAACCAGGTCCCACGCTCCGGGGCGTTTCGTTTCGCTTGTGGTCTTAATCCTTCCCGATCAGCCATTCCGTGTCAAATCCGCCCTGTTCAGAACCGACTTGACCCGAAACCCGCCAACCGACAGGAATTCGACCGCCCCGTTTCCGGGGCAACCCCTCTAACTTACCCGAACCCTCACCCCGATGCAAACCGCATATCAGGACAAGATCCAGGAGAGTACGAGAGGCCGTCGGTCAACCGACCCGCGCACGCCAAGCCAACCACCAAGGTGATCGAAGAGGAGTGCGCCGGACCGCGCCGACATCACAAGATTACCAGGCCTCGGCAGCGCCATGACCCGAGTTGAAAGGAACGCATCCGAGGGGCGCCCTATTCCCGGTGTCGATCCCCCTGGTGTGGATCCGGGGACCGCCCCCCGAGACGGCTCGGAGGAGCCGTGGCAGGACCATGCCGAACATAGACTCTGGCGGGTGAGCGACATGCCGCCTGTAGCGAAGAAGGTTCCTTTCGAGCGCAGCCACCACGGTGACACCGTGGTCGACGAGTACGCGTGGCTGCTCAAGAAGGACGACCCCGACACCATCGCCTACCTGGAGGCGGAGAACGCCTACACCCAGGAGACGACGGCCCATCTTGGGGATCTCCAGGAGACGATCTTCAAGGAGATCAAGGGCCGGACCCTGGAGACCGACCTTTCTGTGCCCACGCGCAAGGGCGCCTGGTGGTACTACTCGCGCACCGAAGAGGGCAAGCAGTACGGCATCCAGTGCCGGGTGGCCGCCGACGGCGACGACCCGCCGAAGCTGGAGCCGGGCGAGCCGCTCCCCGGTGAGCAGGTTCTGCTGGACGGCAACGAGCTCGCCGGCGACAGCCCGTTCTTCTCCATCGGCACGAGCGCGGTCAGCCCGGACGGCACGAAGCTCGCCTATTCCACCGACTTCTCCGGCGACGAACGGTTCACGCTCCGGTTCAAGGACCTGGAGACGGGCGAACTGCTCTCGGACGAAATCCCCGGGGTCTTCTACGGCGGCGCCTGGTCGGGCGACGACTCCACGTTCTTCTACACGACCGTGGACGACGCCTGGCGGCCGTACCGGATCCACCGGCACACCCTCGGCCAGGCCTCCGAGCAGGCCGCCGACCAGAACGGGGACGTCGTCGTCTACCAGGAGGACGACGAGCGTTTCTGGGTGGGCATCGGGCTGACCCGCAGCCAGCGCTACCTCGTGCTCACCTCCGGCAGCAAGATCACGAGTGAGGTCCGGGTGCTCGACGCGAGCACTCCGGACGGCGAGTTCGCCGTCGTGCGGCCCCGGCAGACCGGCGTCGAGTACGCCCTGGAGCACGCGGCGGACGGGTTCCTCGTCCTCCACAACTACGGCGGCCCGGACGGCGACGGCGCCGTCAACTTCGAGCTCGCCACCGCCCCCATCGACGACCCGGGCACCTGGACCCCGCTGATCGAGCACAGGGACGACACCAGGCTGCTCGACGTGGACGCCTTCAGGGACCACATCGTCGTCCACTTCCGCCGCGACGGCCTCACCGGCGTGCGGATCCTGCCGGGCGACGGCGGCGACCCGTACGACATCTCCTTCCCCGAGCCGCTGTACGACGTCGCGCCGACCGGCAACGCCGAGTTCGAGACGGGCCGCCTGCGGCTCGGCTACACCTCGATGGTCACCCCGCCGTCGGTGTACGACTACGACCTGCGGTCGCGCGAGCTGATCCTGCTCAAGCAGAAGGTGGTGCTCGGCGGCTACGACCCGGCCGACTACGAGCAGTTCCGTGAGTGGGCCACGGCCGACGACGGCACCAGGATCCCGATCTCGATCATGGTGCGGAAGGGCACGGACCGGCCCGCCCCGACCCTGCTGTACGGCTACGGCAGCTACGAGTCCTCCATCGACCCCTACTTCTCGGTGGCCCGGCTCTCGCTGCTCGACCGGGGACTCGCCTTCGCCATCGCGCACGTGCGGGGCGGCGGCGAGATGGGCCGCCGTTGGTACGAGGACGGCAAGCTGACCCGGAAGAAGAACAGCTTCACCGACTTCGTCGCGTGCGCGCGCCATCTCAAGGCCTCGGGCTGGTCGAGCCGGGTCGTCGCCAGGGGCGGATCGGCGGGCGGGCTGCTCGTGGGCGCCGTCGCCAACCTCGCGCCCGAGGAGTTCGCCGGGATCGTCGCCGAGGTGCCGTTCGTCGACGCGCTGAACACGATCCTCGATCCCTCCCTGCCGCTGACGGTGACCGAATGGGACGAGTGGGGCGACCCGCTGCACGACCCCGAGGTCTACGCGTACATGAAGAGCTACTCGCCGTACGAGAACGTCGACGGCCGGCCGTACCCGCCGATCCTGGCGACCACCAGCCTCAACGACACGCGGGTGTTCTACCACGAGCCCGCCAAGTGGATCGCCCGGCTCCGCGACAGCGCGGCGGGCGGCCCGTTCCTGCTGAAGACCGAGATGGGCGCCGGCCACGGAGGCCGCAGCGGCCGTTACGACGCCTGGCGTGAGGAGGCGTTCGCGCTCTCCTGGATCCTTGACCGAGTTGGAGTGACCGAGTGAGCTACGTGGCAGCCGAGGGCCGGTACGGGCCCATGCCGTACAACCGGACCGGACGCAGCGGGCTGAGGCTGCCCGCCGTGTCACTCGGGCTGTGGCACAACTTCGGTGACGACAAGCCGATCGAGACGCAGCGGGCGATCCTCCGCCGGGCCTTCGACCGCGGGGTCACCCACTTCGACCTCGCCAACAACTACGGCCCGCCGTACGGCTCCGCTGAGATCAACTTCGGGCACCTCTACCAGCAGGACTTCGCCAGGTACCGCGACGAGCTGGTCATCTCGACCAAGGCGGGCTACGACATGTGGCCCGGCCCGTACGGCAACTGGGGATCGCGGAAGTACCTGCTGGCGAGCCTCGACCAGTCGCTGAAGCGGATGGGCCTCGACTACGTCGACATCTTCTACAGCCACCGCTTCGATCCCGAGACGCCACTGGAGGAGACCATGGGGGCGCTCGCCCACGCGGTGCGCTCCGGGAAGGCGCTCTACGCCGGCATCTCGTCCTACTCCCCTGAACGGACCCGGCAGGCGGCGGCGATCCTGCGGGACCTGGGCACGCCCCTGCTCATCCACCAGCCCTCCTACTCGATGCTCAACCGCTGGATCGAGAACGGGCTGCTCGACGTGCTGGAGGAGGAGGGCGCCGGCTGCATCGCGTTCTCGCCGCTGGCGCAGGGCATGCTGACCGACCGCTACCTCGACGGCATCCCCGAGGACTCGCGGGCGGCGCAGGGCAAGTCGCTCGACCCGTCCCTGCTGTCGGAGGAGAGCCTGCGCCACGTCCGGCGGCTGAACGAGATCGCCGGGCGGCGGGGCCAGTCGCTGGCGCAGATGGCGCTGGCCTGGGCGCTGCGCGACCGCCGGGTGACGTCGGTGCTCATCGGCGCGAGCAGCGTGGAGCAACTCGACGCCAACCTGGACGCGGTCGGCCGGCTCGGCTTCGACCAGGAGGAACTGGACGAGATCGACAAGGACGCGGTCGACTGCGGCATCAACCTCTGGGCCGCCTCCAGCGCCGAGTGACCGAGGTGAGCGTCCCGAAGTGACCCCGCGCGCCGGTCCGGGCGGTCGCGCGGGGCGGTGCCCGCTGAAAGGCAGGGCGGAGGAGGCGGGTCAGAGGGCGTTCTTGCGCTGGAGGTAGGCGAAGGAGGCCCAGCCGGGGAGGACGGGCAGCCAGAACGTCATCAACCGGAACAGCAGCACCGCCGAGGTGGCGACCGTGGCGGGCAGCCCGGCGACCGTGAGGCCGACCGACAACGAGGTCTCCACCGCGCCGAGGCCGCCGGGCGTCGGAGCTGCGGAGCCGATCGCGTTGCCGGCGAGGAACACCACGGCGACGGCCGTGAACGACACGTCGCCGCCGAAGGCCTGTACGCAGCCCGCCAGACAGATCACGAAGCTGAGCGTGAGCAGCAGCGTGCCGGCGACGGCCTCCAGGACCTTCCGGGGCGACTGCACGACGTCGAGCAGCCGGGGGATCACCCCCGAGAACAACGCGCGCACGCGGGACGTGACCACCCGGCGCAGCGGCCGTATGGCGAGCAGGATGAGGAACAGCACGGCCACCCCGAGCAGCACCACGAGAAGCCCGCGCGACGGGGTCAGGGACGGCGCGGCCTGCGTGCCCGTCAGATAGCCGAACAGCAGCAGCAGCATGATGTGCATGGTCAGGCCGATGAGCTGGGACGCTCCGACGCTCGCCACGGCGGCCCCGGGCGGCACCCCGCGCTTCTGCAGGTAACGGGTGTTGATCGCGACCCCGCCCACCGCGGCTGGGGCGACCAGCTTCACGAACGACCCGGCGAGCTGGGCCAGGATCGTGTGCCCGAGCGGCAGCGACTCGGGGACGAAGCCGCGCAGCATCACCGCGGCGGCCACGTAGCTCAGCGCGGCCGCCACCAGCGCGACCCCGCTCCACGCCCAGTTGGCCGTGGTGACGACGGAGACCAGGTTGACCTGGCTGAGCTGGGGCAGCAGCAGGTAGGCCGCGATCACGCTGAGGATGATCGTGACGAGCGTGCGGGGGTGGAACCGCTCCAGCCGCACCTCCTCCACCTCGGCCTTGGGCTTCAGCGCGATGATCTGCTCGCGGAGCGCGGGCAGCAGGTGCTTGTCGCGGCGGGCGGCGGTCCTGGTGTCGCGGCTCAGCGCGATCCGCTGGAGCAGCGGCATCGCCCCGGCCAGAGCGTCCTCCCCCAGCGCCTTCGCCGCCGACCGGACGGACCGCTCTGCTCCCACGCGGGTGCCGAGGTAGGAGAGAAGCTGGGCGATGTCGAGCCGCAGCAGCAGGTCACCGGCCGCGATCTCGCCGCTGCGGGCGTCCACGAGGTAGACGTCGCCGTGCGCGTCGACGTGGATGCTCTCGCCGGTGAGATGGCGATGGGCCAGGCGGTGGGCCTGCAGCAGCCGCACCTGCTCCCACATCCGCGCGAGCAGCTCGTCGTCGAAGTCCGCGTCGTCCAGCTCGCTCACCGGCCGGGTGTCCACGTGCTCGTAGGCGAGCAGCGCGGCCTCGGTGCCGACCTCGCTGGTGCCCAGCAGGCGCGGCAGCCGTACGCCCGCCGCCTGCGCGGCGTACGCCATGAGCGCCTCGCGCTCCAGCTCGGCGCGCAGCGAGCGGATGGCCCGGCGCCGGGTCTCGTTGTTGAGCAGGAACCGCCGCCACAGCCGGTAGAGGACCCCCGCGACCTGGCGGTCCCGGTCGAGGACGGTCACGTCGACGGTGCGGTCGCCGGCGAGGCCGATGAGGTAACGGCGGCTGCCCGAGCTGTCGTCCTCCACCCGCCGGGCGCTGACCGGCGTGAACCCGAGCCTGCGCAACGCGGCCAGCACGGCGCTGCCCGGCGGCCGGGTGTTGGCGCTGCCGATGCCGTACAACGTGCCGAAGCCGACGGCGAGGCCCACGACGTAGGTGAGGATCACGCCGAGCGCGGTGACCTTGGTGGCGGTGAACAGCGCGAACACGTCGAGGCCCAGAGCGACCCACATGAGCGCCCGCCAGTGGGGGCGGCGCGACATCCGCACCGCCGTGGCGTAGGCGATCGCGGGGGTGAGCACGGTGTTCAGCGGCTCGACGTCCCGGTTGCCGGTGAGCAGCTGCCTGAGGTCCGCGGGACCGGACTGCACCAGCCACTCGCCCAGCGCGTACGAGACCAGCAGGGCGAGGATCGCGGCGATCAGCCCTTGGGTGACGCGCATGCCGTCGCGGTGGAAGACCCGCTCGACGGCGAACGCCACCGGGACGACCAGCACGGCCACGCCGCCCAGCAGCCCGGCGGCGGCCGAGAGCACCTCGGGCGCGCGGCCGGTGCCCGTGTGGACGTCGGACTCCAGGCCGTTGAGCGTCCGCTGCAGGGCCAGGGCCAGCAGCACGACGGCGGCGAGGGCCAGCAGCGTGAGCAGGAACCGCAGGGCGTCCGAAGGACGGCGGATCCGCTGCGGCAACAGAGGCTCGACGACCAGGACGACCCCCGGGCCGGGGGTGTCCAGTGTCAGGTCCTGCTCCTTGATGCCTCTCACCACCAGCGATTCTGTGCGATCTTCGCACTCAGTGTCCAGAATTAATGGCATGCATATATCCCTGGCCTCGGACAGCCTCGACGGGATCACGCCGGCGCTGGCCGCCGAGGTGCAAAGGCGCGGCCATACAGTCACACTCTATGGAGCGCTGGCCCCGGACGGCCGGGCCGATTGGGCCTGGTGCTGCTCCAGCGCCGCGCGGGACGTGGCGGAGGGCCGGTCGGACCAGGCCGTCGTCTGCTGCTGGACCGGCACCGGCGCCTCCATCGCGGCCAACAAGGTGGCGGGGGTGCGGGCCGCGCTGTGCGCCGACGCCGTCACCGCCGCGGGCGCCCGGAAGTGGAACGACGCCAACGTGCTCGCGCTCAGCCTCCGCCTGACCTCCCCGCAGGTGCTCACGGAGATCCTGGACGCCTGGTTCGCCGCCGCGCCCAGCACCGAACCCGAGGACGCCGCCAACATCGCGTACCTGCGGGAGATCCGCTGAGGACGGTGGGAGGACGCGGCGAGGGGACGGCCGACAGCGGCACGCTAACGTCAAGGCCATGAGCACGTCGCTACCCATCCTGGGCGCCTGTCCGCTCGACTGCCCCGACACCTGCTCCTGGGTCGTGACCGTACGCGACGGCGAGGCCGCCGCGCTGCGCGGCAACCACGACCACCCCTACACGCGCGGAGCGCTGTGCGTGAAGGTGAACCGCTATCTGGAGCAGGTCCGCGCGGCGGACCGGATCCTCCATCCCCTGAAGCGGGTCGGGCCCAAGGGGTCCGGCCGGTTCGAGCGCGTCCCCCTGGACCAGGCGCTGGCGGAGATCGCGGCGAGGCTGACGTCGATCGTCGAGGAGCACGGCGGCGAGGCGATCTGGCCGTACCAGGGCACCGGGACGCTCGGGTATATCCAGGGCGAGTCGGGACAGGCCGGGCGGCGGTTCTGGAACGTCCTCGGCGCGTCCCGGCACGATCTCAACATCTGCGCGCGGGCGGGCAACGACGGCCTGCGCTACGTCAACGGGACCCCCGGCGGCATGGATCCCGAGACGTTCGCCCTGTCCCGGCTGATCCTGCTGTGGGGCACCAACACGCTGACCAGCGGGCACCACATGTGGAAGTTCGTCCAGGACGCCCGCGCCGCCGGAGCCCACGTCGTCGCGATCGACCCCGTCCGCACGCGCACGGCCGACCAGGCGGACGAGCACCTGCCGATCCGGCCCGGGACGGACGCCGCGCTCGCGCTCGGCCTGCTGCACGTCGTGCTGGAGGAGGGCGCCGAGGACCGGGCGTACATCGAGGAGCACACGACCGGCTGGGACGAGTTCGAGGCGGAGATCCGCAGGCATCCCCCGGCGCTCGTCGCGGAGATCACCGGGCTGCCCGAGGAGCGGATCAGGGCCCTCGGCGTACGCCTCGCGCACACGCGGCCGACCGGCATCCGGGCCACGATGGGCATCCAGCGGCACGAGGGCGGCGGGACCGCGATGCGGACGATCGCCTGCATCCCGGGTGTGACCGGCGACTGGCGGCACCCCGGCGGCGGGGTGGCCTACTCCACCTCGGCGTACGCGCCCACTGGGCCCGACCCCCGCGACGACCTGCTCCCCCACCCGGTGCGCACGCTCACGATGACCCGGCTGGCCGACGGGCTGGACGAGTCGGTCAAGTGCCTGTGGGTCTACGCGGCCAACCCCCTCGGCTCGACCTCCGACCAGAACCGGATCAGGGCGGCGCTGGCGCGGGAGGACCTGTTCACGGTGGTGATGGAGCAGTTCCCGACCGACACGGCCGACTACGCCGACTACGTGCTGCCCGCGACGATGCAGATCGAGCACCTGGACGTGCATCACGGCTACGGCCACATGTACATGGTGTGGAACGAGCCCGCCGTCGCGCCGCCGGGCGAGTGCCTGTCCACGACCGAGACGTTCCGCCGGCTCGCCCGGCAGATGGGCCTGACCGAGCCGTCCCTGTACGACACCGACCTCGAACTCGCCGAGCAGACGCTCGCCCAGGCCGGGATCACGCTGGAGGAGATCCGCAAGCAGGGCTGGGCGCGGCTGCCGGCGGCCGACCCGTTCGTGCCGTTCACGGAGGGCTTCCCGACCCCGAGCGGCCGGCTGGAGTTCGCCTCCGAGCGGGCCGAGGCGGCCGGGCTGCCGCGCGTCGCGGGTTACGTGCCGTCGCTGACGGCCCGTACGGCTCCCGCCGACCGGCCGCACCCGCTCGTCCTGGTCACGCCGGCGTCGCACACGTTCCTGAACACGACGTTCGGCAACAACCCGGAGCTGCGCAGGCGGTCGAAGGGCCCGCGGGTGCTGGTCAACCCGGCCGACGCGGCGCCGCGCGGCCTCGTGGACGGGCAGGCCGCCCGTGTCTTCAACGGGAACGGGGAGTTCCGGGCGTACGTGGAGGTCAGCGACCGGGTAGCGGCGGGGGTGGTCGCGGCGCCGAAGGGCCACTGGCCGAAGCACGCGGCCGGCGCCAACCCCAACGCGGTGGTGGACGAACGCGACGCCGACATGGGCCGGGGCGCGGTCTACCACGACAACTTCGTCGACGTCGCCCCGCTCCCGGAGGGGGTCACCCTGGAGGGATAGGGGTGCCGGGGGACCTGACCAGGGGGCGTCAGGGGATGCTCAGGGACTTCCCCGATGCCGCCGGACCACCCGGGCAGGCACGCTGTAACCATGAACGAACTCACCCGAATGGACGAGATGTCCCTGGCCGGCGCGGCCCTGCGCGGCGCTCCCTGGCGTGCCGCGGCGACGGCCGGCGGGGCGGTCGCAGCCACGAGCTTCCTCCTGGGCGTCATCCTGCCCGGACCGGCGGACCTGACCTGGGCCCTGTGCTCGGGTATCACCCTGTTCGCCCTCGTCGCGGGGATCGGATCGATCTCCAAGCCGAACGTGGGCGACCGGGTGACCCGGCAGGCCCGCCACTGGGCGTTGCGGCACCCCTGGCGCTTCTCGCTCTACCCGGGGCTGGGCGCGGCGGCCCTGATGTATCCCGTGCAGCTCGTGATCGACCGCGAGGGCGTCTTCGGCGCGGGCTGGGACGCGCTGTGCGGGGGCCTGCTCGTGCTGCTGGTCACCGCCGTCTTCACGCTCTCCATGCGGAGCCGGGCCAAGGGCGCGTGAGTCTCAGGACTCCCGCTCCGCCGCGCTGCGGCACACGCAGAGTTCGTTGCCCTCGGGGTCGAGCAGCGTGACCCAGCCCGCCCCTTCGGGGGTGCGGTGGTCCTCGTACGGCTTGGCCCCGAGCGCGAGCAGCCGCTCGACCTGCTGGTCGCGGGTGCCGTCCCCGGTCGGGTTGACGTCGAGGTGGAGCCGGTTCTTGACCGTCTTGCCCTCGGGCACCCGGATGAAGAGCAGGTGCGGAGGACCGTCCGGGCGGTCCAGCATGACCTCGTCGTCCTCCGGTTCGGAGCCGACGAGCGGCCAGCCCAGGGCCTCGCTCCACCACCGGGCCAGCTCGTACGGCCGGGCGCAGTCGAAAGTCATCGTATGGATCTCAAGCATGCGCCCACCCAACCGCGACACCATCAAAGGTGTCAAGCCGGTTATGTGACCATCCGCCGCGGCCGGAGCGATCGGACGAGGCCGGCCGCGGAGACCACGGCCCACACCCCCTCAAGCAGCAGGAACCCCCAGTCGGCGTCCGCGTACGCGAGCCACGCGAGCACGGCGGAGCCGACGAGGTTGAGCGTGAGGTAGATCTTCGACCGGCCGTCCAGGACGTTCATCTGGGAGAGCAGGAAAGCGCCGAGGACGAGGACGGCGCCGGCGATCTGCAGAAGCTGGTTCATATCCCTTCGCCCGCCGTCTTCGCCGCTCCGGGTACGGCAGGCACCTCGTCCGGGAGGGCCGCGAGTCGCGCCCCTCACAACCCCAACATATCCGTTGTGCGGGAGGATTCGCGCGATCTGTGGTGGAGGCTATGGATATGCCGGGTTACCGGCGGGTAGCATTCGGGCTAGAGTTACCGACCAGTACGTTACCCCCGGGTCTGGTTCTAGGAGCGCACACAGATGGGTCACTACAAGAGCAACCTCCGCGACCTGGAGTTCAACCTCTTCGAGGTGTTCGGGCGCAGGGAGATCCTCGGCGCCGGCCCCTTCGCCGAGGTCGACGAGGACACCGCCCGCAGCGTGCTGGACGAGGTCAACCGGCTCGCCACCGGGCCGATCGCCGACTCGTTCGAGGACGCCGACCGCCACCCGCCCGTCTTCGACCCGGCCACCCACGACGTGACCATGCCGGAGAGCTTCAAGCGGTCGTACCAGGCCTGGGTGGACGCCGAGTGGTGGCGCCTGGAGCTGCAGCCTGAACTGGGCGGCACGCCCGCTCCGCGCAGCCTCGTGTGGGCGATGGCCGAGATGGTGCTCGGGGCCAACCCCGCCGTGTGGATGTTCGCCTGCGGCCCCGCCTTCGCCCGCCTGCTGTTCGAGCTCGGCACCCCCGAGCAGAAGCGGTTCGCCGAGATGGCCGTCGAACGGCACTGGGGCGCGACGATGGTCCTGACCGAGCCCGACGCGGGCTCCGACGTCGGGGCCGGCCGTACGAAGGCGATCGCGCAGCCCGACGGCACCTGGCACATCGAGGGCGTGAAGCGCTTCATCACCAGCGCCGAGCACGACATGGCCGAGAACATCTTCCACCTCGTGCTGGCCCGCCCCGAGGGCGCCAAGCCCGGCACCAAGGGCCTGTCGATGTTCCTCGTGCCGAAGTACCTCGTCGACATCGAGACCGGCGAGCTGGGCGAGCGCAACGGCGTCTACGTCACCAACGTCGAGAAGAAGATGGGCCTCAAGGTCTCCACGACGTGTGAGCTCACCCTCGGCGAGAAGCACCCCGCCATCGGCTACCTGGTCGGCGACACGCACGACGGCATCCGGCAGATGTTCATGGTCATCGAGCACGCCCGCATGATGGTGGGCGCCAAGGCCATCGCCACGCTCTCCACCGGCTACCTGAACGCGCTGGAGTTCGCGAAGAACCGCCTCCAGGGCGCCGACCTCACCCGCGCCGGCGACAAGACCGCGCCGCGCGTGCCGATCACCCACCACCCCGACGTACGCCGCGAGCTCATGCTGCAGAAGTCGTACGCCGAGGCCATGCGGGCGCTGGTGCTCTACACGGCGACGATCCAGGACCAGATCCAGATCGCGGAGTTCGAGGGCCGTCGCGACGAGGCCGCCGAGGCGCTGAACGACCTGCTGCTCCCGCTGGTCAAGGGTGTCGGCTCCGAGCGGTCGTACGAGCTGCTCGCGCGCTCGCTGCAGACGCTCGGCGGCTCGGGCTTCCTGCAGGACTACCCGATCGAGCAGTACATCCGCGACTCGAAGATCGACTCTCTGTACGAGGGCACGACCGCGATCCAGGGCCAGGACCTGTTCTTCCGCAAGGTCCTGCGGAACCAGGGCGCGGCGCTCGGGTCGCTGCTCGGCGAGATCAAGGCGTTCGCCGCCTCCGAGGCGGGCAACGGACGGCTGAAGGTCGAGCGGGGGCTGCTCGACGAGGCGGCCGACGAGGTCAAGGCGATGGCCGACACGATGGCCGGATGGGCGATCGCCTCGATGGAGACGCCGCGGGAGGTCTACAAGGTCGGCCTCAACACGACCCGGTTCCTGATGGCGCTCGGCGACCTGGTCCTCGGCTGGCTGCTGCTGCGCCAGGCCGAGGTGGCGCTGAACGCGCTGTCCGTCTCGGAGCACGACAAGGACTTCTACACGGGCAAGATCGGGGCGGCCTCGTTCTTCGCCCAGACGATCCTGCCCCGCCTGGCCGCCGAGCGCCGCGTGCTCGCCGCCACCGGGCAGGACCTCATGGACCTGCCCGAGAGCTCCTTCTAGGAGGAGGCGGTCGCGTCGGTGTCGACGGTGGTGAGCAGTTCCTCCCGCTCGGGGGTGTTCTCCGGGCGGACGAAGCCGATGACCGTGAACAGCACCAGCGAGGTGGCCACCGGCGCGGCCGTCGCCACGGCGGTCGAGACGCCGCTCACGCCGTAGTCGGTGAGCCGGCGTGTGTGACCGGCTCCCGGCCGGGCACGCGCAGCCGCTCAATGGGCCCTTCGGTGATCGTCCGGCAGGGCACGTGCGCGAACGGCGGGACGAGCGGCGACGCCCGCTCGCCCTCGGCCGTTCATGCCCGGGAAGCGTGAACCGTGGTCAGAGTGCGTACTGCACGGCCGCGCGGGCGGCGAGAATCTGCGCGATGCACTCCTCGATCACCGCCAGGTGAGCCGGGTGGTCCCGATAGACGATGTAGTCCTCCGGGGAGTCGAACTCGGCCGTCACGGCGAAGGAGAAGTTGCCCTGGTTGACGCCCGCGTCCAGGCCGATCTGGTAGGTCCGGATCTCGGGGATGATGCCCGGCAGCTCGTTCAGCCGCCTGGCCACCTCGGCGCGCTGCTCCTCGGTGGCGTCGTCGGTCCACTTCAGCAGCACGATGTGGCGGAACATGCACTCTCCCTGGGACGGGACGCACGCGGCCCGGTGGCCGCGCTCTTCACGGCGCTCATCCTCTCATCCCCCGTCCCCGGCGATCTCCAGCGCCCCTGCCGTCTCCGGCGTCCCGGCTTCTCCGGCCTTCCCCGGCTTCTCCACGGCGCGGGTGTCAGATCCAGTGGCACTCGACGGAGGCCCTCCTGCGCCGTGCCACGAGCCACTCGCCGAAGGCGGCCTCGCCCGCGGCGGCGAGCGTCTCCGGATCGTCCCGCGCCGCCCGGCGGTCCAGCACCACGCCGGTCAGATAACCGTCGCCGTACGGGACCGGGCCGACCAGCGCGTCGAGGCCCGCGTGGCGCAGCGGCAGGGGCAGCTCCCCGGCCCACCGCTCGCCCACCGTCACCACGGCCTGCTCGTAGCCGGTCAGGACGGAGACGCAGTGGAGCAGTTCGCCGTCCACCGGCTGGGAGCCCGTCACCCACAAGGCGCGTACGCGGTCGAAGTCGGAGCGGTGGGAGGCGAGGTGGCCCGGCCCGAGCTCGGCCTGTTTGCGCCGCCGGAAGCGGCGCCGCCGGGCGATCCCGGCGACGAGCGCCTCGAACTGCTCCCCCGACCACGGCGTCTCCGCCAGCCAGGCCAGCGTGGCGGCCCGGTCGTGCAGGCCGCGCCGGGCGCGGAGCTCCGCCACGGCCTCCCGCAGATCGCCGTCCTCAAGCGGCTCGTCGTCCTCCACGAGCTCGCGCGGCGGGAGGCACCGCTCGGCGACCTCGTCCGGGCCGTCCGGCCGATGTCGCTCGCCTCGCGGCACCGACAGCGTCACCACCCCGCCCTCGGGATGGCGCAGCCGCAGGCCGTACCCGTCGCGGTCGCCCGGCACGAGGCGGGGGCAGGCACCGGGATGGCGGCCGGCCCACTCCTCGATCACCTTGCCCGCCTCGGCGAGAGGCGTGGCCCGACGGCTCAGGGCGCGCAGGATCTCCGCGCCCTCGGCGAGTACGACGGCGAACCCGGCGATCGCCGCCGCTCCCCCGTCTCGCGTCACGAGCGGGCCGTGGTCTCCACGAATCACGGTAGGGAGGCTAGGAACCCGTGCTTGAGTGTCACTGGTTCCGATCTTGCAGACGGCTTGTACGCCCCGAGCCGACGGGCGTGACGTGCTCCTCCGGGGTTCACGAGCGGCGCAGTCACGAGCCGCGCAGTCACGAGCGGCGCAGTCACGAGCGGCGGGTGCGCGGAGCTCGCGCCCCGGCGTCCGTCGGTAAGGCGACCGTCGGCGGAAGGGCCGGAGACCGCCATCGGTCTCCGGCCCTCCGGGGAATCGTGTGCGTCAGCTCCAGGCGAGCATGCGCAGGGGGTCCTCCAGCATGGCGCCGACGTCGCGCAGGACATGGGAGCCGAGTTCGCCGTCGACCACACGGTGGTCGAACGACAGCGCCAGCGTGGTCACCTTCCGGACGGCGAGCTGCCCGTCGACCACCCAGGGCATGTCCCTGATCTGGCCGACGGCGAGGATCGCCACCTCTCCCGGGTTCAGGATCGGCGTTCCGGCGTCGACGCCGAAGACCCCCACGTTGGTGATCGTGATCGTGCCGCCGCTCAGCTCGGCCGGCTGGCACCTGCCCGCCCGCGCCCGCTCGGTGAGCTCGCCGAGCGCCCGCGCGAGGTCGGGCAGCGACATCGCGTCGGCGTCCTTGACGTTCGGCACGATCAGCCCGCGGTCGGTGGCGGCGGCGATCCCGAGGTTCACGTAGTGCTTGACCACGATCTCCTCGCCGGTCCACGAGGCGTTCGCCATCGGGTGCCGCTTCACCGCCGTGATCAGCGCCTTCGCGACCAGGAGCAGCGGCGACACCTTGACCTCGGCGAACTCGGGCAGCGTCCGCAGCCGCCGCACGGCCTCCATCGTCCCGGTCACGTCGACCTGGAGCCACTCCGTCACGTGCGGAGCCGAGAACGCGCTGGCCACCATGGCCTGCGCGGTCGCCTTCCTGACCCCTCGGACCGGGATGTACTCCTCCCGCGCGGTCCCCGAGGCCGCGGAGGTTCCCGAGGCCGCCGGGACGGGCGCCGCCACCGCCGCCTCCACGTCGGCCCGGGTGATCGACCCCTGCGGGCCGGTGCCGGTGAGGGCCGTCAGGTCGACGCCGAGGTCCCTGGCGAGCTTGCGCACCGGCGGCTTCGCCAGCACGCGGGCCCCGGCGGAGGCCGGATGCCCGTTCCCGGGCACAGCGGGCACGGAGGACGCAGCGGGCGGGGTAGCCGCGGCGCGGGTGGCCGGAGCAGGTGTGACCGAAACAGGAGGGGCCGAAACAGGCGCGGGCGAGGCCGGTTTGCGGGGCCGGCGGCGGGTCGCGGACGTCTTCACGCCGTACCCCACGAGCACCGGCTGGCGCTTCTCCTTCTTCGGCTCGGCGCCGTCTCCCGCGCCCGGCACCAGGTCGTCGGCCAGCGCCTCCCGGCCGGCGTCGGCCGGGCCCTCGCCGTCGCCCGTACGGACCGAGATGATCGGGGCGCCGACGTCGACCGTCTGGCCCTCGTCGGCCATCAGGGCCGACACCGTGCCCTCGTACGGGCAGGGCAGCTCCACCACGGCCTTGGCCGTCTCGATCTCCACGATCGTCTGGTTGATCTTCACGGAGTCGCCCGGGGTGACGTGCCACCTGACGATCTCGGCCTCGGTCAGCCCCTCGCCCACGTCGGGGAGCCTGAACTCACGGAGCATCAGATCTCTCCCCTCTAGTAAGCGAACGAGCGGTCGACGGCGTCGAGCACCCGGTCGAGGTCGGGCAGGTAGTGCTCCTCCAGCCGGGACGGCGGGTACGGCGTGGAGAACCCGCCCACCCGCAGCACCGGGGATTCCAGGTGGTAGAAGCAGCGCTCGGTGACCCGCGCCGCGATCTCGGCCCCGAACCCGGTGAAGACCGGAGCCTCGTGGACGACCACGCAGCGGCCGGTCCGCGTCACCGACTCGGTCAGCACCTCGGCGTCCAGCGGGTTGAGCGAGCGCAGGTCGATCACCTCGATGTCCCGTCCGTCCTCCTCGGCCGCCGACGCGGCCTCCAGGCAGGTCTTCACCATCGGCCCGTACGCCACGAGCGTGACGTCCCGGCCGGGCCGTACGACGCGGGCGCGGTCGAGCGGCAGGCCGGGGGCGGCGAGGTCCACCTCGGCCTTGTCCCAGTAACGGCGCTTGGGCTCGAAGAAGATGATCGGGTCGTCGCAGCGGACCGCGTCCTGGATCATGGTGTACGCGTCGGCGGGGTTGGAGCACGCGACCACCCGCAGGCCGGCGGTGTGGGTGAAGTACACCTCCGGCGATTCGGAGTGGTGCTCGACCGCCCCGATGCCGCCGCCGCAGGGAATGCGCACGACGACCGGCAGCTTCAGCGTGCCGAGCGACCGCAGCGGCATCTTGGCGAGCTGCGTGATGATCTGGTCGGCGGCCGGGAACACGAACCCGTCGAACTGGATCTCGCAGATGGGCCGGTAGCCGCGCAGGGCCAGGCCGATCGCCGTGCCGATGATCCCCGACTCGGCGAGCGGCGTGTCGATGACGCGGTCCTCGCCGAAGTCCTTCTGCAGGCCGTCGGTGACCCGGAAGACGCCGCCGAGCTTGCCGACGTCCTCTCCCATGAGGAGGACCTTGGGGTCGTCCTCCATCGAGCGCCGCAGTCCCTCGTTCAACGCCTTGGCGAGAGTCAGTGTGGTCATCGCTCGAATCCCGCCAGGTAGGTCAGATACTGCTCGCGCTCCTCGTCGAGGAGTGCGTGGGCGCCCGCGTACACGTGATCAAAGATAGCCCCGGGCGGCGGGTCGGGCAGCGCGAGGCACCGGTCGCGCACGTCCTTGCCGAGGGCGTCGGCCTCCGCGTCGACCTTCTCGAAGAACTCCTGGTCGGCGAGCTGGTTCTTGAACAGGTACGCCTTGACCCGCTCGATGGGGTCCTTCAGCTTCCAGGCCTCCAGCTCGTTCGCGAGGCGGTAGCGGGTGGGGTCGTCGGACGTGGTGTGCGCGCCCATCCGGTAGGTGAACGCCTCGATCAGGGTCGGGCCCTGCCCCTCGCGGGCGTTCCGCAGCGCGCGGCGGGTCACGGCCAGGCAGGCGAACACGTCGTTGCCGTCGACCCGGATGCCGGGGAAGCCGAAGCCCGAGGCCCTCTTGTAGAGGGGGATCTTCGACTGCTTCTCCAGCGGCTCGGAGATCGCCCACTGGTTGTTCTGGCAGAAGAACACGACCGGGGCGTTGAACACCGAGGCCCAGATGAAGGACTCGTTCACGTCGCCCTGGGAGGTCGCGCCGTCGCCGAAGTAGACGATCGCCGCGGACTCCCCGCCGTCGCGCTGGATGCCCATGGCGTACCCGACCGCGTGCAGGGTCTGGGAGCCGATGACGATCGTGTAGAGGTGGAAGTTGTGCTCGGCCGGGTTCCATCCGCCGTTGTTCACGCCGCGGAACAGCGCGAGCAGGTTGACCGGGTCGACGTCGCGGCACCAGGCCACGCCGTGCTCGCGGTAGGTGGGGAAGGCCATGTCGGCGCCGGTGAGCGCCCGGCCCGACCCGACCTGCGCGGCCTCCTGCCCGAGCAGGGACGCCCAGAGGCCGAGCTCGCCCTGTCGCTGGAGCGCGACGGCCTCCAGGTCGATGCGGCGGACGAGGACCAGGTCGCGATAGAGGGAGCGGACCTCTTCGGCGGTCAGCTCGATGTCGTAGTCGGGATGCTCGACCCGCTCTCCCTCGGGGGTGAGCAGTTGGACGAGATCCGGGGGTGCGTCGGCACCGCGAGGGGCGTGGGCTGTCACATGCCACTCCTGTGCGTCTCGTGCCCGCCACGGGTGGGGTCGCCACCGCCGGAGGGCCGGGTAGGGTCGGCGGTCGGCCGCTGGGGGTGGGCGACCGGTCGCATATGCGGACATCGTGGCAGAAGTCACACCCCTTCGCGCAAGACCCCGCCTCCTGTCCACACTTCTCCGATTCCCGGGGCGTGAGGCGCCACACTCCTCCGCCGCGGCCCGGCCCACCGCGTGGCCCGTCGCGAGCGCGTCGCCGGGCCGCCACTAGGCTTGACCGCGAAACGGACCCACCGAAACCGGCGGACCCCCCGAAACTGGCGGACCACTCGAAATTGGAGGCACATCGTGGCGCGCGTCATCGTCGACGTCATGCTCAAGCCGGAGATCCTCGACCCGCAGGGGCAGGCGATCGCCCGGGCGCTGCCGCGGCTCGGCTTCTCCGGGGTCTCCGAGGTGCGGCAGGGCAAGCGGTTCGAGCTGGAGCTGGACGGGCCCGCGGACGAAGCCGCCCTTTCGGAAGTCCGAAAGATGGCCGAAACCCTGCTGGCCAACACGGTGATCGAGGACTTCGCAATCCACGTCGCGGAGTGAAGTGGTGCATTTCACACCGCCGTGCCCCTGACTTCTCCCTCGTAAATGGGACATAGGTCGTCTTAAACCCACCCATGAGGCACGCCCCGAATAACAGGACCGTCATTTTGCGGTTAGCCCTGATTCAGTGGGGAAGCCTACCGTGGTGACCTTCGACACCGGGGAGGGGTCCGGTGGATATTGAGTTCTCGCTGGCCATGCCGAGGGATGCGATCGGCATCCCGATGGTCCGCCGCGTGGTGGGGAACGCGCTCAGGTCCCTCGGGGTGACCGAGGAGTGCGTGTCCGACATACTCCTGGCCACGTCCGAGGCATGCGCCAACGCTGTAAGGCACGGTGGACCGGCCAACCGTTACGAGGTCATGGCCACCATCGGCAACGGCCGATGTGAGCTGCGCGTCGCCGACGGCGGCGAGGGGCTGCACATGATTCCCCGGCAGCACCCGCCGGCCGAGACCGAGCACGGCCGTGGAATCCTGATCATGCGGGCCGTCGTGGACGACCTGTCCTTCGACATCACGCCCGGCCGCGGCACGACCGTGCGGCTGTGCAAGGAGCTCGACTGGGCCGAGGACGCCATCGCCCACCATCTCACTCTCGACCGCCACCTGGCCGGGGTCTGAGGACCCCGGCCACCGGCCGCGCCGGCCCAGGGCGCGGCACGGGTGGCCCATGACGCGCCCCGATCGGTTCGGGGCTCCGCGAGAGCAGCCGATTTGGCGGCTCCGATACTCTGAGGTGTACCGCCACTGACCGCCGTCCGGCACATGAGACGGTGGCGTCCGGCCTGGCGGCGATCCTTGGAGGGAACACAGTCATGAGCGCTGCCCGGGTGGGCGTCGTCACCTTCCCCGGAACACTCGACGACCAGGATGCCGCGCGAGCCGTACGGCTGGCCGGAGCGGAGGCGGTGCCGCTGTGGCACGCCGACCACGACCTCAAGGGCGTCGACGCCGTCTTCCTGCCCGGCGGGTTCTCCTACGGCGACTACCTTCGCTGCGGGGCGATCTCCCGGTTCTCCCCCCTCATGACCGAGCTGATCCCGGCCGCGCAGGCCGGGCTGCCCGTGCTCGGCACCTGCAACGGCTTCCAGATCCTCTGTGAGGCGCACCTGCTGCCGGGCGCGCTGACCCGCAACGAGGGCCTGCACTACATCTGCCGCGACCAGCGCATCCGCGTGGAGAGCACGCGTACTGCCTGGACCGCGGACTTCGCGGACGGTCAGGAGATCGTGCTGCCGATCAAGCACGGCGAGGGCCGCTACGTCGCCGACGCCGCCACGCTGGCGGCGCTGGAGGGCGAGGGCCGGGTGGTCTTCCGCTACGCCGGCGGCAACCCCAACGGCTCGCTCAACGACATCGCGGGGATCGCCAACGAGGCCGGGAACGTCGTCGGCCTCATGCCCCACCCCGAGCACGCGGTCGAGGACCTGACCGGCGCGCCGAGCGTGGACGGCCGCGGCTTCTTCTCCTCGATCCTGAAGAGGCTGGTGAACGCGTGATGGCCCTCGACAGCGTGAAGCGCGCGCAGGAGACGCCCGAAGAGCGTCAGCCGTACGCCGAGCTGGGCATGAAGGACGACGAGTACCAGCGCGTACGGGAGATCCTCGGACGGCGGCCGACCGGCTCCGAGCTGGCGATCTACTCGGTGATGTGGAGCGAGCACTGCTCCTACAAGTCGTCGAAGGTCCACCTGCGGCAGTTCGGGACCAAGGCGCCCGAGTCGGAGGCCCTGCTCGTCGGCATGGGCGAGAACGCCGGCGTGGTCGACGTCGGCGACGGCTGGGCCGCCACCTTCAAGATCGAGTCGCACAACCACCCGTCGTACGTCGAGCCGCACCAGGGCGCCGCGACCGGCGTCGGCGGCATCGTGCGCGACATCATGTCGATGGGCGCGCGGCCGGTCGCGGTGATGGACTCGCTGCGCTTCGGCGGAGCCGACCAGCCCGACACCCGCCGGGTGCTGCCCGGGGTGGTGGAGGGCATCAGCCACTACGGCAACTGCCTCGGCCTGCCCAACATCGGCGGAGAGGTCGTCTTCGACCCCTGCTACATCGGCAACCCGCTCGTCAACGCCCTGTGCGTCGGCCTGCTGCGCAAGGACCAGATCAAGCTGGCCACCGCCCCCGGCCCCGGCAACAAGGTCGTGCTGTTCGGCGCGCGTACCGGCGCGGACGGCATCGGCGGCGCGTCGGTGCTCGCGTCGGCCACCTTCGAGGACGAGTCGCAGGCCAAGCGGCCCGCCGTACAGGTCGGCGACCCGTTCATGGAGAAGCTGCTGATCGAGTGCTGCCTGGAGCTCTACCAGGCGGACGTGGTCGTCGGCATCCAGGACCTCGGCGCGGCCGGGGTGTCCTGCGCGACCACCGAGCTGGCCGCCAAGGGCACCGGCGGCATGCGGGTGGACCTGAACCTCGTCCCGCTGCGCGATCCCTCGCTGCGGCCCGAGGAGATCCTGATGAGCGAGTCGCAGGAACGCATGATGGCGGTCGTCACGCCCGACGACATCCCGGCCTTCATGGCGATCTGCGACAAGTGGGACGTCCCGGCGACCGTGATCGGCGAGGTCACCGACTCCGGCAGGCTCGTCATGACGTGGGACGGCGAGGTCATCGTCGACATCCCGCCGGGCACGGCCGCCGACGAGGGCCCGGTCTACGAGCGCCCGTTCCACGAGCCCGCCGGGCAGGCGGCGCTCAACGCCGACGGCCCCGAGCGCCTGCCCCGGCCCGCGGACCTGCGCGAGACCCTGCTCACCCTGCTCGGCTCGCCCAACCTCGGGTCGAAGGAGTGGGTGACCTCCCAGTACGACCGGTACGTGCGAGGCAACACCGTCCTGGCGCAGCCCGCCGACGCCGGCATGCTGCGGATCTCGGAGACGATGCCGGGGGCGGAGGAGACCACCCGGGGCATCGCGCTGGCGACCGACGGCAACGGCCGCTACGCCAGGCTCGATCCGTACAGCGGGGCGCAGCTCGCGCTGTCGGAGGCGTACCGGAACGTCGCCGTCACCGGCGCGAAGCCACTCGCGGTCACCAACTGCCTCAACTTCGGCTCTCCGGAGGACCCCGAGGTCATGTGGCAGTTCTCGGAGGCCGTACGCGGGCTCGCCGACGCCTGCCGCACCCTCGGCGTGCCGGTCACCGGCGGGAACGTGTCGTTCTACAACCAGACCGGCTCGACCGCGATCAACCCGACACCCGTGATCGGCGTGCTGGGCGTGATCGACGACGTGGCGCGGCGGGTCAGGTCCGGCTTCCCGGAGGCCGGCCTGCGCGTGCTGCTGCTGGGCGAGACCCGCGAGGAGTTCGGCGGCTCGGAGTGGGCGCACGTGGTCCACGGCCACCTGGGCGGGCTGCCGCCCCAGGTGAACCTGGAGGCCGAGCGCGCCCTGGCCGCGGTGCTGGCCGAGGCGGCGGCCCGCGGGCTGCTGGAGGGCTCGCACGACCTCTCCGACGGCGGTCTTGCGATCGCCCTGGCCGAGGCGTGCCTCTCCCGTGGCGTCGGCTGCACGGTGACGCTGCCGGGCGAGGACGCGTTCACCGACCTGTTCAGCGAGTCGGCCGCGCGTGCGCTGGTGTGCGTCCGCCCGGACGCGTTCGACGCGTTCGCCGAGCTGTGCGCCCGGCACGAGGTGCCCTGCTCCGGGCTCGGCCTCACCGGCGGCGACGCGCTCGTGGTCGAGGGCGTGCTCGACGTCCCGGTCGCCGAGCTTCGCGAGGCTCACACCTCGGCCCTGCCCCGCGTCTTCGGCTGATCGTCTGTCCGAGGGCCCTTCCGGACGACCCCGTCCGGAAGGGCCCTCGGCCTTCCGTGGTGGGGAGTCGGACTCTGGACGTAGTGCCGTCTTCGAGTCGCCCGGATCACGATGGCGCGGCTAATCAACAAGTACGGGGGGCCCACGACTCACGCGGCTTTCCTCGATCACCTTCACACCACCACGAGCACCGGCGGCTTCAGCCTTGTCTCTCTCACTCCCGGGGATTTGAATCGCATGGCCGAACTGGTGCGCGGTTATCCGGCCCTGCGCCTCGATCCGGCCGTGAACTCACCACGTCAGGGTCCTTGCGTCGCGGCGGGGAAAACGGCTGGCGAGCGGAGTGCTCGGGGACCACCATGGGCACGGTGAACGACCAGCCCCAACGATGGACTCAGGCGACCGTATATCGAGACATGTGGGTGGATCCGGCTGACGATCCCCGCGAGAACAACGAAGTCAGCCCGGAAGGCGAACTGGCGACGCTGCGGGAGTACCTGAGGAACTACCGGCTGACCCTGCTGATGAAGTGCGAGGGGCTCAGCGCGGAGCAGCTGGCCCGCCGGTCGGTGCCGCCGTCGACCATGTCGCTGCTCGGCCTGCTCCGGCACCTCGCCGAGGCGGAGCGGGACTGGCGCGGCTGGATCCTTCCCGGTGGCCCGCCGCCGAAGCTGTACGGCCCGGGTGGCGACTTCGACGGAGCGGTCGCCGACCAGGCGGTGGTGGACGCCGCGTACGCCGACCTCGCCCGTGAGCAGGAGGCCACCGACGCCGCGCTGGCCGAGCACCGGGATCTGAGCGTGCGTCTGGGGAAGGACGCCATCGCCGTCCGCGACCTGCTGGTGCACCGGATCGAGGAGTACGCCCGGCACTGCGGCCACGCGGACCTGCTGCGGGAGTGCGTCGACGGCCGCGTGGGCCAGTGAGGCACATCGCCCGGGGGCGTCAGGAACACCTGCCGTTCTTGAGCAGACGGCCGCCGACCGCCTTGTTGTCGCAGGTGATCGTGTTTCCGCCTACGGTGTCGTTGATGCCGACACCGGCGGCGCCGTCGAGATAGAGGGTGTTCCTGCGGAAGACGTTGCCGGTGCCCCAGCCGTCGACGATCTCGTGGGTCTGGAAGCCGTCGGCGGGGGTGTTCCTGCCGACGTTGCCCTCGATCAGGTAGCCGTTGCCCTTGACGTCGACCCAGGAGTCGGCGGTCGCGGCGACGAGCGCCGACCCGTCGAAGACGTTGCCGACGATGCGGCCCCCGCGGGTGCCCTCCTTGACGTCCACCGCCTCGGCCCTGGACCGGATGACGTTCCCGCGGACCAGGTTCCGGTCGCTCCGGTCCATCCGCCCGCCGGAGTACCGATCCCAGTTGGACTTCGCCGAGCCGAGGTAGACGCCCTCGCCGAACTCCGCGCGACGCAGGCCGGTGTTGTCGATCCGGTTGTACTGGACGATGTTGCCGCTGCTGAAGGCACGCAGATGGACGGCCTCGTCGCCGATGTCGCGGACGGTGAGGCCCTGGATGACCGAGCCCCGGGTTCCGTCCGCCATGACGCCCTTCTGGCTGTTCCTGACGGTGAAGCCCACCAGGCGCCAGTAACCGGCCCGGTCGAGGTGGAAGCCGTACCCCTTGCCGACGCCGCCGCCGTCCAGCACCGCCGCGGCGGGGCCGCACAGGTAGATCGGCTTCTTCGGCGTGCCGGAGCGCCGGGCGACGAACCTGCCCCGGTAGGTGCCGGGCCGCAGCCGGATGACGTCGCCCGCACGTGCCGACCTGAGCGCCTCGTGCAGCTCACCGGCGCTGCCGACGGTCCTGGTCGGCTTCGGGCAGCGGATCGCGCCCGTCCCGGTCGGCACGGACATCGCGGGTGCGGCGGTGGCCGCGGCCGCCGGCCACGCCACGGCGGGGACGACCAGGGGTACGACGAAGGCGCCGACGAGCGTGGCGTTTCTCATGAGACGTCTTTCCGTCCGATTGCGCAGTCGACCACAAAGGGTGCGAGGTGGTGCAAAGCTACACCGTTCCATAGTCGGTGTCCCGGGACCATCGTGATCAGACGGCCTATCCGGGGCGGGAGCGCGTAAAGTCACTCCGGTGATCGTCGCCTCCGGCAGAGGAGAAGACAGTGTGGCTTGACGCGGAACTGAGTCCCCGGTCTCTTCACGACCCGGAGGACTTCACCGCTCTCAAGGTGACGGCCCGGCGCGAGGACCATGTCTGGCTCACCCGGGAGGACATCATCCGCCTGGCCGGTGACCAGGGCCGGGACCCGGAGTGGCGGGACAGGCTCGATCGGATGCTGGAGTACGCCGCTTCCAAGGGCTGGGTCGACGACGCCGGGGCCGTACGGGCCCACGTGGAGTGGACCTGACCCTTCGTCACGACCCGGACGGCGGGCCGGCGGCGGCCACCGGCTTGCGGGCGACGAGGTAGGCCTGGGGGGTCCGTTCGGACTCGCCGCGTTCGCAGAGCAGGCGGGCGATCACGGGGATTCCCGCGTCGGCCAGCAGCCGGGTCAGGTGATCCGGCGAGACGCGGTGGAAGTCGAGCGCGACCTGGTGCCCGAACGCCTCCGCGAGGTGGAACGGCTCGTCGCCGACCTGGCCGACCTGGAAGGCGAGCAGGAGATGACCGCCGGGCGCCAGCACCCGGTGGAACTCGGCCAGCACCGCAGGATGATCCTCCGGCGGCGTGTGGATGATCGAGTACCAGGCGACCACACCGCTCAGGGACTCGTCGGCGATGTCCAGGGCCGCGAGGCGGCCTTCCTCGAACCGGATGTGCGGGTGCTCCTGACGGGCTACCGCGATCATGCCCGGTGACAGGTCGACGCCGGAGACGTCGAGGCCGAGCGCGTGCAGGTGCGCCGTGATCCGGCCCGTTCCGCACCCGGCCTCGACCACCGGGCCCGGGAGGTCCGACGTCCGCACGAGCTCGGCGTACGTGGCGAGCATCGCGCGTTCGAAGGGCTTGCCGGCCAGCGAGTGCCGGGCGAAGTCGACGTAGTCTCCGGCCATCGCGTCGTACGCCGCCCGGGCGACCCGGACGTAGGAAGGCTCGATCATGACCGGCCACCCTAGTACCCGGAGCCGGCGACCGCCTTCCGGGACCACGAGGGCCGCACCCGTGCCCGTCGCGCGGCCTCCGGGGAGCGGCGGAGTCGAAAGCAGGCCGGAAACGCGCGAAGACCCCTCCGGTAACCCCTCCGGAAGGGCCTTCGCGGTGCCGTACGCCAACGCCTCGTCGCGTACGGCAGGCATATGTGGAGCGCCGTACGGTGGAGCCCCCACGGACTCCACCCTTCCGGCGGCGTGGCTGACTCAGACGCCGACGCAGATGACGTACATGGTGCCCTTGGTGCCGACGGACCCCTTGACCTCCCAGCCGGTCGGCTTGCCTCCGGTGATGATCGGGCCGTTGGTGGTGACCTCACCGACGATGTTGGTGCCGCGGTAGCCGCCGCCGGTCGCGTAGGTCCCGCTGTCGCAGCTCAGGCTCTTGGAGCCGCCGCCGAGGCCGAAGCTGAACTCGGCCGACTTGTACGAGACGCCGGCGACGCCGTCCTTACCGTCCTTGCCGTCCTTGCCGTCGTCGCCCTTGGGACCCTGCAGACCACGCGGGCCCTGCTCGCCGGCCTTGCCGTCGTCGCCCTTCGGGCCCTGCGCACCGGTCTCGCCCTTCGGGCCCTGCGCGCCCGTGTCGCCCTTGGGGCCCTGAAGGCCACGCGGGCCCTGCAGACCCCTCGGACCCTGCAGACCACGCGGGCCCTGGGGACCCTGCGCACCCGTGCCGCCGATCCCCGCCGGACCCTGCGGCCCCTGCGGACCCGCCTGGTTCCACGACACCTTGTACTCGGTCGCCTTGCACCTGGTCGTCACCCCGACCAGACGCATGTACCGCGTCGACTTGTTCACACACGCGTAGTACGCGCCACCACTCGCCGACGAGGCCGTCGCCGCCCCACCCAGAACCAGAACCGACCCCACCAGAGCACCAGCCGTCACAAGGCCGATGGTCCGACCGCCCGGCAACTTGATAGCCACGAGACTTCCCTTTCTGCGGCACACGAGGTGCTTGGATCACAAGAGGTACGAGTGATACACGTGCGAAAGAAAGGGATGGTTGACGGCACAAACATCACGTATGCGCATCAAGGCCGCGAGTCAGGCCGCACAGTCAGATTTGTCCGCGGCCCTCAGTGGGCGGGAGGCCGTTCCCTCCTGATCGGTGACGACGACACCGCGTCCATCGTCGCGACTTGATCTAGATGTCGATGACGATCTTGCCGTGCACGTGCCGGCCCGCCTGGAGCTCGACCGCGCGGCGGATCTGCTCGACCGGGAAGCTCGCCGCGACAGGCACCCGCAGCCGGCCCGCCGCGACCAGGGCGGCGACCTCTTCCAGGGCGCCGGGGGCGGCGTTCGCGCCGTTGGCCGTCGGCACGCCGTCGACCTGCGCGGCGATGGTGCAGATGCGGCTGTCCGGGACGCCGAGTTCCCTTGCGGCGTGCGCCGTCTCCGTCCCGTACAGATCGACGGCGGCGGTGACACCGCCGGGAGCGAGGGCTCGGACCCGGTCGGCCAGGCCGTCGCCGTACGCGACCGGCTCGGCTCCGAGATCGCGCAGGAAATCGGATGATGTCGCCGATCCCGTCCCGATCACGCGCGCTCCCGCGATCCGGGCCAGCTGGACGGCGAACACCCCGACCCCGCCCGCCGCGCCGCCGATCAGCACCGTGTCGTCCGGGCCGGGGCCGACCACGGCGAGGGCGGCGGATGCCGTGCGGCCGGCGATCGTGAGGGTGGCGGCGGTGCGGTCGTCGACGCCGTCCGGAGTGTGATGGGCCTCGTTCGCCGCGCTCCCCCCGGCCGTGTCGATCACCACGAAGTCGGCGACCGCGCGGGACAGGGCGCCCCCGAACACCCGGTCGCCGGGCGCGAAGCCGGTCACCCCGTCACCGACCTGGTCGACCAGTCCCGCGTAGTCGGTCCCGAATCCGGCCGGGAGGCTCAGGCCGAACCGGGCGGCGGTGTCCGCGTCGGCGGTCATGATCCAGTCCATCGGGTTCAGACCGGCCGCGGTGACCCGCACGCGGATCTGTCCCGGGCCGGCCTGCGGAGCGGGAACCTCACGGATGTCCAGGACTTCGGGGCCGCCGAACGAATCGAGCCGGACCGCCCTGCTCCTGCCCGCCGGCGGTTGATCGCTCTGTTCCTGCATGTACGCCTGGCTCCTTGGGGACGAGGGAACGCGTTGAAACGGACTATGCTCCGTTTCCATGGGCGACCCTAACACAACCGGAGCGCGATCCGTTTTTACTGAGGCGGAGCTGCGCGCGCCGCGGGCGGACGCGACCCGCAACCGCGACCAGTTGCTCGCGGTGGCGACCCGCGTGTTCGTGTCGGCTGACGCCGAGCCGTCGATGCGTGCGATCGCCCGCGAGGCCGGAGTCGGCATCGCCACGCTCTATCGGCATTTCCCGACCCGCGAGTCGCTGGTCGACGCGGTCTACCGGGACCAGGTCGTGCGGCTGACGACCGGCGCCCGCGAGCTGCTCGGCCGGCTGCCCCCGGCCGCGGCGATGCGGCGCTGGATGGACTTGTTCGGGGACTGGATCGCGACCAAGAACGGCATGCTCGACACGCTGCTCGCGATGATCGAGTCGGGCGAGATCGCCCATGCACAGACCCGGAGCGAGCTGCTGGCGGCCATCACCACGATTCTCGACGCCGGTCGCGCGGCGGGCGACCTCCGCTCCGACGTCACCGCCGAAGACATCGCCGCCTCCCTCATCGGCATCTTCACCGTGGCCCCCCGGCGCGATCAAGAAGCCAAGGCCGGCCGCCTGCTGGACCTCCTGATGGACGGCCTCCGGCCCCCCACCCGGCCGGCCTGAGCCCGGATCGAAGCGCGCCTTTCTCGCCGCGTACGCGGGCGCGTTCCCGGCGTGCCGATCGGATGCGATCGAACCGATCCGATCGGCACGGGGAGCCACGTGCGGACCGATGATCGTTTCCGGCTACAGCACTAGCTCTTGAGGCACAGCACGTAGATGGTGCCGCTGACGTTCTTGCCGTAGAGCTTCCAGCCGACCGCCTTGCCGTCGTCGTTCAGGTACGGCGCGTTGGTGGTGATGAAGGGCTGGCCCGAGCCACCGGCGACGAAGCCGCCTCCCGTGGCGACGGTTCCGCTCGGGCACATGACGGAGTCGCTGCCACCGGCGGCCGGCAGGTAGAGGGAGTCGGCCTTGGTGACGACGGTGGCGGAACCCCCCTCGCCCGCGGGGCCTGCCGGGCCCGCCGGGCCCGCGGGACCACGCGCGCCCGTGTCGCCCTTGTCACCCTTCGGACCGGTGTCCCCCTTGGGGCCCTGCGGCCCGGTGACGCCGTTCCTGCCGTCGTCGCCCTTCGGGCCCTGCGGACCGGCCGGACCGCGCTCGCCCTGCGGCCCCTGCTTGCCGTCGTCGCCCTTCGGGCCCTGCGCGCCTGCCGGACCGGCCTTGCCGTCGTCGCCCTTGGGACCCTGCGCACCGGTCTCGCCCTTCGGGCCCTGCGCACCGGTCTCGCCCTTCGGGCCCTGCGCGCCCGTGTCGCCCTTGGGGCCCTGAAGGCCACGCGGGCCCTGCAGACCCCTCGGACCCTGCAGACCACGCGGGCCCTGGGGACCCTGCGCACCCGTGCCGCCGATCCCCGCCGGACCCTGCGGCCCCTGCGGACCCGCCTGGTTCCACGACACCTTGTACTCGGTCGCCTTGCAGGTGGTCGTCACCCCGACCAGACGCATGTACCGCGTCGACTTGTTCACACACGCGTAGTACGCGCCACCACTCGCCGACGAGGCCGTCGCCGCCCCACCCAGAACCAGAACCGACCCCACCAGAGCACCAGCCGTCACAAGGCCGATGGTCCGACCGCCCGGCAACTTGATAGCCACGGGACTTCCCTTTCTGCGGCACGCGGAGCGTGAAGATCACATTTGTACGCGCGTATCACACGTGCCGGAAGGTGCTTTGGTTGACGTCCGAAACATCACGGATGTGCAACTTCGACCACAGGGCTATGACGCGGCGTCGCCCGTCGCACCGCCCCGTGACTTCCTCGCGGCCATGGTCTCGACGCCGCCCATCAGGAGGTCCAGGCCGAACGTGTAGTAGGCCTCCACGTCCGTCTCGTTCTCCATCAGCTTCGCGAACTCCACCATGCGGGGGAACTCGTCGGCCGGCAGCCGTTCCAGGGCGAGCCGCTTCTGCCGCCGCCACTCGGCCGCCTGCGCGGCCGTGAGCGTCCGGGGGCACCCCGGCTCGCCGCCGACGAGGGCGATCGCGCCCTGCAGGAGGTAGTGGGACACGGCCCAGCCCTCCGAGAGCGTGAAACCCGCCAGCGACAGCAGGTCGAGCGCGGCCTCGGTCGCGCGGGTGAAGCTGGGCACCTCCTCCTCCTTGACCAGCGCGAACAGCTGCGGCATGAACCGGTGCCGCCGCATCACGCCCACCAGCGCCTCGACCATCGCGCGCAGCCGGAGGTTCCACGGCGCGGCGGGGTCGAACTCGGGCGTGACCTCGGCCAGGAGGTGGTCGGAGAGGCAGGCGAGCAACTGGTCCTTGTTCTTGACGTGCCAGTACAGCGCCATCGGCGTGACGCCCAGCTCCTGGGCCAGCCGCCGCACCGTGACGGCGTCGAGGCTCTCGGAGTCGGCCACCTCGACGGCCTTCTCCACCAGCGCCCGGCGGCTCAACCGCTCCGTGTCAGCCATGGTCCGCTCCCTCGCTACCTCCGCACTTGACAACTATACGACGTACAAGTTCTCCTATGCACTGTACATGTACGCCGTACATGTACCCCGTACAAGAGGAGGACTCATGTCTGGACGGTGGTGGGCGCTCGTCGCGGTGGCGCTTGCGACATTCATGACGTATTTGGACAACAACGTCGTCAACGTGGCGTTGCCCACGATCCAGCGCGACCTAGCGCTGACGATCTCCGGCCTGGAGTGGATCGTGAGTGCGTACATCCTGGTTTTCGCGGGACTGCTGCTCGCCGGGGGACGCCTCGCTGACGTCTTCGGTCCCCGGGCCGCGTTCTTCACCGGCTTGACGGTCTTCACGCTCGCCTCGGTGGCGGCGGGCCTGGCCTGGAACCAGGAGACGCTGATCGGCGCGCGGGCCCTGCAGGGGCTCGGCGCGGCGCTGGTGACTCCGGCCACGCTGGCCTTGCTGCCGCGGATCTTCCCCGACCCGCGTGAGCGGGCGACGGCCGTCGGCGTCTGGAGCGCCGTCGGCGCCCTGGCCCTCGCGATCGGCCCGCTCACCGGCGGTTTCCTCAGCGAGAACGCCCACTGGGGCTGGATCTTCCTGATCAACGCGCCGATCGGCGTGGTGGCGGCCGTGATCGGCGCGCGGGCGATCCGGGTGGAGCGGGTCACGCCTGAGCAGGTCGCCACCGGGCAGGTCACGGTCGCTTCCGGGCGGGGCGCGACCGGGCGGCTCTCCCTCGACCTGCCGGGCCTGGCCACCTCCGCCGTCTCGCTGTTCGCCCTCACCTACGCGCTGATCGAGGGCGCGTCCCGCGGGTGGACCTCCGGCCCGATCCTCGGCGCGTTCGCCGTCGCCGCGGTGGCCGCCGTCGCCTTCCTCGTGGTCGAGTCCCGTACGGCGCAGCCGATGATCGACCTGACGCTGTTCAGGGAGCGGGTCTTCAGCGGCGGGCTGCTGGCGATGGGGCTGTGGGCGTTCGGGGTGTTCGGCATCTACTTCTTCACGGCGATCTATCTGCAGAGCGCGCTCGGGTTCTCCCCGATCGAGGCCGGTGCGGGCTTCGTGCCCATGGCGCTGCTCATGGCGGTGTCGGCGACCGTCGCGCCCCGGCTCGCCGAGCGTTTCGGCAGCGGGCCGACCGTCGCGGCCGGTCTCGGCCTGATGGCGGTGGCCGTCGCCGGACTGTCGAGCGCGGGCGAGGGCTCCCACTACGGCGACCTGCTCCCCTGGTTCCTCGTGTACGGCCTGGGCGGCGGCCTGCTCGTCCCGCTGACGAACGTCGTGCTGAACGCCATGCCCCCCGCCCGTGCGGGGGTGGCCTCGGGTGTGCTCAACGTCTCCCGCGAGGTCTTCGGCCTGCTCGGGGTCACGATCCTGGGCGCCGTCCTGAGCGCCAGGCAGAGCGCGCTCACCGGCCCTCCGCTGCACACCTTCCTGGAGGCGTACCGGTTCACACTGCTCATCGCGGGGGCGATCGTGCTGGTCGGCGTGCCGGTCAGCCTCTACTCGCTGCGCCGGACCCGCACCGCCGCGTCCGTGCCCGCCGAATCGGCCGTGCCCGAGCCCGTCGCCTGACTCTCCGGACGGCCGGGAAGGGCGGCGACGGTTCAGGACGAGAGGGCGACGCCGGGGAGCGGGGTGGCGGGCAGTAGGGCGCCGGCCCGCTTGATCGTGCGGATCACCGGAGCGGTCTCCACCTCGATCACCCCGCTCAAAGGCGCCACCCGTTCGGTCAGGTAGCGGTAGAGGGCCCGAGTGTCGCGGCAGGTCACCCCGGCCATGAGGTTGGCCGGGCCGGTGGTGGCCGCCACCACGTCGGCCTCGGCGTGACCGGCCATGGCCGCGCCGACGGCGGTCAGGGCCCGTGGCTCGACCTTCATCCACAACCATGCCTCGGCGTGGTAGCCGAGCACCTGTGCGGGGATCTCCACGTCGAGACGCAGGGCCCCGGCGGCGCGCAGTTGTTCGAGTCGCCGGCGGGCGGTGGTCTGCGAGCATCCTGCGGCCGCAGCCAGTTCGCCGAGGCCGGCCCGGCCGTCCTGGGCCAGCACCCGCAGCAGGGCGTGGTCCTCGCCGCTCAGGTCGATCTCGTGCTCGTCGTCCAGGGGATCCGGGCGCAGGCGGGCGACCTGCTCTTCGGAGAGCGGGGCCGTCCGGCTGCGCCACCCGGCGAACATGTGCAGCGTGGCGTGAGCCGACATCGAGGCGATGCGCGGAGTCCTGGGAAGCCTCTTCAGCAGCAGGTCGTCCCCCTCCTCACCGGCCTGGACCCCGCAGGCGATCTCGGTGCCGCCGGACAGCAGCCGTACCCAGACGGTGTCCTCGCGCCGGGCCAGCGCCTCGGCCACCGGCCTGGCGGCGTCCGGCGTGCACACCAGACGCACCGCCCAGGAGACCCGCCCGAAGCGAGTGCCGTCCAGCATGCCGACCACCCGCAGGAGTCCCTGAGAGCGCAGCCTGCGGTAGCGGCGCCCGATGGTGTGCTCGGAGGTGCCGATGACCTCGGCGACCCGGCGGAAGGGCACCCGGCCGTCGATCTGGAGCGCGTGCACGAGAGCGCGATCAATGCCGTCCAGCACGCCAATTTTCGCCATATTGCATGGTTTCCTGCGATTTGCCTCCACGTACAGGCCGTTGAGCTGCGGGCCCGGCCGTGCCGAGGCGATGGTGAACGCATGAGCACCTATCTGGTTTCCGGCGTCACAGGGAACGCCGGAAGGCGATTCGTGGAGCGGCTCGTCCGGGCGGACTCCGCCATGGAACGCCTTGCTCCGGCCATGCCGCTGTCGCGATGGGCCGCTGAGCACGCGGCCGGCTTCGGCGGTGGGCCGCGATGAGAGTGATCGTCGTCGGAGCGGGCCTGGGCGGCCTGGCCCTGGCCAACGGACTGCGTGCGCACGGCATCGACGTGGCCGTCTACGAGCGTGATCCCTCGCCCGTGGTCCGCGGCCAGGGCTACCGTCTGCATCTGGGCGACCTGGGCATCGACGCGCTGACATCGGTGCTCGCGCCCACGCGGGCATCCGCGTTCCTGGCCGGCGCTCACGCGCCCAAGGCCCGGTTCGTGCGTTTCGATACGGCACTCCACGTTGTGGAAGAGCATGATTTCGGCGGCCGGCACCTGTCGGTCGACCGGCAGGAGTTACGCGACGTCCTGCTGGCGGACGTGAACGAGATGATCAGCTATGGCAGGCGCCTCACCGCCTTCCGGGACGAGGCCGGACGGGTGACCGCGTACTTCGACGACGGCACCACGGCCGACGGCGAGGTGCTGGTGGGCGCCGACGGCGTCAACTCCACGGTCCGCAGGCAGTACCTGCCGCACGCCCGCGTCGTCGGCACCGGCCTCGCACAGTTCTACGGCAAGATCTCCCGTAGCCTGACCGAGGACCTGGACAACGTGTTCAGCGCGGTCGCCGGACCCGGCCACCGCGTGGTGGGGATCGCCCGCACCCGCGATTACGCCACCTGCTCCTTCAGCGCCCGGATCGACGAACTGCCGCCCGATCTCCACCGCATGACCCAGCAGCAGCTCAAATCCCTGGTGATGGAGATGACACACGGCTGGCACCCCCGCGTCCGGCAGATGCTCGAAGACTGGCGGGAGATCGTCCCGCTGGCGCTGCGCACCAGCATCCCCGTCGACCCCTGGCGCACCACCCGCGTCACGCTGCTCGGCGACGCGGCCCACGCGATGAGCCCGGCGGCGGGGGCCGGGGCCAACCTCGCCCTCCAGGACGCCGCGCGGCTCACCGCCGCTCTCGCCTGCGGCGGCCCGCCGATCCCGGGGCTGCGTTCCTACGAGAGCGAGATGATCGACTCGGGCTTCGCCGCGGTACGCGCCTCCGCCGCCAACGGCACTCGGATGCTCGGTCAGGACCCGCTCCGAGACCGCCAGGAGGATCGACGCACCGTCCCCCGAAGTTCATAGCCCCGGCCGGACGGCCGGGCGCCGGGCAGGGCGAGCCGCGCGGCCCGGACCGCGGCGCGTACGCGACCCGACGGGGAGCCGGGCCGCGGGCCGGGATCCGGGACAATGGGCCGGTGCCGGCACGCAGACTCGACCCCGAGAAGATCAGAGAGGCGCTCGACGCCCAGCTCGCCGATCTCGGACGGCCGCCGTACGACGGCCCCGCGACCAGGGCGGCCGACGCGTGTGTGGGGGCCGTGCTGGACGCCTTCGAGGCCGGGCGGGCGCCGGTCAGGACAGCCGCCCGCGCCGCCGTACGGCACCTGCTGGAGGAACTGGCCGCGCGGGCGCCGGGGCGGTCGGTGGAGGTGCGGGTCCCGCCGTACGCGGCCGTGCAGTGCGTGGAGGGGCCCCGGCACACCCGGGGCACTCCGCCCAACGTGATCGAGACCGATCCGCGCACCTGGCTCGAACTGGCCACCGGCCGCCTGTCCTGGGCCGACGCGACGGACGCCGGGAAGATCGCGGCCAGCGGCGCCAGAGCCGACCTGTCCTGGCTCCTGCCGCTGGCGTGACCTCGCGCTCCGGCGCCCTGGCATGGCCTTACGCCAGGACGCCCCGCCGCCACCGGCCTGTCATGCGGCGACCCCGAGGCGCGCGGTGACGGGATCGCCGGGGTCACCGCGGCCGGCCGAGCCTGTCGTCCACGCAGCGCCGCGCGTCCTCCTGGGTGGGGTAGAGCCGGGAGTCGAAGCACTCGCCGAGACGCCGGCTCTGGAACCAGTTGTAGAGCACCACGCCGAGGATCAGGGCGAGGACCAGGGTCAGCGCGTTCAGCACGACCCCGGCGGTGGCTCTGCGCCTGTTGGAGTTCCTGGCGATCGCCACGATGCCGAGGACCAGCCCGACGACGGCCAGGACCGTCCCGACGCCACAGAACAGCAGCAGGACGAGCGAACAGATCCCGAGCACCAGCGCCGCCGTGCCGAGGCCGCCACCGGGTCCACCGGGTCCACCGGGCCCACCGCTGGGCCCACCGCCCGGCCCTCCGGGTCCCCAGGGCCCGCCGGGACCGTCCGGCCCCCAGGGCGGCGGCAACGGCCCGCCGTACGGTGGCCTGCCCGGAGGCTCACCGGAAGGGGGCTCGCCAAAGGGCGGCCCGCCGTGAGGAGGCCCGCCCGGAGGTCCCCCGTACGGGGCCCCGCCGTACGGCCCGCGCGGGGGCCCGGGGTCGCCGGGTCTCGCCACGATGATCCCTCCCGTACGTGATTCTGACCTCTGCCGCGGCCCTCAGGCTCTCCCGGAATCACGGTGTGAGCAGGGACGACACGGCAAAGAGCGGTTGAGGGTTACGGCGGCCGAAGGGCATGCGCCGGTTTGAGCAGCGTCAATGCCTGAATAGACTCGACTGTGTGTTGAAGGGCGACGGCCGGCTGGGCCATGACCTCGACCCCCAGGACCGCGCTCCGAAGGACGCCTGTGGCGTCTTCGGCGTATGGGCGCCTGGGGAGGACGTCTCCAAACTCACCTACTACGGCCTCTACGCGCTGCAGCACCGTGGACAGGAGTCCGCGGGCATCGCGGTCAGCGAGGGCAGCCGAATCCTCGTCTACAAGGACATGGGCCTGGTGGCCCAGGTCTTCGACGAGTCGATCCTCGGCACCCTGCGCGGGCACCTGTCCATCGGGCACTGCCGTTACTCCACGACGGGATCGAGCGTCTGGGAGAACGCGCAGCCGACGCTGAACTCCACCGACGGCGGCGGGCTGGCGCTCGCCCACAACGGCAATCTGATCAACACCGCGCAGCTCGCCGAGCGGCTCACGTCCGGTGCGATGCGGGCCACCACCGACACCGAGGTGCTCACCGCGCTGCTCGCGCAGGACGCCTCGCGCCCCGTGGACGACGTCGCGGCCGAACTGCTGCCGGAGGTCAAGGGCGCCTACTCGCTCGTCTGGATGAACGAGACCACGCTGTTCGCCGCCCGCGACCCGCAGGGCATCCGGCCGCTCGTGCTGGGCAGGCTGGAGCGCGGCTGGGTGGTCGCCTCCGAGACCGCGGCGCTCGACATCGTCGGCGCGTCGTTCATCCGGGAGATCGAGCCCGGCGAGCTGCTGACGATCGACGAGCGCGGCGTGCGTTCGCGCCGCTTCGCGGTGGCCGAGCCGAAGGGCTGCCTGTTCGAGTACGTCTACCTCGCCCGGCCCGACACGACGATCGCCGGGCGCGGCGTGCAGTCCACCCGGGTCGAGGTCGGGCGCGTGCTCGCCCGTGAGCACCCGGTGGACGCCGACCTCGTCATCCCGACGCCCGAGTCCGGCACCCCGGCCGCCATCGGATACGCCGAGCAGAGCGGCATCCCGTACGGCCAGGGCCTGGTGAAGAACTCCTACGTCGGCCGCACCTTCATCCAGCCGTCGCAGACCATCCGCCAGCTCGGCATCCGGCTCAAGCTCAACCCGCTGCGCGAGGTCATCGAGGGCAAGCGCCTGGTGGTCGTGGACGACTCGATCGTCCGCGGCAACACCCAGCGGGCGATCGTGAAGATGCTGCGCGAGGCGGGCGCCACCGAGGTGCACGTCCGGATCTCCTCGCCCCCGGTCGCCTGGCCCTGTTTCTACGGCATCGACTTCGCCACCCGGGCGGAGCTGATCGCCGGGTCGCTGTCGGTGGAGGAGATCCGCTCCTCGCTCGGCGCCGACTCCCTCGGCTACATCTCGCTCGACGGGCTGACCCGGGCGACGACGCTGCCCGCCGACCGGCTCTGCCGCGCCTGCTTCACCGGTGAGTACCCCATCCCGATCGAGGACGACCGGGTGGGCAAGTTCGTGCTGGAGGCCCAGCGATGACCAGCTACGCCGACGCCGGCGTCGACATCGAGGCGGGCGACCGCGCGGTCGAGTTGATGAAGTCGCGGGTGGCGCGGTCCCGGCGGCCCGAGGTCGTCGACGACGCCAGCGGCTTCGCCGGGCTCTTCGACGCCTCGGCCTTCCTGCGTTACCGCCGGCCGCTGCTCGCCACGTCCACCGACGGCGTGGGCACCAAGGTCATGCTGGCGCAGCGGCTCGGCAAGCACGACACGATCGGCATCGACCTCGTCGGCATGGTGGTGGACGACCTCGTCGTGTGCGGGGCCGAGCCGCTGTTCATGACCGACTACATCGCCTGCGGGAAGGTGGTGCCGGAGCGCATCGCCGACATCGTCGGCGGCGTCGCCGAAGGCTGCCGCCTCGCGGGCTGCGCGCTGGTCGGCGGCGAGACCGCCGAGCATCCCGGCGCGATGGGCCCCGACGAGTACGACCTCGCGGGCGCCGGCACCGGGGTCGTCGAGGCCGACGAGATGCTCGGGCCCGACCGGGTGGTGCCGGGGGACGTGGTGCTCGGGCTGGCCTCCAGCGGCGTCCACTCCAACGGCTACTCGCTGGTCCGGCATGTGATCGCGAAGGCCGGGCTGCACCTGGAGCGGGAGTTGCCCGAGCTGGGCCGCACGCTCGGCGAGGAACTGCTCACGCCGACCCGCGTCTACTCGCTCGACTGCCTGGCGCTCATCCGGGAGACCGAGGTGCACGCGCTCGCCCACATCACCGGCGGCGGGCTCGCGGCGAACCTGGCCAGGTCCCTGCCCGCGACGGCCGACGCCGTGCTCGACCGGAGCTCCTGGACGCCTCCCGCGATCTTCGAGGTGCTGGCCGGCCACGGTGGCGTGCCCCAGGAGGAGATGGACAGGACGTTCAACCTCGGCGTGGGCATGTGCGCGATCGTCCCGGCGGCGGAGGCCGACAGGGCGCTGGCGCTGCTGACCGGCCGCGGCCTGCCCGCCTGGGTGCTGGGCGAGATCGTCGCCGGAGAGGGGCGGGCGCGTTTCCGTCGGTGAGCCCGCGTCGTCCGGCGGCCGGTGTGTGACACGTCTCACCGCGTGTCCGCCGTTCACCCCGACCGGCGGCGAGGGCTCGCCTCGGCTCCCGTCGCAGGATGCCCGTCAGCGGAAGAACGCGGGCGTCCTGGGGCGCTCCCCGAACAGGCCGACGTGGCGAGCGCGCGAGGCGGGCACGCACACAACCGGGCGTACCACCTCGCGTGAAGGCGCGTCGCAGGTCTCGGACACGCTGATCACCGCATATGAGTCAGCAACCCGGCGGGGGAACGGTCCCCGCCGGGTCACTCAACTGGCGATCGGTAACGGCTCAGCGCCGCCCGGGGCTGCCGTCGTCGCCGTCATCGTCGTCGACGGCCGCGTAATCGCTGTAGCGATCAGCCAACTCGTCGTAAGGGTCATGCTCGTCACTGTGGCCGGAATCGTCGGCGTCCACGACTCCGAGCTCCGCGCGCAGGCGCTCAAGATCCGTCCCGCCGCTGTTGTACTTCAGCTGACGGGCGACCTTGACCTGCTTGGCCTTGGCTCGGCCGCGCCCCATTGGCTCGACCCCCTCATGCGGGGTCGTGCCCGACCCCTCGTCACTAACGCACCGCGCACCGACGCCACCTGACTTCAGGCGTCAGTCTCTCGTTCGCCTATTACCGTACCTGGTTTGTGCGCCGCTCGGTACGTCGTAAGAGCGGCGGCGGTCAGCGCCGGAGCCAAATCCCCCTAAGCCGACCTATTTCCGACATTCTGCGCTCCGCCAGCCTATCCGCGGCGACCGCGGGAGGAACCCCTTCCTCCTCGGCCGACCGGAAGATCCTGCGGGTGGTGTCGAAGATCATTGCGGCCCGCGCGCGGGCGCGTTCCATGTCGAATCCCCCGATTTCATCGGCCACCTGGATGACCCCGCCCGAGTTGACGACGTAGTCGGGGGCGTACAGGACGCCCCGTTCGGCGAGCTGCTTCTCGACGCCCGGATGGGCGAGCTGGTTGTTCGCCCCGCCACAGACGATCTTCGCCTTGAGCCGGGGGACGGTCTCGTCGTCCAGCGCTCCGCCGAGCGCGCAGGGGGCGTACACGTCGATGTCGGACGCGGCCAGCGTGGCGGCGTCGGGCACGACCTCGACGGCCGGATGGCGCTGCCGCACCCACTCGACGGCCCGCTCGTCGACGTCGCAGACGACGACCTCGGCGTCGTCCTCGATCAGGTGGTCGACGAGCCGGCGGCCGACCTTGCCGACCCCCTCGACCCCGACCCGCCGGCCCCTCAGGGACGAGGTGCCGTACATGTGGTCGGCGGCGGCCCGCATGCCCTGGAAGACCCCGAAGGCGGTGAGGATGGAGGAGTCTCCGGCGCCGCCGTGCGCCGGGGTCCGGCCGGTGACGTAGGAGCACTCCCGCGCCACGACGTCCATGTCCTCGCTGTAGGTGCCCACGTCACAGGCGGTGTAGTAGCGGCCGCCCAGCGACTGGACGAACCTGCCGTACGCGCGAAGGAGCGCCTCGCTCTTGTCGGCCGAGGGATCGCCGATGATCACGGCCTTGCCGCCGCCGTGGTCGAGCCCGGCCAGCGCGTTCTTGTACGCCATGGCCCGGGAGAGGTTGAGGACGTCGGCGAGGGCGGCCTGCTCGCTCTCGTAGGGATAGAACCGGGTGCCGCCGAGCCCCGGTCCGAGGGCGGTGCTGTAGATCGCGATGATCGCGTAGAGGCCGCTGCGCTCGTCGGTGCAGAAGACGACCTGCTCGTGCCGTATCGGCTGAACGGGGTTGACGCCGTCACCCGAGCCGGATTCCTTGTGGGACAGCCCGAAAACGTCGGTCACGGTAGTGACTCCTGATCGTGTACGCCGCCTCGTCGCGGCGATTCGCCTCCAGCTTAGCCGACCCGGGCATGAAACGATCATGAAAAACCGGGACAGTGCTGCGCGTTCCTCCCCCGACATGGCACGATTCTGGTGTGCTCCCCTACGCCGCCTATCTCCGTGTGTACGAGCCGCTGACCGCTTTCACCCCTCAGGATCGGGCGCGGTGGGCCCGGTACGCCGGGTCGCGCGACCGGCCGCGCCGGGCCGGCGCGCTCGAGGTCGAGCACGGCGAGGCGGTCCGCCGGCTGCTGAGCGTCCCGCCCCTGCCCGCGCCCGAGCGCGAGAGCCCCAACGCCTACCTGCGGCGGGTGGAGGAGACGCTCTACGTCTGCCCCTGGCAGAGCAGGCTCCGGTCGTGGCTGGCGTTCGCCTCCTTCCGCGGCAGCACGCCGGTCAGGCTGGCCTCCCGGTTCGTCCCCCAGGCCATCGCCGAGCAGACCGCCGACGACTTCGACCGGTTCAAGCGCGGGGAGGAGTCCCTGCGCACCTACATCCGCACGAGCACCTGGCACGTCCCGACCGCGTGGTTCGTGCCGTTCGACTCGGCCGAGCGCTGGCTCGTGCTGGGCTCGGAGCAGCCGGCCGAGCCCGTCTCGCAGACCACCGCCGCGCCGCCCAGGAACATGCTGTACGTCACCTCGATGGCGCAGGCCCGCCGCCGGGTGGCCCGGGCCCTGGTGGTCATCCGCCGCCATGTCGGGCAGGTCGCCGCGCTGACCGAGGTGGAGGACATCGGCCGCTGGCTGGAGGAGTTCCATCCCCACTCGCTCGTCGAGCTCGACTACGGCGGCCTCGTCCACCTGATGGACGACCGGACGCTCCAGGGCGACCAGTCCGTCGCGGAGGTCGCCGCGGCCCTGGCGGGCCTGGATACGGGTCAGGAAGAACTTGCCTTCGCGATGTATCAGCGGGTGATTGTCCGCTGGAGGTCGATCCGCGCCCTCGAATCGGCAAACTGAGGGTCATCAACACGCCCCGACCTGCAGATTCTGGTCATGGGATAGTCGATCACACATCTACGAACTGAGTAGTTTGCCGTTTTCACTGCGATACCACGAAACGTGTCGCTAGAATCACCCAGCGTGACATCAACCCGTGGTCGAGACGTTGTGCCCGGAGGGCTCGCCAATCGCGCTACGTGGCTGTATGGTCACATCGGGTGATGCCGTAAATGATCCTAGAAACCGCACGTTTTTGGATCATTGACGGACATCCGTGACAGTGCCGCGCCGACAGCATTGTGCTGTACGGAGCGGCACGAGCGTCAGACAAGTCGGAGGATCGCTGCCGACGGTCCACACGGAGGAGAGGCCGCACAAATGTCAGCTCGTACACCCGAGGCCGAGCCACTGCTCACCCCGGCGGAGGTCGCCACGATGTTCCGCGTCGACCCGAAGACCGTCACGCGGTGGGCGAAGGCGGGCAAGTTGACGTCGATCCGCACCCTCGGCGGTCACCGGCGGTACCGGGAGACCGAGGTCCGCGCACTGCTCGCGGGGATTCCGCAGCAGCGGTCCGAGTAGGACGTGGCCGCCGCGTCACGGGGGAACGACGGCGCGCTCGCGTCGGGGATGTGAGCGCGCCCACCATGCTCCCGTGACCGATCACCGGTCACGGGAGGGATCTGGGGCCGGCGCCGCCCGCCCGGCGCCTCCCCGCGCACGCTGTCCCGTGCGCCTTTCTTCCCTGCCTCCACGGCGATCCGATCCTTACCGGAACGCCCGGAGCAGGCGCCCTCGCCGTCCCCGTACGGGGAGCGCACCCGACCGTTCGGCGATCAGACCGGCCCGTTCGGCGATTGACCTGATCCGGTTCAGGGGACCGGCTCGCCACCCGGCACGAGCGCCGGAGAGCCCAGCAGCGTCCCGGCTCCGGGGTCGTGCCCACCGGCCACCTCCAGGAGCGCGACCACCTGGCCCACCAGCAGCCGCTCCAGGTCGCCCCGCGCCATGTCGCGGTGCTCCAGCCAGTCGAGCCCGGCCGTCTCCACCGACGCGATCCACGACCTCAGCGTGACGCGCAGCGCCGGGCCGGGCGTCTCGACGCCCAGCTCATAGGTGATCATGCGGAGCATGCGCTGTCGCACGCCGTCCACGATCTCGCCGATCTCGCCCGCGCGGTTGGCCGGGCCACCCCTGAGCAGCGCGGCGAACCCGGCCGCGCGCTCCTCCACGAAGTCGAAGTAGCGCGTCAGGCCCAGCGCGAGCCGCTCCAGGGGCCCGCCTTCGCTCTGCGGCTGCAACCGCGCCTGTAACTCGGCGGCGGCGCTGCGCAGGGCGGCCACGTAGAGCTCCTGCTTGCCCCCGAAGTAGTGGTAGACGAGCGCCCGGGAGGCGCCCGCGGTGACCGCCACGTCGTCGATCGAGACGTCCTCGGCGTCATGCCTGCTGAACAGCTCCAGCGCGGCGGCGATGAGCTCTTCCCGCCGCCTGTCGACGCTCAGCCTGCGCCGCGCCGGCCGTGCGCCCTCCTCCGCTTGGCGTGTGGCACCCACATCCCGCACCCTAGCGAATCGTCCTCGTTATGGGGGGATCGGGCAGATCAAGGGTCGACCCCGGAACCGCATCCGCGGCGGGCGCCGTACCCGCGTTCCGGCTACCCTTCCCACACCCGCTGGGAAGGAATGATCCCGCTTTAAGGCGCTCTTAAGGCGGTCAACCCGTACCCTCAGGGCAACTCGATCGTTTGGTGTGTCAGGTGCACGTCCACGCATCGTGGGGAGAACCATGTCAGGACCGTCCATGCAGACCACTGCCCGGAAAGACGCCGGGGTCGGGATACCCGACTGCGGACTGTCCGACGGGTTCAGCCCTCGGCCACGTCCCACGATCCGCAACGTGGCCGAACGCGCCGGCGTCTCCAAGTCGCTGGTGTCACTCGTACTGCGGGGTTCCCCGCACGTCAGCGAGCACCGCAGGGAAGCGGTGCTGCAGGCAGCCCGCGAGCTCGGCTACCGGCCGAACGCGGTGGCGCGCAGCCTCGTCGAGGGGCGGACCCACCTGGTGGGCGCTCTCGTGGCCGACCTGCACAACCCGTTCTACGCCGAGTTCCTCGACGGCCTGCAGGAGAGTCTGCACGGCGACGGGCTGCGGCTGCTGATCGGCAGCGGCCGCTGGGACCCGGCGTTCGAGGACGAGGCCGTGGAGGCCTTCCTGGAACTGCGCGTGGACGGCCTCGTCCTGCTCGGCGTCGCGCCCTCCAGCGACACGCTGGCCGAGGCCGCGGCGTACACCCCGACCGTGGTGGTGGGCGAGCGCGACGTCGAACTCGAGGGCGTGGACATCGTCGTCGACAACGACCAGTACGGCGCCCGCCTCGCCGTCGACCACCTCGTGGAGCAGGGGCACCGGCGCATCGCCCACATCGAGGGCGCTCCGTCGTCGGCGGCCCGCTGCCGCTGCGAGGGATACCTGGTGGCCATGCGCCGCCACGCGCTGGCGCCGTACATCATGGTCGAGCACGGCGACTTCAGCGAGGAGGGCGGCCGGCGCGCGGCGCTGGCGCTGCTGCGGCGCGAACCCCGCCCGACGGCGATCTTCGCGGCGAACGACATCGTGGCCATGGGCGTGCTGTCCGCGGCGAGCGAGCTGGGCCTGCGGGTGCCCGAGGACCTGTCGGTCGTCGGATACGACAACACGCACCTGGCGTCCGTCACCCACATCTCGCTGACCAGCGTGGACCAGCCCCGGCGGGCCATGGGCCGCTCGGCGGCGGCGCTGCTGAGCGACCGCATCACCGAGCCGGGCCAGACCGCGCGGCTGCGGCAGGTGACCCCCCAGCTCGTCGTACGGCGCAGCACCGGCCCCGCGCCAAGCGACGCCAAAAGCTAGGTCAACCGGCGACGTGTCCCCTCGCGGCCGGTGTTGACTGCGGCCGTGACGCCGGCCCCCCGGCGGGTCGCCGAGTGGCTTCCCGCGGGCCGGTGACCGAGAATCGGGGGGGATTCATGCGTGATCCTGAGTTGGTCTCCTGCGCCCAGCGGGCCGCGGTCGAGCTGGAGCGGGCCTGGGCGCACTGGCGGGAGAGCCGGGGGCTCGACGGCGAGGACGTCGCGGAGTCGGTGGCGAGCTACGTCGCCCACTCGATCGACCATCCGTGGGGACGGCCCCGCGTGGTGCTGGGCCTCGACGCCGAGGACGCCCGTGAGCTGGCCGCCCTCCTGCACCGGCAGGAGATCCCCGAGCCGGCCTGGATAGCCAGGTTCCCGGCATAACGGTCTGATCACGAGCCCCTTCCGGTTAGGTTGGTGAGACCACACCTCCGGGAAGGGACTTCCAGCGTGATCAGACGCCCGCTCGCCGCCGCAGCCCTGGCCCTGTGCGGGTTCGGCGCCGCCGCCTGCGGCGGCGGTGAGGCCACCGGCACGGGGGCCGCGGCCCCCGCCGCCTCTCCGCAGGCCGCGGCCCCGGACACCGCCTCGGGCACGGCCGGCGGCACCGCTGCGGGCTCCGCTGACGGCACGCCGGCCGCCCCGGACACCGGCACGGCCAGCCCGGTCACCCGTACGGCGTCCGAGTCCGCCGCCCGGCCGCTGAGCGGCAAGATCGTGGTGATCGACCCGGGCCACAACGGGGGCAACTTCCGGCACACTCGGGAGATCAACAGGCAGGTGAACATCCTCACCCAGAAGAAGGCCTGCGACACCACCGGGACGTCGACGAACGACGGCTACACCGAGGCGGCCTTCACCTGGGACGTGTCCAACCGGCTCGCCCGGCTGCTGCGGGACCAGGGGGCCACGGTCAGGCTCACGCGGGCGGACAACACCGGCTGGGGCCCGTGCATCAACCAGCGGGCCGCGATCGGCAACAAGGCGCACGCGAACGCCGCGATCTCCATCCACGGCGACGGAGCGGCGCCCGGCGCGCACGGGTTCCACGTCATCATGCCGAAGAAGATCGGCGGGCCGGTCGACCCGGTCGTCGGCGACTCCCAGCGGCTGGGCCGGAAGGTCCGCGACGCCTTCCACAACGGCACCGGGCTGCCGTACTCGACCTACATCGGCAGGCAGGCGCTGAACTACCGCAGCGACCTCGGCGGGCTCAACCTGTCGACCGTGCCGAAGATCTTCATCGAGTGCGGCAACATGCGCAACGCCGGCGAGGCCCGCAGGTTCAGGGACGCGAGCTTCCGGCAGACCATCGCCGAGTCGCTGGCGAAGGGCCTCAAGGCCTACCTCACCACTCAGTAGAGGCGGCGCGGGATGGATGACCTGCTTCCCCTGCCGAGGTCGATCGAGACGGGCGCCGGGACGGCCGAGATCGCGGCCGGGGCCGTCGTGTCGGGCCCGGCCGCCCTCTGCGACGCCGTACGGCTCGCGCTCGGCGTGCTCGACCCGCGGCCCGGCGACGCCGCCACGGCGGCCCTGCGGGTGGAGGAGGACCCCCGGCTCGGACCGGAGGCGTACGTGCTCACGATCGCCCCGGACGGCGTGCGCATCGCGGCCGGGGACCGGGCGGGCGCCTTCTACGCGGCGCAGACGCTGCGGCAGGCGCTGCCGGACGAGGCCTTCCGGTCGGCCCTTCCGCCCGGGACACGCTGGACCCTCCCCTGCGGGCGGGTGGCGGACGCGCCGGCCTTCGCCTGGCGCGGCACGCATCTCGACGTGTCCCGCAGCTTCCTACCCAAGCGGGAGGTGCTGCGCATGATCGACCTGATGGCGTCGCACAAGCTGAACCGGCTCCACCTGCACCTGGCCGACGACCAGGGCTGGCGGGTGGAGAGCAGGGCGTTCCCGCTGCTGCACGAGGTGGGCTCGCACCGCCCTCGCACGGTCGTCAGCCATCACGGGGAGGACCTCGCCTTCGACGACGTCCCGCACGGCGGTCACTACACGCTCGCCGACCTGGCCGAGATCGCGGCCTACGCCCGGGCGCGGGCGGTCGTCGTCGTGCCGGAGATCGACGTGCCGGGACACGCCTCAGCCGTGCTGGCCGCCTATCCGGCGCTCGCGTCGCGACCGGGCGAGCACTACCGGGTGCTCGACCGGTGGGGCATCTCGCCGGCGATCCTCTCCCCGCTTCCGGCGACCGTCGACTTCCTGCTCACCGTCTTCGGTGAGATCGCCGACGCCCTGGGCGAGGTGCCGTACTTCCACATCGGCGGGGACGAGTGCGTGCTGGACGACTGGGCCGCCTCGGCCGAGATCTCGGCGTACCGCGCGTCGCTGGGGCTGGAGAGCACGGGCGACCTGCACGCGTGGTTCCTGCGGCGGCTGGCCGACGCGCTGGCCGAGCGCGGCAGCCGGGCGGTGGTGTGGGACGAGGCGTTCGTCAGCGGCGGGCTCAGGCCGGACACGATCGTGATGCCGTGGCGCGGCGAGCACGTCGCCCGGCGGGCCGCCGCGGCGGGCCACGACGTGGTGGCGACGCCGGTCTTCCCGATGTACTTCGACTACGCCGAGGCCGCCTCACCCGAGGAGCCGGCCGGCCTGGGTGACGCGATCACGGTGGCCGACGTGGCGGCGTTCGAGCCGGCGCCCGCGTCGTGGTCGCCCGAGGAGCGGGCCCGGGTCGTCGGAACGCAGTTCCAGCTGTGGAGCGAGCGCATCCCGGACGGCCGTTCGCTCGACTACCGCGCCTGGCCCCGGGGCTGCGCGGCGGCGGAGGTCGCCTGGACCGGCGGCCCGCCCGCGTCCGAGGACTTCGCCCGCCGTCTCGGCAGGCATCTCGGGCGGCTGGACGCGATCGGCGTCGAGTATCGCCCGCTCTCGGGGCCCCGGCCCTGGCAGCGCGGCGGCACCGGCCGGCGCCGGCACCGCCCGGGGATCGTCACCGTCCAGGAGGTCATGCGTCACCTGCACGAGCTGAGCCTCTCCGCCGACTCCACCCGCCCCAGCATGTGACGGTCAGGCGCCGTCGAGGACCTCGGCCACGATGGCGGCGGCGATCTTCTCGGTGTCGAGGTCCCGGTGGGCCTCGATGACCTCCCGGATCCTGGTGGTCAGGCTCAGGTCGGCGTGGGCGGCGTCGCCGATGTGGTGGGCGGCCACCGCGACGGCGGCGGCGAACTCGTAGGCGTCGTCCGGCCCGAGCCCCTGCGGGTCGATCTCCGCGAGCACACGGGCGCCGTTCTTCGGCGAGACGCGGACCGTCCAGCCGCCGGACCGTGCGGCGACCGACAGGGTGTCCTTCCGCAGGGCGGGCGGGAACAGGACGACGGCCATCCGGCCCGCCGCGGCGAGGATCCGCTCCGCGAGCCTGCGGACGTCCTTCTTCGCGACGACGATCCTCCCGGAGCGGTTGACGATGCTCACGAGATCACCGCTGTCGGCCACGGCGATCCTCTCGCCGTCGGCCTGGTCGTAGATGGCGCTCATGGGGGTGTCACGCTTACCAGTTCTCGTCGGGGCGGGCTGCGAGACGTCGCCCATGCATGATCTCGCACTTTCCCCCCGAAAAGATCGCGTTCGGCCCTTCCGCCACAGAGGCCGGCCGGGTCACACCAGGGTGTAACCGGCCTCCTTCACGGCCTCGCGCACGGCGTCGTCGGTGACGTCGCCGGAGACCTCCAGGCGGCCGCTGCCGAGATCGACCTCGACGCCGGTGACGCCGGGGATCTCCCCGACCTCCTCCTTCACGGAGCTGACGCAGTGGCCGCAGGTCATGCCTTCGACGGTGTAGGTCTTCACGCTCATGACGGTCTTCCTATCCGAGAGAACGGGGTTCAGGCGGTCCGGCCGATCACTTCGCGGACCGAGCCGTATCCGTGCCGCCGCAGCCGGCGGGCGAGCCGCCGGTTGATCCGGGACGGCCACAGCGGGCCCTCGTAGATCAGGCCGGTGTATCCCTGGACGAGGGTGGCCCCGGCGAGCAGCCGTTCCCACACGTCGTCGACGTCCTCCACGCCTCCGACGGAGACGATCGTGAGCCGGTCACCGGCCTTCTGGTGCAGGCGGCGCAGCACTTCGAGCGAGCGGCTCTTGAGGGGCCGTCCGGACAGCCCTCCGGTCTCGGTGCTGGAGACGCCCGTACGGCTGATCGTGGTGTTGGTCGCGATGATCCCGGCGAGGCCCAGGTCGGCGGCGAGCTCGGCCACCGCGTCCACGTCCTCGTCCGCCAGGTCCGGCGCGATCTTCACGAGCAGCGGGGTGCGCCCGGCCGCCTCCTTCACCGCCGAGAGCAGCGGCCTCAGGCGGTCGACCGCCTGGAGGTCGCGCAGGCCCGGGGTGTTGGGCGAGCTGACGTTGACGACCAGGTAGTCGGCGAGCGGCGCCAGCCTGCGGGCGCTGTCCACGTAGTCCCGTACGGCCTCGGACTCGGGCACCACCTTGGTCTTGCCGATGTTGACGCCGACCACCGCCGGGAGATGCCGCACCCGGCGCAGCCGGGTGGCGGCGGCGGCCGCTCCCGCGTTGTTGAAGCCCATCCGGTTGATGACCGCGCGGCTCTCGGGCAGCCGGAACAGCCGCGGGCGCGGGTTCCCCGGCTGGGCGTGCGCGGTGATCGTGCCGACCTCGACGTGCCCGAAGCCGATCGCCGAGAGCGGCTCGACACACCGGGCGTCCTTGTCGAACCCGGCGGCGAGCCCGAACGGCGAGGGGAAGTGGACGCCGAACGCCTGGACGCGCAGCGACTCCGCCCGCGGCGCGAGCAGCCGGTGCAGCAGCCGCGTGAGGGGCGGGAACATCGCGAGCAGGCGGAGCAGCCTGATCGTGAGATGGTGGGCGGCCTCGGCGTCGAGGCGGCTCAGGACCTGCGTGAACACGAGTCGATACATCACGGCCAGACTATCGTCCGGGCGCGGGTCAGTTGAGCCGAGGACGGGCCTGGCCGGTGGGCTGGACGAGCGGCACCCGCCTCGCCACCCGGATGGACAGCGCGGCGTCGAAGCCCAGCAGCCGCAGCAGGCGCAACGGGCTTCTGCCGGGGTGATGGAAGCTCACGCTGCCGCCCCAGCTCCGGATGCGCTCGTCGGCCCACAGCAGGCTCCGGGCGCCCGCGCAGTCCAGGAAGCCGACCCCGGACAGGTCGACCTCGACGTGCCCGGGCCGGCAGGTCTCCAGGACCTGCCCCAGGCACGCACGGAACTCCGGCGCACCCGACAGGTCGAGGTCACCGCTCAGGACGAGCCCGACGCCGGCCTCAGACGACGTGGTCTGGATTCGCAACATTCCTCGGACCCTGCTCGCCCAGCAGCTCCGCCGCGAGCTCGGATACCTTCCGTCTGCTGTCCCTGGCCTGCTTGCGCAGTCCCGTGAACGCCTGTGACGCGGTCAGATCGTGCTTGCCCATGAGATAGCCGATGGCCCGCTCGATCACGACCCGGTAGTCCAGGGCGTACTGGAGCTGGTCGGCGAGCACCGCCTTCTCGTCCGCCTCCATGGACGCGAGCAGGACCTGCTCGATCACGTGCGCGTACGCGTGGAGGGCCTGGGTGTCGGTCTCCTGCCACTCGTGCGGCGCGTCCTGGTAGACGTTCAGGGTGCCCACGGGCACACCGCCGAGCCGGATCGGCACCCCCGCCACCCCGCGTACTTCGGGGTGCAACAGGTCACGCAGAGCCGGCCACCGCCGGTCGGCCCGCACGTCGACCGTCGTCACCGCGGTGTCCCCCACGTACGCCGCAACGCACGGGCCCTGGCTCGTCACCGCCTGGGCCCGTTCGAGGCTGCGGCCGCGCTCGTCCGTCGCGAAAAGGTAACGCAGTGTGCGATCCTCCTCGGCGAACATCAGGCCGGCGCCGGAGTAGCCGAAAAGCCGATCGACCACCTGGACGATGCGCTCGAGGTGGTGCACGATCCCGGTCGCCGACCTGTCCTTCTGCAGACGTCGCAGGCTGGCGACAAGAGCCTCAGGATCGATATGGGTCATTCCGTATCCTCTCGTGAACCTCACCTCGCACCGCCGTGGCCGTGGGAGAGGTGGCGATTCGGCCATCACAACTGCCCCAGAGGGGCGCGATCAGTCCTGTTCTCTGCCAGGACCTGCAGAACGATGACCATCAGCTCACCGAGGCGGTAACCGGCTTCCACCTCTGTGCGGTCCCAGACGTGCCCCGCTCGGGCGTAGAAGTCCAGGACGCCGATGAGCTCCCCGCCCTCGACGAGAGGTACGGAGAGGACGGCCCGGACCGGGAGTGCGTGGACGGCCACGTGCGGGAACCCCAGGGGGCGATCGGCGTGCAGATCGTGGATCGCGACGAGACCGCCGCTCGCGGCGCTCGCGATGGCCGGGCCGTCGCCCACGTATTCCTGGGCGGACTCCAGCAGGACCCCGTCGTCGTCCGTCGCACCGATCGCGCGAAGGCGGTCCTGCGCGTCGAGGAGCATCAACGCGGCGCCGTCGACGCCGAACAGACCGGCCATGCCGGTGAGGACGTTCTCCAATACAGACGACGCGTCCGATGCCATCGCGAGCCCACTCTCAAACGATCAAGCGGCCGCGGACACAGGGCGGATTGCCCCTAAGCCTAGTGGGCTCTGAGCAGTTGAAGCCAGGTGATCCTCAGGGTTGCCGACAGGGTTGGCCGACAGGGCTGGAGAGGATACGAGAAATCCGCCCTCCTGCGGGGAAGGCGGATCGGGAACGGATGGGGAAACGGGGTCATTCGCCCCAGAATGCGTCAACCTCGTACTGGTCGCGGCTGTGCAGCCACGACTCGGCGATCCTGCCGTCGCGCATGGTGATGACGTGCGCGAGGTTGTTCTCCAGCGGCACCTCACGGTCCGGCCGCGTCGCGGTGTACGTCGCGAGCGCGACGGCCGCCTCGTCGTCGGCCAGGACACGGTGGACGTCGAGCTTGAGCGTCCCCTTGCTGAGCGTGGCGGCCTTGAGCACGAAACCGATCACGGCCTCCCGCCCGGCGTAGTCGCCGGTGTTCGTGCTCTTCCCGGGGACATGGAGCACCGAGTCGTCGGTCAGGAACGCCCCGGCGGCCTCCAGGTCTCCCCCGCTCAGCGCGTCGTAGAAGCCCCTGACGACCCGGGCGTTGTTCTCAGCCTGCGCCTTCTCCGATTGGGCGGACATGCGAACCCCTCCTCAAAGTATTTCGATGTCGAAAGAGTCGCACAGAGGTCTTTTGATGTCAAAATAGATGAGTGAGGGATCCAGACTTCCCCGTACGGCAGATGATGGACCAGTGGGCCGCGCGCAGGCCGGACCTCGACCCCCGGCCTATGGCCCTTTTCGGACGGCTGACCAGGGCCGACACCCTGGCCAACGGGGCCATCGCGGCGACCCTGAGGGCGCACGGGCTCAACCGCGGGGAGTTCGACGTGCTGGCCACGCTCTACCGGGGCGGGGAGGAGATGTCGGCGGGCGCGCTCGCCGGGGCACTCCTGCTCTCCCCCGCCGCGACCACCAACCGCCTCGACCGCCTCCAGGCGGCGGGGCTGCTGGCCCGCCTGCCCGATCCGGAGGACGGCCGGGGCGTCCGCGTACGGCTCACCGACGCGGGCCGGGATCTGCTCAAGCGCAGCGTCGAGGATCACGTGCGGGGGCTGGAGTCGCTTCTGGCGCTGCTGTCGCCGGACGAGCGCGAGCAGTTGTCGGCCCTGCTCGCCCGGCTGCTGCACAGCATGGCCGCGCTTCGGGACTAACGCCCGGCCCTCTTCCCCTCGGGGGTGACGGCGTACCACTCGCCGCCGAAGTCGCGGACGTTCTGGCCGGTCACGTCCCCGGCCTTCCGGTCCTTGGCGTAGTAGTACAGCGGGTGCTTGTTGTAGGTCACCTGGCTGCCGCCGTCCGGCCGTTTGATCGTCCCCAGCAGGTCGGCGCGCACTCCCGAGCCCGGCTGGGGCGTGCCCGCGGTGAGCACCGGCGGCCAGGCCGCGGCGCAGGCCTGCGTGCAGGCGGAGACGCCGCCCTTGTCCTTGGTGAACAGGTAGACCGTCCGGCCGTCCACACCGGCCAGCACGGTGCCGAGCGAGGTGGACGCCGCGTCGAGACGCGCGGGACCGGTCGGGGTGGCCTGGACGGGAGAGGTCGGCGTCGCCGGGACTCCGGTGCTCGGCGCGACCGTCCCCGAGGGATACTCGGAGGGCTCCGCCGGGGTCGGCTCTTCGACCCGGTCGTTGGCGACACGGTTCGCCTCGGTGTCACCGGCACCGCCGCATCCGGCGGCCAGCAGGCTGAGCGCGACCGCGCCGGCATACAGCAGTTTCCTCATGTTCGGCCTCCTCGGAAGTGGGCGAGTCGGCTCCAAGGACACACGCGGCGCCAGGGCTGCCGCCGTCGGACGCCAAGATCGGGGACAGGGCTTTGCCGTTCCGTGGGTTCCTCCTCACCGATCTCCCGCCCCTTCGGGGCGGAGGACGGACGTCCGCGGATGAACCGCCGCGTCCCGGGAAGACGACCTGAAGCCGTACAGCCGCGCCGCGTCCACGGGAGGCCCTGGGAGGGCCGGCGGAGGGCGCGCCGACACGCGGAACGATCACGAGGAGGTACGCGGGCGTCCGCCCCGGGCGGTGCGAAGCTGAACCCGCGGCGGCCCGTGGGCGCGGCCGGCAGGCCGGCGACGGGGATGCCGATGACGCCCCCCGCCGGGGACACCCTGTCGCCGATGCCGCTGAAGACAAGGAGTATCCGCATGACCGAGGACACGCGACCGCCCGCCGTCGAGCCGTCCGAGGTCGGACGCCCGATCGGCCGTGCGGGAGCGTGGCCGTCCTCTCCGGACCCGGCGGGCCTGGTCTCACCGGACCCCACGGCGCCGGCCTCGCCGGAACCCAACGGGATGATCTCGCCGGACCCCACGGGTCTGGAGGCGTGGATAAGGCAGGTCCTCGGCCTGGCCGGGGCCCGGGCCTCGGCCTTCACCCTTCCGCTGCCCCGGCCCACCGCCCCCGCCGACGCCGCCCCGGCCGAAGGCGCTCAGCCCGGCACCGCGCCTGCCGACACCGCCCATGCCGACACCGCCAGGGCCGGGAACCCGGCCGCCGGGCCGGACGCGGACGGCACCGGCGGCGCCTGACACGGCGGCGCATGGACACGGCGGCGCATGGACACGGCGGCGCATGGACACGGCGGCGCATGGACACGGCGGCGCATGGACACGGCGGCGCATGGACACGGCGGCGCATGGACACGGCGGCACGGGGGTCCCGGCGAGCCGCGCCGTGCGCCTGCGCGCGGCTCCGCGAACCGTCCTCCGGGAAACGGGTCCGGCGGGTCAGGCGGCCTGGTGGCGCACCTGCTCGGCGAGGCGTTCGAGGCTCTCGTCGAGTGCCCGCTCGATCGCCTCGGCGGGCGGCGTGTGCCCCTCGTCGAAGAACGACAGATGCACCGTGACGTCACTGCTGTCGTCATCGATGCCGGCCACCTGCAGCCAGCCGGCGTACCGGTCGACGTCCCGGGTGCCCCACTCCATGCGCAGCTGGTCCCGCTCGGCCCGCAGCAGCGCGCGCTCGTCCTCCCCCGTCTGGTCCTCGTGGACGGTGACCGCGGGCGGCTCCTCCTCGCGCACGTGCAGGTCGCGCGGCATCCACAGGTCGAGACCGCCGACGTCGCTCGCCTGCCGGAAGACCTGGTCGGCCGGGGCGGGCATCCTGCGGGAACGCTCGAATTCGCTCATGGTCGGTCATTCCTCCCTGTCTAGCGCGTAACCGGCCCCTACCCCGGACGGGCCCGTCCATCCGGCCCCGGGGAACGCGGGAGAAGGCGGCGGCGTAGGGTCCGGTGCATGACCGATCATTACGATGTCGTGGTCCTCGGCGCGGGACCCGGCGGCTACACCGCCGCGGTCCGCTCGGCCCAGCTCGGGCTCAGCACGGCGGTCGTCGAGGAGCGCTACTGGGGTGGTGTCTGCCTCAACGTCGGGTGCATCCCTTCCAAGGCGCTGCTGCGCAACGCCGAGCTCGCCCACATCCTCACGAACGAGACCAAGACGTTCGGCATCCAGGCGGACGGCCCGATCACGATCGACTACGGCGCGGCCTTCCGCCGCAGCCGGCAGGTCGCGGACGGGCGGGTCAAGGGCGTCCACTACCTGATGAAGAAGAACGGCATCACCGAGTACGACGGCCGGGGCGCCTTCACCGGCCCCGACGCGATGGAGGTGCGCGGCGCGGACGGCTCGGTGCGGACGATCACCTTCGACCACTGCATCGTCGCGGCCGGGGCGACGACCCGCCTGCTGCCCGGGACGTCCCTGTCCGAGCGCGTGGTGACGTACGAGGAGCAGATCCTCAGCGAGACGCTGCCGGAGAGCGTCGTCATCGCGGGTGCCGGGGCGATCGGCGTCGAGTTCGCGTACGTGCTGCACAACTACGGCGTGAAGGTGACGATCGTCGAGTTCCTCGACCGGATGGTCCCGCTGGAGGACCAGGAGGTGTCCGCCGAGCTCGCGCGGCGCTACCGGCGGCTCGGCATCGAGGTGCTGACCTCCACCCGGGTCGAGTCGATCGACGACACCGGCGAGAAGGTGAAGGTCACGGTCTCCCGGAACGGCGAGACGTCCGTGCTGGAGGCCGACAAGGTCATGCAGGCCATCGGCTTCCAGCCGCGCGTCGAGGGATACGGCCTGGAGAAGACGGGCGTGCGGCTGACCGAGCGCGGCGCGATCGCCGTGGACGGCAGGTGCCGCACCAGCGTCCCGCACATCTTCGCCATCGGCGACGTCACGGCCAAGCTCATGCTGGCGCACGCCGCCGAGTCGATGGGGATCGTGGCCGCCGAGACGATCGCCGGCGCCGAGACCATGGAACTCGACTACGTGATGATCCCCCGCGCGACCTACTGCCAGCCGCAGATCGCGAGCTTCGGCTACACGGAGGCGCAGGCGCGTGAGCAGGGCTTCGACGTGAAGGTCGTCAAGTTCCCGTTCACGGCGAACGGCAAGGCCCACGGCCTCGCCGACCCGGCCGGGTTCGTCAAGGTGCTCAGCGACGCGAAGTACGGCGAGCTCCTCGGCGCCCACCTCATCGGGCCCGACGTCACCGAGCTGCTGCCGGAGCTGACGCTGGCCCGGCAGTGGGACCTGACCGTGCACGAGGTGGCGCGCAACGTCCACGCCCACCCCACCCTCGGCGAGGCGGTGAAGGAGGCGATCCACGGACTGGCCGGCCACATGATCAATATGTGAGCAGTGGGCTTCAGGATCCATGGAAGACGACGTCGACGGCGAGCGCGGCCATGGCGGCCTGGTCGGCTCCACTGAAGCCGGCGCGGTTGAAGTGGAAGATGAGGTGGTGGGCGAGGACGGCGCGCAGGCCGCGTTCCAGTTGGCCGTTGCGGTTGAGGTGGGCAAGGGACTGGCCGCCCGTCTCGAATGCGCTCACCCATGCCTGCTGGCTGGATAGCGGCCCGTCGCTCGCGGGGTCACACAGACCGTGGGCGTCGGTTGCCATGAGGATGCCCATCGCGTCGTGGAGTTCTCGGGCACGGTCGCGGTCGGTGGGGATGGTGGTTCTGTGCGGTCGTAAATCGGCGACTTTGGCCCACACGTCGCCTTGCTCGAACCAGTCGAGCCCGGCGGCACGCATCAGGGTGCTACCCAACAAGACCGACGTCTCCCGCTGTCCGAGCGGCCGGTCGGCTTCCAACCAGTGCAGGAGGTGGCGGCTGTCGGCATGGAAGAGGGCGCAGGCTGCGTCCATGCCCGCGGGTCCGCCGAAGGCGACAGGTTCGAACTCGCAGACGGTCGAGGTCCAGCGCATCGACTCGCCGGCGTCGGCCAGGGCGTGGAGGACGGCGTCGGCCTCGGCATGGCCGGCGGGTAGCCAGCGGAACCGCCATTGCTGTTTGCGGATGAACCACCAGGCGGAGATGAGTCCACGATCCTCGGCGTCCCGCAGGATGGGTCCGATGCGTGAGACGGCGAGGCGTTGAGCCTCGCTGCGGTCGGCGAAGGCGACGTTGGTCTGCCGCCAGCGGTTGGGCTGCACGGGGTGGACCTCCAGTGGGTTAGCGAAGCAGCAGGCAGGCATCCCACGCGCTGGTGGGCGCGTCGCAGGCGAGGGCGTGGAGAGCGAGCCCGTAGCCTGCGTGCCCGGTCAGGAACCCGGGCGGAGCGCCTGGCACGGCGGGGGCGTCCAGGAGCGACTCGGCGACGCGAGACAGCGGCAGGTCGTGAGGTGCCAATGCGTCGGCTGCGAAGGCGGTGACGGTCATGACCAGTCCCGCCGAGCCGTGGCACAGGCTGCGGTCGATGATCCGCTGGAGCTGGTGGGGGTCGTTGAGGCATCCGGTCATCGCGGATTCGGCAGTGCGGAGGCGGGCGGGGTCGCCGGTCGCGAGGGCGGCGAGCTGCTGGGCGCGGGCGATACCGGGAGTGCCGTAACACCAGGAAGGACGCAGCGGCCCGGGTTGGGCGGTCCGCCCCCACTGGACCTCGGCGAGAGTAACGGTTTCAGGCCACCACGGGTGGCCGTGGTGGCTCTGCTGCCAGAAGTCCAGCCAGTCGCAGATGCGGCCGATCGCGTCCATCTGGCCAGGCACGACCAGGCCGCGCTGGGCGGTGAGCGACAGCAACGCCAGCGGCCCGCTGATGCCGTGCGCCATCCCGTTGTTGCCGTGCCCGCCCGGCGGGGTCTGCGTCGTGCGGCCGGGCGACGACATCGACCACCAGCCGGGTAGAGCGCCCACCGGTTCGGTGAGTCGGACGAGGTAGGCCAGCACCTGCTTGAGCAGGTCGCCGTCCGGGTCGTGTCTGCGTAGATGAGCGCCGAGTCCGGTGAGTCCGCTGATCAGGTCGAACTCGGCGAGCGCGGGCCGGTCCCCCCGCCTGAGGCGCTGGGATGCGGCGTCGAGCCGGTTTCGGGTGACGGCGGCGACGCCCTCGTCCAGGGCCTGTTGCGCGGGCCGGTAGCCGGGCTGGCGTGCGGGGTGGAGGGCGAACGCGAGCGCGGGAGCCCCATGGAAGAGACAGGCGCCGGCGCCGACGGTGACATCGTCGCGGGTCGCTGCAGCCAGCCAATTATGCGCGGCCCGCCACTCGGCGATTCCGGCGGTGGCCCGCTCGATGTGCAAGAGCGCGATCCCGGCAGCGCCACCGCCGAGTGACTGGCCCGGTGCCGCGACCGGGTGAGGTGTCGTGAGGTGGCGGGCTACGGCCTCGGCGTGCAGGCGGGCGCGCTGGCGGATGTCCATGGTCGGCGTCCTCGTGTGATCAGGCTTTTCGGGTGAGCAGTGTTTGGGCGATGGCGCGGGCCAGTCGCATACAGGTCCGCTCGGATTCCGCGTCAATTCCGATCATGCGGGCATGGTGCAGATGGAGCAGGTCGGCGAGTGCGCTGTCGATGTCCAGGACGTGGAATCGGTAGGCGGCAAGCGCGTTGCGGCGGCGCTCGACCAGCACGGCCGGTCCCTGGTAGTGGCGGGCTTGGGTGAGGACGGTCCGGTCCAGGGCGGGCGCGCCGCCGGGGCTGACGTGGTCGATCAGCCAGCCCTTGGCGTCAGCGCCGAGGAAGCCGGTGGCCAGATCGAGGTAGCTGGCGGCCGTCGCGGCTTGGGGGTTGCTGCCGGACTGCAGGTGGGCGAGGGCAAGCGCGGAGTCGGCGGCGAATACCGTCTCGGCCGTGCGCAGCGCCGCGTCGTGGCCGAACCTGCCGGTTTCGGGCCGGTAGGTGGCCAGGACGAGGTCCCGCAGCAGCCCGTGGTCGTGCAGGCGGGCGGCCCACTCGGCGAGGGCGCGGGCGGCGTTGCCGTACTGGTCGGGGTGGTGGAGGCGGAGCCGGACCCGCAAGTGAGGTTCGGGCTCGTGATAGCGCAGGTACCACCAGTCGTCGGGGGGTCCGCTGGTCCAGCCGGACAGGAGGGTGGGCAGGTGGGTGGTGAGGAGGTCGTTCTGGCGGCCGGGGTGGACGAACAGCTGGACGTACAGCCAGGGTGAGGCGCCGGGCAGGTGCCCCGGGCCGGTGGCGGTGCGGCGCCGCCCGATGGGCCGCGCCGGGGCCGTGGGAGCGGTGGCGGCCTTGGCCAGAGCGAGCACGATCTCGTGCGGGCGGCCGCCGATCCAGCCGGCGTCGATGTCCGCCTCGGTCAGCGTCACCGTCCCCGCCCGGTTGAGCTGGCCGCGCAGGATGACCAGGTGCTCCGGTTCGGTGAGGTCGAGGCCGAGCACGACGTCGTCGTCACCAACCAGGATGCGGTCGGGGACGCGCCGCAGAGTCCGCTGCACATCGAACGCGCTGATCCACTCGCTGTTCGGCGCGGTAAGCGACGGTAACTGGTCGGCGGTGATGATCCAGCGGGCGGGGCTGAGGATGATGCGGCCGTGGCGCAGGCGGGGCAGGAAGGGGAAGCCTTCGGCGGGTTGGCCCCAGAGGAACGGTCGGCACGGCATCGTGTGGCCGGTGCTGATCTCGCAGAGCAGCCGTGCCATCGGCTGGGTGCCGAACCGCAGGTCGACGGCATTGAGCATGACGGGCTCGATGATCTGCCCGGTCGTGGTTGACAGGAGGTAGAGACGGTGGGCATCAGCCGTTACGGCCAGGTCCTTGAGGCGGAACGCGGCCTGCTGCGGGGTGTAGTGCTCAGCGAGCGGCAGCAGCGGGAACACCGCGGGGGTGCGGGCGAGGTTGCCGGCGCGGGCTCGCAGTGGCGGGCAGGACAGCTGGACGGTGACCGCGTCGGGGACGCTGGTCGGCAGATTCCGGTATGCCTTGATGATCCGGTCCCGGTCGGAGGGCTCCAGAAGGTACAGGAACCGGCCGACAGTCGTTGCGGCGTGCCGGGAGGCGCTGGCCACGGTCAGGGTGAAGTCGCCGGAGTCGAGGGCGGCCGGGGTAGCGGCGGACAGGCTGAACCGCAGTTCGGTGTGGGGCGCGAGGTCGCCAGGCGTGCTCCAGGACAGGTCGTTGATGAGCCGGTCGTCCAGGACCACCTCGCTACATCCCTCCAGCGCGGCCGTCTGGGCGAGGCGGGCGAGGGTGGCGTCGCGGCGGGACAGCCGCTGCGGCATCGGTGTGATTGATCCGCGGTAGTCGGCGGGGTAGCCGATCCCCCGGTCGGGGTCGACCATCTCGCGGACGGCAACGACAGCGCCGGGCCCGTACCGCTCGAGAAACGCTGCGCGGTAGGCCTGCCAGACGGGCCGCTGCGGGCCGACCCGCGACAGCAGCGACGCGGCCTGCTCAGCCACGCGCACCACGGCGGGCGGCAGCGCCACCGAGCAGTCCAGCCGCACATCCACTGCCGGCCGCTCCCCAGCTCCGGTGGGCACGGCGGCGTCGAGGTCCTGGAGGCGAGTGAGGACGTGGTGATGCGGGTCGGTGACCGTCATCGGCGGCCGTAGGGCGGTGACCAGGACGCCGAGCTTCACCAGTCCGGTCAGCATGTCCTCAATGGCCTCTGCCGGAACATCCGGGTATGCCGCGCTCATGCGCGCCAGCAACCGCGAGAACCTGATCGGGGTCGACGTCTCGGCCAAGACCCGCGAGATCGGCGGGGAGAGGGTGAGGGCAACGTCGGCGAATCGGCCCTCCTCGGCGGGCTGGCAGGGCATGATCCATTCCGCACCCCGCCGGAACCCCAGGTTGTTCGCCTGGACCAGGGTACGGCGCAGGATGTCCGGCCGCGCCTCCAAGCGGGTGATCAGGTCGGCCAGCCAGGTCGCGTCGGCGCGCTCGGCGATCACGTGCTGGCCGCCCCACCGCACGAACGCGTGGTCGGCCAGGTCGACGGGGGCGATCCCGGCGAAGTGGCCGAAGGGGGTCGGTCGGGTCGTCCAGCGCAGCAGGTACCGGACGAGTGCCTCGACCGCGCGGTGGACCTGCCGCGGCCGGGCCGGGGGGAGGCCGTCATGCAGGTGGGTGAGGGTGCGGGCCAGGTCGGGGCTGGCGACCGTGACGGCGCGGGCGACGCCTTCCAGCGGCCACACCTGGCGCAGCCAGACCAGCAGCGCGGCAGTGTCGTCGCCGGTCAGGTCGGGCAAGGGCGGCAGGATCAGACTGTCGGGGTAGGCGGCAACCCGGATGAGCGCCGCGTCAACGGCATCGAATGATGATGACGCCATGTCGGTCCAGCCTCCGAGGGGACGAGAGGGGGCGCTCCCGACCCCCTGAGAGGGGTCGGGAGCGCTGGAACGGGGTCAGCAGTTGGCGATGCCCGCGCTGCCCGGGGTGGAACCGCAGGTGTCGCTGGTGCAGTCCTCGGTGTCCGCCCTGGTGATCGCGGGTCCGGTGGCCACGAGACGGACGTTGAGGTGGAAGTCCTCCTGCATCACAAATCCTTTCGTTGGGAAGTGGTGGTGCTACCTGGCCGTCGGCCAGGAGATCACGAGACGCGAATGCCGTTTGTCCAGCACGTAACCATCCGGCAGGTCGGCGTCTGATGTGCCTGCGGGATAGACCCGCAGACAGGGGGCGGGCCGTCCGGCGGCGTCCCAGGCCGTGATCTGTCCGGCAAGGAACGCGGCCACCTGTTCAGCGTCGGGCCCGTGGGCATAAGTGACGAACTCGCGCACACCGTCCCGGCCATCGACCGGAACCGGCATGCCTCGGTATGCCAGGGTGTTCCCGTTGACGCAGGCGGGGCTGCCGTATGGCCAGGACAGCCGGACGACATCGGTGTCGATCGCCGTCTGGTCGGCGACCAGGAGACAGAAGCCGGGCACGGTCGCGGCCAGCCACACGTCCTGGTCATCACTCGGCTGCGCCTCACCGATCGTGACGCCCGAGCGGGCCTGGACGCGCGGTAGGTCCAGGACCCCGGTCAGATCCCCGACCCCGTCGATGCCCTTCCCCTCGCCCAGCCACAGGTTGGCCGACGGGTCCTCGCGCAGCGGGATGCTGAGGCCCGGCCGTGCACCCGCGCCGCGCAGCGGCACGAACCCGCACATCAGGTGGCCGCTGCTGACCAGCGCCGGGCCGTCGCGGTGCAGCACCCACGAGCGGGTCAAACCGAGGGTGCGGAGCGGGATGACCAGCCGACCGTTGTCGGCGAGTTGGGTCCACAGCGCTGGGGAGATGTCGGGCACCCCGACGGTCACGATGATGACATCGAAGGTTCGCCGGCCCGGGTCGATCTCGAACTCGGCGTCCGCGCACATCACCTCGACATCGCCGTACCCGGCCTCAGCCAGGCAGCGCCGGGCCCGGTCGGTGACCGTCTCGTCGATGTCGACGGTGGTCACTGATCCTGTCGGGCCGACCAGTTCCCGGATGAGGGCGGCGTTGTAGCCGCCCGAGCCCACTTCAAGAACCCGATCACCGGGCTTCAGGGCCGCCTGGCCGAGCATCATCGCCTGGAGCCACGCCGCTGACACCGAGCTGAGGTGCAGGCCGTCCTCGCCGCGTACGGTGATGATCGAACCGTCGCCGTAGGCACCCTCCAGCGGGACGTCCCCGGTGAACAGATGGCGGGGGACCGTCCGCAGTGCCCGCTCAATCTCGGGCGGCAGTACCAGCCCCAGCGCCTGGTGCCGGACCGCGATCCGTTCGACCATCGCGTTTCGGAGTTCATCGGCGCTCATCGTGTCCAAAGGTCTGCCTTCTCTCTTGTGGGGCTGGTGATCGGCCCCAAATGGTGACGGCCTGGCGGCTGGAAGGCGTCCCACTCGGCGGCGGTGAACCTCAGCGCAGGGCCGTCAGGGTCCTTGCTGTCGCGTACGGCGATGTCGCCGCCGTCCAGCAGGCCTACCTCCACGCAGGCGCCGTTGTTTGAGCTGTACGGGCTTTTCACCCACACAACACCTGCTAAGCCAGGCGTGATCATCGGGCTCCTTCCGTAACGGTGACAGGAACTTCGCGGCCCCCTCACGGAGGCGACCCCCTCGGGTGGGTCGCTCCTCCCTCGCCCTGAGGAGGGCCACCCCGGCGGCGCAGGAGATGGGGTGCCCGCCCTCCACGCGGCTGGAGGGCGGCTCGACCACGCCGCCGGGTGCTTCATCAGGAGGTGGTCTTCTGTCCTTCGGCGCCGCGGGACCGGCCCGGGGCGTTCCGTGCCGGTACGCCGCTGGGCCGGTGCTCATCAGGGGGTGGGCTGCGGACAGGTCACCGTCTCTCCTTCGCTGTGGTGGAAAGGAACCCGGACGGGGCGTTCCGAGCCGTTCCCGTCCGGGGTGTGACCCCGGCGGCGCACCGCCCTCCACCGGCTGGAGGGCGGCTCGACCGCGCCGCCGGGTGCTCTTAGGGGGTGGCGGGCTCCTTGCCGGCGTACCGCCACCCGGCGTCGAGGAGCTCCGCGCAGCGCCGGGCGAACCAGGCGTCGGGCGAGGTCCCGGTCAGGCGCGTGCCCGACCGGCTCATCTCCTGGTCGGCAGCCGTCCAGATTTCGGTGGCCTCCAGCCGCCCGAGGGTGACGCGCCACTCCTGCGGTGCGCCCTCAAGATCCTCACGAACGAACAGGTGAACGGCGGGCGGCGCGGGCGCCCGCAGTCCCAGCTTGGTCAGCGCGACGGCGAACAGCATCATCATCGCGGCAGGCAGAACCCGTAGGCGGGGGCGCCGAGATCGGCCCACCGCTCGGCGGTGGCCTTCACGACCTCGTCCAGCTCGGCGACGGGCTTGACGACCTCCCGCCCGCGCCTGCGCCCCTGGTCGTCCGGCCGCAGGTCCCGCCAGTGGAACTCGCCGTCGGTGTACCAGACGTACACGTCGTCGAGGACCAGGACGCCCGCGTCCGGCTTGTAGTCGTTAATCGTGACCCGGGCGCGCGGCATGGCGTGGTGTCTGGTCAGGGCGTCGCGCAGGTGCCCCAGTACGTCGGCGGCCCCGCGGGTGCGGGTGGGCGGTGAGGGTGCGAGCGTCTGCATGGGAGTCGTCTCCGAGGCGAATATCCGGCGGTAAGCACCCATTCCCGATTGTGACTGTGCGCGTTGGGACGAGTGCGAAAAGTGGGCTGCTGTGCAATAGTCGCCACAGAACGCGGGGGAGCCAAGGTGATCACTGTGGCCAAAGCAAATGGCCACAGCAGGCCACACCATGGGGAGCACACATGCCCGACCCGATCCCGCCCGCCTGTGGGCCGTGGGAGACGCTGGGAGCTGTCTTACGCATATGGCGGACGAATGCGGGCCTGGGCCTGCGCCCCGCCGCCACCCAGGCGTTCCTCGACCACTCCCACCTGGCGAAATGGGAGCGCGGGGAACGCCGCCCACCCGGGGAGGCCGTCGCCGCGCTCGACGCCATCTACGGCGCTGACGGCGTGCTGAGGAGCCTGCACGCGATGGCCGAGGCCGCCGACGCCCAGCCACAGCGGTCTGGACTACCGCGCCTGGAGGTGGATGCTGATGACATGCACATGGAACGTCGGCAGATCCTGCGGTCCTTCGCAGTGATCGCGGCTGCGGGAGCCGTCCCGATCGACGCCGTCGAACGGGTCCGCCTCGCCATGAACGAAACCACGGGCAGCGACCGCGTCGGCGACTGGGAGGAAACCGCGTGGGAGTACGGGCACATTCTGTGGCGCGACCCCCCGGCCGACGTTCTGCCTGACCTGGTCCTGGACGCCTACGCGCTGCACAGGGTCATGCGGGGCGGCCCCCCGGGCGACGCCGCAGCGTGGGCACGGGCGTACGCGCGCATGGCGTACCTCACCGCTCAGTGCCTGGGCTTCATGGAGGAGACGCGCGAGGCCCGCCACTGGTGGCGCGCAGCCCGCCGTGCGGCGCAGCAGGCCGCCGACCCCGAGGCGGAAGCAGCCGTCCTCGGCTTCGAGGCCGGGCAGGCCCAATACTCCAACCGGCCCGCCAAGGTCGTGATAGAGCGGGCCCGCTCGGCGATCACCGTCGCCGCCGGGCGGCCCTGCGCCGGCGCCGCCGAGGCGCACAGCGTCCTGGCCCAGGCGGCGGCCCTGGCCGGTGACGAACCGGCCGCGCTGAACGCGCTGCACGCGCTGGAGGAGCTGCACGACCGGCTCCCGGCGTTCACCACCGACGACACCACCACAGCCTTCGGATGGCCGCCCGCGCGGCTGCTGCACACCCGGTCGCTGGTGCTGTCCAGGACAGCGCCAGCGCCCGTGGCCGAGGCCGCCATCAACGAGGCCGTCGCCTCCTACCCCGCCTGGAGACAACGGCAGATCACCCAGGTGGAGATGCACCGGTCGGTGGTCGCCCTGCGCACCCACGGCGACGTGACCGGGGGCATCAGCCACGCGGCCACCGCACTCGACCACCTGGACACGCGCCACCACACCATGTTCGTCCGCAGGGCCGCCCAGTGGGTCCTGACGGCCGTGCCCGCCGTCGCGGCGGGCAGCACCCCCGTGGCCGACTACCGTGAAAGGCTGTCCCTTCCGCCCGCCCGCCGCCCCCAGGAGGCCTGACATGGGTGACGTCGAATTCGTCCGCTACCACGGCGAGGAAGCCGCCAAGGCGCTGTCCGACGAGTACGCCGGCGCCTACAGCGTCATCTACTCCGAGCCGCCCTACCACGGGGGACCGCTGTTCTCCCGCGACCGCTTCCTCGAGCGGACCCGCGCCCAGGTGGAACAAGCCGGGTTCGAGCTGCTGGCCGCGCTCGACGCCGGCACCGGGGCACTGGCGGGGTTCAGCTTCGGTCTGACGTTCGGCGAAGACCGCTGGTGGGGCGGGGAGGTGTCGGAAGCACCCGCTGAGGTCAAGGCGGTGCCGGACGTCGCGGTGATCGAGCTGGTACTGCTGCCGGCCTATCGGGGGCACGGGCACGGCAAGCGGCTGCTGGCGGAGTTCGTCGCGCCGCGCCCCGAGCCGTACGCGACACTGCTGTCTCACCCGGACGCTCCGGCGCACGCGATGTACGAGCACTGGGGGTGGCAGGTGGTGGGGACCTGCCGCCCCGCACCCGACGCCCCCGTCATGGACGTGATGGTGCTCGATCGCCGCTGACGTACGACGAAGGGGCCCGCCGGATATGTAGGCCCCCTTTCGCGGTGTTCCTCGCGCCGGTCGAGCGCTAATGCACCCCTGTGCATGTCACGCGTATGGAGCAGGCCCAGCGCGTACATCTCCTCGCCGCTCTTGGTGGGACCTCCGCCCCCCTACTCCTCCGTGACCCCGGGCCCCGGCGCGCGGCGGGTGTCCGGCCTCCCGGGGACGCCTGGCGCGTGACGCTTTCCCCCGTCGCCGCACGGTCGCTACCCTGATCGGAAGGCCGAAGCGCGACGACGCGGGTGGGGACGTCCCCAGGGGCGACCCCGTACGGCCCGCGCGTGGCGCGGCGGCCCGGTACGGGCGGACGACGCGAGGGCGGCCCGATGGCGAGGGACGACGCGAACGGCACGGGCACCCCGCTGCCGCCGGGCCATGCCGACGCGCCGGCCCTGCTGGCCGTCATGCGTGAGCTGGTCTTCCCGCCGTACCTGATCGAACGGTCCTCCGTCGTGCCGCAGCACGTGACCCGGCGCGAGAACGACGCGGAGCACTCCTTCGCCCTGGGCCTGGCCGCCGTCTGCCTCGCGCCGCTGGTCGACCCGGCGCTGGACCTCGGCAGGATCGCCAGGTACGCGCTGGTCCACGACCTGCCGGAGGTCCACGCGGGGGACGTCTCCGTCTACGCCGGCCCGGCGGAACGGGAGAAGAAGGCCGTACGCGAGGAGGAGGCGCGGGAGATCATCGCCCGCGACTTCGGCGGGACGTTCCCCTGGCTCGTCGAGGACCTCGACGGTTACCGGGCGCAGCGCGACGCGGAGAGCAGGTTCGTCTACGCGCTGGACAAGCTGCTCCCCCACGTCAACGTGCTCCTCGCCGACCATCACCCGCTGCGGCCGACCTGGGCGGCGTACCGGCGCACCGAGATCACGGCCAGGCGGAAGATCGCGGCGAGCTGCCCGGCACTGCTGCCTCTCTTCGAGGAGCTGTGCCGGGAGTTCGCCCGGCGGCCCCACCTCTTCTCCGGCGGGGAGTCACTTCAGGGGTCGTCACCTCCCGCCGCGGGAGATGACGATGGTCGCCAGGGCGAGCAGGACCGCCCCGGTGACGGCGGACAGCATCCGCAGGTGCAACGGGAACGACGGCCCGAGCACGGCGGGCAGGGCGACGAGGAAGGCGCCGGCCGCGTTCGCGGACACCCGGAGGAAGAGCCGCGACCGCGACCGGTGCACGACCACGGGAAAGCCCACCTTCGTCGTCAGTGAGCCCGGCGCCTGCTCCGCCTGCCCGTCCGCCGCCAGCCTGATCGTCACCCGCGCGAGCGCGTCGAAGGCGAGCGCCTCGGGCTGGAGCCAGAACTCCACCGTGTCGTAGCGGAGCGACAGGTCGTACGACCAGTCGGAGGAGATCTTGAGGTAGGTGCCGTCGGTCGCGCAGGCGAGCTGCCGCATCGGCTCGCAGTAGCCGTCCGCGTAGAACGTGACCCGCACCTTCACCGAGTCGCTGTCGCTGAGGCTCAGCCGGCCCGCCGCGTCGAGCCCGGCCCTCCTGTCGTCGCCCAGCACGGGTTCCTCCACCCGTACGAAGTAGGAGGACCTGAAGGTGGGATGCTGCGCCAGCCGCCGGGCCACGCCGAGCCACAGGTGCGGGTCGTCGGCACGGGTCCGCGGCGGCGGGAGCGGGTCGGGGAACCGGGCGGTGGCCGGGTAGAAGCGGGCGCCGTTGACCGCTTCGAGCCCGGCGACGAACGACGCGCCCCTTTCCCTGATCTCCGCCTCGGTGAGGGGGAAGTCGTCCAGGTTCGCGTAGTCGTCAACCCGCAGGCGGAACACGAACATGTCGGCGACCCGGACGGCGGCGACGATCACGGCGAGGCGCACCGGCACCACGAACGGCGGCGGCGCCGGGGACCGCGACACCGGACCCTGCGCCGTCGGGGACTGCGCCGCCGGGAACAGGGGCGCCGGGGCCTGGGCGTCGGCCACGAAACCGAGCAGGCACCGCCGCCCGACGACCGAGCGGTCCGCGACCGCCCGCTGGAGGGCCCGCGCGACGTAACCGGCCTTGTACCGGAACTGGATGACCGCCCCTCGGGGCAGGGCCAGCGCCGTCAGGACGTCCTCGGCGTATCTCCGCCGCAGGTCGGACGAGAGCAGGAGCACCGAGGGCCGGGCGTCCGCTGGGCCCGCCGCCCTCGTCCGGAGGAGACCCGGGGCCCTCATCGCCGGGCCTCCGATCGCCCGTCGAGCGGATGGCCGTCGAGCAGGTGGTCGTCGAGCGCGAGGAACCGGGGCCACACCCGGTCCTTCGGCAGTTCGTCGAGGCCGAGCCTCGTCGTGGGCTCGTACCGCAGGCCCCGGTCGGCCAGCGCCCGGTGCTCGCCGAGGACGATCGGCTCCGGCACGCTCCTCGACTGGTCTCCGGTGAGATCGACGACGAGCCGCCGGGGGTCGTGGGACGGGCCGATCTCGACCCAGCAGTGGTGGCTCACGTCCTCGTCGTCGCGGCGGCCGACCCGCAGGCGGCCGTAGCAGTACGCGGGTTCGAGCAGCAGGCCGGCCCGCAACTCGCGGGCGAGCCAGACCGACGTCACGCCGCACTGCCCGCGCGGGTCTCCGTCGCCCGCCCGCTCCTCCTGGTAGCGCGGGTGGACCGTCCGGTCCGACCAGCAGGCCTCCAGCATCCGCCGGTAGCCGAGGAGCCGGGCCCGCCACTCGGGCGAGGCGAGGTCCGCCTGCCGGGGTCTCACGTGCTCACCGCCCGAGTGCGTGCGCCGCGGCACCGTGATCAGGCCGTCGAGCGCCCGGACGGTCCGCTTCGCCGCCGTGGTGACGCCGAGGATCATGAGGACGTTGCGCGGCGTGTCCAGAAGCTGCGGCACCGACCTCCCCGGCATCCGCCGCGTCTGGAAGAGCCCCGTCTCGTCGTACCGGTACGCCACGGGAGACAGCGCGACGGGGACGAACCCCGACGCCAGGAACGCGGCGCCGTCGAAGCCGAGCATCGGGTTGCAGGCGGTGACGACGTAGTCGCCGGCGTCCGCGAGCCTTATCTCCCTGACGGCGCGGGCGACGGTCAGGCTCATGAGGTTGGCCGGGATCCCGGCCAGTCCGTGCATCCTCGTCAGGACCAGCACCCGGCCGGGCTCCACCCGCAGCCCGTGCCCCGCCAGCGCCTCCATGACGTACTGCCGGTCGCACCGCGAGAAGGCCACGTACGTGAGCGGCATCGTCGCGCCCGGCAGGAACAGCCCGAACTGGAGGAGGGTGTCGGCCCGCTCGCTGTGCAGGTAGTGCAGGCGGGACTGGACGAGATGACCGACGCTGGGCCTGACCTTCCCGAAGCGCAGCCGGGTCCGGTACCCGTCGGTGAACGAGAGACTCAGGTCGCGGCGCACCTTCTCGACGTTCAGCAGGACGGAGGCGTGCGCCTGGTGCGCCGCGTCCTGCGCCGACTGCTCCACCTGCGCCGCCCGTACGACGGCCGGCAGCCGGATCTCCTCGTAGACCTTGTCCGGCGACCATCCGACGATCGCCGTTCTGCTCAGCCGCGGCAGGTGCAACCTCACCTGGATCTCCAGGGCCCGGAGATCCACCCCTGTCGTCTCGGCGTCGGCGCGGATGCGCGCCCGCATCACCTCCATGAAAGACTCGACATCCCGATCACGAAGCCCCTCTCCCCACGAAATCTCGCTTCGCGCTTTCTCCCTTCGCGGCGTACACGTGGTCTTGGGCACGTTTTCTCCCGCAATCCGCGAGAAGTTCTGTCAAGGACGCCGTCAAGGATAGAACCCGAATGGCCCCCTGTCAGGGCCGCGACCGATTCGGCATCACCTTTTAACGCACTCGCCGCAATTGCCGGGAACCGGTGCCGTGAATTCGTCATGGGACGATTTCCCGATAGGGCGGCCCGCCGCCCGGAGCAGCGACCGAGGGCCGCCGCCCGCGCCCGGGTTGTGTCGGTTCGAGTGCGTACGATCGGTGCCGGTCCGCCGGACGGTGGGCCGCACCGACAGAAGGGGGCCGCCGGTGAGCGGGGCGGGGTTCCAGACGCGCAGGATCGGGCTCCTCGTCACCGGCAACCTGCTCGGCGGCATCGGGGTCGCGGGTGGATTCGCGGTCGGCGGACTGCTGGTCGAACGGCTGGGCGGCACCTCGTTCGCGGGGCTCGGTCAGGGCGCGAGCGTGCTCGGCTCGGCGGTCGCGGCGGTCCCGCTGGCCGCTCTGGCGGCCAGGTACGGACGGCGCAGGTCACTCGCGGTGGGATACGCGCTGGCGATGGCCGGCGCCGTGCTGATCATCACCGCGGCGGTGGTCGCGCAGGTCCTCGTCCTGCTGGCCGGGCTCGCCCTCTTCGGCGTCGCCCAGGCGGTGAACCTGCAGACCCGGTACGCCGCGGCGGACGGCGCGCCCGCCGCCACCAGGGCGCGGCTGATGTCGCTGGTGATCTGGGCGACCACGATCGGCTCGGTGGCGGGGCCCAACCTGAGCGAGCCGGGCGAGCGCACCGGCCGCCTGCTGGGCCTGCCCGCCCTGACCGGGCCGTACCTGTTCGCGGTCCTGTCCTTCGCGCTGGCGGCCGTGGCCGCGCTGTTCCTGCCGCGCGCGGCCCGCGCCCCCGTCCCGGCGGCCGGCACAGCGGCCGGCACAGCGACCGGCACAGCGGCCAGCACCGCGCCGGCCGGAGCGGGTGATCCCACGGACGCGGACGGTGCATCCCCCGGCGCGTCTCCCGGCGGATCCCCGGGCACGTCTCCCGGCGCTTCTCCCGGTGCTTCTCCGGGCACGTCTCCGGGCGGGGCGCGCGCCGCGCTGGGCTGGGCCCTGCGGCATCCGGCGGCCCGGCTCGGCGTGGTGCTGATCGCGGTGGCGCACGCGGTGATGGTCATGGTCATGGTCATGACCCCGCTGCACATGCAGCACCACGGCATGTCGCTGCGGCTGGTGGGCGTGGTGATCTCCCTGCACGTGCTGGGGATGTACGCGCTCAGCCCGCTCTTCGGATGGCTGGCCGACCGGTTCGGCCCGGTCCGCGTCGCCCTCGCCGGTCTCGCGATGCTGGCGGTGTCCGTGGTCCTCGGTTTCTCGGCCGCCGCCCTGCAGGCCGGGAGCGTGCTCACCGCGACCGCGCTCACCGTGCTCGGCCTGGGCTGGTCGGCGTCGATGCTCTCCGCGTCGGTCCTGCTGGCGAACGCCGCACCGGACCGGTTGCGGATCCCGTTGCAGGGCGCCACCGACGCCGGCATGAGCTACGCGGGGGCGGTGGCGGCCGCGCTGGCGGGCCCGATCCTCGCCGCCGGTGGGTTCCAGGCGGTCAACATCGCCGCCGCGGTCATCATGCTGCCGGCCGTGGCCGCCGCGGCGGCCGTCCTGCGGGCCCGCCGAGAGGGAGGGCACGGCGAGGGAGGACTCGGGGTGACCGGCCCACGGGACGCCGCGCCCGCCGCCGAGCGGGGCTGAACGAATCACGGCCGTGCCCGGCGCCGGCCCCCGCCGACCGCCGCCGACCGCGGCCGAGCGGAGCTGAACGAATCACGGCCGTGCCCGCCGCCGGCCCCCCGCCGACCGCGGCCGAGCGGGGCTGAACGAATCATGGCCGTGACCGGCGCCGGACACCGCTGATCGGCGCTGATCGGCGCCGGCCCCGGGGACGGCGCCGGACGGGCGGGCGCCGGGCTTGACTAAACGATCACAGCGCTCGATCGTCGGAGCCTGGTGACACTGAAAGCACCCCTCCCCGCATACCGGAGTACTACATGCGAAGAGCCCTGGCCGTTCCGCTCGCCGCGCTCGTGGCCGCGCCCCTGCTCGCCGCCGCGGCCCCCGCCCAGAGCTCTCCGCCGCCGCCCGCCCCACCGGTGCGGGGCGACGCCGTCACGGTCACGGTCAACGCGAACGCCGGGCTCGGCGCCGTCCACGAGGCGGCGTACGGCGCCAACGCCGCCATCTGGGACGCGCACATGAACGACCCGGAGGTGGCGCGGCTGTACCGGCGGGCGGGCATCGCCGCGGTGCGCTACCCGGGCGGCTCGTACGGCGACCTCTATCACTGGAAGACCCACACGGCGCCGGGCGGGACCGTGGCGCCCGGCACGGACTTCGACGCGTTCATGCGCACGGTCAGGGCCGCCGGCGCCCAGCCGGTGGTGATCGCCAACTACGGGACCGGGACCCCGGAGGAGGCGGCCGGCTGGGTCCGGTACGCCAACGTCACCAAGAAGTACGGCGTGAAGTACTGGGAGATCGGCAACGAGCTCTACGGCAACGGCCACTACGGCGCCACCTGGGAGTCCGACGACCACCCGGACAAGAGCCCCGCCGCGTACGCCCGCAACGCGCTCGACTACGTCCGCGCGATGAAGGCCGTCGATCCCGCCATAAAGGTCGGGGCGGTGCTCACCATCCCCGGAAGCTGGCCGGACGGCGTGGTGGCCGCGGGCGACTCGGCGAACTGGAACCACACCGTCATCCCGGTGCTGGCCCCTGAGGTCGACTTCTTCACCGTGCACTGGTACCCGGGCACGAGCATCCCGGACACGACCGGCGACGTCACCACGTTGCTGGCCTCCCCGCCGAGGCTCGCCGAGATGCTGGCCCAGGTGCGGGCCGACGTCGCCGCCCTGGGCGGCCGCGACGTGCCGCTCGCGCTGACCGAGGTCGCCTCCAACATCGGGCGCAACGTGCACGCGGCCGGGCTGTTCGCCGCCGACGCCTACCTGACCGCGCTGGAGAACGGCGTCTTCACCGTGGACTGGTTCGACACCCACAACACGGTCGAGAAGGTCAGCACGATCGACGGCGAGACCGACTTCCAGGACATCGGCTTCCTGTCGCTCGGCCAGTGCGCCGACGGCGTCTGCGAGCCCCCCGTCAACACGCCGTTCCCCTCCTACCACGGCATCGAGATCCTCGGCACCGCCGCCCGCCCCGGCGACGACCTGATCAGGGCGGCCTCCGACCAGCCGAAGGTGGCCGTGCACGCCGTACGGCGGGCCGGCGGCGACCTGTCCGTCGTGCTGATCAACAAGGATCCGGCCACCGCCTATCCCGTGCGGTTCCGGTACGACGGGTTCACCCCCTCGGGGCGGACCCCCGTGACGTACGCCTTCACTCGCGGGGCCGACTCGATCGTCCGGGCGGAGCAGGGCGGCCCGTACACGACGACGCTGCCGCCGTACTCGGTGACGACGATGACGCTGAGCGCGGCGAAGGGCCCGAAGCCCGCGCCGGCCCCGGGGACGCCTGCGGCGCGCGGCACCGCGGACGGCGTCACCGTGAGCTGGCCCGCCGCCGGGGGACCGCGGGCGGACCGGTACGAGGTGTACCGCCAGGTGGGCACGGAGACCACGCTGCTGGGCACGGCCCGGGACACCTCGCTGACGCTGCGCGGTCTTGAGCCCGGCGCCGCCTACACGGTCAACGTGCTGGCCCGGGACCGGGCCGGACGGCTGTCGCGGCCCTCCGCCCCGGTGACCTTCACCGCTCCCACGCCTCCGGACAGCGCCTGCGCGGTCCGTTACCGGGTGACCCAGGGCTGGGGCCGCGGCTTCGTCGCCACGGTCACCGTCACCAACCGCGGCGCGGCCGACGTGTCCGGCTGGACGCTGGCGTTCCGCTTCCCGGTGGCCGGGGAACGCGTCAGCAGCGGGTCGGGCGGCACGTGGACGTCGGAGGGTCAGGACGTGCGGGTCGTCCCCGGTGAACAGAACGGGACGATCCCCGCGGGCGGCTCGGTCTCCGTCGGCTTCGTCGGCGCGAACGAGGGGGCGTATCCGTCCCCCACGGTCTTCCGCCTGAACGGCGCCGTCTGCACGACGCTGTAGTCGTCCCCACTGTTGGCGTCCCACTGAGGGCGTCCCCACTGGACTCGTCAGGGGGACGCCCTCAGTGGGTCACGCGCAGCTTGGACTGCTTGTGCCGGGACCGCTCCCAGTCGTCCATGAACCTGGCCTTCAGGCCGTACCGCTCGGCGAGCCGCACCAGCGTCTCGGTGCGGTAGTAGAAGTCCTCGCGCAGCACGTGGTGCTCGGCCTTCTCCGTACGGTCGAAGGTGAAGTCGAAGAAGCCGTCGGGGTGCAGGACGCGCCCGACGTGCCGCAGGCACTCGTCGATCACCTCGATCGGACTGTGGGAGAAGACGCTGTGCGCGTGGACCACGGTGAAGTGCGCGTCGGGGAGGAAGCCGAAGGTCAGGTCGTTCACCAGGGTCAGGTGCGGCAGCCGCGACTGCAGCCCGCGCTGCGCGACCGTGTCCGCGGCGGCCAGCAGGATCTCCGGCGAGATGTCGATGCCGTGGTAGTGGCCCGGCTCCAGGTGGTCGATCAGCCGCCACCCCAGGCGCAGGTTGCCGCAGCCGATGTCGAGCACGCGGTCGCGCGGCGTCAGCCCGTGCCGGACCAGGTAGTCGAACTGCAGCTTTCCGATCCGCAACCAGCTCTCCCTGCCGTGACTGCCGATCGCGGCGTCCGCGTTCATCTCCGCGATGTCGGCCCGCATCACCTCCCGGTAGTACGAGACGTGGTCGGCGGTCGTCAGCCGCAGCCGCGTGTCGCGGGTCACCCGCCGCAGATGCGGCCAGACCTTTCCGGGATGACGCAGAGCGTAGGCCACCTGGTAGCTGAGACGTGACCGCGGCCTTTTCACGTATGGCTGTCGCTGCATGCCCCAACGGTAGGCGCGCGGCAGGCGAGGTCATTCGGTTTCACGTACGGCATCAAGGAAATTTTGCCCGGAAGAATTTCGCGGCCGCGGCGGGATTCCCGGACATCTCGAATGACGGCGCGCCGCATTTTGGGCGAAACGCGGCGAATTCTTGCCCTCGATGCCGCTGAGGGTTGAATTCCGCCGTGAGAGGCTTTCTCACAAGCGCCCGCCTCGCCGGGCGCGACCCCGCGGCCCATCGCCAACAAAGCCGCCCGGTGTTGTGATGGCGAAAAACCGCATGAAGCCCGCCCTCCTCGTTCTTCGCGACGAGGAGGGCGGTGCCGCGTACGGACGGTTCCGGGAAGTTCCGGGGTTCAGCCGGCGGCGACCAGCGGCGAACCCGGCTGTGACGCACCTGACGGCGACGGCCCGGCGGGCTTGGGCCTCGTGTACCCCGCGGGCCGCAGCGCTCCGGGGTCGTCGTGCGTCACCGGCAGCAACGGCATCACCTGGGTGCCGAACCGGTAGGTCTCCTCCAGCAGCGGGTTGCCCGAGACGATGAACGAGTCGATCCCCAGGGCGTGGTACTCGCGGATCCGGGCGGCGACCGACTCGGGGCTGCCGACCAGCGCCAGCCCGGGACCTCCCCGGATCAGGCCGAAGCCGGACCAGACGTTCGGGTAGACCTCCAGGTCCCTCGCGAAGCGGGGTTTGACGCCCTTGTGGAACGACAGTTGACGCGCCTGCCCGACCGACTCCTGCCGCCCGGACTCCGCCTGCACCCGCGCGACGACGTCGTCGTCCAGGTGGTCGAGCATGTCCTGCGCGGCGGCCCACGCCTCCTCGTCGGTGTCCCGGACGATGAGGTTGAGGCGGATGCCGAAGCGGAGGCTCCGGCCGTGCCGCGCCGCGCGGGCGCGGACGTCCGCGATCAGTTCGGCGGTCTCGGCGGGCGGCTCGCCCCAGGTCAGGTAGTTGTCGATGTGCTTGGCGGCGACGTCGCGGGCGATCGGCGAGGCGCCGCCGAACCACAGCGGCGGGTACGGCTGCTGGAGGGACAGGAACGCCGCCTCGGCTCCGCGGATCTTGAGGTGCTTACCGTCGAAGTCGACCCGTTCCCCGCGCATGAGCGCCCGGTAGACGGTGAGGAACTCGTCGGTGTGCTCGTACCGCTCCTCGTGCTTGAGGTGCACGCCGGCGGCCTCCAGCCCGGTGTGGCCGCTGACGACGTTCAGGACGACCCGGCCGCCGGAGTTCTGGTCGAGTGTCGTCGCGAGTTTGACCAGCGACGTCGGCGTGTAGACCGAGGGGTGTACGGCGATGACGAACTTCATCCGCCGGGTGGTCGGGACCAGCGAGGCCGCCGTGATCCAGGGGTCCATGCCGCTCGTCGGCTGGGTGGCCAGCAGCGCCCCGTAGAAGCCGTTGACGTCGATCGACTTCGCCCACGCCTGGACGTACTCGAAGTCGACTCTGCGCCTCCAGGCCGGGTCCCAGGGATAGCGGCCGTCGCCCGCGATCAGGTACCAGAGGATCTCCAGGCGGCGCTCGGGGAGCGGCGGGAGGGAGCCGGGGTCGGTCATGAGTTCGCTCCTGCTGTCGTGCTCCGGCTCATCGTGTTCCGGCTCATCGGACGATCGGCTTCGAGCCGCCCAGGGGTGCGGCGAGGATCTCCAGGGCCGCCGCCTCCTCGATCGTGGCGACCAGCCGCGCCGTGCTCAGCGGGCCGTCGTCGAAGGCGAGCAGCCCGTGGTTGGCCAGCAGCACGGCCCTGGTGTCCGGGTGTTGTTCCAGGAGCGCGGTGATCGAGGCGCCGAGATCTCCGTTGTTGCGCGCGCGGTACGGCGCGCAGGGGATCTCCACCGTCTGCCCGCGGTTGACCAGCGGCTCGTAGTTCGGCGGAATGGGCCGGTGCGCCAGGGCGAACGCGGTGGCGTGGAGCGAGTGCGTGTGGATGACCGCGTGCACGCCGGGACGGGCGTAGGCCAGGGTGTGCATCTGGAGGACCTGCCGCACGCCGGGGCCGAGCCTCCCGGCGACCAGGTCGCCGTCCAGCGTCACCACGCCGAAATCCTGCTCGGAGATGTCGGCGGGCAGCCCCTTGGCGTTGATCAGCACATGTCCCGGGGAGCCCGGGAGCCGGACGCTGGCGTTGGCCGAGTAGGGGTTCCGCAGCGCGCCCAGCTGGTGCAGCAGGTGCACGGCCTTGATGAGGTCGGCGCGCACGGCCGCGTCGGCGCCGGTCAGCACGACCTCTCCGGCGGTGAGCCAGCCGTCCTCCCGGACGGGGCTCGTCAGTGTCGACGTCATTGGTCTTCTTTCTTTCTCGTGGATCTCAGTCCTGGGCGCGGGTGGCGCCGAAGTGCCAGTGCAGGATCCGTCTCTCGACGAACAGGAACGCGAAGTTGAGGAGGTAGCCGAGCATCGCGATCGTCACCGCGCCGACGATCAGGTCGGTCACCAGGAAGCTCTGCTGCTGGATCATCAGAAGGTGGCCGAGCCCGTCGTTTCCGGCGATCATCCCGACCACCACCGAGATGACCAGCGACGCGGCGAGGGCCGAACGGAGGCCGACGAAGATGGCCGGCGCGGCGGCCGGGATCACGACCTCGGCCATGGTCTGCCGCCAGGTCAGCCCGAAGGTGCGGGCGGTGTCCATCATCGTGCGCGGGGTGGAGCCCGCCCCCGAGTACGCGTTCAGCAGGATGTGGAAGAACGCGGCCAGCGCGACCACGCTGATCTTCATCGCGTCGTCGATGCCGAGGTAGAGGATGAGCAGCGGGATCACCGCCGAGATCGGCATCGGCCGCAGCAGTTCGAGCGGGGGTTCGACCAGCACGTAGACGAACCGCACGCGGGCCATGAGCACGCCGACGGCCACCGCCAGGACGGCGGCGACGGCGTACCCGATCAGCATCGTGCGCAGCGTCTGCAGGATCGCGGCCGGCAGCGGCCCGCCGAGGATCTCGCTCCACCATTTGGCGGCGACGTCGGTCACGGTGGCGTACCTGGGCGACGGATGGGTGGAGGCGTAGCGCTGCCAGGCGAGCAGGACGCCGGCGAAGACGAGCCAGCCGAAGAACCTGCTGCGCAGCGCGCGCGGCAGGCGACCCGCCCGCCGGGGCGTCGTCACGGTGGAGTCTGTGGCCATCGGCCGCGTCCTTTCAGTCCAGCACCAGGTTCAGCAGGTCGCGCCGGTGCCGGAGGAAGTCCGGCAGCTCCCGGGTGGTCACCTGCTCGCGCGGGCGGGGCAGGTCCGTGCGCACGTCCGCGAGCACGCCGTGGCCCTCCGGGTGCAGCACCACGACCCGGTCGGCGAGGTAGACGGCCTCGTCGATGTCGTGGGTGACGAACAGCACGGTCACCCCGGCCTCGGCCCAGGCACGCAGGATCACGTCCTGCAGCGTGGCCCGGCTCAGCGCGTCCACGCCGCTGAACGCCTCGTCCATCAGCAGCAGCCGGGGCCCGGCGGCCAGCGCCCGGGCGATGGCCGCCCGCTGCTGCATCCCGCCGGACAGCTCCCAGGGGTAGCGGTCGGCCGCGTGACCGAGGCCGACCAGGTCGAGGTAGTGCGCCACCAGCGCGTCGTGGTCCCCCGCCGGGGCCGCGTACGCGTGCCGCAGGCCGAACCGGACGTTGCCCGCCACGGTCTTCCACGGCAGCAGGGACTGCGCGTAGTCCTGGAAGACGCAGCGGGCCTGCCGCGGCGGCCCGTCGATCGGCTGCCCCGCCACCCGGATCTCCCCCGCCGACGCGGGGAGCAGCCCGCTGAGGAGCCGCAGCAGCGTGGACTTGCCGCAGCCGGAACGGCCGACCACGGCGACGAACTCCCCCGTGCCGACGCGCAGGGACAGGTCGCGCAGTGCGGTGACCTCGCGCCGCCGGCCGCGGTAGGTCATCCGGACGTCCTCGGCCTCCAGCAGGGGCGCGGGACGTCCGGCGCCGCCGGCCGGGGACGCGACCGATGCCGCCGATGCCGAGGATGTCACCGATGTCGTCGAAATCGCCATCCGAAGAGCTCCCAGCGTTCGTCGTGAGGTCAGGGATTGGCGGCCGTGGCGGTGGGCCACAGGTAGGGCGTGAGGTCGATCGCCTGCTTCAGCGCGCCGTACCGCGCGCCGATCTCGATCCACTTGTTCTCCGCCGCCACGTCGAACGGGCCGCGCAACTCGCCGCTGGTCGCCGCCGAGGCCTTCTGCAGGGCGCCCGGATACTTGGACTCCAGCTTGCCGACGTCGGCGCCGCCGTACTTCACCAGCAGGGTGTTCTGCTCCAGCGGGGCGACCGACTGGAACGCGGTCACCCCCTGCCGGACGGCCCGCACGAAACGCTTGATCAGGTCGGGGTGGGCCTCGGCGTACGCGCGCTTGGCGCCGTAGCCGGAGGTCGCCGCGCCGTCCGGGACGCCGGAGTCGAACGCGCCGGCCACCGTCAGGCCGTACTGCGCCTGCCAGGCGGTGACGTACGCCCCGCTGGTGGCCGCCGCGTCGAGCGTGCCCTGGGCGACCAGCCCGCCGGAGGTGGTGCGGTCCTGCACCGTCGTGTACTTCGGCCCGTTCGGGTCGAGCCCCTGGTCCTCCAGCCACTTCTTTATCTGTACGGTGGTCAGCGCCTGCGCCGGGACGCCGAGCTTCCGGCCGGCCAGGTCCTTCGCGGAGGTGATGCCGCTGCCCGGCTTGGCCACGATGACGTTGACCGGCTGACCGGGCTTCAGTGCGTTGGCCGGATTGATGATCGTCAGCTTGAACCCCTGCTGGATGGCGGAGGTCCAGGCGAAGATGTCGGCCCAGGCGATGTCGATGGACCCGCCCTCGGTGGCCGCCACCAGAGCGGGACCGCCGCTGAGGGTCACGAGCTCGACCTTGATGCGCTCCTTGGCGAAGAACCCGTTCTCGATCGCGGAGTACACGCCGGGGGGCGATCCGGCGATGACGCCGACGCGTACTGTGTCGACTCCCTGTCCGGAGCCCTGCCCGGAGCCCTGCCCGGTCTCGGACGACGCCGCGGGACCGCCGCAGGCGGCCAGCAGCGCGCCGAGGGCGGCGACCGCCACCGGGAACAGGAGGCGGCGGACGGATGCACGTCCGGCGGGGCGGGCCGCGGAGCCGGGGCCGCCGGGCGTGGGTGTGCTGATCACTGCATGGCCTTTCGGGTCAGTCCCGCCGGGAGACGCGCTCGTACGCGAGCCGCAGCGGGTCGGGGTCGATCCAGGAGTCGAGGTCGAAGTCGGCGCTCAGGAAGCCGTGGCGCTGGAGGAACGCCTTCTGTGTCCGCAGCAGGTCGACGCGCTCGTCGTCCAGCGTGGGGTGCAGGGTGCGGTGGAACCCGTCGCGGTAGGCGAGGAGCACCCCGTCGGCGCCGGAGCCGGTCTCGGCGGCCAGCACCTGGCGAACGCCCTCCAGGTCGCCCGCCGCCCAGTCGGCCGCGCGCAGCGACTGGACCAGGAACTCGACCACGAGCTCGGGCCGCGACCGCAGCAGGTCCTCGTGCACGGTGATCGGCCGCGGGGTGCCGTTGTTCACCCTGGAGCGCCGCGCCGGCAGCGCGTCCAGGTCGATGCCGACCACGGCGCCGCGGAGGCGGGCCTCCTCCAGCGCCGCGGCGCCCTTGGCGTACACCGCGTCGACGCGGCCGGCGGCGAGCGCGTCCAGCTCGGGGAAGCGCGGCGCGGCCCGCTCGGCGCGGACACGCCCGGGAGGCACCACCGGGTCGAGCGGCAGCTCGACGAACTCGACGTCGTCGAGCGACAGGCCCGCGAGGCCGAGCGCGCCCTTGAACCCGTGCAGGGCCATGGCGCGGGCCATGCTGGTGTCCCTGGTCGCGGCCCAGCCGGGGACCGCGACCCGGGCGCCGCGCAGGGCGGCCGGCGAGTCGATCGCGGAGTCCCCGCGGACCACGATCGACTGTCCCTCGTCGATCCAGGTCAGCCCGATCAGGCGGGTCCTGGCGCCCTCGGCGCGGGCCGCGATGGCGGGGACGTTCCCCCCTTCGCGGATCAGGCCGACGAGGTCGTGGTCGTAGTGGTGCCTGGCGATCTCCAGGGGCGCGTCCTGCAGGACCCCGATGTCGACGCCCAGGTCCGCGTAGCGGCCGGCCAGCCAGCCGAGCGCGTGGGCGAGTCCGCTCGCCGTCGGGACCGGACAGCGGGTGAACCAGAGGGTGTCCACGGACTGGGCCGTGGACGGCAGGGTCGCGGGCGTGGTCGTGGGCATGGTGCGCCCCTTCCCGCACTGCGCGCCTCAGGGGCGGCAGGCATTTCCTAGTAACTCTGCCGGAATACTAGGTTGGAAGGGACGATCTAGGCAAGTCACCGCAAACAAGACACTGGAACGGGTGCGGCGGCGCGGCCGGGCGTTACGGCCGGGCGGCCGGACCGGTCACGAGAGCGGCACCGAGGTGGACTCCCGCACCACGAGCCGGCACGGGTGGGCGTGGCGGCCCGGGGAGGGGGAGCCGTTGATGGCCGCCAGCAGCATCTCGGCCGCCGAACGGCCGAGCCCTTCGAGGTTCAGGTCGATGCTGGTCAGCGGCGGCTGGCTGGCCTCGGTCATGACATCCCAGTTGTCGAAGCCGATGAGGGCGACGTCCTGGGGAACCCGGCGCCCGGCGGCCCGCAGCGCGTCGCAGACGCCCCGGGCGATCTGGTCGTTGCCGCAGAAGACGGCGTCGAACTCGGCCCGGCCGGCCAGGAGGATGCCGACGGCCTGACGTCCCCACACCTCGCTCCACCCGCCGAACAGCGGTGGAGCGACCAGGGACAGCCCGGCCTCGGTGAGCCGCTCCGTCGCCGCGGCCGCGCGCACCCGGGCGGAGTCGTGGTGCTCGGGTCCGGTGATGTGGGCGATCCGGGTGCGCCCGACGGCCAGGAGATGCTCGATCGCCTTGCGCGCGCCGCCCGCCTCGTCCGGGACCACCGAGCAGTCCTGGGGGTCGGAGGAGCTGATGAAGGCGTAGACCACGGGCACCGGCAGGTTGGCGCCGATGGGCGCCCGCGCCTCGGTGCGCCGGCCGGTCACGATCATGCCGTCGACCCGGCGGCTGAGGAGGGTCTTGACGTAGTACTGCTCGCGAATGGGGTCGTCGCGCCCGTCGCAGAGGAAGACCGACATCTCCCCGGCGCCCAACGCGTCCTCCGCGCCCATCAGCACGGGGATGCTGAACCGCCCGATCGTGTCGGTGGTGATCATGCCGACCGTGTAGGTGCGTCCCGAGTGCAGGCTCCGCGCACCCGCGTTGGCCTCGAACGCCAACTGCCTGGCCGCCTCGCGCACCCGCATCCGGGTCTCCTCGCGCAACGACCCGCGACCGTTGAGGGCCTTGGAGACCGTGCCGACCGACACCCCGGCGAGCGCCGCGACGTCGGCGATCGTGGCATGACGCTCCGACTTCCCCACGTTTCCCCCACTTTCCTTGCCGGTTGCCTAGGCCTCACTTTATAGGCCTCGCAATCGCCCGCAAGCTCACTGTAACAGCATGGAAACAGGCTATTGACGGTCCTGATCCAGGTTGGATACCGTGACGGCAATCGTTTTCCTTCTTTCCTAATTTTTTCCTGCTGCATGTTCCTCGCCGTAACCGGGACAGGTCCTCGGCGGCGTGACGGACGTCCCTGTCGCACGAAAGATTGAGGCATGACTCAGCAGAAGCTGTCAGACACACCCGCCGCTCCCGGCGTCCGCCCGATCCAGGCGCCGGCCCCCTCCGCACCCGACGGCGCCACGGGGCCGGTCGCTCCGGGGCCCGGGGCGGTCACCGCGCTGTGGCCGCTGGGTCCGGACCAGGTCCGTCTCGATCCGGACGGCCTGCTGGGGCGGTGGCAGCGGCGCAACGCCGCGGTCACGCTCCCGCACTGCGTGGACAACCTGCACGGCGCCGGGAACATCGGCAACCTTCGCGCCGCCGCGGGGGAGGCGGATGAGGCGTTCGCGGGCATGTGGTTCGCCGACTCCGACGTCCACAAGACCCTGGAGGCCGCCGCCTGGGAGCTCGGGCGCTCACCCGGCGACGCCGGGCTGCGGTCGTTCGTGGACGACACGGCCGCGTTGCTCGCCCGCGCCCAGCAGCCGGACGGCTACCTCAACTCCTACTTCACCGTCGCCGCGCCCGAGGACCGGTGGCGCAAGCCGGAGTGGAGCCACGAGCTGTACTGCGCCGGCCATCTCATCCAGGCCGCCGTGGCCGCCGCCAGGACCGGCGTGAGCCCCGGCCTGGTGGCCGTCGCCCGCCGTTTCGCCGACCTGCTGGTGGAGCGCTTCGGGCCGGGCGGCGCCGACGAGGTCTGCGGGCACCCGGAGATCGAGACAGCCCTGGCCGAGCTGTACCGGCTGACCGGGCACCGGCCCTACCTGGACCTGGCCCGCCGGTTCCTCGACCTGCGCGGACGGGGGCTGCTCGGGCCCGGCCGGTTCGGCCCCGTCTACTACCAGGACCACGTGCCCGTACGCGAGGCCACGGAGGTCGCCGGGCACTCCGTACGCCAGCTCTACCTCCTGGCCGGGATGGTCGACGTCGGCGTGGAGACCGGCGACCGCACACTGCTCGACGCCGCCGAGCGACTGTGGGAGGACGCCGTGCGCCGCCGCACCTACGTGACCGGGGCGCACGGGTCGCGCCACCGCGACGAGGCGTACGGCGATCCGTACGAACTGCCGCCGGACCGGGCGTACGCCGAGACCTGCGCGGCCATCGCGAGCTTCCAGTGGAACTGGCGGCTGCTGCTGGCGACCGGCCGCGCGCGGTACGCCGACGAGATGGAACGGGCGCTGTACAACGCGGTCGCCGTCGCCGTGTCCCACGACGGCAGGCACTTCTTCTACTCCAACCCCCTGCAGCTGCGCACGGGGCACACGGGCGCCGGAGAGGAGTCGGCGGCACGGCGGCTGCCCTGGTACACCTGCGCCTGCTGCCCGCCCAACATCGCCCGGCTGATGGCCTCCCTGCACGGCTACCTGGCCACCGCCCACGAGGACGGCCTGCAGATCCACCTGTACGCCTCGGGCAGCGTGGACACCGAGGTCGCGGGCTCCGCCGTACGGGTGGACATGCGCACCGAGTATCCCTGGCGGGGCCGGATCGAGCTGACCCTGGACGGCGCCGCGGCCGTCCCCTGGACCCTCGCGCTGCGCGTGCCGGAATGGTGCGAAGCGCACACCGTACGCATCGACGGCGGCCCGGTGATAGCCCCCGTCCGGGACGGCTACGTACGGCTCACCCGGGCCTGGGCGCCGGGCACGACCGTCGTCCTCGATCTGGAGATGCCGGTCCGGCAGGTGAGCGCGCATCCACGGGTGGACGCCGTACGCGGCTGCGTGGCGCTGGCCCGCGGGCCGCTCGTGTACTGCCTGGAGCAGGCCGACCTGCCGCCCGGCGCGGTCATGGAGGACGTGCGGCTGGACCCCGCGGCACCGGCCGTCGCGGACCGCCGGGAGGACCTGCCGGAGTTCCCGGTCGTCCTCACCGCCGGCGGCACGCTCGCCGACACCGGCGACGCGCTCTACACCGCCACGAGCGGACGGGGGCGACGTGGCACCCCCTTCACGCTCACGGCGGTGCCGTACTTCCTGTGGGGCAACCGGAGCGAGGGCCCGATGCGGGTCTGGATTCCGATCGCCGCCACGGGATGACCGCGCGGGCCGCGCCTGGCACGCGGCCCGCGAAAGCCGATGGGAACCGCCCGTGGCGCGCCTCGCCGGACTCGGGGCGGGTGGCCCCGCTTCACCTCCTGCTCTACCCCCCCCAGCGCAGAATGGGCGGCCGGACGCCGGCCGTCGAAAGGAAGAACGATATGGAAAGCCTCGACAGGGGCCGGCGCGCCACCGGCCTGGGCCTGGCGGCTCTCGCCCTCGCGGGCGGACTGACCGCGTGCTCCGGGTCGTCCGGTGGCGGTGACGGAGACACCTCCTCGGCGGGCGCGAGCCAGGCGGCCGCCGGGGGCGGGACCTACACGATCTGGGACCCGTACCCGCAGTTCGACGACTCCTCCGACTGGGTGAAGCTGCTCACCCAGTGCGGCACCCAGGCCGGCGTGACCGTCAAGCGGACCGGCTACGACACCACCGACCTGACCAACAAGGCGCTGCTCGCGGCGCAGCAGGGCAACTCGCCCGACGTGCTCATCGTGGACAACCCGGTCGTCTCGACGCTGGCCGAGGCGGGGGTGCTGACCTCGACGGACGAGACGAAGATCGACACCTCGGCCGTGTCGCCGAACCTGCTGGCGGCGGGCCAGCTCGGCGGCAAGACGTACGGCATCCCGATCGGGGCCAACACCCTCGCGCTGTACTACAACAAGGAGGTGCTGAAGAAGGCCGGGGTGGAGGCCGACGGCATCAAGGACTGGGCGTCGCTGACGGCGGCGCTGGAGAAGGTGAAGGCGGCCGGCAAGAAGGGGATCACGTTCTCGGCGATCGGCACCGAGGAGGGCAGCTTCCAGTTCCTGCCGTGGTTCTGGGGCTCGGGCGCGAACCTCACCAAGCTCGACTCCCCCCAGGGCGTGGCGGCGCTGTCGCTGTGGGCCGACTGGGTGAAGAAGGGGTACGCCCCCAACTCCGTCATCAACAACACCCAGACCACGAGCTGGCAGGAGTTCGCGACCGGCGACTTCGCCTTCGCCGAGAACGGCACCTGGCAGCTCGCCAACGCCAAGAAGGCCGGCTTCGACTACGGCATCATCCCGATCCCCGCCAAGGACGGCGGCACCGCCCCCGCGCCGACCGGCGGCGAGTTCGTCACGATCCCCGCGCAGAAGGACGCGGCCCGTTACGCGACGACGCAGCAGCTCGTGACCTGCCTGGCCAGCACGGACAACTCCCTCAACACCACGACCACGCTGTCGTACATCGCCCCGACGGAGGCGGTGCAGGCCAAGCAGGTCGAGCAGAACCCGGAGCTCAAGGTGTGGGTGGAGGCGGTCAAGGCCGCCAAGGGCCGCACCAGCGACAATCTCGGCACGAAGTACCCCAAGATCTCCGAGCCCATGTGGAAGGCGATGCAGGCCGCGCTGAGCGGATCGCAGCCGCCGCAGGAGGCGCTGACGGCCGCCCAGGGCACGGCGGCGAGCGCCACCCAGTAGGCACGCACTCAGCAGGCACGCAGTCAGCAGGCGCGCAGCAAGCAGGCACGGTGCGCGCGGGCCCCAGGAGCATCCACCCGCGCGCACGTCGCCGTCCCGCGGACGTCAGACGAAGGAAAGCATGAGACACGCGACAGAGACGCCGGCCGCGCCCACGGCGGACGACGGGCGGGAACCGGCGCCGGCCGGGGCGGCCGGGGGCGCCCTCCGCCGGATCGTACGGCGGCCGGGCAAGAGCGAGCCGGGCAAGAGCGCGCCAGGAAAGAGCGCGCCAGGAAAGAGCGCAGGGCAGTGGACGGCGTGGGCGTTCCTCGCGCCGGTGGTGATCTATCTGCTCGCGTTCTACGCCTATCCGCTGTACCGGAACGTCGACCTGAGCCTGCGCAACTACACCGTACGGTCGTTCGTGCAGGGGGACGCGCCGTTCACCGGGCTCGCGAACTACGCGAAGGCCGTGGGCGACGCCACCTTCGGACCGGCGCTGTGGCACACGGTGGTGTTCACCCTGGTGTCGCTGGCCTTCCAGTTCACCATCGGGCTCGCCCTGGCGGTGTTCTTCACCCGGCACTTCCGGCTGTCGGCCACGCTGCGCGCGCTGTTCCTGGTGCCGTGGCTGCTGCCGCTGATCGTGTCGTCCTCGACCTGGTCGTGGATGCTCAACAGCGACTCCGGTGTGGTCAACGCCGTCCTGCACGCGTTCGGGCTCGGACCGGTCAACTGGCTGACCTCACCCGACTGGTCGCTGTGGTCGGTGACCATCGCCAACATCTGGATCGGTATCCCGTTCAACCTCGTGGTGCTGTACAGCGGTCTGCAGGCGATCCCGTCCCACATCCACGAGGCGGCGGCCCTGGACGGCGCGAGCGGCTGGCAGCGGTTCTGGCGGGTGACCTTCCCGCTGCTGCGTCCGGTCTCGGCGATCACGCTGCTGCTCGGGCTGGTCTACACGCTGAAGGTGTTCGACATCATCTGGATCATGACGAAGGGCGGGCCGAGCGACGCGTCCACGACGCTGGCCACCTGGTCGTACCGGCTGGGCTTCGGCAACCTGCTGCCCTCCTTCGGCCCCGGCGCGGCGGTCGGCAACCTGCTGATCGTGATCGCGCTGGTCTCCGGCCTCGTCTACATCCGCGTACAGCGAAGGCAGGCACTGGCATGACGGCGAACCGGCGCACCTGGTGGCACACCGGCCTGGGCGTGGTGTTCACCGCGCTCATGCTGTTCCCGGTCTACTGGATGATCAACGTGTCGTTCACCCGCGACCAGGACATGCGCAAGTCGCCGCCGGACTGGTTCCCCGTGAACGGGACGCTGGAGGGCTACCGGGCCGTGCTGGAGCAGCAGGGGCCCTACCTCGCCACCAGCCTCGTGGTGGGGCTCGGCACGGTGGCGCTGACCCTGGTGATCTCCGCCCCGGCCGCCTTCTCGCTGGCCAGGCTGCGCCCGCGCGGCGGCGGCGTGCTGAGCTTCCTGCTGCTGGTCGCGCAGATGATCCCCGGAGTGATCATGGCGATGGGGTTCTACGCGATCTACCTGAGCACCGGGGTTCTGAACACCGTGCCGGGGCTGATCCTGGCCGACTCCACCCTGGCGGTGCCGTTCGCGGTGCTGATCTTCACGACGTTCATGTCCGGGATCCCAGAGGAACTGTTGCAGGCCGCCCGGGTGGACGGCGCGGGGGCGCTGCGGACGTTCTGGTCGGTCGTGCTGCCGGTAAGCCGCAACGCGGTCATCACGGTCTCGCTGTTCGCGTTCCTGTGGGCCTGGTCGGACTTCGTCTTCGCCAGCACCCTCGACCAGGGCGGCGACCACCAGCCCATCACGCTCGGCATCTACCACTACATCGGCAACAACAACCAGCAGTGGAACGCCATCATGGCCACCGCCGTGATCGCCTCGATCCCCGCCACCGTGCTCCTCGTCCTCGCGCAGCGCTACGTCGCCGCGGGAGTCACCGCCGGCGCCGTCAAGGACTGAGGAGTCCCCTCCGCCCGGCCACCTCGCAAGCCATCCTCGACGATCCCCTGCTTCCCGCGGGCCGAACGGTCCCCGGAGCCACGCGCCCTCTTGGAGGACGTGCCGCGTCACGCGTGCCGATGTTAGCGATAACATCGCCCGGCTGATACGGCCCTGCCCTTCCGAGACGACGCGTGACGCAAGTGTGAACGACTCCCTCGTTCACGAACGCAAAGGAGTAGTACGCATGTCTCGAGCGGCATCCCCCCCGGAAAGGGCATCGGCCCCGCGCCTTCGCCCGAACCGGCGCCAGGGCACGTCCCACCAGGCAGCGGTTCTGGTGGCCGCGCTCACCATCGCGGCCGCGGGGGCCGCCCTTCCCGCCTCGCCCGCGTCGGCCGACCCGGCCCCCGCGGCCACGCTCGTGGTGCAGGCCGACCAGCCCTTCCGCCCGGTCACCCATGTCGCGACGGGGTCCTTGTACGGCCTCGCCGACGACACGACGCCCTCCGACACCCTGGTCAAGGCCATCAAGCCGAACACGTTCGTCCAGATGGCCGTGGGCGGCAGGCAGCAGGCGAAGGGCGACGTGCTGGTGGTCGCCGACAAGGCGGCCAGAGCGGGCGCGAAGGTCGTGAACCGCCTGTCCGACTACTACGCGGGCTGGCCGTACCAGTTCAGCTGGAGCACGTGGCCGACGGTCGTCGAGCAGCAGGTCAAGGCCGTCCAGGCGTCCGGCGCGACGAACATGGCGGCGTGGGAGCTGTGGAACGAGTCGGACAACACCTGGCTCGCGTCCAACGGCACCTACGAGGACTTCTGGACGAAGACCTTCCGCCAGGTGCGGTCGCTCGACCCGACCACGCCGATCCAGGGCCCGAGCTTCTCCGACAACATCAACGACATGGAGAAGTTCCTCAGGAACGCGGTCGCGACCGACACGGTCCCCGACATCCTCGCCTGGCACGAACTGATCAACTCCGGCAAGATCGTGAGTGACCTCGCCAAGGTCAACGCCATCATGAAGGACCTCGGCATCAGCCCGCGCCCGATCTCCATCGAGGAGTACGCGGCGCCCTCCGAGGTGGGCATCCCGGGCTCCCTGGTGGGGTACATCGCGAAGTTCGAGCGATACGGCATCCACGACGCCGAGCTCGCGTTCTGGAACGGCTACGGCGCGCTCGGCGACCTGCTGACCGGCACCGGCGGAAGCCCGAACGGCGCCTACTGGCTCTACAAGTGGTACGCCGACATGAGCGGGGACATGGTCACCACCACCCCGCCCAACGCCACGACCGGCCTCGACGGCGCCGCCGCCGTACCCGCCGACAAGAAGCAGGTCAGCGTGGTCTTCGGCGGCGGCAGCGGCGCCACCGCCGTCAAGGTCGACGGGCTGGACAAGCTCGACCTGGGCGGAACGGTCCACGCCACGCTCGAGTACACCCCGTCGTACGGGCGCACCAACCCCGTCGCCGGCCCGATCACCATCTCCGACACCGTCTACAAGGTGACCGACGGGTCCATCACCGTGCCGGTGGCGATGAGCTCCGCCGACGCCTACCACCTGGTGATCAGCGGCGCCGGTACGGCGACCGACCTCGAGAACACGTACCGGATCACCAACCTCAACAGCGGGCTCGCGCTCGACACCCACGACGCGGGGACCTCGGCCGGGACCCTGGTGAACCAGGCCACCGCCGCGGGCGGCGCCACGCAGAGGTGGAAGCTCGTCTCCACCGGCTCCGGCCTGTACAAGGTGGTCAACGCGGCCGGCGGCCTGGTGCTCGGGGTGAAGGACGCCTCGTCCGGCAACGGCGCGTCCGCCGTCGTGGAGACCGACACCGGCGGCAACACCCAGCTCTGGCAGGTCGTCCCCGACGGGAAGGGCCACAACCAGCTCGTCAACTACGGCACGGGTCTGGTGCTCGCCGTCGACGGCATGAGCAAGGACCCGGGCGCCCAGGTCGTGCAGTGGAACGACACCACCGTCACGTCCTCCGGCGTCGGCGGCACCCGGGTGGCCGGCAAACTCGGCAAGGCCGTCGCGCTGTCCGGGACCAACCAGTACGTCAACGTGCCGCGGGGCGCGGTGAGCGGCGTCACGGGCGACTTCACGGTCTCCACGTGGGTCAACCCGGCCAAGAACTCGACCTGGTCGCGGGTGTTCGACTTCGGCACCGGCACGTCGGCCTACATGTTCCTGACGCTCAACAAGAACACCGGGCTCCGGTTCGCCATCACGACGAGCGGCGCCGGCGGAGAGCAGCAGATCAGCTCCACCACGACGCTCCCGCTCAACACCTGGTCGCTGGTGACGGTCACCGTGTCCGGCACCACCGGCACCCTCTACGTCAACGACCAGGTGGTGGGCACCAACCCCGGCGTCACCAGGCGCCCCGCCAACCTCGGCGCCACCACCCAGAACTGGATCGGCCGCTCGCAGTACGGAGGGGATCCCTACCTGGCCGCCGCGGTGGACGACTTCAACGTCTACGGCCGCGCGCTGACCGCGTCGGAGGTGGCCGCCCTCGCGGCCGGGCAGGCCGGCACGGGCGACGTGCTGCGCTACACGTTCGACGAGAACGGAGGAACGGCCGTCGCGGACTCGTCCGGCAACGGACGCAACGCGACCCTCGTCGCCAGCCCCGCGCCCGCGACGAGTGACGCCGGCGTCCCGGACCACTTCTGGACCCTCGCGCCCTACCTGACGATCAAGCACGTCTCGGTGGCGGACGGCGCCTCCGTCTCCGGCACGCCGACCTTCACCGTCGACCTCGGCGGCGAGGCGTCCGACGTGGCCCACACCACCATCGCGCTCGTCCGCGACGGCGTCGCGCTGACCGACAACACCAAGGCCCCCGGCAGCCACGACGACGGGCTCCACCCCGACCTCGTCGTCGACACCACCGGCTATCCGAACGGCACCTACCAGCTCAGGATCGACGCGGTCGGCACGAACGGGCTGACCACCGAGCAGACCGTCTCCATCGTGATCGACAACCCGCCGGCCTGGGCCGCGAGCACGATCTACCACACCGGCGACCAGGTGACCTACCAGGGCACCGTCTGGCTCAACTCGTGGTACTCCAGGAACCAGATCCCCGGCAACCCGTACGGGGCCTGGCAGCAGATCGTGTCCACGGCGGACGGCACCCCCGTGTGGACCCCGTCACGGATCTTCCTCACCGGAGACCGGGCGGAATACCAGGGCGTCGTCTACCAGGCGAAGTGGTACAGCCGCAACCAGGCGCCCGGCGACCCGAACGGCCCGTGGAAGCGGGTCTGACGAGGCCGACCGGCTGATGTCGCGGGCCGGGCGTCCTCCGGGCGCCCGGCCCTTCCGCGGCCGGCTCACCCCGGCCGGGGTGAGTCGGCCGCGGCCCGGGTGCGGCACCGCCGGCACAAGGTGTGATCATCGTGACGTGAGCCACGGTGGTCCGCCCCCGGGCCCCCGCGCGGCTCCGGTACGGAGAAGGAGCGGCAACTGCGATGCGGTTCGAGACCGGCGTCGACATCGACGCATCTCAGGAACGGGTCTGGCGGATCCTGGCGGACGTCGTCAGGTGGCCGGAGTTCCTCCCCACCATGACCCGGGTCGCGTACACCGGCGACGGCCCGCTGGGGCCCGGCGTCCGCGTACGGATCAAGCAGCCCGCGCTTCCCCCGATGGTCTGGGAGGTGACGGAGTTCACCGACGGCACGTCCTTCACGTGGCGGGCGGCGAGCGGGGGCGTCGTCACGGTCGCGGGCCACGTGCTCACGCCCCGGCCGGGCGGCGGGGTGTCGGTCCTTCTCACGATCGCCCAGTCCGGCCCGCTGGCGCCGCTGGTGGGCCTGCTCACCGGCGGGCGCACCCGCAGGTACGTCCGCACCGAGGCGGAGAGCCTCAAGCGCCGCTGCGAGGCGGGCTCCGCCGGCCGCTAAGCCGGCACCGGGACGAACGCCGCCCGGCCGGCGGCGCTCGACGGCGGCCGGTGGCGGTGCTCAGTCGCCGAGGACGGTGAGGTCGAGCCCGGCCAGGCGTTCGGGGTCGGACAGCACGTCGATGGCGGCGATCCTCCCGCCGGTGACGGTGAAGGCCATGACGGACAGCGGCCGGCCGTTCGCCACGACGACGACTCCGGCGGCCCCGTTGACCAGGGCCGGCCGCGCGTACGGCGAGAGCGAGCCGAAGACGGCCGCCTGCGCCGCCACCTCCCGCGCCCCCGTGACGACGGTGCTGTGACGGGCCCGCGCGACGCCGCCGTCGGACCGCAGCACGACGCCGGGGGCGAGCACGGCGACGAGCCCGTCGAAGTCGCCGTCACGGGCGGCGGCCAGGAACGCCTCGACGACCGCACGCTGCCGGGCGAGGTCGGGATCGGGGGCGGGCGCCTGTCCCCGTACGCGCCGCCGGGCGCGGCTCGCCAGTTGCCGCGCCGCGGCCGGGGAACGGTCGATCATCGTCGCGATGTCCTCGAAGGGGACGGCGAACATGTCGTGGAGCACGAACGCGAGCCGCTCGGCCGGAGAGAGCGTTTCGAGCACCACCAGCAGCGCGAGCCCGACCGAGTCGGCGAGCACCGCCTCGTGCTCGGGGTCGGCCCCCGACTCGGGATCGATGACCGGGTCGGGCACGCGCACCCCCAGATGCTCCTCGCGCCGGTGTTCACGGGAGCGCAGCACGTTGAGGCACACCCGCGCCACCACCGTCGTGAGCCACGCGCCGAGGTTCTCCACGCCGCCCGCGCCGGCGCGGCTGACCCGCAGCCAGGCGTCCTGTACGGCGTCGTCGGCCTCGCTCATCGAGCCGAGCATCCGGTAGGCCACCGCCCGCAGCCGGGTGCGGTGCTCCTCGAAACGCTCCGTCAGCCACTCCCGCTCGTCCACCGCGTCACATTCCTCTCCGCCCCGGTGTCCCTCATTGGTAGACCCAGAGGGCCCGGCCGATGTGACCGGGGCCCCCGGACCCGAGGAGTTGACCATCATGACCTCGCTCACCCTGGTCACCGGCGGCACCGGCACGCTCGGGCGGCTCGTCGTACCGCTGCTGCGGGACGCGGGCCACCGCGTGCGCGTGCTCAGCAGGAGCGCCCGCGATCACCGGGACGGCGTGGAGTTCGTGACCGGTGACGTGTCGACCGGCGACGGGCTCGACGCCGCGGTGAAGGGCGCCGGCACCATCGTGCACTGCGCGGGCAGCGCCAAGGGCGACGAGGTCAAGGCCTGCAACCTGGTGAGTGCGGCGTCCCGGGCGGACGGGCCGCACCTCGTGTTCGTCTCGGTCGTCGGCGCCGATCGCGTCCCCGTCGTCAGCGGCGTCGACCGGGCGATGTTCGGCTACTTCGCCGCCAAGCGGGAGGCCGAACGGATCGTCGAGGGCAGCGGACTGCCGTGGACCACCCTGCGCGCCACCCAGTTCCACGAGTTCGTCTGGACGACGCTGAGCCGGCTGAGCGCGCTGCCGCCGGTGCTGCCGACCTGGGCCGGGGTACGGTTCCAGCCGGTCGACGCGGGCGAGGTGGCGGCCCGGCTCGCCGGGCTGGCCCTCGGCGCGCCGGCCGGTCTGGTGCCCGACGTCGCCGGGCCGCACGTGTATCCGATGGAGGATCTCGCCCGCGACTACCTGAAGGCCGTCGGCAGGCGCCGGCTCGTCATGCCGATGCCCGCTCCGGGCCGGGCCGCCCGCGCGTTCCGCAACGGCGCGAACCTGCCCCTGGACGGCGCCGGCGCGGGCGGGCGGACCTGGGAGGAGTTCCTGGCCGGGCGGGCGAGGTGACGCGGCGCCCGGGTCTCGTCACGTGTCGGCCGGTGAACCGAGCGGCCGGGCGAGCTGGAAGTCGGCCGCCTGGCGGGTGAACAGGCGGGCGTACTCGCCGCCGAGCGCCATCAGCTCGTCGTGGGTGCCCTGCTCGGCCACCCGGCCCTCGGCGAGGACGACGATGTGGTCCGCGCCGCGCACGGTGTTGAGGCGGTGCGAGATGAGCAGGCTCGTACGGCCGGCGCGGAGGTCGCGCAGCCGCCGGTGGACCGCGTACTCGGCGTCGGGGTCGAGCCCGGAGCTGGGCTCGTCGAGGATGAGCAGGTCGGCGGTGTCCGCGCGGAGGAGGGCGCGGGCGAGGGCGACGCGCTGCCACTGCCCGCCGGACAGGAGCACGCCCTGGCCGGGGTCCTCGTCCGGGTCGGCGGCGAAGAACCGGGACAGGATCGTGTCGTAGCCGCGGGGCAGACCGGCGAGCCTGTCGTGGATGCCCGCCCGGCGGGCCGCCTCGTGGAGGCGTTCCGGCCGGTCGAGGGAGCCGACGTCGCCGACGGCGACGTTCTCCGCCGCGGTGAGGTCGTAGGCCATGTAGTCCTGGAACACGGCCCCGATCCGGCGGCGCAGGTCGTCGATCCGCAGGTCCCGTACGTCGGCGTCGTCCCAGCGGACGCTGCCGCGCTCGGGGTCGTACAGGCGGCACAGCAGCTTGACGACGGTGCTCTTGCCCGCGCCGTTCAGGCCGACCAGGGCCACGCTGCGGCCGTACGGGATGGTCAGGTTCAGGCCGCGTAGCACGTACGGATGGTCGGGGTCGTACCGGAACCACACGTCACGGAGCTCGATGCCGCGCCGCAGCGGCGTGACGCCGCCACCGGTGGCGGGCTCCGGCAGGTCGGGCCCGATGGTGACGACATGGGTGTAATGACCGGCGAGGACGAGCGCCTCGTTCAGGTGGGCCAGCTGGATCACCATGCCGGAGAGGGACGACTGGGTGCCCGCCAGGGCGGCGGTGAGCACGGCCAGGTCGCCGATGCCGGCCTGCCCCGCCGCTATGCGGGAGACCATGACGATCAGCGCCGCGCCCGCGATGACTGTGCTGAGGGCGGTGAGCGCTCCGTTGTAACGGACGGCCGCGAGGTCCACCCGGCGTTCGGCCCGCTGCTGGGCGGCCAGCTCGGTCAGCATGCGTCCGCGCAGGAAACCGCCGATCCCGAACAGCCGGATCTCCTTGGCGGCCTGATGGTCGAGCAGCAACGCCTGGTAGAACATCCGGCGGCGCTCGGCGGGGGCCACCTCCCAGCGCAGGTGCGCGCGGCGGCGGCTGAGCCGCAACTGCATCACCAGTTCGGGTCCGGCCGCCGCGGCCACGACGGCGGCCAGCGGCGTGCTGAGCGTGGCGAGCGCGCCGAGGAGCCCGGCGATGGTGACACCGCCGCGCAGCACGCCGAGCGCCGACTCGGTGATGAGCTGCGGCGCGGTCTGCGCGGACTGCTGGGCCATCTGGAGCCGGTCGTGGAACCCGGGGTTCTCCAGCCTGCTCAGGCCCTGCATGCGGCACACGGCGGTGAACAGTTCGTCGCTGGTGCGCCAGGCGATACGGCGCCGCTGTTCCTGCTGGACGTACCCGGACAGGTGGGGAAGCAGCGCGGTCACCGCCCCGAGTGCGGCCATCGCGGCGGCCAGCGGGGCCGTCGCCGGGCCCGTGCCGGTGGTCAGGCGGTCGATCAGGAGCTTGGTGAGCCAGGTGATGGCGACGGGAGAGGCACCGCCCAGGACCGCCATGGCGAGATGGGTGAGGGCGAGCCCGGGCCCGGCCCGCCAGACGAGCGCCAGGGTGGGTCGCAGCGGCCCGAGCCGCGCCCTCACATCGGCCATGTCAGGTCAGGGACGGCGCGGCGAGCAGCGACTCCGGCTCGTGGCCGCTGGCGGCGATGGTCGCGTCCGGCCCGACCAGGAAGAACGACGGGAACCCCGCGACCGCGAACGCGTCCGTGAGCGCGCCGCCTTCGTTCTCCACGACGACGGTGACGGCGTCGCCGAGCGCGTCGAGCAGGCCCGCGGGCTCCTCCTCCCCCGCGACGACCACCGCCAGGTTGCGTACGCCGTCCGCCGCGGCGTCGCGGGCGGTGGCGGCGAAGCCGGGCGCGTTGGGCAGGCAGTGCCGGCAGTCGGTGCTGAAGAAGCCGACGAGGGTGCGCCCGCCCGCGAGGTCGTCGGTGGTGACCTTCGTGTCCGCGACCGTGAGCGCGGAGAAGGCCGGGACCTCGGCGCCCACCGGGAGCCCGAAGCCGTCCCGCGCCCTCCCGGCGGGGAGCTCCTTGGTGATCTTCCGGAGTTTCCTGATGACGGCGGCGGTCAGGAGGAGGTTGACCAGGACGAGCCCGCCGAGCACGATGACGGCGGCGACCAGGACGGCCATGGGCGTTCCCTTCGACAGCGGAGAGGGCTTCGGTGGTCAGCGGAGGAGGTCGAGCAGGTCGTCGAGGAGCACGACGGCGCCGACGGCGACCGAGGCCCCGAGCAGGCACAGCGCGGCGGCGGCCGGCGAGACGGCCGCGCCGGTCCCCGCGGACGCGCCCGCCCCGGCTGAGGTCATGACCACCCCGGCGGCCGCGCACGCGACGAGCACGCCGTTGCGCGCCACGTCACGGAGACCGATCGGCTCGTCCGACCCGCCGAAGCATCGGCAGGGCCCGGTCGCGCCCCGCCGCAGGGCGCTCGCCAGGATGACGGCGAAGCCGAGGAGCAGGGCCCCCGCGAGGACGAGGCCGGCGGTGGCGTCTCCGTCGAGGCCGGGCGCCGCCAGCAGGACGACGGTTCCGGCCTCGGCGGCGACGACGACCACGGCGGCCGGCGCGACGAGGGGCGTGGGAAGGCCGCCGAGTCGCCGTACCGCCGTGGTGAACTCGCCGAAAGCCCGCCGCGTGCGCAGCTTCGTGAGGACGGAGACCAGGAAGACCCCCGCCAGCACGAGCCGGACGGTCAGCACGGCGTAGACCATGACGGCGTGGATCACGAACCTGTCAGCCGGCCTCAGCAGTACCCGATGTTCTGCCAGGCGCCGCTGCAGCTGCTGCGGAAGTACGTGATGCACAGGAAGCCGGTGGGGTTGGGGTAGCAGTCCTTGTAGCGGTTGCAGCCGCCCGTCGGCCAGTACTCGACACACCGGTCCGCCTTGGCCTCGGCGGCGGGAAGGAGCCGCTCGAGCATCCGGTCTCCCAGACGGTTCAGCGTCCGCATCATGTGTGTTGCTCCCTTCGGAGGGGGTTCGCGGGCGTGGTAGGCCGCCCGCCCTGTGAGGATGCGCGGTGCGACCTGCGCCGCGGTCGCGGCCGGCCGGGGCCGAGGCGCAGGTGCCGCGCAGGCGCGGCGCAACCGGCGCGCAACCGGATCCGGGCAGAGTCGGCGCCGTGCCGGATCCGCGGGCGTGCGGGGCCGGCCGTACGGGATCCGGCCCGGCCGGGGGGCCGGGACCGGCTGACGGGGTCCGGAGGGTGGCCATGCGACATCTCGTTACTCCGCTGCCGGCCTCGGCAGCGGTCGCCGGGCCGCTGGTCGCCGGGCTGCTGGTCGCCGGGGTCGTGGCCGGCTTGTTCGCCCGGCGTCGCTTCGTCGTCGTCCGGGTGTCCGGGACGAGCATGGTCCCGGCCTACCGGCCGGGAGACCGGGTGCTCGTACGGCGCGGCGGGCGCACGGCCCTGCGGCGCGGCCAGGTCGTGGTCTTCCGGCACGGCTCCCGCGACGGCACAGGCCCAGGCACGCCCGAAGGCACGATCCCGGGCACGCCCGGTGGGTCGGACCCAGGCACGCCCGGCGGCACGAACGCCGGCCCGCACGGCGGGCGCTCGCCGTACGGCGGGGCGACGGAGGTGGCGCGGCTGGGCGGGACGTCGTGGCTGATCAAGCGGATCGCTGCGGTGCCGGGTGACAGGGTGCCCGACCAGGTGATGGCGGGGGTGCGTGCCGCGCCCGGAGACCTCGTCCCGGCCGGACGACTGGTGGTCCTCGGCGACGGCCCCGCCAGCATGGACTCCCGGCGCTGGGGTTACCTGCGGACCGACGAGGTGCTCGGTGTGGTCATCCGCAGCCTGTCCCGCTGATCGGGCCGCCCGGGACGGCGGAGGCCACGTGTTCCGGCAGGCCGCGTTCCGCCGCCTCGGCCACGGCGAGCAACGCGCCGAGGACACGGGCGATCACCTCCTCCCGTTCGCCGCCGGTCTCCTCAAGTTCGGCGCGTTCCCGGGCGTAGGCCCGCACGAAGTCGTGGAAGCGGTAGCGGAACCGGCCGCCGGCGTCGTCGGCCGCGCAGCTCAGCAACTGGGCGTCGACGAGCAGGTCGGCGTACGCCTCGGCCTCGCGCACCGGGACGTCGAGGGCCGCCGCGAGCACCCACGCGGCGAACTCGGGGACGTCGAGCAGGCCGAGCATCCGCAGCGCCCGCCTGGCGGGCGCGGCGAGCACGCGGTAGTCGGCGTCGAGTCTCGCGCGCACCGACAGGTCGCCCGCGACGAGTTCGTCCAGGCGCCGCCGCTCATCCCGCAGGCGGTCGGCCAGGTGTTCGGGAGTCCAGTGCTCGCGCTGCGCGAGCCGTTCCCCGGCGATCCGCACCGCCAGGGGCAGGTGACCGCAGAGGCGGACGATCTCGGCCACGACCCCGGGCCGGGCCGCGACCCGCTCCGGTCCGGCGATCCGCCCGAGCAGCGCCGCCGCGGACGCCGGGCCGAGCGCGTCGACGCGTACGGCGCGGGCGCTCAGCCCGGCCGGCCTGCGCCTGCTGGTCACCAGCACGGCGCAGCCCGGGCCGCCCGGCAGGAGCGGCCTGACCTGCTCCTCGCTCGCGGCGTCGTCCAGCACCACCAGTACGCGGCGGTCGGCCAGGACGGCGCGGAACAGCCGCCCGCGCTCCTCCACCCCGTCCGGCAACGCCCGCGCGGCCACGCCGAGGGCGGTCAGGAGACGCGCCAGCGCATCGGCCGGGTCGGCCGGCCGCGGACGGGTCCCGTGCAGGTCGACGTAGAGCCGGCCGTGGGCGAACACCTCCCCCAGGCTGTGGGCGACGTGGACGGCCAGCGTCGTCTTGCCGGCGCCCGCCCTGCCGTACAGCGCCACGACCGGTGTCACGGGCGGGTCCTGCGCACCGGTGAGACACACCCGCAGCGAATCGGCCAGCTCGTGACGTCCGGTGAAGTCCCCGATGTCCGGGGGCAGCTGGCACGGCGCGGCCACCACGGGCCCGGCGTCCTCCGCACCGGCCTGGTCCGCCGTGTCTGTGCGGAGGGCGTACGGGAACCCCGCGCTCTCCCCGTACGGCTCCTCCTCGGGCCCGAGGAGCAGTGCGGCGACCGAGCCGGGCGCACCGTCGTGATCACCGCAGTGATGACTACGGTGATCGCGGCCGTCATCGCCGGTGTCGCCCCGCAGGACCGCCTCGTGCACCCGCCGCAGCGTGTGGCCGGGTTCCACGCCGAGTTCCTCCCCGAGCATGGTGCGCACCCGCTGGTAGACCCGTAACGCCTCGGCCTGCCGCCCGGCGTGGCAGAGGGCCAGCATGAGGCAGGCGTGCAGCCGTTCCCGGTACGGATGCAGCGCGGCCATCTCGGTCAGGCCGGTGACCAGTTCCGCGTGGCGGCCGCACGCCAGGTCGGCCACGGCCAGTTCCTCGCAGGTCAGCAGCCGCTCCTCCTCCAGCCGCCGCGCCTCGTCCGCCACGAGCGCCCCGTCTCCGGCGTCGGCGAAGGCGGGGCCCCGCCACAGGCCGAGCGCCCGCCGGAACAACGCGCCTGCCTTCGCCGGGTCCCCGTTCCTCCTGGCGGCCCGTCCGGCCGCCGTCAGCTCCCGGAACCGCAGCGCGTCGAGTTCGGACTCCGAGACGGCGGCGGCGTAACCACCGGGGCCGTGGACGACGCGGTCGCGATCGCCCATCGCCTGCCGGAGCCGCAGCACATAGATCTGCAGCGTCTTGTGCGCGCTGCGCGGCGGATCATCGTCCCAGAGCGCCTCGACCAGCGCCGGCACCGCCACCGGCCTGCCCGGCGTGCACAGCAGGGTCGCGAGCAGGCGGCGCAGCATGGCCGCGCCCAGCCGCACGGGAACTCCGTCACGGCTCACCCGCAGCGGCCCGAGAACGTCGAACTCGAACACCATCACCCCCGTGATTTCGGCCGTCGCGATGGGCGAGGCCCCCGGCGTGCTCCTCCCGTCCCTCCCGCCCTCCCCGGCGCCTCCGGAGCCCCCGGCGGCTCCAGACCCCGGTGGCTGTCAGCGCTGCCCCCGTCGCGAGCGCCGACCCGGTGCGTCTCCGCGCCCTGTCAGGACCGGTGAGGCCCCTCCAGCCAACCAGCGGCGGCGGTACGGGGGGCAGGCGCTCGACCGGCGGTTGACCGGCGGTTAGGCTGCCGTCCGCGCGAACGTGATCGAATACCGTGGGCCGACGGAAGGGAATCGATGTTCGGCGACATGCTGCGTGACCTGCGGATCCGGGCCATGCTCACGCAGGAGGAGCTGGCCGCGCTGTCCGGCGTCAGCGAGCGGCAGATCCGGGAGATCGAGTCGGGCCGGGTGCCGGTGCCCCGCGCCGGCACCGTCCGGATGCTCGCCGGCGCGCTGAACCTGTCCCCGGACGACCGGGCCGCCTTCCAGCACGCCGCACAGGGGGACGCCGGGCGGCCTCCGGCGCCGGAACAGCTGCCCGCCGACGTCGACGGCTTCACCGGCCGGGCCGAGGCGCTGCGCGCGCTGGACGCGGCCGCGTCCGCGGTGGTCGCCGTCTCCGGTCCCGCCGGGGTGGGCAAGACCTCCCTCGCCGTGCACTGGTCCCATCTGGCCGCGCCGCGCTTCCCGGACGGCCGGCTGTACGTGGACCTCCGCGGCTTCTCCCGCCACGACGCCATGGAGCCGGCGGAGGTGGTCCGCGGGTTCCTCGACGCGCTCGGGGTGCCGCTCGACCGCGTTCCGCCCGGCCTCACGGCACAGGTGGCGCTCTACCGCAGCCACACGGCCGGGCGCGCCCTGCTCGTCGTGCTCGACAACGCCCGCGACGCCGAGCAGGTCCTGCCCCTGCTGCCGGCCGGACCCGCCGCCCGTACGATCGTCACCAGCCGCCGGCGGCTCACCGCCCTGGTGGCGGGGACCGGCGCCACGGCGCTGACGCTCGACGTCCCGGACCTGCCGGAGGCGGTCGAACTGCTCGGCCGCCGCCTCGGCCCGGGCACGACACGGACCCGGCGTGGCGACGCGGTGGCCGCGATCGCGGCCGCGTGCGGACGGCTCCCGCTGGCGCTGGCCCTGGTCGGCGCGCGGGCGCAGCTGACCGGGTTCCCGCCCGATGCGATCGCCACGGAGCTGCGCAATCCCCATGGACGGATCGCGGCGCTGGAGATCGACGTCGTCTTCTCCTGGTCCTACGACGCGCTCAGCCGGGACGCCGCACGGCTGTTCCGGCTGCTCGGGCTCGTCGCGGGCGCCGACATCGCGCTCGCGTCCGCCGCCGCGCTGGCCGGCCGGGCGCTGCCCGAGGTCCGGCGCACGCTGGCCGAGCTGACCGACGCCAGCATGGTCGTGGAGCACGCGCCCGGCCGCTACCGGATGCACGACCTGCTGCACGCGTACGCCGCCGAACGCGTCCGGGCCGAGGAGTCCGAGGCCGCGCGGCAGGAGGCGCTGACCCGGCTGCTCGACCATTACACGCACACCGCGTACCACGCCGAACTCGTGCTGAACCCGGTGCGCGCGCCCATTCCGATGGCCCTCGGCGCGCCCGTGGACGGCGCCGAGCCGAAGCCGGTGCTCGACCTCGCGGCCGCCGTGCGGTGGTTGAAGGCCGAGTACGCCGTGCTGCTGACCACGCTGCGGCAGGCCGAGGAGGAGGGGATGCACCGGCACGCCTGGCAGCTGAGCTGGGCGCTGGACACGTTCCTGAACGACGAGCGGCGCTGGCACGACGAGGGGGCGGCGTGGGCGGTGGCGCTGCGCGCGGCCACCGCCATGACCGACCGGCCGGCGGCGGCGCACGCGCACCGCTTCCTGAGCGCCGTGCACGGCAGGCTCGACCGGTTCGAGGAGGCGCACGCCCACATGCGGGAGGCGCTCCGGCTGAGCCTCGCCGCCGGAGACCGGGCGGGCGAGGCCGAGAACCGCTTCGTGCTGTCCTACGTCTACTGGCTGCAGGGCGACGGCGAGCACGCGCTCGACCAGGCCGGGCGGTCGTTGTCGCTCTTCACCGAGATCGACGACCCCTACTGGGCAGGCAAGGCCGCCCTCGCCGTGGGCTGGTACCTGTCGGAGCTCGGCTCCCTCCAGGAGGCCCTGCCCTACCACCTGCAGGCGCTGGAGCTGCAGCGACGGGCCGGTGACCGGCCGAACGAGCTGGTCACCCTCGACACGCTGGGCCTGCTCCACCAGCGGCTCGGCGACCCGATGAGCGCGATCCCGCACTTCCGGCGCGGCCTGCTGCTGGCCGGCCCGACGGACCACCAGGCCCTGCGGGCCCAGCTGCTCGGACACCTCGGTGACGCGAGCGAGGCCGTCGGCGACCCGGAGACGGCCCGCGAGCACTGGCGGGAGGCGTACGAGATCTTCCGTGGTCTCGGCCACCCCCACGCCGCCGACCTGCGCCGCAAGCTCCAGGCGTAGGCACTCGCGCCCCGCTCCCGGCCGCCGCGTCGTCCTTCCGTCGTCCCACCCCACGCGAGGGCCGGGAGCGCCTGACCGGGGTCAGGCCTCGCGCTTGGGGATGATCCGCTTGACCGCCACCGCGGCCGACACCAGCGTGAACAGGCCCAGGGCGATCCAGAGCGCGTTCCAGCCCATGAACGGGGCGGTCAGCGCCGCACCGCCGAAGCCCGCCGCCACGCCCCCGATGGGTGGGTTGTTGTACATGTTCACCATTTCCTTTCCCGACGCCACGCGGCGTCCCAGAAGGCTTTCGCCTGTGCGATCTGCAGAAACACATCGAAGATCATCTCGACGAACAGCAGGCCGGCGACGGCCATCTGCCCGCCGCCCCTGCTCCGGACGGTGACGATCCGCTCGATCATGAAGACGCCCGTCACCGCCACCCAGAGCGGATGGAAGTCGAGCGTGCCCGTGACGGCGATCGACCAGGCCGTGGCGCCGAGGTACGCGAAGATCACGACGATCCCGACCAGCGACAGGAGCTGGCGGCCCCAGTAGGGCAACGTGACCCGCGTCCAGCCGTAGTCGGTGAGGTTCTCCAGCGCGCCCCGCTTCCATCGAAGGCGCTGTTTGAACAGGTCCTTCCAGGTCTCCATGACCTCGGTGGTGAGCGTGCACTCGGCGGGGCACAGGATGCGGAACCGCAGGTGCAGCAGCGCCAGGGTGAGCTCGTTGTCCTCGGTGAGGACGCGCACGTCGTACACCTGGTCGCGACCGGGGAGGCGTCCGGCGCGGCGGGCCCTGACGACCTCCTTGAGGGCGAGCGCACGGAAGAGCGTCGCCGTCCCGGTGAGCACCAGCGCCTTTCCGTGCAGCCTCCGCACGTCCCGGGCGTAGCGCGCGTACTCGTTGCGCTGGAACATGCCCACCAGCCCGCCGCCCGGCTTGCCGGTGAAGGTGCCGCCCACCGCGGCCAGCCTGCCGGTGGCCAGCCGGAGCACGGCGTGGTGGACGAAACCGGGATCGAGCGCCGAGTCCGCGTCCATGACCAGCACGGCGTCCCGCGACCCCATCAGAGGAAGCAGCACTTCGAGCACCTGGTTGAGCGCGCCCGCCTTCTTGTGGCGGTTGCCGACCGTCCTGATGACTTCGGCGCCGTGCGCCCGCGCGATGTCCGCGGTCCGGTCCGTGCAGTTGTCCGCGATCACGATGATCCGGTTGGGCCTGCGCCGCTGGGCGTGCAGCGAGGTGATCGTCTCCGCGATCTGGTCCTCTTCGTCGTGGGCCGGCACCAGCACGGTGACGCGCATGCGCGCGTGGTCGACCTCCGGGAGGTCCCGCCTGCCGTCCGCGCCCTTGGCGGCCCGGTGGCGGCCCGGGCCGGCCCGCTCGCGATCGAAGATCGCGGGGACGTGATCCGGCTGCGGCGGCCTGCGCAGAGTTTCTGACTGAACCACTAAAAAACCGTCCAGATCTTTGCAAGTCGCCACATAACCGTTTACTACTCCCATGAGCGTACACGAGTGACTCAAGGGACTGGATTACGCAAAAGAGACATATGATGTGCCGGTAGCTTTCGATCAGAAGCGGTGATCAATTGGGCAGGCCCGCCGCCGCCCTCGCCGGCCTGACCGCGGCCCTCGCCGCCGTCACCGCCGTCGTGGTCGTCACCGGCCGCACCGGCGGCCGCCCGGCGGCTCCGCCCGCCCCTCCCGCCGCCGTCTCCACCCCGCCGGCGCACCCGAAGGCCACGGCACGCGCGCTCCCCGCGTCACCGCCGGTGCTGCTGGAGATCCCTGAGATCGGGGTGCGCACCACGCTGATGACGCTGGGCAAGAACCCGGACGGCACGCTGGAGGTCCCGCCTCTCTCCAGGGTCGGCGAGGCGGGCTGGTACCGCCTCGGCCCGTCGCCGGGCGCGCGTGGCCCCGCCGTCATCGCCGGTCACGTCGACTCGGCGAAGGGGCCCGGGGTCTTCTTCCGCCTGGGGGAGCTGCGCCCGGGCGACACGGTGAAGATCTCCAGGAAGGACGGCAGCCGGGTGACCTTCGAGGTGGACTCCCTGGAGAGGGTGCCGAAGGACCGCTTCCCCACCCGCAAGGTCTACGGGATGGTGAGGTTCCCCGGCCTGCGCCTCATCACCTGCGGCGGAACCTTCGACTCCGCCACCGGGCACTACCGCGACAACGTCATCGTCTACGCCCACCTCGTCACGGCCGCCGGCTCCTCCGTCAGCTCCTCCGCCGCCTAGTCCAGCCAGATCACGTTGCCGGTGAGGCCGGTGAGCACGGCGGCGACACCGGCCCGGACGGCACGCCCCGCGCGCTCGGGAGTGAAGCTGGCCGAGTCGTACGTCGAGGACATGCCGAGTCCCTCGCCGCGGAACGACGCACCGGCCCAGTCGGCGGCGGTGACGTTCGCCGTGGGCTCGGCCAGCTCGGCGCCGACCACCAGGAACTGCTGGTCGAGGTGGTTGGGCGTGACGAGGGCCAGGGGATCGACGAGGTCGTCGCCGGCGCTGACGACGAGGTCGGGCTTCAGCTCGATCGCCCTGCTGATGCTCGGGACGAAGTCGGCCGGTTTCGTGGCCGTGATGGTCCTCAGGCTGACCCGCTCCTCCTCGGCCCACTCCGTCACGGCGTTCACCAGCGTCCGGGTCCGGCGGTCCGCTCCCGCGGTGAGCAGCACCACGCGGTAGCCGTCCGACGGCCGGACCCCGTTCCACGAGCCGGGCCGGGGCGTGATCGTCGCCTCCGGCGCGGGCGAGGAGGCGGGAAGGAACCCCGGGCCCGGGGTGCCGACGGCGGTGGCCTTCGCGTGCGGCCGGGACCAGTCGTCACCGGAGCCGCATCCACCGGCCAGCAGGGCGGTCGCGACCGCCGCGGCCAGTGTGCCGGCAGGCAGAAGCCGAGAGCGCATGGGGATCGTCCTCCGGAGGCGCGGGAAGTGCGCCTACTTCCTATCTCATCGCCTGCGCCCTTTCCGACCTCAAGCGTCCTTCACCGGGATTGGTTCGCCATCGATTCATTCACGAGATATCGGTCGTTCATCCGGATCGGCCAGATTTCGTACGCCAAGCCCGAAAAGGAGTAATATGTCCACCGCCGCGCGGTGTCGCGTCTGTTCCGTCATCGCCGCCGTAGCCGTGGCCGTCCTGTCCAGTGTCCTGCCCGCTGTGCTCGGATCCGTCCCCGCTCTCGCCCACGGGTTCACCTCGACGGCCTACGTCCACCTCTCCTCGCCCCGGACCGGGCATGTCCGCGCCGAGCTCCAACTGGAGTACGACCTGCTCGTCGTCTCCGCCGCCGACTCCGGGAAGGACGACCCCCTCTTCAGGGAGGGCACCGCCGCGTTCGAGGGCGGTGACGCGGCCGAGCAGGCCGCAGCGCTCGACGGGCACGCCGGCTCGGTCGTCGCGTACGTGACCGAGCGCTTCGGCGTCACGGCCGGGGGCACGGCGTGCGCCCCGGCCCGGGACGGCGGCTTCACGATCGGGCGACGCGAGGGCGTCCCGTACGCGCGGCTGGTCCTCGACTACCGGTGCCCGGAGTCCGCCGGAGCGCACGAGGTGCGCAGCGGGCTGTTCCCGGGCTCCGAGGGCTACGTGCGCGACAGCAAGACGATCGTCACCTACGACCTCGACCTGAGGTCCGGAAGCACGGCTCTCGACTCCCGGCACCGGTCGTTCTCCACGGAACAGTCCTGGGCCGAGCGGTTCTGGCAGTTCTTCCGGCTCGGAGCCGAGCACCTGCTCGGCGGAGTCGACCACATCCTCTTCCTGCTGGCGCTCATCGCGGGATCGCGCCGCCTGCGCGAGATCGTGCTCGCGGCGACGACCTTCACGCTGGCCCACTCGGTGACCTTCGTCCTCGCGGCCCTCGGCCTCGTAAGGGTGCCCGCGTCGTTCGTCGAGCCCGTCATCGCCCTGTCGATCGCGGTCGTCGCCGGGTGGCACCTGTGGCGCGTCCGGCGGCGCCGATCGCACGCCACGGATCTTGAAACTGCGGGGCACGGTCGCCTCGGCCTGGACCGCGCGGGCCTGGCGCGGCTCGCGGTGGTCTTCTGCTTCGGCCTCGTGCACGGGCTGGGCTTCGCCGCGGCGCTGGGGATCGACCAGGCCTGGTCGTGGACGCTCCTGTGGTCGCTGCTCGTCTTCAACGCGGGCATCGAGGCCGTCCAGCTGGCGATCATCGTCGCCGTCTTCCCGCTGCTCGCCCTGCTGCGGCACCACCGGCCGGTCGCGGGGCTGTGGACGACCGGGGTGATCGCGGCGGGGGTGTCCGCGATGGGCCTGGTGTGGTTCGCGCAACGCGTGCTCGGAGTCTGAGCCGGAATCCGAGATCGCATCACAACTTCCGGCAGGCGCAACGGCCCGCCCGCCCGATGTTCACTTTCGCGACACCAAACCCCGAAAGCGTGCAAATCGCTCCAATTCCCCATAAATGGATGGAAAGTAATGAAGTTCGACAACGGGACCAAGGGCCCCGGCCAGGTGCTGCGGCGGATCGCCGTCAGCGCCGGTGCGGCGGCTCTCAGCGCCACCGCCGTGTTCGGCGGCGGCCTGACGACCGCCGCCCACGCCGACAGCGCGACGCTCACCGGCGTCGTCCTCGGCGTCGGCGCCGACGAGACGCAGCGCGTCGTGTCGTGGTACTCCTCGACCGGCACCCCGCAGGTGGTCCAGGTCGCGCCGACGTCCAAGCTCGTCAAGGGCCAGTTCCCCGCGAACGCCGTGACCTTCTCCGCCACCGTCACCGCGAACAGCGTCAACGGCGGCTACAACGCGCACGCCACGATCGACAGCCTGAAGCAGAACACCGAGTACTCCTACCGGGTCGGCGCCGAGGGAAGCTGGTCCCCGGCGTACTCCTTCACCACGCAGGACTTCAACGGCAACAACCTCGACTTCCTGTTCTTCGGCGACCCGCAGATCGGCTCGTCCGGCAACGTGGCGAAGGACGGCGCCGGCTGGGCGGACACCCTGGACGTCGCCCTCGCCGCCAACCCGAAGGCCGAACTGCTGGTCTCCGGCGGCGACCAGGTCGAGACCGCCAACACCGAGACGCAGTGGAACGCGTTCCTCGCGTCCGACAAGCTGCGGCAGTACCCCTGGGCCGCCACCATCGGCAACCACGACGTCGGCGGCAAGGCGTACGAGCAGCACTTCTGGACCCCGAACACCGACCGGTCCGCGCCGTACTACAACGGCAGCGCGACGACCAGGTCGGGCGGCGACTACTGGTTCAAGTACAAGAACATCCTGTTCATCGACATCAACAGCAACGCGTACGCCAGCGGCTCCGACGCCGCGCACATCGCCTACATCACCGATGTCGTCGACAAGCACGGCGCCGGCGTCAAGCACACGGTGCTCGTCTACCACCACGCGATCTACTCGCCGGCCAGCCACGCGAACGACGGCGACAACAAGGTGCGCCGCCAGGACTTCCCGACGGCCTTCTCGAAGCTCGGCGTCGACCTGGTCCTGCAGGGTCACGACCACAGCTACTCCCGCAGCTACGTGATCAAGAACGGGCAGAAGGCGAACAAGGACGAGCAGCCCGGCGCCGCCCAGGTGTCCAAGGGCCCGGGCGGCGTCATCTACGTGACGGCCAACTCGGCGTCGGGTTCGAAGTACTACGACCTCACCGCTCCGGACACCACCAAGGACCCGAACTACGGTCCCGACCCGCTGAACCCCAAGAGCCACTGGGCCAACTCGGTCGAGAACCAGGAGCACGTCCGCACCTACGTGCGGGTCCAGGTGCGTGGGAACAAGCTCGTCGTCGAGAACATCCGCAGCGGCACCTGCGCCGCCCCCAACGCCGCGGTGGAGCTGGGCCAGGAGTCCTGGTGCGGCCCGGACAGCGGCGCCACCGCCGCTCAGCCGGTCGGCTCCACCGTCGACAAGGTCGTGATCCACACGAACGAGGGCAAGGCCACGGAGGACGCGCCGGCGGCGGCCGAGTCCGGCTGGCTGCAGTAGCCGACCGGCGGTGACGCGCGGCCGGTCACCACGAGCTGATCCGGCCCGCTCGGCCCGGTGGGGCGGGCGCCGTCCGGCGCCCGCCCCACCGCACGTCCTCCCTCCCTCCGCTCCCGACCCACCCGAGGACCATTCGCATGTACTCCCCCGGACCGCGTACGACCACGGCGGCCGACACCCTCGCCCGCGCCGCCCTCGCCCGGGCCGTCGTCGTGGCGCTGCTCGCCGCGATCGGTCTCCTCGCGGCGGGGGCGGGACCCGCCGCGGCGGCGGACGGCGAGGTCTCCTGGACGGTGCGGACGGCTTCCAACGACTTCGGGTCCGACCGGCGCAACTACGCCTACACCCTCGACCCCGGAGGGCGGATCGAGGACGGTCTCGTGGTCGTCAACCACGGCACGACGCCGCTCCACCTCGCCGTGTACGCCGCGGACGCGTTCACCACCGGACAGGGCGGGCTCGACCTCGCCGGCGAGGACGCGACGCCCGCCGGGGTGGGCGCGTGGGTCCACCCCGCCCGGCCCGACGTGACGGTCCCGCCCGGAGAGTCGGCCGAGGTGCCGTTCACGGTCACCCTGCCGGACGACGCCGCACCCGGCGAGTACATGGGCGGCGTCGTGACCGGCCCACCCCGGTCCGGCGAGGCGGACGGGCGGCGTCTCGGCATCCGGATCCGCCTCCGGGTGGGCGGGGAGCTCAGGCCGAGCCTGTCGGTGGAGGGTCTGCACGTCGGCTACTCCGGCACGCCCGATCCGTTCGGGAAGGGCGACGCCACCGTCACGTACACGATCCGCAACACCGGCAACGCCATCCTCACCGCGCGGCAGGAGGTGTCCACCTCCGGCCCCTTCGGGCGTTTCGGCGTCCGCCCGGGGCGGATCGCCGACTCGCCCCCGCTGCTGCCGGGCGAGACCTGGAAGGTCTCGGTGCCGGTGCGCGGAGTGACTCCCGCGCTGAGGCTGACGGGGACGGTCACCCTCGTCCCGCTGCTCGCCGACGCGTCGGGCTCGGTCGCCCCGCTCGCCGCCGTCGAGAGCACCACGAACGCCTGGACCATCCCCTGGGCCGCGCTGCTCGTCCTCGTCGTCCTCGGCGGGCTCGTCGTCACTGCTCTGACCGTTCCGGCCGCCGGGCGGCGGGTCACTCGTCGGGCAGCAGATATCGCCAGGAGAGCACGAACACCTTCCCCGAAGCGGTCTTGAAGATCGGCCGGCCGTGGTCCTGCCCGGCGGGAACGGCCTTGGCGAGCGCGCTCGCCGCCTCGCCGTCCAGGTCCTTCCGCCAGACCGGGTCGGCCGGGCCGTCGGGCTCGGGGACCTTCGCGGGCCACCGTGCCGGCTTGCCCTCCGCCGAATCGACCCCTTCGGCGACCATCCGTACGCGCGGGGCGGTGTAGGCGGTGCCCTCCGTGCCGGCGCGGGCCGCCAGGCCCTCCATCAGCTTCTTCGCGTCCATGAGCTCCCTGGGGTAGAACTCCGCGACCTGTTCCAGGGCCTCGGCCCGGACCTCCCGCATCTTCCCGTCCTTCCCCCGTACGGCGAGGACGGTGGCCGGCACGTCCGCCACCGACGGCGCGCCCGGGCTCGGCCGGGCCGTCGGCGGCTGCCCGGTCAGATACCTCTCCATCGCCGCGACCGTCCCGACGGTCTCGGCGTCGGTGAGCCTCAGTTGCCTGCTCGCGTCCGCGACCACCAGGCCGTCGCCGTACAGCACCACCCGGGGCGGACGCAGCACGTTCACGGTCGGGGTCACGAACCCGCCTTCGGCGCCCCACAGGGCGACCGGCGTGGCCGGCCCGTCGCCGGCGGGGGCCGCCGTTGTGGCCGACGTCGCCTCTCCACACGCCGCTGCCAGCGACAACACGGCCACGAGCAGGATCGTTCGCAATCTCATGCCCCAGAAACGTACGTCCCCTCCGGTGGGTTCACCAGCACCGACCGCCGGTCGCCGCTCCGGTTCGTTCCGCCGTGGCGATCGGGTGAGAGACCGGTGTGTTCCGCGGCGAAGGCGAGGATGTCCGCGGTCAGGGCGCGTTCCTTGCTCGCGGGAGAGGCGGCGTGGGCGGTGCCGGGGTCCCGGCGCATCAGGATCGGCCGGTCGCCGCCGGTGGTGTGCTGGAGCGCCGCGCACATCTTGGTGACGTGGGCCTCTCCGGTCTGCAGATCGGTCACCGCGCCGGTGAGCAGGAACGCAGGATAGGAGGTTCCAGGCGTGACGTGGTGATAGGGGGAGTATTCCAGCAGCCATCGAAGCTGCTCCGGGTCGGAGGCGGTGCCGAACTCCTCGGTCCACGTGCGTCCCAGGCCGAAGCGTTCGTACCGCGCCATGTCGCACAGCGGGCCCTCGGCGACGACCGCGGCGTACAGGTCCGGCCGCCGGACGGCCGCGGCGGTGACCAGCAGCCCGCCCGCGGACTGGCCGTAGCTCGCCAGCCGGTCGCGGGTCGTCACGCCGGTGCCGGTCAGCCAGGCCGCGGCATCGTTGAAGTCGCCGATCGCGCGGTGCTTGTGCGGCCCGCGACCGGCGTCGTGCCACCGCTGCCCTTCCTCGCCGCCTCCGCGTACGCAGGCGACCGCGTAGATCCCTCCGGCGGCGACCCATGCCGCCGCGGCCGGGAAGAACCAGGGGCGCATCGGCATGCCGAAACTGCCGTAGCCGTACAGGAGGGTGGGGCGGGGGCCTTCCAGCCGCCCCGCCGGGGTGAAGAGGAACAGCGGGATCTCGGTGCCGTCACCGGCTCGGTAGCGGACGACGCGGCTGCGGATCTCCGGGGTGTGGCCCGCCGTCGCGCCCGCCTCGTGTTCGACCGTCCCCGTGACGCCGTCGTAGCGGTAGACGGCGGGAGGCGTGGTCGCGTCGCAGTAGCCGAACCACGCCCGGCGCCCGTGCGGAAGGGCCGTACGCAGGGACGACACGACGCCCGCGCCGGGCAGGGGCAGGTCCGTGAGCGGCCGGCCGGTGCCGAGGTCGTGCAGCGTCAGGGTGGACGTGCCGTGCCGGGCGCGAGCCACCAGCAGCAGGGGCCGCGCGAGCGCCGGGTCGTCCAGCACCACGCACTCGTCCAGGGGCGCCTCGGGGTCCTCGGCCACCAGGTCGCGCCACGCGCCCGGATCGGTGTCGTGCCGCGCGTGCGGGCCGGTGCCGGGCCGGCGGGCGACGCAGACGCGGCCGCACGGGGCCTGGTGGTCGGTCACCAGCAGGAGGTCGCCGTCCGGGAGGAAGCGTGGGAGGACGCGGGCGCCCAGGGCGGCACCGTCTGCGAACCTGACGAAGCGCGGAGCCTCCGGATCGGTGAGGTCGGCCAGGTACACGTCGTTCCGCGGGGCGGGCCCGGCCGTCGCGGTGATCGCCATGAAACGGCCGTCGGCGCTGATCGTGAGGCCGTAGTAGTGGTCGGGGGCGTCCTCGCCGCCGAACACCACCGTGTCCCGCCGGTCGGGGGTGCCGATCCGGTGGAGACGCACCCGCCGATGCAGGCGCGTGTCGCCCGGGGCGAGGTCCTCGTCGGGCACCCGGCTGACGTAGTAGAACGCGTCCCCTCCCGGCAGCCACGCGAGCGAGGTGTTGCGGGCGCGCGGCAACGGGCCGTCCACCGTCTCGCCGGTACGCGCGTCCAGCACCACGATGTCACTGCCGGGCTGTTCGGCGACCTCCATCTGAACGGCCACGCGTTCGCCCTCGCGCGACGGCCACCAGGCGTGCAGCCCGGTCTGTCCGGACGGGTCGATCCGCACGGGATCGACCAGCACCCGCCTGTTCCCCTCGGCGTCGACGACGAGAAGGCGTCGCTGCTCGTCCCCGCGGGGCCAGTCAGTCAGGAACAGGAACGGACCGCGCGCCATCGGAGGCTCCGAGACGCCGTAGGACGACACCTGGTCCACCAGAGCCGCCCACGACCGCCTCTCACGCCATCCGGCGCGGCAGGTCCGGAAGAGACGGTCCTGGGCCTCTGCCCATTCCCGTACGCGCGGGTCGTCGCCGTTCTCCAGCCATCGGTAGGGATCGGAGACCGGAATTCCGAACAGATCCTCCACGATGTCGCCGCGAAATGCGGCGGGATAGTACAAGCGCGCCATGAAACGCCCCCCGGAATGCGCCGACCCGCCTGCCGTCGATCGAGGCACTGCGGCCTCTGCGCACCGCAGCACCTCGACTCGCTGAATCGCTCAGCTGTGACTCGCCTCGGCCATCACTCACCGCGGAGAATGTCCGCCTGCCAGCCGCGTACGCCGCCGACACGGGTAGCCGGAGTCGAATCGCGGTACGGCAAGAATCCGTTCATGTCAGCCTCCCGGAACTGGGCGACACCCCCGAAAGGGGTGATTCGCCGACAACCGTCCCCGGGCCCGCGATCGCTAAACACCGGTGTGGCTTTCCGGGAGCGCGCCGCCAAAATCCCGTGCAAGAAAAAGAGGGCGCCGAGGAATGTGGAGTGGATACCACCCTCGATCGGAAGTAATTCAATGCCTTTCCGGATAGATCCGAGGGAAGGGGTAGCCGAAGACATCGCAGCCCTCCGGAAGTGGGAGCGCGACGCGGCTCCGGCGGTGAGCGACGCCCGAGGGCGCGGCTCCCGATCCGCTACGCCTCCCGGGAGACGGGCTCCTGCAGTTCCGTCACCCAGGTGGCCGGATCGCCGTGACCGTACGTGAGGTACACCTCCCGGGCGAAGCCGGAACTGCGGTAGCCGTTCTCCTCGATCCACTGGGCGAGCCGCTGGGTCGTGAGATCCGCCTGGTCCATGGTGCCGTGGTGGATGACGGTGGCCGCCTGCTCGATCGCGGGCAGGTCCACGACGTCGAAGTCGTAGGCGCCGCCCGGCTCCGCGTTCACCGGGGCTCCCGCGTGCACCCGCACCCCCTCGGGGACCTGCTCGTAGTAGGCGACCGTCGGGCCGGTGACGGCCAGGCCCGCCTCGCAGATCCGCCGGCACAGCTCGTCGTACAGCGGCTGGATCACGGGGCTGATCTTCTCGGACTCGTAGCTCTCCGCGATGCCGCTCAGCTCGGCGAGACGGACCGCGGGAACACTCTTGACGACGACGTCCACGGACATGAGACCCTCCGTTTCGATCAATCGGAGCCTCGCCTCGACCCTGGCCAGCCGCATGCTCTCGTCGGCCAGCCGCGCCGCCAGTTCGGCCCGGCGCAACCGCAGCATGCCGTGCAGTTCCTCCGGGCCGACCTTCTGCTCAAGGATCCGCCCCACCTGTTCGAGGGTCAGGCCGAGGTCCTTGAGTGCGATCAGGCGGTTGAGCCGGGACAGCTGCCCCGCCTCGTAGTAGCGGTAGCCGGTGGCGTGGTCGACCCTCGCGGGCAGGAGTAGTCCGAGCGCGTCGTAGTGCCGCAGCATACGCACGGACACCCGGCCGAGGCGGGCGAAATCTCCGATACTGAACATGACGCCTCCGGTCTACGACCTCACACGGTGTCAGGGTCAACCCTGCCCCAGCGGGTGGAGTGGGCCACGGGAGACATGATCTGCGACGGGCCGGCTCTGTCCGGTGGGGCCACGTGTCAGGGAGTGCAGACCTGCTGGTAGTCGAGCTCCGCTCCGACGTGTTCGCGCCATTCCCGCTGGGTGAGCGGGCGTCCCGCTCGTTCGCACACGGCGGGGACGGCCTTCGCGGGGTCGGCGGGCAGATCCTGGGACGCGCCGTCGTGCCCCACCACGCGAAGGAGTGCGCCGTCGGCCGTGAAGGCGAGCGCGGGTGTGGGCCCGTCCATCACGCTCGAATCGAACCCGCCGGTGGTCACCGTCCAACTGCCGCCGAGCCGGCTGCCCGCGACCGTGTCGAACATCGTCACCCTGGTGTCGTGGGCGACGGCCAGGATTCGCCCGTCGGGAGAGAACGTCACCCCCAGCACGTCTCCCGGCACCCTGAACACCTGACCCGTCGTACGCCAGGAGCGGGTGTCCCACAGGGCCACCGCCCTGCTCCCGTACGGCGAGGCGGCCACCGGGCCCCTCGGCGCGAACGTCATCCACCTCCTCGCGAGCGTGCCGGGGCCTTCGGCCGGGTCGAGCACCTTACGGGCGACGAGGTCGATGACGTCGGCGCCGCCCTGGTCGGCGGTCACGAGGTATCTGCTGTCGGAACTGAAGGACAGGGCGCCTCCCGCGACGTCGCCGAACCGCATGACCTGCTCGCGTCGCGCGAGGTCGACGATGACGACGGCGCCCTGACCGTAGTAGTCGTTGGGCAGGGCGTGGCTGACGGCGAGCAGGCGGCCGTCGGGGCTGATCCGCATGTCCGACCTGTCGTGCTCGTGGGTCAGGGGCACCTCGCCCAGCCTGCACCCGGACACCGCGTCCCAGATCGTGGGACCGGCCAGGCCGTCGGGGTGCAGAGTGACCACGGTGCGCCCGTCGGGACCGACCCGCATGATCAGTCCCTTCGTGCCGGCCCCGATACGTCCGGTCTGGCGGAAGCCGGGCACCGACCATCGCCGTACGGTGTCGCCGGTCAGGGCGAACAACGCGTCTCCCGATGCGGTGAACCGCGCCTGCCGAGCGTCGGGGGGCAGGACGCGCCGGGGACCGGTCAGCCGGCCGACGTCGTAGGCGGTCACCCGTCCGGCGTCGTCCAGGATGCTCAGCGTGCGGTTTCCGGAGTCGAGCCGCGGGGATCCGACGATCTCGGAGGCGACGGTGAGCCGGAGGATCGGGGCCGCGTCCTCAAGCCGCCACAGCGTGAGGTGTCCACCCGCGGAGTCGTCGTACGTGATCAGGAAGCGGCCGTCCGGGCTGAAGACGGCGTCGGTGGAGAGCCCGGGGAGGACGCGCCGGTCCCACCTGCCGGTGGACAGGTTCCAGAGCCTCGTCCCGGTGCCCTGCACGGCGGCCAGCGCACCGTCGGGGCTGAAGGCGAGCACGGCCCCCGCCCGGCCGGGCGGAAGTCGCTTGCCCACCGGCGTTCCCCCGCCGGGGAACGTCCGCAGCGCTCCGTCGACGACGCCGAATCCGTCGCCCGGTCCGAGCAGCGCGCCGCCAAGGTATCCGTACCGCTTCTCCGGCTTCTCCGGCGCCCGCCGCGCCACGTTCCACAGCGCGGTGTACGGCCCGCCGATGTTGTCCCGGACGACTATGTAGCCCCCGCCCGGGCTGAACTCCACGCTGTCCGGACGGCCGGCGTCGCCGATCATCTCCTTCGGCCCCCACCGGCCCCCGCCGAGCCGCCTGCCGGTCCGGAGGCTCCACAGCTCCATCGTCTTGCCCCGCGCGAGCGCCAGTGTGTCGCCGTCCGGGCCCAGCGCGGCGGTGGCGGGCGCCTCGCCGATCCCGGCGAAGGTCCTGACCGGCCGTCCGGTCGCCACGTCGTAGGCCGTGACCCGGCCGGCGCCGGCGCTGACCAGCGTCCGCCCGTCGGGGCTCAGCGTGCGTCCCTCGTTTGCCGGGGCGGGATCCGTGAAGACCGACCGCTCCCGCTGGGCGAGTGAGCTCAGCACCGCCGATCCAGCCTCGGGGACCGGCGCGATGCGGTAGGCGGCCACGCTGAGCAGCATCGCCTTCACCGGGTCGGCCTCGCGCAGCGCGTCCGCCTGCAGAGCCACCCGCCGGGCCGTGGCCCGCGCCCGCTCGTCGGCCAGGCGGCCGCCGGTCTCGTCGCTCCTGACCGACTGCTGCCAGGCGAAGGCGCCGGCCGTGAGCGAGGTGACCAGCAGGACCGCGAGGCCCGTGGTGGTCAGGCGGCGCCGCCTCGTCCGCCGCACCGACCCGGACCTGCTCGCCTCGACGAACGTCCGCTCCGTGGTGTTGAGGGTCAGGTGCGTGGCGGCGGTCCACTCCAGCGCCTGACGCAGGGCGGTGCCGTGGAGGAGGTCCTCCGGGCGGCGGCCGTTCCGCGCCCACCGCCGGGCTGCTTCGCCCAGCTCGCGGTGGCGGCCGAGCGCGTCGCGGTCGCCGGTCACCCATTCGCGCAGCCTTGGCCAGGCGTACAGCAGAGCGGCGTTGCGCAGCGCGACCGTGTCCCCCTGCCGGCGTACCACCTCGGCCTGCTCGAACGCGGCGAGCACCGGCTCGGCGTGCCGTACCTCGATCAACTCGTCCAAGGCCGCGCTGCGCGGCGTTTCGTCGTGGTCGCGGACGTCCACCAGCCGCAGCAGCAGATCCCGCGCCGCCTGACGCTCGGACGGCGTCAGCCCGGCGTAGCACCGCTCGGCCACCGCGCCCAACGCCGGCTCGCCGACCGGCCCCGCGCCCGGGGGCCGTACGTCGGCGGCGGCCCGGGCGCCCTCGGCCAGCGTCACGCGCCCGCCACCGCTGCCACCACTGAGCAGCGCCAGCAGCAGGCGCCGCGCCGACGGACGCGCGGACGGGTCCTTCGACAGCCCGGCCCGGACGAGCTCGCGCAGCCCTTCCGGCAGGACGTCGACGTCGGGGTCGTGGTTGAGCAGGCGGTTGACGACCGCGAACGTCGTCGGGGCGGTGAACGCGTCGCGTCCCGTCGCGGCGAACAGGACCACCGCGCCCCAGGCGAACACATCGGCCGCCGGCTCGGCGCGGCCTCCCGAGAACAGCTCCGGCGCCATGTACGTGGGCGTGCCAGCCAGCTCCCCCAGCGAGGTCAGCGACAGGCCCGCCGCCCGGGCGATGCCGAAGTCGATCACTCGTGGCCCGTCGGGGCCCAGCAGGACGTTCTCCGGCTTCAGGTCACGGTGCACCACGTCCGCCTGGTGGATGGCGGCCAGCGCGGTGGCCACGCCCAGCGCCAGCCGGTGCAGCCGGTCTCCCGAGAGCGGAGCCTCCTCCCGCACCGCCGTACGCAGACTCGGGCCGGGGACGAACTCGGTGACGATGTAGGGGCGCTCGCCGTCGAGGTCGTGATCCAGGATGCGTGCCGTGCAGAACGACGCCACCTGCCGCGCCGCGGTGACCTCCCGGGTGAAGCGGCGGCGCAGGGGAGAGTCGCCGGACAGGTAGGCGTGCAGGACCTTGACCGCCACGCGGCTGGCCGCCTCGTCGTAGCCCTCGTAGACGACGCCCTGACCGCCCGAGCCGAGCCTGCTCGCCAGCCGGTAGGGGCCCAGTCTCTCCGGGTCCCCCGGGCGTAGCGCGTCTGCCGTCATGGTGTCTTGGACGGCGGATCCCCGAACCTGGTTCGACGGCGACAGGGCGTTGCCATATCAGAAGGGCTCGGTGGTTCCTCCGAAAGCCGCCCGGACATCCGCCGGCAGCCCGTCGAAGACCGGATCGGGGACGGCGCCGACGGCGGAGAGGACACCGCTGAAGAACCGGCGCAGGCAGACGGCGAGGACGATCTGGAGGATGTCGGCATCGGCCAGTCCGTGCCCGCGCAGGACCGCGACGTCTCCCTCGGTCACACCCGTGGGATCCCGGGCGACGCGGTCCGCGAAGTCCATCACCGCGACGTCCACCGGCGCCAGCCCCGCATCGCGGTGGTCGGTCATGATCGACCGCAACTCCGTGCCGTCGTAGAACCGTTCGAGCAGCACGGCCGCGTGCGCGAGACCGCAGTACGAGGAACCGAGACGGCGGGCGGCCGTCAGCGTGACCAGTTCGTACCGGCGCAGGTCCATGCCCGCCCTGACCTCCTCCGCCAGGCGCAGCCACGCGTCGTAGACCTCGGGCCGCAGCGCCAGCACCCTCAGGTAGTTGGGCACGTACCCCCGGGCGGATCGCTCGGCCTCGTAGAGGGGTGATTCGTCAGGTGTGCCGAGATAGCTCATGTCTCCCCCTTGGGACGGCGTCTTCGCGCGGAACGGTAGGTCCTCGCGACGATCCGCGACTGGGGAGAACTGCCTAATTTGCGGGCTTCCCGGCCAGGTCCAGCCGGTGCGCCACCGCGGCCGCCTGGCCCCTGGTGGCCACACCGAGCTTGTCCAGCAACGCGGAGACATGGTGATCGACGGTCTTGACCGACAACGACAGGCGCGCGGCCATCTCGGCGTTGGACAGCCCTTCGGCCACCAGTGCGAGCACCTCCGCCTGCCGCGGCGTGAGGCCGGCGGGGTGGGCGGCCGTCGTCCGGCGAGGGCCGCGCGGCACCCGGGTGAGGCCTCGCCCTCTCAGCTCGGCCCGCACCCTGTCCGCCACCCGGGTGGCCCCCAGCCCGTCCAGGACCCGCAGGGCCTCGGCCGCGGCGTCCCGGTCACCGCCCGCCAGCGCCTCGACGCGCGCGTACGCGGCCCCGCGCCGGGCCCACTCCGCGGCCGCGCCCGCCCAGTCTCCGTCGATCATCATCCGGTACGGCCCGGCTTCCACACGCGGTAACCCGGTCTCCCCGGCCCGCCACAGCCGGTAGGTCAGCTCACCGGCGTACACCGGATGACGGGCCCGGACGGCCAGGTCCAGGCCGTGCCGGGCCTCCTCGGCGGCACGCCCGACGTCGCCGTACAGCAGGAAGTACTCCGAACGGGCCGCCGCCACCGGGCAGACCCGCTGCACCTCGCCGGTGCGCTCGGCCTGGCGGGCGGCCTCGTCGAGCGTGGCCCGCGCCTCGCGTTCGCCACGGGCCGCCTGGATCCGGCCCCGCGCCAGCAGCGCGGGCACCACGGAGATACCGTCCCGGACCGGCCGGTCCAGCGCGGCGTCCGCGTCGGCCAGAGCGCCGGCCCAGTCACAGCGCGTCAGCCGCACCCCCGCCCGCACCCCGAGCAGGTACTGCAGGTAACCGTCGAGGTCCTGCTGGGTGGCGTACGCCAGCGCGTGCTCGACCGCCGGTGCGGCGGCTTCGTACTCGGCCAGCTGCACCAGCGTGGTCGCCAGGTTGACGAGCGCCCGGGCGGCGTGATCGGCCAGTCCGAGGGCCGCGGCCCGCTCGTGCGCCTCCCGCAGCGCCGCGGCCGCGGCCGCGTCACCGCCCACGAGCCGGGCGGTGCTCACGTTGATCTCGGCGTGGAGGGAGGTCTCTACGTCCCCCAGCCGGACGGCCAGCGTTCGCGCCCGCTCGCCCCACGAGACCGCCGCCTCCCGCTCCCCCGCGAGCATGTGCAACTGGGACCGGTTGCTGTAGGCCATGGCCAGCGGCCGGCCCGGCGGCTCGGTCTCCAGAAGGGTCACCGCGCGCTCGGCCGCCTCCCATGCCTGCCGCGCGTCCCCCGCCCACCAGGCGAGCCGGGAGATCCAGCGCAGGTTCTCCCCGGCCGGTCCGGGCTGCCCCAGATCCTCGCGTACGGCCAGCGCCGCCCGCCGGGCCCGCAGTCCCTCCTCGGCCAGCCCGGCCAGGTACGCCTGCAAGGCGTACCCCTCCAGCAGCTCGGCTCGTCGCGGGGCCGGCAACCTGTCGGCGTACCCGGCGGCCGCCCGATAGTGCGCCGTCGCCTCCCGATGGGCGCCCTGCCGGGCGGCGCCGGCCCCCGCGACCTGTCCGTACCGCAGGACGGCGGCCTCGTCCCCCGCCCGCGTCGCGTGGTGGACCAGACGGCCCGGGTCGACCCCGGCGGTCCCGGACAGCGTGCCCAGCACCCGCCGGTGCAGCGCGGCGCGGCGTGCGGGCGACAGCGACTCCTCCGCCGCGCCGCGCAGCAGCTCGTGGCGGTACGACACACCGTCACCGGACGGCACGAGCACCCCCGCGTCGACGCACGTGTCGACCAGGTCCGGCACCTCCGCCACGACGGCGGCGTCGGCGCGGGTCGGGATCACCGACACCAGGTGGGCCAGCTCCCGGGCGGGCCGGGGCAGCAACCGCAGCCGGTCCAGGACGAGGTCCCGCACCGTGACCGGAACCGCCCGCCCCTCCGCCTTCAACAGCTCGGTCACCAGCAGCGGATTGCCGCCGGCCAACCGGTGGACCGGCTCCGGATCCCGCCCGGTCAGGCGTGCCTGCTCCGCCACGCACTCCCGCGACAGCGGCGGCAGCGACACGCGCCGCGTGATCGCGCTGGGCAGGGTCGCGAGGGCGCCGCGCAGCGGGTGCTCGGCGCCCACCTCGTCGTCGCGGTAGGTCACCACGAACAGGACCGGCGTGCGGCCGATCCGCCGGGCCGACCAGGTCAGCCAGTCGAGTGTGGCCTCGTCGGCCCAGTGGGCGTCCTCCACGACGACGACCGGGCGCGGGCGCTGCGCGGGACCGGATATCTCGTCCAGAAACGCCGTGAAAAGCTCCTCCTGCGAGGCACCGGTGTTCAGCCGCTCGGCCAGTGCGCCTCCGGTCTGGCGGCCGATGTCGTGCAGGGGACCAAGCGCCCGCGGAGTGATCAGCCGGTCACAACCGCCCCAGAGCACCCACGCCGCCGGCCCGCACCGCCGGGCGAACTCGGTCACGAGCACGGACTTGCCGATCCCGGCCTCGCCCGCCACCACCGCCACGCGACCGCCGTGGGCGGTCCCCCGCAGCAGATCGTCGAGGAGCTCCAGCTGCCCGGAGCGCTCCCACAGCTCCATGCGAACCTCCGGCAGGAGACGTCGGCGTCGGAGTCGCCGACTCAGCGGGGAACGACCTGAGCGCGGTCGTCCAGGCTCCCCACGCTTCTCGCCAGAAACGCCTTGACCATCCGACCTCGCACCACCGGCGCAGGACCGGTTGTCACCTTCACCTGATCAGTATCTGCTTTCTGCCGCCGATTGTCCTGGCCTGGACGACGGGCGGGTACGGGCCGCAATGGTTTTGGCCATTCCTCGCACAACATCATTCTTCCGGACAAATACGGAGTGTACCTAGGCACATACCACCAGTTGTGGTGACATGGTGACGAATCCGCCTGGCCTGTGTCAGGTGCGCACGTCAGACACGGTGGACCCTGGCCGAGACAGCGAGCCGACCGGCGAAGTGCCGAGTCGTGGTGGACCTGAGCAGGAAGGGCGACATGAGCGCGGACGACCCGACAGCGGAACAGGCCTGGCCGGAGCACGCGGCGGCGGTGGTGGGCGTGGGATGCCGCCTGCCCGGCGGGATCGTGGACCTGGACGGGCTGTGGCAGGCGCTGCGGCAGGGTGCCGATCTGGTCGGCCGGATTCCGCCCAGCAGGTTCGAGGCCGATCGGTTCGTCGACGAGGTCACGCCAAGGCCGAACAGGAGTTACACCCGGGCCGGAGGCTTCCTCGACGGGGACGTCACCGCCTTCGACGCCGCCTACTTCGGCATCTCCCCCAAAGAGGCCGCCTCGATGGACCCGCAGCAGCGGCTGCTCCTGGAGATGGCGGTCGAGGCCCTGGACGACGCGGGCATCGACCCGGCGGTGCTCGCGGGCACGGACACCGGCGTGTTCGTCGGCATCTCCGATCCCGCCTACGGCACGATGCAGGCGCTGGAGCCGGGCGGCCTGGGCCCGTACTCGATGTCGGGGGGAACGCTGTCCATCGCGGCCAACCGGCTGTCGCACTTCTTCGACCTGCGCGGGCCGAGCATGAGCATCGACACCGCGTGCTCCTCGTCGCTGACGGCCGTGGAGCGTGCCTGGCGGTCACTCGCGGAGGGCTCCAGCCGGGTGGCGCTGGCTGGCGGGGTCAACCTGCTGCTCAGCCCGGGCCCCTTCATCGGTTTCAGTCAGGCGTCGATGCTGTCGCCGACCGGCCGGTGCCGGGCCTTCTCCGCCGACGCCGACGGGTTCGTACGCGCGGAGGGCGGCGGTGTGGTGGTGCTCAAGCGCCTGGCCGACGCGCTCACCGACGGGGACCGGATCCACGGCGTCATCGTCGGCGCCGCCACCAACAACGACGGCCACACCAGAGGGCTGGCGCTGCCGAACGCCGACGCGCAGGAGGCCCTGTTACGGCAGGTGTACGCCACAGCGGGCATCAGCCCCGACGAGATCGCGTACGTGGAGGCGCACGGCACCGGCACCCAGGCCGGTGATCCGGCCGAGTGTCAGGCACTCGGGCGGGCGCTGGGCAACCGGCGTACGCGCGGAGCCCTGCCCATCGGCTCGGTGAAGACCAACCTGGGGCACCTGGAACCCGCCTCCGGCATGCCGGGGCTGTTCAAGGCCCTGCTGGTGCTCCGGCACCGGGTGATCCCGCCCTCGCTGCACGCCGCCACGCTCAACCCCCGCATCGACTTCGACGCCCTGGGGCTGAGCGTCGCCACCGAGTCGCGGCCACTGGACGCGGCAGGCGAGCGGCCCGTGATCGGTGTCAACTCCTTCGGATTCGGGGGCGCCAACGCCCATGTGGCGCTGACCGCACCACCCGCTCCCCTCAAAGCACCGGCCGCCCCCCTCAGAGCACCGGCCGCCCTCCGCGAGGCACCGGCACCCCCCACAGGAGCACTGCCCGTCGTCGTGTCCGCGCGCAGCCGGCCGGCGCTGCGGGAAGCCGTGGAACGGACCGCCGCCCACCTGGCGTCACTCGACGAACGGGACTTCTACGACGTTGCCCACACCGCGACCCGGCGGCGTGGCGGCCACCGGCATCGCGCCGTGGTGCTGGCCGGCACCGCGGAGGCGGCGGCACGGGCGCTGGCGAGCCTGGTGGACGCTTCGGAGCCGGCCGCCCCCGCGAGTGCGTCCGGTGAATCCGGTGGGCCGGGTGCGGGCAGGCGGCTCGGCGCCGGGGACGCGGCGGTGGCGGAGTCGGAGGCGGTGGAACACGGGCGGGTGGCGTTCGCGTTCTCCGGCAACGGTTCGCAGTGGGCCGGGATGGGCGCCGACCTGCTGTCCGACGACGGCTTCCGATCGGCCGTGGAGGCGGTCGACGCCGAACTGTCCGACGCGCTCGGCTGGTCGGTGATCGAGGAGCTGTCCCTGCCCGCCGAACGGTCCCGGCTCTCGGCCACGGAAGTGGCGCAGCCGTTGCTGTTCGCCGTCCAGGTCGGCCTGGTGGAGATGCTCAAGGCGGCGGGCGTACGGCCGGGAGTGGTGCTCGGCCACAGCGTCGGCGAGGTCGCCGCCGCCCACACCGCCGGCGCCCTGTCACTGGCCCAGGCGGCGCGGGTGATCTCCGAGCGCGGCGTCGCGCAGTCGATCACCAGGGGGCAGGGCCGGATGGCCGCGCTCGGGCTGCCCGAGACCGCGGCCAGGCAGATCCTGGCGGGCTACCCGGACCTGGAGCTCGCGGCGGTCAACTCCGACCGCGACGTCACGATCGCCGGACCGGACGGGTCGCTGAAGTCCCTGGGGGAGGACCTCTCCGCACGCAGGGTCTTCTTCCGCGAGCTGGACCTGGACTACGCCTTCCACAGCGGTGCCATGGAGCCAGCGCGGCAGCCCCTGGCCGACGGACTCGCCGGGTTGCGGCCCGGCCTTGCGCGTGTCCCCCTGGTGTCCACGGTGACGGGCGACCTGGTCCGGGGGCCGGAACTCGACGCGACGTACTGGTGGCGGAACGTCCGGGAGCCGGTCCGGTTCGCCGCGGCGGTCGAGCGGGTGCTCGGCGACGGCTTCGACGTGCTATTGGAGATCGGCCCGCATCCCGTGCTGCGCTCGTACCTGCGCCGGATAAGCGGCTCCGCGCGGGTACGCGCGGCCGTCGTGGCCACCCTGCGCCGCGACGAGCCGGGCCCCGCGCGGGTCCGCCGAGCGGTCGCGGACCTCGTCGCGGCCGGTGCGCGGCTCGACTGGGATCGGTACTTCCCCCGCCCCGGCGCGGTGCGATCGCTGCCGGCCTACCCCTGGCAGCGCGAACGGCACTGGATCGGCGGCCCGCACACCTGGGTGCGGACCGACGTCGACCCGACGATCCAGCATCCGCTGCTGGGACAGCGGCTGCCTGTGCTGGACCCGACCTGGCAGGGGGAGATCGACCGGGTACGGGTGCCCTGGGTGGCCGATCACCGGGCCGGCGGCGCCGCCGTGATGCCGGCCACCGGATACGTGGAGATGGCCATCGCCGCGGCCCGGCTGGCCATACCGGACACCGCCGAGGCGGTGGAGGTGGACAGGGTCGACATCAGCCGGGCCATGGTCGTGCCGTCGCAGGCCGCCGCCGATCCGGTGTACGCGCAGACGTCGCTGTGCGCCGAGACCGGAGTGGTGACCGTGGCAAGCGCCGGGCGGCAGGCCGAGCAGCCGCGCGAGCACTTCCGGGCCCGGGTGCGGCCGCTGCTGCGCCGGATCCCGCCGCCGCTGGACGTGGCCGCGCTGCGCGCCCGCATCCGCACGCGGGTGGACGTGCCCGGCTACTACGCGCGGGCCGCCGAAGGACAGATGGTGTGGGGGCCGGAGTTCCAGGTCCTGACCGAGCTGTGGATGGGCGAGCGGGAGGTGCTGGGAGCCTACTCGTGCCCGGAACAGAGACAGGGGCGCTACCAGATGCATCCGGTGGTGCTGGACAGCGCGCTGCAGGCCGGCGTGCTGTGGCTGGTGGAGTCGCTGCGCTCGGGCCGCGGCTACATGCCCGCCGCGATCGGCTCCGTCCGCCTGTGGGGAAGGCCCTCGGCGCGAGGGCTGGTGTACGTGCGGGAACGCTCCAGCAGTGCCGAGGAGGTCTGCTGGGACCTGGTGGTCGCCGACGACGACGGCCGGATCGCCGCCGAGGTGGAGGGCTGCCGGCTCCGCCGGATGCCCGGCGTCCACATCACCCCGGTCACCCGGTACGAGACGGCGCTTCGGGCCGCGCCCCGGGCCGGCACCCCCGCCGAGCCGTGGCCGGCGCCCGGCCCCGGGGAGATCCTGTCCGGCGCGGCCGAGCGGATCGACCGGCTGCGCTCGGCGTGGCACGAGCTGGACTACCCGCGCTACGCGGCGCGGCTCGAAGAGGTCTTCGCCCGTACGCTGGCCGGCGCGCTCGGCGAGCTGAGCACCCAGCCGAGCACCGAGCCGAGCACCGAGCCGAGCGCGCGGCCGGCCGACGGGCGGACGGTCGGCGTCGAGGAACTGATCGAGGCGTGCCCGGAGGCGCACCACCGGCGGATGCTGCGTGCGGCCCTGCCGCTGCTTGAGCGGCACGGACTGCTGGAGCGCGAGGGCGGCCTCCGCCTGACGCCGGCGGGCGGGGACCCGCGCGAGCCGCACGGTGACCTCCCCCGGGGTCCCAGCCGGGATCCCAACCATGACCTGCACCGTGACCTGCACCGGAACCTGGTCCGGGATCTGCACCGGGACCTCCTCGGCCGGGGGGCCGCCTTCGCCGCGCAGAGCGCCCTGTCCGTACGGGCCGGGCGGTGCCTGCCCGAACTGCTCACGGGCCGGCTCACCGCCTCCGAGGTCCTAAGTTCCGGCGGCGGCCAGGAACTGCTGGAACAGTTCCACGACGTCGGGCCGGTCAACCTGTTCACCAACCGGATCGCCCGGGCACTGGTGGAGCAGATCGTCCGGCGCTGGCCGGCCGACCGGCCGCTGCGTGTCCTGGAAGCCGGTGCGGGGACCGGCGGCACCACCGCCATGCTGCTGCCCGTCCTGCCCGCCGACCGCACCCGCTACCTCGTCACCGACCGGGCCGAAGCGGCGTTGCCCCGGTTGCGGCAGCGCTTCGCCGGCTTCGACTTCGTCGACTACGCCGTACTCGACCTGGACGCCGACCCGGCCGGGCAGGGACTGACCGCGGGCGGATTCGATCTCGTGGTCGCGGCGAACAGCCTGCACCTGGCCCGTGACCTGCCCGCCGCGCTGCACCACCTGTCCGCCCTCCTGGTGCCCGGCGGCCAGTTGCTCATCACCGAACCGCACCGGGTGGGGACCCTGCTGCCGTTCCTCGGCGTGCAGGAGGAGTTCTGGGACTTCACCGACCGGCACCTGCGCCCGCACTCACCGCTGCTGTCCCGGGAGGAATGGCCGGAGGTGCTGGCGGAGGCCGGTTACACCGAGATCGTCCAGACCGGCGACGACGACGAACTCGCGGCCGGCGACTTCTCGGTGACGCTGGCCACCGCCAAGGGCGCCCCGGCCACCGCCGGAGACGCTCCGGCCACCGCTGGAATCGCTCCAGCCACCGCTGGAGACGCTCCGGCCACCGTGCCCGCCGTGCCGGACGCCTCCGGCACGTGGATCCTCGCCGGTGAGGACGGGACCGGCGCGCTGACCGCCGAGCTGGGCGCGCTGCTGCGAACCCGTGGGGGCGACGTGCTCCACTCGCCGCTCAGTGACGACCCCGACCACTGGACCGACCGCTTCCCGCTCACCGCCGGGACGGTCACCATCGCGGTCGTCCTGGGCGGAGCCGACGACGCCGAGCCTGCGGCGACCATTGGCACCGAGCCGAAGGCGACCATCGACACCGAGCCGAATGCGGCGGTCGAGCGGATCACCCGGCGGGCCGCGGCGCTGCGGGCCGTCGCGCTGGCCTGCGAGCAACTGCCCGAGCACGTCGCGGTCACGGTGTGGCTGGTCGCCCGTCCCTGCGGCGCGTTGCCGGAACCTCGCCTCACCGGCGTCCGGCTCCACCCCGAGGACGCGGCGACCTGGGGGACGACGCGTTCGCTGGGCAACGAGCAGCCGCGGCCGGCGATACGCCGGCTCTGCCTGCATCCCACCGGTGACGCCGCGCAGGACGCCGGCCGCCTGGCGGCGGAACTGCTCGCCCCGGACGAGGAGGACGAGATCCTGCTCACCCGCCGGGGACGTTTCGTGCCGCGGCTGCTGGAGCCGGGCGAGCCCGGCCGGGCCCTGGCCGCCGGCTCGGGCGACGCCTACCGGCTCAAGGTGTGCGATCCGGGGTTGTCGTACACGCTGGCCTGGGAGGAGATCCCTGTCCCGGAGCCCGAGCCCGACGAGCTCGTGGTCGAGGTGCGGGCGATCGGGCTGAACTACCGCGACGTGATGCACGCGGTGAACCTGCTGCCCGCCGAGGCCGTCGAAGCGGTCTTCGGCGGGCACGGACTGGGCCTGGAATGCGCCGGGATCGTCACCGCGGTCGGCGCCGCCGTCACCGGAACGCGGCCGGGCGACCGGGTCATGGCCGCGGGACCGGTCGGATTCGCCAGTCACGCGAGGGTCAAGGCGTGGGCGGCCGTCCCCCTTCCCGAGGGGATGACCTTCACCGAGGCCGCCACCATGCCGATGGCGTTCTCCACCGCGCATCATTCGCTGGGCTACTGCGCGCGGGTCAGGGCGGGCGAGACGATCCTGGTCCACGGCGGCGCCGGTGGGGTCGGCCTGGCCGCGCTGCAGTACGCCCGGCACCACGGCGCCCGCGTGATCGCGACCGCCGGCACGGCCGCCAAACGCGACCTGCTGCTCGCGATGGGAGCCGACCACGTCCTCGACTCGCGCAGCCTGCACTTCGCCGAGCAGGTCAGGGAACTGACCGGGGGCCAGGGCGTGGACATCGTGCTCAACTCGCTGGCCGGTGAGGCCATCACCCGGGGCGTCGAATGCCTGCGGCACGGCGGCCGGTTCGTCGAGCTCGGCAAACGGGACATCTACCAGAACAGGTCCCTGCTGCTGCGCCCGTTCTCCGACAACATCGCGTTCTACGGCGTGGACATCGGCACCCTGATGTGGAAGGCGCCCGAGCTGATGGCGGACAGCACGTCGCAGGCCGCTCCCCTCTACCACTCCCGGCGGTTCCGGCCGCTGCCGCACACGGTGTTCCCGGCCGCCCGCGTCGCCGACGCCTTCGCCATGATGCGCCATTCCCGGCATATCGGAAAAGTTGTGGTGTCCTTCGACCCGCGCGACGAACCGGTCACCGTACGGCCCCAGCGGACGGCGCCGCGCCTGGACCCGGAGGGAACCTACCTGGTCACGGGCGGCCTGGGCGGCTTCGGCGCGGCGACGGCCCGCCGCCTCGCCCAGTGGGGCGCCCGCCACCTGGCCCTGGTCGGCCGCCGGGGCGCCGAGGCGCCCGAGGCACCCGCTCTGCTGGCGGAACTGGAGGCGGCGGGGGCGGAGGTCAGCGCGTACGCGGCCGACGTGGCCGACCGCGACGCCGTACGCCGGATCCTGCGCGACCTGGACGCCGGCGGCCGTCCGCTGCGCGGCGTCGTCCACGCGGCCATGCATCTCGACGACGGCCTGCTCGCCGACCTCGGCGACGACCGGATCCGGGCGGTCCTGCACCCCAAGGTCGCCGGCGCGATGGTGCTGGACGAGCTGACCCGGGATCTCCCCCTCGACCTGTTCGTCATGTACTCCTCCCTCACCACCGTCGGCAACATCGGCCAGACCTCGTACGTCGCCGCGAACCTGTTCCTGGAGGCGCTGGCCCGGCGGCGGAACCGGGAGGGCCTGCCCGGCCTCACGGCCTGCCTGGGCGCGCTCGCGGAGACCGGGGTGCTGACCCGCGGCAGGCAGGGAGAGACGCTGGCCAAGGCCGGGATTCCGCCGATGTCGCCCGCCCGGGCGCTGGACGCCGTAGGGGACATGCTCGGCGAGCACGCCGACGTCGCCATGGTCGGCCGCTGCGACTGGGGCCGGTTGCGGCAGGTCCTGCCCGGCCTGCGGCGTCCGTGGCTGTCGCTGGTGCTGCCGCCCGGCACGGAGGATCCGGGGCCCGACCTGCCGTCGCTGCTGGCGGAGATGAGCCACGAGCAGGGGTACGCGTACCTCACCGAGCAGATCACCCGGTTGCTGTCCACCGTCATGCTCGTCCCGGCCGACCAGATCGCGAGCGACCGGCGGCTGGACGAGTACGGCCTGGACTCCCTGATGGCCACCGAACTGCTGACCTCCATCCGCGCCCGGTTCGGCATCGACATCCCGCCCATGGAGCTGATGCGCGGCGGCGGCACCGTCGCCGACATCGCGCACAGCGTCCTCGTCCGCCTCGGCCCGCGCCGTGAAGAGCCGCCCGCCGGTGCGGGCCCCGTACCGGCGGGCCGGCCTGAAGCGAACGAGAGGTGAGGACCGCAGTGACCCAGTCGCACACCCGGTTGGCGGGGGTGGCCGCCCATCTGCCGGAGACCACACTGAGCACGGCCGAGCTGGAAGACCGGCTCGCCGAGCGCAACCCCACCCTGGACCTGCCCCGGGGACTGATCCACGAGCACAGCGGAGTACGGCGCCGGCACATCGCCCTCCCGCACGAGAAACCGTCCGACCTGGCGGCGCACGCCGCCCGCCGGGTCCTGGAGGACAACGACCTGCGGGCCGCCGACCTCGATCTGCTCATCTACGCGGGAGTGTCGTCCGACGCCGTGGAGCCGGCCACGGGACACATCGTCGCCGCCAAGATCGGGGCCTGCTGCCCGGTGTTCGACGTGCGCAACGCCTGCAACAGCGTGCTGAACGCCATCCAGGTGGCCGACGCGCTGATCTCCGCCGGCCGTCACCGGCGGGTCCTCGTCTGCTGCGGAGAGCTGCCCACCGCCGGCACACCGTGGACGGTGGCGAGTGCCGAGGAGTACGTCACCGTCGCCGCGTCCTACACCGTCTCCGACGCCGGCGCCGCGCTGCTGCTGGAGGCCGGCTCCGAACCGGGGGTGCTCGCCCACCGGTTCTCCGCGTACTCCGCCGGGTGGGAGGCGGCGGTCTCCGCTGTGGACAACCTGACCACCGACCCGTGGGCGGGCCGGCCCACCATCGGGCCGCTCGTCGTCGACTCCGCGGGGTTGGTGCGCGGCATCGAGAACATCGACTACGCCGTCTTCCACAAACCCCTCGCCGATCTGGGGCTGACCTGGGACGACTTCGCGGCCGTCTGCGTACACCAGGCCACACTGCCGACGCTGTGGTGGTTCTGCGACCAGGTGCGCATCCCGCAGGGCAAGGTCGTCGTCACCATCGCCCAGCACGGCAACCTCGTCGCGGCGACGCTGCTCGTGCAACTGGCGCGGGTGGTCGGGTCGGGACGGGTGCGGCGCGGCGACCTGGTCGCCCTCGTCGGCCTGGCCAGCGGGGCCAGCGCCGGAATCGTCGTCGTACGGTGGTGATCCGGTGATCACACAAGCGACTCCCCCGAGCCGGAGCCACCGACATGCGGCGGTGATCCGGTGACGACCCGGGCGACCCGTTCGAGCGGCTCCGGCCCGGCCGAGCCGATCAGCGAGCTGATCGTCCGCGCCGAGCACTGGTTCCGCGAGCAGCCCGACGTGATCGCCTGCCAGGTCGGCGGCCGCAGCCCGGCGGCCACCACCTACGGGGAGCTGTCACGGTCGGTGGACCACGCCGTCGCGGTCCTCGCCGGGGCCGGAATCCGCCCCGGCATGCGTACCGGCCTGCTGGTCCCGCCGGGCCCCGAACTGGGCGCGCTGGCCGTCGCCCTGGTACGGCTCCGCGCGGTGCCGGTGCTGGTCGATCCCGGGCTGCCGCTCGGCGCGATCAAGCGCTGTCTGCGCCAGGCGGCGCCCGAGGCCTTCGTCGCGATCCCCGCCGTACACCTGGCCAGGAGGCTGCTGGGCTGGGCCCCTGACGTCCGCGTGTCCGTCACGGTCCCCTCGCGGCGGGCCCACGGCCCGGCATGGCCGTCCGGAGTGCCCGCACGCGACCTTCGGCCCGGCGAGCGCTCCGCCGGGCCCGACGACCTGGCGCTGATCGCGTACACCTCCGGTTCCACCGGCCCGCCCAAGGGCGTGCCGCTGCGGCACCGGCACCTGGCCGCGCAGCTCACCCTGCTTGGCGCGCTGGGCACGGTGGAACCGGGAACGCCGGTGATGTCGACGTTCGCGCCGTTCGCCCTGGGAGCGGCGGCGTTCGGGGCGACCGTGGTGATCCCGGACATGGACCCGCGGCATCCGGTGCGGGCCGACCCGGCCGCCCTAGTCGCGGACATCCGGCGCTATCGCGTGGCCGGGATGTTCGCCGCCCCCGCGCTGCTGGACCGGCTCGCACGGCACTGCGCCGCCCATGGCCTGGTGCTGGACACGCTCGGCGACGTGGTGTCCGCCGGGGCGCCGCTGCCGATGCCGGTGATGGACCGCCTGCGCGGCTGCCTGCGCGACGACGCGCGGGTGCTGTCGGTGTACGGCGCCACCGAGTGCATGCCGGTGGCCGCGATCGAGAGCCGCCTGCTCGCCGAGCACGCCGCGGCCACCGCCGCCGGGGCGGGCACCTGCCTGGGCCCTCCGCTCCCGGGCACCGAGGTACGCGTCATCGCCCTCAGCGACGACCCCGTCGAGCGGTGGAGTGCGGATCTGGTCGTGCCGCCCGGCGCCATCGGGGAGATCGCCGTGGCCGCCCCCACCGTCAGCGATCCCTACCTTGACGATCCGGAGGCGACCGCGCTGGCCCGGATCCGCGACGGGGACCGCGTCTGGCACCGCATGGGCGACGTCGGCCGGTTCGACGAGCAGGGAAGGCTCTGGTTCGCCGGACGCAAATCGGAACGGGTCCGTACCGCCGGCGGCGACCTGCACACCGACCAGGTCGAACCCGTCTTCGCCGCCGTGCCCGGGGTCCGCCGCACCGCGCTGGTCGGCGTCGGTCCCGTCGGCGCGCAGCGCCCGGTCCTGGTCGTGGAGCGCGAGCCGGGATCCCGGGACGACGCACGCGTGACGGCCGACGTCCTGGAGGTGGCGGCCCGCCTTCCGCACACCGCCGGGCTCCGCGACGTGCTGTTCCATCCCGGGTTTCCGGTCGACGCCCGGCACAACAGCAAGATCCGCCGGTCCGAGCTCGCCCGGTGGGCCGCGCGGCGCGTACGGCCGGTCGGGCCATGAGGGTCCTGGTGACCGGGGGCGGGGGCTTCCTGGGAGAGGCCGTCTGCCGGCGGCTGGCCGCCCGCGGTGACACCGTTCACGCCCTCCAGCGGCACCACAGCCCGGCGCTGGCGGCGCTCGGGGTCGTCCAGCACCTGGCCGACGTGCGCGACCGCGCGGCGGTGGCGGCCGCCGTCGCCCCGTGCGAGGCGGTCGTGCACTGCGCCGCGAAGGCCGGCGTGCACGGACGGGACCGGGACTACGAGGAGGTCAACGTGTCGGGCACGCGGAACGTGCTGGACGCCTGCGCGCGCCACGGCGCCCGCCTGGTCCACACGTCCTCGCCGAGCGTCGTCCACGACGGGCGGGACCTGGAGGGCGTGGACGAGTCCGTGCCGTACGCCCGCCGTTTTCCCGCCGCCTACCCGCGGACCAAGGCCGAAGCCGAGCGGCTCGTCCTCGCCGACGCCGCGGCCGGGCGGGTGACGGCGGTCGCGTTGCGCCCGCATCTCATCTGGGGGCCGGGAGATCCGCACTTCCTGCCCAGGCTGGTGGCGGGACGCCGTCTGCTGTGCCTGCTGGGCGAGGCCGACAAGACCGTCGACACCGTCTACGTCGACAACGCCGCCGACGCCCACCTGCTCGCTCTCGACCGGTTGCGTCCGGGCTCACCCCCGGCCGGCCGGGCCTACTTCATCGCCCAGGGCGAGCCGTGCGGTTTCGGGGAATGGCTCAACCTGCTGCTGCGTGCCGCTGGGCTGCCTCCGGTGACCCGCCGGGCGCCCGTCGGACCCGTCCTGCGGGCGGCCCGGCTGCTGGAGCGGGCTCGCCGGCTGCCGGGAACGCGGCGCCTGCCGCCGCTGCTGTTCCTGGTGGAGCAGGCATCGACGGCGCACTGGTTCGACATCTCCGCGGCGCGTCGCGATCTCGGCTACCGGCCCCGGGTGAGCATGGCGGACGGACTGGCCCGGCTCACCGCCCACCTTTCCAGGGAGAAGATCCGGTGACCGGATTCCCGGACTATCCGTTCGCCTCCCGGTGGTTCGCCCACCCGCGTCATGACGGCCTGCGCCAGCACTACCTGGACGAGGGGGCGGGGAAGCCGGTGCTGTTCCTGCACGGGAACCCTTCCTGGAGCTACCTGTGGCGGCGGCCGATCCTCGCGCTGCGTGCGGAGTTCCGCTGCGTCGCCCCCGACCACATCGGCATGGGCCTGTCGGACAAGCCGGACACCGGCCGTTACCCCTACGACCTGGCCGCCCGCGTGGACGACCTGGACGCGCTGACCGAACACCTCATCACCGCCGGCGGCGCCCCGGAACACGGGTGGACCCTCGTCCTGCACGACTGGGGCGGGCCGATCGGCATGGCCTGGGCCTGCCGCCACCCGGACCGGATCGCGCGCCTGGTCCTGCTGAACACCGCGGCCTTTCCGAACCCGCACGGCGAACGCGTACGTCCCCTGCTGCGCCTGCCGTACCGGGTGCTGCGTGACACCCGGCTGGGCACCCGCCTGTTCCTGCATCACAACCTGTTCGCCCGCGGCGCCACCTGGCGTCCGCTGGGAGTCCGGCGCCGGATGCCCGCTCCGGTGCGCTCGGCGTTCCTCGCCCCCTACGACCGGCCCGAGCACCGTGTGGCCATCCAGCGCTTCGTCCAGGACATCCCGCTGCGCCCCGGCGACCCTTCCTGGCCGCTCCTGCGGGCCACCGGCGCGTCGCTGGCGCAGTTCGCCGACCGGCCCACGCTGATCGCCTGGGGAATGGACGACCCGGTCTTCGACCGCGCCGTACTGGACGAATGGCGGCGGCGTTTCCCCGCCGCCCGGATTCGCCGGTATCACGGCGCGGGCCACTATCTGCTGGAAGACGCCCACGCCGACCTCGTCCCCGCCATCCGCTCATTCCTGCGTGGATGATCACCAGGAGGCCCGTCTCAACCACCCCCCTGAACGCCGTCCCATCGGTCACGATCGCCATGTCAGTCGGTCAGTCGAGCTGCTGCCTTTCTCGCTGCTCGCAGGATCTCTTCGGACAGAGGGGAGCCCGCCGTCGCTCGAGCGAGCAGGAGAGCGCCCACAAGGGTGGACAGGGCCGCCAGCCCGGTGTCCCCGGGAGCGATCCAGCCGGCCATGTCGCGAACTCCGGCGGCGTAGGTGTCGCGCCATTCAGGGTCTCGGGCGAAATCGCCGGCGAACCCGGCTGCCGGGCATCCGCTGCCGGGGTTGTCACGTGCTTCGGGTGCCAGGTAGGAGTCGATCAGCGACGACCACGCGGCATCGTGACCACCCTGGTCGTCGTCCAAGGCCGCCAGATACCGCAGCATGTCGGAGAAGGCTCTGGCTGTGGCCTCGTCGACGAGCGCCGCCTTGGAGGCGAATTGCTTGTAGAAGCCGCCCTGCGTCATGCCGACCGACTGCATGACGTCGGCGACGCTCACATCGCGCACCCCCTTCTCGCGGAAGAGTCGCGAGGCGGATTCCACCACACGCTTTCGATTTTCCCGTGCCTCAGCCTGTGATACTCGACTCATCTTCGATCCCTCGTCGCTTCGATTCACCAACGGGTCGGAAGCTGGATACCAGGCGTTCGGGCCGGCCTGCCGCGTGAGACGTAGATTATAGTCGCAATCTATACGCGCCGCCGCACCCCCAGAGCTCCGGGCGCGCACCCCCGGGAGCCTCCACCCGATCACTCACGAGGCGCCGTTGTGGGCAACGCCATGCCCAGACCCGCCGATCCGGCCATGGATCAACGAGAGCGACGTGAGATGCGTCACGAACCCGGCCGCACGGGACAGACCGAAAGATTATGCACGTAATCTAAGAGTCGCTGCAGCGATCCCCAGCCACTCGACGGAAGGCTCGACATGAGCACCTACCTGATCAACCACCTCCGCATCCCCGGGGACGTCCCGAACGAAGCGGGTCTGACCTACCTCGAAGAGGTCGAGGCCACCGTGAAGCCCTACGGCGGCAAGTGGCTCGCCAACGGGGAGGTGAGCGTCGTGGAGGGAGCGTGGCCAGGCCTGGTCGTCCTCATGGAGTTCCCCGACCGCGCCGCCGCCGACCGGTGGTACAACTCGGCGGAATACCAGAAGATCCTGCCCCTGCGTGTCAACAACGCCATCTCCGATCTCGTGCTGATCGACAGCCTTCCCGCGGACTACACCGTGCGGGGATTCGCCCAGCAGGTCCGAGCGGCCATTCAGTCGGCATCCGGCTCCCCCAGCTGAGCGGCGGACAGACGCGGCCTTCGGCGTACGGCCCTGATCCGCTCGCCGGGGTCAGGGCCCGGGGCCTGTTCTCCCCGTTCGAGCACACGAGCCGGTCGCCGGCCGATAGACAAGGGAATGACGAATGAGTTCCATCACCTCCCCCTCCCTCGCGCGGGGCAGGCATGAGATCAGCATCGAGGGTACGCGGCAGGTCTTCCATGTCGCGGGCACCGGCCCGGTGTGCCTGGTGCATTCGGGCGGTCCGGGCATCGCCTGGGAGTACCTGCGGACGCCGGCCCTGGAAGAGCACCTGACCATGGTGTACCTCGAGCCGATCGGCACAGGATCCTCCGGCCGCCTCGACGACCGCCGGGACTACCGGATCGACACCTACGCCCGGTTCGTCCATGGCGTGGTCGAGCATCTGGGCGTACCCGCCGTCTTCCTGCTCGGCCATTCGCACGGCGGGTTCGTCGTCCAGCGCTACGCGCTCGATCACCCGGGTCACGTCGCCGGAGCGATCCTCTACTCCACCTCGCCGGTCACGGGCGAGGAGTTCTGGGCCGACGCGATGGCGAACATCAGCGGATATCCGCAGCGACTCCCACACCGGCCCGCAGCCGGCGAGATCCCCGACGCGCTCCAGCGAGCGCTGGCCGCACAGGACGACGAGGCGTACACCACGTCCCTAAGGGAGATCCTTCCGGCGTACTTCGCCGACTACTGGGCGCACAAGCAGAAACTGGAGCCGATGCGCGCCGCGCTGAACGCCTGGATCGACCCGATGCGCGGCGAGGAACCCGTGCCGTTCGACGTGCGGGACGAACTCCGTTCGCTGGAGGTTCCCGTACTGATCATTTCCGGTGCGCACGACTTCTTCGGCGGCACTCGCTGGGCGCGCGTCGCCCATGAGAGCATCACCGGTTCCCGCCTGACGGTGCTCGAGAACAGCGGGCATATGGGCCATCTCGAGCAGCCTCAGGAGTTCGCCCGCGCCATCGTCGAGTTCGTTCGCGCCTGACCACCCGCCCTGGAAGCCGGAGACCCTTCCCCTCGTGCGACTGCCGGAACGGAGCTGTACACCGTTCCGCACCTCGTAGAAGCATCAGCCGTACGCGCTGTCGGGCCTTGCGCTCCGCGACGTTCGTGTCAACACCCGTTTCTTGCGACCGTCTCCGGCGGCCGGGACCGAAACGCCGTTCTCCGACGCCTGGAAGTGGGTGATCCAGGACGCGGCGTCCGGCCAGTACGGGGTCGCCACCTGGACGAGCCGCGCCTCGGCGAGCGAGCCGAGAGCGGAATGGATCTCCAGCATGAGGGCCCTGGCCGCCTGGCAGGGCCACGGTTTCGGCAGGAGGTGCTCAGGGAGGTTCGGGTCGATGTCCGGAAATTTCCGCCAGGAATCCATGACCGAGGTCCGGGCCACCAGCGCCCGGGCCGCGTCGACCTCCCCGTTGCGCACGGCCACCCGCAAATCCGAGTACCGCGCGATGAAAGCCTCATAAGCAGCGGCGAGACCGGCCAGATCGTAGGCGGCGGCCGGACCGTGCGGGCCGGCCTCCTCCTCGAACCGGGCGCGCGTCACCGACCACCGGCTACCTTCGACCCCGTCCAGAACGTCGTGGAGCGCTCGGGTCACCGGACCTGAATCGGATCCCGGCCGGATCCACACACTGTCGTACAGCCGCGCGAAACCCAGCGACCCCAAAGCCTTGCGCACCGCGTGCCGCGGGGCCTGGCCTTGGCCGGACTGGGGGACCGAGAAGGACACGGTCACCCATTCCCCGGTCCACTGCGGCGGGCGCGCGCCGAAGCTCAGGAAATGATCCATCCGGGACCGGTGCCTGGCGATCGCCGCAGGCGTGAGGTGATACACCGGCGGCCGCCCCGACCCCCGTACGGCGATCAGGCCACGCTTGGTCAGCCGGGACAACGCGGCCCGCGCGCTGGACTCGCTGATACCGAACTCCCCGAGTATCGCGACCACCGCCATCGACGGAAGATCGGCATCCGAGGAGTCGAGATACTCACCGAGCAGGGTCGTGAGCAGGTGCTGCGGAGTGGGGCCGGCCTGCGCCCGAGGGACTCCGACGTCATCCGGAGATACAACGACACTCACGCCCTCAGCTTGCCCCACCACAACGCCCTCGCCGAAGTGCCGGCGCCGAGTGACGGGGGATTCATCGATACCCTCACCCCGCCCCCTGCGGATTTCGTGGTACGGCTCGCAGTGCGATGTCCACGGTGGCGTGCAAGCCTGCCCGATCGGCGCCCGCCGCGGCGTGCACCGCGTTGCCCTCGCTGACGACCATGACATAGCGGGCGAGGGCCACCGGATCGGTCCCGGTCGGCAGATCACCCTCGTCGACCGCGCGGGCCAGACGCTCCGCCAGCGCCCGCTCCCCCGCGAGCCGGCCGGCGGCCAGGAACTGGGCGACGCTGCCGCCGTCGCTGCCGTCGGACAGACCGCCCTGGATGGACAGGCATCCCGGCGGGCGGTCGGTCCGGGTGAGGGCGTCGGCGTTGGCGCGCAGGAACCTGGCGATCACCTGGTAGGCCGTGGGCTCCGCGAGCGCTTCCCGCGCGTACGCCATGTCGGCCTCGGCGTAGCGCGCGACCGCCCGGCGGAACAGTTCCTCCTTGTTGCCGTAGGCCGCGTACAGGCTCGGCCGGTTGATGCCCATGGCCTCGGTGAGGTCGCTGAGCGAGGAGCCTTCGTAACCCCGGCGCCAGAACACCTCCACGGCGCGGTCGAGGGCCGCGTTCGCGTCGAAGCCTCGCGGACGGCCCCGCTCCCGGGTCTTCTCCGCCATCTTCTCGTCTCCCACCTCGGTGACGCCCCTCATCCTAACCGATCAGTACAGAAATATCTGGACACGTGCTAGGGTTCCCTATTGCGTACCGATCGATACAGAAATAGGAACGAACCCGGCTCACCCGGCCTGCCGCTTCCGCGGCGGCGCGGACTGGCCGCTCCGACGAAGTGCACGAAGGAGAAATCACCATGGGACAGCTCACCGGCAAGACCGCCCTCGTCACCGGCGCCACAGCGGGCATCGGCCTCGCCGCGGCCCGCCGCCTCGCCGCCGAGGGCGCCTACGTCTTCCTCTCCGGACGCCGGCAGGAGGCTCTCGACGCCGCCGTAGCCGAGATCGGCGAGAACGCCACCGGCGTTGCGGCCGAAGTGACCAGCCTGGCCGACCTCGACCGCGTCGCCGCGTCGATCCGGGACCGCGGCGCCGGGCTGGACATCGTGTTCGCCAACGCCGGCGGCGGCGAGTTCGCCGCGCTCGGCGACATCACCTGGCAGCACTACGCCGACACCTTAAACACCAACGTCGGCGGCACCCTGTTCACCGTGCAGGCGGTGCTGCCCCTGCTCAACCGCGGCGCCTCGATCGTGGTGACCAGCTCCAACATCGACGTGAAGGGCGCGGCGGCGTTCAGCGTCTACGCCGCGAGCAAGGCGGCACTGCGCTCCTTCACCCGCAGCTGGGCGAGCGAGCTCGTGGACCGCGGCATCCGGGTCAACAGCATCGCGCCGGGGCCGATCGAGACCCCCGGCCTCAGCGGCCTCGCCCCGGACGCCGCGGGCTCCCAGCAGTTGCTCGAGAACCTCGCCGCGGGCGTGCCGATGAACCGGCTGGGCCGCCCGGAGGAGGTCGCCGACGCGGTCGTCTTCCTCGCCTCCGACGCCAGCACCTACATGACCGGCTCCGAGATCTACGTGGACGGCGGCGCCAGCCAGGTCTGAGCACGGACGACTACCGAGGGAACCATGTGCGGTGCGCCCGAACCGCTCGCGGCGAACCCGTACGACGCCTTCGGCGACCAGGTACGCCGCGACGCGCCAGGCGACGACCGACCAGAGCGTCCTGGCCCGCCTCCACCGCGAACGGGTGGACGCGGACCGGGATCACCTGGTCTCCGCCGGGCCTGCCGTCGTCCGCGAGCCGATCACCGGCCGACGACGAGGCGGCCGGGCCGGTAGCGGACGAAGGCGGCCCCGCCGAGGTTCAGCGACAGAGCGGAGCGCTGCAGGACTGCGGGTTCGGCGACGTCGCCCCAGCGGCCGGTCGTGACCCGCCTGTCGATCGCCCGCACACCCGCGACGATCTCCGCGGTGGTGAAGGCGCAGTGGCCCTGGCGCGCGACGTACGCCTGCCGGAGCAGCCGGTCGTCACCGGCAGCCCGGACCCGTTCGGCGAACGCCGTCTCCTGCTGCACCGGAACGAGCTGGTCGGCGATGGTGTGCAGGTTGAGCAGCGGCACCGCGAGGCTCTGACCGGCGGTGGAGGACGCCTCCAGCCTGCGCCTCGCCCCCGGATCGGCGTGCAGGTGCGCGCCGCGGGTCAAAGTGGCCAGGTCGGCGCGCAGGTCGAGGCCGGCCTTGCGATACAGCGCCCGCACCTGGCCGGCGTGCTCGGAGTCGCGCAGCAGCGCCGCGTAGTCGATCCCGGCGTTCCAGGACGTGTTGCCCCCGGCGGACTGCTCGATGGACCAGCGGCCGTTCTCGATGAACCCGAGCACCCCTTGGGAGAGCCAGGCGAACTGCTGGGCCTCCTGCCCCTCGGGGTCGCCGGCCGCCGGCGGGTCGTGGTCGGGCGCCCAGTCGCTCTGGTTGAGGTAGGCGGCGGCGAGCGCGATCCTGGCCCGTCCCTGCGGGGTGGCCTGCGCGGCGATCACGGCGTCGGTCAGCCGCTGCGCCGTCGCCGCGGCGTCCGCGGCATCGGCGAAGCCGGTGAGCCGCACCTCCTGGCCGGGCATCAGCAGCGAGGCGATCGTGTACTCGGCGTCGTATTGGTAGTTGTCCAGGTCGACGCCTCCCGCGACGAGGCTGCACAGCCCGAGGGCCCCGTGGACGCGGCCGGCCCCGTCGCGGGCGATCTGGGCGTTGATCAGGCCGCCCATGGACAGCCCGACCGACAGGACGCGGGACGGCCGGCCGGCCGTACGGCCGAAGGCGTCCAGGGTGGCGAACTGGTCGCGTTCGGCGCTGTTCAGCGCCCACCACGAGCCCTGCGGATCGAAGGAGGAACCCGCGAGCGCGTAACCCTCCGAGAGAAGGGCCGTACGGGCCTCGTCGGAAGGCGCGTTCTGCGCGACGGCCGGACCATAGCCATGGCTGAACAGCAGGAGTGTGCTGTTCCAGTCCGCGGGCACGTCGGCGATCCAGGTGGCGCCGTCGGCGAGGGTGCCGGACAGGTGCGAGGGGGCGGCGGCCGCAGCGGTGGCGCCGGTCCGAATGTTCGTCGCGGCCCCGGCGGTTCCGGTCAGGGTCGCCGCGGCGAGGGCGAGAGAGCCGGCGACGGCGGCGGGAATGCGGAGGAGGCGTCGAGGCACGAAAGCGCTCCCATACCGGAAGAGGAGGGTGTCCTGTGAACGCGGAACCCCCCGAAGCTATGGCAGCTTTTTTACCGCCGTCAAGAGCATGCCGAACGTTGGTCACTCGTCAAGAGCAGACCGGGCGAGCGGCGATGCTGGGGTCTCCGGACGCCACCTGTGCCCGCGGCATACCGGCGTGACAGGACGAACCTCTCCTGGGTCGCATCGCCGAACGGGGCGGCCTCCGCGGTCATGCGGAGGTCCGTGGAGACTCACGTCCTCGGCTTCCCCACGACAACGTCCTCGCCGAACGACGGTTGGGCGGTGGACGTTGCCGTCGGGGTTGCCGTCTGCGACCTCGGATTCTTCGGCGAACCCGAATCCGCCGCTCCACACCCGGGGGCGTCTCCCCTGGGGTGCAGCGGTCTCAGAGTTTGTACAGCCGCTTGAACGGAGCGGTGATCCGCTCCTGCTGCGATCGGAAGTCGACGAACACGGCTACGCCGTCCTCTACACCGATGACCACACCCAGGCCGTACCGATCGTGGGTCACCTGGTCGTTCACGCTGAACCGCTCGAGAGGCGCGGCGGGGGGCGGGGGTTTGAAGGGACTTGTGGACAGGTGACGGCGATGCTCGCCGCTGGCTGGCTTCATCCTCTCCAGTATGTGCCGCCAGAGAGACCGCTCGCTACGTATTGCCCTGGTTGCCTGCGCCCTGTTTCAGGCTTCGGCCGCCCCGTTTCAGGCTTCGGCTCTCGCCCGCCGGGCCTCCCGTCGCTCCTCGAAGCGAGAAGCGGCCGCGTCGAGCTGAGCCAGGAAAGCCGACAGCTCCTCGCGAGCCTGCTCCCCTTCGGCGTCGAGCCCTTCGATGTCGAATGCCTTCCAGTGCCGCAGCACCGGGAGCAGGACCTCGTCAGAGTGCTGTCGCAGGTCGTAGATGCCCGCCATGGCGATCGTCACCGACTTACGGGGGAAACCCTCCATGCCCTGGCCCGGCATCTGGAACGACGTCACGACATCGGTGACGGCTCGCATGGTCTGCGAAGGGGCCAGCTCGAACGCGGCGGCGAGCAGGTTCCGGTAGAAGATCATGTGGAGGTTCTCGTCAGCGGCGACTCTCGAGAGCAGCCTCTCGCATAGCCCGTCCCCCGACACCCTCCCGGTGTTCCGGTGGGCGATACGGGTAGCCAGCTCCTGGAACGAGACGTATGCCAACTGCCGGAGCATGCCGTCGTACTCGGTGGCGAAGCCGTTCTGCATGTGGCTCATCCTGACCCGCTCCAGAGCGACCGGATCGACGGCCCGGGTGACGGTGAGGTAGTCACGAATGGCGATCCCGTGCCGCCCCTCCTCCGCCGTCCACCGGTGCACCCACGTGCCCCAGGCGCCGTCCCTGCCGAAGGTGGTGGCGATCTCGTGGTGGTAGCTCGGAAGGTTGTCCTCGGTCAGAAGGTTGACGACGAGCGAGACACGGGCGGCCTCGGAGATCGAGGAGTCCTCCGGCGACCAGGCTTCGCCCTCCAGGACACCATCGAACGTCCGGCCCTCACTCCATGGGATGTACTCGTGCGGGAACCACTCCTTGGCCACCGCGAGATGCCGATCCAGCTCCCGCCCCACCACGGGTTCGAGCTCCAGGAGAAGCTCCGTCTGTGTAAGCGGACGAGACGTGATCGACATGGACAACCCCCGGACGTAGAGAACTCCGACCAAGTGATCTAGCCGGCGTAAGTACGCTATCCAGGGCGGCGCGTCCCCGCGTCGGATCTCTGAGCTCGACTTCTCAGTCTTGACGATGTGGTGAATGAGGAGTTCCGCTGACGCTGCCGCGGAGGACGCGGCACTCCATCATGCTGCTGTCCCGGTGCCCCGCTGCTGTCGGTGCCGTCTGGCAGACTGCCGCCATGCTTGATCACTTTTCGATTCAGTGCGGAGACCTCGTCAAGAGCGCGGCCTTCTACGACGCCGTTCTGGCGCCGCTCGGCGGCAGACGGATCATGGAGTTCGGTCCGGTCATCGGATACGGCGTCGACCGCCCCACGTTCTGGATCGGCCGGCAGTCGACCGGCGACGGTTTCCGCGAGTCGCACATCGCTTTCACGGCAAACGACCGCCAGTTGGTCGACGCCTTCTTCGCCGCGGCCGTCGGCGCCGGCGCGGAGGTCCTGCACGAGCCGCGAGTCTGGCCGGAGTACCACCCGGACTACTACGGCGCCTTCGTACGCGATCCCGACGGCAACAACGTCGAGGCGGTCTGCCACCAGTCGCGCTGAACCCACCACTTCGTCCGCGCTCCGGAGCACGCAGGCGCGGGACAGCCACCCGGTAACCAGGCCGGCGCGGTGGGAGATCACGAGCGTGTCCGTGTCCGGGTTCTCGTGCGTCGGCACGTCCGGCACCGGATGGCGGCAGATCGACGCCGGGAAGCCGAGATGGCCCTCATCACGGCGACCCGGTGCCAGGTCATTTCAGGGGCCGTCCGAGATCGACCCCAATGGTCCGCATCTGGGTGAGGAGTCCCTGCCCCGGCTGCTCCATCCCCCGCTGCCCGATCAGCCGGTGGTTCTGGTACTGCTCCCAGTCCAGGAACTCACCCTGATAGGCCACCACCATCGTGTCCGGTTGCGGGAGTCGTTTCTCGACCCCGGTGCCGCCGAGCTTCCAGATGATGCCGTGTTGCGGGTTGTCGGGATCGTCGTAGATGGTCGTGTAGTCGACGAAGGCCACGACGACGCAGAGGGGGAACACGTTCGCGGAGATCAGCCGGACGAGGTCGCGGCCGATCTCTCTGTAGGCGACGTTGCACCCGGTCAGGATCACGGCGGGGCAGTCGGCGAAGCCGCCTTGGTAACCCAGGCCCAGTGCTTGCGCCTGCTTGCGCAGACCGTCTGTGACAGCGTACGACCGTTCCCCCGGAGTCACGACCGAGGCGGAGAACGCCTTGTCCGTGTTGTCATACTTGGTGTTTGGATTGGTGCCGCCGCCCACCCACAGATAGCCCGACTTCCCGTGTCCCTGAATGACGAGCCGGTCGAGCGTCGTCCACGTCCGCTTCAGGTCCTCCATCACCCGGGCTATGTCGTAGATCGAGCCCACCGGATGGATCTCGGTCCAGCGGGAGCGGTACGGGCCTTTCCTGGTCTCTTTGGTCAAGCGGTCGACCGAGGCTCCCGCGCTCTTGTCGAAGACGATGAGCGTCCTGCGCTGTGGCACCTGTGCGCGCATCCGGGCAATGGCGGTGTTGATCGTCATGACCGTCTCCGGCACTTCGACGGGCTTTGCCTGTGGCTTCGCGCGCATCGTCGTCACCACCTCACGCAGCAGACTGAGCGGCATGATCATTCCGTACAGATCATGCAGGACCGACGCCTCCGCCTGCGCGATCGCGGCGTCTATCAGGGTCAAACGGTTGTCCAGCTGGGACTCCAACGCATCCCTGGTCGCCACCGACTGGGGGATGAGGGGGATGTCGAGCCACGACACCTGCACCGGGACCGCCGGTGGCGCCTGACGCGGGGCGGACGCCGTCAGCGCTCTCGTCGCGTTGCGGGTCGCGTCGGGACGGAGGACGCGGGCCTGCGGGGTGATCTTGCTTTCCTCTCCCAGCGCCTTCGTCCCCAGTGCTTCCTGCTCCTCGATCGGCATCATCGTGGCCGTGCCGGGTCAGTTCGCCGGGGCCGGCTGAGACACCGGCCCGTTGTCCGGGAGGGCGTTCACCGCCGCGTGATCGATCTGGTTGACGATCTGCGGCCGGACGAACAGCTGCTGGTAGAGCGCGGCGCGCTCGCTGTCGTTGTCCGCGACGATCTTGAGGGCCAGTTCGAGCCGTTCGGCCTCGATCCGGCGCAGTCGGCTGTCGGCCTCGCCGGCGCCGTTCTCGACCTGCCGCGCCCGTACGGCCTGGGTCTGTAGCCCGATCGAGTAGTCGTCCAACGCGTTGCCCTCGCCGAGGAAGGCGTCCACGACGATGCCGTCCGTCCGCAGGATGTGCCGACCGGCAGCGACGAGGACCCCGGGGACGGTGTACTCCACACTGTTGGGTCCTGCGTGGGAGGAACTGCAATCGGGGTCGACGAAGAGAGCGGCCGCCGGGTCGTCCTCAGCACCGGAGACCGTCCGGACAAAGTCCGGACGAGCCCGCCCGTCGAGGTCGCGGATCGCCCTCACCTCCCGGTGGATGCCGTCGCGGACTTCGGCGATTCTCTCGGGCCGCAGGCAGTCGCTCAGCAGCCGGTCGAGTTCGGTCAGCGGGACCTCGTCGCGAGACTCGGCGTGGCCGTTGAAGAAGGCCACACGCACGTCCACGAGGTGCAGCAGCGTGATGAACTCCTGGTTCATCTGGCGGAAGACGAAGTTGAGCGTGCGGCTGACGTTGATGTTCTCCAGCGTTCGCTCGACCGCCTGCTCCTCCCCCTGCTCCAGCTTCACATCCAGGCTGGTGTCGATCTGCACCTCCCGGCGTGAGGAGGCGCGGGCGACGTTCCGGCTGACCGCGTTGGTGAGGTTCTTGCTGAGCTCCTGCCTGGCACTGTTGGAGCTTCCGGACACCCCGCCACTGACCTTGGCGCTGGCGCTGCCCCAGCCCCAGTTGGCCTGCCCCTCTGCCTCGGTCTCGACCCGATATTCGAGACTCCTGCTCGCGTTGTCCTGGTTGGATTGTTCGGAGTTGACGGTGCGGGCGAACTCGCTTTCGGTTTCGCTGTTGCTCGCGTCCAGGATGGACGCGGTCTTCTGCAGACTCTCGGTCGAGCGTTTGTACGTGCTGACGCGGATGGTGGTCTTCTCCCCGGGCAGCAGCGAGAACGTCTTGATCGTGCGTCCAGGGCCGTACCGGGCGGGGAACGAGGTCAGCCGGTAGTACTCCACCAGTACCAGCCCGGGACGGCAGTGCGAGGGGGCGGGCAGGAAGCGGTAGGTGTAGGCCCCGGTCTCGGTCCGGCGGATCACCAGGCGGGCGCCGGAGGACAACTGCTGTACCACGGTCGCCTCGTCGAGGTCGGCGACCGTCTGGATCAGTCCGGCGCGGGTGGCCTGGTCCTGGTCGCCCGGCACGTTGGGGAACACCGTGGGGTCGAAGTAGCCGGTGGTCTTGGCGGTCTGCCAGGCGGCGGCGATGCGCTCGTGGGTCAGGGCGATCGGCGGCAGGCGTGTTCCGATGGTCTCGGCACCGGTGTCGGGGTCCTCGTAACCGTGCAGGTAGATCAGCGGGCTGGCGGACGGGGACCGGTCCTGGTCCCGCTGCGCCAGGAGGGTCGAGGTCGCCGACTGGCTCTTCAGGCGGAAGCACAGCCTACGCCGGTCGAGAAGCTGCACGACCGGAGCCCCGAGCTCCAGCGGGAGCACCACGTCCGGCACCTCGCGGCTGCCGGTGTAGTTGAAGCGGAAGGTGAGTGAGTTGCCGTGCACCCGCTCGCTCCAGACAGGCTCGTCGGCCTTGGTGCCGGGATTCGGCTCCCCCTCCCGCAGGACGATGAGGAACGATCGGGCGTCGGGGTTCCGCGGGTCGGCGAAGTTGTCCGCGAGCGGTACTTCCCGTCCGGCTTCGTCGTAGACGGCGCAGGTGAGCTCCAACCCGTCATCCGAGATTAGAGATATAGCGCAAGTGCCCTCCTGTCCGTCGACAATGGGGTCCAGCCAGTAGCTGAGCCCGTGATAGGCGAGCCAGGCGTCGGAAGGGACCTCCAGCGGGATGACGTGCTGCCCGCGGTAGCTTGTCGGTTCCGGCAGATCGTGATCGATCAACGCCGCGGATGTGAGCGCTGTACCCACTCGGTTGTCTCCCCTGAACGGAGTCCGTTGACGATGTCAACAATGGGACTGCAAGATCGCGGCCACTGTATCGAAGTGTCGCGTTTCAGGGGGCGATTCGGAAATTTATCCCCAACATTATCGAAATGCGATCGATTGATCTGCTTTCGGGCGCTACGGTCTGGTGAATCGCTTGGGGCCCTTGCTTATCCTGTGACGATTGTGTAAGGGGATGTCGCTGTGCGGGACCTGTCCAGCGCCCGCACACCACTGTCGGCCCCAGGCTTGTCGATCATCACACACACCCGGGGAAACGCACCTCTTTCATGTCTTCCGGGACCAGAGCAGGCAGAGGCTCGGCTTCCCCGGTCTCGATGACGATCCGGTAGTAGTGGCTGGGCCCGTAGCCATAAGTGCTGATCACGAAGGTGTCCGCACTGGTCCAACACTTGACCTTTTCGAGTCTCGCGGTCGTGGGCAGTCGCATGCTCCGGCGACCTGTGCGCCGGCCGTACCGCGTGAAGCGATTCTCGTCAGAGCCGACGTCGATCCACGTCTTCCCGTCGGGCAACGGGCCCACGTGGTCCGAGTCCTCTGTGCTGAACAGGACGGTGCCATTGAGATCGACCGCCCGGACACTCTCCGAGTCATCAATCAGCAGGGCCCGCCCGCCCGTCAACCAGCCGTTCAGTGTCGACTCCGGCCCGAACCCCGGGACACGCCGCCGCCTGCCGTCCCAGACATACAGTTTGTTCTCGGAAGCGAACGCGAGGCGGCGACCGTCTGGAGAAAAATACAGTTCGTAGTCCGACGCATCGGCTTTCGACATCGTGCTGATCCTCCCCGACGGAAGGTCATACACGACGACCTCGCGCTTGCTCCGGCTGTGGTAGGCCAGCCTCCGGCCGTTCGGGCTGATCTCGAGGTCGCTTGGAGTGGCGTCCTCGACAAGCAGCCGTTGTTCCGACTCGGTGATGACGACCCAGTAGCTTCCATCGGTGAGCCCGGTTACCGGAGCATCGACGCGATAGGTGTACCGGATCGTGGCCTGCATAGGGCCGCGCAATGGATTGAGCTCCGAAAAGGCAAGGGCGACGAAGGGAGCGCGGCCTGCGTGCTGTCCCAGCGAAGCATCCAGGGCCGAGCAATAGGCCACCATGAGGACAAAGGCGATAAAGCAGACAATCAATACACCGCACCCGGTGCGATTCCGCCCGGGCTCCCGCTCGGCGACCGCAGGAAGATCCTCCGTCATCGCCCGTAGCGTGCCGGCGAGAGCCGTGCCATCGGTGCCCAGAGCACGAAGCCCTTTCTCGCCCGCCCGCCGCACGGCTCTTCTACTTCGCCCACACAAATAGGCGGTCTCCTGCTCGGTCCAGCCGTCATGGTGCAACGCAACCAGGACGGCACGCTCCAGATTGGAGAGTTCCGTCCCCCAGCCCGGATCGGGCCAGGCGAGGAAGGGGCTGAGATAGGACCGATAGAGCGAGAAGAAGGCGTCCTTCGTGCCTTCCCTGTCGCGCAGTGCCTTCTCCGCCATGCGCCGGGCATACGGCGTGCGTCCGCCCAACAGCGACGCCGTACGGCGGACCTGCTCGTACCAGTCCGACATCAACGGACCTTGCCGAAGGCGATTGAATCGGAGTATGGGATGCCAATCGAGATGAGCTCGCCCGTTCTGGCGTCGATGGCCATGTAGTCGCCCCGTCCTCGATATCCGCGTCTCGTGCGACCAGGGTGTCGGCGCCCGCCCACTGGAATTCGCTGAGTTCAGAGGGCAGGACCCGCACCCGCCGCCCGGTTGCGGTCTCGTACACCGAAGTCGGCTCCCCGAAGTCGATGTACCACCGCAGGTCTGCGGACAGGTCACGGGGGCGCTCCTCCTCCGACCGGAAGCGGGTCGCCGTGCCGTCGAAGCGGATGGCGTCGATCGAGACGTCCTGACCATCGCAGCCCGCGCTGCCCATCAGGCTGTCGCCGGTCAGCCCGTAGGCCCAGCACACCTGGTTGAGTGTCCTCGTCCGGCCCGTCTCGAAGTCCGTGACGAATGTCCGACGGTCTCCCTGGTGGACACGGCGAAGTGGCGGCTGTCGGCGGAACTGACCACCGAGGTGATTGCGACGATCTCCTCAGGGGTGAGGCGTGGTGTGATCGGGCGGGTGAAGCCGGAGCGGAGATCCTTGGCGAGGTAGCGGAGCTTTCTCACGTCCAAGTAGGCGACGCGGTGTCCATCCGGGGTGATCTCGATGGGGACAGGGTCGTGTCGGACTTCGACACAGAGCCGGCATGGCTCGCGGCCGTACTGAGTTCGATATCCATGCCGAATGGCACGTGCAGTGTCCACCCCACGCAATCGATCACCATCCCGGCCGCGGGCCCGGACTCGAACAGGTCGCTGGGACACGATGTGGGCTCGCCGTACGTGACCGCCTGTAGATTGCGCCCGAACGCCCCCTGACAGGCGGCCAGACCCACGAAGACCGCGGCGATGCCCGTCCATCTACGGATTCGTCTCCAACGCGAGAGCCTCGCCCACGGATGCGCCACAGCAAACAGTGATACACAGACGCGATCACAAACGAATCAATGGCTGACCTCGGACGTCTGCGGACAGGCGTCGGCGCCCGGATCCGGCGCTCATCCGCCATCAAGGCTGTTGAACGACGATCCCTTGCTGGAAGAGGACGATGCTTGTTGCTGTCAGCGTTGCTGTCACTGGAAATCAAGAACGCCCCGGAGCGTGATCGCTCGGGGCGTTTGGGCTGTTCAATGATGGTGGTCAGGGGCAGGGTCGAACTGCCGACCTTCCCCACCGGATCCCGGCCGAGGTGCCCGGCCCGGCGGCCGGGCACCGGTCGTCGGGTCACTTGACGATGATCTGATGGGTGGCCTGGGCCGGTCCGGTCCCGCCGTCCCCCGCATAGCTCGTGAGGTAGCTGTACCTGCCGGCGTTGGCGGGCGTGTCGGTGAACGTGTATGTGCCGTCGGCGTTCACCCTCACCGGCGGGAGCTTGACGGTCTTACCGCTGGTGCCCTTGACGTACAGGGTGCGCTGCACGGTGAGTGTGGACCCCGGAGAGGGCGGCCTGTCGCCCGACGTCAGGACGCCGCTCAGCTCCACGGCCGTGCCGGCGAGGCCGGACTGCGGCCCTGTCAGGGTGAGCGTGGCTTCGCGCTTGACCGTCACGGTGACGGAGGCGCTGCTGCGGCGGTGGCCGTCGTCGCCGTCCCAGAACACCCAGTAGATCACCTCGCCGATGTACGGCGGCAGCTCGAAGACGGGCGTGTCCTGGAAGGTGAACGTGCCGTCCTGTCGCGTCGTCACGCCGGTGATCGGCAGTTTCGTCCAGCCGGGCAGGTACTGGATCACCGTGAGCGGCTTGAGCCCGAGCGCCTCGCCGTCGGCGCGGGTGAGTCGCCCCTCGACAGTGATCGGCGAGCCGGCGTACGCGTCCGCGGGGGCCGTCACCGTGAGCTTGGTGGCCGGTAGCGCGACGCCCGTCACCCGCCACAGCAGCAGCCGGTCCGTGGAGCTGCGCAGCAGCGCGAACACGTCCGTGCCGGAGAACGCGACGCCGTCCGAAAGCAGTTCGGCGTCCGGCTGGTCGGCCGCGAACAGCTCCGCGCCCGTCGCGGCGTCGTAGAGGGTGAGGTCGGTGCCGCCCCACTGGCGTCCGGCCGCGACGTACGCGCCGTCCGAGCCGAGCGCCACGGCGGACGGGGCCCCGTCCCAGCCGTCGCCGTAGGTGCCGGTCGCCGCCAGGGTCCTGGTGTCGTACCTGGTGAAGTGACCGGGGGTGTCGGCCGCGCTGAACAGGGTGCCGCCGTCGGAGCTCAGGGTGAGGTCGCGCAGGTTGTCGAGGCGCCACTCCTGGCCGTCGATCGTGCCGCGCAGCGCGGGGGCGCCGTCGCCGAGGTCGTAGACCAGCATGTCGACGTGGTGCAGGGCGGTCTGGCCGACCACGAGCGTGTCACCGGCGGCCGCGATCACGGGAGGCCACAGGTACTCGCCCTCTACCGCCACGGGCACCGGGGCGCTCGCGCTGAGATCCAGGTCGACGAGGCCGCCGGGGCCGTTGTCGCATCCGTGCCCCACCCACAGCCGCTCGCCCGACAATGCCAGGGTGGACGGGCAAGGGTGGGCCGACAGGTCGATCCGGCGGGTGACGGCGAGGCTCGCGGTGTCGATCTCGGCGACCTCGTTCGAGCCGGCGAGAGCCGCGTACAGGCGGGTGCCGTCCGCGTTCACGGCCAGCTCTTGGACGCCGGGCAGGCCGGTGACGACGCCGCCGGTGAGGTTGCCGTCAGTGCCGGCCACGATGATGCGGTCGCCGGCGGCAACGAACACCCGGCCGCCGCCGACGGCAAGGTCGGCAGTGTAGGAGTCGGTGACCCCGAGGTCGGTCGTGGTGCCGGCCGCCGAGGCGGCGGGGGCCGTGACGGTGAGCAGGCCGGTGATCAGGCTGGCGGCGCCGCAGTAAGCGGCTAATCGGCGAACCAGGGATGGGAACACGAGAGCCTCCTGCCAGAATGGGCACATGTGTTCTAATAACGTCTCATGGGTGCTCCCACGTCAAGATCGTCCGGTCGTGCGACACCAAACCGTGATCAAGGGACAGCGCAGCCCGGCCGTGTCCCTCACTCCCCTCCAAGTGCGGAGAACGTGCGAAGGGACTTCCGGATCGCCATCAAGGGTGCCGAGGACATCGACCCAGCAGAGTGGACGCCGCGCGAACTGCGACACAGCTTCGTGTCTTTGCTCTCCGCTCATGACGTCCCGATCGAGCAAATCTCGCGCCTCGTCGGGCACACCAACACGATCGTCACCGAGACCGTCTACCGGAAGCAGATCCAGCTCGTGATGCAGGAGGGAGCGACGGTCATGGACACGATTTTCCCGCTGGCTTCGGAGCCATAGTCACACAGTTAGTCACGCACAAGCTAAAACGCCCCGGCCGTGATCGGCTCGGGGCGTTCGGGCTGTTCAAGGATGGTGGTCAGGGGCAGGGTCGAACTGCCGACCTTCCGCTTTTCAGGCGGACGCTCGTACCAACTGAGCTACCTGACCTCGGCGGCTGCCGCCGTACGCGGTCCTGACGGGACTTGAACCCGCGACCTCCACCTTGACAGGGTGGCGAGCACTCCAAACTGCTCTACAGGACCTTTATGTCCGGGAGATTTTCGCTCCCGTGTTGTTCGGCTCGCCTAGCTTACCAGCTTCCGGTAGGTCTTCCGACCTTCCGTCTTCCGGTGCGCTCGACGCGCTCCACGTGCCCCCAACGGGATTCGAACCCGTGCCGCCGCCTTGAAAGGGCGGTGTCCTAGGCCGCTAGACGATGGGGGCTCAAGGCTTTCGCCCTGTTCCGTGACGCCTTCCGTCGGAGACCTCTGAAGCATAGGGGACGTTTGCCCCCGATGCCAAAGCGGTTGGCGACGGGGAGCCGCCGCCGCTTGCCGTCGGGGACGGCGCCTGCTGCGACTCCGGGAAAATTGTACGGCCCGGGTCCGGCTCGATACGACGCTGGCACTGGATCCACTGCTCGCCGAGGCCACCGACGGTGATGTCGTCCCAGGCCTCCAGCCGGTGGCTCTTCTTGTTGAAGTAGAGCACCGAGGCGGTGAGCGGAGTCGGCTCGTCGTGCTCCAGGCCGCGCAGGCCGGCGCCGCCCGTGGAGCCCTGGATCATCAGCCGGGTGCCCGTGGGCATCAGCTGGGTGGACCGCGCGTGGACGTGGCCGCTCAGCACCAGGGGGACGTACCCGGAGAAACCGCGGCCCACGGTGGGGTCGTGGACGGCCACGATGTCGGCGGGGATCCGGTCGGGGGCGGAGGTGGACTTCGACCGCGACCAGTCGCGGGGCGCCAGCTTCAGGGCGTTGGTCTTGCCGAGGTCGAGCAGACTCTCGCTGGAGTCGCCGTCCACCTGGACGGCCTTGTCGGGGGTGAACCTCGGGTCGCCGAGGCCGTAGACGGTCAGCCCGTTGACCGTGACGGCGTTGCCGTCGAGCACGATCGCGTTCTTCTGCTTGGCGACCGCGTCCTGGGTGCTCTTGGAGTCGTGGTTGCCCCGCACGTAGACGTACGGCACCCCGAGCGAGCCGATCTCCTTGACGAACTCGTTCTCCGGCTTGGTGCCGTGGTCGCTGATGTCGCCGGTGTCGACGACGAACTGCACCTTGAACTGGTCCTTCAGCGACTTGATGACGTTCCAGCCGATCGGGTTGATGTGCAGGTCGGAGACGTGCAGCACCCTGATCGTGTCCGGGTCGGGGTCGAAGATCGGCAGATTCGAGCCGGCCTCGTACAGCTGGGAGACGTTCGTCACCAGCTTGGCGAGCTGGCCGCGATACTCGGAGAACTTGGTCACGATCGACTCGGCGCTGCCGATCAGGGACGGCACGCCGGTGAGCAGCCCGGTGTACCGGGGCTCGGCGATCGAGCGGGGATTGAACGTCAGCGCCGACACGCCCCCGAGGACTGCCACCATGACCAGGGAGCCTCCCGCGGTCCAGGCCGCGCGCGACAGGCGCCGGAAGACGACCAGGCCCGTGACGAACCCCGCGGCGACGGCGAACAGGGCCGCGCGTACGGCGAGCCGGCGCAGCCCTTCGATCACGTCGGTCTCGATGGTCGTCGGGAGCCGGTCGGCCCACCGGGGGTTCTTGATGATGTCCTCGGCCACGTCCGGGTGGACCGCCTCGATCGTCAGGCCGAGCCGTACCGGAGCGTCGTGGGTGTTGAAGTTGAGCGTGCCGAGAGGCCGTACGTCGACGACGGTCTCCCCGCGCAGCGACGGGGAGATGGACATGCCGATGTCGGCGGGGCCGACCGGCGTGTCCACCTTGGCCCCGAGCGCCAGCCCGAGCCAGCCGCCGACCACCGCCGCCAGCACGACCGCGAGAACGGCGGCGGTCCGGCTGCCGGCCGCCTTCCGGGCAAAGGCCCGCACCCTAGAGATCTCCATCGTTTTTGTGCATACCCCGCGTCGCCTCGATACGCGTCCTCATCCCGGCCAGAATCAACGCCAGGCCGTGCTCGAAGGCCGCGTCGCTCTGCGGCGCGCCGGTGTCGGCCATCACCGCACGCAGGTGGGGGTACGGCGCGAGCGCCTCGAGCGCCTCCTCGAACTTATCCTGTCCGACCAGGCCTCTCTCCTGGTCGGCCTGCTCCTCCAGCACGAACCCGCCGAGGAAGTTCCCGAGCGTGCCGATCCCCCACATCGCGTCCCTGGGCGTGAATCCGGCCCGCACCAGCGACTCCAGAATCGTCTCGGCGGTGCGCAGGGTCTCGGCACCGGGGTGGGTGCCCGCGGTGAGGCGGACGGTGTCCCGGTGCGACCTGAAGACGCGGCGCCGGCCGCGGAACCACTCCGCCAGCCACTCCTCCCACGACTCGCCCTCCGCGAGCGGCCGCAGTGAGGGCGCCTCCTGTACGGCGATGGCGTCGGCCATCTCGTCCAGAAGCTCCTGCTTGCTCCGGAAGTGCCAGTAGAGCGCGGGGGCCTGTACGCCCAGCTCGGCGGCCAGCCTGCGCAGGGTCAGCTTCTCCAGCCCCACCTCGTCCAGCAACCGCAGCGCGGTGCTGACGATCGTGCCGCGTTCGAGTGCCACGGTTGACAGCTTAACGACGTTCGATTCATGCTTAACGTTGTTAAATTTAACGGCGTTAAGGAGACGACCGTGATCCATGCGGAAGGACTGCGCAAGAGGTACGGGCCCGCCGAGGCGTTGCGGGGCGTCGACCTCGACGTGCCGCGCGGCTCGGTCTGCGGGCTGCTGGGCCCCAACGGCGCGGGCAAGACGACCCTCGTGCGCATCCTCACGACGCTGCTGCGCCCAGACGGCGGCTCGGCCCGGGTGGCCGGATGCGACGTGGTCCGGGACGCCGATCGGCTCCGCTACCGCATCGGCCTGGCCGGGCAGCACGCGGCCGTGGACGAGCTGCTCACCGGGCGCGGCAACCTGGAGCTGTTCGGCCGGCTCCGCCACCTGCCCCGCCGTACGGCCCGGAGCAGGGCCGGGGAACTGCTGGAACGCTTCGGCCTGGCCGAGGCGGCGGACCGGTCGGCCGGGACGTACTCCGGCGGCATGCGGCGCCGGTTGGACCTGGCGGCGAGCCTCGTCGTCGAACCGCCCGTGCTCTTCCTCGACGAGCCGACCACCGGCCTCGACCCCAGGAGCCGGCTGGCCCTGTGGGACCTGCTGCGCGAACTGGCGGACGAGGGCACGACGCTGCTGCTCACGACCCAGTACCTGGACGAGGCCGACCGCCTGGCGGACCGGATCGTGGTCCTCGACGCCGGGCGGGTCGTCGCGTCCGGCTCACCGGCCGCGCTCAAGGCGAGGGTGGGCGGAGACCGGCTGTACGTGGCCTTCCGCGAGGCGGCGGACCTGACGCGCGGGGCCGAGGTGATCCGCGGGACGCTCCCCGGCAGCCCCGGAGCAGGCCCCGCAACAGGCCCCGGAGCGGGCCCGGGAACAGGCCCGGGACCCGGAGCAGGTCCCGGAGCGGGCCCCCCAGCGGCCTCCTTGGCCAGCTCTTTCGCCGGCTCCGGGAACGGCGCCGGAGTTCGCGTCGCGGCCGGCATGGAGATCGACCCCGGCGAGCGGCGGCTCGCCGTACCCGTTCCGGACGGGGCCGCCTCGCTGGTCGCGGTGGCCTCCGCCCTGAACGCCGCCGGCATCGCCGTGGAGGACCTGGGCCTGCGCCGCCCGACGCTCGACGAGGTGTTCCTGCGGCTGACGGGAGCGGACGCGGCATGACCGTCCCCATGGATCCCCCGGCCACCGCTCTCGGACGGCTGCGCTCGGGCATCACCGACACGCTCGTGCTCGCCGGGCGCAGTTACTCCCGGTTGCGCGCCCAGCCCGCCGAGCTCGCGAGCGTGCTGGTCTTCCCGGTCATCATGACCGTCCTGTTCGGGTACGTCTTCGGCAGCGCGATCACGCTGCCCGGCGGGGGCGACTACCGGAACTACCTGATGCCCGGCATCTTCATGCAGGTCATGGCGATGGGCACGGTGTCGGCCGCGACCGCGGTCGCCGAGGACATGGCGCGCGGCGTCATCGACCGCCTCCGCACCCAGCCCATCGCGCGCGGCGCCGTACTGGCCGGGCGCGGGCTCGCCGACCTGTCCCGCGCCATGCTGTCGCTCGCCATGATGGCGGTCACCGGCCTGGTCATCGCCGGATGGCGTCCGCACGGGAACCCGTTCCGGGTGCTGGCCGGGTTCGCGCTGCTCGCCCTGTTCGGGTTCGCGATGATGTGGGTGGGCACGTACCTCGGGCTGTTCGCGAGGAGCGGGGCGCAGGCGGACGGGCTGACCTTCTCCTGGGTGCTCCCGATGACCTTCCTGGCCAACGCGTTCGTGCCGCTGGAGGGGCTGCCGGGCTGGCTGCGGGCCGTCGCGGACTGGAACCCGATGAGCGCGGTCGTCTCGGCCGCCCGCGAGCTGTTCGGCAACCCGGGCTCCGCCGCCGCGTCCTGGCCGCTCCGGCACCCGGTGACGGCCGCCGTCTGCTGGTCGGTTCTGATCATCGCGGTGTTCGCGCCGCTCGCCGTACGCCGCTACCGCACGGCCACCGCGCGGTGAAACGATGGGACGGTGATCGACGTCCCGCTGAGAAGGTTCGAGGAACTCGTGGCCGAGGCGCTGGACACCATCCCCGCGGACCTGGCGAAGGTGATGGACAACGTCGTGGTCGTGGTGGTCGACGACCCGCCCGAGCCGGGGCTCCTCGGGCTCTACACCGGCATTCCGCTGACCGAGCGGGGCGACTGGTACTCGGGGGTGCTCCCGGACCGGATCGAGATCTACCGCAACCCGACCCTGGAGATCTGCGAGACCGAGGAGGACGTGGTCGAGGAGGTCCGGGTCACCGTCGTCCACGAGATCGCCCACCACTTCGGCATCGACGACGACCGGTTGCACGAACTCGGGTGGTGACCCCAGGCTCCTGGCCTGGGGATGACCTATCGCTTGCAAAAGGCGTGCCCGCCGGGCACTGTAAGTGACATGGCGACCACGCACTGTCAGATTCTTCGACCGCGGCGAGCACCGGCGGCCGTCGCCGGCGGGGCGATTCCCGCGGAGTGAGATGGCGGCCACCGAACCCGGCAGGCTGTCCGGCCGGCACCGCCGTCCTCCCGCGACCCGCGTCACCTACCGCGAGGTCGCCGCGATCCCCGAGTTCCGGTCCCTGTGGCTCGGTCAGGGCATGTCGCTGCTGGGTGACCAGCTCGCCCAGGTGGCGCTCGCCGTGCTCGTCTACAGCCGTACGGCGTCGCCCCTGGCCACGGCGTCGGTCTACGCGCTGACCTATCTGCCGCCCATCCTGGGCGGCCCCCTGCTGGCCGGGCTCGCCGACCGGTATCCGCGCAGGCGGGTGATGCTCTGGTGCGATCTGCTGCGTGCCCTGACGATGGCCGCGATGGCCGTTCCGGCGACGCCGTTCCCCGTGCTGTGCGCGCTGGTCTTCTGCGTCGTCCTGCTCGGCGCGCCGTTCTCCGCCGCCCGCGCGGCGCTGCTGCCCGAGGTGCTGGAGGGCGACCGGTACGTCGTGGGGTCGGCGCTGCAGAACATGACGAACCAGGCCGTGCAGATGCTCGGGTTCGCCGCCGGGGGCGCCGCGATCGCCGTGCTGGGGCCGTACCGCGCGCTGGCGCTGGACTGCGCGACGTTCCTCGGGTCGGCGCTGGTGATCTTCGCGGGGGTGCGCCGCCGTCCGGCGCCCGAGCGGGAGGACGGTGAACGGCCGTCCGTGTGGCGGATGACGTGCACCGGCGCCCGGCTGGTCTTCGGGGAGCGGCGGTTGCGCACGCTCGTGCTGTTCGCCCTGCTGTGCGGGTTCTACGTGCTGCCGGAGGGGATCGCCGCGCCGTACGCCGCGACGCTGGCCGACGGGCGGCTGCCGGTGGCGGTGATCACGGGCCTGCTGATGGCGGCGATGCCGACGGGGACCGTGCTCGGGGCCTTCGTCTTCGGGCGGTTCGTCACGCCGGCGGGCCGGCTGCGGGGAATGGGCTGGCTGGCCATGCTGACCTGCGCGCCGCTCGTGGTGTGCGTCGTACGGCCGCCGCTGGAGGGCGTGCTGGCCCTGTGGGTGCTGTCCGGCGTCGGCGGGGCGTACCAGCTCGCGGCCAATGCGGCCTTCGTGCAGTGCGTGCCGCCGTCCGGGCGGGCCGCCGCGTTCGGGCTGGTGCAGTCAGCGCTGATGGCCGCCCAGGGCACCGGCATCCTCATCGGGGGCGCCGCGGCCCAGCGGCTCGGTCCAGAGCCGGTCGTGACGCTGGCGGGGATCGCCGGGCTGTGCGCCGCGGCGGTGCTCGCCGTGCTCTGGACCGAGTCGCGTACGGAGATCATCGCCAAGGTCCGGGCCGCCGCCTGAGGATCAGGCCTGCGGCGTGCCCTGGCCGCCCTGGTTCTGCGGACCGTCGGTGGACGGCCGGCCGTACGGGTGCTGCTCGTAGCTCCCGGTGCCGGTGTAGGTGGGCTGGGACTGCTTCTGCTGCCAGCCCTGCTGGACGGTGTCCCACTTGGCCTTGGCGTCGTGCCAGACGTGGCCGTCCTTGTTCTTGTTGATCAGGTCCTGGACGATGGAGGTGGGCTTGCCCTCCTCGGGGAGCAGGAGCCACGCGACGGCGTAGACGCCGAAGCCGAGGCCGCCGAAGAAGCTCGCCACGGCGAGGGCGAGGCGCAGGATGTTGGCGTCGATGCCGGTGTACTCCGACACGCCCGAGCACACGCCGGCGACGATCCTGCCGTTTCGAGTGCGGTGGAGCTGCTTGACCGAACCGTTGGTGTTCATCTCGTTCATGCCTCCACAATGCCTTTTGGGGGTGCGAGCGCACATCGGGATTCCCCCTGGCCCTACCCCGAAGCGGCCCCTATAGCCTGACCGTCATGGACGACCTCCTGGACCTCGACGACCAGCTCGACCCCGAGCATCGCCTGATCAGGGACGCCGTCAGGGACGTGGTCTCCGACAAGGTCCTCCCGTACGTCGGCGAGTGGTTCGAGCGGGGCGTCTTCCCCGCCCGCGAGCTCGCCCCGGCCCTGGGCTCCCTCGGCCTGCTCGGGATGCACCTGGAGGGGTACGGCTGCGCCGGGCTCGACGCGGTCTCGTACGGCGTGGCCTGCCGGGAGCTGGAGGCGGGCGACTCCGGCCTGCGGTCGTTCGTGTCCGTGCAGGGGTCGCTGGCCATGTTCCCCATCTGGAAGTACGGCTCGGAGGAGCAGAAGGAGGAGTGGCTGCCCCGGCTGGCGTCCGGGGAGGCCATCGGCTGCTTCGGCCTCACCGAGCCCGACCACGGCTCCGACCCGGCCGGCATGCGGACCACGGCCAGGCAGGACCCGTCCGGCGACTGGATCCTGAACGGCGCCAAGATGTGGATCACGAACGGCTCGGTCGCCGACGTGGCGGTGGTCTGGGCCCGCACCGACCAGGGCATCCGCGGCTTCGTCGTGCCCACTTCGGCGCCCGGGTTCTCCGCCGCCGAGATCCACCGCAAGCTCTCGCTGCGCGCCTCGGTCACGTCCTCGCTGTACTTCGACGACGTACGGCTGCCCGCGTCCGCGGTCCTGCCGGACGTGACGGGCCTGAAGGGCCCGCTCTCGTGCCTCACCGAGGCGAGGTACGGCATCCTGTGGGGCGTAGTCGGCGCGGGCCGGGCCTGCCTGGAGGCGGCCGTGGACTACGCGACCACCCGCGTGCAGTTCGGCAAGCCGATCGGCGGCTTCCAGCTCACCCAGGAGAAACTCGCCTGGATGGCCGTCGCGCTCGGCCAGGCCGGACTCACCGCCCTCCACCTGGGCCGCCTCAAGGACGCGGGTTCGTTGAAGCCGCACCAGGTGAGCTTCGGCAAGCTGGCCAACGTCAGGGCCGCCCTGGACATCGCCCGCGAGGCGCGTACGGTGCTCGGGGCCAACGGCGTCACGCTGGAGTATCCGGTCATCCGGCACATGACGAACCTGGAGTCCGTGCTCACGTACGAGGGCACCCAGGAGGTGCATCTGCTGACGCTGGGCAAGGCGCTCACCGGCCTCGACGCCTTCCGCTGACCCGGCCGCGATCCCTGATGGGGCGATCAGGGACAATGACGTCGCCATGTACGCGGTACTGTCTGTACCCTGCATCTTGGGGAGTGTCCTGCCGGATCACACCGCGACGCGGGAGGCCGGAGGACATGACCAAGGGGTGCTAGCTCAATGGCAGAGCTGCGGACTTTTAATCCGTCGGTTCAGGGTTCGAGTCCCTGGCGCCCCACCACCTCTGACCTGGGCGTTCGCCTCGACCGGAGATCGCCCGATCATGGCCTGGGACACGGGTGGGTCACACCTGGGTCATCCAGCCGCATCGTCCCCTGCGCACCTTCCGAGCGGTCCCGCGCGCTGCTGACAGCACCAGCCGCGCCGTCGCGCCGGCCGCCCGGTGGTGCAGCTCCGGCAGCACCGAGGTGTAGGTGTCGGCGGTCAACACGATGCTGGCGTGGCCGACCTGGTCCTGAACCACCGGCAGATCCACGTGTGCGGCCAGCGCCAGCGTGACCGCACCATGCCGCAGGTCGTGGAACCGCACCGGCGGCAGCCCGCTCCTCTGCACCAGCCTATGGAACCGGTAGGTCAGGTAGTCCGGCGCCACCGGACTGCCGTCGGTACGGGTGAAAACGTGCGCCGTGTCGTCCCAGGCCTCCCCGCGACGTGTCTTCTCCGCCCGCCGGTCGCGTTCATGACGGAGTAGCAGCCGCACCGTCTGCGGATCCAGCGCGACCGTGCGCCTGCTGGCCGCGCTCTTCGGCGGGAACGAGACCAGTTTCCCTCTGACGTGCACCAACTGCTGGACCACGGCGAGTTCGGCCGTCTCCAGGCTGAGATCCACCCAGCGCAGGCCGGCCATTTCGCCCCGGCGAAGTCCGCGAAGCGCAGCCAGCCACCACAGCGGGTACAGCGGATCCTCGCGGACACCGTCCAGGAAGGCCACCAGCTGCGGAATCGTCCAGACTGCCACCGTGGGCCTTTCGCCGGTGGCCTTCCACGCAGCCACCCGCCGGTCGGTCCACACCTGCGCCCTCGGACGAGGCGCGGCGGGCAACCGTAGAGTTCGGGCGGGATTGCTGTCGATCAGGCCTTCCCGGACGGCCTCGTTCAGGGCGGCCCGCAGCGTGGCACGGATCCGCTCCAGTGTCGCGGTCGCCAGTGGTCTGCCGTACCGGTTCCGGTGCCCGGCCAAGGCAGCGAACATGCGCCGTACATCGCAATGAGACAGTTCCGACAGCATGATTCGCCCCAGCGCCGGGGCCAGGTGCAGCCGGACGTGATCCGCGTACCCCTGACGCGTCCTCAGCCGGATCCCCTGATCGGTCGCCAGCCAGTACCGCAGCCACTGGGCCACCGTGCACCCCGCCCCGATCGGCCCGCCCTGCTCGGCGGCGACCAACTGCCGCCCGGCCTGTTCGGCTTCGCCCGCGCTGGCATAGCCTCCTCGCCGGACACGCTCCCGGTGTCCCGACAGGCCCCGGATCTGCACCGCGAAGTACCACGAGCCGTGCCCGTCCTCGAGCAGCCTCGGACACCGGCCGCTCCGGCTGGTGCACCCGCACCGCTTGTAAACCACTGGATGGCTCTCACGCATCGCCATCACCTTCCTCCCGAAGAAGGAAACGACGTGGACCGCGTCAAATCGCATCGAGGGTGCTTGACCACTTCGCCACGCGCGAGCGGGCCGAACGCAGTTATGACGTCGATGCCGTGAGAGGCTTCGGAAATCAGCCATGCGGATAGCCCCAGATGGCACAGGCCCGTCCCGGAGGATGAGAAGGAGGGGAGGGTGGGCAGGATCGGGGACGACAAGGTGGAGAACGCTCTCGCCGAGCTGGCCCGTCGCAACCCGGAGGAGGCCGGTCAGGCGCGCGCCGCGTTCGATTCGCTGACCTTCGGGGAAGGGGTCGAGACTGTCACCCTGTACGGGCTCCAGTACTGGCTGTGGTATCTGCTGCCGACCAAGTGGTGGACCGACTTGGCCGAACACCAGCAGCTCGCCGCCACGCTCGGTGCGTTGTTCGACCTGCTGGAGATGCCCCGGTACGCCGCCGTCTGCGTCTCCGAGACGACCATGCAGGTCCTGACCGCCTGGCACCAGGGCCGCGACGCCGGGTTCAAGGCGCTGGAGAAGGCCATGAACGCCTCCGGCGTACAGCCGCCCGATGTCGAAGGGGTTCTGACCTGGGGGCGCGTGATGGGCCTCCAGGAAAACGATGCCTTCCTGGCGACGGCGGTCCATCTGGAGATGGCGATCGCGGCGGGTGACTTCGCTCCCGGCGCCCGCGGATGGCGCGCAGACGCCGAGCGGATCACCGGCGAGTTCCTCACCTCTCCTTCCGCCGTGGGCGAGCAGAGCCGGCTGGAACGCATCCACTCCGAACGCATGGAATGCTGGGCCACCTCTCGTGGCGCGGCCCGCGCCCGCCTCACGAAGACGATCACCTCGCGGATCGTGTCACCGGCGCCGGTTCCCGAAGACGCGGAGGCACGGCTGGCACCGGTCCGCTGGCTGCTGACCCTGGCGGCCACCGACGGCGGCATCCCGCTCACCGCCAACCACACCCTGGCCAGGGCCGTCGTCACCGAAGGCTGCCAGCGGTTCGACTGGCTCACGCTGACCGGAAGACCGCGCTCCGAATGTGACATCCCCGAAGCCTGGACATTGCGAGAGTTTGTCCGGCAGCTCGGCGCCGTCCGGCGCAGCAAGCGCACCCTGGTCCTCACTCCGGCGGGGAAACGCCTGGTCGGCGCCGATACGGCCGCCCTGTGGTCGGTCGTGACGGCCGCCCTGATCCCGTCCGATCCCGCCGAGGGCGCCGCGGCGGAGGCCGTCTTGATGCTGCACCTCACCGAGGCTCCCAACGGCTATTTCGAGCGGCGCGCCGCCGTCGCCGAAGTCATGGCCGGCGAGGGCTGGCATGACCCGGCCAGCGGAACGCCCATCTCCGTGGAAAGCGTCGGCTGGCTCATGGGCGCGATCCACCGCCGCCTGGATCTGCTCGGCCTGTTGCACCGGCAGCGCAGCCTGGATGATCCCGGTGACCGCCTCACCGACGCCGGGCGCGCCGCCGCGCAGGCGGCGCTGCGGGCCCGTGCCCTCCGGCCACGTACCGATGTCGGAAGTGGATAACCCGACACGGCGTTCCATATTCTGACGGTCCGATACATGGCCTTGTCTCAGGATGAGTCGTCTCGTATCCCGGCTCATGCAGACCTTGCGGAGCGGCGGTATCACGCCGATGGGCCTTTCCCCTCTGTCCGCCGGCGTTCGGAGGCGCTCCGGCGCCGCCTGCTGACGTTCTGCACCGCCAGGTGCTGGTCACCACCTCGGGCTACGATCTTTGCCGTGCAGCGGATGAATCGCGAGCAGTTCTATGCCACGCTGGCTCCACTCGACGAGGAGCGCTTGAAGAAGACGCTCTGGACGCTGTACTGGCGCGGATCCGCTCAGCTGAGGGAGCGGATCGAGGCAGAGCTGACACCAGATGGGCACAAGCGTGCGGCCAAGAGCGCCACGCAGACGGTGGACGCCCAGTCGGTGCTGGACGACGCACGGCGGTTCGTGGAACTCGCCCGGGCCGGCGCCTACATGGCCGGTGATCGGCGTGTCTCCCCCAAGGAGCGGACCCGGTGGCGTTTCACGTTCAACCGGCTGACCGAGGACGCCAAGAAGGCGCTGGCGGCGGACGCGGCCACCGGGGGCAGGCGCTGGAACTGCTGATCGACCTGGCCGATGAGACATGTGACTATGACTACTTCCGCTCCGACGACCCGATGGCAGCCGCGCGTTTCGTTGTCTCGGACGCGGTGGCGTTGCTTTGGGCCACCTATCTCGACCTGTACGGCTTCTCCGGATTCGCCGAGCGGGCAGCGCCACAGTTGATCCGCTGGGAGCGGGCGTACGGGTGGACCCGGCGTGGGGACGGGCCGACGGCTGATAAGGAGACCGCGCTGGCCGACGTGCTGGCACGGCTGCTGCGCGGAATCGATGCGTGGCTGGATTTCACCGACCGGTATCTCGCCGCGCTGGATCGGCTGGCCGGGGGTGGCGCCGAGAGACGGGCGCCGTGGCGGGACACGGGCTTCGAACGCGGAGAGCGGGCCAGGAATCTGGCCGGCTGGCACCTGATGGTGCTGGACCGGCTGGCCGACGCCGAGGCCGACGATCGGCTGGAGAGGCTGGCGACGCACCCGGCGCTGGCCGGTCCCGAACTGCGCTACCTGCGTGCGCGACTCGCCCGCCGACGCGGCGAGAACGACACGGCGCGTACCCTGATTCGCGACTGCCTGAATGAACTGCCAGGTCACACACAGTTCCTCGACTTCGCCCGGGAGATCGGCGCGGAGTTTCCGGAACGGGCACGGCGCGTGTCTGACCAGCTGTCCGGCAGGTAGACCATGACCGCGTTCACCAAGGACGGCCTGCGGGCTCTGGCGGGAGTCAAGTCCTATGACCGCGGTGTCGATTACGTCGACGACGTCGATGACCTCCAGGTCGACGGCGGAAAAATCTTCGCGACCGTGTACGGCACGGAGCCGTACGAGGTGGAGTTGACCGTCGGCCGTCGTGGCCTGGACGGTGTGTGCGATTGCCCGTGGGGGCAGGAGGGCAACTTCTGCAAGCACTGCGTCGCGGTCGGCCTGGTCTACCTGTTCCGGCGGGAACACGGCGAGGCCGTGCCCGACCGGCTCGATCTGCGTTCCTATCTGACGTCGCTCGACGCACAGGAACTCGTCGCACTGCTGATGGAGCTGGCCGAAGGCGACCGGAACATCCGACGCCGGCTGGAGGCGCGTGCCGCTGGCGATCCGGTCGGAGCGGCCGACGCACAGGATCTACGCAAGCGGATCGACCGCGCACTCCGGGTCCGTGGTCATGTCGACTGGGACGGCGGCTGGGACTACGCGAACACCATCGGCGGCATCGCCGAAGAACTGGAACGGCTGCGTCAGGCTGGGCAGGGCGCCGCCGTGGCCTCCCTGGCCCAGCGGGCCATGGAACGGGTGGCGGAGAACTACGAGTTCTTTGACGACTCAGACGGCCAGATCGGCGAGTCGAGCCGGGCGCTGGTCGTGGTCCATGCCGCTGCCTGCGCCGCCACCGGCGGCGATCCCCTGACGCTGGCCTCATGGCTGCTGGAGCGCCAGCTTGGCGATGCCGACGTGCCCGAACTGTCGATCGACGACTACGCGGACGCGCTCGGCGAGGTGGGGGTGGCCGCCTATGGCGACCAGTTGCGGCGGATCTGGGAGAAGCGCTCGCGCCGCACGGACTGGCGTACGGACGCGCTGATGCGCGAGTACGCCAGGGCGCGGGGAGACATCGACCTCCTGGTAACAGTGCTCGCTCGCGGAAGCCGTCCTGACTACCCGGCCATCGTCGGTGTGCTGACCGAGGCGGGCCGCGACCGGGAGGCGCTGGAGTGGGCCGAACGGGGCCTGGCCGCCGCCGACGGCACCTACGATCGACGCCTGGCTGATTTCGCCGCCACCGCCCATGCCGCCGCAGGTCATGGCGATGAGGCGTTGGCACTGCGCCGTGCCCAGTTCGAACGCGACCGATGCCTCGCGGTCTACCAGGCGCTGCACGCGGTGGCGACGCCGGACCGCTGGCCGGAACTGCGCGCCTGGGCGCTGGGGTTACTCCGTTATGACGCGAGCACGGCGCGGCGTGGTCTGCCCGGATGGCAGTCACCCTCGATGCTCGTGGACGTGCTGTTATGGGAGAACAGCAACGAGGAGGCGTGGCAGGCGGCGGTGGAGTTCGGCGCCGTCGACGGCCAGTGGTTGCGGCTGGCTCGATTGCGGGCGGAGACTCACCCCGCCGAGGCGATTCCCGTCTATGAGCGCCTGGCCGAGAGCGAGATCTCGCTGATGAAGAACGACGCCTACGCCGAGGCTGCCGGCTTGGCCGTACAAATCACAAAGCTCTACGACCGGCTCGGTCGCGAGACCGACGGACGCGCCTATGTGGAGCGGCTGCGCATCACCCACAAGCGCAAGCGCAACTTCATGGCGGAACTCCAGCGGCGTGGCCTTTGACCATCTATCCAGCCCGCCGGCGTGTCGGCGCCGACCCGCACGATGCCGATTGATGGTGCCGTGTTCGCCGCCGCTCGTGCTCTGGCATCCTGGGCGGGGAGCGAACGTGCGGTCACCGCAGGTGGTGCGCTCAAGCCCGCGCTGGTGTCGGCAGCCGTCAGAACGATCGCCGGAGCCGCCGGGCCTGCTCACGGCAATGCAGAGACAGGACACGACCTCATGGATCCTCGGGGTATACCTATTGCTATACTTCATGGGTGGCCGGAGAGGAATGGGACGTCTACGTCGTGACCGAGGTCCGCGAATGGATCGAGCAACTCGACGACGCCACCCACACCAGGGTGGTGCAGGCAATCGACGCGCTCGCCGAAGGCCGGGCGGTGGAAAAGCTGGTACGAGGAGGCCATTCCGCTGGCCGAGCACCGGTTTGAGGTCTATCTCAAGGAGCGCGCTCAGCAGGAGGAGGGCAGATGAGCGGGTACGTTCGCTGGAAGGATATCCGGGCGGAGCATGTCGAGCGGGCCGGCGGAGAGGAAGCGGTCGAAGCCGGTAAGCGGGAGCTTCTGGCCGAGGTCCAGGGGCATCGGCTGGCGGAGATCCGCCGTAGCCGTGGCCTGACTCAGCAGCAGGTGGCCGAGCGCATGGGGGTCACCAAGGGGCGTATCTCCCAAATCGAACAGGGCAAGATCTCCGGCCAGGACATCCTCGCCCGCTACGCGGCCGCCCTCGGAGGCCGACTCCACCAGTCAATCTACTTCGATGACGGCGATATCGCCGCGATCGCTTGACCAACTTCTAATCCGTCGGTTCAGGGTTCGAGTCCCTGGCGCCCCACCGCTGCGACCTGGGATTTTACCTCGAACCGTGAAGCCTCCTACTGATCGTGAGACACGTATGGGGCATACCTGCGTCATGCGGCCAGGCCGCGATCTTCCGGGCCTCCCGGGCGGTCGCGCGAGCCCTGGCCATGACCAGCCTCGCGATGGCCTGCGCGGACCGGTGATACACCTCCGGCAACACGGAGGTGTAGATGTCGGAGGTCACGACGATGCTGCCGTGCCCGAGCGTGCCCTGCACCACCCGCAGATCCGCCCCTGTGGCCAGGGCAAGACTTGCGGTGCCATGGCGCAGGTCGTGTAACGGATCGGTGGCAGCCCGCTGGCGTGCACCCATTCGCGGAATCGGACGCTGAGATAGTCCGGCCGCAGCGGAGATCCGTCGGGCCGGGCGAAGATCGGCCCTGACTCGAGCCACGCATCGCCCAGGTGTCGCCTCTGGGCCTGCTCGTAGCGGCGCAGCAGTCGGACCGTCTCGCTGTCCAGCGCGATGACCCGACGGCTGGCTGCACTTTTCGGGGGCACTCGATCAATTGCCCGTCGACGTGGACCAACTGCCGGCTCACGGTGAGCTCCCGCCGGTCCAGATCGAGATCTACCCAGCGCAGCCCGATCGCCTCACCGCGGCGCAGCCCACGCAGCGCGATCAGCTGCCACAGCGGATACAGCCGGTCCCCTCGCGCAAAGGCGAGAAAGTGGGCGAGTCGGTCGGCGGTCCACACCGCCACCGCACGACGCTGCCCCTCACTCCGCCAGGCAGCGACCCACCGGTCGGTCCACACCTGCGGATACGGCCGTCCGGGGGCGGGCAGCCGGATCATGCGTGCCGGATTGGATTCGATCAGCCCCTCACGGACCGCAGCGTGCAACGCGGCGCGTAGCGTCGCTCGGATCCGGTGGAGGACGCGATCGGTGCTCCGTACCGGTTACGGTGCCTCGCCAGGACGGTGAACATCCGTGCGATGTCGCGGCCCGTCAGTTCGGTGAGTTCGACCCGGCCCAGATGTGGGATGAGGTGCAGCCGCACGTGATCGGCGTAGGATTTGCGGGTGCTGGGCCGCAGTCCGTGCTGCAGCTCCAGCCAGCAGCGGAGCCACCGCGCGACGATCCGATCTGCGGTGCGGGCGGCGGTCAGGTCGTGCGCCGAGCACGACGTACGCGACGAGGTCCCCGCGTATCGGCCCACTTGCCGGCAATTGATCGAGGTAAGCGGCTGATCGGAGGGTAGGGAGCCTACACAGCGGGATGGTTCGTGAGGGGCATCTGATGGGCAGATCATTCCTGAGTGAGCGGCTGGAGCGCGCCGGTCCAGCGAGAGGCACCAGTTCTCACAAGCGGTGGTGGAACCTCGTCCTGATGCTGGCCGCCGCGGTCGCGGGCCGGGTGCTGGTCCGCCGGCTGCTGCGACGCGTGCGGGCTATCTCCGGTGACCTCGCCGACATCAACATCAGCGATGAACACGCCCAAATTGCTCAGCGACATGACCCGCAGGAAGTAACGCAGCTGGTCGACAACATCAATGCGAGTTTGGACATGCTGGACCGTGAGCGGCAGTTCGCCTCCAACATCGCCCACGAGATCCGCTCCCCGTTGGCCGGGATACGCGTCACGGTGGAAGAAGCGACTGCCCGTCCCGGCGAAGCGGACTACCCCCGAGTGCTGGAGGCGGTACTACATGGAGTGGATCGACTGGATGCGCTGGCTACAGCACTTCTTCTGATCGCCCGTTCCCGCGCGGCCCAAGCCGACTGGGAACGGGTCGACCTGTGTGAACTGGTCAGGCAGGAGGTCGCAGACCGGAACGACCCCATCTCGATCGAAGTCATCTGCGCTCCCGGTGTCCTGGTCACAGCCATGCGCACGCGGATCTGCCAGATCATCACCAATCTGCTGGACAACGCACAGCACCACGCCGCCCAGCAGGTGCAGGTCCACGTCGGCCGCAGCGACGGCAGTGCGCTACTGGCGGTGTCCGACGATGGCCCCGGCGTGCCGGAGAAGGACAGGGAACGCATCTTCGACAGGATGTACCAGCTCAAAACCATTTCCCAGCGGGGCGGTCCCGGCACCGGCCTCGGCCTGGCCATCACCCGCGATATAGCAAAGGCCCACCACGGAACCGTCTGGGTCGAACCCTCCCCGCTCGGCGGCGCCTGTTTCATCCTCCAATTGCCCATCGCCGCCCCCTAGGCCACCACCGGATCTCTCACGCTTCCAGGTTGTGCGAACCCGCGAATTTCCGGCAGCGTAATCTAATCAGGAAAAGAGACTGCCGCCGGGCATCCGCGCCCGAAATCGGTCAGGGCAGGCGGGGTGCCGGCCAGCGCGGCGGGACAGTCTCCGCCAGCTCGTTCGGCGGGCACCGTCCGGACGGGACAGCGGCGGCAGGGTAGAGATCGGGAGCCGGCCCGATACGGGTGAGGGGCGCGACGTCGCACCCAGCGATGAACCTGGAGGCACCCGTCAGTGAGGTCGCTCCGGCGAGTGGCCTAAGCCCGTGAGATCTCTTTCATGGAGTTCCGGATGGTTCCCGACCCGTGCACCCGCGCCTGCACGGCTCTGAAAGTCACGGGCATTTTACTTTTCAAAATGGCGCCATTTCAGAAAACCAGGAGGTAATATCTAAACACCGAGGACTTCTCGTGCGTTGGCACTCAGGTCGGCGTCGCCCACGGCGAAATATCAGGACGCGGTCCTTTCGAGGACCAAGACAGGCCAGGCGATCATGACACCGACGCTGCTCTCTCCTTCCATCACACCGTCCAGCCCCCCTGCCGGCACAGCACCCGTCATCGGCTCCGACGTTCGGCTACGGTTGGCTCCCGTCCTTGGCCTGAGGGGCACCGTGGACGGGGCGTGGTGGCCGCATTCCCGTGACGCCACGGTGGAGCTACCGGGTCTCATCGCCGCCGTCGACCAGCGACTGGGCCTGACGACGCTGCGCGTCGGCGTGCACGTCGACGCGTGGGACCACATCCCCCACCGTGTCCAGGCCGGCGGACGCCAGGTCAAAGTGGGCTGGTTCCACAGTGCCGATCCTCGCCTCGTCACCCTGACATTCGCGGAGGCTGAGCCTGTCATCCTGCTGGTCGTCCCGCCATACACCGCGGACGGTCCCGCCGGGGCGGCGCTCATGCTCGCCAGTCAGGGCACGTGCGGCCCGCTCCCGGTCGACCTCCTCACCACCGCAGCCCACCACGCCATCGGTACACGGGATGCGGACGGGGAGAACAAGGGAGTGCACATCACTACGCTGCCGGCGGACCTGCTCCGCGGATGCCGAAACCGCCGATCGGACGCCCACCTGCCAAGCCTGCCGCCAGAGGACCCGTCTCGTTGCCGACCGGAGCATTCCATCGCCATCCGTGACCCCGCGCCACTTGGCAGAGCCGACCCGTCGGTTCCGACGACCATCCGGCTGTCCGGTGAGATCGACATCTTCACCAGTCCCGACCTGCGCGAGGATCTGCTGAACGTCCTGCGCTACAGCAGGAGCCTGCTCATTCTCGACCTGTCGGGTGTGGCGGCATGCGACGCCTGCGGGCTGGGCGTCCTGGTCGGCATCCAGCGCCGCGCCAAGACGATGGGGATCACCCTCTCCCTGAGCACACCCCGTCCGTACATGTCTCGGTTACTGCACGTGAACGGCCTGGACCGCACCATCCCGATGCTGGCGTAGCCGAAGGCCCTCGATCCGCGACGCAGGCGGCAAGCCCTCGCCACACAACAGGCGCGGCCGCGAACGAGCCAGTGACCCGGAGACGGGGGCCGAGCACCGCACAAGGCTCTACGCGACGGCTCAGAAGCTGCTGATTCGTGTCGTCGCGTAGGGAGCGAAGCGGGCTGCCACCACGTGCCTGAAGTTGACCACGTAGGTGAACGTATCCTGCTCGCCCTCGTGGGAAATCTGTAGGGACACCACAGTGCCCTGCTCCATCCAGCTGACGAGTCTCTCGACTGCGGGCATCGTGCCGTGCACGCGGAGAATCAGTTCCTTTTCCTTGCCAACGCTCAGCAAGTAGAGCAACCCGGCGGGAGCGTCCATGGCCATACGCTGCTCCTCATCGTGAGGGGACCGGGTCCACATGGGTATCCCCGCAAAGCCCTCCGCGTAGCATCCGCGTCGCCGCTTCGGGCGGGCTTCGCGAACCTCTTCCTGTAGCCGTGCTGCCGACTGGCCTCCGACGGGCCCGGCCGGCCTTACCGGTCCTGAACCGCTTCCTGAGCCCTTCGTGGCCACGGCCCACGGCTGCCGGACGCGGGCGCCGGGTACATGTCCGCGTGGATAGCCCGTTCAAGGCCTAGATCCTCGACTGCCTCGGGAAGGCTCTGTGATCCTTACGCGTGCATCCGCATCCCCTGTGGCGCTCCTACGCCGGCTGGCGACAGCCGCGCAGTGGCTGACGTCGCCGCTGGTTCCCGAGGACTATTTCGAGTTGATCAATCCGCTCTGGGGCGCGGGGGAACTGTGCGGCCGAGTCGAGGCGGTGCACGCGGAAACCGCCGACGCGGCGACCCTGATCATCCGCCCGGGCCGGAGCTGGATCGCACACTGTCCCGGCCAATGGGTCCGGATCGGCGTCGACATCGACGGACGGCGACACTGGCGCACCTTCTCACTGTCGTCGGCCCCGGGCAGGTCCGGCGATTGCGTCACCATCACGGTAAAGGCCGTGCGCGGCGGGCTCGTCTCCAACTACCTGGTGCGGAGCACAGCGCCCGGGGCGGTGCTCAGGCTGAGCCGGCCCGAGGGAGCGTTCGTCCTTCCCGAGCCACCACCGCCGCGCCTGCTGTTCGTCACCGCCGGGAGCGGCATCACACCGGTGATGGCGATGCTGGACGGCCTGCGTCTAGACAATGCGGACGGCCCGGACGTCGTGCTGGTCCATTCGGCGCCGACATCCGCCGACGTCATCTTCGGCGGGCGACTCCGGAGCCTGGCCGCGCGATGGCCGCGGCTGCGCCTGCACGAACGGCACACACGCTCTGAGGGGCGACTGCGGCCCGCGGAGCTGGCCCGGCTCTGCCCGGACTGGACCGAGCGGTCCATCTGGGCGTGCGGGCCACCGGCGATGCTCGACGACATCACGGCGTACTGGACCGGGCCCGCGGACGGCCTCCATGTCGAGCGCTTCAGTCTGGTGCCGGCAGCGGCAGCGGGTTCGGGGGGACACGTCCGCTTCACCAGGAGCGGCCGAGAAGCCGAGGCCGACGGCGAGACGCCGTTGCTGGCCGTCGGCGAGAACGCGGGGGTGCTCATGCCGAGCGGCTGTCGCATGGGCATCTGCTACGGATGCGTCGCGCGCCTTCGCTCCGGTCAGGTACGTGACGTACGGACCGGCCAAGTGCACGGAGACGCAGGGGAGATGATCCAGCCCTGCGTGTCGGTGGCGGCCGGCCCAGTCGAGATCGAGCTCTGAGAGGAACACGCATGCCTGCCACATCCCATCTGGCCCCAGTCGACGCCGAAGAGTTCGGCCGCGAGCTGGACAAGATCCGCGACGAGGTGCTCGCGAGCCTCGGCGAGCGGGACGCGGCTTACATCCGGGGTCTCATCGCCGTCCAGCGCAAGCTGGAGCTGGGCGGCAGGGCCCTGCTGTTCGCCTCCTGGCTGCCCCCCGCCTGGGCCGCCGGCACAGCGGCACTGGCCGTCGCGAAGATCCTGGAGAACATGGAGATCGGTCACAACGTGCTGCACGGGCAGTGGGACTGGATGCGGGACCCGAAGATCCATTCGACCACGTGGGAGTGGGACACCGCCTCCCCCGCCGACCAGTGGAAACACTCGCACAACTTCGTCCACCACACCTGGACGAACGTGCTCGGCAAGGATCGCGACATCGGCTATTCGGTGGTGCGGATCAGCCCGGAGCAGCGATGGCACCCGATCTACCTCGCCCAGCCGTTCTACAACGCGCTGCTGGCGCTCTTCTTCGAGTACGGCATCGCGATATACGACCTGGAACTCGAGCGCATCCCGTCAGGGAAAAAGGACCTCAAAGAGGCCCTGACCCAGCTCCGTGCCGTCGCGGGCAAGATTCGGCGCCAGGTTGTCAAGGACTACGTCGCGTTCCCGCTGCTCGCCGGTCCGGCCTTCCTCCCGGTCCTGCTCGGCAATCTGACCGCGAACATCGCGCGCAACGTGTGGGGGCACACCATCATCTTCTGCGGCCACTTTCCGGAGGGCGCGGAGGTCTTCACCGAGGACCGGCTCGAGAACGAGACCCGCGGCGAGTGGTACGTCCGCCAGCTACTCGGCTCGTGCAACATCGACGGCGGACGCCTCTTCCACATCATGAGCGGCAACCTCAGCCACCAGATCGAGCACCACCTGTTTCCCGACCTGCCCAGCAACCGGTACGCGGAGATCGCGCCGCGGGTCCGCGCCCTGTGCGAGCGGTTCGGCCTGCCGTACATGTCCGGCTCGCTGACCCGCCAGGCGGGCTCGGTATGGAAACGCGTCCTGCGGATGGCCCTGCCGGGGCCGAGCCCGCGGCGACCGGCGGCCGGGCTGCCGGCGTCGTTCACGGCGGCGGCCTGAGCCCGAGCGGATCCACTGCCGCATGACACGGCCCCCTACACGATCAGGTGTCAGCGCCGCACGCGGGAAGGCGCAGCGCGAGAAGGGCGACGTCGTCGGTGGTTCCGAGGGGTATGCGTCGGACGATCCCGTCGCAGAAGTCCTCCAGCGGGCGGTGAGCCGCGGCCGCGGCCTGACGCAGCAGCCGGGCCAGTCCGGTGGCCAGGTCGCTGCCGGGGCTTTCGACGAGGCCGTCGGTGTAGAGCACGAGGGTGCTCCCGGCCGGCATCGGCTCGACGGCGTCGCGCCTGGTTGATTCGATACCCAGGCGGAGCCCGAGCAGCAGATCCTGCCTTTGTTCCAGGTAGCGGGCACGCCCGTCAGGGGTGACCAGTAGAGGCGGCGGATGCCCGGCGTTGCTCCAGCGCAACTGCCAGGGACCCCCTTCGGGGCCCTCCACACGCGCGAAGATCATCGTGGCCATGGGCACATCCGTGACGGCGGACATCGCCTGGTCCACCCGGTTGACGACCAGGCTGGGCGAAACGCAGCGGTCCCACGCCAGCGTGCGCACCATGCTGCGCAGCTGGGCCATCTCGGCGGCGGCCTTGATGTCGTGGCCCACCACGTCACCGATGACCAGTGCGGTGACGCCGTCAGGCAGCAGGAAGGCGTCGTACCAGTCACCCCCGACCTGAGACCCCACCGGGGCCGGCAAGTAGCGCGCGGCCAACTGAAGGTGACCCACCTTCGGCAGGGGAGCCAACAGGTGATGTTGCATCGTTTCGGCCACCTCGCGTTGCTGGCCGAACAGGCGCGCGTTGCCCACCGCCAATCCCGCGCGACGTCCGATGTCGGTGACCAGCGTCACATCGGTGGCGTCGAAGGGGCGGGCCGGGTCGGTGCGTGCCACGGTGAGAGCCCCCAGCACCTGCCGCTGGGTGCGTAGCGGCGTGATGATCGCCGACACCGCTCCCCGGACCGCGAACAGCTCACGCTGCGCGGCGGCCATGCAGGAGCCCGCCTCACCGACCATCTCATCCGGGCCCAACAAAACGGTCTCACCCCGATCCAGCACCCGCGCCAGCAGGGGACTCGAGGGCTCGGGCAGCGGGGACCTCCTCGCCTCATCCGCAGGAGGGATCACCACCACCCGCTCCACCTCATCGTGATTGATACGCAGATCCACCACCGCCCAGTCGGCCAGCCGCGGGACGATCAGCCTGCCCAGCCGTCGCAAGGCCTCGTCCACTTCCAGCGTCTGGGTCAGCACAGAGGTGATCTCAGTGACCAGCGTCAGGCGGGCGTTGAAGTCCTCCAACATGGCCAGTTGGTCGGCCTGCTGACGAGAGAGGTTCAGCCGCTCGGTGATGTCGGTGAAGACGACGATCAGCCCGAGCACCTGCCCGCCCTCCTGCACTATCGGAGCGGCCGACAAGGAGACCGGCAGCAGGCTGCCGTCACCCCGCAGGAAGATCGACTCATCGCCGCGCGCCGGACGACCGTGCTCCAGCACTCCCATCAGCCGACAGGGGGAGCGAGGAGTCAGCCCGTCGTCAGCGCCCCTGTGCAGCAGATCGTGGGCATTGGCGCCCACCATCTCCGCCACGGAACGGCCCAGCAACGCCCCGGCCTGCCGATTCGCCATGGTGATACGCCCAGAATGATCAGTCAGATAGATACCTGCCCCCGCGCTGTCGAAGGCCGCCTGCACCAACCTCTGGTCGGGCAGCCCGGCATGGCCATGCGCACTGGGCAGATGCCGCATCATCGCCGCTCTGCCTTCCATCGATCCATCGCTGCCTACGCCCTACCCGCCGACACCCCGAGCACGCGGGGGACGCGCGGCCATATCGGGCCAGCCGGCTCCCGTGAAGAAGCCGGAGGATCCCGTCGACGACGAGGCACGGGCAGTACTCGCCAAGCGGGCCGACCCGTAGTGGGTCATCCCGGGCGCAACGCCGCTCCGAGCGCCTGCACTTCGCTTTCGACGCGACCTAAAGGGCGCATGGTTGCTCGGTGGTTACTCGTGTGTACGGGACACGGCGCGGCACACAGGGTGACTGAGCGGCAGAATCCCGGGGCCAATAGCGGACGGAATGATAGAAGTCGGCACGCGGCGACAGCAGACGGTACCGATCAAGGGCGCCTTTAATCCGTCGGTTCAGGGTTCGAGTCCCTGGCGCCCCACCTGCAATGAGCTGGGCAGACTCCACCGGTGGAGGGCGGCCCCACAGGTGTGCGGATCTGCGCAGCCGTGCCGGTAGCGCTGGTGCTTGATCTGCCAAAAAATCCGGAGCTGCCCCCGCTTCAGGTCCACGTACTTCCACCGCAGGCCAAGCGCCTCACATTGCCGAAGACCGAGCGCGAGCGCCACCGACCAGCGCGTGCCGTTCCGGCGATCCTTGGCGACGTCAAGGCGGCGGCGCGGCGCGCCGCCGCAGTGCGGCCCGTCGCTCGCTCGCCGTCCGGGCGTGCGGCCTAGGGGCCGGCGCCGGGGCGGCGGGTCGTGGTACGGCGACGCCGGCGCCTGTTACGGCACCGGAGCCGGTGAACCTTCGCCGGACAGCGCACTAGCTGGAAGGGGTGCGGATGCAGGCGGTGATGGGGGTGTTGTCGGCGCCGCTGGTGGTGGTGCCCTGGAGGCCGAAGGTGGTGGAGGCGTTGGGGGCCAGCGCTCCGTTGTAGCTCGCGTTCGTGATCGTGTACGGGTTGGCGAAGTCGTTGAGGCTGGCGTTCCAGACCCGGGTGATCTGCTGGCCGCCGGGGAAGGTGAGGGTGACCGTCCAACCGGTGGTCGCGGTGGTGCCGGTGTTGGTCACGACCACCTTCCCCTGGAACGCGCCGGGCCAGTCGCCGGCCGGGCTGTACACGGCCGTACAGCCCCTGGTCGGGCAGGCCGGGACGTAGACGGTGACCGGTGAGGTGAAGGCGGAGTAGTTGCCCGTCGCGTCACGCGCCCGCACCTGGAAGCGGTAGACCCCCACACCGGACTGGGTGAACGACGTGGTCGTCGTGGTGCCGGCCAGGGCGAACGTGCCGCCGGTGGCGCCGGGCGCACGCCAGATCTCGTATCCGATGACGCCCACGTTGTCCGTCGAGGCGGTCCAGATCAGCGTCACCGAGCCGCAGGTGACGGTCGCGGTCGGCGTACCTGGCGTCGTGGGCGGCTGCGGCTCCGGCGTCATCGTCGGGCAGGGGGGCAGCACGACCCGAACCGGCTCGGTGAAGGCGGAGGTGTTGCCGGCCGCGTCGCGTGCCCGCACCTCGTAAAAATACAGCCCCATGATGGGCTGGGTGTACGAGGTCGCCGAGGTCGTCCCGACCGGGACGAACGTGCCGCCGCTGTAGGGCGCGCCGTACACGTCGTAGCCGGTGACCCCCACATTGTCGGTGGAGGCGGTCCAGTTCAGCGTCACCGACAGGGGGTTGCATCCGACCGTGCTGCTCAGCCCGGTGGGAACCGTCGGCGGGGTGGTGTCGGCGAAGCGCGTGATCCGTGCGGGAGCCGTCGCCGCGAACGCGGGCGTGGTCACCACCAGCCCGGCCAGTGCGGTGAGCGCCGCGAGAACGATGGAGATGACTCGCCGTTGCATGGTGACTCCCTGGCGGCCAGGAGGCGGGGCGGGGCCTGCATACCGATCGACGCGCTACACAGACGGTAGAAGTGAGTGTCGCGGCCTGTCGCCAACGCGACCGGGCGGGTCGCGAAGATGCAGGTCGCGGATGCAACTTTCAGCCCGCCGGACCCGGACGGCACCGATCGGCGGGGCCCGCCCGTGCTGCCTGACTCGCACGACACCGGTCTGCGGGCGGCGCATCCACCGGGTGGCGAAATCCCGATCCCGGTCGAGGGTAAGCGGGCCCTGGGGCTCCGGGGCATGCGCCGCCGCCCAAGTGCAGCACGACGATCGCCATGCAGTGGCCGGCCATCTGACGGGGTTGGGGGGCGATCGACGGGGCGCCCAGCATGGTCATGTGGCTTCGCTGTCCATAGCGTGCCGATTGTGGAATGCCTTGGCTGTACAGCCAAGGGGCTGGGCGAGAGCGGACTTTGGCGAACGTCTACGGACACTACATCTCCAGGTCTGAGCCGACAGAGCTTGATCGAATCGTTTCTGGTAATCCGCAGCGTTCGAGTCCCCGGCGAGACTCCTATTCAGTCTTCACTCTCGTCAGAACCCGCCTGCACGTTGATGTGTCGCAGCGCAGCGCCGGACCGACGAGCATGCAGGTCGGCGTCCTGCAAAAGACCCGTGATCCTCCTCAGACGCTCACCAGCCTCGGCAAGCCGAGCCCCCGGGTCATCCCCGGTGTCATCGCTCAGGACATGCCGCTTCGGCAAGACTGCGACCTCGGCTCGCAGATGATCAGCCACGATGGCGGCCGCGTGGATCACCTTGCTCAGTAACTCTCCCGCCTCGTGTAACGCGGTCACCTCCATGGCGCGCCGTTCAATTGCGGCGTCCACGAGCTCACCGAAGCCGTTCAGGGTTTCTCCCGTCATGGGCATGATTTTGACCTATATCGGTAGCTCGCGCCGTCGGAGTAGCTCCACAGCTGTGACGCCGGGTTGCAGTCCAGGGTGATCCCGAGCCGTTCAGGGTGGATCGCGTATGCCCGTTGACACCCTCGCGCAGAAGCTTGAGTGGGAGGGCGGTGTCGGCGCGTTGCTCGGGCCCGAAGTCCCGAAGGGGTCCCGGTAGCAAGGGAGCAGAATCCAACGAACCTGCCCCTGGCCAGGGGGTACTTGGGTTTACTGGCCAGGGATACTTGGGTTTGGAGGGTGCCTGACAATCTCTGCTGCTGCGGTTCGTACTGGTTTCGGTGCGTATGTGGAGGTGGGTGGGGGCGCTCGCTTGTTTCCATGCTCAGGCCGAGGGTCAGCTCGCGGGCTTGAGGCCCGGGCAGCCCGCGTCGATCCGGCCCGTCTCGAAGTACTTCACCACCTCGGCGGCGCACTCAGGCACCTTAGTGGTCGAAACGTGCACGTCGTCGGCCACCTTGTAGACGGTGCCACCGATCACGCGGCGGGTTTGCAGCGCCCAGTCGTAGACGGACATGTACTCGTACAGGTGCGCGGCCAGCACCAGCGATCCGCCGTTCCGCTTCAGCGTGGCCTGCCGCACCGGCAGCGGCCAGCCGGAGCACAGCGCGGTCGTGCCCCAGGAGCGGCCGGTCGCCGGAAGGCGCTTCTGGAGCCGCTGGTAGTCATGCCAGGCGGTGTCAAAACTCGGTCGGCTGCTGTCCTCGTTGCACGTGACCGCCCAGTTCATGGTCATGTTCGTCATTTCGGGCGTGCCGGGCAGAGGTGCTCTCATCTGGGCGCCGAGCAGCTCCTTGACGGTGGGCGGGGCGGTAGTGGCATTCGCCGTCCGCAGCTCGGAGAGGGCCTTGCCCGCGCGTGCCCACTCAGTCGAGTTGCGCCCGGCCAGGTTGGCGACGGCCGAGCCATCGATCGGCTGCGGCAGGTCGGTATAGGTCTTGGGGTTCTTGTCGTACGTGGTGACGAGCTTCACCACCTGCTCACGCACCTGCGTGGCGGTGGTGCCCAAACCGTAGATCGCCTCACGGCGTGCCAGCCAGGTGGCCATGCGGCCGAAGTTGCGCTCGACCGCCGCCGCGCTCTCCTCGATGTGCCTGTCGAAACGGGTCCACGGCGGCGCTGGGCTGTCCAGGAAGACCCGTCCGGTGTGCATGGGGAACAGGCTCCGGTACGCAGCGCCCAGATAGGTGCCCCAGGAGAAACCGAGCAGGTTGAGCGTGCGGTCGCCCAGCGCGGTCCGTACCCGGTCCAGGTCCCTGGCCACGGTGTCGGTGGTGAGCTGCCGGAGGAAGTCCGGGTCGGAGTTCGCGCACTTCAGGTTGGCCGCGACTTGGGCGTCGTAGATCTTCCTGGCCGACTCCTTGGTCAGCGGGCCCGGCTTGTCCGGGCCTCTCGGGCCGGGCTCGCAGATGACCTTGGTGCTGTACCCGACCCCGCGGGGGTCGAAGCCGATGATGTCGTACCGCTCGTTCAGCTCGGCCATCTCATCGTTTCTGAGCGCGGCCCGCAGGATCGGGTCCAGATATCCACTGCCGCCCGGCCCTCCCGGCAGGATGGCGACAGTGCCCAGCCGGTGGTCCTCGTCCGTGGCGGCCAGCCGGGTCACAGCGATGTCGATCTTCGGCCCACCGGGGTCATCGTGGTTCAGCGGCACGCTGGCCGTCCCGCACTCCAGGCGTTTCATCAGGGTACGGAAGTCCGCGACGTGATCCTGCGTCACGCCCAGGCTCCGGATCACCTCGTCGGAGTGGGTGGGGCAGGACTTCCACGACACGCTTGGGCTGGAGACGGTGGTGGCGCCCGCCGCGGAAGGCTGCGCCCCCAGCGCCGTCAGGGCCAGCGTCAGTGCCGCCAACGATGTTCGGTTCGTCATGCGGACTATCCCTAACGCTGCGGGTGTTCAAAAGGCGTAAGGCCCAGCGCCACCCCGACGCCGTCCAACACTGCCAAGTCATGGTCAATGCACCGAGGACAGCTACCTCGTTCAGGATGGCAGCCGCTTTGCCAGCCCTTCCAGAACGGATCGTTGTGCTCTGAGGGCACGTCAGTACCCCTTCTGGCGCGTCACGGTGCAGAACCGTGCTGCAGGACGTGCGGGGTTCGCCGGCTGTGTGAGATATCCCTCTGCCGGCGTCGTGGCGCTGGTGGCCTGGGGAGGTGACCATGTGGTGATGACCTCCTCGCCCCGCCCGCCGCACGTCGGCGGCCGACCGGATCCGACAGGTGGGACTACCGCGCCCGGCGGAGAGCCCGCCCGGGGGTACCTGCTGGACAACGCGCGCGCCGAGGCGGGCGAGCGATTCGTTTGGCTGGCCGAGCTGTTCGACGGTGTGACGCGGGGGCACTTCGATCGACTGGGGGTCGGGGCCGGCTCGCGCTGCTGGGAGGTGGGGGCCGGTGGCCGCAGCATCCCGGAGGCGCTCGCGGCGGCCGTCGGTCCGACCGGGCACGTGCTGGCCACGGACATCGACCCGTCGTGGCTGGAGGCAGGCGACGGGTACGAGGTACGCCGGCATGATGTCGCCGCTGATCCGCCCCCGGAGCCGGGGACGTTCGATCTGGTGCACGCCCGGCTCGTGCTGGTCCATGTACCCGACCGGGCTCGCGCGTTGGCCAACATGGCGGCGGCACTGCGGCCCGGCGGCTGGCTGCTGGTCGAGGACGCCGACACCGCTCTGCAGCCGCTGGCATGCCTGGACGACAGCGGCCCGGCGCAACGGCGGGCCAACCGGCTGCGCGACGCGGTCCGGGAGCTGCTGACGCGCCGCGGCGCGGACCTGCGTTACGGCCGGACGCTGCCGCGGGCACTGCGTGAGGCCGGCTTGGTGGATGTCGCCGCGGCGGGCTCTTTCCCGGTCGGCGGGCCGGCCTGCGACCGGCTGGAGGCGGCGACCATCCGGCACGTGCGCGGCGAGCTGCTCGCGGCCGGCCTGGCCGACGACGCCGAGATCGACGCGCACTTGGTCGCCATCCACGCGGGAGAACTCGACCTGACACTCGCGCCGCTGATCTCAGCCTGGGGACGCCGCCCAGACGGCCACCCGCCGGCACGCGGTTAGGTGCGGATCCATTCCGACCTGCCCACCGCGCTGTTCGTCGAGGAGATTCTCGGGCCGCAGGAGCAGCCCATACGTGAGACACCCTCGATGGCGAGGCTGATCGGGCACCCCGACCTCGTTCGCTTCGCTCCTACTGCTTGCAATCTGCCACTACCCGGTACTACCGTCGCGGCGAGCGGTTGCAAATCACAAGCGGGAGGGGCCACCGTGCTGAGGCAGGTCGCGGACGGTGTGCTGGTCCACGAGAGCGAGTTCCTCCAGAGCAACGCCGTTGTCGTGCAAGGCCGCACCGGAGTGCTGCTCATCGACCCCGGGGTGCAGGACCACGAACTGGCCTGCCTCGCGAACGACCTGTCCCGTTCGGGCCGGACCGTTGTGGCAGGCTTCTCGACGCATCCTCACTGGGATCACCTGCTCTGGCACGCCCAGTTCGGCACGGCCCCTCGTTACGGCACGGCCCGCTGCGCGGCCGCTGTCCGGAAGCAGCTGTCCGACCCGGATGCGAAGGCGCGCATCACCGCCCACCTGCTCCCGACGGGCATCGCCGAGCGGGTGCCGCTGGACCTGCTCGGCCAGATCACCGCCCTGCCCGCCGGGACGGCGCGGATTCCATGGGACGGCCCTCAGGTCCGGATCATCGAGCATCAAGCGCACGCACCGGGCCATGCGGCGCTTTTCGTCGAAGAACGCGGGGTTCTCGTCGCCGGCGACATGCTCTCTGACGTCCTGATTCCGATGCTCGACTTCGCCGACACCGCCGACCCGATCGAGGACTACCTCGCTGCGCTGCGGCTGCTCGACGGCGTGGCGGGCGACGTCGACGTCCTCGTCCCCGGCCACGGGTCGGTCGGCGATGAGGTACGCGCACGGATCGACCAGGATCGGGCGTACGTGCACGCCTTGCGTGACGCCCATGTTCCCGGCGACCCGCGGGTCGGCCCGTCGGCCAAGCCCGGCTGGGAGTGGATGAGCGATGTGCACGACGGGCAAGCCGGGCGTCTCGCCAGAAGAAACAAGCGCGACGGGACGCCCGGCTAGCCGTACCGGCTACCAGGCGGTCGCGCCGCCGTCGGCCGCGTAGTTGGCGCCCGTGATGTACGCCGCCCGGTCGGAGGCGACGAAGGCCGCCAGCTCGACGATCTCCTCCGGCCGGGCGAAGCGCTTGAGGAGCGTCTTGCGGGTTATCGCGTCCCTGGCGGCCTGGTCGTCGCCGAGATCGCGGTCACTCGCCGGGGTGAGGACCGGCCCGGGGCTGATCGCCACCGCGCGGATCCCGTGGCGCGCGCCTTCGAGCGCGAACTGCCGGGTCATGCCGATGACCCCGGCGTTCGCCGCGCTGTGCGCGACCATCGGGGGGACCTCGCCGGCGATCGTGCCGGCCATGGACGCGACGTTGATGATGACGCCGCCGCCCCGCCGGACCAGGTACGGCCAGGCGAACTTCGACACGAAGAAAGGAATGTCGAGTTCGCCGGCGATGGTCGCCCGCCAGTCCTCGACCGAGAAACCGGGCATCGGCCCGAAGCGGGGCATGGCCGCGTTGTTGTAGACGACGTCGAGCCCGCCATAGGCCGCCACGGCCTCGTCGACCAGCCGCCGCGCCTGTTCCGGATCGGTGAGGTCGACGGGCGCGACGCCCGTCATGTCGCCTCCGGCGCGACGGACGAGTTCCACCGTCTCGTTGTTGGCGTCGACCTGGATGTCGCACCCGACGACCTTCGCGCCTTCTCGCGCGAAGACCAGCGACGCGGCCCGGCCCTGACCTCCGGCGGTGCCGGTGATCAGCACCACCTTGCCGTCAAGCGTTCCCATCGAGTTCCTCCTGATCCCCGTGTTCCGTACGAACTCACCGGGCGCGCATCGGCGCGAGCGCCGTGCTCCACGCCACGACCTGGTCCAACATCGCGGTGAGCGACTGAAGCTGGAACTCGTTGGGCGTGAACACGCTGAAATCCTTGAAGTCGGTGAAGAGCGACAGCGCCACCTGGGCCCGTACGTCGGCCATCTGGAGCTCACCGGCGATCAGGCGCAGGTGTTCCACCGCACGGGTGCCGCCGACCGAGCCGTAGCTGACGAAACCGACGGCTTTGTTGTTCCACTCGCCGTACAGGAAGTCGATGGCGTTCTTCAGCGCCCCCGACGTCGAGTGGTTGTATTCCGGCGTCACCATGACGAACCCGTCGAACGAGGCGATCTTGCCGGCCCACGCGATCGTGTGCGGCTGCGTGTACTGGCCCAGCGACGGCGGCAGCGCCTCGTCGAGGTGCGGGAGTTTGTAGTCGAGCAGGTCGACGAGCTCGAACTCCGCGTCGGTCCGCTGCGCGGCGACCTGGTGCACCCAGCGGGCGACGGCCTCCCCGTTGCGGCCGGGGCGGGTGCTGCCGAGGATGATCCCGATTCTGGTCATGACGATCTCCACTTCCAGCGAGAAATACTTGCTTCGCGAAGGAAGAGTATGGGTACTTCGTTCGTGAAGCAAGTAGAATGTGACCATGACTACATCGCGGCCGGTGCGGCCGCTGACCGCCGACGAGGACGCGTTGGTCCGCGCGCTCCCCCGCCTGATCTATGCGCTGCCCCGCGCCATCGACGCCGACATGGTGCGCGAACAGCAGTTGCCGCTCATCGAGTGGACCGCCCTGATGCGGTTGTCGGAGGCGCCGCAGCGGCGGATGAGGATGGGCGAGCTCGCGGTCGCCTGCGAGCTCTCCCTGAGCGGGATGACCCGCATCGTCACCGTCCTGGAGCGGCAGGGCCTGGTCGAACGGGTCAGGTGCGACGACGACGCCCGCGGGTTCAACGCCGTCCTCACCGACGCCGGCCTCGCCCGCCTGGAACAGGCGTGGCCGAGCAACCTGGCCAGCGTGCGCCGGCACTTTCTCGACCACCTCGAAGGCGTCGATCTCGCGCGCCTCGCCAGTGCGATCCAGAACGTCGCGGGTAACGCCTGACGCGGAGCTCGGGCCGCGCCACGTGAGCACCGCGCCTGCGCACGCCGCGCCGTCATGGGCCGCTCCCGGGTTGCGGTACGGGACCGTTGACGCGGCAGAACCGCTCAGTTCGCCGTGTACGCCCTGGCCTGGATGCCGTAGAGATCGGCGTAGCGCCCGCCGAGCGCGAGGAGTTCGGCGTGCGTACCGGCCTCCATGATCCGGCCTGCGCCGAAGACCAGGATCTGGTCCGCTCCGGCGATCGTGGAGAACCGGTGCGAGACGATCACGGTGACGGCTCCCGTCCGCGCGGCCAGCTCCCGCGCGCGGACCATGTACCGCTCCAGGATGGCGCCCTCGCTCGGCGCGTCCAGCGAGGCGGTCGGCTCGTCGAGGACGAACAGCAGGGGGCCCTGACGCATCGACGCGCGCGCGAGCGCGGTCTTCTGCCATTGGCCTCCGGAGAGTTCGACGCCTCCGAAGAGCCGGCCGAGCTGCGTGTCCATCCCGTTCGGCAGGCGCCTGACGAGCCCGTCCGCGTCCGCGGCCGCAACGGCGTCGGCCAGGCGCCCGGCGGCATCGGCGTGGGGCAGGTCGCCGAGCCCGACCGTCTCGGCGAACCGGATGCGGAACCTCCCGAAGTCCTGGAAGGCCGCACTGCACCGCGACCGCCACGCCTCGGTGTCCAGGTCGGACAGATCGGTGCCGTCGACCCGGATCGTGCCGGCGTCCGGGGTGTAGAACTTGGTCAGCAGCTTCACCAGCGACGTCTTGCCGGAGCCGAACTCGCCGACGATCGCCACCACCGAACCGGCCGCGAGGTGGAAGCTCACGTCGTCCAGCACCGGGCGAACCGTGCCCGGGTAGGTGAAGGTCACGCCCTCGAAGGCGATGCCGTCGCGCAGAACAGCGGGCGCCGGCAGCCGCTGCCCGGTCTGCCGGTGCCGCGCGACGTAGTCGCGCAGCCACAGGTATGGCTCGACGTAGGTGCCGGCGTTGAGTGCGACGCCCGCCCGGACCAGCGCCGACTGGACCGAGTCGCGCAGGGCCACCGCGACGGTGAGGGTGAGCACCACGTCGCCCGCGCTCGCCCGACCGGTCGCGGCGAGACGCAGGACGAGGACGAGTCCGGCGGTGAAGCAGAGGCTGAACATGAGCCAGCCGCCCAGTCGCCATCCGGCCGAACGCAGCCGTGCCGCCGTACGGCGGACCACCGCCTCGTCCCACGCGGCTCGCTGCCGCCGGGCGAGCTCTCCGCCGACGCCGGCGACCCAGATCTCCTTGCTCGTGGCAGCCTGCGTGGCCAGCGTGAAGAGGTGCCGCTGCAGCCGGAACGACTCGGCGGTATCGGTCTCCGCCCGGGCCACGCCACGCTGACCGTGCTGGTCGAGCGCCAACGCGACCCCTGCCGCGACGAGCAGCGGCAGCAGGACAGGGCTGACCGTACCGAGCAGCAGCATGAGAAGGAGCAGGCGCAGCCCGGCGAACACGACGTCGATCACGCTCCACAGCCCGTGCGTGAGCTTCCACGACGCGTGGTCGAGCACGGTCACCCGGTCGAGGAAGTCGCTGTGCTCCAGGTGTTCGAGCGTCTCCACCGACGCCAGGAAGCGCTGGATCCTCGGTTCCAGGTGCAGCTGCGCCACGGAATCCGCGACGATCACGGACAGGTGGGTCTCCAGGCTCGGGCCGAGCACCGTCGCCGCGGCCGCGAGGGCGGCGCAGCCGGCCATGACCATGGCCTCCGTCGAGTGCCCGGCGAGAGCCTGGTCGATGACCGCGCGGGTGGACAGCGCCAGCGCGGCGGTGGTGCACGCCGAGACGAGTTTGAGGCCCAGCAGCATGACGACCTGCGGTCGGTCGGCTCGCCACGAGAGGGCGAACAACTCACCCCACAGCCGTACGGAACTCCATCGGCGCGAGCTCACGAGATCTCACCGTCCTCGGCGCAGTCGTTGTAGCCCTGCCGGAATCGCTCCGCCTGGATGTTGAACAGGTTCGCGTAGACCCCGTCGGCCGCCATCAACTGCGCGTGGCTGCCGGACTCGGTGACCCGTCCGCGGTCTATCAGCACGATCCGGTCCGCCTGCCGCACCGTGGAGAGGCGGTGCGAGATGAGCACCACGGCGGCGTCACCCCGGTACGTGGCCAACCGGTCGAAGACCTCGAACTCGGTCTGCACGTCGAGGTGGGCGGTCGGCTCGTCCAGAACCAGTACGCGCGCTCCCGTACGCATGGCGTAGAGGGCGCGGGCGAGCCCCACCTGCTGCCACTGCCCGCCTGACAGGTCCACTCCGCCCCGGCGGGTCCGGGCGAGCGGGGTGTCCCACCCGAGGGGGAGACGGTCCACCACCGCGTCCAGCCCCGCGGCCAGGCCGGCGGCCTCCACGGCGTGGCGGTCCGGCGGGACACGCGAACTGCCCAGCGCCACGTTGTCCGCGACCGACAGGTGGTAGCGGACGAAGTCCTGGAAGACGACCGACAGATGCCGCCGCCACCTGTCGAGGCCGATGTCGCGGATGTCGGCGCCGTCATAGGTGATCCGGCCGCCGGTCGGCTCGTAGAGACCGGCCAGGAGTTTGACGAGCGTCGACTTCCCGGCGCCGTTGAGGCCGACCACCGCGAGCAGCTCCCCCGGCCGGATCTCCAGGTCCAGCCTGTCGATGACGGCGCGGTCGCTGCCGGGATAGGTGAAGCTGACCCCCTCGAACCGCACCGTGCGAGCCTGCGGCTCCGTGCCCACCCGCTGCGCCGTCCGCCCCGGCGCTCCCGCGTCCGAAGCGCCCGAAGCGCCCGAAGCGCCCGAAGCATCTGCAGCGTCGAAAGCCTCTGGGGGTACGGAGACCGGCGGCACGTCAAGCGCCTCGCGCAGGCGGTCGGAGGCGTTGAGCGCGCTGACGGCGCCGAGCACGTCCCGCGGGTCACCCCAGAAGGTGCGGTAGATCACCGCGCTCGCCGATATCGCCGCGGTGCCGGCCGCCAGCGACACACGCCCGGTCGCGGCCAGGTACGCCGCCGAGACCATCGCGGCCGCCAGCGGACCGACGACCATCGGCGCCAGCAGCCGGTGCCGGGTCAGCGATGCCCGCTGATGAGCCCAGACCGGCGCGTACTGCTCGCGCGTGTGGTGCAGCTGGCGCCGCACGACGTGCTCGCCGAGGCCGAAGATGCGCACTTCCTTCGCCGGCCCGGCGTCGAGGTTCGCGTCACTCCACACCCGGCGGCGGTGGTACTCGGTCTGACCACCCCGCCACAGGACGAACCATCGGTCGATGTCACGGCTGCTCAGCCACTGCACCGCGATCGCCGGAAGCACGAGCAGCGGGACGAGCCACCACGCGCAGACGGCGAGAACGACGGACGTACTGGCCAGCGTGAGGGCGCGGCCGACCATGACCACGAGCGCGACGGCACCCGCGCCTGGGGTCCGTTCCGTCCAGTTGCGCGGATCGGCGCGGGCGAGTTCGACGTGGCCCTGCACGGACGGCCGTTCCAGCGCGGCGATGGTGCGGCCGGTCGAGACGCGGCGGCTCAACTCGGACCGGTAGGCACCGTCCAGCCGAAACGCCACGAGGTAGTGCAGCGGCTCCTTCGCGGAGTCGATCAGGTTGCCGACGAGCATGACCCCGACCAGCGCCGCGGCCGGGAGCGTCAGCGCGCCGAGGCCGGCGGCACCCTCGCCCAGGGCCGCCACGAGGCGGCCGACCAGGAGCCCGAGAGCCGCGGCGGCGGCCGCGGGCGACAGGCTCTCGACGATCGTGACCACCACGAGGCCCCCGACCGGCAACGGGCCGGCGGCTCGCAGCATCTTCAGCAGACGCAGGCGTACCAGCACCTGCCGCCGCGCGGACACCCATGTCACAGGCATGTCAATCAATCCTCTCGGCGACACCGCGGGCCACGACCGAGATCCCCGACAGGGTGACTAGCCGGCCAGCTCCTCGCGGATCACTTCGACGAACGCGTCCACGTCGGCCTCGGTCGTGTCGAACGCGGTCATCCAGCGCGCCTCACCCGGGAGGCGACCCGAGTCGTAGAACCGCACCCTCTTACGGATGCGGTCCGCCGCCTCCCGGGGCAGGACGGCGAACACGGCGTTGGTCTGCGTCGGCTGGCTGAAGCGGAGTCCGCTGATCTCGCCGGCGGCCAGGCGCTCCTCCAGCGCCGCCCGCAGCCGCGCCGCCATCTCGTTGGCCCGGCTCGCCAGGCGCAGGTGCAGATCGCCGTCGAGCAGCGCGATGAACTGCGCGCTGACGAAACGCATCTTCGAGGCCAGTTGCATGTGCTGCTTGCGCAGGTGAGCGAGCCCGCTCACGGCCCCCGGCCTGAGCACGACGACCGCCTCGCCGAAGAGCATGCCGTTCTTGGTGCCCCCGAAGCTGAGGACATCGACCCCCGCATCCGTGGTGAAATCCCGCAACGGGACACCCAGGGCGGCCGCCGCATTGGATACGCGCGCACCGTCCATGTGCACGGTCATGCCCTTGGCATGGGCGTGGTCGGCGATCTCCCGGATCTCCTCGACGCTGTACAGCGTGCCGAGTTCGGTGCTCTGAGCGATGCTCACGGCCAGGGGCTGCGCACGGTGTTCGTTGCCCCAGCCCCACGCCTCGCGGTCGATCGCCTCGACGGTGAGCTTTCCGCCGGGCGCGTCGACGGTCAGCAGCTTGAACCCGCCGACCCGTTCCGGCGCGCCGCTCTCGCTGTTGTGCAGGTGTGCGCTGTCCGCGGCGATGACGGCTCCCCATCGGGGAAGCATGCCGGTCAGAGCCGTGATGTTCGCGCCCGTGCCGTTGAAGACCGGGAAGACCTCGGCCTGCTCGCCGAATTGCGCACGCATCACCTCGATCAGGTGCGCGGTGTAGACGTCCTTGCCGTAGGCCCTCTGGTGGCCTCCGTTCGCCTCCACGACGGCGGCGATCACCTCGGGGGGCACGCCCGCGCAGTTGTCGCTGGCGAATCCGCGGTCGTTCTCGTCGTGACGTCTCATGCGCGGACGGTGCCGGCGCGCGCGGCCTCGGACATGTACGCCATGACGGCCCGCGCGCACTCCAGCGACTCGGCACGGCCGGTGTCGACCTCCACGTCGTAGACGACGCCCTCGTGTACGACCTCGGCCTGCGACACCGCCATTCCGATCACCCGGTCTCCGCGTGCGATCTCCCTTTCCGCCGCGATCTCCGGGGCACAGCGCACGCCGACCCACAGCACGTCGAGGCCTTCGAGGTACCGCCGGGTGCGCTCCTGGGAGACACCGCCCCCGAGGAACACCTCGTCGAGGATGATCCGTGCCCCGGCTTTGGCCATCGCGGCGATGCCGCGCATCCAGGCGTCCTGGAGCCGCATGAACTCGTCGCCGACGTTGACCTCGCCGTTGGGCCCGAAGGTCAGTCCGGACTCCGACTCCAGCATCGAAGGCGGCAGCCGCTCGATCAGGTCGTCGACGCCGAAGCTGATCCACGGGTCCGGCAGGATCTCCTTGAGGCGGCGCACCATCGTGGATTTACCCGCGCTGGATCCACCGTTGAGCACGATGACCTGGGTCGTCACTGGATGGGTTCGCCTTCCAAGAGAATGCGCTCCATCTTTCGTATGTGCGGGCGGTAATCGGATACAGCATAGTGCTGGGCGCGAAGATTGTCCCAGATCGCGACGTCTCCTGCCTCCCACTGGACGCGGCACTGGAATTCCGGCCGCCAGGCCAGCAGGTGCACCATGTCGAGAATGCGCCGGCTCTCCTGCTCCTCCAGGCCCTCGATGCGGATCGCGGAGGATTTGTTGGAGAACAGCACCTTCTCCCCCGACGACGGATGCGTGAACACGAGCGGGTGCGTCTGCGGTGGATATTTCTGGCGTATCCGGCCGCGTGTCTCGTCGTCGGCGAAGGCGGAGGAATAGATCCGCATCCAGTCGTGGACCACCCGCAACTCGTCCAGTTCCGATCGCAGCTCGTCGGACAACGATCGGTAGGCCGCGCCCATGTCCGCCCAGCAGGTGTCGCCACCCCACGGCGGGATCTGCACCGCCCGCAGGATCAGGCGGCCCGGAGGCACCCTGCGCCAGTACAGGTCGCTGTGCCAGACGTTGAGATTTCCCGTGTGCTTCTCGTCGTGGTAGATGCCGGTGATCTCCGGATATTCGTGATAGGGCTGAAACGGTGAGATCCCATGGACCACCGGATCGTCCTCGGAGATGAACGGATGCGCCTCCGGCCGGCCGATCCGCCTGGCCACTTTCGCGAAGGCGTGCCGGTCGAGGTGCTGCTGCTTGAAAACCACGACCTTGTGCCGCCGGAGCAGCTCGTCCACAAAGGCGCCGAGTTCCGGATCGGCCGGATCCAGCCGGTACCCGTCGACGGCGACGCCCAGATAGGTTCCCAACCGCCTGGTGTTCATGTCAGTCTCCCGTCACGCTGACCGAGTAGGTCGCGGCGATCTTCTTCATGTCGTTCTCCACCGCCGCGGCCGACTCGCCGAGTACGACGAACCTGCCGGCGGTGTTCCACACGTCCGAGGACCCGTCGAGCACGTCGCCCACCGCGGGGACGGCGGACCACGCCACCGAGCCGGGCAGGTCGCCGAGCCCGCGGACCTCGACGACCCGGCATCTCCGGGCCTCGTCCATTGGCACGAACATCCATCCGGACGCCGGCAGGCCTGGGTGGCGGTGCGTCTCCGGCGGTCCCGCCAGCTCCGACGGCCCGCCGGTGCACGCCAGCACGGCCTCCCGGGGCAGGTCCACGCCGTAGCTGGTGCGGTGGTGGACCGGGACGCCGGCGCCGCCGAACCGGTTGCCGATCTCCAGGAACACGATCTCGTCGTCGGGGGTGTGGAACAGCTCCAGATGGAAGACGCTGTCGGTGAGCCCGAGGGTCCGGAGGACCGTCTCGGCGAAAGTGAACATCCGCGTCGCCAGCGCCCGGTCGTCCAGCACCACCGAGATCATCGGCTTGCGCTCGTGCTGGAACGCGAAGGCGGTGGTGACGTACCTGGACGGGCACAACCAGCGGACCACGCCGTCGCGGACGACACCGTCGAGGTGGAACACCGAGCCCTCGACGAACTCCTCGGCCTCGTACCGCTCGCCGATGCCGCCGGCCTCGGCGAGCGCGAGCAGTTCCCCGGCGCCCTCAAGAATCCGTACGCCGAGGCTCGCGGCCTGGCTCCGCGGCTTCACCACGATCCGGCCGGGCACCTGGCGGGCGAAGCGCGCGAGGTCCTCGCGGGGGGTGTCCGGACCGAGCGGCAGGAAGCGCGGCACCCGCACCCCGGCCTGGGCCAGCACCCGCTTCATCCCCACCTTGTCCCGGCACAGCCGCGCGGTCCGCGGGCTCGTGCCGCCGACGCCGAGGTGCTCGCGCAGGCGCGCCGCGGGCAGCGTGGTGTGTTCGTAGAGCCCGATGACGCCGGCGGGCGGGCCGAACTCGCCGGCCAGTTCGCGGGCGAGTTCGCAGATGCGGCCGGAGGCGCGGTCGTACGCGTCCAGGTCCCGGGAGTCCAGGTCCAGCGGTGCGATCCGCGCGAACCGGCCCGCCACCTCCGCGGGGAGGCGGGCCGCGCTCCCCCTCGACATCACCGCCGTCACGGTGTGGAGGTCGAAGTCCACCGCGTGCGCCTCGGCGGCGTGGAACCCGACGCAGATGACGTGTCCTCCGGTGGTCATGACCGCAACCTGAGCGACTCGCGCAGGTAGAGGTGCTTGGCCGTGCCACCGAGCGCGTTGACGTAGTCGACGAGTTTGCCGCTGTCGACCATCGCGGGGTGGCTCTCGTCGTAGTCCACGCACATCACCGCGCCCAGCCAGGGCTCCTGGCCCATGGCGTACACGTAGACCCTGGACGCCCCCAGCGCGTCGACTATCGCCGCCGCCTGTTCGAAGTTGCTGCCCCGCAACCGCCGCCCCGCGTCGATCCTGCGTTCCAGCCGCTCGGGGAACAGCGGCCCGTAGAGCCAGCTGACCGGGGCGCCGACGCTCTCCATCCCGATGAACACCGTGTCCACCTTGCCCACCGCCGCGGCGACCTGCGGATAGAGCTGCGGCGAGATGTTGGTGGAGTCCGCGGCGAACAGGACCCGGCTGCCGTCGAGGTCCAGCAGCCAGCCGGACTTGGTGCGGATCCTGATGTCGCCGTGCTCGCCGAGGAACGGCAGAGCGGTGATCGTCCCACCGGGCGTCTCCAGCGTTTCGAGGTCGTCCAGCTCGACGACGTCGTGGAAACCCAGCACGCGGAGTATTCGCCGCAGGTCCGGGTCGACGAGGCTCGAATGGGAGGATTTCGCGATGACCACCCGGCCCACCCGGTTCCTGATCCTCAGCAGGGTCTCGAGCAGCATGTGGTCCTGGTGGTTGTGCGTGATCAGCACGTAGTCGATGTGCTCGGGAAGGTCGTCGAAGGTGAACCGGCCCGGCGCGCCCCCCGAGTAGCCGCCGTAGCTGATCACGGGGTCGACCAGGAACGAGACACCCCGGTGACGGACGTACACGCACGCGTGGCCGACGTACTCGATGACGTCGCCGGTCGGACGGACCGGCGGCTCCCCGTCCTGCTCGAAGAACGTGCGGAAGACCTCGGCGCGCTCGCCTGCCAGGCCGAGCCCGGCGACGACCCGGTCCAGCTCCTCGGTGGTGAGCCCGCCCCGGAACACCGCGTCGAGCAGCTCGGAGTCCAGCGGGACGGTGACCAGCACCTGCTCCGGGCCGTACTCCAGCACGGGGGTCGTCAGCGCGAACTCCCGGGTGTCCTGGTGGACGACGGAGAACCTGACCTGCTGGTAGCCGCTGTCGAAGTAGCGGGACGAATACAGGAGAGGTTCGATGAACCGGTAGTCCGGGGTGCGGTTGTCCCGTCCGTAGAATATCTCCACACGGCCGGCCAGCGGCTCCGGCAACCGCTGGTAGGCGTCCTCCATCGAGGCACCGGTCTGCGCGGGGAGGATCGTCTTCTCGAATTCGTCGATGGCGGCGGCGAGTTCCGTCAGCGGCGCGTACCGCTCGGCCGCGGCGTCGTACCACCGCTTGATGGCCTCGTACGAGCCGTCCCGTTCGTGGACGAACGGACCGCCTCGGAAGCGGGCCTGCTTCAGCGCCGTCCGGTGTGCCTGCGGGTTGGCCAGGTACGACTCCACCAGCGGCCGGTAGTGGTTCTGCCAGTACTTGGCGAGCGTGTGCGGCGGCAGCAGGTACGACCAGGCGTACCACCCGGCGACCGCGGGCTCCGCGATCACGTTCCCCTTCAAGGACAGCGTCATGTCAGTCTCCGCGCTCGCAGATGTAGTACTGGAACAGGTAGTCGTCGGCCCGCGCGACGGTCTGCGTCACCCGTAGCCCGGCGTCCGCCAGGTCGGCGGCGTCCACCAGAAGAGGACTGTGGCCGAGCAGGACCATCAGCCCGCCCGGCCGCAGAGTGCGGACCAGTCCCGGCAGGATCTCCCGGGCCCGGGCGGTGGAGACGACCTCGGAGTTGAGGAATCGGCTGAACAGGATGTCCACGCTGGCAGGGGCGACCGCGGGCCGCATCGCGTCCTCGTGGAACACACGCTCGATGTGCTTGCCGGCGAAGTCGACCATCTGCCTGCTCAGATCCTGGCCGACGGTGCGGATGCGGGCCGGGTTCAGGGCCGCGAAGTCGCTCAGGAACCGGCCGGTGGAGCACGCCGGGTCGTAGGCGAGGACGTCCGCGTCCAGACAGGCGAACCGCGGCTCGAAGACCTCCCTGGTGTACCGCCGGATGTGCTGCTCGCCCAGAGCGAGAAACGCGGCGCGTTCGTCGCTGACCAGCCAGCCGTCCGGCGGGCTGGTCTTCTCGCGGCCCGGATCTCGCTGCTTGCCGAACGGATGCACGATTTCGGTCAGCGGGTTGATCAGGTCGAACGCGGTCCGGCGCGCGGCGACGTCGAGCGGCCGGAACACGACCCGCGCGTCCTCGTCGGACACCCGCACGGAGTCGACCAGCCCGACCACGTTGAACCAGTAGATCCGGCTGCAGAACACGCCCGGCATGTTCGCGTCGACGACGTAATCGGAGATGGTCTTGTAGCCCGCATACCATCCGCGGCCTTCGAGCCGGAAAAGGAAAAGCCGCTCAGGATATCCGGTCAATTTCTCCCGCAACTGGCAGCCGCCGGGGCCCTGCCATCGGGAGAAATCACCCCGCATCAGGTCGGCTCTGGCGCCGAGCTCGCGGTCGACGAAGGCCGGGTCCAACGGCTCACCCGGCTTCCAGCTCAGGTCGCGGTCCATCAGTCAATCCCTTGGGAATAGTGGAAATCGTCAGACGGTGGGCCGGTGCGTGGTCCACGCCTTCCCGTGCGCGGCCGGGACGATGTCCGGCCGTCGAAGGCCACCGGCTCAGATACGCACGATCTGGCCGGGGCGCACCGGCGTGGGCCCGGCCGCGTGCGCGACACTCAGCCACTCGGGCAGCTGCTCCGTGTCCAGCAACTCCAGCGTCGCGGCCTTGGTGATGGAGCCGGCGAAATGCAGGTGCGCCGCGCCGCTCGGCACTTCGAGACGGGCGAGCAGCTCGTCGCGTTCCCTCTGGTAGGCGTCGCTCTCGACCCCCCGCTCCGCGAAATCGTGCACGTCACGCATCACTTCGCTGTAGACCACGTCGGGGATCACCGGTCCGAAGCACTCGAACATCGCCGCGTCGTGGTCGATGCCGACCATCTCCCGTTCGAGGAGGCTCACCAGGGTCCAGTGGTACTGGTCGCTCCAGCCGAACTGCTCGTGGTACCGGTAACCGTGCGCCTGCAGGTGCACGAGCAGCTCGAACTGGTCCGTCGGGGCCTTCGCGTACTTGACGCACAGGTCGTGGATGTCCCCGGCGGGTCCGATGAGTCCGCCGGTGTTGATGTACGGATACCGGCCGGCCGGCGGGCCCGGGTGCAGCGCCATGCCGACCGGGCCCAGCGGCCAGCTGTTCAGTTCGCCGCTGAAGACGACGGGCTGGCCGTACCGCTCGTAGCCGGCTTCGATGTGCCGCTGGCCGCGGATGAAAAGGGCGTCGTACGCGTCCGTGACGACGACGAGTTCGTCGCGGGCGGCGACGCGGAGGAGCTGTTCGGCCAGCATCCGCCGCTTGTCGGCGAATTGGTACGCCGACTGTTCGGGGTGCAGGACGACGAGTTCGAGGTCGACCGCCTCGCAGGACGGATTGAGAAGGCGGACGAGAAATGGATGCGTTAAATCGGTTGCTACAGTGATTATCTTCATGATCGAGTCAACATCCTATTCGCCTTGACTGCCAATCGGGCAATTACCTACAACGGGCGGCTCGCCGCGGTGGGATCCCCGACGATTCGCACCACTTCACGGGCGGCGTCGACGCATGTGGATATCTTTCCGGAGAACACGGACGTCACCCGCTCGTTGATTCTGTGGACCAGCGTCGGTCTGGCGTCGGTGTCCTCGACGTGCGGGAGCACCGCCCGGATCGTGAACAGCGATCCCATGTGATCGGCCTCCTCGATTCCGACGAGGAACTCGGACGCGCCGGCCACGAAGAGGGGGAAGTTGGTCGGCGACGGGTTGCGCCGCAGCCCGTTGTCGACCAGGCCGATCAACGGCTCGGGTACCAGCGGCAGCAGACCGACCGTCGAAGCGTGGATGGCGTGCGCGACGTTGCCGAAGAGGAACGTGTCGGTGCCCGCGATGGGGTCGATGCACATGAACGGCCCGTCGAGGATGATCAGGCTGGTGTCCCGGTACTCCGGCGGCAGCTTGACCACCGGCTTCTCGCAGACCTCGAACTTGTACTGCATGGCACGGCCGGGGATCGTGGTCTCGATGTGGTTGAGCGCGGCGTACGTCGCCAGCACCACGTGGTCGAAATCCTCCAGGTCGGACAGCTCGACCGGAGCTCTCAGCCGCACCTCGACCAGGCTCCGCCGGAGTTTGCGCCAGCACAGCCCCCTGAGCCGTTCGACGTCGATGCCGGATTCCTCGACCCGCAGGGAGATCTCGACGGATTCGCGGCGCAGGAAGGGAGGGTACTGCTCGTAGTACTCCAGGCCCATGTTGTCCAGGAAGCCCAGGAACGTCTCCGCGTCGACCAGGCTCTTCTCCCGCGCGATCGCCACGTACCGCCGGCACGACGACACGACGCTCTCCGGGAACTCGGCGGCGAAGGACCCGACGCCGTCCAGCACCGAGCGTGCCGTGTCGATGCTGCGCGGATAGTGGTAGCCGCGATGCAGGCGCCGCTGATTGGTGCTGCTGGCACCCAGCAGCAGGTCGCTGTTGCGTTCGAACAACACGACGTCGTAGCCTGCGCGGTCAAGATGGAGAGCCGACGTGACGCCGAAGATGCCACCACCGACGACCGCGACTCGTGCACCGGCCTGCACCGTCCACCTCCTGGGCTGATCCTCGTGAATGCGCGGTTGTGCAACGCCCGCTCCTGCTCCTGCCGTCGATCGACCGTCCGCGGCGTTCGGCGGTGCCGCGGACTCCGTGCCTTCGCCTGACGACGGACGCGCCCGATGATGGACGCGCCCGAAGACGACGCGCTTATGGGTGGACGCGCCTATCGATGGACGCGCCTCGCGCTCGACTCCGCCTCGTGGACCGCGTCCGCCACCGCCGCCTGCTCGGCGGCCGTGATGCCGGGAAACATGGGCAGGGACAGACACTCCCGGGCCAGTGCCTCGGTGTCGGCCAGCCGCCGGCTGTGGTCCGCCGGCGCATAGGGGTGCATCGGCGGCAGCAGGTGGACGGGAGTCGGATAGTGCACCGCCGTGGCGATTCCCCGAGCCCGCAGCGCCGCACGCATCCTCGTGCGATCGGCGCCGGAGACGACGTAGAGGTGGTACGCGTGCTCGACGCCGGTGGCCTCGGTGGGCAGATCCAGGTGTGACCGCGCCAGGAGCCGGCCGTACCGGGCCGCCGCCTCGCGCCGTGCCCGGATGCACCCGTCCAGGTGGCGGAGCCTCACCCGCAGCACAGCGGCCTGTACGGCGTCGAGGCGCCAGTTGTACCCCACGCGCACGTGGTCGTCCCGGTCGGCGCGCCGGCCGTGGTCGCGCAGCTCCCTTATCCGGTCGGCGATGTCGGCACGGTCGGTGGTCACCGCGCCCGCGTCGCCCACCGCCCCGAGGTTCTTGGACGGGTAGAAGCTGAACGTCGTGGCGTCGGCCAGGGATCCGACCCGCCGGCCGTGGTACGACGCGCCATGCGCCTGGGCCGCGTCGCAGATGACGGTCAACCCGTGCCGCCGGGCCACCTCCGTGATCGGGCCGATGTCCGACGGATGGCCGTACAGGTCCACGGCCACGATGGCCCGGGTCCGGGAGGTTACGGCGGGCTCCACCGCGTCGACGCGCATGGTCCGGTGCCGGGGATCGATGTCGACGAACACGGGCACGGCGCCGACGTGGACGATGGCGGCGGTGGTCGCCATGAAGGTGGCGGACACCGTGATGACCTCGTCACCGGGGCCGACCCCGAACGCGAGCAACGCCGCCTGCAACGCGGTCGTACCCGAACTGACGCCGACGCAGTGACCGGCGCCGCAGTATCGCGCGAACTCCCGCTCGAAGGCCGCGACCTCGGGGCCCGAGATGTACCTGCCGTCTTCCAGCACCTCGCGCACGCGGGACCAGACCTCGTCCCGTGGCATCGACCGAGCCAGATCGTTGAACGGAACCTTCATCTGACTCCCGCCACCCCCGGTCCCCCTGGTACCACGATCGTCAGCAGCGCCCGCGGCGGAACGCGCACGGAGATCCCGGACTCGGCCGGGCGAGCCGTCTGCGTCCGGTCCAGCGAGTGGGAGGAATCGGTGAGGTAGGCGGCAGCGCCCGCCCACGACGCGTACGGGCCGGCTGAGACGTCCACGTCGAAGGGCTCGTGGCCGTCGTTGAGCAGCTCGACGACGCGGGACGAGTCGGGATTCTCGAAGGCGGACACCTTGACGGCGCCATCGCTGACGTGGGCGGAGACCCGCCTGGCGCCCGGACGGATGAACCTGCTGAACGCGGCCACCGCCCCCAGCCGCTTGGAGACGTGGAACCGCTCCCCGTCGATGCGGATCAACGCGCGGGTGTCGGCGTCCGGTGACGCTCCGAACCAGTAGATGTAGGCGCTGACGTCGGCCATCGTCAGGCAGTCGTGGATGTTCCGCGCGACGGCGATGCCGTCGGTCGGGTCGCCGCTGTCCCACCGCGCGTTCCAGCCGTCGCCCAGGACGTCCGGGGACCACTCGGTCATCCAGTTCGGCCGCCGCGTCGGCAACGGGCTGCGCGCCATGCGTTCGTGCTCGTTGGCCCGGCTGCCGTACTGATGGGCGCCGTGGATGGCCACGCTGGCGGCGGCCAGCGGGTCGGCCTCGATCGCGGCGGTGAACTCCGCCTGGAAGTTCCAGCCGAGCGAGTCGCAGCAGACGACGTTGAGCGGCAGCCCCTGGCCCTCGACAGCACGACCCACGACCTTGGCGAGGTCGACCATCTGCTCCGTGTTCAGCTGCATGGTGGCGTACGGCCTGGCGATCTCCGGTTCGTTGGCGAAGCCGAGGTCGGTGATCCGGATCCCCTCACTGGCATAGAACCGGACATACTGCAGGAGGTACTCGGCGTAGCATTCGCGCCAATCGTCGCCCGCCGGCAGGACCCCCGGCAGGCCACGCAGGGTGCCGCCGTCGGCGTCCGAACCGTTGTCCTTCATGTATCCCGGGGCGCTCCACGCGGAGGCGTAGAACCGGCTGACCCCGTACGCCTGCGCCTGCTTGGCGAGCCACACCTGCCCGCTGTCGTCGCCGTCCCAGACGTACCGCGGCGGCGCCGCCGGACCGCCTGGATCCGCGGGCTGGATGGACCTGTGGTTGGGATAGACGCCGTCCGCGGAGGAACCGATGCACAGTCGCAGAATGCTGAGGCCGGCCCCGGTCGCCGGGCTGAGGAGCAGGTCGAGCACTTCCTGACGGGAGGACTTGGGCAACTCCCGGATGACGGCGGCTCGCTGGAAAGCCTGGCAGAAACCGAAGCCGTGGATCTCCTGATGCTTTGTGCCGAAATCTACCCTCGCCTCGAGGGACAATTCATCACCTCCGTCTTCCACAGCCCCGGCCGGGAATCGGCGCCTCACAGGCTGAAGAAGATCATCGAGTTGTAGTCTTCCCAGTGCAACGCGTTGATGCCGAGGCTCTCCCGAAGTGCCGTCAATCCGGCGAAACCCACGTCTGGCAGTGCGCGTGCCGCGGTGAAGCACGGAATCCCCTGCTCCGCCAGCCAGCGGCACAGCACGATGCTCTCCTCGCCCCAGCCCCACTCGTCGGGCCACTTGACGATGTCGTGCACGCTCACCTGGGCCCGCGGAAACCGCGGCAGAATCTCCGCCAGATACCATTCCGCGAACTGCGCGGAATGATCCGAATCCAGAAACAGATAGTCGGCCGACTCGGGCAACGCCGCCGTCGACTCGCGAACGTCCCCCTGGTGGAAGTGCCAGCGATCCGCCGCGAGATCCGCCGGGACGTTCCGGACGCTGTCGTCGACCAGATCGTAGGAGTGCAACCGGCCCGTCCCGTTGTCGGCGAGCGCCCGCAGTATCCACGAGGTCGACCAGCCGCTGCCGCTGGAGATCTCGACGACGTTCTCCGGGCGCGACTGCCGGATGCGCAGGTACGTCAGCTCCGCCTCGATGTCGCAGACCTGCGGATCCAAACCCTTGGACACCCAATTCGCGTACAGCCGCCGCTGACGCTCTCTGGCCTCTTTCAAATCACGCTCGAAGCGGTGGTAAAGGCCCCGGCTGCGCTCCAGTTCACCATCCGGAAAAGAGACCTTCGCCCATATCTCCTGCTGGTACTCGCGGGTGATGTTATGCACGGTCTGCCCCCAATATGAAGATCGAACGGGAAATACGTGACATGGACGGCACCCTGGATCGAACAGCGGCAGGAACCTTCACCGGTCCAGGTGAACGCATATCCGATCAAAATGTCAATCCGGCGGTGCGTCATGACGGCGAAGTCGGAGCCTCGGAATTCGCCGGGCTTGTTTGGTCCGGCCATGCGATTGATACTGGTCCCGATATGCGGCGGGCACGGCTACGAGTTGGAACCGCCGCCGGCCGGACTCCTGGACAGGAGGTGGCCGGCGCCGGGTCACCCTGGACGCGTTCCACGCCCGGCGCGGCCTTGGTCGCCGCCTCGGGCAGAGCGTTCAACTGGCAACAGCTTTCGGTTGAACGCCGAAACTTTCGGTCTCTCAGGCGCCTGGCGCGCTCGACTCCAACTGCTCCGCGAACTGCATCCAGGAGTCGGCGACCTGGCGTGCGTAGTCGGCGACGGCGTGTGCGCAGTGCTTGGGCACCGCCTCGACCTTGTCCTCCCACTCGAGGATGCCGATTCCGAGGCTGGACAACCGGCGCAGCAGGACGCGGCCGGAATCCGTGTACCGAAGAGAGGGGTCTTTCATCAGCATCTTCAGGATGTCCGACGCCTCTTGAGCCGCGCGCCTGCCCTGGGCCCGGCGCCGTGCCGGCGACGACGTGCCACGGGACACGTCCTGCGCCGCGGCCTCCTCCTGGACCGGCGACCCGGCCGGTGGCTCCTCGCACTCGCCGCCCAGAGCGGCCGGCGCGGGGTCCTCTCCGCTCATGAGGCGTCTGCGCACGTCGAACGCGGTGCCAACGGAGATTCCCGCCTCTTTCGCCACCCGCCTGATCGAGGCGTCCGGATCCGCGCGCAGGATCTCACCGGCCAGGATGCGTCCCTCGGTCCCGTCGAGTGGCCTCAGTCTGCCGTCCCGTCCGATCCTGCCCCGCGTTTCGGGGATCCGGTCCGCGAGACGTGCCCGGATCGCGGACACCGTCTTGGTGGCGATGCCGGTCGCCCGCGCGATGGCGCGGTCCGACCACTGCGGATGGGAGCAGACGATGCGTTCGGCAGCGGCTTGACGGTCGGCCCGGGTGAGCGGCAGACCGTGCTTGATGTTCGCCGCCACCGCCAGGACGAACAGATCGTGGCCCTCCCCGTCCTCGACGAACCGCACTTCGATGGTCTCGGAGCCCCGCAGCACGGCCGCCTGGAGCCGGTGCATACCGTCGATCACCCGCATGCTCGGCCGGTGGACGATGATCGGGGGGAATTCAGCCTCGGATTCAGCGAGCATACGCGTGTGTTCGGCGCTTTCTCCGGCTAATCTGGGTGAATCGGCCGGGAGAAGCGCGGAGATGGGAACCACGAAGGTCGAACAAGCGTCGGAAAGAAGATTCCGGGCCAAGGCGCTCTGTTTCTGCTGGGCTTCCTGTTTTTTAGTGACCACGAGCAGATATACCCCCGCGCAAGACGTGATACTGTCTTTGCATGCCCGCATGAGCGATATGGAGATTTCCCATATTGATCATGCCGCGTCGAAAGCGTAATAAGATCGTTGACCATCCGTCAAGTGACCTGTTTGACGAAGGGGAGAGCGGTTTCATCGCCTCCCGCCGCCACCGTGCGTACGAGAGGCCCCCGGTCGGGCCCTGCGGGCGTCCACAGAGCTTCCCGGTCCTCCGCCGAAGAATTACGCTGGCCTCACGGCCGCGCGGCGCTGCCAGGTGATGCGGGCCGGAGACACGATCGGACGCGTCCTCGTCTCGTCAGTCCGCAGGGCGGGCGCCGTGGTCGACCAGTGCCCAGCGATCACTGATGACCTGGGCGGAGGACGCGGCGGTGAGAGCGCCGAGTTCGGGTTTGAACAAGGGCAGGGCGTCCATCGCCGGCTCCCAGGTGGCGAGCGCCTCGTCCTGCGGAACCTCGATGCGCACCCCCCGTTCGAGGTCGCGCAGGGTTCGCAGAACCAGCCGGATGCCGAGCGGGGCGAGCAGTTCCCGCCACAGGTACTGCGCATCGACGCCCGGCGGCACCAGAACGTGCTCCTGAGCCGCGATGGGGCCGGCATCCGTCCGTTCCGTGAGGTGGTAGACCGTGCCACCGCTCACCCGGTCGCCGTCCCGTATGGTCCACCTGATCGCGTCCCTGCCTCTGTGCAGCGGCAGGAGGCTCGGGTGGTACCCGAGACTGGCCACCCTCGCCCGGGCCCGGGTCGCCCGCCCGATGAACGCGTGCGAATGCGCGGCGAGAACGACGTCCGTGTGCTCCGGAATCTGATGCGCACGGAGCAACGCGGCCGGGACCCACGGAACACGCCGGGGACACGCCCAGGAGCGCAGCCTGTCCCAGGCCAGGGGGTTGTCCTCGTCCCCGTGGCGCGCCTTCAGGGGCGGCGAGGAGACACCGACGATCTGATGCCGATCGGCCTGAAGCGCCTCCGCCATCGCGGTGGCGAACCCTCCCTGCCCGGAAAGGAAGATATTCACGACTCCACCTCCTGCATGACCTGTCACCGAAGAGCTAGGGACGCCGATCGCTTCCTGACGCACATCCGATTCCCGCTTGGACCCGCGCGACGACGTCCTCCAGTACGCCGGATCCGAGAAACCCCTCTTTGTACTGGACCCGAGCCAGACCATGGCCCGGGGTGCGGTCCACGTAGAATTTCAGGTCGTCATACGTGCGCGCGCTTCTTGTGGGCACCCACTGCCATTCCGTACCCTCCGGACGGAAAAGCGTGGTGTCCGACACGATGACGCGTGGGACCCTGCGCCGCTTGAGTTCCGCGTTGAATCCGGTCAGCTCGCTGGCGTCGAAGCGGCCGGAACTCTCCAGAACCTGTCGCCGGCGGCGCAGGCCGGGCGGTCCGTCGCTCTCCAGTGCGGCCACGTCGACGATGAGCGGTTTGATCTCCACGAACGGCCCCGGCGCGGCGCGGAACGTCCTGTGCGTGTACGGATAGTGGAGCACCACCTGGCTTCCGGCCCACGGCGCCAGCGCCCGGGCGACCGACGCCAGGACCTCGTCGAAGGTCAGGCCGTCCCGGAGCGCGAATTGGCGGGTCCGCGCCCCGGCGATCAGTGGGATCCCGCGGATCCCGGGTGTCGCCACCTCGCCCAGCGCCTTCTCGACCGCATCGAGGTCGGCGCGCGGCAGGTCGTCGAAGCGCCGGTGGTATTCCGGCGTCTCAGAGAAGCCTCCGGAGGACATCGCGGTCCGGCGGCCGAAGTAACCGCGTATCCCGGCGAAGAGTTCCGCCGCGTCCCGTGCGTCGGTGGAGAGATGATTCAGCTTGCAGAAGAGCAGGGACTTTCCGCCCTCGACGAGCTGGAGCCGGACACGCAGCACCTCGTTGAGGGCCAGCGGATGCGCATTGTGATAGGACGTCGCAGCTTCCGCGATCAGGTCCGGATCGTCCGGCAAAGGGTGCCGGCCGACCTCGAACCCTGTCGTCACCGATTCCTCGGGGATATCCAGTGCATACGCGAGGGCGCGGGTGACACCCGTTCGCCTGATCATGGCGAGGAATTCGAACCGCAGCGCCATGGGATCGCCCCGGACATCACCCAGGTAAGCCGCGCGATGATTGATATCGCATTCGAGGTTCAACTGAGAGGAAAATCGGTGAATCTCCCGAAGGGTGGGAGGCGCACCGCCGCGCAGGGCGTATTCCACTGGCCTTCCCTCATTCTCCAGCCGGACAACTTCACGTGACACTAGGCAGCCGGTTTCGGAGCTGTCAACGCACGCGGGATCCCCGTCGTTCAGCTCTTACGTGTATCGGCCGATCCTGCTACGTTTTCAACACCGCCATGCGAACAATGTTGGAGGCCGGCCCACCCGCGCTTCCGCCTCCACTTCACCCCGACCGGCTCCTCCTGGCTGAACCTGGTCACCGCCCTTCTGCACGTGAAGTGACCAAATTCCTGTGGTCCTGCCGAAAGGCCGAGGCCCGAATACTCATCGATTCAACGGCGACGGCCGGCTCAGGTTGCGGCTCGAACAGGGAGCTTCCGAGGCCACTCAATCTCTCGGATCACCGGACACACATGTGAAAGGCTTGCCAAGTAGATGTTGCGCATGTCTGAGATCATCGAGCAAGCGCTGTGGCGCCATCCTGGCCTTCCTGCTCTGACCAGCGGGAACGTGACCTACGACTACACGGATCTGCACCTGCTGTCCCAGCGCGTCATCGCCCGGTTGAGCCGCAGCGCCCGGCCGGGACAGCGGGCCGTCATCGTGGGAGACCACAGCCTCGCCAGCGTCGTCTGGGCGATCGCCACATTGAGATCCGGGCTGATATACACACCGGTTCATGCTCTTTCCCCCGTCGACCGGCTCAGCCAGGAGATCCGCTGCGCCAAGCCGGCCGTCGTCGTGTGCTTCGACGAGGAGCTCGCCGGCACCCTGCGCCGGCTGACCGACGCCGAGGTGATCGTCGCGGGTCCGCTGGAGCGGATCGCGGCCGACGCGCCTGAGGCGCCGACGCTTGAGGACACCCGGGAACCGATCGCCTACTCGATCTTCACCTCGGGCTCCACCGGAGAACCGAAACTGGTCGACGTCGGCCACCGCGGGCTCGAACCGCTCTGCCGGGCCCAGACCGCGGCGTTCGGCCTGCGCCCCGGTCTGCGGGTCCTCCAGTTCTCCTCTCTCGCGTTCGACGCCTCGATCTCGGAACTGGTGGCCACGCTCTACGCGGGGGCCACGATCGTCGTCCCCGACCGTACGGATCGCTCCTGGCTGGGCGCGGTGAACGACTGCCTGCTCGCGCGCCAGTGCGACCTCGCCACGCTGCCCCCTTCGGTGTACGCCAGACTGGCCCCCGAGGCCGTCCGCACGCTCTCCACCGTCGTCTTCGCCGGCGAGGCGCTGACCGAGCCGGAGTGCGAAAGGGCGCTCAAGCACGCCAGGGTGTTGAACGCCTACGGCCCCACCGAGGGGACCGTGTGCTTCTCCATCGCCGAAGTGATCGAGCACGTCGGTGACATCGGTACCCCGATCGACGGGTACGGCCTGCGGATCTTCGACGCGGAGACCGGGCGGTACGCCGATTCCGGCACGGGAGAGCTCGTCATCGTCGGTCCAGGCGTGGCCCTCGGCTACCACGGGGACGGCGAAGCGACGGCGAGCCGGTTCCGCACCATCGACGACGCTCCCGCGTACCACACCGGAGACCTCGTCTCCTACGCGAACGGGCGGCTTTCCTACATCGGCCGTACGGACGACCAGATCAAACGTCTGGGTCACCGGGTCAACCTGACCGGCCTCGAGACCCGTTTCTCCCAGGGACTCGGCTTCCGTGTCGTGGTACTCGTCGCGGGCGGGCGCCTCGTCCTCGCCCATGTCGACGGACCCGGCGAAGCGGAGATCATGGCGCGTCTGCGCCGGCTCGCGCCCATGTGGGAGCTCCCCGATCTCGTCGTGCGGCTTGACGCCATGCCTCTGACGGTGGGTGGAAAGGCAGACAAGAACGCCATAGCCTGCTTGATCGGTGACGAGCACGGCCGGAGGCTCTCCCCGGACGTGGTCACCGAACCGGATGTGACCGACTTCGATCGGGTCCGAGGGATCGCCGAAGAGCTGCTCGGACAGGCACTCGATCCCGACGCGTCCGTCTACGACGCGGGCGGCGGGTCTCTGACGCTCGTCTCCCTTCAGGTGCGGCTTGGCGAGTACTACGGCGAGGAGGTCGTTCAGGCGGCGTTGGAAGCGCTTGACTACGACTTCACCGTCAACGGTTTCGTCGCGGCGCTCAACGGAGGCCGGGATCCGGGGAGCAGCACCGTCGCGTCCGTGGTGCGTGCCGCCGAGAAGGAGCTCGACGCCTGGCATGTGGCGTTGGTCACGCGCCGGGCCGGAGCGGAGGGCGATCGGCGACGCGTACTGATCACCGGCGCGTCCGGTTTCGTGGGCGGACGTGTGCTCGACCGCGCGCTCGATGTCTTCGACCACGTCTACGTCGCCACCACCGGCGTTCCGGAAGCGCTGCCGGCGGTACACGCCAAGCGGTGGGGGCGCGGAAGCGAGGACTACCGGACCGTCGACGTCGTCACGTTCGAGGAACTCGGAAGAGCGGCGGAGAACGGAGAACTCGACTTCGGCGCGGTCATCCACTGCGGATACGAGGTCAACCACCTCCTTCCGCTGGAACGGCAGGTCGCGACGAACGTCGCCGCGACGAAGCGGGTGGCCCTCGCGGCGTCCTCCGCGGGGGCCGGCAAGTTCGCGTTCCTCTCCGCCGCTTCGAGCGGAGCGCTGTTCGACCCGGTGACTGTGGAGCGTGTCGCGGCGGTCCCCGAGCCGTATTCGCAGTCGAAACTGCTGTGCGAGATGTATCTGGACGAGCTGACCAGGGCAGGTTGCGCGGTCGACGTGCACCGGATGTCGCTGGTGTACGGCCACGGCCCCCAGGAAGGGGGCTTCCTCCGCAACGACAAGTACTTCCAGCTGCTCCGGCACGCGCGGAAGATCGGCGCGTTGCCCCGGCTCGTCGGCGGCCTGCCGGTCTGCGATGTCCGGACCGTGGTCGACAGGGTCGTCACCGGACTCGCGCACCCGGAACCGACGAAACAGATCATCGTCGATGACATCTACGACCTTGAGCGACTGGCCCACGCGATCGGCATCGGCGCCGCCGACGTGCTGGAGTTCGATCAGTGGTGCGAGGCCGTGAGCGCCGCCGGCGTGTCGGACCCGCGGTGGCTCGCCGCGATCCGCGCGGCCGGGCCGAATCTCGGCCCGATCGACGGGCCGCACACCCTTACGAAGGGATCCCTCCTCGAAGAACTGATGCGCGTGCACGGGAACGGAGAGCACGTGCTCATCCGAGACTGAGCCTCCGGGGGGCTCCCCCTCAGCAGGGCCACGGCACGGCTGGGGTCGGACCGCTCGGGCACGATGACGGTCCGCCGCCGCTCGGCGGCGGCCAGGTCCACGCGTCGCACGGCTCGTCGATCATCCGGGTGCCAGAGCGCGGTCAGCCGCCGCTCATGCCGAGCGCGGTCAGCAGCACCAGGACCACGGTGACCACTGCCAGCAGGCCGTGTCCGGCCACGATCACGACCGGGAAGTGCCGCTCGGCCGGTCCCGCCGTACCGGTGGCGCCGGGCCCGCCGGCCACCGCCGTACGGGAGCGGTAGGCGGGGATCCACCGGGCGAACATCGCGAAGCCCAGCAGCGCGACCGGCACCAGCAGGACCAGCGCGACCCACGCCAGAGCGTCGATGCCGGCGAACAGGTACACGATCCACACCACCAGCCCGGCGGCGGCCAGCGCGAAGTGACCGAAGATCAGCCCTGGTGAGAAGCGGCTGGTACGCCGGCCGCCTCTGGCGATCCAGACGCCCAGCATCACGAAGCCGCCCACTGCGGTGAGCAGCCAGGTGACGAGTGCCGCGACAGCCATGATGAGTTCTCCTCCTGTGATGGTGGATGAGGGTCAGCGCCGGAAACCGCCGGCCTGGGTGACCTCGTCGGCCACCCGTACGCCGTAGCGGTAGGCGAGCTTGCCGCCCAGGTAGCCGGAGATCGCGAGCAGCGCCAGGCCGCCCGCCGAGAGCAGCAGCGGGCCGAGCTCGACCGGGCCCGCCGCCTCGCCGGCCCGGCGCCAGAGGAAACCGGCGGCGTACGCGGCGGTGATCACGAGGTTCAGGCCCATGTGGAGCAGACCCGTGCGGAACGCCGGCGTGCCGGCCGGGATGGCGAACAGGTCGAGGAAGCCGACCGACGCCGCGGCCAGCGCGCCGAGCACGCCGATGGCGATCAGCCACTTCGAGCCCTCGGCGAGGAAGCCCGGATCGGGCGCGAACCTGGAGGCGAGGTCGAAGACCATGCTCGCCACCCAGGCCCCGATGGGCACCGTGACCAGCATCGGATGGAACGGATGACCATACGGCCCGGCCAGGACCGGGCTGACCGGTCGTTTCGCCTCGTGCAGTGCTCCATCGGCCATCGTCGACCTCCGCATGCGTCCGCTAGTTACGCCAACAAATGTTGGTCTTATTCGCTCCGGTGGTCAAGAGACTCCGCGAACTGAAGGGCTTGAGGTTTTCCGACCGCAGTCGCGGGCGTTATCGTGACCGGGTGACGACCGATCCCGCGATCACGGCGGTGGCCGCGCTCGACGACGTGCTGCGCCGGGGCATGTACGCCTACATCCGCAGGGCGCGCCGCCCGGTGACCCGTGACGAGGCCGCCGCCTCGGTCGGGATCTCCCGCAAGCTGGCCGCCTTCCACCTGGACAAACTGGTGGACGCCGGGCTGCTGCGCGCCCGTTACGAGCCGGTGGGCGGCATCCGCAAGGTCGGCCGCACGCCGAAGGTCTACGAGCCGGCCGAGACCGACATCCGCGTCACGATCCCCGAACGGCGGCACGAGGTGCTGGCCGGCATCCTCATGGATGCCGTCCTCGCGGAGGGCGAAGGCGAGAGCGCCCGTCAGTCGGCGGTCCGGGTGGCCGGCCGGCGCGGCGAAGAGCTCGGCGCCTCGGAACGCGCCCGGGCCAAGCCCGGCAGGCTCGGCGCGGAACGCGCCCTCACGCTGCTCGAAGCCCTGCTGTCGCGGCACGGCTTCGAGCCCAGCCGGGAGTCCGCCACCTGCGTACGGCTGCGCAACTGCCCGTTCCATCCGCTCGCGGCGCGGGCCCCCGAACTGGTCTGCGGGATCAACCACGCCTTCCTCGACGGCGTGCTCACCGGCCTGGAGGCCGCGAAGGTGCAGGCCGTCCTGGTGCCCCGGCCGGGAGAGTGCTGCGTCGAGCTGCGCTCCTCCCCCCAGGGCGACCGGCCCTGACCGGCGCGGCCGCCGTACCGTCGCTCGCGTGCGGTCAGGCGACGCGTGTGCGACTGATCGGAGCCGGTCGAAGCGGTGGCCCGATGTCTTGAACAGCCGGGCAGCCAATCAGCCTGGTGCCGTCCCGCTTCGAGTAGCCGATCATTCACTGAACGGTACATCCGAGGTCTCCGCCATCCCGGCGCACCCCCTGTACCGTGAATCCAGGCGCGACCTGGGGATTCATCTGCGGATTCCGATCTCGACGTAGCGGTGACACCAGAGTTCCGGAAGGCGAACTGATCGGGTGTATTGACGGACGTGACCGCGCTGAATAGCTTCGCGACCAGGAAACGATCCGCCTCGACATCGACAACGCTCCGGCAGCCGCAAGGACTTCTCGGAGTGCGAGGCCGCCCCTGACCTCGGATGTTAGCGCTCACACGATCGAGGCGACGCCGCTGCTCGGCCGCCACCGCGGCCAAGCTCGCACCCCCCAGGAGGATCGTTGCAATCCCCCCGAGACTTACGCAGGAAGGCATTACTCGCCGTGATGGCCGCCGCGCTGGCGGCGGTGCTGGCGGCCGTGCCGCCATGGGTGGCGCCGGCGTCGGCGGCGGCGTCCTCGCTGGTCAGCGCCGCCTCGGGCCGATGCCTGGATGTGGCGGGAAACACCGACGCGACGGGCACCGCCCTGCAGATCTGGGACTGCAACGGTCAGGCCAACCAGGCGTTCGAGTTCACCTCGGCCGGTGAGCTCCGGACGTTCAACGGTACGCGGTGCGTGGACGCCAACGCCGGAGGGACCTCGCCGGGCACGAAAGTGATCATCTGGTCGTGCAGCGGGCAGAACAACCAGAAGTGGCGGCAGAACGCCGACGGGTCGGTCACCGGCGTGCAGTCGGGGCTGTGCCTGGACGTGAACGGCAACGGCACGGCCAACGGGACCGCGGTCATCCTCTGGACCTGCAGCGGCCAGGCCAACCAGAAGTGGAGCACCGCCGGAGGCAGCCCCAGCCCGTCGCCGTCACCCAGCCCGTCGCCATCTGCGTCGCCCAGTGTTTCACCGTCCGCGTCGCCCAGCGTGTCGCCGTCGAGCAGCCCGCCGCCCGGCTCGAACTCACGACAGAAGATCAACTTTGACCGGGGATGGCGGTTCAAGCGTTCGGACGCGTCCGGCGCCCAGAACACCGACTTCGACGACTCCAGATGGGTCCCCGTGGCGTTGCCCCACGACTTCGACGCCCCGTACAACGTGGGCGGCTCCACCGGCGGGCAGAACTTCTACGTGGGTCTGGGCTGGTATCGCAAGCACTTCACCGTTCCCTCGTCCTGGGCCGGCAGGCGCGTCGAACTCGAGTCCGAGGGCGCCTTCGCCATCACCGACGTGTGGGTCAACGGAACCAAGACAGGCACGCATCGGGGCGGCTACACGGGCTTCGCCTTCGACATCACCGGCGCGCTCCGGACCGGCGACAACGTGATATCGGTACGCGTGGACAACCGCTGGCAGCCGGACCTCGCCCCACGGACGGGTGACCACCAGTTCAGCGGCGGCCTCTACCGCGACGTCTACCTGAACGTCACCGACAACGTCCACGTGACGTGGTACGGCAGCTCCGTCACCACGCCCGCGCTCACCAACCCGGCCTGGGACACGAGCAACGCCGCGTACTACAGGAACATCGACCTGTCGCAGTACCCGAGCGAGACCGACCTGCGCGCGAACATCGCCGCCCGCCGCTCGAACGTCAGAACGCAGACGGAGGTCCGCAACGACGGTTCCGCCGCGGTCGACGTGTACGCCCGCCAGGAGGTGCGCAAGCAGGGGTCGGTCGGTGTGCTGGCGACGTTCGACTCGCCCGTACGGACGCTCGGCGCCGCGACCACCACGACGCTCGACGCGCTGAGCGGACCGCTCTCGAACACCTCCGCCATGCTGCAGGGCCTCGATCTCTGGGCGCCGAACAACCCGGCGCTCTACACCGTGACCACCTCTCTGGTGGTCGACCACACTCCGGACGGGGCGGTGAACGACGGCACCGTCGTCGACGGCTACGACACCACGTTCGGCTTCCGCAGCGCGCAGTGGAAGGTGGACGGCTTCTACCTCAACGGTGTCAAGACGCTGCTCGTCGGGGCGGACGCGCACCAGGACCACGGTGGCTGGAGCAACGCCGTCACCAACTCGGGTTTCGACCGCGACGTCCGCTACATCCGTGAGGCCGGCATGAACTTCATCCGGGGCTCGCACTATCCGCACGACCCGTCCTTCGCGGACTCCACGGACAGGCTCGGCGTCATGCTCTGGTCCGAGGCCACCTTCTGGGCGACCGCGACCGCCGGCAAGGAGCCCACGCCGACCGGAACCGTCAACGACTACCAGGCGGACGGCTACCCGCAGAAGGCGGCCAACCAGGCGGCCTTCGAACAGAGCGCCATGGACGGCCTCCGCGACATGATCCGGGTCAACCGCAACCACCCCTCGATCATCAACTGGTCGATGGGCAACGAGGTGTTCTTCACGTCCTCATCCACCCTGAACAACGCCAAGGCGCTGGTGAGCAGGATGCGCGACTACGCGCACCAGCTCGACCCGACGCGCAAGGCGGGGCTGGGCGGCGTGCAACGCAGCTCGCTCGACCAGCTCTCGGTCAGTGACGTCGCCGGCTACAACGGTGACGGCGGGAAGATCACCAACACGTGGATGCCGAACGTCGTCTCGGAGTACGGGTCGTACACCTCCGACCGGCCCGGTACGTACAACCCGACGTACGGCGACGTCGCGGATCCGTCCGACGGCACCAGGTTCAAGCTCACCACCGGAAGCGCCGGGCTGGCCATCTGGGCGGCCTTCGACCACGGCACGATCATGAGCGCCGCCTTCGCCCGCATGGGCATGATCGACTACTACCGGCTGCCGAAGGACCAGTGGTACTGGTACCGGGCCAACAAGTCGCGATGGTCGGGCCTCACCAACATCGCCGACCCTGCGCAGGTGGCCCGCGAACAGGCCGCGAGCGGGACGGCGGCCCGGATGACGCTGGAGGCGGGGAGGTACTCGCCGACGACCATCACTGACGACGGCACCACGGACACCCAGCTCGTGGTGACGATGCGGAACTCGTCGGGCGCCTGGGTCAACGACACCCGCGCCGTCACGCTGACCGTCACCAGCGGTCCGGGAATCCTGCCCGGCGGCAAGTCGTACACCTTCACGCCGAACGTCTCGGCCTTCAACGGGAAGGCGGCGATCGAGTTCCGGTCCTACTACGCCGGCACGACCACCATCACGGCGAGGTCCTCGGGCCTGCCCGACGCCACCATCACGATCACGACCAGCGACACGGCCGGAGCGGCGGGCGAGACCGAGCCCGCCAACTTCGGCAACGCGTCCCTCTGGAACTGAGTCGCCTCCTACCCGGTCGATTCCCGGCGGGAAACCGCCGGGAACCGGCCCGGCCCCATGCCCGTGCCCCCCACTCCTTTTCCGGAGCCGGCTTGACACCGATCGGTTTATCCTCAGGCCGGTGGCGGGGAGCGGGCGACCGCGAAGCCGTGCGGTAGAGGTGCCGGGCTTTACACCGGCTGTGTGCCCAGTCAGGGCGATCAGGGGGAACCACGGAGAATGCTGATCAGAGAGGCCCACACGTCCGACTGGCCTGCCATTTGGCCCTTCTTCCACCGCATCGTGGCCGCGGGGGAAACCTTCACTTATCCCGTGGATTTGGGGAGGGAGGAGGGGCGCGACTGGTGGCTGTTGCCCGAGCCGAACCGCACGGTGGTCGCCGTGGACGACTCCGGCACGATTCTGGGCACGGCCAAGATGAACCGCAACCACATGGGCAACGCCGGACACATCGCCAGTGCCAGTTTCATGGTCGACCCGGCTCACGAGGGGCGGGGAGTGGGCCGTGCGCTCGGCGAGTACGCGGTGGATTGGGCGCGGGCGGCCGGCTTCCGGGCCATGCAGTTCAACGCGGTCGTGGAGACCAACGTGCGCGCGGTGGGACTGTACCGTTCGCTCGGATTCGAGGTGCTGGGCACCTTGCCGGAGGGTTTCCGCCACCCCGTGCGCGGCTACGTGGGTCTGCACATCATGCACCGCGCCCTGTGAGTCCGCCCCCATCACGACGTCGCAGGTCGTGACCGGGCCTCGGAACGTCCCTGTGGAGCGGGTCAGGCCGAGAGGGCGGTGGCGCGGCCGAGGAACAGGTCGCGCTCGCGTGCGTTCCGGGTCAGCTCGGCGGCGCGGCGGAACTCGGCGGCCGCCTCCTCGGACCGGCCGAGCCTGGCCAGCAGATCCCCGCGTACAGCGGGCAGGTGCGCGTACCCGCGCAGGGCGTGCTCGCCCCTGAGGCCGTCGGCGATCTCCAGGCCGCGCGCGGGCCCGTACGCCATGCCGACCGCGACCGCCCGGTTCAGCTCGACGACGGGCGACGGGGTGAGGTGGGCCAGCAGCCGGTAGAGGGCGGCGATGCGTTCCCAGTCGGTGGCCTGCGGGGTGAGCGCGCGGGCGTGGCACGCGGCGATGGCCGCCTGCAGCCCGTACGGCCCGAGCGTGCCCAGTTCCTCGGCGCGGCGCAGCGCCTCCAGGCCGCGGCGCACCAGGAGCCGGTCCCAGCGGCCCCGGTCCTGGTCGAGCAGGAGGACGGGCGCGCCGTCGGGGGCGGTTCTGGCCGGAATGCGCGACGCCTGAAGTTCCATGAGCGCGAGCAGGCCGTGCACCTCGGGTTCGGCGGGCATCAGGCCGGCCAGGACACGCCCGAGGCGCATGGCCTCCTGGCACAGCGACGGGCGGATCCAGTCGTCGCCGGAGGTCGCGGCGTACCCCTCGTTGAAGATCAGGTAGACGACCTCCAGGAGGGAGGCCAGCCGCGCCGGGAGCTCGGCGGGCGGCGGCAGCTCGATCGGGATCTTCTTGTCGGCGAGCGTGCGCTTCGCGCGGGAGATGCGCTGCCCGACCGTGGGCTCGGGCACGAGGAAGGCGCGGGCGATCTCGGCGGTGGACAGGCCGCCGAGCAGGCGGAGGGTGAGCGCGAGCCGGCCTTCGGCGGGGAGCGCTGGATGGCAGGCGGTGAAGATCAGGCGGAGCAGGTCGTCGCCGATGTGGTCGTCGAGGGCGTCGTCGAGCTCGGCTTCCGCCGACTCCTGGCGGAGCTCCATGTCCCGGCCGATCTCCCGCAGCTTGCGCTGGTAGATGTCGCGACGGCGGAACCGGTCGAGGGCCCGGTGCTTCGCGGTGAGCGTCAGCCAGGCCCCCGGATTGTCCGGCACTCCCTTACGGGGCCACTCTTCGAGCGCGGCCACCAGCGCGTCCTGCGCCAGCTCCTCGGCCAGCCCGATGTCGTTCACCATGCGGGCCAGGGCGGCGATGACGCGGGCGGACTCGATCCGCCACACCGCCTCCACCGCCCGGTGCGGATCAGGTGACGTCATGCGTCCTGCATACCGCATCCGGCCGCGGAGCGACGTCCGCGGCCGGGTACGGAGACAGGTGCGGGGACAGGGACAGTTCAGGCGGGTGCGGCGAAGTCCTCGGGCCCGAACAGCCGCAGCACGTCCGCCTCGCCCTCCCATCCAGGCCACAGGTCGCGGTGCAGCTTCAGGAAGCGGGTGGCCCATTCCACGGCCTCCTCCTTGCTCCGCACCTCGTACAGCGCGTAGCTGATCAGCTCCTTGGCCTCGGCGAACGGCCCGTCGCTGACGACCAGCCGGCCGCCGGCGACCTCGACTCTCGCCCCCTCGGCGCTGCCCGCCAGGCCGCTGGTGTCGAGCAGGGTCCCGGCCTCGGTGGCCTCCTGGCCGAGTTTGACGATGGCCTCCATGAGGTCGGCCGGCGGCGGCCCGTCGGGCTGGGCGGCGACCTTGAGGGTGACCAGGTATCGCATCGTGAACTGCCTTTCTCTAGAAAATTGAGGGTGGAAGGTCAGGCGGCTTCGCGGGACAGGTCCAGCGACACCAGCGACAGCCAGGTCCAGACCGCCACGATGCCGGCGACGAACATCAGGTTCGTCCAGGCGGCGGCGCCGCCGGCCGCGATGCCGGCGAACGAGCCGAGGAACAGGATGCCCGTGACACGGGAGTGCAGGGCGCTGCCGCCGCGACCCTCACGGGCCTGCCGCGAGGCGACGACGTGGCAGGCCGCCGCCATGCACAGGAACCCGACGCCCCCGACCGCCATGTGCAGGGTCCCCGAGAGGGTGACGGCTCCCGGCCCCTCCGGAGTGCCGGCGGGGAAGCCCATGGCGGGGTCGGCGGGGAAGATCGCCGCGCCGATCATGCTCGCGCCGAACACGCCGACCAGGATCGGCGCCCACCGGGCTGCCCGTCCGGGCGCCAGGGCGCGGCGCAGGCCGACGGCGGCGGCGATCGTGGCCAGGCCGGTGAGGACGAAGTTGGCCGTCTGGATCCAGCCGAGATCGCCGTTGGCGAGGTAGCTCCACGGATGGCGGGCCAGGTCGAATCCCTCCCGGGTGAGCGCCTGGGCCATGGCGACGGTCACGTACGAAGGACCGGCGACGACGCCGCAGCCGAGGAGCAGGCGCTGGGCGGAGACCGGCCGGGAGAAAGCGATCTGGGTCATGGTGGTCGTCACCTCGTGTCGGCGGGGCCGGCCCGTCCGGCCCTCTGGACACGCTGCGAACGAGCCGGGCCGGTTTCGACACACGTCCAGAAGATTTTTCAAGATTTTTCCTGACCCGCGCTCACGGCGCGGATCGGGCCTTCTCCGCGGCCCTTCCGGCATCCCTGGATCGGGCCGTTCTCGCGGCCCTTCAGGCAGCACCGTCCCGTGTTCCGGCCGGGACGTCACACTTGCCCCCCGCCGGTCCTCTCAGGAGTCATGACCGTTCCCGTACGCGTACAGTGGGCGAGCCGTCGTCCGGCGGCTCGTCGCCACGAATGAGCCTTCGATGCCGACCGCCTATGTCGTCACCGCTCTGGTGACCATCGCCTTCAACACGTTCTCCGGGGTCGCGGCCATGACCCGGCTCGCGCCGATCATGCGTACCCTCGGCCCCGCGCTCGCCCGAGCCGGCGTGCCGGAGTCGTGGCTGGTCTGGCCGATCGGCGCGCTCAAGGCCCTGGGCGCGCTGGGACTCGCGCTCGGGCTGCTCGGCGTGCCCCTCGTCGGCACGGCCGCCGCCGCGGGCCTCGTCCTCTACTTCGTCTGCGCCCTCTACACCCATCTGCGCGTCCGCGACTTCTCCCCCCAGTTCTTCCTGGCGGTCGTGTTCCTCGTCCTGGCGGTCGCCACACTGGCGCTCGATCCCGCTCTCGTGCTGCACCTGTCCCGGCGAGGAGTCGCATGATGGGCGAAACCCCCGCGGCCGAGGCGTTCGCCGGCCACCGCGAGTTGCTGTTCTCCATCGTCTACAACATGCTCGGCACGGTCGGCGACACCGAGGACGTGCTCCAGGAGACCTGGCTGGCGTGGGCGGCACGAGACGTGACCGGCATCGCCAACCCCCGGGCGTACCTGGTGCGGGTCGCGGTCAACCAGGCCCTCGCCCACCAGAACGCGTTGCGCCGGCGCAAGGAGACCTACCTGGGCCCGTGGCTGCCGGAACCGCTGGTCACCGGTCCCGACGCCGCCGAGCCCACCGTACGCGGGGAGTCGGTGTCGATCGCGCTGCTGGTGGTCCTGGAGACGCTCACCCCGCTGGAGCGGGCCGTGTTCGTCCTGCACGAGGTGTTCGCCTACCGGCACACCGAGATCGCCGCCATGCTCGATCGCGGCCCGGCCGCGATCCGGCAGATCGCCCATCGGGCGCGCGAACACGTGCGGGCGCGGCGCCCGCGCGCCCGGGTCGACCGGCGTACGCACCGGGAGGTGACCGAGCGCTTCGTCGCGGCGGCGTTCGGCGGTGACCTGCCCGCGCTGATGGAGATGCTCGCGCCCGACGTCGTCCTGTGGCCCGACGGCGGAGGCAGGTCGGCGGTGGGCGGGCCGCGGCCGGTCCGCGGCCGCGACAAGGTCGCCCGAGTGGTGGTGGCCAACGCGCGCGGCGGCGTGGACGTCCGGTATCACCAGGTCAACGGCGATCCCTCGGTGGTGGTCTTCGCCGAGGACGCGCCCCTCGCGGTGATGGTGCTCGATCTCGAATCCGGCGGGGAGCAGGTGCGCGACATCTACGTGGTCAGCAACCCCGACAAGCTCGGATCCGTCCCCGGCCACGTCCCCGAGGGAGGCTCGGAACCCCCCGCACGACGCTCCTGACGGTTCTCCAGCACCAGGGATCACTCGTTTCGAGATGAGCCACGACAGCCCCTTCGGGCTCTCGATAGAGTTGGAGCTCTGCTCGCCCCTCCACGAAAGGCCAGAGATCACCAGTGGCTGATTCGTTCGTTCACCTGCATGTTCACACCGAGTACTCCATGCTGGACGGAGCGGCGAAGATCGGCAAGCTGGCCCAGCGGGCGGCAGAGCTGGGCATGCCCGCGATCGCGATGAGCGACCACGGCAACATGTTCGGCGCCTACGAGTTCCAGTCGAAGATGAAGTCGGCCGGGGTCAAGCCGATCATCGGCATCGAGGGGTACGTCAGCCCCGAATCCCGCCACTACAAGCAGCCGGTGTTCTGGGGAGAGCCCCACCAGCGCAAGTCCGACGAGCGCACCGGCCTCGGCGGTGACGTGTCGGCCAGCGGCACCTATCTGCACAAGACGATGTGGGCGGTCAACGCCCAGGGTCTGCGGAACCTGTTCAGGATCTCGTCGCTGGCCTCCCTCGAAGGCCACATGAAGAAGTACCCCCGCATGGACGACGACCTGTTCGAGCAGTACCACGAGGGGATCGTCGCCACCACGGGCTGCCCGTCCGGCGCGGTGCAGACGCGGCTCCGGCTCGGGCAGTACGACAAGGCGCTGGAACACGCCGCCAAGTACCAGGAGATCTTCGGGCGGGACAACTACTTCCTGGAGATCATGGACCACGGGGGGATCCCGATCGAGACGGGGGTCCGCGAGGACCTGCTGCGGATCGGCAAGACCCTCGGCATCCCGCCCCTGGTCACCAACGACTCCCACTACGTCACCGAGGACCAGTCCAAGGCCCACGACGCGCTGCTCTGCGTCGGCACGAACTCCCTGCTCAGCGATCCCAGCCGGTTCCGCTTCTCCGGCAACGGCTACTACGTGCGCACCGCCGAGGAGATGTGGGCGCTCGACCCGGGCTCCGACCTGTGGGCCGAGGGCTGCAAGAACACGCTGCTGATCGCCGAGCGGGTCGAGCCGTACGACGAGGTGTTCGCCCACCGCGACCTCGCGGCCAAGTTCCCGGTCCCCGAAGGGGAGACCGAGATGAGCTGGCTGCGCAAGGAGGCGCACAGCGGCGCGGTGCGACGCTACGGCGACCCCGTGCCGGCCGAGGTGCTGGAGCGCATCGAGTACGAGCTCGGCGTCATCGAGGGCATGGGCTTTCCCGGCTACTTCCTCGTCGTCGCGGACATCTGCCGCTACGCCCGGGAGAGCGGCATCTGGCTCGGCCCGGGCCGCGGATCGGCCACCGGGTCGATGGTGGCCTACGTGACCGGGATCACCGAGCTCGACCCCATCGAGCACTCCCTGCTGTTCGAGCGGTTCCTGAACCCCGAGCGCATCTCCATGCCCGACGTCGACCTCGACTTCGACGAGCGTAGGCGCGGTGACATGATCCGTTATGTCACGGAGAAGTATGGCGAGGACAACGTCTCGCTGATCATCACCTACATGACGATCAAATCGAAGGCGGCGGTCAAGGACGCGGCTCGCGTCCTGGGCTACCCCTTCCCGGTGGGCGAGAAGATCACCAAGGCGTTCCCGCCGGCCGTCATGGGCAAGGAGATCCCGCTCACCGGCATCTTCGACGAGAAGCACCCCCGGTTCGCCGAGGCGACCGAGCTGCGGAAGCTCTACGAGGAAGACTCCGACGTCAAGCAGGTCATCGACACCGCGCTCGGCCTCGAAGGACTGACCCGGGGCACCGGCGTCCACGCGGCGGGCGTCATCCTGTCGTCGCAGCCGCTGATCGACGTCATGCCGATCTTCATGCGCCCCGACGACGGCGCCCGCATCACCGGCTTCGACGGGCCCAGCTCCGAGTCCATGGGCGCCCTGAAGATGGACTTCCTGGGCCTGCGGAACCTGACCGTCATCGGCGACGCGGTGCAGAACGTGAAGGACAACCGCGGCCTCGACCTGGACATGCTCAGCCTCGCGCTGGACGACAAGAAGACCTACGAGCTGCTGGCGCGCGGCGACACGCTCGGCGTGTTCCAGCTCGACAGCTCGATGATGCGGGATCTCACCAAGCTGATCGCCCCGACCCGGTTCGAGGACATCTCGTCCATCCTGGCCCTGGGCCGCCCCGGCCCGATGGGGGCGAACGCGCACGTCAACTACGCGCTGCGCAAGGCCGGGCAGCAGGAGATCACCCCGATCCACCCCTCGCTCAAGGAAGTGCTCGACCCGATCCTCGGCACCACCTACCACCTGGTGGTCTACCAGGAGCAGGTCATGGCCATCGCCCAGCAGCTGGCCGGCTACACCCTCGGTGGCGCCGACATCCTGCGCCGGGCGATGGGCAAGAAGAAGAAGGAGGAGATGGACAAGCAATGGGCCACCTTCTCCTCCGGCATGGTCGCCAAGGGCTACACCGAGGAAGCGGCGAAGGCCGTCTGGGACGTGCTGGAGCCGTTCAGCTCCTACGGCTTCAACAAGTCCCACACCGCCGGCTACGGACTCGTCTCCTACTGGACGGCCTACCTCAAGGCCAACTACCCGGCCGAGTACATGGCCGCCCTGCTGACCTCGGTCGGCACGAACAAGGACCGCATGGCCCTCTACCTGGCCGAGTGCCGCCGGATGAAGCTCAAGGTCCTGCCGCCCGACGTCAACGAGTCGGGCCTGCGCTTCTCCGCCGTCGGGGAGGACGTCCGCTTCGGACTGGGCGCGATCCAGAACGTCGGGGAGAACGCCATCAAGGGCATCATCTCCGCGCGCCGCGAGAAGGGCGCCTACACCGACTTCAACGACTTCCTGACCAAGGTCCCCCAGGTCGTCTGCAACAAGCGCACCATTGAATCCCTGATCAAGGCCGGAGCGTTCGACGGCCTCGGGCACACCCGCCAGGGGCTGATCCAGATCCACGACCAGGCCGTGGACGCCGTGATCGACGTCAAGCGCAAGGAGGCCCTCGGCCAGGACTCGCTGTTCGGCGCGTTCGACGACGACAGCGGGGCGGGCAGCGTCTTCCACATCTCCGTTCCCGAAGGGGAATGGGACAAGAAGACGAAGTTGTCCTTCGAACGGGAGATGCTCGGCCTCTACGTCTCCGATCACCCGCTCAACGGCGCCGAACGCATCCTCGAACGCAACCGGGACCTGACCATCGCCCAGGTGCTGGACGGTCAGGCCGGGGCGGGGAACGTCCGCATCGCCGGCATCATCTCGGGCGTCGACAAGAAGGTCACCAAGAAGGGCGACGTCTGGGCCATCCTCAAGATCGAGGACCACGACGGCTCCATCGAGGTGCCCTGCTTCCCGCAGACCTACCAGCTGTACGGCACCAACCTCGCCCCCGACCTGGTCGTCGCCGTCACCGGCCGGATCCGCTCACGCGGCGACGGCGACGAGGCGACGATCTCCTTCAACGCCACCGACATCACGTTCCTCGACATCTCCGGCATCCAGGACGACGGCCGCGAACCCATCGTGATCGCCCTCCGCGAGGAGCGTGTCAACAGGGAGCTCGTCCACGAGCTCAAGCGGATCCTGACCGTCCACCCCGGCGAGACCCCCGTCCGGCTGCGCGTGGAGCGGCTCAACCGGAAGATCAACGTCGTGGAGCTGCCCGACTACGCGGTGAACATCAACAACGGCGCGTTCGCCGGCGACATCAAGGTCCTCCTGGGGGCGAACGCGCTCGTCGTGCCCTGACCGGAATTTCCCGTACGGTCCCCCGGCCGTATGCTGTCCGGCTTGTGAAGGGTGGACTGCTGGTCGCGGGGACCACGTCGGATGCCGGGAAGAGCGTGGTCACCGCCGGGATCTGCCGGTGGCTGGCCCGGCGGGGCGTGCGGGTCGCGCCGTTCAAGGCGCAGAACATGTCGCTCAACTCCTACGTGACCGCCGACGGCGCGGAGATCGGGCGGGCGCAGGCCGTGCAGGCGGCCGCCTGCGGGCTGGAGCCGACGGCCGACATGAACCCGATCCTGCTCAAGCCGGGCAGCGATCGGCGTAGCCAGGTCGTCGTACGCGGCCGGCCCGTCGCCGACGTGGACGCCATGGAGTACGGGGCCCGGCGGGATGAGCTGCGGGCCGTCGCCGTCGAGTCGTACCGGCGGCTGGCCCGCGAGTTCGACGTGGTGGTCTGCGAAGGCGCGGGCTCTCCGGCCGAGATCAACCTCCGGGCCGGGGACATCGCGAACATGGGCTTGGCCCGGGCGGCCGGGCTGCCGGTGGTCGTGGTCGGAGACATCGACCGCGGCGGGGTCTTCGCGCACATGTACGGCACGGTCGCGCTGCTGGACGCCGCCGACCAGGCGCACATCTCCGGCTTCATCGTGAACAAGTTCCGGGGCGCGCGAGAGCTGCTCGCGCCCGGGCTGGACATGATCGAGGGACTGACCGGGCGTCGCGTCTACGGCGTGCTGCCCTGGCTCGACGGGCTCTGGATGGACGTCGAGGACTCCCTGTCGCTCGACACGCGGCCGCTCGACACCCGGCCACGGGGCGCGGCGGCGGCCGGTGGTGCGCTGCGGGTGACGGTCGTGCGGTATCCGCGGATCTCGAACTTCACCGATGTGGACGCGCTGGCCGCCGAGCCGGGGGTCGTGGTCACGTTCGCCACGTCCCCGGCCGAGTGCGCGGAGGCCGACCTGCTGGTCCTGCCCGGTTCGCGGGCCACCGTGAGCGACCTCGCCTGGTTGCGGGAGACCGGGATCGCCGATGTCGTCGCCGGGAGAACGGGACCGGTGCTCGGCGTCTGCGGGGGCTACCAGATGCTCGCCCGTACCATCACCGACCAGGTCGAGTCGGGTGCCGGCACGGTCGCCGGGCTGGGACTGCTCCCGGCCGACGTCGTGTTCGCCGCCGAGAAGACGCTCGGGCGGCCGAGCGGTGAGGCGTACGGGCATCCCGTGGAGGCGTACGAGATCCACCACGGGATCGTGACGCGCGATGCCGGCGAGGAGTTCCTCGACGGCTGCCGGGTGGGGAACGTGTGGGGCACCACCTGGCACGGAGCGCTGGAGAACGACGGGTTCCGGCGGGCGTTCCTCGGTGAGGTGGCGCGGGCGGCGGGACGCGAGTTCCACGCCGGCCCCGGCGTCTCCTTCGCGGCGCTGCGAGAGGCACGGCTGGACGCGCTCGGGGACCTCGTCGAGCGGAACGTCGACACCGCCGCGTTGCTCGCGCTCATCGCGGGCGGGCCGCCCTCAGGACTGCGGGTCCTGCCGCCCGGCGCGGCCTGAGATTGTTGACGCTGATTGTCCGGAACGGGTACCGTCCGGAAGGTTTCGCGGTGACCAAGGGAAATCCGGTGAGATGCCGGTGCGGTCGCGCCACTGTATCCGGGGCATGGACCCCGGGAGCCAGGTCGCTTGGCCACCGTGACCTCGTCTGCCGGGACGCGTCATCCCTGAGGAGGCCCTTGTGAGCGACCTTCGCCCCGTCGAGCACCAGCCGCGCGGCTGAGCCGTGCTGTTCATCCGTCAGGCGGGTACGCCCGGTGCCCGGCGTGCCTGCTTCCCCATGCCCGAGGATCCCGATCCGTCGGGACTCGCCCAGGCCACGGCACAGGCCGCCGTGCTGGGCGTGCCCGGCGACGCGCTCGTCTTCGCCGCGCCGTGGCCCGCCGCCGTGGCGACCGCCCGGGCCGCGTCAGGCCGGGAACCCGTCGTGGCCGGCGCGCTCGCCGAGGCCGATTACGGGGCCTGGGCGGGCCGGCCGTTCGCGGAGGTGGCCGCGGCGGACCCCGCGGGGCTCGGCGCGTGGCTGACCGACCCTTGGGCGGTCCCCCATGGCGGGGAGAGCCTCGCCGGCATGGGCGAACGGGTGGCCGCGTGGATGGAGTCGCTCCGCGCGGACGCCGCCCGTGTGGTCGCCGTCTGCGACGCCGGGCCCATCCGGGCCGCGCTCGCGCACGCGCTCGGCCTGACCGCGACACGGGCCGCGGCCTTCGACGTCGCGCCGTTGTCCCACACCGGACTGGCCGCCGGGCACGGCGGCTGGCGGATCACGTACGTCAACCGGAAGGCCGCACCGTGAACCCTGCCTATCCCTTCAGCGCCGTCGTCGGGCTCGACGACCTGAAGCTGGCGCTGGTGCTGAACGCGGTCTCGCCCCGGGCCGGCGGCGTCCTGGTACGCGGGGAGAAGGGCACCGCGAAATCCACCATCGTCCGCGCGCTGGCCGCGCAGTTGCCCCCGGTCGCCGTGGTGGCGGGGTGCCGGTTCCACTGTGATCCGGCGGCGCCCGATCCGGGGTGTCCCGACGGGCCGCACGAGCCGGACGCAGCGTGGGTCCGGCGGCCGGCGTCGCTGGTGGAGCTTCCGGTGGGAGCCTCGGAGGATCGGCTGGCCGGGTCGCTGGACCTGGAGCGAGCGCTGACCGAAGGGGTCAAGGCCTTCGAACCCGGGCTGCTCGCGGCGGCCCATCGGGGCGTCCTGTACGTGGACGAGGTGAACCTCCTGCACGACCATCTGGTGGACCTGCTGCTCGACGCGGCGGCGCTCGGGGTCTGCTACGTGGAGCGCGAGACCGTCTCGGTACGGCATGCCGCGCGCTTCCTGCTCGTCGGAACCATGAATCCGGAGGAAGGGGAGCTCCGCCCGCAGTTGCTCGACCGGTTCGGGCTGACCGTCGAGGTGCGGGCGACCCGGGAGCCCGGCGAACGGGCGGAGGTCGTCCGGCGGCGGTTCGCGTTTGACGCCGATCCCGAGGGGTTCGCGGCTCGATGGGCTCCGGAGGAGGCCGCGCTCGCCGGGCGGATCGCGCGGGCCCGGGCCGCCCTTCCGGCGGTACGGCTGCCCGACGCTCGGCTACGGCAGATCACGGCCGTCTGCGCGGGTTTCGAGGTGGACGGTCTGCGGGCCGATCTCGTCACCGCTCATGCCGCTGTGGCGCACGCCGCCTGGCAGGGGCGGGACGTGGTGACCCGGGAGGACGTCCGGGTGGCGGCCCGGCTGGCGTTGCCGCACCGCCGTCGCCGCGATCCGTTCGACGCGCCCGGCCTGGACGAACGGCTTCTCGACGACCTGCTGGACCAGACCGAGCCCGACGGCCCCGACGACCCGGATGACCGTGAGGGGCCCGGGCGGCCGGAGGGCCCTGACGGCCCCGGCGGCCCTCCAGCCGATGGTTCACAGTCCGATGGTTCGCAGTCTGATGGTTCGCAGTCTGATGGTTCACGGTCCGGCGGCCCCGCCGCCCCATCTCCCGAAATTTCGGGAGAAGGTGGTGGTGGTCCCGCCTCCGACGCCCCTCCCGGTGACGGGGCCAGCCCCACCCCTCGGTCGGAAAACGCGCAAGGCTCCGCCCCGGAAGACGTGGCGGCGGTGGGGACCCCGTTCCGCGTACCCGTCCTCAGGGTCGCCGGAGTGGGCGAGGGCGTGGCGGGCCGGAGGTCCAGCGGCCGGGGACGCCATGGCCGCACGATCGGCGCGCGGCTCCCCGGCGGCGCCGGTCCCCGCGCGATCGATCTCCCCGCCACCCTCCTGGCGGCCGCCCCCCGTCAGGTCCTCCGGGGCAGACGCGGTCCCGGCCTGGTCCTCAGGCGGGACGACCTCCGCGAGCCCGTCCGCGAGGGCCGCGAAGGCAACCTCGTGCTGTTCGTCGTCGACGCCAGCGGCTCGATGGGGGCGCGCAGGCGGATGACGGCTGTCAAGACGGCCGTGCTGAGCCTCCTGCTGGACGCCTACCAGCGCAGGGACAAGGTGGGCCTGGTCGTCTTCCGCGGCCGGGGCGCGACCGTGGCGCTCCCCCCGACCTCCTCGGTGGAGGCGGGCGCGGCCCGGCTCCGCTCGCTCCCGACGGGGGGACGCACCCCCCTGGCCGAGGGACTCGCGACGGCGGCGGAGGTGCTCCGCGTGGAGCGGATGCGTGACCCGGACCGCCGCCCCCTCCTGGTCGTCGTGACGGACGGCCGCGCGACCTCCGGCGGGGACGTGACCCGCGCGGCCACCGCGCTCGCGGGGGTGACCTCGGTCGTCGTCGACTGCGAGAGCGGGCCGGTCCGCCTGGGCCTGGCGGGCGCGCTGGCCCTCCGGCTGGGCGCACGGGTGCTCCCGCTGGAGTCGCTGGGCGATCTCGTGCCGAAGCGAAGGAAGGCGGGCTGAAATGCCGCAGGGGAAGCCGGAGAACGTCCCGGACGACGGGCTGACCACCCGGCAGCGCCGGACGAGGCCGCTGCTCATGGTGCACACGGGGCCGGGCAAGGGGAAGTCGACGGCCGCGTTCGGGATGGCGTTGCGCGCCTGGAACCAGGGATGGCCGATCGGGGTGTTCCAGTTCGTGAAGTCGGCCAAATGGCGGGTCGGCGAGGAACGCGCGCTGACCGTGCTGGGCGCGAGCGGCGAGGGCGGCACCGTCGCCTGGCACAAGATGGGCGAGGGCTGGTCGTGGATCCAGCGGCCGGGCACCGAGGCCGACCACGCCGCCGACGCCCGCGAGGGCTGGGAGCAGATCAAACGCGACCTCGCGGCCGAGACGTACCGGTTCTACGTGCTGGACGAGTTCACCTATCCGCTCAAGTGGGGGTGGATCGACCTCGACGACGTGATCTCGGCGCTGGCCGGACGCCCGGGGGCCCAGCACGTCGTCATCACCGGACGCGACGCGCCCGCCCGGCTGATGGAGGCCGCGGACCTCGTGACGGAGATGGGCAAGGTCCGCCATCCCATGGACGCCGGGCAGAAGGGCCAGAAGGGCATCGAGTGGTGACCGGCGTCCCGCGACTGGTGGTCGCGGCCCCGGCCTCGGGGAGCGGCAAGACGACCGTGGCCACGGGCCTGATGGCGGCGCTCGCGGCGCGCGGACTGCGCGTCGCGCCGTTCAAGGTGGGGCCCGACTACATCGACCCGGGCTACCACACGCTCGCCTCCGGGCGGCCCGGGCGCAACCTCGACCCGTGGCTGACCGGCGAGGAGCGGGTGACGCCGCTGTTCCTGCACGGCTCCGCGGGCTGCGACATCGCGGTCGTCGAGGGCGTGATGGGGCTGTTCGACGGGCGCGGCGACGGCGACTTCGCCTCGACCGCGCACGTGGCGCGGCTGCTGGGTGCCCCCGTGGTGCTCGTCGTGGACGCGGGCAGGCAGAGCAGGTCGGTGGCGGCGCTGGTCCACGGCTTCGCGACGTTCGACTCGCGGGTGCGGGTGGCGGGCGTGGTGCTGAACCGCCTCGGGTCGGCGCGGCACGAGGAGCTGTGCCGGGCGGCGCTGGAGGAGACCGGGGTTCCGGTGCTGGGGGCGGTCCACCGTGACGACGACGTGGTGACGCCGTCCCGCCATCTCGGGCTGGTCCCGGCGGCCGAGCGGCTGCCCGCCGCCGTGACGGCGGTGGACCGGCTCGGCGCGCTCGTGGCGGGCTCGTGCGACCTGGACGGTCTCGTACGGCTGGCCGGGACCGCGGCGCCGCTCACCGGCGAGCCGTGGGACCCGTCGGACGGCCGGGAGCCCGGGGCGCGGCGGGTGGTGGCGGTCGCGGGCGGCGCCGCGTTCACGTTCGGGTACGCCGAGCACGCCGAGATGCTCACCGCCGCCGGAGCGCAGGTCGCGGTGTTCGACCCGGTACGCGACGAGTCCCTGCCCGAAGGCGCCTCCGCGCTGGTCGTGGGGGGCGGCTTCCCCGAGATGTACGCGGCCGAGCTGTCGGCCAACGAGCCCCTGCGCGCCGAGGTCGCCGCGTTCCCGGGCGCGGTGGCGGCCGAGTGCGCGGGGCTGCTCTACCTGTGCGAGGAGCTGGACGGCCGCCCCATGTGCGGCCGGGTGCCGGGCGTCGCGCACATGACCGGCCGGCTGACGCTGGGCTACCGCGACGCGGTGGCCGTGCGCGACACGCTGCTGACCCGGCAGGGCGAGCGGTTCAGGGGCCACGAGTTCCACCGGACCACGGTCACCGGCGGCGGGCAGCCGGTCTTCCGGTGGCGTGGCGGCGCCGACGGGGCCGGCGACGCCCGGCTCACCGCTTCGTACCTGCACCTGCACTGGGCGGGCGCCCCGCAACTCGCCCGCCGGCTGCTCGCCTACGCCGAGCCCTCCTCAAGGTCGCCCTCGATCGCGAGATAGGCGTCGCGCAGCCCGGCGAGCACCTCCGGGTCCGGGTGCTCCCACATGCGCCGCTCTGCGGCCTCCAGCAGGCGCTGCGCGATGCCGTGCAGCGCCCACGGGTTCGACTTGGCCATGAAGTCGCGGTTGACCGGGTCGAGCACGTACGTCGAGGCGAGCGTGTCGTACATCCAGTCGGCGACGACGCCGGTCGTGGCGTCGTAGCCGAACAGGTAGTCCACGGTCGCCGCCAGCTCGAACGCGCCCTTGTAACCGTGGCGGCGCATGGCGGCGAGCCAGTTGGGGTTGACGACCCGGGCGCGGAAGATCCGCGCGGTCTCCTCCGACAGGGTCCGGGTGCGGACGGCGTCGGGGCGGGTGCTGTCGCCCACGTACGCGGCGGGCGCGCGGCCCGTCAGCGCGCGTACGGTCGCGATCATGCCGCCGTGGTACTGGAAGTAGTCGTCGGAGTCGGCGATGTCGTGTTCGCGGGTGTCCACGTTCTTGGCGGCGACGGCGATGCGGCGGTAGGCGTTCTCCATGTCCTCGCGGGCGGGCGCGCCGTCGAGGTCGCGGCCGTAGGCGTAGCCGCCCCAGACGGCGTACACCTCGGCGAGGTCGGCGTCGTCACGCCAGTTGCCGCTGTCGATGAGCGGCAGCAGGCCCGCGCCGTACGCGCCGGGACGCGACCCGAACACGCGCAGCGTCGCACGCCTGGCGTCGCCGTGCGCGGCCCGGTCGGCGTCCACGTGGGCGCGCACGTAGTTGTCCTCGGGGCTCTCGCCGAGCCCGGCGACGAGCCGGACGGCGTCGTCGAGCATCGCCACCACGTGCGGGAACGCGTCCCGGAAGAACCCGCTGATGCGCACCGTCACGTCCACGCGCGGGCGGCCCAGCTCGTCCAGGGGCACGGGTTCGAGCGTGGTGACGCGCCGCGACGCCTCGTCCCAGACGGGCCGCACGCCGAGCAGGGCGAGCACCTCGGCGATGTCGTCGCCGGCGGTGCGCATGGCGCTGGTCCCCCACACCGACAGCCCGACCGAGCGCGGCCACTCGCCGGTCTCCGCGCGGTAGCGGGCGAGCAGCGAGTCGGCCATGGCCTGCCCGGTCTCCCAGGCGAGGCGGCTCGGCACGGCACGCGGGTCGACGGAGTAGAAGTTGCGGCCGGTCGGCAGCACGTTGATCAGTCCGCGCAGCGGCGACCCCGACGGCCCGGCGGGGACGTAGCCCCCGGCGAGCGCGTGCAGCACGTGGTCGAGTTCGTCCGTGGTACGCGCGAGCCGCGGCACCACCTCGGTCGCCGCGAACGTCAGCACCCGCCCGACCTCCGGGTCGTCCGTGACGTCGGCGACGGCGGCCGGGTCCCAGCCGAGCCGCTCCATGGCGGTGACGAGGGCGCGGGCCTCGGCCTCGACGCGGTCCACGGACGCGGTCGCGGCGCTGCCGTCCTCGGTCAGGCCGAGCGCCTCGCGCAGGCCGGGCAGGGTCTCGCGGCCCGCCCACATCTGGCGGGCGCGCAGCATGGCCAGCACCAGGTTCACCCGGGCCTCACCGGCCGGGGCCGCGCCGAGGACGTGCAGGCCGTCGCGGATCTGCGCGTCCTTGACCTCGCAGAGCCAGCCGTCCACGTGCAGGATGAACTCGTCGAACTCCGCGTCGTGCGGGCGCTCGGACAGGCCGAGGTCGTGGTCGAGGCGGGCGGCCTGGATGAGGGTCCAGATCTGGGCGCGGATCGCGGGCAGCTTCGCCGGGTCCATGGCCGCGATCGTCGCGTGCTCGTCGAGCAGCTGCTCAAGGCGGGCGATGTCGCCGTACGTCTCGGCCCTCGCCATCGGCGGCACCAGGTGGTCCACGAGCACGGCGTGCGCGCGGCGCTTGGCCTGGGTGCCCTCGCCGGGGTCGTTCACCAGGAACGGATAGACCAGCGGCAGGTCGCCGATCGCCGCGTCGGTGCCGCAGGAGGCCGACATGCCCGCCGACTTGCCGGGCAGCCACTCCAGGTTGCCGTGCTTGCCGACGTGGACCATGGCGTGCGCGCCGAATTCGGCCGACAACCACCGGTAGGCCGCCAGGTAGTGGTGGCTCGGCGGCAGGTCAGGGTCGTGGTAGATCGCGATCGGGTTCTCCCCGAAGCCGCGTGGAGGCTGGACCATCACCACGACGTTGCCCGACCGCAGCGCGGCGAGCACGATGTCGCCCTCGTGGACGAACAGCTCGCCGGGCGGCGCGCCCCAGTGGCGTTCCATGTCGGCGCGCAGGCCGGCGGGGAGGGTCTCGTACCAGGCGCGGTAGGCGGCGGCGGGGATGCGCACCGGGTTGGCGGCGAGCTGTTCCTCGGTGAGCCAGTCCTGGTCCTGGCCGCCCGCGGCGATCAGGGCGTGGATCAGCGCGTCGCCGTCCTGCTCGGCCTGGCCCGGGAAGCCGCCGCCGAGGTCGTAGCCCTCCTCGGCCAGCCGGGCCAGCAGCCTGACCGTGCTGGCCGGGGTGTCCAGGCCGACGGCGTTGCCGACCCGGGAGTTCTTCGTCGGGTACGCCGACAGCATCACGACGAGCCTCTTGTCCGCCGGGGGCACGTGGCGCAGCAGCCCGTGGCGTACGGCGATGCCCGCGACCCGCGCCGCGCGTTCGGGGTCGGCGACGTAGACGGTCAGGCCGTCGTCGTCGATCTCCTTGAACGAGAACGGCACCGTGATGATCCGCCCGTCGAACTCGGGGATCGCGACCTGCGAGGCGGCGTCCAGCGGGGACAGCCCGTCGTCGTTGTCCTCCCACTCGGCGCGGCTCGTCGTCAGGCAGAGGCCCTGCAGGATCGGCACGTCGAGTGCGGCGAGCGCGCCGACGTCCCAGGCCGCGTCGTCGCCGCCGGCCGACGCCGTCGCGGGCCGTGCCCCGCCCGCCGCGAGCACGGTCACCACCAGGGCGTCCGCGCCGCCCAGCACGTCGAGCAGATCCGGCTCCGCGGTGCGCAGCGAGGAGCAGAAGACCGGCAGCGCCCGGCCGCCCGCGTCCTCGATCGCGTCGCAGAGGGCGGCGACGAAGCCCGTGTTGCCCGCCATGTGGTGCGCCCGGTAGTAGAGCACCCCGATCACCGGCCCGTCGCCGGGGCGGCCCTCGCGTTCGAGGACCCCCCAGCTCGGTGTGGGCGCCGGGCCCGCGAAGCCGCGCCCGGTCAGCAGGACCGTGTCCGACAGGAACGCGTGCAGCTCGGCCAGGTTGGCGGGCCCTCCGTACGCGAGGTAGGCGTGGGCCTCGGCGCAGACGCCGCCGCTCACCGTGGACAGCTCCATGAGTTCGGCGTCCGGGGCCTGCTCGCCGCCGAGGACGACCACCGGGCACGGCCCCGCGAGGAGCGCGTCCAGCCCGTCCTCCCAGGCACGCCGGCCGCCGAGCAGCCGGACGACCACGAGGCCGGCGCCCTCGACCAGCGCGGGCAGGTCGTCCACGGTCAGCCGCGCCGGGTTGCCCAGCCGGTACGCGGCCCCACTCGCGCGGGCGCTCAACAGGTCGGTGTCCGACGTGGACAACAGGACGACGACGGGCTGCGCGGCGGACGCGTCTGTGCGCACGGCAAGGTCCTCCCTCGGGGTCCTCGCCCCGGGTCGTGGCGGCGCGACGGCAGGAGTCTCCTGGCTCCCGGATCGACGCTCACCCCGGCCTTCCCGTCTTCCGACAGTGGCCGTGTGGTGGGGTTCGCTCCCCGGTCACAGTGGCGGGACCGCGCCGGATTCACACCGGCTTCCTCCGCTTGCCATCGCTCACCGCAGACCCTACGTGACGGAGGTCGTGTCAGAAAACTGGCGTTAGCATCCTGTTCGTGGTCATGGGTGGCTTTTCTGGGCGCGCCGCCCAGGACGCGTGTCCCGGCGCGCTCCAGGTGCACGCGGCGGCGGACGGGGCGCTGGCCCGCGTCCGCGTGCCCGGCGGCGGGCTGGCCGCCGGCGCCCTGCGCGAACTGGCCGCCTGCGCCCGCGAGCTGGGCGCCGGGGTCGTCGAACTGACGTCACGGGCCAACGTGCAGGTGCGCGGGCTGGCCGACCCACCGGCGTTCGCCGCGCGGATGGCCGCCGCCGGACTGCTGCCGTCCGCGACCCACGAGCGCGTGCGCAACATCGTCGCCTCGCCGCTCAGCGGCCGTTCGGCGACGGCCCTCCTGGACGTGCGGCCCCTGGTGGCGGACCTCGACGCGGCCCTGTGCGGCCGCGCCGCCCTGGCTCAGCTGCCCGGCCGGTTCCTGTTCGCGCTCGACGACGGAACGGGTGACGTCCTCGGGCTCGGGGCGGACGTGACCCTCGCCGCGCACCCCGTCTCCCAGCCCGGCGGCGGCCTGACCCTGCTGCTCGCGGGGGAGCCGGTCGGGTCGGTGACCGCCGACGACGCCGTCTCCGTCGCGCTCGCCGCGGCCGAGGAGTTCCAGGAGGTGCGCGGGGACGCCTGGCGGGTGGCCGAACTCCCCGGCGGACCCGCGACGATCGCCGCCCGCCTCCCCGGCCGGCTCCCCCGTCGGCTCGCTGTCCTGCCCCCCGTGCCGGTGACGCCCGCCACTCCGCGCAGGGGCGGCCCGTCCGCGCAGGTGGACGGCCGGGTGGCGCTCGACGTGATCGTCCCCCTCGGCAGGCTGACCGCCGGCCAGGCCGGCCTGCTCGCCGATCTGGCCGCCGGTGAGGTGCGGCTGACGCCGTGGCGTACGGTCGTGCTGCCCGACCTCGCGCCCGAGGCGGTCGGGCCGGTGACCGAGGCGCTCGCCGGGGCGGGGCTGGTGATCGACCCCGCCTCGCCGTACGCCAGACTGTCGGCCTGCACCGGGCGGCCCGGCTGCGGGAAGGCGCTGGCCGACGTCCAGGCGGACGCGGTGCGCTGGGCGGAGTCCGGCGTGCCCGAACCACCGGTTGTCGGGCCGCCGGGTCTCCAGCCACCGGGTGCCGAACCGCTCGACGCCGGCCTGATCCACTGGGCGGGCTGCGAACGCCGCTGCGGCCGCCCGAGGGGCCGGGTCACCGACGTGGTCGCCACGACCGGCGGCTACGACGTCCGCCGTTGACCGTCCGTCCAGTCCGTCCAGTCCGTGCATCCACCGCCCGCTCCATCCACCGTCCGCCATCCACGAACAGAGGTGTCCGTGCCCGAGCACGACTACGTCCGCGACGGAGCGGAGATCTACCGGCGGTCGTTCGCGACCATCAGGGCCGAGGCCGACCTGTCGGGGCTGCCCGCCGACGTCGCCCGGGTCGCGGTCCGCATGATCCATGCGTGCGGCATGACCGACCTCGTCGGCGACCTCGGCTACTCCCCCGGCGTGGTCGAGAAGGCGCGCACCGCGCTGCTGGCGGGTGCGCCCGTGCTGTGCGACGCGCGGATGGTCGCCTCCGGCATCACCAGGAAGCGCCTGCCCGCCGGCAACGAGGTCGTCTGCACGCTCGGCGACCCCCGCGTGCCCGCCCTCGCGGAGCGGCTCGGCACCACCCGCAGCGCCGCCGCGCTCGACCTGTGGCTCGACCGACTCGACGGCGCGGTCGTGGCCGTCGGCAACGCCCCGACCGCGCTGTTCCGGCTGCTCGAACTGGTCGCCGGAGGCGCGGGACGGCCCGCCGCCGTGCTGGGCGTCCCGGTCGGCTTCATCGGCGCGGCCGAGTCCAAGCGCGCCCTCGCGGCGTCCGGCCTGGAGTTTCTGGTTGTCCACGGCCGCCGGGGCGGCAGTGCCATGACGGCGGCGGCGGTCAACGCCATCGCCTGCGAGCAGGAGTGACGAGACGTGACAGGAACGCTCTACGGCGTCGGCCTCGGCCCCGGCGACCCCGAACTGATGACCGTGAAGGCCGCCCGCCTGATCGGCGAGGCCGACGTGATCGCCTACCACGCGGCGCGGCACGGCCGCAGCATCGCCCGGTCGATCGCGGCCCACCACATGCGCGACGGGCAGATCGAGGAGCTCCTGCAGTATCCGCTGACGACGGAGACGACCGACCACCCCGGCGGCTACCAGGGCGCGCTCGACGACTTCTACGCCGGCTGCGCCGACCGCCTCGCCGCGCACCTGGACGCCGGGCGCGACGTCGTCGTGCTGTGCGAGGGAGACCCCCTCTTCTACGGGTCGTACATGCACATGCACAAGCGGCTCGCGCACCGCTACCCGGCCGAGGTCGTCCCCGGGGTCACCTCGATCGCGGGGGCGTCCGCCGTGCTGGGCCGCCCGCTGGTCGAACGCGACGAGACGCTGACGGTCCTGCCCGGGACGCTGCCCGCCGCCGTGCTGGCCGAGAAGCTGCGCGGCACGGACTCGGCGGCGGTGCTCAAGCTGGGCCGCACGTTCGAGAAGGTGCGCGACGCGCTGGCCGAGGCGGGCCGCCTCGACGAGGCCTGGTACGTCGAACGCGCCACCACCGACGCCCAGCGTGTGGCCCCGCTCAAGGACGTCGACCCGGGGCAGGTGCCGTACTTCTCGCTGGCGCTGATCCCCAGCCCGGCGCAGCTCACGTTCGTGCCGGAGCCCGCCGGACGCACCGGTGCAGGCGAGGTCGCGGTCGTCGGCCTCGGCCCCGCCGGGCGGCCCTGGCTGACCCCGGAGGCCCAGGAGGTCCTCGCCGAGGCCACGGACCTGGTCGGGTATGGCCCCTACGTCGACCGGGTCGCGCCCAACCCCCGCCAGACCCGGCACCGTACCGACAACCGCGTCGAGGCCGAGCGCGCCCGTCACGCGCTCGACCTGGCCCTCGCCGGGGCGCGGGTCGCGGTCGTGTCGTCGGGCGACCCGGGCGTGTTCGCGATGGCCAGCGCGGTGCTGGAGGCCGCCGCCGACCCGCGTTACGCGGACGTCCCGGTGCGGGTGGTGCCCGGTCTGACCGCCGCGCAGGCCGTGGCCGGCCGGGCGGGCGCGCCGCTCGGCCACGACTACTGCGTGCTGTCGCTGTCGGACCAGCTCAAGCCGTGGGAGGTGGTCGCCGGGCGGATCTCCGCCGCCGCCCGCGCCGACCTCGTCCTCGCGATCTACAACCCGGCGTCGAAGACCCGCACCTGGCAGGTCGCCGCGGCCCGCGACCTGCTGCTCGAACACCGCGATCCGGGCACGCCCGTGGTGGTGGGCCGCGACGTCGGCGGCGAGCGGGAGTCGGTCGTGATCACCACTCTGGGCGAGCTCGACCCGGCCGCGATCGACATGCGCTGCCTGCTGATCGTCGGCTCGTCCACCACCCGCGTCGTCGAGCGCGGGGACGGGGCGGTCGTCTTCACCCCGCGCCGCTATCCCGCGTGATCGCGTACCCAGGTGACGGCGTCGGCGACGTCCGTCACCCGGGTGACGCCGCCGGGCGTCGCGGGCCGGTCCACCATGACGACCGGCAGCCCCGCCTCGCGCGCCGCGACCAGCTTGGCGCGGGTCTGCTCCCCGCCGCTGTCCTTGGTGACCAGCACGTCGAGCCGGTGCTCGCCGATCAGGGCGCGCTCTCCCGCCACCGTGTACGGCCCCCGGGCGAGGATCACGTGGACGTTGGCGGGCACCGGCGGCTCCGGCGGGTCGACCGACCTCGCCAGGAACCACAGCCCGGTCAGCGGCGCGAACACCGGCAGGCTGCGGCGGCCCGTCGTCAGGAACACGCGGCTCCCGAGACCGGGCAGCGCGTCCGCCGCCGCCCGGAGCGACGGCACCCGCAGCCAGACGTCCTCCGGGCCCTCCGACCAGCCGGGACGCCGCAAGCCGAGCAGCGGCGTCCCGGTCGCCGCGCACGCGTGCGCCGCCGACTCGCTCATCCGCTGGGCGAAGGGATGCGTGGCGTCCACCACGACCCGCGGACCGTGCTCGGCGATCCACCGGGCGAGCCCGTCCGGGCCGCCGAAGCCGCCCGACCTGACCTCGCCCACCGGCAGCCGGGGATCGGCGACCCGGCCGGCCAGCGACGACACCACCCGCAGGCCCGGCAGCGGCGCCAGCTCGGCGGCCAGCGCTCGTGCCTCGGCCGTGCCGCCGAGGATCAGGACGAGCACGCGCGGTCCCGCGCGGCCGAGTAGAGGTGGCTGTCGGGGAACTCGTGCGCCGTCAGCGCCCGCCCCACCACGATCACGGCGGTCCGCCTGATCCCCGCCGCGACCACCCGATCGGCGATGTCGCCCAGGGTGCCCCTGATGATCTCCTCGTCGTCCCGGCTGGCCCGGGCGACCACCGCCACCGGGCAGTCCGCGCCGTACGCGGGCAGCAGGTCGGCCACGACGGCGGCGATCCGCTGCACGGCCAGGTGCAGCACCATCGTGGCGCGGCTCGCCGACAGCGTCGCGAGTTCCTCGCCGGGCGGCATCGGGGTGGCCCGCGCCGACGTCCTGGTCAGGATGATCGTCTGGCTCACCCCCGGAACCGTCAGTTCCCGCCCCAGGGCCGCGGCGGCGGCCGCGAAGGCGGGCACCCCCGGGATCACCTCGTACGGCACGCCGTGGGCGTCGAGCCTGCGCATCTGCTCGGCGACCGCGCTGAAGACCGACGGGTCGCCGGAGTGCAGCCGCGCCACGTCGAGCCCCGCCTCGTGCGCCGCCGTCATCTCGGCGACGATCTCGTCGAGGGTGAGGTTCGCGGTGTCCACGAGCCGCGCGTCCGGCGGGCAGTCGGCGAGCAGGTCGCGCGGCACGAGCGACCCGGCGTACAGGCAGACCGGGGCCGCCTGAAGGGCCCGCAGCCCACGCACCGTGATGAGGTCGGCCGCGCCGGGCCCCGCACCGATGAATCGAACCGTCACTGCTCGCGCTCCTTCCGCGCCGTCCAGATGGTCACCGGCATCAGGGGACGCCACCCGGTGAAGCCGCCCACCGGCGAGGCGCGCTGCACCGACAACCGCACGAGGTCCCCGCCGAGCCGGGCGTGCCACTGGGCGAGAACCGCCTCCGACTCCACGGTGACGGCGTTCGCCACCAGCCTGCCGCCCGGGGCGAGGGCGTCCCAGCAGGTCTCGACCACACCGGCCCCCGTCACGCCGCCGCCCACGAAGACGGCCGCCGGGGCGGGCAGCCCGCCGAGCGCGTCCGGGGCGGCTCCGGTGACGACCCGCAGGCGCGGCACGCCCAGCGCGTCCGCGTTGTGCCTGACGCGGTCCGCGCGGACGGGGTCGCGCTCGACGGCGACGGCCCGGCACGACGGATGCGCGCGCAGCCACTCGACGGCCACGCTCCCGGAACCCGCGCCCACGTCCCAGAGCAGCTCGCCCGGCAGGGGCGCCAGCTTGGCCAGGGTGACCGCCCGCACCTCCTGCTTGGTGAGCTGCCCGTCCGACTCGTACGCCTCGTCCGGCAGCCCGGGCACCCACCCCAGCGGCACCGCCGACGGGACGTCTGTGCAGGCCACCGCCACGACGTTCAGCGCGGGCGACGTCTCGCCGGCCGGCCAGCCCGCGGCCGTGCCGTCGCGGCGGGACTCGGTCGCCGCGCCGAGATCGCCGAACACGGTGACGCGGCTCGCGCCGTATCCCCGCTCGGTCAGCAGGGCGGCGACCAGCGCGGGCGTGTCCGCGCCCGCGCTGAGGACGAGGACGCGACGGCCCGGCGCGAGCGCCGCGGTCAGCGCGGCGAGCGGCCGTCCGACCAGGCTGACGGTCTCGACCTCCTCGGCGGCCCAGCCGAGCCGCGCGCAGGCCAGGGTGGCCGACGACACGTGCGGCAGCACCCGCAGCCGGTCCGGCCCGAGCAGCCGGGCGAGCGTCGCGCCGACGCCGAAGAACATGGGGTCGCCGCTGGCGAGCACCGCGACCGCGCGTCCCGCGTGCGCGTCGAGCAGCCCCGGCAGCCCCGCGACCAGCGGCGACGGGTACGGCGCCCGCTCGCAGGCCACCGACGCCGGCAGCAGGGCGAGCTGCCTGGCCGACCCGACCACGACGTCGGCGGCGACCAGTTCGGCGCGCGCCGCGTCGGTGAGACCGGCCCAGCCGTCCGCGCCGATCCCGACGACCGACACGGGCCTCATCGGGGGGGCTTCCTGAGCAGGTAGGTGTCCATGACCCAGCCGTGCGCCTCGCGCGCCTCCGCCCTGAGCCGCCGGATCTCGCCGGCGACCTCGCGCACCGGCCCGGCGACGAGGATCTCGTCCTCGGTCCCGACGTACGCGCCCCAGTAGACGTCGGCGTCGGCGGCCTCCGGCAGGTCCGCGAACGCGCAGCCCGCGTCGAGCATCACCACGATGTCGCCGGCGGCCTCGACGTCTGCGGGCAGGCGGCGGCCGGTCGTGATGTGCAGCGGCCTGGCGACCCTGGTCAGGCTGACGCGGTGCCGCGCGGCCAGCGCCGACACGCTGCTGATCCCCGGGATCACTTCATAGTCGAACGGCTCTCCGCCCCTGGCCAGGACGTCCTCGACGATCGCGATCGTGCTGTCGTACAGGGCGGGGTCGCCCCAGACGAGGAACGCGCCGACGCCGTCCTCCGGCACCTCCTCGGCGATGAGCCGGGCGTAGACATCGGCCCGGCGGGCCCGCCAGTCGGCCACCGCCTCCACGTACGCGCCGCTCGTACGGTCACGCTCCGGGTCGCGCGCCTCGACCGTCCGGTACGGCTCCCGCGCGTGGGCCGCGATCAGCTCGCGCCGCAGCCGCACCAGGCCGTCCTTCACGGCTCCCTTGTCGAGCAGGAAGAACACGTCGGTCTCCGCGATGGCCGCGGCGGCCTGGAAGGTCAGGTGGGCGGGGTCCCCGGCGCCGATGCCGATGATCAGGACTCGCTTCATAGGTCACGAGTATGGACCCCGGCTTGACGTACTTATGCGGACGGTGCACGCTCAAGGCGACAAAAGAAGACAGAGGCGACGGTGCGCAGGAACCTGGTGTGAATCCAGGACGGTCCCGCCACTGTGACCGGGGAGTGTCTCCCGCTCGTCACCACGGCCGCGACGGCTGGAAGGTTCGGGCGACACGATGACCCGGGAGTCAGGACACTGACCCGTTGTCCTCCATCACCGGGGCGAGCGACCCCGTGAGGAGAATCACATGGCTCAGCCGGCCGTCCCCGTCTCCCGGCCCTTGCCGGTCACCATCCCCGTGCGTGAGATCCTGCCCTGGGCGGTCTTCGCCGCCGTGGCCGGGCTCATCCTGCTCTACTTCGTCGGCGCGGAGCAGGGCGCCACCCACCTCATCAGCGGGCACACCGTGCACGAGTTCGTGCACGACGGCCGGCACCTCCTCGGCTTCCCCTGCCACTGAGGCCCGCCCGATGCCCACCATGCGCTCCCTGCTGGTGCGCGGCATGCTCGTCGGCCTCGCCGCCGCGCTGCTCGCGTACGTCGTCGCCTGGTTCGCCGGAGAACCCCAGGTCGCCGCCGCCATCTCCATCGAGGAGGCGAGGGCGGCGGCCGGCGGAGAGGCCGCCGAACCGGAACTCGTCAGCCGGACCGTCCAGGAGACCGCCGGCCTGCTGACCGCCCTGCTCGTCTACGGCGCCGCCCTCGGCGGCTTCTACTCCATCGCGTACGCCTTCGCCCACGGCCGCCTCGGCGCTCTCGGCGCCCGCGCCACGGCGCTCACCGTCGCCGCCGCCGGCTTCGTCGTCGTGTACGTGACCCCCATCCTGAAGTACCCGGCCAATCCCCCGGCCGTCGGCAACCCCGATTCGATCGGCCGCCGGACCACGCTGTACTTCGCGATGATCCTCGTCGCCCTCCTGGCGGCGGCGGTCGCCGCGTACGCGGGCCGTTCCCTGTCGTCCCGCCTGGGCACCTGGAACGCCGCTCTGTCGGGCATCGTCGTCTACGCCGTCCTCGTCGGTGTCGCGTACGCCGTGATGCCCCCGATCGACGAGGTTCCCGACGACTTCTCCGCCGACACGCTGTGGTGGTTCAGAGTGGCGTCGTTCGGCATCCAGTTCGTCCTGTGGGGAGCCATCGGCCTCCTGTTCGGCGGCCTGACCGAACGCTCCCTGCGCCAGGGAACCCCCCGGGAGGCCGGGCTCCGGCCCGCCGCGACGCGCTGAACCGGTCGGGACCACCCGCGGGCCGCCCGCGTGAAGCCGGCGTGTCACAGGTGGAGCGCGTCGGGGGCGTCGTCCTCGACGAGGAAGCCCCCGGACTGGTGGTGCCAGAGCCGGGCGTAGGACCCCTGGGCCTGGAGCAGCTCGCCGTGGGTGCCCTGCTCGACGACGCGTCCCCGGTCGAGCACGACCAGGCGGTCCATGCGGACGACGGTGCTGAGCCGGTGCGCCACCACGAGTGCCGTACGGTCCTGCATCAGGCGCCACAGGGCCTCCTGGATGAGGATCTCGCTCTCGGAGTCCAGGGCACTGGTCGCCTCGTCCAGCAGCAGGACGGGGGCGTCGCGCAGAATGGCGCGCGCGAGCGCGATGCGCTGCCGCTGGCCGCCGGAGAGCTTGACGCCGCGCTCGCCGATCAGGGTGTCGAAGCCGTGCGGCAGAGACTCGACGAACTCCGTGACGTGGGCCGCCCGCGCGGCCCGGAGGATCTCGGCGTCGGTCGCGCCCGGCCGGGCGAACGCGAGGTTCTCCCGTACGGACCGGTGGAACATGGCGGGTTCCTGCGGAACGTAGGCGATGAGGCCCCGCAGGTCGGCCTGCCGCAGCCGGGCGATGTCCTGACCGCCGATCAGGATCCTGCCTCCGTCCACGTCCATGAGACGCAGCAGCAACCGGGTGAGGGTGCTCTTGCCGCCACCGGACCGCCCGACCAGCCCGATCTTGGTGCCGCCGGGGATGTCCAGGTTCAGGCCGTCGAACAGCGGCGCGCCGCCGGCGTACCCGAATCTCACCCGCTCGAAGCGGACGCTCGCGTCGGCCGGGCGCAGGGGCTGCGGGTCGGCCGGGTCCACCACGGTCGGCGGCGTGAGGAGCAGCTCGGTGAACTGGGCGGCCTCGGTGAGCGTGCTCTCCATACGCCGGTACACCTGGTTGAACTCGAACATGATGTTGATCGCGTTCGTGTAGTAGGTGAACGTCACGACGATGGCCTCCACACCGAGGCCGCCGCGGAGCGCCGCGGCGAGGAGCAGGCCCGCGGCACTGGTGAGCACCGACAACGGGGCGACGACCATGTCCACCCTGAGGTTGTTGTAGTCCCAGGACCGGATGGACAGCCGGCGCTGCTCGGCGATCCTGGCCCTGTGCTCGACGGCCTCGCGTGTCTCGGCGGCGAACGCGCGGACCGTCTCCATGTTGGCCAGCACGTCGGCGACGTGACCCGACACCAGCACCTTGGCCGCCTCACGCGCGTCGACCAGGGCCTGCCGGTGGCGGATGAGCGGAGCGACGAGAACACCGGTGACGACGATGAGACCCACGAGGACGAGCACCAGCAGCGGGTCGTACCGCCACAGCACCACCGAGGCGAAGGCCAGGGGCACCACCTTCGCCATGATCGAGAACGTGAGGGTGTCCATGAACTCCTCGAACCTGGAGGAGAATCCGAGCACCCTCTTGGTCAGCGAACCGGCGAAGTTGTCGTGGAAGAACGCGACGTCCTTGGCCAGCAGCTCGTCCATGCCCAGCACGCCGAGCCGCTCGATGCCCCGGCCGTCGGCGCGGTTCAGGAAGTGCATCCCCGCCCGCCAGAACGCCTCACCCGTCAGAAGCAACGCGGCGAAGCCGAGCACGTAGGGCAGCAGCGCGTCGAAGGAGCCGTCCCGGCCGCCGGAGAGGTGCCCCACAAGGCCCGCCACCGCCAGCGGCGCCAGATAGAACAGGCAGATGTTCCCGATCGCCGGCAGCACCAGCGCGGGAGCCGCGATCGGCCACTGCCGCTTCAGCTCGCCGCAGTAGTACCGCAATGCCAGCAAAAGCGCCGATCTCCGCGCGGATTTATCATTTTCGGCCTCGTCCACCGTCCCGAGCACAGCCATCAGCCCTCCCGAATGCCGATATCGCCCTGGCCATGCTCCCGCAGCCCGTACGGGAGGAGCGAACGATTTTTCGCCGCCCGGCGAATAGGACCGAGGGGTAAACCTCACGCAGATGACCGAAATATTCATTAAGGGAGTTATCAGCTGCGACCTTTCCTTACGGCGGCCGGAGGCGTGCGCGGACGACACGAGATCAGCCTCGGCCGTCACATGGTCCTGAGCTCTGCTCAGCTGATCCCGGATCCGGCCACGCCCGGTGTGGCCCGACGTCTGCCCGGCATCGGGCCATGCCGGCCGGTTCCCGAGCACCCCGAACCGTACGCCGGAACAGCGGAGAGCCGCCCCCGGTGGTGCAAGGGGCGGCTCGGTCTTCCGGCTTCCGGATCCGCTGTGGCCGGTCTGCCTTTGCCTGACTTACCGGTATCCGGCCTTACCGGTATCCGGCGGCGACGATGTTCGCCTGCACCGCGTCCTCGGTGGCGTTCGTCGGGTATCCGGAGGTCATCACGCCCTCGTAGAAGGTGCCGGCGGCGCCGTGGCTGTTGTCACCCCCGATGCCGAGGATGATGGCCCCTTCCTTCTTCATCGGGTTGTAGCCCGAGACGTTGGGACGCTTGCCGTCGTAGAAGGTGCCCAGGCCGCCCGACTGCGCGTTGCCGCCGCGGATGGCCCAGTGGTTCGGCTCGCCCTTGATGATTGCGGTCAGGTAGCGGTGGCTGATGGTGGGGTCGCCCGCGTTGTACTTCTGGTTGACGCCGGAGAACAGGCCGTTCTCAAGGTCGGCCATGATCCACGGGCCGTTGCCGGCGCCGTAGCCCCAGACCTTGATGTTGCCGAAGTAGATGGCCTCCATGGTGCCGTTGCCGTTGTCACGGCTGTTGGTCTCGGCGTTGCCGTAGTCGAAGCAGCAGCCGCCGTTGTAGTGGGTGCCGTCGAAGATGGCGTACATGCCCTCCGGCTGGTCGCCCTTGGCCACGCCGTTGGTGTTGTTGTTGCGGTAACCCACACCGGGATCCACGTAGACGCCGTACGCCTTGCTGCCGTAGACCGTGGTCGGCGCCTTGGTCGCGGTGGCGAGGTTGTCGTACCCGCCGGGAGCCGGGCCCGAGAAGCCGCCGGGAGGCGCCTGGGTGAGGCGGTTGTTGCGCCCGGACTGGTCGTAGATGATCGTGATGAGGCAGGTCGTGTTCGCGCAGAACGAGTCCTGCGCGGCGGCGTTCGCGGCGCCGCCCGCGCTCAGCACGCCGATGTCCCGGGTGGTGTTGTCCGAGGAGCGGCGCACCTGGTAGAGCGGGCCGTTGTAACTGCCGTACAGGGCGCGGGTCGTGCTGTGCGCCGCGACGCAGGGCGTGCCGCCGGCGGCGTAGATGTCACACGGCCGCGTGCCACCCGGCGGCGGCGAGGGGGTGGACGAGGGCGTCCGCGAAGGAGACGCCGAAGGGGACGCCGAGGGCGAGCCGCCGGGGGACGGGGAGGTGACGCCGCCGGTGCAGGTCACGCCGTTGAGGGCGAAGCTCGCCGGCTTCGGGTTCGAGCCGCTGAAGCTTCCGTTGAACCCGAACTCGGTGCTCCCGCCGCTGGGGATGGCGCCGTTGTACGAGACGTTGGTGACCGTGACCTGGGAGCCCGACTGGGTGTAGCTGCCGTTCCACAGCTGGGTGATGGTCTGCCCGGCGGGGAACGCCCAGGTCAGCCTCCATCCGTCGATCGGGTCGCCGAGATTGTTAACGTTAACACTTGCGTTGAAGCCGCCCGGCCATTCGCTGGCCACCGTGTAGGTGACCTGACATCCGGCCGCGGCTGCCGAGGCCGCGTGGGTCCCCGCCATACCGGCGCCGGCCACCAGAAGGGCGGCGACGGCCGCGGCTGAGAGTTTCAGGCGCCGACGTAATGAGCTGACGTTTCGCACAGATGTTTCCCATTCTCCGAGATGTGCGTTCTCCGCGGCGTCATCGCCGCGGACGATCAACCCACCTGTTGGGAGTCAGTCCATATCCGATTTGCTGTTAGCGTTAACATTTTGCGGCCGATCACGGATGCGGCTCCGTTCATGGTGGTGGTGTGCTGCTGAGCCAATCCCGGCGCGGGGCATCAGTCAATCAGGCGGAACCCGGCCGCGCCCTCCGCGCGGCCGCCGACCCTTTTGAAGTGGAACGATGAACCGCGGTGAGGACCGGCGGTTCACATCCACGCTGAAAGTTTCAGTCCTCCGACCATTCATGGGCTTAGAAGAGCCGTGAGTCAAAAAGGTCATAACAATGATGACCGGTTATCGGACCTTTCGCAACCGCCGGGTTGCAGTCGATCGTGATACAGGGTCGCGAGCACGGCCGGCCGCCACTGGCGGAATCGAGATCGGGCCTGACTCTCCGAACCGGAGCGAAGTGTCAGGGCCGAGCGAGGAACTCCGCCGTCGTCGTCGTGAACCGGTGGGCGTCGTCGAGCCAGGGGAAGTGTCCCGCTCCCGGCTGCACGACGAACTCGGCGTGCGGGAACAGCGCCGCGAACTCGGCGACGACGTCCGGCGGCGTGTTCAGGTCGACCTCTCCGGCGAGCAGCAGCACCGGCGCGGTGAACGCGCCCAGCGCGGCGCGGGTGGCCGGTGGGTCGAACGCGCCCGGGGCGCCGAAGGCCGCCGCGGCCTCCTCGTTCCGCCCGCCCTCCTGGGCCGCCTGATGGTCCCGGGCGGCGGCGTCCCAGCGTCCGTAGAAGAAGGGGTCGATGCGCTTCCAGTCGTCGTCGGCGGCGTCACCGGCGACGATCGACTCGAGAGCCGCGAACGCGGCATCGAACCACGGCTCGTCCCGGCGCAGCCGGGCGGTCGCGAGGCGCGACTCCGCCGTGACCTCGATGCCGACCGCCCTGGTGCTCGGAGTGATCAGGGCGAGCCGGCGTACCCGGCCGGGGTGCCGGGCGGCGTACAGCGTCGCGAGGTTCGCGCCGGCGCAGTGCGCGAGCAGGTCGATCCGGTCGAGGCCGAGATGTTCGCGCAGCGCCTCGACGTCGCCGACGAGCCTGTCGCAGCGGTAGGAGGACACGTCCTCGGGTGTCGCGGACCGGCCGGCGCCCCGGGGATCGAGCATGAGCAGCCGCCGGTGCGCCGGCAGGCCACCGAGGTCGCCGAGGTAGTCCGCGCTCTGCATCGGGCCGCCGGGCAGGCAGATCACGGGGTCGCCCGCTCCGGACACGTGACAGGCCAAGGTCGTTCCGTCATGGGCGGAGTACGTCTGAAGCATGCCCGGAAGCCTGTCAGCGGCGTTTGGGCGCGGGCAACGGATTAACCGCCGGCGGGTGCGCGACCCCCTGGCCGTGCGCGACCCGCATCCCGGCACGAGCCCTCCCGGGACACCGCGTACGCGGTCACGGCCGGCGGTTCTCGCCCGGGGTGACGACGTCGGCGCCTCGCCGCCCCAGCAGTTCGGTCAGCCGCTCGGCGTTGCGCTGGGCGTTGTCGGCGCAGCAGTTGTTGTGCAGCACGTGCGTGGTCACCGCCTGGCCGGCCAGACCCGCGATCCGGTCCGCCCAGCTCCGGAGTTCCTCCTCCGAGTAGAGGTAGCCGAACCGCTCCTCGATGACGCGGCTCGTCCACTTGTCCGAGTGACCGTGCAGGCGGACGACGGCGAGGTCGGAGGTAGCCGCGAGCACGGGCGGGATCGACGACGGATGCCCCTGCGGCATGTCCACCCCGACGTACGGCAGGTCGTTGTCCGCCAGGAAGCCGAGGGTCTCGTCCTGGGCGGCGGGGTCCATCCAGGCCCTGTTGCGGAACTCGACGCACACCCGCATCGGCAGGCAGCGGTCCCGGCATTCGAGGATGTAGCGGCGGTTGGCGCTGCCGGGCGGGAACCACTGGGGGAACTGGAACAGCACCGCGCCCAGCTTTCCCGCCTCGTGCAACGGCTCCAGCGCGGAGAGGAAGCGCCGCCACACCTCCTCGACGACCTCGGTGGGAAGGTCACGCGCGTAGAGCGTGCCCTTGGGCTCCCCCAGCGCGGCCCGCAGGTCCTTGTACAGCGCCGAGGGCCGGGTCGGATGCCCGGTGAGCAGCGAGAACGCCTTGACGTTGAAGGTGAAGTCCTTCGGCGTGCGGTCCCGCCACAGCTCGGCCGTACGCCGGGCCGGCGGGTTGTAGTAGGTGGCGTCCACCTCGACCAGGGGGAACCGGCCGGCGTAGTAACCGAGCCGGGTCTCGGGGGTGGACGCCTCGGGGGGATACCAGCCGGACGCGAGCAGCGACTTGTCCGTCCAGGAGGCCGTACCGATCAGGATCTTGCCCATCCCCCGACCGTAGGCCCCCGCGCGCCGTCGCGGGCGCCGCTCCGGCCGGACAGGCGTCTGCCGAGGCGCTGGCCCGGGGCCTCCACGAGGCGGTACGTCACGTGGCCGAGCGCCACCGTGGCGAGGAAGAACAGCGGCAGGTTCGGCGCGATCCGCAGCAGCAGCGGGTGCAGCAGGTAGAGGGAGAAGCTGATCACCCCGAGGTGGGTGAGCCACCGGGGGAACGCCCGGCCCCGCAGCGCGAAGGCGGCCAGGAAACAGGCCGCCGCGAGCACGATCGCCACCGTGTGCGTGGGGTCGTCCTCGGCGATCACCGCGCAGGCCAGGACGGCCGACAGGACCGCCGCGGCCGTGCGCCACCGGATCGCCCCGCGCTCGGCCCGGTACACCGCCGTCCCGGCGAACATCATCGCCGCGATGACCAGCCCCTGGCCGGCGCCGCCCCGGCTGCCCAGCACGACCAGCGCCAGACCGAGGAGGCCCCCGATCACCGCCGCGGCCCTGCGGACGACGCCGTACGGGCCCGCGGACGCCACGACGGCGAGCACGACGGCGACGGCGAGGACCAGAGCGGCGGCGCCCGCGCGGCCGTTGATCGTCGCGCGCGGCAGCAGCAGGCCGAGGGGCACCGCCGCGAGCGCCAGGACGACGGCGATCGGCGCCGGCCGGTGCGCCTGCCGAACGGCGAACAGCCCGGCGACCATCAGGTAGAACGCCATCTCGTAGGAGAGCGTCCACATCACGCCGATCACGGCGGGCAGGCCGAGCAGTTCCTGCAGCATCGTGAGGTTGCCGAGGGCGACGAGCGCGAGCGGACGCCGGTCCAGGCCGGGCGACGGCACGAACGCGCCGGCGTACGCGAGGAGCAGCGCGAGGGCGAGCGCGGCGAGCAGCAGGGGCAGCAGCCGGAAGGCCCGGCCGGTCCAGAAGGCCCGCAGGTCACCGCGCCGTTCCAGGGATGCCGGGATGATGTATCCGCTGACCAGGAAGAAAGCGAAGACGCCCCAGGTGCCGACGTCGACCTTCCCGTCCACTCCCGCCCAGAACTCCGGGACGAAGGTCCAGGCACCGTGGTGCAGGGCCACGCCCAGCGCGGCGACCCCGCGCAGCGCGTCCAGCCAGGCCAGCCGGGAGGGATTCGCCGCCATTCAGGTGACTTTATCCCGCCTTGCTCACGCTGAAGTCGTCGAACGAGACGGTGACCACGCCGCCTCCGGCCTCGGGGACGCGAGCGAGGACCCCCGCCTGGCTGTGCGGGCCCGGCGGCAGCGGATGGGCGTCCTCGGCGTCGAGAACGCGGGTGCCGTCGATCCAAAACGTCAGGTGGGAGCCCCGGCAGGAGGCCTGGAGGCGCACCGCGCGCCCGGCGCTCGGCGGGGCCGCCTTCACCGGCGGCACGACGTCGAGGCTCGTGCCCTCGGACCGCCGCACGACGCGGGCGGTGCCGTCGAGGCCGAGCAGGAACGCGTAGCCGCTGGGAACGTCCTCGTCCCATCGGCACACGAGCCCGAGGCCGCCCTGCCCGGAGTCCTCCCGCGGTTCGGCCGTCACGCCGACCAGCACGTCGCGTCCGGCCGCCGCGTCGGTCTTGGCGGGCACGGGCGACAGCGCGACGTTGTGGGGATCGGTGCTGTCGGCGCGGACCGTGTAGACGCCGCGCTCGATCTCGTAGCCGCGCGTCGTGCGCTGGTCGCCGGCCGCGTCGGGGTCGAAGGTGTAGCCGTCCCAGTTGCCCCGATCGCCGAAGTCGTCGCCGTAGAGCAGGCTCCCGCCCCGGGGACCCGCCTCGCCGCCGCGGGACGCGTACAGGAGGATCCCGCCCGCGACGAGCACGGCCGTCACCCCCGCCGCGAGGCCGAGGAGCCACCGCCGCCGCGACGGCGGGTTCCCGGTGTCCGCGCCCGCCGGGATCCCGGCGCCGCCGGAGACGACCGTACGGGCCGGGTCGCCCGGTGCTGTGGTGAACGGTGCCGTGGTGGAAGGTGACGTGGCGGCGGGTGCTGTGGCCACCGTGGGGGCGTCGTCGCCGGTGAGTGCGCGCAGCAGGGCGGAGGCGGCGGGCCGGGCGGCGGGATCCTTCGCCAGGCACGCCTCCAGCAGCGGCCGGAGGTCGGCGGGCACGCCGGACAGGTCGGGCTCGCGGGCCGAGATGGCCATCAGGATGGCCGGGACGGTCGGCCCGGCGAAGGGCAGGCGCCCGGTCGCGGCGTACGCGATCGTCACGGCCCAGCTGAAGACGTCGGAGGCGGGACCGGGCCGCTGCCCGGCGAGCTGCTCGGGGGCGATGAAGGCGGGCGTGCCCGCCATGCCGCCGCCGGTGACGGTGTGGTCGGCGGCGCTCGCGATGCCGAAGTCGATGACCACCGGCCCCTCCGGGCCGAGGATCACGTTGCCGGGCTTGAAGTCGCGGTGCACGATCCCGGCCCGGTGGATCGCGGCGAGGGACGTCAGCGTGGCGACGGCGAGCCGGTGCAGCCCGCTGCCCGTACGCGGGCCGTCCTCGGCGACCGCCGTCGCCAGCGAGGGCCCGGGAATGTACTCGGTGACGATGTACGGCCGCCCGTGGTGGGACCCGGCGTCGAGCACGCGGGCCGTGCAGAAGAGGGCCAGCCCGCGCGCCGTCTCCGCCTCCCGGAGGAAGCGGCGGCGGCTCGTGGCGTCCGCGGCCTCCCTGGCGTGCAGCAGCTTGATCGCGACCTGGCCGCCCGAGGCGTCCCGCGCGAGGTAGACCGCGCCCTGGCCGCCCTCGCCGAGCACGCCGACGAGGCGGTGGTCGCCGATCCGCTCGGGATCACCGGGGTCGAGGGGGCGTCGCGGCCCGGCGGGACCCGTCACGACCGGCGGTCGCAGGTGGTCCGTTCCGGCCGTTCCCGCATTCGTCCCGCTCCCTCGCGATGCCGTCGATATGTCGATGGAACAGGCCGGATCCTGTCATATCCGGAGGTGACCCGGCAGCGAAATCACGCCCCGGCGTACGGACGGCAGGGGATGTGCCTGTGCCGCGACGGGCCCCGCAGGTCACGGGTGAGCCGGACGGGGGCGGACCTCGCAGTCCGGCAGGCCCGCCAGCACGGCGGCGAGTTGGCGGGCGTTGGTCTGCGCGTAGTCGCGGTAGCAGTTGTTCATGAGCACGTGCGTGGTGGTCGCCTCCGCGCCCAGGTCGCACAGCCTCGGCGCCCACCGCCGCAACTCCTCCAGCGAGTAGTGGTAGCCGAAGCGCTCGTGGACGTCGTGGCTGGTCCACCTGTCGCTGTGCCCGTGGAAGCGCACGACCTCCAGGTCGGAGGTGGCCGCGACGACCGGCGGGACCGAGTCCGGGTAGCCCTGCGGCATGTCCACGCACACGTACGGCAGCCCGTACGACCGGAGGAAGTCGAGGGTCTCGGCCCGGTTCTCCTCGCTCATCCAGGTGTGGTTGCGGAACTCCACGGAGATCCGCAGCGGTTCGCAGCGCCGCTTGCACTCCAGGATGTAGTGCTTGTTCGCCCGGCCGATCGGGAACCACCGGGGGAACTGGAAGAGCACCGCCCCGAGCTTGCCCGCCTCCAGCAGCGGCAGCAGGGCGGCGCGGAACCGTTCCCAGACCTGCTCGACGATCCGGGGATCGAGGTCGCGGGCGTACAGGTTCTTGCCCGTGCCGCTCGGCCGCAGGTCCTTCGGCAGCGCGCCCGGCCGGGTCGGATGCCGCGTGAGCAGGGAGAACGCCTTGACGTCGAAGACGAACCCCGGGGGCGTGCGCTCGGCCCACAGCCGTACGGTGGCCTCGGCGGGCGGCGCGTAGTAGGTCGAGTCGACCTCCACCAGCGGGAACTCGCCCGCGTAGTGGCGCAGGCGCTCCTCGGGTGTGGTGACGCCGGGCGGGTACCACCCGGACTCCAGCAGCGTCTTGTCCGTCCACGACGCCGTGCCGACCAGGATCTCTCCCATATCTCACGATAAGTCAGGAGAGGTGCGTTGGTTGTGACGCGTGAAGCGTGCGTGGGTCTATGATGTTGGAAAATAAAGCGGCCCCGGCGTGCGGTGGTCGCCGGCCGAAGCTCACCGGAGGTGGCCGATGCTGTCGACCTGGGCCCTGGAGACGTTCGGCCCGCGCGCCGAGCAGATCCGCCGCGGCGTGGCCGAGGCGCTGGCGGTCGCCCTGGAGAACGCCCGGGACGCCCAGCAGACGGCGCGGACCCGGCATCTGCATCCGTTCGGCTTCACGCTGATGTCGCGCAAGTTCGAGGCGCTCGCCCGCGCGTTCGCGGACATGGCGGACGTCGATATCGTCAAGCCGCAGGGCTCCCAGCACGAGCTCGTCGTCCTCGGCGGCAACCTGCTCTTCCCCTTCCGCTACGCGAAGGACCGGTCGGTCAGCGTCGTCAACGCCCGGATCGGCGACGGCAGGCCGTCCGGACTGGTCCAGGCGTTGTTCACCCGGTTCGGCCCGCGGCCCTGGACCGAGCAGCTGACACTGGGCGGCGCCGAGACCGGCATGCCCGAGCCGGTCACCCCGGCCGCCCGGGCTCTGACGCAGCTGCCCGAGGGCACCCGCCTGGTGCTCATCGCGTACGCGTGCAACGCCGGGGCCGGACTGCTCGACGCGTGGTGGGGCGAGGCCGAGCTGCTCGACCGCACCGGCAACCTGCGCTGGCACCACTACGAGGCGATCCCGCTCGCCGGAGCCGCCCTCACGGGAACCCTGCCCACACAGGCCCTGCCGATCGAGACCCTGCCGATCGAGGCGTCCGTCTTCTCCGGGGGCACGATGCCCGCTCCCGAGATGAACCCCCGGTCGCCGTACGAGCGCGCGGCGGCCCTGCCGCCGGTCAGCGAGGCGCCGGACGTCGCCGATGAAGGACGATAGGCCACTCCGGCTGGTCGGAAGTCCGGTCGAGGGGCAGGCCCGAAGGATGGCCGAGGGGCCGGTCGAGGGACCGGACGCGCGGCCGGGCGGGGAGCCGGGCGATGACGCGCCCTCCCGCGAACCCAGCCCGCAGGCGGTGGCGGACGCCTTCGACGGGACCCGGCTCACGCAGGCCAGACGGCTCGCCGCGCTGACCAAGAAAGAGGTCGCCGAGCGCGTCGGCGTGTCGCCCGCCGCGGTCGGCCAGTACGAGGCCGGGGTCACCCGGCCGCGGCCCGACCTGGTGCCGCTCCTCGCCGAGGTGCTCGCGGTCCCCTCGGCGTTCTTCCTGCCGGGCCGCCCGCACGGCAAGCTCGACGGCTCGATGGCGCACTTCCGCAGCCTGCGCTCCACCCGGGCCTACCAGCGGGCCAAGGCCGTCGCCTTCGTCGAGCAGGTCTGGGAGCTGACGTACGCGCTGGAGAAGCGGGTGCGGCTCCCCTTCGTCGACCTGCCGGGCTTCGCCGGGGGCGAGGTCGACTCCGGCACCGCCCTGCCCCGCGATCCGGTGGGCGCGGCCCGCGCGCTGCGGGCCCACTGGGGCCTCGGCGCCGGGCCGGTCAGTCACCTGGTGCGGCACATGGAGTCGCGGGGGATCGTCGTCGTCTTCCCCCGGGCCGACGAGGACGCGGTCACGGTCGACGCCTTCTCCACCTCCAGCCTGCCCCGGCCCATCGTCGTCCTGACGCCCAACCGCTTCGACGACGTCTACCGGCACCGCTTCACCGCCGCCCACGAGCTGGGCCACCTGGTCCTGCACGGCGACGCGGCGGCCGGGGACAGCCAGCAGGAACGCGAGGCCGACTCCTTCGCCGCCGAGTTCCTCACGCCGCGCGACAGCGTCGGGCCGAGCCTGCCCGCCCGCGCCGACCTGCGGCGGCTGGCCGAGTTGCGCCGCGTCTGGGGCGTGTCGGTCGACTCGCTGCTGTACCGGTGCCGGGAGGTCGGCCTGCTGTCCGACTCGGCGGCCGGCCGGGCCTGGCAGCGGCTCGCCGCGCTGCGCGACCAGCCCGGCTTCGCGGCGGAGCCGGTGTCGGGCTACCCCGGCGAGCAGCCCGTGCTGCTCGCCCGGGCCTTCGAGATGGCGGCGGCCGAGACCCGGCTGACCGTGCCCGCGCTGGCGCGGGAGCTCGCCTGGCCGCCGGCGCGGGTGCGTGAGCTCATCGGCCTCCCCGGTCACCGTCCGGAGCTGAAACTGGTCTTCTGACCAGCGGCGACCGCTCCGCCGGCCGCCGCAGCAGCGCCGCCCCGAGAGCGCCGAGCAGCGCCGTCGCGGCGAGGACCAGCATGGTCTCCCGGAAACCCGTGAGCGCGGATCCGGTGGCCGCGCCACGAGTGGTGAGGAGCGTCACCAGCAGCGCGATCCCGAACGATCCGGCCAGCCGCTGCACGACGCTGAACAGGGTGTTCGCGTCCGGGACGCGCTCGGGCGGCACCCCGCCCAGCAGCGAGACGACCAGGGGCTGGCTCGTGAACCCGATCGCCAGGCCGCGCCCGCACAGCAGGAGCGTGGTCAGCCAGACGGGCGTGCCGGCCGACAGCAGCGCCATGAGACCGGTCGTGACCGCGAGGAACAGCATGCCGGCCACGACCACGAACCGCACCGAGAAGCGCTCGGCCATCCTGGTGCCCGCGGCGGCCGACACTCCCATCGCCAGCCCCTGCGGCAGGAGCGCGAGCCCGGTGACGAGGCCGCTGTGGTGCTGGATCGTCTGGAGATAGAGCGGCGCGAGGAACAGCACGGCGAACAGCACGACGCTCGACACCGCGCACAGGGCGAGCGTGAGCGCCCGTACGGGATCGCGGGCGAGGTCGAGCGCCAGGGCGGCCTGCGGCCGGTGGCGCGCCCACAGCACGTAGGCGGCCAGGAGCGCCAGGCCGGCCGGCCAGGAGGGGGTGGCCCACCCGTGCGCCGCCGCCCGCTCCACTCCGTAGGTCGTCAGGCCGAGCCCGGCCGCCAGCAGGACCAGCCCGGGCAGGTCCGGCCGTACGGCGCGGTCGCCCCTCGCCCCGAGGCCGGCCCGGCGGGCCGCCAGCGCGCCGGGCAGGGCGAGCAGCCCGACCGGCAGGTTGACCAGGAAGATGGAGCGCCAGCCGTACGCGCCGATCAGCAGGCCGCCCAGGGAGACGCCCAGCGCGGGCGCGGCGAAGAACGCGAGTCCGGCGGCGAGCGGCACCTTGCCGCCCGCCCCCTCGGCGGCGCCTCCCCTGCCGATCAGCAGGCCGATCGCCAGCGGAATGAGGGGCGCCCCGGCGAGGCCCTGCACGACCCGGAAGCAGATCAGCATGCCGGCGTCGGCGCTGAGCGCGCACGCGGCGGAGGAGACCGTGAACAGGGCCAGGCTCCCGGCGTACGTCGGCACCATGCCGAAGCGCCTGGCCAGGTACGACGTGGCGGCCAGGCCGATCGCCAGGGCGAGCAGGTAGCCGCTCACCGCCCACTGGACGACCTCCAGCGGGCGGCCCAGCTCGCGGACGAGATCCGGCACCGCGAGGTTGACCACCGACGAGTCGATCATCGAGAGCACCGGCCCCGCGACGAGGCCGGCCGACATGAGGCGGGAGGGCGTCGCGCCCGCGACGTCCGTCACCCCGTCTCCTCCAGCACCGCCTCCAGCTCGGTCAGCCAGAGCAGTTCCAGCCGGAGCCGTTCGACGGTGAAGGCGAGGACGCGCTCGCCCCAGGGCGCGTGCGCGGCGGCGGCGGCCAGTTCCTCCTGCAGGGCCAGTTCGTGCTCGACGCGCTCCCGCCTGACCTCGACGATCCTGCGCCGGTCGGCGGCGGGCAGCAGGTCGAACAGCCCGACCCTGACCTGGAACTCCTCGTCCTTCGTCAGCACCTGGGGATCGGCCGTGCGCAGCAGCGCCAGCAGACGTTCACGCCCCTTGCCGGTGATCCGGTAGACGGTCCGCTGCGGACGGCCGGGCGCCACCTCTTCGGCGATCTTCTCGATCTCCCCGCGCTGCTCGAAGCGGCGCAGCGCGGGATAGAGCGTGTTGTTGTTGAGAAGACCGCCCGTCAGGCGCTCCATGTACTTCTTGATCTCGTAGCCGTGCTTCGGCGCGGTGAGCAGGCCGCGCAGAATCATTATGTCGGAGTACACCCGTCCAACATAACCTAGGTTAAGTTAACCTACCACTCCTTACGCGCCGGGCAGCGGGTCAGGCGACGGCCTGGCTCTGCACCACCTGGTCCTTCAGCGGGGCGAGGGCTCCGGCGATGGCGCCGATCGTCTCCCCGTCCACCCCGCACGACTCCAGCGCGCCGGCCAGGTGGACGACCACCTGGTCGAACTCCTCGGCGGTGATGCCGAGCCCGGCGTGCGCCACGTCCATCGACTTGCCCCGGTACTCCTGCGGACCGCCGAGCGCCGCGGCGACGAAGCTGCGCTGGTGCGCCTTGAGCTTGTCCATGTCGACGTCCGCGAAGTATCCCCGCAGCATCGGATCGGCGACGACCCGCCGGTAGAACTCGTCGACCACGGCCGAGACCGCGGCCGACCCGCCGATCTGATCGAAGATGGACGGCATACCGATTTCCTCCCGCGTCTGTGTGACCTCCTCGCCGAGGATCGACACGGAAGGTTACAGCGCGATTACCAACCGGAAATACGTGCGTAGCGGCCCGCTCACGCGGTCGATACGTTCGACCCGGAACGGTGCCCGCACCCCCGAGTGCGGGCACCGTCGTCCCGGAAGGCCCGGCAGAAGGACGGCACCCCGAAGGACCGGTGCCGTCCGGAAGAGCCGGTGCCGCCCGGAAGGGTCAGCGCCCTCCCGCGCTCCGGAGCGCGTCACGGATCGCGGCGTAGGCGGGCTTCGGCTGGAGGTTCTCGTCGTACGGCAGCGCCGCGCCCTCACCCTGGAAGACGGCGGGGATCCAGGAGTACTTGTCGGTGTAGTCCCAGACGGTGATGCCGACGCAGCGGCGGACGGCGAGGCAGGCCTTGGTGACCCTCGCGTACCAGTCGGCCTGGGTGGCGAGCTTGGTCGCGTCGGCCGGCAGGTACATGCGGATGTCCAGTTCGGTGACGGCCACGTCCAGGCCGAGGTCCGCGAAGCGCCGCAGGTTCTGCTGGAGCGTCTCCGGATAGCCGTACTGCAGCGCGAGGTGTCCCTGGAAGCCGACGCCGTCGATCGGCACGTGCTGGGCCTTGAGCGACTTCACGAGGTTGTAGTAGGCGTCGCTCTTCGGCCCGATCGCCTCGATGTTGTAGTCGTTCAGGTAGAGCTTCGCGTGCGGGTCGGCCTGGTGCGCCCAGCGCAGCGCGTCGGCGATGTATCCGGGACCGAGCGTCCGGTAGAAGATCGTGTCGCGGTAGGTGCCGTCCTCGTTGAACGCCTCGTTGACGACGTCCCACGAGTAGACCTTGCCCTTGTAGTAGCGGGCCACGGTCGTGATGTGCTTCTTGAGGATCGCCCGGAGCTGGTCGGCGGTGAAGGTGCCGTTGTTCAGCCAGTCGGGCAGCTGGTTGTGCCAGACCAGGGTGTGCGCCCGGAACGACATGTGGTGCCTGCGGGCGAAGTCGAGCACCTGGTCGCCCTGGGTGAAGTCGAACACGCCCTGCTGCGGCTCGGTGGCGTACCACTTCAGCGCGTTGCCCGCCGTCGTGGAGTTGAACTCGCTGCCGAGGATGCCGAGGTACGCCGTGTCGGAGAACTCGGGGTTGTCGGTCGCCGAGCCGAAGTAGCGGTGGGTGTCCGCGGCCAGCCGGCCCAGCGTCTTGTCGCCGTGCCGGTCGGGTGCGGCTGAGGCCGGCGTCGCCGCGATCGCGGTGACGAGCCCGGCGGCGGCCAGTGCGGCGGCGAGTCTGTGCGACATGAGGAAGGTCCTCCGGTGGGGGTACGTGGGCGGACGTCCAGATCCACGAGCGAGGCCGTCCGAAACGTTTCGGAATGTTTCCCTAACTTTCTGGTGACGTACCCTACGAATCCTTCACTCGTCGGTCAATACGAAGTGACAAATCCCGTTTCGAACAGCGAGAATGACGTTGGACGACTTGACAGACGTCCGAAAGTTTCAGCTCCGCGCCCTTTTCAGGGGTAAGGGTGCGGAAAGGGAAGGGGAGGGCCGGATCGTCCCGGCCCTCCCCTTCGTACGACCCGGTCAGGGTTCCAGGCTCTCCGGGATGGAGTCGGAGCGGCCCGCCGGGTGCTCGGTGCGGCCCCGGGCGTCGTAGATCTTCACCCGGTGGACGCCGGGCAGCCGCTTGAGCGTGGGCATGATCTCGTCGGCGACGGTGAACGCCGACCCGCCACTGCCGACGGCGCCGGTGAGCCGTACGTGGGCGACCCCGCCGCGGACGACCACGGACCGGAAGCCGGTGGCCCCCGAGGCGACGAAGCGCAGCCCGGCGGCGTACTCCGCCCGGGTCGGCCCGGCGAACAGCCGCTGGAGCGCGCCGCGCGCGGTGGCGGGCGCAACCACCGGCCGCCGCACCGCCCTGGTGTACGGCTCCCGCCCCGCGTGATAGCGGCGGGAGTCGAGGAAGTGGACGCCGACCGGCACGGTGCGGTGCGGCGTCCTGATGTCCACGACCACCCGGCTCGGACGGGTGAGCGTGTAGACGCGGTAGGGGGCCTTGCGCGCCAGGCCGATGCCGAACGAGAGCACCGCCTCGAAGTCGCCCGCTCTGACGACCTGGAGAACCCCGGGCAGCGCGAAGGTCTCACGGGCGGGACCGTGCGTGGAGGCGCCGCTCCCGTCGTGGCCGATCGCGCGCTCGAAGCGCAGGGCGAGGATCGCGTCGCCGGCCACCGGGATGGTGGCGCCCGATCCGTCGGCGATCAGCCGGGACACGTAGCCGGCGCTCCGCCGCGCCGGGAGCGGGCCGCGGAACTCGAAGACGACCCGGTCCAGGCCGGGGTGGTGCGAGGCGCGCACGCCGACCAGGGTCGCGACGGGCGCGGCGGCCCGTAGCGCGGAGGCCGGGGCCGCGGAGGCCGGCGCGGCGGCCGCCGGGACCGCCGGTAGGACCGCCAGTGTGAGCGCGCTCACCAGCGACGTGGCCGAGGCCGCGAGCGAGCGCATGGGAGGCAGAAACATGAGGGCTCCTCTGCCGGGTTCCTTTCGCGGGAGTGGGGGACCCGCACGGGCCGGACCGTTCCAACGGCCCGGCTCCTAACTGGAGTATCTCCATATCGCCACGGCCTTCGGCGTGACAGACGTGTCACTTTCGGCCGCACTTTTCTACCCGGTCGACGAGAAGGCCGGCGCCGGTCCTGCGTACGCGGAAAAGGGAGCGCCGCCGGAGGGACGTCTCTCCGGCGGCGCTCCTTATTCGGGGGGTGTCAGGCGTGGTGGTGTCGTCAGGCGTTGGTGCAGGCGGTGCCGTTCAGCGTGAAGCCGGTCGGGTTGCCGTTCGAGCCGCTCCAGGTGCCCTGGAAGCCGAACGAGATGCTGCCGCCCGCGCCGACCGAGCCGTTGTACGACAGGTTCTTCGCGGTGACCGAGGACCCGTTCTGGGTCACGGTGGCGTTCCAGCCACTGGTGATCTTCTGGCCGTTCGGGAAGTTGAAGCCCACGGTCCAGTTGTTCACCGCGCTGGAGGGGGTGACGGTGACGTCGGCGGTGAAGCCGCCCTGCCACTCGTTCTTCGTGTACTTCACCTTGCAGCCGCCGCCGTTGCCCGGGTTGCTCGGCGACGTCGTCGGCGTCGAACTCGGCGTCGAGCTCGGGATGGTGCCGCCGATGCTGTAGGAGAAGTTGTTGACGGCGAGGCCGGCGCCGCCCACCCAGGGCTCGAATCCGGCCTGGACGCTGGTGAGGTACCACGACCGCTGGCCGTAGCCCCGGTTCACGGTGTCGTCGTAGAAGTTGCGCACCGCGAAGCTGATCGAGTTCGTCGGCGAGGTCCGCACGTAGGAGATGACGTTCCAGCCGATGTTGCCGAACCAGACGTCCCAGGTGGCGCCGGCGATGTTGGCGGTGCCGACGCGGGATCCGACGGGCTGCACCGACCCGGTGTGGTTGAGCCACACCATGATCTCGGCGCCGGTGTTCTGGCCGTCCCGGCGGGGCGTGGGGTCGAACCAGATGTCGTACGCCGCGTCGTAGATCCCGGAGCCCGGGTAGCTCATGCTGACGCTGGTCTGCACCGTGTTGAACTGGCTGTTGCTCGCCTGGAGAGGCAGGCCGCTGTTCGTGGAGCAGTTGGCGTAGTGGCAGCCGGCGTAGATGGCCGGATAGGCCGCAGGGGTGCCGCCCGTGTTGTTGTGCTGCGCCTGCGTCACCGTGAAGCCGGTGTTCGTGACGTTGATGCACTGCGTGGCGCTGCTGCCCCACACGTTGTTGATGACGACGTACTTCCCGTTCTGGACGGTGGTACTGCCGTACTTGTCGCAGATCACCGTGTCTGCGTGCGCCGCCTGACCGACGACGAGCGACGCGGCGACGGAGCCGAGCATGGCGAGGCTCGCCGTGATCATTCGCATCTTCATGACCCGGACCATAGACACCTGACCATGGACCGCAACATGAGTTGATTTGGTCGACAAACTGGACGAAACCGCAACCAGCCACAACGCTGTGACGGTAGGTGAAACTTTCACCTACACCTCTGCCACTTTGTCCGTCAATGCACCACCCGCGTGCGGCGGCCCGAGGCGAGGCGCAGCCGCACCAGCGTCGGGAGACGGCGCAGCCCGAGGGTGGTGCGCAGGCCGGGGACGGCCTCCTCGTGCAGCCGGGTGACCAGCGCCCCGAGGTCGGCCGGTGCGACGGCGGAGACCCCGAGATCGAGGTGCGGGTCGTCGGAGGGGCCGCGCAGCACGGCGTGCGCCCTGCGCACGTCCGGGTACGCGCTGACCTGCTCGGCCAGGGCCGCGCTCGCCGGATAGGCGTCGACCTCCGTCACGCCGGAGGCGCCCGACTCCAGTCGCAGCCGCCTCGGCCGGTCGACCCGGAGCAGCGCGAGCAGCCAGGCCAGCCCGACGAGCGCGAGCACCACACCGGCCGCCGCCACCACCGGCCAGAACCAGGGGGTGGTCGCCGCGAAGGACGTGGTCCCCGCGTCGAGCACAGGCCGCCGCGCGGCGTCGCCGCCGAAGGCCCCGAGCGCCCGCGCCAGCGCCAGGCCGCCCGCGGCCAGCAGGACCAGCCCGAACAGCGTGAGACCCGTCCTATTGCCCTTGGACGGCTTCGTCGTCATGCCCTGCCTCCTCTTCGTCCTTTGGTTCCGGTGGCCTACGTGGGGCCGTGGACCCGGACCCGCAGGGACACCGGGTGAGCGGGGGCGAGCCGGGCGATCTCCTGCTCCGCCGCCGCGCGGACGCGCTCGCGGAGGACGGCGGTGTCGCGCAGGTCGGTCCGGACGGTCACGTCCGCGTGCCATCCGCGCACCCGTGCGCCCGCCGCCCGCACGCCGTCCACACGGCCGGCCGCCCCGCCGAGCACCCGCGCGAGCGCGCGGCGCGGCACGCCGACCACCAGGTCCGGATCGGCCGTACGCAGCGCGACCAGCCGTCCCCGCCCGGGCACGGCCGCGATCAGCACCAGCACCAGCCCGATCAGGGCCAGCGCGGCGGCCACCGCGAGCGCCCGGTCGTCGTTCCACGCCGTGGTCCTCGCCCACCCGGCCACCTGCTCGTACGGCACGACCCTGACGGGACGCCCGATCGCCGCGGAGATCACCTCGACGGCGGTCAGCACGCCGATCGCGAGCAGTGCGAGCGCGGCGACCGCGGCGGGCAGGCCCCGGCCGGGCCGGAAGGCCCGTTCGGCTCCCGCGCCGTCGAACCCCCGCACCGGCACGAAGAGCGGGGTCTTCTCAGACCGGCCTCCGCCTTCGTTCATCCCCACTCCTCTGCTCGGGCACGAGCCCGACGACCTCGATGTCCACGTTCTCCACGGTGACGCCGGTGAGCTCGCGGACGCGCCGCCGGACCCGCTCGCGGATCTCGCCGGCCACCCGCGGCACCGGCGACGGGTAGCGGACGGTGACGTCGCAGCGGACCGCCGCGACCATCCCGCTCAGGGACGCCGACACGTGCGGCGGCTCCGTCACGTGCTCCTCCTCGCCCACCACCTGCTCGACGATCTTCGTGAGCGCGCGCTCCGAGATCGTCGTCGTGCCGCGCTCGGCCGGGAGGCTCACTGCCGTCTCGGGTGCATCTGAGGCATGCGTACGCCGCCTTCGAGCACCATGCCGACGAAGAACCCGACGATGCCGAGGACCAGGACGATGAGGAACGCGTTGAGGCCGCCGAAGGCCCCGACCACCCCCAGCACCGTGCCGAACAGCAGCCCCGCGAGGGCCCAGACCGGATACCCTTCCATGATCATTACTTCCTTCCGTCGGATGTGACCAGGTCGGCGATCGCGACGTCCATCCTGCGGCCCGCCGCGAGGTCGCCGATGGCGTCGCGGATCAGTTCGGCGACCTCGGGGAGCGGCCTGCCGTACCGGGCGACGACGTGCACCTCGATCACGTCGTCCCGTACGGCGACGCCCGGGACGAGGTCGCCGGGGAGATAGGTCGCCACCGCGCCGAACGGCCCCCTCGACAGGCCGGCGACGTCGGGGCAGGACAGCACGCGTTCGGCGATCCGCCGGGCCGGCGCCAGAGGTACGGCGGCCTCCCGGTCGCCGTCCTCCCGGCTCGCGACCGCGTCACCCTGACCGGCGCTCACTGGACCCGCGGTTCCCCGTCGGCGGGCGCCGACGACTCCTGCCGGGGGAGATGGACGTCGTCGACGGCGACGTTCACCTCGGTGACCTCCAGCCCGCACATGCGCTCCACCGCGCGGATCACGTTGCCCCGTACGGCCTGCGCGAGGTCGGGGATCGCGACGCCGTACTCGACGACGAGATGGATGTCGGCGGCCGCCTGCCGCTCGCCCACTTCGACCGACACCCCTTTGGTGACGCCGTCCTCCGCGCCGAGCACGCCCTTGATGGCCCCGAACGCGCGGACCCCGCCGGCGCCGAACTCGTGGACGCCTTCGATCTCACGGGCGGCCATCCCGGCGATCTTGGCGACCACCTCGTCCGCGATGGTGGTGCGCCCGCGCTCGGTCATCAGGCTGGAGCCGCCCTGGCCTCCGTGCGGTCGGACGGGGGCCTGCTCCGCGGTCGCGGACGACGTTCTGGTCTCGGTCATGTGACTCCCCCGCTTCGCGCGCGCGGCAGATACGGCCGCTTCCCGCCGATTCACGGCCGTAATACCCGATTCGCGCACAGTAATCGTGCGAGGTGAGGCGAGGTTACGCCATCGGAAAGTCTCGAATACACCAAGACCACGGAGCCGGTCACAGCTCCGGGCATGGCCGTGGCCCATGCCCTAAGAGAGGGGTTATGGCATCCCAAAACTGTCCGCTATGTCCTCGATTGAGTTTTTGTGTCACCTTCTAGGGCATTCATACCGTTCGATTGGATCGCAGCGCCGCGCGGCGAGACGGGCGACACGACCGGCATCGGCGCTCCGGGCCGGCCAGTAGGAGGCGCGATCATGAAAGACGGACTGAAGGTGGCGCTGGCCGTCATCGCGGGCTACTACCTGGGGCGGCATCACAAGCTGCGCTTCGCGCTGGTGCTCGCCCTGGCCATCCTCGCCGCCCGCCTGCGTGGAGAGGGAGCCGCCGGCGCCCTCCTTGAGCAGGTGCCCAAGATCCTCGGCGGGGCCACCCCCGACCTCAGCAAGATCACCGAACGGGTCCGCGGCGATCTGGTGGACATCGGCAAGGCCGCGGCCAGGCGCGCCACCAGCCGGCAGATCGACACGCTCAGCGACAAGCTGCACGAACGCGCGGAGGCGCTCCGGCAGCCCCGGGGGCGCGGCCGGGCCGCGGAGGAAGAGGAAGAGGAGCGCCCGGAGGAGCCCCGCCGCAGGCCGGGGCGGGGGCGGGCGCGACGGGCCGAACCCGAGCCCGAAGAGGCCTACGAGGAGGAAGAGGAGTACGAGGAGGAGCCGTACGAGGAAGAGGAAGAGGAAGAGGAGCCCGAGCCCGAGCCTGAGGAGAGGCCCAGGCCCCGAGCCCGGTCCGCCCGGCCCGTGACACGGACCCGGAGGTGAGCCCATGACCGAGGAGACACAGGAGCGGGCACAGGAATCGGAGGAGACCGCGCTCCCCACCCAGCGCCTGGGCCAGGAGGTCCAGAACCTGCTGACGGCCGCGGCGGAACGCGCGCTGTCCGGTGTGGCCGGGAGGGTCGACCGGGTGGCCGGCCGTCTCACCGACTACGTGGAGCAGGGCGGCACCGGCCTGTTCGACGCGGTCACCGGGAGGCAGCGGAACGGCGGTCCCGGAGCGCTCGGCAACCTGACCGGCAGGCTGACCGGCGGCGAGGGTGGCCGGGGGCTGCTGCGGTCGCTCTCCGACCGCCTCGGCGCCACGGGCGGGGGCGGCCTGCTCGGCACCCTCACGGAGGCGCTGACCGAGGGCGGCGGCGGTGGCGGCGGTGGCAGCCACCCCGTACGCGCCGCCCTGTTCGCCTACGGCAAGGAGAAGATCAAGGGCCTGTTCGGCGGCGGAGGCAAGGGCAAGGGCGGCAAGGGCAAGAAGCTGAAGCTCACCAACATCGTCGAGTCGCTCGACGTCGGCGCGCCCCTCCGCGTGGTCTACAACCAGTGGACGCAGTTCGAGGACTGGCCGGGCTTCATGAAGAAGGTCGAGACGGTCGAGCAGAAGTCCGACGAGAAGCTCGCCTGGAAGGCCCAGGTCTGGTGGTCGCACCGCACGTGGGAGTCGACCATCGTCGAGCAGGTCCCGGACAGCAGGATCGTCTGGCGGTCGCAGGGACCCAAGGGCTGGCCGGACGGCTCGGTCACCTTCCACGAGGTCACCCCCGAGATGACCCGGGTCCTGCTGGTGATCGAGTACAACCCGCAGGGCCTGTTCGAGCGCATCGGCAACCTGTGGCGGGCCCAGGGCCGCCGGGTCCGGCTGGAGTTCAAGCACTTCAGGCGGCACGTCATGACCAACACCCTGCTGCACGCTGACGAGGTCGAGGGCTGGCGGGGCGAGATCCGCGACAGCAAGGTCGTCAAGGACCACGAGACGGCTCTCCGCGAGGAGCGCGAGCAGGAGGAGGGCGAGGAGGCTCCCGAAGCGGCCGGCGAGGCGGCGGAGGAGGCCCCCGAAGAAGGCGCGGAAGAGGCGGCCGAGGAGGAGCCCGAAGAGGAAGAGGCTCCCGAGGAACTCGAAGAGGAAGAAGAAGAGGGCGAGGAGGAGGAGCCCGAAGAGGAGGAGCCCGAGGAGCCCGAAGAGGCCGAGGAGGAGCGCGAACGCGCACCGGCCCGCGCCGAGGCGGGCGGAAGGGCCAGGGCCCGGGTGGTCGCGCGGAGGCGCGCGCCGGAGCGGGAACCGGAGGAACGGGAACCCGAGGAACGGAGGACCGCCACCCGGACACGCGGCGCCCGGACCGCCGAACCCGAGCGGCGGGGCGTCCGGACACCCGCACGGCGGCGTGCGGAGGGCGCCGGGACGGCCGAGCGCGGCGAAGGCGAGCAGACGCGCGGGGGCGAGGAGGCCGGCGAGCCCGAGCAGCCGGCGCGGCGCCCGGTCCGGCGCCGCCGGCCCCCGGAATGAGCGACGCGGGAGAGTCACGCGGGTCGGTGACGCGCGGGACACCGTGACCACGGCAGGACACAAGGAAAGGAGGGAACGCCCATGACGGTAGCCGTTCCACCGGCGGGTGGCGGCGGATTGCCGGGCCGGTCATCGGGATCCGGCCTGGCGGACGTCATCGACACGATCTTGGACAAGGGCCTCGTGATCGACGCCTACGTGCGGGTGTCACTGGTCGGGATCGAGATCCTGACGATCGACGTGCGGGTCGTCGTCGCGAGCGTCGACACCTACCTCCGCTTCGCGGAGGCGGTCAACCGGCTCGACATCGCGGCACAGCAGAAGGGACTGCCCGACCTCCTGTCGGAGGCGCCGCGGAGCATCGCCCGCGGCAAGTCCAAGGGCATCGCGCAGGGCGTGCTGGAGGCGGCCGGGGAGAAGCTGCAGGACCTCATGACGAACTACGGGGAGGAACCCGCCCCGCGGGCCCGCCGCCGGCGACGGGAGGAGGGCTGAGATGTCCCGCGCCATCAGGGAATCCGGACCCGGCGACCAGGCCGAGGCCCGTCCGGACGTCGCGTGCTACGTCTACGGCATCCTCCCCGAGGACGTCGAGATGACCGAGGACGCCCTCGGAGTCGGCGATCCCCCGGCCAAGGTCCGGATCGTCCGGCACGGCGAGATCGCCGCGCTGGTGAGCGACGTCGACGTGGACCGCCCGCTCGGCCGGGCGCAGGACCTCGTGGCCCACGAGCGGCTCCTCGACGACGTCGCCGCCGAGGTCCCCGTGCTCCCCCTGCGGTTCGGCGCCGTGATGACCACGCCGGAGGCGGTCGTGGAGGAACTGCTGACCCCACACCACGACTCGTTCGCGGCGGCGCTCAAGCAGATCGAGGGCCGCTCACAGTTCGTCCTCAAGGCGCGGTACGCCGAGCAGCCGGTGCTGATCGAGGTGCTGTCGGAGAACGCCGAGGCCAGACAGCTGCGTGACCGGATCAGGCAGCTGCCGGAAGAGGTGACGCGGAGCGAACGGATGCGGCTCGGCGAGCTGATCACGCACATCATCGCCGCCAAGCGGGAGGCCGACACGCAGGCGGTCGTCGAGCGGTTCGAACCCGTCACCGCCGGAGCGGTCGTACGGGAGCCCAGTCACGAACGCGACGCCGCGCACGTGGCGTTCCTGGTGGAGAACGACCGCTGGGACGACTTCGAGCGGGCCGTCGAGGAGTTGCGTGCCGACTGGGGCGCCCGGGTCGAGGTCCGCCTGCTCGGACCGATGGCGCCGTACGACTTCGTCGTCAGCTGATTCGTCACCATCCGAAGGGAGGCCGCCGTGGGACTGATCAGTCTGCTGTTCACCTGGCCGCTCGCCCCGGTGCACGGAGTCATCCGGCTGGGCGAGCTGATCCAGCAGCAGGTCGAGCACGAGCTGAAGGACCCGGCGGCGGTGCGGCGGCGGCTGGAGGCCGTCGAGGAGGCCAGGCGCTCGGGACAGATCTCCGAAGAGGAGGAGGCCCAGGCCGTGGAGGAGATCCTGCGCCTGATGAGCGGGACGCGGAGAGGGTGAGGTCCCGTGCCTCCGCGGCGCAGAGACCGCTTCGACGAGGACGCCGGCGAGGAGGAGCCGCGCCGGCGGCGCCCGTTGAACGCGGCCTCGGCCGGTCGGCTCGGCCTGCGGTACATCGCCGACCTGACGGCCAAGGACACCGAGGGGATCACGCTGGTGGAACCCCTGGAGGACGGCTGGGTGGTCGACGTCGAGGTCGTCGAGGACCGCAGGATCCCGTCCTCCAGCGACATGCTGTCGACCTACGAGGTGCAGGTCGACGACGACGGCGACCTCCTGTCCTACCGCCGCACCCGGACCTACCGGCGCGGCACGGGCGCGTTCGGCGGTGGCGCATGACCGATCCCCGCTCGCGTCCCGTGCTGCGGGAGTCGTACGCGCCGCCGTCCCCCATGTCCCGGGAGTCGGCCAACCTGGGTGACATCCTGGAACGGGTGCTCGACCGGGGCATCGTCATCGCGGGCGACATCCGGGTGAACCTGCTGGACATCGAGCTGCTGACGATCAAACTGCGGCTGGTCATCGCCTCGGTGGACACCGCCCGGGAGATCGGCATCGACTGGTGGGAACGCGACCCGTGGCTCAGCGGCAAGGACCGGGAACTGGTCGAGGAGAACCGCCGCCTCCGCGAACGCCTCACCGCGGTCGAGGAGCGCCTGCTCGCCTGGGAGGACCGGGTGGAGCTGGAACCGGGCGAGAGCCGGTACGAGCGCCCCGGCGACCAGGCGGACGCCGCGTCCGCCGGAACCCGCAGTGGACCCGGAACTTACCGGGCACCCGGAGCCGCCGCGGGCGCCGCCCGCCGGCCCGCGCGCCCGCGCGGCACGGAGCGCGACCGTGACTGACCACGCTCCCGCCGGCGTGACCCGGCCACCACCGCCCAGCCCGGCCGACGCGCCGCGCGCCGGCAGCGGGTCCAGGCCCGGACAGGGCGTCTACCTGTACGCGGTGACGCCCGGCGAGGCGCCGTACGCGGGCGAACCGCACGGCGGTCTCCCCGGCGGCACACGCCGTGACCTGCGCGGCGGCGTGGAAGGCGCTGACCTGCGGGGTGTGGGGGGTGGTGCGGTGCGGCCGATCGCCCGGGGCGGTCTCGTGGCCTGTGTCAGCGACGTGCCGCTCGACCAGTTCGGCGAGGAGCCGCTGCGGCGGCACCTGGAGGATCTCGACTGGGTCGAGGGGGTCGCCCGCGCCCATCACGCGGTCGTCGAGACCCTGGCCGCGGCCGGACCGACCGCTCCCGTGCGCCTCGTGACCGTCTACACCGGCGACGACCAGGTGCGTGACCTGCTCGACCGGCGGCACGACGACTTCGCCGAGATCCTCGCCCGCGTGGCGGGCCGCCGGGAGTGGGGCGTCAAGGCGTACCTGCGCCGCGAGACGGCCCGGCCCGCGGCCACTCCCCCGGAGCGGTCCGCACCGTCTCCGGCCCGCGCCCCGGCCGAACCCGAGGGAGGCGGTCCCGGCGCGGCGTACCTCCGCCGCCGCAAGGAGAGCCTGCGGGGCCGGGAGGACCTGTGGCGCGCGGCCGCAGAACGGGCCGAAGAGCTGCACGCCGCGCTGGGGCGGCTCGCCGTGGCGAGCCGCCGCCACCGGCCGCAGGATCCCCGGCTGTCCGGAAGGAGCGAGTCGATGCTGCTGAACGGCGCCTATCTCGTGGACCCGGCACGCGAGGAGGAGTTCGCCGCCGTGGTCGCCGCCCACAGCGACAGGTTCCTGGACGCCGAGATCACCGGCCCGTGGGCGCCGTACTCCTTCACCATGATCGACCTTGGGCCGGATCAGGACGGCGGCGTCCGGTGACCCCGGACGGCCTGCCGCGGTTCGCGCCGGAGCGGTCGCCGGGCAGGATTCTCGCCGCCGAGGGCCGCCTGCCGCCCGAGCGGGTGGCGCTCGTCGACATCCTCGACCGGCTCCTCGCCGGCGGCGTGGTGATCACTGGTGACATCGTGCTGTCGATCGCCGACATCGACCTCGTCCGCATCTCCCTGCGGGCGCTGCTCGGCTCCGTACGCGGCACCGAACCCTTCGATCCACTCGGTCAGCCGTACGCCGAGCGGGAGGCCGGCCGCCTCGGGACGGAGAGACGGGAGGGAGAAGATGACCGCTACGGGTGGTGAGGCCGGGGAGAACCCGTGGGACGCCTGCGCCGACGGCCTGGGGAACGGCCCGGCGCAGAGCTCGTCGCAGGGCCCGTCGATCGGCCCCGCAGACGGCCTGGCGAACGGCCCAGAGCAGGGCCCGTCGATCGGCCCCGCAGACGGCCTGGCGAACGGCCCAGAGCAGGGCCCGTCGATCGGCCCCGCAGACGGCCTGGGGAACGGCCCGTCGCGAGGGCCGTCGGACGACCCGGCGGACGCCGCGGGCCCGTGGCGGATGGGCGCCGTGCCCGGGACGGCCGCCGGGGAGTGGAGCCGGAACCCGCGCACCGGGCCGGACACCTGGCGTCTCAACACCGATCCCGAGGCGGTGCGGCGTGACCTGAGCCGGCTCGTGCTGACGCTCGTCGAGCTGATCCGCCAGCTCGTGGAGCGGCAGTGCGTGCGGCGGATGGATCAGGGCGACCTGTCCGACGAGCAGATCGAGACGCTTGGCCTGACCCTGATGCGCCTGGAGGAGGCGATGACCGAGCTGTGCGAGCGGTTCGGCCTGTCCCTCTCCGACCTCAACCTCGATCTCGGTCCCCTCGGCACGCTGCTGCCCACGGACACCCCGTGAGCATCCGTACGTGTACGACCAGGTCGAAGGGGTACGCGGACGAGACCGGGGGTCGGAGGGAGCCGTCATGAGGATCGTCGGCCGGGACGAGGTCAGGGCCCTGCTGGAGTCGCCGTCGCCCGACGCGACGCTCGTGCTGGTCGGCGGACGGTGCGAGATCGTGCCCGAGGCGCGGGCCGAGGGCCTGGTGATCGTCAGCAGTCGCGACCTCCGCATCCAGACGGGGGACGGCCCGGTCGACGACCGGCGGGTCGACGAACTGGCCGACCGCCTCGACACGCTGGCCCGCGAACTGGGGGGCTGACGGCCCGCCGGGCGACCGGCCGGCATGCCCGGGGGGAGCACCTGCGGAAACACGTGGGCGGAAAGCACGTGGGGGGAAGCACGTGGGGGAATGCGTTGGGGAGTGGTTTGACGCGTCCGCGTACGGGCGGGCGATCGCGGACATCTACGACGAAACGGCGCAGCAGCTGCCCGTCGAGCCCGTGATCGAGACGATCTCCCGGCTGGCCGGGCGAGGTCCGGTGCTGGAGTTCGGCATCGGCACCGGCAGGCTGGCGCTCCCCCTCGCCGCCCGGGGCATCCCCGTGGCGGGCGTCGACGGCTCCCCCGAAATGGTGAAGATCCTGCGGGCCAAGCCCGGTGGCGACAACGTCCCGGTGACCGTGGGCGATTTCTCCGAGGCACGGGTCGAGGGCGTCTTCTCGCTCGTCCTGCTGGCCGTCAACACCGTCTTCGCGCTGCCCTCCCAGGACGCGCAGGTGCGGTGCTTCCGCAACGCGGCGGCCCATCTGCGGCCCGGCGGCCGGTTCGTGGTCGAGGCGTGGGTGCCCGACCCGGCGGCGTTCCGCGACCGGACGTCGCTGCGCCTGCTGTCGGTCGCCGAGGAGGAGGTGGTCGTCGAGGCCGCCCGCCTCTGCCCGGCCGAGCAGCTCATGCACACCACGAAGCTGCGGATGACCGCTGACGGCCTGCGGCTGTTGCCGGCCAACCACCGCTACGCCTGGCCGTGCGAGCTGGATCTCATGGCCCGGCTGGCCGGGATGGAGCGCGAGCGGCGCTGGGCCGACTGGTCGGGCACGCCGTTCACCGACGACAGCCGCGCCCACGTGTCCGTCTACCGCGTCCTGGAGGGCTGAATGCTCCTGCCCGCGCCACGAGGCCCGATCACCGACCGACTCCGCGGCGAACTGGCCCGCCCGCCCCACCTGTTCGACCCGCCGCCCGACGAGGCGTACGGCGACGAGGAGGACCTCCACCTCGCGCTGTTCGTGTGTTATGAGCTGCACTACCAGGGCTTCGACGGCGTCGACGACCGCTGGGAGTGGCACCCGTCGGTGCTGGCGCTGCGGGAACGCCTGGAGAGGTGCTTCGAGGCCGAGCTGGCCCGGCTCGTGCCCCGCCCGCCCGCTCCCGCCCCGGAGGAGGTGCCCCGGGCCCTGGCGGCCCTGGTCGCCGCCGACCAGGGCCCCTCGCTCTCGGCGTACCTGCGGACCCGGGCCGATCTCGGCCGGTTCGCCGAGTTCGTCGTCCACCGGTCCGTCTACCAGCTCAAGGAGGCCGACCCGCACACGTGGGGCATCCCTCGCCTGCTCGGCCGGTCGAAGGCGGCACTGGTCGAGATCCAGGCCGACGAGTACGGCGGGGGCGTCCCGGAGCGCATGCACGCCGAAATGTTCCGCGCGACCATGCGGGCGCTCGGGCTCGACGACTCCTACGGCGCCTACCTGGACAGCGTTCCCGGCGCGACGCTCGCGGTCAGCAACGTCATGTCGCTGTTCGGGTTGCACCGCCGCCACCGGGGCGCGCTCCTCGGGCACCTCGCGGCGTTCGAGATGACCTCGTCGACCCCGAACCGCCGCTACAGCCAGGGCCTGCGGCGGCTGGGCGGCGACGCCGCGGCGCGCCGCTACTTCGAGGAGCACGTGCAGGCCGACGCCGTGCACGAGCAGATCGCCGCGCACGACATGTGCGGCGCGTTCGCCGCCGAGCATCCCGGCCTGACCGGGGACATCCTGTTCGGCGCCGCCTGCGCGCTCGCCCTCGACCGGATCTTCGCCGAGCGTCTGCTGGGCCGGTGGCGGGCCGGGCGGTCCTCCCTCTTGCGCCCACTCGCGAGCCTGTCCGAGGCCCGGCCCGGAAGGCCGCCGCAGGACCTCCTCGGAAGCCCGCTCGGGACCCCGCTGCGGAGCCCGCCCCCACAGCGGCTCGCGCAGTCACAGGCCGGGCGCCCGGCGCCGCGGCCGCCCGAGCCCGAGGCCGAATCCGAGCCGGTACCGGCGCCCCCGATCGACTACGTGCTGCCGCTCCGCTGGCAGGACGACAGCGACCTGGCGGAACTGACCGGCTATCTCCGCCGGTTGTCCCGGCACGCGCGGATCGTCGTCGTCGACGGCTCACCGTCGCCGTTGTTCGAGCGGCACGCCCGGCTGTGGCGGGAGATCGCCGAGCACCTGCGGCCCGACGACGACGTCGACGTGGCCAACGGCAAGGTGGCGGGAGTGCTCACCGGCATGCGCAGAGCCCGGAACGAGCACGTGATCATCGCCGACGACGACGTGCGCTACGAGATCGCCGCGCTCGGCCGGGTCAGCGCCCTGCTGAAGAACGCCGACCTGGTCCGCCCCCAGAACCACTTCCACCCGCTCCCCTGGCACGCCCGCTGGGACAGCGCCCGCACCCTGCTCAACCGCGGCCTCGGCGCCGACTATCCCGGGACCTTCGGCGTACGCCGTTCGTTCTTCGCCCGGATGGGCGGCTACGACGGGGACGTGCTGTTCGAGAATCTGGAGCTCATCCGGACCGTCCGGGCCCACGGCGGCCGGGAGGTGTGCCCGCTCGACCTGTACGTCCGGCGCCTGCCGCCCGGCACCCGGCGGTTCTGGTCACAGCGCGTCCGGCAGGCGTACGACGACCTCGCGCAGCCCGCGCGGATGGCGGTCTTCCTGGCCGTGCTGCCCGCCGTGGGCGCGGCATTGCGGCGACGGCGCCCGGCACTGGTGGCGGCGGGTGCGGCGGCGGTCGCCGGCCTGGCGGAGATCGGACGCCGCCGAGCCGGGGGCCGCCGTGTCTTCCCCGCCACGACCCCCCTGTTCGCTCCGGTGTGGGTACTCGAACGTGCCACCTGCAGTTGGGCGGCGCTCACGGCCAGGGTCCTGTTCGGCGGCGTCCCCTACGCCGGGCGGCGCCTGCGGGTCGCCGCGCACTCGACCCGGCGGCTGCGCCGCCGGGCGACCGGGCCGGGCCCTCCACACGCGTCCCCGTGAAGACCGGGACGCACGGCGGATCGGGCACCCGCCCGTCTCCAGACGAAGACGCGCTCATCCTTCGCGCGATGCGATGCGGAGCAGGCACCAGACAGGCGGACGGGGCGTGGAGTCCACGCTCTACACCGGCCGATCGCGGCCACTCACCCTTCGCGCACTGCGATGCGATGCAGGCGGGCCGGTCAGGCGGGCGGGGCGTGAAGTCCACGCTCTACACCGGCCGACCCCGGCCACTCACCCTTCGCTCGATGCGGGACAGGCGGGCCGGTCAGGCGGGCGGGTCGGGCTCGCTCGACGCGCGGAACCCGACCGCCTTGTGCGAGCCGTCGCAGAACGGCTTGGCCGAGGAACGGCCGCAGCGGCACAACGCCACCGTCGCCCTGCCCGGATCGATGCGCCGCCCGTCCTGCGTGGTGAGCGTGAACGGCCCGCGGACCAGCAGCGGGCCGTCCTCGCACGGCGTCACCGTGACCACCGCCGCCGTGACCTGCTCGTTTGCCCGATGCTCCATAGGGGCAGCGTGCCCGGCACGGCGACGGCGTAACACACGGGCGCTCCCGGTCCGGTCAGTCGGCTCGCGCGCACACCACCGAAGGGCTGAAGGCCCAGCACCCGGACCGTTCGTCGACCGAACCGGCCTGGACGAACGCGGGCGCCCCGTCGAACGCGGCCCGGGGAGCGGTGAACACGCCGGGCACGCCGGAGGGGCTGGCAACCGAGTTCTTCCCACCCGGCGGGGCGAACGCCCACTGCGGCATCGCCGGGCTGTCCGCCTGTCCGCCCGGTGCGGTCCCCAGGGGGAACCCGGACGTACGGCTCCGCCAGGGGGCCAGGCTCCAGCAGCCGGCGGCGTGGCCGTGACCACACCCGTCCTCCCGCGAGTGGGAGGCGAGCGGCGGCAGCGGCAGGTAGCCGGGGATCGCCAACGGCGCCTGCGGCTGTCGCGCGCCGCCCGCCTGCGGCGGCACCGCCGCGGACCCGCCCGCCGGCAGCGGAATCGTGCCCGTCGGACTGTCCGGGGGCAGTGCCGGTTCGGCCGTGGGAAGCGCCGGCGAGGCGGTGGTCACGCTCGGCTTTGGCAGCGGTTGCGCCCCCTTGGGCGGCTTAGCAGGCTTGCTCTCGGACTTGCCGCCGGCCTTCGGAGGGTGCGCCGCCTTGGGCGGCTTGGCCGGCTTGCCTTTGGATTTGTCGTCGGACTTGTCGTCAGATTTCGACTTCTCGTCGGACTTGTCCTTCGGCTTGTCCTTGTCCTTGTCCTTGTCCTTGTCCTTCGGCGCGTCCTTGTCCTTCGGCGCCGGCGTGGGCGACGCCTCCGCACTCGGTGTGGCGCTCGGCGTGGCGCTCGGTGCCGTGCTCGCTCCGGAGGACGGGGCAGGCGTAGCACTCACGGTGGTGTCCGGAGCCGGAGTCGCCGTCGCGGTCGTCTCGGTGTGCGGAGCCGCGGTGTCCTGACCGGTCGGAACGGGCGACGCCGTCGCCGTGGGAGCGCCGCTCGCGGTGGGCGCGGGCTGCCCGGATCCGGACGGCGAGGGCGAGGGCGCCGCCGGCCCAGGTGAGGACGCCGCACCGGGGTCCGGCTGGGACTTGTGCCGGCCGGTCGCCTCGGGCGCCGGCCGCTTCCGATGGGTGGTGCCGGTCGCCCCGGAATCACCCCTGCGCCCGTGCTCCTTCCGGCTGGTGCCGCTTCCACCCGCCGAACGCCCCGAGGAACCGTGCCCGCCGGAAGCACTGTGTCCGCCCGAGGCACTGTGTCCACCGGAAGAGCTGTGCCCACCGGACGCGCGGTGGTCGGACGTACGGTCCCCGCCGGATCCGCCGTGCGTGGGAGCGCGGTCGGCGGGGTCTCCGCCGGACCCACGGCCCGACGTGTGCCTGGAAGTGTCGGCGGCCTCACGCGTGCCGTCGTCGGACTGGTCCGACGACCGGTCGGAGCCACCGGAGGAATGGCTGGACGCGCCGTCCCCACCGGACGAGCCGGCGGAGGGGCGGGAGCCTCCGGAACCGGAGTCGCTCCCGGAGTCCGCGTTGCGTGCCATCCGAGCCCGCGGCTGTGCGGGCTCGGCTTCGCGACCGGCGCGGGGGGCGGAATCGGCGCGCGGCGCCGCCTCACGCGAACCGCCGTCCGATCCACTCGCGGACGCCCTGTCACGTGAACCGCCGCCCGCATCGGCCGCGGAGGCTGCGCGGGCGCCGGACGCGCCGTCGTCGTTCCGGTCGGCGGAGTCGTCCACCTGTCCGGCGTCGGCGAGGTCGAGAGGGACGGATCCGTCCGACGAGGAGCCGTGGCCGGGTTCCGCCACGGCTGTCCAGGGTTGCGCGGCGACGGCGCCGGCCGTGGCGGAGACCGCGGCAAGGAGCAGGCCGGAGACCAGTTTGGCGCGTCGAGGAGAAATTCGGGGGGGCATGAGGCTCAACCTCGATCTAGGGGGTGGGCCGGGGATCGACGAGGGACTTCCAGCCCGCCGCGGCGAACTCGGGCGTCCCCGGGAGAGCTGCTGCGGGCACGGACGGAGGCGTGGGGTCGGGGATGTTCACCCAGTCGCCCTTGTTCGTGCCACGCATGTCGGGCGCCCACGCCATGAGCAGGCTCATCGCGTACGGGCTGGAGTAGACGGGGCCGTTGCCGCCGGCGCCCGTGGTCGCCGTCACCTTGACCAGGACCGACACCTGCACCTGGTCGTCGGAGCGGACGTTCCACTGCACGCCGATCGTCTGGGTTCGCAGGGCCGCCCCTGCGGGAAGGTCGCCCTCGACGGGAAGGCCGAGGGTCTCGCGCCACCCGCGTACGGCCTCGCGCGCGCCGTCGCGCGCCGCCTTCTGCTGGTCCGGCGGCGCGTACAGCGCGGCGGCCTGCTCGGCCTGGCCGACGTCGAGCGTCCAGGCGGCCTCCAGGGCGGCCGCCGCGGCGGAGGCCGCGCCGAGCTCGGTCCGGGGGAAGCCGACCGGATAGCCTCCGTCGCCCTCGTGATCGCTGGGCATCGCCAGGGCGACGGCCGGGGCGACCGCCCGGACCGGCGGAGCGGGCGGTTCGGAGTCCCGGGTCTGCAGCACGATCACCGCCACGGCGACGACGGTGACGACCCCCGCGATCACGACGATCAGATGCCGGGGGTCCCACCGTCGCGGTGGTCCGAGATCCCAGTCGAGCTCCGGCTCGGGGTAGATCTGTCCCACTAGTGGCCCCGGTCCGGCCGCTGCCCGAACGCCTGCCCCGCCGCGGCGGCCAGCCGCAGGTACGCGCCGCGGGTGGTGGGCCGCAGCCGGGTCAGGTCGACCTCCGCGCCCTCCTTGAGGTGCGGGTCGAACGGCACCCGCACCACCGTGCGGCACCGGCCGGAGAAGTGGCGTTCGAGGAGGTCCACGTCGACGTGCGACTTGGGTTCGACCGCGTTCAGCACCACGATGGCGTTCTTGACCAGGTGCCCGTGGCCGTGGGCGGTGAGCCAGTCGAGGGTCGCCGCCGCCGAGCTCGCTCCGTCCACCGCCACCATGGTGACCAGCACGATCTGGTCGGCGAGCTCCAGCGTCGCCCCCATCGCGCCGTGCAGGAGCCCGGTGCCGCAGTCGGTGATGCAGATCGAGTAGTAGCGCTCGATCAGGTTGGCGACCGTGCGGTAGTCCTCCGCGTTGAACGCCTCGCTCACCGCCGGGTCGGTGTCGGAGGCGAGGACCTCCAGGCGGGCGGACGACTGGGAGGTGAACGCGCGGGCGTCGGCGTACCGGACGATGTGCGGCGCCTCGGCCAGCAGTGTCCTTATCGTCGCCGCGGTCTCCGACTTGACCTTGATGCCGAGCGTGCCCCGGTCCGGGTTGGCGTCGATCGCGATCACCCGGTCGCCGCGCAGGGAGGCGAGCGTGTTGCCCAGCGCCGCCGTCGTCGTGGTCTTCCCCACGCCGCCCTTGAGACTCATCACCGCGATCCGGTGGTGCCCGCTGGCCACGGGAGTCTGCGCCTGCGCGATCAGCGTGCGGCGCTCCAGCTCCGCCGCCGACTCCGACGGGTTGATCTTCCCGCCCGAGAGCTGGTAGACGAGCCGCCGCCAGCCGCCGGTGGGTTCGACACGGCGGTTGATCAGCAGGTGTTCGGCCGTGAGGGGCACGCTGTCCGGAAACTGCTCGGCGGATGTCGGCGCCGAGGTGCGGATCTCGGTCATGGTCGGGTCCTTTCACCGAGGACGTGGGGGAACGGGGAGGCGGTCAGCAGATGCTCCATCGCACTTGTCAACAGGTGCTCCATTGCACTGTGGCGGTGCGTTCGCCCTTCGGCCCGTGCAGAACGAGCGGCGTCGTCGTCGGCGCGGGGACCCCGCACCAGTAGCGGACTCGCTGCGCGCGAAGGGTGAGCACGGCGGTGTGCCGGGGCTTGAGCGTTCCACTGGACGGCACGACCGACAGGCCGGGAGCCGTTATCCGCCATTTCACCGATTTACCGGCGGTCGTCGAGAGAGAGATCGTGCCTCTGCCGAAGGCGTCGAGCGTGATGACGTTCGGCGCCTGGATGCCCCACGCACCCATCAGCACGGCGGCCGGGGAGGCCGGGGTGTCCCCGGGCGAGGCGGTCGCGGTCGCCTCCGGTCCGCCGGAGGCTCCGCCCGTCGCGCCATCGGTGGTGCCGTCGTTCGTGGTGCCGTTGGTTTCCGTGCCGTCGGTTTCCGTGCCGTCCGTTCCCGCCGCCCCGTCCGTCGAGGCGCCGGCGCCGCCCGCGCCCGCTCCGGCAGCCGGGGTGTCCACCGGGATACTCGCGGGGGCGCTCGCCGTCCCCGCGCCGAGCGGGGCGCCCGCTCCGGCCGCGCCGGGACCGGCCGTCGTCTGTGTGATCCCCGCGCTCCTGGGCTGTGGAGCCGGGGCGAAGAGGTTGATCCCGGCCACCGTCCCGGCCGCTCCCGCGACCATGACGATGATGATCCGTACGGCGGTCGCGCGCAGCAGCGTGACGACCCGCGCCAGCATCGCGACGATCCTGATCTGGACGCCGGGCGACGGGCGCGCGGAGCGCTCCAGGTCTTCCGCCGGGGCCGGGTCCAGGGCCCGATCCAGAGCCGGGACGAGGGCCTCGGTCTCGGGCGTGTCGGCGTGTGCCTCCCTGGCCCTGATCTGCGAAAGCAGGGCGTCGTACAGGGGGGTGTCCTGGCCCGGTGGTGTGCCGGGCCCACCCCGCGAGCCCGGCGCCGCGGTGGTTCCGGGAGGGCCGGCGTGCTCGGACGTCCCGGACCGTGAACCGCCCGGCGGCCGTCCCGCACCCGGCGGCCGGGATGGCCGTGACGTGCCTCGGGGCCGCACGAGGCTCGGCTGTGTGTCCTCCTGCGAGAAGGGCCGCACCGGTCGCTCCGGCGCCGCCTCGGCGCCCCGCTCCGGCCGGGAGTCACGCCGGGAGCCGGGCTTCGGGTCACGCTTCGGGTCACGCCGCGAGCCGGGCTTCGGGTCGCCCTGGGAGGCGCGCTTCGGGTCGGGCCGGGAGTTACGGCCGTGCTCCGGCTCGCCGTCCGGGGTGGCCGGGGACGCCGGGGCCCGCGGCGGAACCGTCCGGGACGCCGCGGGGGCGACGGGGGCGGGGGCCGTCCCCACCGGCGCGGTGAGCGGCAGCCCGAAGGACAAGGGGGGACGGCGCGCCGACGACGGCGCCTCACCGGACGCGGACCGGTCCGGCGCCGAGTCGTCGGGCCCGGGCTGGTCGGGTACGTCCTGGCCGGGCGCCGGCCGAGCCGGCGCGGGCCGGGCGGGCCGGGCGGGCAGGGCGGGGACGGGCGACCTCCGGACGGGCACGACCGGGGCGGAGGCGATCGGGGCCGGCGTGATCGGGGCCGGCGTGATCGGGGCCGGCGTGATCGGTGCGGGGGCGGGGCGGTTCAGGGCGTCGAGGAGCCGCTGCCGTGTCTCGGAGGTGAGGTCGGCCATCGGCGGACGGGAGAGCACCTGCGGAACGGTGTATCGGATGTTGATGGGCCGTTTGCAGACCACACAGGTCACGATGTGCGTGAGCAGAGCCGTGCGAGCGGCGCCGAAGTCGGCCGCCTCGCTGTTCTCGTCCGGGAAGACGGCGGCGGCCAGGGGGCCGAGCTCCGGGCAGATGGGACGGCCCCTGGCCAGCCCGTCCAGCCCGCTCACCAGGATCTCCACCACGTCCTGGGTGCGCGCGACGAGCCGGCCGGCCTCCTTCGAGGGCAGGGCGAGCACGTGCACGAGATCGCGTAACCCGAGTTCGTGGCGGTAGAGCAGGCGCAGCGTCTCGGCGCCCAGAGGGTCCGCCAGCCGCCACGCGCGCCTCACCGCGCGGAGGTCCGGCCCTCCCGAGCCCGCCCCCGGCAGGAACCCCCGCCCCGGTCCGGTGGCGCACTCCCTGCGCAGCGCGGACAGCAGCCAGGCGCGGTCTGTCACGTTCCCGGGCCGCTCGCGGGCGGCGCACGACCGCAACACGGCGGTCACCGCCGTGAGCGTGGCGGAGGGCTCAAGGTGATAGGACGCGTAGTCCACGAGGTGGGCGCCGTGCTCGTCCACCCATGCCATCCCCCGGCCGGGGTCGAGCGTCACATCCCCGGCGGGCGGGCTCATGCGCACCGGTTCAGGTGGAGGACGGCGACTGCGTCATGTTCGGCCAGAGCATCACCGCGGCCAAGGCGCCCCACTTGCGCGGCGGGAAAATCCGATGCATACCGATACATAGAACGAGATCTTAGACTGACTCGGATGTGTTGGGAAGGAAAAGAACCCGAGAAATCCTCAGTTGAGGATAAGCCGCAAATAACACTGATATGGCCATCCGAAAGGGGCCCAGAAGAGACGCCCGTTATCAACTCCCAGCCTGTCTGGAGAGGTCGCGACACGTCTCCCCTTCCCCTCAGCGAGACCCGGATGACCTGCACGTACCTTCCCATTCTGCACGCGCGTACGCACGTGCCGGGACGGGTTTCCGCCGCCGTCCGCCATCCGTCATCCGATCGCCACATCCGATGTGAATAACCTTCATATTTCCGGGGAATAACCTGCCTTTCATGCTTTCTCGGTATTACGGCGCTTGCCCAGAGTGACTCCACCCGGCACCGCCCGCCCCGGTCGCCCGGAACAGCCCCCCGAAGGCCATGGAAACGCGATCTCCGCGATTTCCCGGCACAAGGCCGCCCGGCGTTTGTCAATCTAGGTTGACAACCGCATCGCGTCAGCCTACGTTGACGCCATGCTTGATCGGCTGCTGCTCGGCTGCGGGCTGGTCGTGGGCCCCCTCTTCACCGTCGCGTACCTCGTGGAAGGCGCCACGCGCGCCGGCTACAGGTCGCTACGCCATCCCGTCAGCTCCCTCGCCATCGGCGATCGCGGATGGACCCAGACCACCAATTTCTTCGTCGGAGGCCTGCTCTGCCTGGCCTTCGCCGTCGGCCTCTGGCGTGCCGGCCCCTCGCACTGGGGCGCGCTGCTGGTCGGCGTGTGGGCGATCGGCCTGCTCTGTGCGGGGTTCTTCCGTACGGATCCGGTGAGCGGCTTTCCTCCGGGAACTCCCGACCTGCCCCAGCCCAACACCCGGCAGGGAGTCCTCCACGATCTCTTCTCCCTGGCCGGGTTCGTGGCACTGGCCGCGGCCTGCTTCGTGTTCGCCTGGTCGGGCACGCGAGGATGGGCGATCTATTCGGTCGCGAGCGGTGTGCTCTTCGCGGTGACGATGGTGCTGGCGAGCGCCGCCTTCGCCCAGAAGGAGGGCCTGGTCGATCTGGGCGGACTGATCCAGCGCGTCTCGGTCACCATCGGCTGGGCCTGGCTCGCGGTTCTCGCCGTACGCACGCTGGGCGGCTGATCGTCGCGATCTTCACGATCTCCGCCTCCGCGGTTTCCGCCGGCGCGCCGCAACCACCGGCGCCGGGGACCACGAAGAGAGGAGCGTGGAGGCCGTAGTCGTGCTGTTCAACCGGGATCTGCGGGTCCACGACCACCCCGCGCTGGCGGAGGCCTGCGCGTCGGCCGGGCACGTCGTGCCGCTGTTCGTGCTCGACCCCGCGATCGAGGCCCGGCACCGCCGCGACTTCCTCCACGCCTGCCTGCACGACCTGCGGTCGTCTCTCCGGGCGCTCGGCGGGAACCTCGTCGTACGCCACGGCGACCCGGTCGCCCAGGCCGTACGCCTGGCCCAGGAGACAGGCGCGTCGGCGATCTGGGCGAGCGAGGACGTCAGTTCGCTGGCCCGGCGGCGCGAACGGCGCCTGGCGGCGGAGTGCGAGACCCACCGGCTGGAGTTCCGGCTCTTCCCCGGAGTGACCGTGGTGCCCCCCGGCGCGCTGACCCCGGGCTCGTCCGGGTCTAACCACTATCGGGTGTTCTCGCCGTACTGGCGGGCGTGGTCGGGCACGGCCCACAGGCCGGTGCTCGGCGCACCCCACCGGCTGCGCCTGCCGCCGGGCGTCGAACCCGGAGAGCTGCCCGCGCTGCCCCCTGAGCCGTACGGGATCGTGCGGGGCGGGGAGAGCGAGGGACGGCGGCGGCTCGACCACTGGGTGCGCCACGGGCTGGCCTCCTACGCGGCGGACCGCGACCGGATGGCGGGCCGCACCTCGATGCTCAGCGCCTATCTCCACTTCGGCTGCGTGTCGCCTTCGGAGGTCGTCGAGCGCGCGTGCGAGCGGCCGGGCGGCGAGGAGTACGTCCGGCAGTTGTGCTGGCGCGACTTCCACTACCAGGTCGTCAACGACTTCCCCGAGATGGGCCGGCGGGACTACCGCGACAGGGACGTGGAGTGGCGGCGCGACGAGGACGCGGAGGCGGCCTGGCGGGAGGGCGTGACGGGCGTCCCGATCGTCGACGCGGGGATGCGGCAGCTGCGCGCCGAGGGGTGGATGCACAACCGGGCGCGGCTCATCACCGGTTCCTACCTCACCAAGCGGCTCGGGATCGACTGGCGTGCGGGCCTGGCGCACTTCGGCGAGTGGCTCGTGGACGGCGACATGGCGAACAACTCCGGCAACTGGCAGTGGGTGGCGGGGACGGGCAACGACACCCGGCCCTACCGCACGCTCAACCCCCTGCGGCAGGCGAAGAAGTTCGACCCCGAGGGCGAGTACGTGCGGCGGTACGTCCCCGAGCTGGCATCCCTTCCGGACGACCTGGTCCAGGAGCCGTGGAAGGTCCGCGGCGGCGTGCCGGGCTACCCCGCCTCTCCGCTGGGCGGCGAACTCAGGGCCTGACCGGCGGCGGCTCAGAAGACCAGGACGAGCTTGCCGGTGGTGTGACCGGACTCGATCAGCCGGTGCGCCCGCGCCGCCTCCTCGACCGGAACGGCCTCCTGGATCCGCACCCGCAGCTCACCCTTCCCACAGGGCGACGAGCCCGGCGAGCCGCGCCGCGGAGCGCTCGGTGCTCAGCCGCTGGACGCCGAACCGGTCGGCGGCCGGCTGGTAGGCGATCGTGCCCACGCGTGCGCGGTCGGCCACGAGCTCCACCGAGACCTCCAGGGCCTCCACGGTCCCGGCCGCGTCGAGCGCGGCGTCCACTCCGCCCGGGGCCGCGGCGCGCACCCTCCCGGCCAGCCCGTCTCCGTACGCCACCGGGATCACGCCGAGCTCCCGCAGGTAGGCGTGGTTGCGCTCGCTCGCGGTGCCGACCACCGTCGCCCCGGCCGCCCTGGCGAGCTGCACGGCGAACGTGCCGACCCCTCCGGCCGCCGCGTGCACGAGCAGGGTGTCGCCCGCGCCGACGCGCAGCACCTCGGGGCCGCCGTAGGCGGAGAACACGACCGTCCTGCTCATGAACGTCTCCTCGTCATGGCCGCGAGCTGCCCGACGACCCACTCGCGGTACTCCTTCGACAACGGATCGGCGCCGACGATCCCCTCGACCACCCGCGGCAGCGCGATGGGCGCGAAGGTCAGGGCGTAGGCGACCAGCAGGACGAACTCGGCGTCCAGCTCATCGGTGATCTCCCCCTCCTCCTGCCGCCCGCGGGTCCGCTCGACGGCCTCGCGCAGCCGGGCGCGCTGCGCCGCCGCCCACTCGTCGTCGCTCTCCCCGGCCGGACCGCCTTCCGTGCCGGCCGGGCTGTCGCCGAGGGCCTGCCAGATCATCAGTCGCGACCAGTCCGGGTTGTCCAGGGTCGCGGTGAGATGGGCGGCCACGCTCTCGGCGTACGTCGCGCCCGGCGGCGTCACGCTCTCCTGGGCGCGCGCCCACCTGCGGCGCAGCTCTTCGACGAGCCCCTGCTTGCCGCCGAAGTAGTACGAGATGAGCTGCTGGTTGACCCCGGCCCGCTCCGCTATGGAGGCCGTGCGGGCCCCCGCGTACCCCTTCGCGCCGAACTCCTCGACCGCCGCCCGCAGGATGCGCTCCCGGGTCCGTTCGGCCGCCTGCCCGCGCTCCTGAGGTGCGCGCCGTGCTGAAGACATGCGCCTCAATCTAGTCATTCAATCGGTTGAGTGACAACTGTCAATCAAACACATGATTAGATGTCGGCATGAGCTTCACAGAGCGCGAGATCGAGTACCTCCACGGTCAGCGGATCGGCCGGCTGGCCACGCTCCAGCCGGACGGGACGCTCCAGGTGAGCCCGGTCGGGTTCCGCTACAACCCCGGGCTCCGGACCATCGACATCGCCGGGCGCGACATGGCGGCGAGCCGCAAGTTCCGCAACGTCCTGGCCAACGGCAGGGTCGCGTTCGTCGTGGACGACGTCCCGTCAGTCGACCCCTGGCGGGTGCGCTGCCTGGAGATACGCGGGTACGGCGAGGCCCTGGCCGAGCCGGCCGACTCGGCGGCGCCCCTCCCCGGCCCGATCATCCGCGTCCACCCGCGGCGCGTCATCAGCTTCGGCGTCGACCCCGGCAACCCGGCGTCCGGCGCTCGCGACGTCCCCTCACACTGACCGGCGGTGGACGTCGTCCACGCGCTCGGTGAACCCCCGGCGGTCGAGGTGCTCCAGCAAAGGCACGGCCACCCGGCGGCTGGTGCCGAGCGCGCTTCTGGCCTGGCTGACCGTGAACGGCTGCGGCAGCCGGCCCAGCACCGCCGCCGCCCGGGCGTCGGCACCCGGTGCGAGGACCACCCCGTCGGCCACCCGCAGCAGCGCCCCGGCGCGTACGGCGGCGGCGATCTCGCGCGGCCCCAGGCCCAGCTCGGCCAGCCGCCCGGCCTCCGGCGCCTGGAAGGGCGTCGAGGTGAGGCCGGCCAGCAGGGTCCTCACCGCCCCGGCGACGGGAGCCGGCAGCCCCGCCTCCCCGGCCGCCGTCCGGCCGGTCGTGATCCGGCCGTCCGCCACGGTCAGCGGGGGCCGTACGAGGGCCGTCACGAGCCTGCGGTCGGGCAGGCCCAGCTCGTGGCGGGCGGCCTCCAGCGGCATCGCGGGCTCCAGCGGATGCGCCTCCGCGTGGCGCCGCACGACCTCGGGCAGCCGGGCGAGCAGACCGGTCCAGTAGCCGGGATCGGCGTGCCAGTCCCCGGTCACCGGCCGGCCCGGCGGCGGGCTGCCCATCGCGACCAGTTCTCTCCCGCGCAGCAGCAGATGCGTACGCAGGAGGGACGCGGCGTCGGCGGAGGCCTCCGCGAGCGCCTTCGCCCGCTCCCGGGCCGCACCCCGCCGCCGCAGCTCCGGCGGCCGTACGTCGAGGACCGTCGCCCGCGCCGGCACGCGAAGCTCGCCCTGTCCGCGGCCGGGGTCGCGCAGCAGCAGCGTGTCGCCCACGTGCAGCGGAAGCGGCCGGGCCAGGCGCAGCCGCGCCGCCTCCGGGCCGAGCGGCCGGACCTCGCACGGCACCGACGCGGACCCGATGTGGACGGTGAGCCGGCCCGGCAGCGGCCCCCGCGCGCCCTCGGCCATCGTCACGCGCACGTCGGCCAGGCCGGTCGCCGTCCAGGCGCCGGGCGTGACGAGCGCGTGCCCGCGTTCCGCGGCGACCCGCCCGCGCAGGTTGAGCGCCACCCTCGCCACCCCGGTGACCGACTCGGCCTGCTCCTTCAGCGACTCGAGACCGCGCACCCGCACCGGCTCGCCGTCCAGTTCCAGCTCGTCGCCGACCTCCACGCGACCGGCGGGCAACGTGCCGGTCACGACGGTGCCGCTGCCGCGCACGCTGAACGCGCGGTCGATCCACAGCCGCACCGGCGCCTCCGGATCGGGCGCGGGCAGCGCCGCCACCAGCCGGTCGAGGGCGGCGCGCAGCGCGTCCAGGCCCTCGCCGGTGCGCCCGCTCACCGCCAGCGTCTCCACCGCTCCGCCCGCCGGTCCCGTACGGAGACCGGCCTCGGTGAGACGGTCGCCCGCGTCCTTCGCCGCCGGGCCGGGGTCGGCGAGGTCCGCGCGGGTCACGACGAGCAGGCCGTGCCGTACGCCGAGGGTGCGCAGCGCGACCAGGTGCTCCTCCGACTGGGGCATCCACCCCTCGTCGGCGGCGACGACGAACATCACGGCGGGCACCGGGCCGACCCCGGCGAGCATCGTGCCGAGGAACCTCTCGTGGCCGGGCACGTCGACGAACGCGACCCGCTCTCCCGAGGGCAGCGACGTCCAGCCGTACCCGAGCTCGATCGTGAGCCCGCGCCGCCGCTCCTCGGCCAGACGGTCGGGCTCCATTCCGGTCAGCGCCCGCACCAGCGTCGACTTCCCGTGGTCGACGTGCCCCGCCGTGGCCACGACGTGCATTCACCCCTCCTTCGTCAGGCGGGCGGCGGCCGCGCCCAGGCCACCGGGCCGTCCTCGCATCAGCGCGCCGCCCTGAGCACGGCGTCGAGCACAGCGTCGATCACCTCGGCGTCCCGTTCCGGCGGCACGGCGCGCGGGTCGAGCAGCAGCCGCCCCCCTTCGACCCGCCCCACCACCGGAGGCTCGCCCTGCCGCAGCGGCACGGCGAGCCGTTCCGGCAGGCTCACCGCCACGCTCGGCAGCCGCACTCCGGGAGCGCCGCCCCCGCCCACGGTCGCCTCGGCCGGCACCACGTCGGCGTCCACGCCCGCCTGGCACACCGCCTTCGCCAGCGCCTCGGCCCGCTCGCGCAGCACGAGGGGATCGGCGTGGAGGGCCTGCCGTACGGGTGTCCCGGGCCCGCGCAACGTCGCCTCCAGCGCGGCCAGCGTCAGCTTGTCCACCCGCAGCGCGCGGGCGAGCGGATGCCGCCTGAGCCGTTCGACGAGGTCGCGGCGGCCGAGCAGCAGGCCCGCCTGCGGGCCGCCGAGCAGCTTGTCGCCGCTCGCCGTGACCAGGTCGGCGCCGGCCCGCAGCACGCTCGCCACGTCGGGCTCCTCGGGCAGCAGCGGATCGCGTTCCAGCAGGCCGGAGCCGATGTCGACGACCACCGGCACGCCCAGCCCGGTCAGCTCCTCCACCTCCACGGAGCCGGTGAAGCCCTCGACCCGGAAGTTCGACGGGTGGACCTTGAGCACGAACCCGGTCTGCGGGCCGACCGCCTCCCGGTAGTCGGCCAGGCCGGTGCGATTGGTCGTGCCCACCTCACGCAGCCGCGCGCCGGTGGAGACGAGCAGGTCGGGGATGCGGAAGCCGTCGCCGATCTCCACCAGCTCTCCGCGGCTGATCACGATCTCCCGCCCGGCGGCGAGCGCGGTCGCGGCCAGGACCAGGGCCGCGGCGTTGTTGTTGACCACGTGCACGTGCTCGGCGTCGGGCACGGCACCGGCGAGCGCCTCGGCCGCGCCGCGTCCCCGGCGGGCCCGCGCTCCGGTGACGAGGTCGAACTCGACGTCGGTCGCCCCCGCCGCCACCCTCACCGCCTCGACCGCCGCGGCCGACAGCGGAGCCCGGCCCAGGTTCGTGTGGAGCAGCACGCCCGTCATGTTGAGGACCGGGCGAAGGCTCGTCGCGTGCCTCGGCAGCGCCGCCAGCGCCGCCCCGGCGACGTCCTCCGGCTCGATCTCGCCCTGGCGCACCCGCTGCTGCGCCCGTACGACCGCGTCCTTGACCACCTGACGGCCGAGCCGACCGGCCGCCTCGGCCAGCCGGGGGTCCGCCAGCACGGTGTCAGTACGCGGCACCCGCCTCCGTGGATCCACACTTCAACCTACTGCTCCCACCGGCACGGGCTCGCTGGAACCCCGGGTCCCGCTCTTCTCCCCGTACGGGCGGTAACGGCGGAGTCGTCGTCCGCGAGATCCTGTTGACCGACTCGGGAGGGAGGCCCATGGGCATGCGGGACCACGCCGGCGCCGAATCCGGCCGGGAGCCGGCGGACCTGGCCGGGGCGCCGTCCGGACGCGGCGTGCTCGAAGGGGCGTTCCACCTGCTCGACGTGCTGGCGGCGGCCGAGGAGGGAGCCGGTCTCTCGGAACTCGCCCGCGACGCCGGCCTGCCGAAGGCGACCACCTACCGGCTGCTCCGGCAGCTCGCGGCCCTCGGCGCGGTGCAACGCCATGGGCAGCGTTACTTCGTGGGCCGGCGGCTCGCCCGCCTGGCCGACGCCTGGCAGCCCGACCCGCGGCTGCAGGCCGCCGCCCGCGAACCCGTACGCCTGCTGTCCGCGCTGACCACGACCGTCGCCTTCCTCACCGTGCTGGAAGAGGACCGGGTCAGGGTCGTCACGGCGACACGGGGAGACATCACGGAGGTGCCGCCGGTCCTGCCGGGCTCCGAACTGGCCGAGGCGACCGCCGCGGGCCGGGTGCTGCTCATGCACAGGCCGGACGACGACGACGCGCCCGCGGGGTTCACCCCGGCCGAGTGGCGGCGGTCCCGGACGTCCTTCCGGCGGTCCGGCGCCATCGCCGTCGATCACCAGGACGTCCTTCCCGGGATCTGCTGCGTGGCCGTACCGGTGCGGCGGCCGGACGGCGAGGTCGTCGCGTCGGTGAGCGCGCTCACGATACGGCCGGCGGTGCCGGCGGGGCTCTCCGAACTCGTGCTGCGCGCATCGAGGGAGATCACCCGCAACCTCGGCCGCATCGACGCGCGGTCCGCTGAGTGAACCGCGCTGTTCCCTCCGCCGGGCCGCCCGGCCGACACTGCATCGAGCCGGCACCACGTGCGGCCGGCCCGGTCGGGGGCCGGGGTGCGGGTGCCGGGACGAACCGGCGCACCGGCCCCCGTACGGACACGTCCGCGTGCCGGGAACAGTAAGGGGGAATCCGCGACATGGCCGCTGAGACGACCCGGCTGACCATCCGGATCACCGGGGCAGGCGCTCAGGGGGACGCCCAGGGGAACGCGGACCCCCGTGAACTGGAGGACCTGACGGCGCGGCTCCGGGCGGAGCTGCTGGAGATCGACGTGCTGGCGGCCGAGAACGAGGCGGGGGCGCCGCCGCCACCCGGAGCCAGGGCCGTCCTGTCGTTCTCCCTCGGCGGCCTGGTGGTCTCCCTCGCGGGAACCGAGCTGCTCGCCGCGGTCGTGAACGCGGTGACGGCCTGGCTGACCCGGAACCAGCACCGTTCCGCGAAGCTGACGATCGACGGCGACGCGATCGAGCTGACCGGTGTGCCGTCCGGCGAGCAACGCCGGCTGACCGATCTGTGGGTGCGGCGGCACGAGGGCGTACGGCAGGGGGACGCCGGAGCCCCCGCCGCCAGGCGGACCGCCCTCATCGTGGCCGGAGACGAGTACCGCGATCCCGGGCTGCGCCGGTTGCGCGCACCGGCGCGCGACGCCGAGGCGCTGGCCCGCGTGCTCGGCGATCCCGCGATCGGCGGCTTCCAGGTCAGGACGCTGCTCAACGAGCCCACGCACGTGGTCAGCGAGATGGTCGAGGAGTTCTTCGCCGACCGCGCCCCGGACGACGTGCTGCTGCTGCACTTCTCGTGCCACGGCGTGAAGGACGACAACGGAGAGCTGTACTTCGCCACGCCCAGCACAAAGCTGAACCGCCTGGGGGCGACCGCGGTCTCGGCCGAGTTCGTCAACCGCAGGATGAGCCGCAGCCGGTCGAGGCGCATGATCCTGCTGCTCGACTGCTGTTACGCGGGAGCGTGGGCACGGGGCGCGCTGCCCCGCGCCGGCACAGGCGTACACGTGGAGGAGCAGTTCGGCGGCCGCGGCCGCGTGGTGATCACCGCGTCGAACGCGATGGAGTACGCCTTCGACGGCACCGAACTCGCCGACACGCAGGAGCAGGCGCCGTCGGTGTTCACCCGTGCACTCGTGGAAGGACTGGAGTCGGGGGACGCCGACCACGACCAGGACGGCTACGTCGGCATCGACGAGTTGTACGACTACGTCTACGACAAGGTCCGGAGGACGACACCTGGTCAGACCCCGGGGAAGTGGGCGTTCGACCTGCAGGGCGATCTCTACGTCGCGCGGCGCGCCCGCCCGGTCACCGTGCCCTCCCCCCTGCCGGCGGAGCTTCAGGCGGTCATCGACAACTCCATCCCCAGGGTTCGCGCCGGGGCGGTCGAGGAGTTGCGGCGCCTGCTGCGGAGCAGGCACGAGGGTCTCGCCCTGGCGGCACGCCTGACCCTGGAGGAACTCGCCGACGACGACAGCCGCATGGTGTCCAAGGCCGCCGCCGAGGCCCTCGCCACCGCCAGGAAACCCCGACCGGCACCGGCATCCGCACCCCCCGCACCCGCAGCCGCCCCGGCACCGCAGCCCCCGCCTTCCGCCCCAGCCTCGGCACCGCAGTCCGCCGCGTCCACACCGACATCGCTATCGGCGTCCGCGCCTACCGCGCCGGCGTCGGCCTCCACAGGCCCCACCCCCGCATCCTCCTCGCCGGCCTCGGCAGCACGGCCGAGCCTTCGATCTTCGGACGCTCGCCCTCCCCGCGGCCTTCCTGCTGGCGAGCGCGCCGCTCTCCTGGCTGACCCCGGTCGCCGTGATCTGGCAATGGCTACTGGTGGCCGCCGCGCTCGGGACGGGCCTGCTTCCTTCGGACGGACATGCCCGGGAGATCGCCCGTGGGCTCGCCGCCGGTCTCGGCGCGGTCATGCTGGGTCTGCTGGCGTTCTTCGCGGCCGAGTTCGGCAGCGGCTGGAGCATGTGGATCGCGGCGGCGGGAACCCTGCTCATCCTCGTGGTCGTCATGCTGGAGGACGCGCCGGAAAGGGCGCGGTGGTCATGGTTAGGGGACCGCGCCGTCAGCCTGGTCGCCGTGGCGGTGGTCGTGGCCCACTTCGTCTCTCCCGAACGCATCACTCGCGGCGCCGGAGAGACGCCGCAGTGGTGGGGAGCGATGGTGGTGTCGGCCGTCTGCCTCTGTCTGTTCGTCGTCCGCGTGATCGAGCAGCGACGCGACACCCGCGCCCTCATCGCATTCGTCCTCGGCGCCGCCGCGACCGTGCTCGTGGTGCTGGATCTCGGCAGGGCCGAGGTGCTCCGCGTCTACCTGCCCACTCTGCTCGTCATGCTGCTACTCGGCATCCGCCCGGCGAGCGGGGGACCGGAGTTCCTCGCCGCCGCCAGGCTCTCCCTCGTCGCGGGCGTCCTCCAGGGAGTCGCCGACCGAGGTATGGCGAACCGCGACTTCTCGCCCTTCATCATCCCCTACACGATGGGTCATCTGATCCTCCAGCTCGTCGCGGCCCTCCTGGTCGCGATCGCCGCCTACACGGCGGGGAGAACCCGCTCACCGCACGACTGAAGGCGCCGCCGCGCCGGCGGTACGGCGAACACGTCCCCCGTATGCTGCGCGATCAGGATTCTTCGGCGAACAGATCCGCGACCGAGGTCGCGGTGACGGCCCGCCGCGCCCACTCGTCAAGGCGCTCCAGATTCGTGCACTCCATGATGAAGGCGCGGTCATCCTCGGATACGGGGATGTCTCGAACTTCCAGGATGGTCAGCACTGCCCTTGCCTCGCCCTCCGCACGGCCTTCCTCTAGGCCCTCCTCTCGGCCTCTGCCGTAGTGTTGCCGGGCGAAAGGGCTGTAGACCGGCCAGGTAGTGGACTCCATCATCTCCTCCATCACACGTCGGGCAACCTCGGAAGCCAAGCGGTATGCGTATTCATAGTATTGCGGAGCGTGATCGTCCGGGAGGTACTCAAGCGCGGAGATGAATGCCCTGACCACGGAGATATCGTCACCATGGCTCATGACTGACAATGCGGCCAGCTCCGGATGCTCTGCCGCCTGTGCGACTTTGGTGACTGGCGGAATCTCGGCCGGGCCGATCACCCCGCACTTCAGCTGGAAACCGGGCAGGCTGGTGTCGATGGGCTTCGCCGCCCAGTCGGCCGTCCGTCTGTCCGGGCAGATCACCAGCACCGTGACCGGGCAGTTCACCTGTAGCCACAACGCGGCTGCGTACCGGGGCAGCGCCACCCGTTTGGCAGCGTCCTGCCGCTGCTGGATCTCCACGACAATCGCATGCACCGGGTGATGCCGAGGACCTACCGTTACCACGGTGTCCGGGTGCAGATCGATGGACGGGCGGTCGTTGAGCTCGTTGCTCACCACCTGCACCGGCAGGTCTTCCGGCACAGGGATGCGCAGAGCCTGGCACATCTCCAGGGCGAATCGTGGCCTGTTGCGGAACAGCAGATTGAGCGTGTCATGCTGGGGGGACGGCATAGCACTCAACGTTACATCACTATCACCCTGGGTGATTGACGATTCGCCACGTAGGCGAGCGGAGGTGGACGGGAATCGAACCCGCCAGGCCGAGGACCTCGGCCTCGTCGGTTTTGAAGACCGCGGGGGCCACCAGGCACCCACACACCTCCAGGCAGAAACCTAGCCGGAACGGGTAGGGAGCCGGCGGTGCCCCCACGGCGGCGGCGCGGCGTACGTGAACGACGACCCGGACGGGGGCGGCATGACCGAGACGACGGAACGGGCCGGGTTGCGGCTGACCCAGCAGGCGCACGGGGGCGGCTGTGCCTGCAAGATCCCCCCGGGTGAGCTGGAGAGCATCGTGGCCGGGCTCGTGGCCCCGGATCCGTCGGCGTACGCCAACGAGTTGGTGATCGGCCTGGACGACGGCGACGACGCGGCCGTGGTCAGGATCGAGGGGGGCAGGGCGGTCGTCGCCACCGCCGACTTCTTCACCCCGGTCGTGGACGATCCGTACGACTGGGGGCGCATCGCGGCGACCAACGCGCTCTCCGACGTGTACGCCGTGGGCGGTGAACCGGTCGTGGCGGTGAACCTCCTGGGCTGGCCGAGAGAGACCCTCTCCATGGACCTCGCCCGGGAGGTGCTGCGCGGCGGCCTCGACGTGGCGCGGGCGGCGGGCTGTCACGTCGCGGGCGGGCACAGCGTGGACGACCCCGAGCCCAAGTACGGCATGGCGGTCACCGGCCTGGCCGACCCCGAGCGGCTGCTGCGCATCGACGCGGGCCGGTCGGGAACTCCGATCTCCCTCACCAAGCCGCTCGGCGTGGGCGTGCTCAACACCAGGCATAAGGCGACCGGCGAGGTGTTCCCGCAGGCGATCGAGGTGATGACGACGCTCAACCGGGACGCCTCACGGGCGGCACTGGCCGCCGGGGCCCGCTGCGCGACCGACGTGACCGGCTTCGGGCTGCTCGGCCACCTCTACAAGCTGGCCAGGGCGAGCGGCGTCACGGCGGTGGTCGACGTGGCGGCCGTGCCCTACCTGGAAGGCGCGCGGCAGGCCGTACGCGACGGTTATGTCAGCGGCGGCACCCGCCGCAACCTCGACTGGGTGCGCCCGCATCTCGACCCGGGCGGCCTCGGCGAGGAGGACCTGCTCCTGCTCGCCGACGCCCAGACCTCGGGCGGCCTCCTGGTCGCCGGCGAGGTCCCCGGCGCGCCGGTCATCGGCGAGCTCGTCCCGCGCGAGGCCGCCGTCCTGCGACTCACCTGACCCCGACCGGCTGCCGTGATCCTTGACCCGGACACGCCCGGGCTTCGGGGCCCGCCGCGCTCCCGGGTGGTAGACACCAGGCATGCGACCTGAACCGGGTGAGGTGCTGCATTTCTCCGAGGACCCCGAGATCACTCGGTTCGTCCCGCACGTGGCGGCCACGGCGCGGCAGCCGGAGGCGTACGTCTGGGCGGTGACGGCCGAGCGCTGCCCCGACTACTGGTTCCCCCGCCAGTGCCCGCGGGCCATGGCGTGGACGACGCCCGACTCCACGGACGCCGATCGCGACCGGATCATCGGGCCGGGCTGTGGCGAGCGGGTCCATGTCGTCGAATACGGCTGGCTGGAGGCCTTCCTGACCGTCCGCCTGTACGCCTACCGCTTCCCAGCCGAGAAGTTCGTGCCGTTCGGCGAGCCGGTGCCGAACGCGGTGGTGGCGACCGAGCCCGTCGAACCCCTCGGGCCGCCCGAACCCGTCGGCGACCTGCTGCGGCTGCACGAGGAGGCCGGCATCCAGCTCAGGCTGCTGAACGACCTCTGGCCGTTCTGGGACGCGGTGACCGCGAGTTCCCTGGGCTGGAGCGGCATCCGCCTCCGCAACGCCCGCCGCCGGCGCTCACAGCCATTCGTCGATCACGGCGACGAGAATCGCGGTTCCGTGGCGCACGGCGCGTGACCTCGCGGAGTCAGCGGGGTTTACCAAGTGACCACAGGGATGCCGCCATGAGGAGAGCGGTCAGCCCGCTCTTCGAGCTGTCCGACCGCGCGACCCGCGCCGAGCCGTCACCGGCGCAGGGTGACCGGCACTGGCTGGTGCTGTGACCGGCATCGGGCCGGGTGGTCGTCAGGCGCGTTCGCGACGGTGCGCGCGCACCGCAAGATCACCCAGCGGGTACGCCGCAGACCTCCCGGACAACGGGAAGACCGCACGCAGCCTCGCGCCCGGGCTGTGCGGGACCACCTGGAGGGTCCCCCCGTGAGCCCGCGCGATATCCCGGGCGATCGGCAGCCCCAACCCTGAGCCTCCCGTGTCCCGGGTGCGGGCGTGGTCCAGGCGGGTGAAACGGTCGAAGACGATGGCGCGGTGTTCCGGGGGGATACCGGGGCCGTCGTCCACGACGTCGAGGACGGCGTGGTCGCCCGGAGCGGTGAGGGTGACGTGGACTGACGTGGAGGCGTGGCGGACCGCGTTGTCGACGAGGTTCGCGACGAGGCGGCGGAGTTGGTCGGCGGAGCCGTTGAGGAGCAGGTCGGGGGTGAGGTCGAGGTACACGTGGACGTCCGGACGAGGGCGTTTGCGGACGGCCTCCTCGGCGACGACCTGAGCCAGGTCCAGTTCCTCGGCCCGCGACAGGGGTTCGCCGGCGTCGAGCCGGGCCAGCAGGAGGAGATCGGCGGAAAGGGACTGGAGGCGTGCGACGTCGTCCAGTGCCGCAGTCGCCAGCGGCTTCTCGGCGGGCCGGGCCAGCTCCAGCCGGGTTCGCAGGATCGCCAGTGGGCTGCGGAGTTCGTGTGCGGCGTCGGCGACGAACTGCCGCTGCGCGGCGACGGAGGTCTGCAGCCGGTCGAGGGTCGCGTTGACGGTACGGGCCAGTGCCGCGATCTCGTCTCGGGTGTCCGGCTCCGGCACGCGTTCGTGCAGGCCGTGCGCGGTGATGTCGGCGACCTTCGCCCTGATCGCGGAGACCGGGCGTAGCACTCGGCCGACCGCCAGCCAGGTGAACAGCGCGACCACCGCGAGGAGCGCCGGAACCCCTGGGATCAGCAGGTTCCTCAGCGTGGTCATCGCCGCCAGGGCGGGTGCCTTGGAAGCTTTTCCGAAGACGGTGACCGGGCCGTCCTCGGTCTCGAACGTCCGTCTGACCACGAGAACGGCCGCATCGGGCACCGGAAGGCCGTCGTCTTCGCCGTGGGCGGCCGAGCCCGGCAGCGGTCCCTTCCCGTCCGGCGGCACCGCTCCCTTTTCAAGCGATGGCACCATTCCCTTTTCGTCCCCCGCGTGACCCGGCCCCGACTCCGCCTTCAGAACTCGCATCTGTTCCCTGGCGTCGTTCGCCGCCAACTCCTTGGTGGAGGCCGTCAGGCTCGAGTCCAGCGCGGCGAAAAGCGCGATGGAGGCCAGGCAGAGCGCCGCCGCCACCGCGGCGGTGGCCGTCAGCGTCGTGCGTAGACGTAGTCCCATGTCAGCCCTCCAGCCGGTAGCCCACGCCCCGCACGGTCTTCAGCGTCGTCCGTCCGAACGGTTTGTCGATCTTGCGGCGCAGCGCGCTGATGTAGACCTCGACGACGTTCGAATCGCCGTCGTACGCGAAGTCCCAGGCCTGGGCGAGCAGTTCGGCCTTGGTCACCACCTCGCCCGCGTGCCGCGTCAGGCAGTGCAGGATCGCGAACTCCTTGGGTGTCAACGCGATCTGTACGTCCCCGCGACTGCACTTCAGCCCCGCGGGATCGACCCGGAGATCCCCGGCGGTCAGCACCGTCGGCCGCTCCCGCACCTTGCGCCGGGCCAGTGCCCTGAGTCGCGCCAGCAGTACGACGTACGAAAACGGCTTGGTCAGATAATCGTCCGCGCCGGTGTCCAGCGCCTCCGCCTCGTCGTACTCGCCGTCCTTCGCGGTCAGCATGAGGATCGGCGTCCAGTTCCCGGCCTCGCGCAGCTTCGCGCAGACCCCATAGCCGTGCAGCAACGGCAGCATCACATCCAGCACGATCACGTCGTACGAATGCTCGGTCGCCATCCACAGGCCCTCGCACCCGTCGTGGGCGAGATCGACCGCGAAGCCCTCTTTGGTCAGGCCGTCTTTGAGCAGCTCGGTCAGCCTGCGTTCGTCTTCCACCAGAAGTAGGCGCACGTCGACAGGGTGGAGGTGCGTACCTAAGGCGAACATGAAGATCATCGTTTTCCTCTTCAGGATCGCTTCAGGTGCAGGGGCCCAAACTGCTGAGCGTTCCGTCACCGATCACGGGCAGCCCTCACGGGCAGCCGATCTAGGGAGTGTCCAGAGCATGAAGAAGAGGAGCAGGATCCTCACGGCGGTCGTCATGACGGTGGGCCTCGGCGTCGGCGTCGGCGGCGCCACGGCCGCGTCGGCGACCTCCACCGGCGCCCCGAAGCCGGTGTTCGGCTGCGCCGTGAAGGGCGGGCCGGCGGCCATGGGGGAGGGCAAGACCACCGTCAGGGTCGACCCGGACGGCAAGGTCTTCGTGGACGGCGAGGAGGTCCCGAAGAGCAAGCTGCGCGCCCTCTGCAAGCAGCCTCCGCTGCCCGGCAAGGGCGTCGTCTGCATCATGAAGAAGGCCGACAAGGGCGGCAAGTTCAGGGGGGAGACGTTCAGAACGGACACGTTCAGGGACGGCAAGGTCTTCGTGGACGGCAAGGAGGCCCCGAAGGGCAAGCTGCGTATCCTCTGCAAGGAGCCCCCGCTGCCCGGCAAGGGCGCCGACTGCATCGTGCACGTCAAGGGCGACGAGAGCGGCGAGTTCGGCACGAGCGCCGAGAAGAGCTACGTCGACGGCAAGCGGGCGCACGCCAAGTGCCCCCCGCCCGGGAAGCCCGGGAAGCCCGGTGAGGGCATGGACGACGTGCACGCCGGGGACGACGACGCCCCGGTGACCGTCACGCCGAACTGACACACGACTCGCCGCAGGCGCTGACCACTCCATGCGAACGTCCCGCCGGCCACCTCGCCGGCGGGACGTCTCCGCCGGTCAGCCGCGTGCGAGCATCCGCCTGTACCGCACTGGGCTACATCGAAGGCCTACGCGTGAACCCGGCGATCGTTTCCGGTCACCGCACTAGCGGCCGGGGACGGTGGCGGGGCGGCCCGCGTCGAGGCGCTCACGCTGGGGGACGACGGTGTACCTGGGGTCCCTGGCCGAGACGCGGCCCGCCTCCAGCACGCCGAACCGGGTGCACAGGGCACCGGCGGTGATCGCGAGCCCGGACAGCGCGGTGAGGGTCCGGCTGCGCCCGGCGACCGTGGCGAGCAGGCCGCCGCCGAGGGTGAGCGCGCGTGAGGCCCGCATGAGCCTGCCCGCCCTGCCCGTCCGGTACGGCTCGCCGAGCAGGCCCAGACGACGCTCCATCAACTCGCCGGCCACGACCTCGGTCACGGCGCCGGCGACCGCCGCGGCGCGGGCGGGCCCCGCCTGCGCCCTGGGGGTGGTCAGCATCAGGGCCGCGCCCGCGGAGGCGAGCGCGCTCCCGGAGAACAGGAACGGAAGCTCCCGCATCCCCTCGTGCCACGACGGCACGGCGGTGTCGGCGAGGAGGACGGCCGTGTACGTCGCCATCGCCAGGCCGCTCAGGCCGCTCGCCACCGACGCGGCGTCGCCCACCGGGGTCAGCAGGCCGGTCACCGCCGATCCGGCCGCGACGCCGGTGAGCCCGCTGTGGGCGGCCAGCGTCCAGGAGCCGACGCTCATCGGCGAGGTGAGCTTGAAGACCCGCAGCATGTTCAGGAAGCGCGCGGGCCTGCCCAGTTCGGCGACGAGGAAGACCGTGCCGGCGCTCGACGCGGTGAAGGCGGTGGCCCGGGCGGCCAGCCCGAGCCGGTCGTGCCCGGCCAGGCGGGCGGCCGCCGCCATCGCGCCCGCCGCACCGGACAGTCCGCCCAGATACAGGTACGTCGGCATGTGGGGTTCGTGCCAGATGGGCTGCTTGACGACCGGCTGGCCGTAGTACGACCGGAACGGCGCCTCCGGCACCACCTCGCCCTGGCCTTTCGGCATCAGATCCTCCCCACCGAGACGATCACGGCTTTCTCCCGGCGAAGCACACCGCCACACCGGCGGCGAGGGCGAGTGCGGCGCCGCCGGCCCAGCGCCACATCGCGGGCAGGTCGCGGGTGGTCACCACCGGGTCCGGCGGCAGGCCGTACGTCTCCGGCTCGTCCAGCAGGAGGAAGAACGCGCCCGTGCCGCCGACGCCGTCGTCCGGGCTCTCGCCGTACAGCCGGGCGTCGGTCACGCCCTCGGCGTGCAGCCGTTCGACGCGTTCCTGGGCCCGCTCCCGCAGTTCGTCGAGCGGCCCGAACTGGATGGACTTGGTCGGGCACGCCTTGGCGCAGGCCGGTTCCATGCCGCCGCGCAGCCGGTCGTAGCAGAGCGTGCACTTCCAGGCCCGGCCGTCGTCCTCCCGGCGGTCGATCACCCCGTACGGGCAGGCGGGCACGCAGTAGCCGCAGCCGTTGCACACGTCGGACTGGACGACGACGGTGTCGAACTCGGTGCGGAACAACGCGCCGGTGGGGCAGACGTCGAGGCAGGCGGCGTGGGTGCAGTGCTTGCACACGTCCGACATCATCAGCCAGCGGCCGTCCTGCTCGACGAACGCGACATGCCGCCAGGTGCTCGCGCCGAGCGAACCGGTGTTGTCGTAGGAGGTGGCGCGGAACACGAACCCGTCGTCGGGCACGTCGTTCCACTCCTTGCAGGCCACCTCGCACGCCTTACAGCCGATGCAGACGGTCGTGTCCGTGAAAAAGCCCATCCGCTCAGCCATGGCGGTACCTCTCGACCAGGTCGAGCAGCGCCTGGCCGCGCGGGCGCCGTCCCGGCAGGACGTCGCAGGTGCCGGCCTTGCTCTCCTGGATGTAGACGTTCGGGTCGAGCACGACCGACGCCAGGTCGTTGACGACGTCCCCGGTGATCACGCCGCCTCCGCCGTAGCCCCAGTGGTAGGGCATGATCACCTGGTGGACGGTCCTGCGGTTGATTCGCAGCGGCCGTACCCGGCCGGTCACCAGCACGCGCAGCTCGATCGCGGTGCGGGCGGTGACGATCGTCGCCCAGCCGCCGTTCTCCAGGCCGAGCTCCTCGGCCATCTCCCGGGACACCTCGCAGAACGCCTCGGGCTGGAGCTCGGCCAGGTACGGCAGGGGCCGGCTCATCGCGCCGGTCGTGTGGTGCTCGGTCAACCGGCTGGTGGTGAAGACGTACGGGAACCGGGGCGACAACGCCGGGTTGTACGGGTTCTCCGGCCGGTCGATGGTCCGGCGGGCCGGGTTGGACTGCTGCCCGTACAACGTGTTGCGCACCGCCGACTCGTGCGGCTCGTAGTGGGTGGGCAGGGGCCCGTCCGACAGGCCCGACGGCACGTACAGCCAGCCCTTGCCGTCGGACTGCATGATGAACGGATCGGTGCCGGCCAGCGCGTGCTGCGCCTTGGCCCCCTCCGGCGGCACGTAGCCGGGCGCCTTGTCCTCCTCGAAGTCCGGCACGTCGGGGCCGACCCACCGGCCCTGCCCGGCGTCCCAGTAGACGTACTTCTTCCGCTCGCTCCACGGGCGGCCCTCGGGGTCGGCCGAGGCGCGGTTGTAGAGGATGCGCCGGTTGGCCGGCCACGCCCAGCCCCATTCGAGCGCGACGGGACCCTGCTCGGTGTGCGGCTTGCGCCGGGCCGCCTGGTTGACCCCGTCGGCGTACACCCCGCAGTAGATCCAGCAGCCGCAGCTCGTCGAGCCGTCCGGCTTCAGCTCGCGCAGCGACGCCAGCGGACGGCCGTCGGCGTCCGCGCCGTTGATCTCCCGCAGCACGGCCTCGGCGGACGGGTCGCGCTGCTCGCCGATCTCGGGATAGTCCCAGGTCAGCTCCAACACCGGCCGGTCGATGTCGTCGTCGCCGAGCAGCCGCCTGATCCGCTTGCCGAGGTGGTGGTAGAACCACAGGTCGCTGCGGCAGTCCTCCGGCGGGTCGAGCGCCTTCTCCCGCCACTGCAGCAGCCGCTGGGTGTTGGTGAACGTGCCTTCCTTCTCCACGTGGGTCGCGGCCGGCATGAAGAAGACCTCGGTGCCGATCTCCTCCGTCCGCAGCTCCCCGGTCTCGATCTCGGGCGCGTCCTTCCAGAACGTCGCGGTCTCGACCGTCACGAGGTCGCGGACCACCAGCCAGTCGAGGTTGGCCAGGCCGAGCCGCTGCGCCTTGCCGTTGGCGGACCCGACCGCGGGGTTCTCCCCCACGACGAAGTAGCCCTTGACCTTCCCGTCGATCTGGCCCATGACCGTCGAGTAGTGGCCGTGGTCGCCGGTGAGCCGCGGCAGGTAGTCGAAGCGGTAGTCGTTCTCCTCGGTCGCCGCGTCGCCCCACCACGCCTTGAGCAGGCTGACGACGTACGCCCGCCGGTTGCCCCACCAGCCGGTGTCGGAGCCCTCCCGTTCCAGGTAGTCGTCGAGGCCGTCGTGGCGGTGGGCGTGCGGCATCGCGATGTATCCCGGCAGCAGGTTGAACAGCGTCGGGATGTCCGTCGAGCCCTGGATGCTGGCGTGGCCGCGCAGCGCCATGATCCCGCCGCCCGGACGGCCCATGTTGCCGAGCAGCAACTGCAGGATCGAGGCGGCCCTGATGTACTGCACGCCCACCGAGTGCTGCGTCCAGCCCACGGAGTAGACCCAGGCGGTGGTCCGCTCGCGGCCCGAGTTGGCGGTGACCGCCTCGGCCAGCTCGCGGAACCGCTCCGGCGGGATGCCGCACAACTCCTCGACCATCTCCGGCGTGTAGCGGGAGTAGTGCCTCTTCAGGATCTGGTACACGCAGCGCGGGTCGGTCAGCGTCGGGTCGGACGGCGGCGTCGCGCTCGATCCCGCGCCGCGCGCGCCGTAGGAGTCGGACCCCGCCGCCTCGGCGTGGTGCAGGCCGCCCTCGGTGAGCTCCTCCTCCTCGGGCCTGTCGCCCTCGTACGCCCAGGTGGACGGGTCGTACCTGCCGGTCTCCTCGTCATAGCCGGAGAACAGGCCGTCGAGGTCCTCGGTGTCGCGGAACTCCCGGTTCACCAGGGTCGCCGCGTTCGTGTACGCGAGGACGTACTCGCGGAAGTCGAGCCCGTTCGACAGCACATAGTTGATCAGCGCCCCGAGCAGCACGATGTCGCTTCCGGCGCGGATCGGCAGATACCGGTCCACCGACGCGCTGGTCCGGCTGAACCGCGGGTCGATGTGGAAGACCTTCGTGCCGCGCTGACGCGCCTCCATCACCCACTGGAACCCCACCGGATGGCATTCGGCCATGTTGGAGCCCTGGATGACGATGCAGTCGGCGTTCGCGAGGTCCTGCTGGGACTGGGTCGCGCCGCCACGCCCGAAGCTGGTCCCCAGACCGGGGACGGTGGAGGAGTGTCAAATGCGCGCCTGGTTCTCCACCTGGATCGCGCCGAGGGCGGTGTACAGCTTCTTCATCAGGTAGTTCTCTTCGTTGTCGAGCGTCGCCCCGCCCAGGCTGGCGATGCCCAGAGTCCTCCTGACCTCTTCCCCCTCGTGCGTCTGCTGCCAGGTCTCGCGCCGGGTCCGCACGACCCGGTCGGCGATCATGTCCATCGCGGTCTCGAGGTCGAGCGGCTCCCACTCGGTGCCGTACGGCCTGCGGTAGAGGACCTTCGTCTGACGGCCGGGGTGGGTGACGAGCTGCTTGCTGGCCGATCCCTTCGGGCACAGCCGCCCGCGCGAGATCGGCGAGGCCGGGTCGCCCTCGATCTGGGTGACCTTCCCGTCCTTCACGTAGACGAGCTGGCCGCAGCCCACGGCGCAGTAGGGGCAGACGGAGCGCGCCACCGTATCGGCGTCCTCCACCCTGGGGCGAAGGGCCTCCGTACGCGGCGAGCGCGCCGCCCGCCCCCTGCCGTCCTCTCCCTTGAGCTGCCGGATCACCGGCCATCGGGAGAGCCATCCAGCACCCATGACGCCTCTACTGCCCCAGTTGCTCCAGGTTCAATCACGAAGAACTCCCAAAGGTTCCGGGGTGATCGGGTGTAGAGCGCGTACGGGGGGCATTAGGCCCTGATCCGGCGCACTCCGGGGGCGAGTCGTGCCTACGGGAAGACCGCACGGGAAGACCTCCACGCAGAGGACGGCGATGAGCGACCAACCGCCCGAGTGGGCGAGAAACATCGAGAAAGTGGCCGTCGAGGCGGCGCGGGAGTTCGGCGCCGCCGTCGAGCGGGCCGGCCGGGCTCTCGGCCGGGCGGTCGATCAGGCGGGGCGGACCGCCAGGGCGCAGGCGGCGATGGCGGCGGCCTACCAGGCCGACCTGGAAGCCCTGGAGAAGGTGCTGCGCGCCCTGCCTCCCGAGCAGGTCAGGGAGATCTCCGCGGCGGCGGCCGTGGTGGCGGCCACCGCCGACCAGGTCCTGGCCCAGACGCCGAAAGATCCCGACTGAGGATCGCCCGCCGGTGTCGCGGCGAAGCGGAGGGCGAGGGAGGGCGCCGGGGTCCCGGCGTGCGGAGGTCAGGAGCGGGCGTCCGGGGAGAGTCGTTCGGTGAGCCATCCCGTCACGATGGCCTTCACCTGCGCGTCGACCGGCTCCCGCGCCTCACGGCGGTAGGCGCGCAGCGACGGCGGACCGGGCTGCCTGCGCAGGATGTGATCGAGGTCGGGGATCACGTGGGTCTCCACCGGTCCCGGGACCGAATCGGCGACCCGGGCCAGGTCGGCGGGGTCCACCTGGAGGTCCTTCTCCCCGGTGACGGCCAGGACCGGAGCGTGGATCCCGCCGAGGTCGGCGACGGGGTCGTGATCGAGGAACTCCCGGGTCCAGCGCGCGTTGATCCGCACCCCGCCGATCCGGGCGACGTCCGTGGTCGTACGGCGGATCCGCTCGTGGTTCTTCAGCACCTTCGTGACCAGATCGGTGCGGGTCAGCCGCAGCAGCCACCGGACGGCCGCCGGCATCGAAGGCGCCAGGCGTTCCGCCTGCCACCGCAGTGTCTCCGCACCCGGCTTCGCGGACGGGGACAGCAACACCACCGCCGCCACGACCGGCCGGGCGGCGGTTCCGGCCCCGGGCCCGGGCCCGTCCCCGGATCCGCTGCCGGGCTCGCGGGACGGCTCGACGGTCGCGGCCAGGTTCGCCGCGATCAGGGCGCCCTCGCTGTGCCCGGCCACCGCGACCCGGGAAGGATCGATCTCAGGGCGCGAGCGCAGCGCGGCGAGCGCCGCGGCGGCGTCGGTCATGCCCTCCAGGAAACCGGTCGCGAGGAACTCGCCCGTGCTGGCGCCGACTCCCCGCTTGTCGTAGCGGTACGTCGCGATCCCGGCGGCGGCCAGCGCCTCGGCCAGTTCGCGGGTCACCTTCAGCGGAAGCCGCCGGTGGTCGGAGTCGCGGTCGACCGGCCCGGAGCCCGGCAGGAGCAGGGCGGCCGGGAACGGGCCGTCCCCCTCGGGCAGCGTCAGCGTGCCCGCGAACCGGTGGCCCGCCGAGTCGAAGGTGAGATCGATGTCGTGCATGTCCTTACCGCGTCTTTCCGTGTCTCCGGTACGGCTCTCGGAGGTCCTCACGCTTCGGACGGCGTGGGGGCCAGCGCGGCGACCACGGCCCGAGGGTCGTCCACGCCGAGCAGCAGCGAGTCGTACCTCTGCCCCTCCAGGTGGATGCGCACCGCCGCCTGACCGCCGCGCACGTCCACGAACTCCCTGGTGCCGGACCGGTGCCAGGTGCCGAGCTTACGCGCGCCCGGGATGGCGAGACCCGTGCGCAGCCCGCGGGGGGCCCGCAGCGGGCTGCCCTCGACGACCTCGACGGACCGGACCGCCGAGCGGGGCACGCGGAGGTCGCCGCGCAACGCGCCGGCCTTCTCCGCGGCGCTCAGGCGGACGGCTACGGCGTCGGCGGTGATGGTCACGGTGCTCATGGGGCGGCTCCTTTGTCGCTTCTGTCGGGTACGAGTCCATTGTTATCAACTATGAGAATGATGTCAATCGTGAGAACATAGGGCCATGGCCACAGCGGAACTGCTCCTCCACCCCGTCCGGCTGCGCATCGTCCAGGCCCTTCTGGGCGACCGGACCCTGACGACGGGAGAGCTGCGAGCGGAACTGCCCGACGTGCCCACGGCCACGCTGTATCGGCAGGTCGCAGCCCTTGTGGAGGGCGAGATCATCGAGATCGTGGCGGAGCGCAAGGTCAGGGGCACGTTCGAGCGGTCCTACCGGCTGCGTGCGGCGAACGCGATCGTGACCGCGGAGGACGCGGCCGGGCTCGGTGCGGACGACCACCGGCAGTCGTTCATGACGTTCGTCGCGTCGCTGCTCGCCGACTTCGACCGGTATCTCGACCACGGCGACTTCGATCTCGGCCGGGACGGGGTGGGCTACCGGCAGGCGGCGATGTATCTGAGCGACGAGGAGTTCCGGGAGTTCCTCGGGGAGCTGGCCGCGGTCCTGCGTCCCCGGCTGGCCAACCGGCCCGCCCCCGGGCGCGTCCGCAGGCTCCTCTCCACCGTCGTCATGCCCGCCCGGCCCTCCGCGTGACCTCGCGCTTTCCCATCCCGACGCCCATCCCGGTCGCTTTCCCGTCACCCGGCGAGGGCGGCGCGCTTGGTCGCGACGACCACCGAGAGCCAGGCCATAGCGGCGAGTACGCCGACGCAGAGGGTGAGGGAACCGGCCCGTCCACCGGACATGGCCCAGCCATTGCCCAGCACCACTGCCAGACCGCCGAGACGTGAGGCGAACGCGTGGCCGGACCGGCCGGCGCGGAAGTAGTGGCGGCCCAGGACGAAGCAGGCCGCGGCCAGCGCGGCGAAGGCCACAGAGCCACTTGCCAGGTGCAGCAGGCCGTGCCAGCTCATGGTGCCGGGACCGGCGGGGGTCCCGGCCGGAAAACCGTCTCCCGGGTCCAGGACGAAGACCCCGGACGCGGCCATCATGATGCCCTGCACCAGCATCAGCCGCGGCGCCCAGGTCCCTCCCGGCACGCCGCGCATGACACGCCGCAGCCCGACGGCGCCGGCGACCGTCAGCGCGGCCGTGACCAGGAAGTTGGAGATCTGCAGCCAGCCGAGATCCCCGGTGCTCAGCATGCTCAGCGGATGACGCAGCAGATCGAAGCCCGCACGGGTGAAGGCCTGGGCGAGGGACACGATCCCGAACACCGGCGCCGCGGCCACGCCACAGGCCAGCAGCGTCCTCGTCGACGCCGGCGCGGCTGCACCGGTCCGCGTGGCGCGGCCGTAGGAGGCCGACGCCGGGATGGTTCCGGTGGTACGCGAACCGGAGTCGGAAGTGGTGACGCGCGTGGAGGTCATCGGGGTGTTCCCTTCGTCGGGTGCTCCGCGGCCGGTCCGTCCCGCCGGCCTCGCTCACGCGTCGAACGGCTACGGCCCGGATCGACACCGCCGTGGTGCGGCAGGCCGATCCCCGCTCACCTGCGGTTACGCCACGCGAGCACATTCCCTGTCACATGCGCGTTCCCTGTCACATCGGGGACAAAAGGCCAGGTCAGAGGGATAAGAATGGTTCCGTCGAATTCGCCCCCGTCCGTACGACGTGTAGGTGAAGCAGGGCGGACCGGTGATCGGCCGGGACCCGGCCCACACAGTGAGAACAAGAAGGAGACACGACGATGCGGTTCCTGATGACCACCAAGGGCACCTCCTCCGCTCCCGACGAGGCGATGCTGGCCGAGATGGGCGCCTTCATCGAGGAGATGACCAGGTCCGGCGTGCTGCTGGCCACGGGCGGGCTCGAACCGGGCGGCGTGCGGATGACCTCCCGAGGGGGAGAGGTCACCGTGACCGACGGACCGTTCGCCGAGTCGAAGGAGGCCATCGTCAGCTTCGCGCTGGTCGAGGCCCGTTCCCGTGAGGAGGCGATCGAGCTGGCCCGCCGCTTCTGGAAGATCGTCGGTGACGGCGAGGGCGCCGTCCAGCAGGTGTTCGGCCCGGAGGACGCGCCCCGCTGACGCCGGGCCCGGGTTGCGCGGTGAGCTGCGTGGATGCTCTGATCGATCGGGTGACGTCCCACGACGCCCCCGTGCGCGATCAAGGCGGTGTGATCGACGCGGTCTGGAAGCTCGAGTCCGCGAGGATCGTCGCCGGTCTGCTGCGGTTGGTCGGCGACGTCGGCCTGGCGGAGGAACTGGCGCAGGAGGCGGTCCTCGCCGCGCTGGAGCAGTGGCCCGAGTCGGGCACCCCGGACAACCCTGGCGCCTGGCTCATGGCCATCGCCAAGCGGCGTGCCGTCGACCACCTGCGCAGGGAGGACCGGCACGGCCGCGGGCAGGAGCGGCTCGCCCACGATCTCGCCACCCGTCCCGACGGCGATGCCCGTGAGATGGACGACGTGCTGGGCGCGGTCGACGGGGAGGTGGGCGACGACGTCCTCCGGCTGATGTTCGTCTCCTGCCATCCGGTGCTGCCGGCCGAGTCGCGGGTGGCGCTCACGCTGCGGCTCGTCGGCGGCCTGCGCACCGACGAGATCGCCCGCGCCTTCCTCGTCACCGAGGCCGCCGTGGCCCAGCGGATCGTCCGGGCCAAACGCGCGCTCGCCGACGCGGGGGTGCCCTTCGAGGTGCCGTCTGGGCCGGATCGGACGGCCCGGCTGGCGTCGGTGCTGGAGGTCGTCTACCTCGTGTTCAACGAGGGATACTCGGCCACGGCCGGCGACGACCTGACGCGGCCGTCCCTCTGCCTGGAGGCTCTGCGTCTCGGCCGCCTCCTTGCCGGGCTCGTGCCCGGCGAGGCCGAGGCGCACGGCCTGGTCGCGTTGATGGAACTCCAGCAGTCGCGCTCCGCCGCACGAACCGGGCCGTCCGGAGAACCCGTCGTGCTCCACGAGCAGAACCGGGGGCGTTGGGACCGGTTGCTCATCCGGCGCGGCTTCGCCGCGTTGCTGCGGGCGCGGCAGGCCGGCGGACCGCTCGGCCCGTACGTGCTGCAGGCGGCCATCGCGGCCTGCCATGCGGGAGCGGCCACCCCGGAGGAGACGGACTGGCCGCGGATCGCCGCCCTCTACGACGCGCTGGTCCAGGTGCTGCCCACACCGGTCGTCCAGCTCAACCGCGCGGTCGCGCTGGCCATGGCGCACGGGCCGGGCGCCGGTCTCGCGCTGGCCGACACGCTGACCGGCGAACCGGCCCTGGCGAGATACCACCTGCTGCCCGCCGTACGCGGCGACCTGCTGGCCCGGCTCGGCCGGCGCGAAGAGGCCCGCGCGGAGTTCGAGCGCGCGGCGTCCCTCACCCGCAACGCCCCGGAACGCGAGGTTCTGCTCCGCCGCGCCGCGAACTGCGCCGGGGACGCTGAGGACGCCGCAGCCGGCGTGCTCGGCGAGGGTGTCGGGGGTGTCGTGCGCAACGGAGGCGCCGGGGACGCCGGAGCCGGCGCCGGCGTGCTCGGCGGGGGTGTCGGGGACGCCGGAGCCGTCGCGCTCGGTGCGGCCGTGCGGGCCTTCCTCGCCCGCCCCGGCCTGACGGCCGGCACCCTGCGGTCGTACGACCAGACGCTCTCACGGCTGTGCCTGCGTCTCGGCGCGGACCTTCCGCTGGCGGACGTGACCCCCCAGCGGGTGGCCGCGGTCTTCACGGCGGAGTGGGGCACTGCGGCGGGCGCGACCTGGAACCGGCACCGCGCCGCGCTGCGGTCGTTCGCGGCCTGGGCCGTCAGGCAGGGACGGACGTCCGCCAGCCTCGCCGCCGGCCCGGCCACCGATGGGACCGCTGACGGTGCCGCTGGTCGGGCCGCCGGTGGGGCCTCTGACGGTGCCGCTGACCTGGCCGCTGATCTGGCCGCCGCGCTCGACCGGCGGCCCGAGCCCCGGGGGCGCGTCCGTCCCATCGCCCGGTCGCACCTGGAGGACCTGTGGGCGCGGCCGGACGTCGCACCGCGCGAGCGCGCCCTCTGGATGCTGCTCTACGAGAGCGCGACCCCGGCGGAATGGGCGCTCTCGCTCGACGTGCAGGACCTCGACCTGCCCGGCATGAGCGCCGTGGTGCGCGGCAGGCGGCATCGGATCCGCTGGGAGGCGGGAACGGCCGCGCTGCTGCCCCTGCTGGTGCGGGACCGCCGCCGCGGCCCGCTCTTCCTCACCGACCGGCGGCCGGGCCCGGGCCGCGCACCGGCGGCGGCCGACCTGTGCCCGCACACCGGCCGGAGCCGCCTGTCGTACGAGCGGGCGGAGCACCTGTTCAAGCGGGCCACCGGAGATCTCGACCCCGAGGGCGAGGGGTACACGCTGCACCGCCTGCGGCACTCACGCCTGGCCCACCTCGCGGAGGACGGCTGGACGGCGCCGATGCTGATGTCCCTGTCCGGTCACGCCGGCGCGCGCGCCCTGCGCGAGTTCGTCCGGGCCGGGCAGCCGGCGGACGGCGGGAGGCCGTGAGCCCCCCGCCGCGTCCCGCTCGGCCGGTGATCAGGGGTAGCTGACCACGTTGACCGGCACCGTGGCCGTGCCCTGGGCCGCGCCGCCCGTGTTATTGATCACGTGGGCGATCGTCCCGACGCCGCCCAGCGACACGGTGAGCAGGTCGTGGAACTTCACGGTGGACCGGGTCGGGGCCTCGAAGCCGCGCTCGGCCACGACCGAGGGATCGGTGCTGAAGTTGCAGTAGCTGCCCATGCCCCAGGCCTCGTGGGTGGTCACCGAGTCGGCCACCTTGTAGGCGGCGTAGCCACGGGTCGACCCGTTCATCCAGGACGCCTGGTTAGGCGGGTCGTACGGCAGTTCGTTCTGGAAGAAGATGGTCCGGCCGCCCTGGCCGTTCCAGATCACCTCGTACTTCTTGTAGTGCTCGACGAACAGGCCGTACGCCGTGACGTTGTCTCCGTTGACGATCAACCCGGTGTCGGCCGGGTTGGTGTTCCAGCCCACGCCCGCGCCGTGGTCGGCCCGCCACGCCCAGATGTGGTCGATGATCGTGTTGTCGCTGTTCACGACGAGGCTGGTCGTGGCCGAGCCGGGGCCCGCGCCGCCGATGCGGAAGAACACGTCCTGAATCGAGATGGGGTTGCCCGCGTGACTCGCCGTGGCGCCGTCGGGCCCGACCCGCAGCAGCACCGGCGAGTTGACCGTGCCGGCGTCGAACAGCAGCCCGGCGAGCTTCACGCCGTCGACGTCCGCGACGTTCATCGCGACGACGCCGCCGTCCGGGATCAGGGTCGCGTAGCCGAGCCCGAGCACCACCGTGTCCGGCCGGGTCACGTTGAGCGTCTGGCTGAGGTGGTAGACGCCGGGCGTGAACAGCAGGTTGAGGCCCTGGGCCAGCGCCTGGTTGAGCGTGGCCGCGCCGTCGGACGGCTTGGCGACGTAGAACTGCGTGAGCGGGATCGACGTGCCGGGGGTCGCGCCGTTCGCCCAGCTCGCGCCGCTGGAGTTGGTGCGCAGGGACGGGACGAACACCCGGTAGGCGCCGCCCTGGTCGACGTACAGGTAGGGCTTCTCGCGCGTGACAGGGCTCTGCGCCAGGGTGGTGTACGGCGGGTTCGGGAAGCTCTGCGCGGGAGCGCCGACGACGCCGGAGAACACCATGTTCCAGACCCCGTTGGTCCAGCCGCCGATGCTGCTGTCACGGGTGAACCACTGCTGCTGGGAGTACGGCCCGACCGTTCCGTCGATCTTGCTGTCGGCGATGTAGCCGCCGCTGGCCCAGCCGTACCCGTTGGGCGCGAGGTTCAGCCCGCCGCGGACGTGGATCCGCCGGAACGGCGCGGCCTGGGCCACCGCCCAGCGGTCGGTGCCGTTCACCGGCACGACGGCGAGGTTCTCGGCCGAGCGCCAGAAGTTCTGGGTGGCGTTGCCGTTGAACCAGCCCGCGTCGACGGTGATGTCCCCGTTGATCGTGACGTTGTCGGGCGACTGGCCGAGACCGGAGATGGAGGTGTAGAAGCCGATCTGGGCGTTGAGGCCGCTGTAGGTGCCGGGCTTGAACAGCAAGGCGTACCGCTGGCTGCCGAACTGGTTCGACTCCTGCTGCCTGAAGATCGTGTCGAGCGTGCTCTGGATGCTCGCGGCGGACATCGACGGATCGAAGACCCGCACGTTCGGCCCGAGGTCACCGCCCCCGGGAAGGGTGCCGCCGTCGGTGACGACGTTGACCCCGAACTCCCAGAGCGAGTAGCCGTACTGGGTGGCGCGGGTGAGGCCGTACATTCGCACGTAGCGGCCGGTGGCAGCGAGGTCGAGCGTCTGCGTGCCGGCCGCGCCGGTGACGGTCGCGGTGGCGTCCGTCCAGGTCGAGCCGTCGGCCGAGACCTGGATCTTGAACGTCTGGGCGCGGGCGGTCTCCCAGTTCAGGGCCACCCGGCAGATCTGCCGGGAGTCGCCGAGGTCGACCTGGATCCACTGGGGGTCGCTGAACGCGCTCGACCAGCGGGTGCCCGTGGCGCCGTCGAAGGCGGCCGAGGCCGGCGTGCCCGCGTTCTCCGTCGAGGAGGCCGAGGACGGCCGGCCCTGGGCCGCGTTCGCCGTGCCGCACACGGCCGCCGCGGCGCCGTAGGAGGCGGGGAGGACACCGGTCACCGCGGCGAACGTGGACAGCGCGGCGAGACCGGCGGTGACGAGACCGGCGCGCCGGCGCCGGATGCGCGGCCGAAGGCGGGAGGAGGAGGGAGGCATGCGGTCTCCTTGGGGAGCCCCCCGGCGGGGGACCTGGGGGATGGAGAGGTCGGCGGCCTGAGCTTCCGTCCGCGCGCTGCTTATGTCAAGACTTATTTCACAGCTAGAAATATCCGCCGTTGCTCCATCAGCGGTCACTCTCCACAGGGAGTCAGCCCGCGGCGGTGATCCTGGCCACCTGGGGCGCGTTGAGGAACTCCTCCAGCACGAGCGTGGCGGCGCCCAGCGCGACCGCGTCGGGGCCGAGACGGCCCAGGACGATCGACGTCGCGGCGTACGGCTCGGCGAGCGAGTTGGCGGCCGTGGCGCGGCGGATGCCGGGCAGCAGGCGCTCGCCGAGGCGGGCGCCGACCCAGCCGCCGATCACGATCTTCTCGGGGTTGATCAGGTTGACCAGGTTGGCCAGGCCCACGCCGAGATAGGAGACGGTCTCCTGGATGACCGGGGACTCCGAGGCGAGCAGGCGGTGGAGGTCCTCCTCCCAGTCGCCCTGGGAGGCGACACCCGCCCGGTCGAGGATCGCCTCGATCCCGACGTACGCCTCAAGGCACCCGCGCCCGCCGCAGCGGCAGGGCCGGCCGTCGGCCACGATCTTGGTGTGCCCCCACTCCCCCGCGCTGCTGCTCACCCCTCTGAAGGTGGTGCCGTCGGCCACGATCGTCGCGCCCACGCCCACTCCGAGCAGCACGATCACCGCTTCGGAGGCCCCCCGGCCGGAGCCGAACCACAGCTCGGCCTGGCCCAGCGTCTTGGCGCCGTTGTCCACGTACAGCGGGAGCGAGGTGCCGCGGCGCAGCAGCGCGCCGAGGGGTACGCCGTCCCAGCCGAAGGTCTTGGCGTGGATGACCCCGTCGGGACCCGGCTCCACGATGCCGGGGACGCCCACGCCGATTCCGAGCACCTGCTCGGGGGAGACGCCCGCGTCGGAGAGCACGACCTCGACCCCCGACAGGATGTGCCGGGCGACCAGTTCGGGGTCGTGCCGGGCCGGCCGCAGCACGTAGTCGACCTTGGCCCGCTCGGTCATCTCCAGGTCGAACAGCCCGACCCTGACGTGCGTCTCGGCCATGTCGACGCCCACGGCGAAGCCGTACTCGGGGTTGACCCGCAGCAGGACCCGGGGACGGCCGCCGTCGGACTCCACCTGTCCCGCCTCGACCACGATGTTCTCGGCCAGGAGGCCGGCGGTCATCGTGCTGACCGTCGCGGCGCTCAGACCCGTGCGCGCGGTGAGGTCGTTGCGGCTGGTCGGTCCGGAGAAGTAGAGCGTGTGCAGCAGCACGGCCCGGTTGCCTCTGCGGATGTCCCGCACCGTCCTGCGCTCGGGCCTCGCCATGACCGACCTCCCCGTCGTCAGGGGTCATCTTAGTTCAGGAGCGAAAACAAGCGGCCGCGCCCTCTTACGCCCCTCACTGTCGCAGCCGCCGGTTGCCCCGCCGTTACGACGGCGTGTCGCCAATCGCCTTCCTTCACGGCCTGAACGAAGAAGACCGAAACGGCTCCCGGCGGCCCGCCGGGAGCCGCCGTGGAACCGTCCGGAGCCCGTTGCCGAGCCTGGGGGCCGGGTCAGTCGAACTGCGGCTTGGTGGTGCGGCTGCGCTTCAGCTCGTAGAAGTACGGGAACCGCGCCATGTCGTAGGCGCCGTCGAAGACGCGCACGGCCTCCTCGCCGCGCGGGATGCGGGTCATCACCGGGCCGAAGAACGCCACGCCGTCGATGTGGATCGTGGGCGTGCCCACCTCGTCGCCGACCGGGTCCATGCCCTCGTGGTGGCTGCGCCGCAGGGCCTCGTCGTACTCGTCGGAGCCGGCGGCCTCGGCCAGCTCGGCGGGCAGCCCGAGCTCGGCGAGCGCCTCCTTGACGACGAGCTCGTAGTCGTCGTTGCCCTGGTTGTGGATGCGGGTGCCCAACGCGGTGTAGAGGTCGCGCAGCACGCCCTCGCCGTGCCGCTCGGCGGCGGCGATGCACACCCGCACCGGGCCCCACCCGCGGCCGAGCAGCTCGCGGTAGGTCTCGGGCAGCTCGTCCCTGCCCTCGTTCAGCACGGAGAGGCTCATCACCCGGAACCGCAGGTCGATGTCCCGGTGCTTCTCGACCTCGAGGATCCACCGTGACGTGATCCACGCGAAGGGGCAGATGGGGTCGAAGTAGAAATCCACCTTGGGACGGCTGTCGGTGCCTGCCTGGCCGGTTGCACTCATGGACGGACTCCCCTGAAGAGGTTGACGGAGGATCGGGGGGCTTCGCGAGCGTATCCACAGGTGGGACGGACACGGACACGCGCCCCGACCCCTGAAACCTCCGGGCGTCCGCCCTCATTCCCGGCAGGCATTGCCGAGATCCGGCGGATCCGGCGGGGGACGTCCGGGGGGCCGCCGGGAAATGTCGGCCGGGGTCTCTAAGGTGTCCTCATGGCTCACGACAGCGTGGCGACCAACCGCAAGGCGGCGGCGCTGCGGGCGCTCCACGTGCCCGGCGACCCCGTCGTACTGCCCAACGCCTGGGACGCCGCGTCGGCGCGGGCCGTCGTGGCGGCCGGGTTCCCCGCCGTCGCCACCGGCAGCGCGGCGGTCGCCGCGGCCCTGGGCTACGAGGACGGGCAGGACACCCCGGTCGACGAGATGCTCGCCGCCGTGGCCCGCATCACCCGGGTCGTGTCCGTCCCCGTCACCGCCGACGTCGAGCGCGGTTACGGCCTCGATCCGGCGCCGCTGGTCCGGCGGCTGGCCGCGGCGGGCGCCGTGGGCTGCAACCTGGAGGACTCCGACCCCGCGACCGGGTCCCTGATCGGCGCGGCCGAGCAGGCCCGGTTCCTGGCCGCCGTACGCGCGGCGGCGGCCGAGGCCGGTGTCGACCTGGTGATCAACGCTCGGGTCGACACCTTCCTCCACGGTTCCGGGTCGCCGGAGGAGAGGCTGGCCGAGGCGATCGACCGCGGCCGCCGTTACCTGGAGGCCGGCGCCGACTGCGTCTACCCGATCCTCGCGGGCGACCCCGAGGTGATCCGCGCGCTGGTGCGGGAGATCGGGGGGCCCGTCAACGTGCTCTTCCGGCCGGGCATGCCCGCCATCCGTGATCTCGCGGCCCTCGGCGTGGCCCGGATCAGCTTCGGGTCGGGCGTCCACAGCGCGGCCCAGGAGTTCGCGGCCCGCATGCTCGGCGCGATCGCGCGGGGCGACGACCCCTTCCCGTCCGGCTGATCTCACCCGGCGGTCCCGCTCACCCGGTGTACGACCAGCCCGACCAGCGGTCGATCTCGACGAGGATCGCGGGCCCGGCCGGAGGACGTTCGCGATACTGGGCGTACTTCGCGGCGAGCCACGCCGCCGCCTGGTCGCGTTCGTGTCCGTCCTCGACGACGCGAGCCCGCCCGTCGGCCCGCACCCACCACAGCCGCTCCCAGTCCTCCTCGTAGTGGTCGGCGAGCAGGCAGACGCGGGGCTCGTCACGGATGTCGCGCAGGCGCCGCAGGTCCGTGGTGCTCTTCGGCTTGTGGTCCACGGCCGTCACCACCAGGTCCCGGGAACCGGTCGCCCCGGGGTCGTGCCCGCCGTCGTACGCCGTGGCGAACGTCACCGGGACGAGGCGCGGCGCCCCCTCCGCCCCGGCGGTCGCGAGGCGGGCCACCCTTGCCGCCGCGAACAACTCGCGGGCCCGGCTCTCGGGCATCCTCACCCGTCCAGGCTACGGCGTCGCTCCGCCGGCGCGGTTGATCGTCTCCAGGAGGCGGCTTATGGTGTGCGCCATGGAGGCATCTGAGTTACTCGAGCGGGCCCGCTCGCGCGCAACCGACCCCGAAGATCCCCTGGAAGTGCTGTCCGCCGCGATCGTGCTGTGCGGCGAACCGGGCGGCGAGGCCGACGCCCTGCTCGACCTCGCCGTACGCCGTGCCCGGGAGGCCGGCGCGTCCTGGACCGCCATCGGCGAGCGGCTGGGATACGTCCGCCGGTCCGCGCGCAGGCGCTTCACCCCCGCCTTCGCCCACCGGCACCTGGTCAACCGCCGCAAGAAGCGCGAGGCCGCCTGCTCCTTCTGCCGGAGGCCGCCGGGGCCACGGGTCCACATGGTGCACGGCGAGGGCGGGCGCATCTGCGACAAGTGCGTGGCGCTGGCGGGCGACATCGTCGCCGGGCTGGCCCGCCGCCGCTGACGACGCCGCCCGGCGACCCCGCCTTACGCGCCGGTGCACGTACGTGTGACCACGCGAGCGCGGCCCGGCGGCCCCACCGCCGGGCTGTTCCGTCAGGTGACGGTGAGCCGCCGGGCGTAGCGCTCGTCCCGCCACCGTTCCTCGCCGAGCACCTCGGCCAGCGCGGTCGCGGCGTCGTACACGTCCACGTGGCGCAGGTACAGCGGCGCGAAGCCGAAGCGGACGAAGTCGGGCTCGCGGTAGTCGCCGATCACACCCCGGTCAGCGAGCGCCCGCACCACCGGATAGCCGTGAGGATGGCGGTAGCTGACCTGGCTGCCCCGCCGCTCCGGGTCGCGGGGAGTGGCCAGGGCGAGCCCGAGCCCCGGGGCGACCAGATCGTCGAGCAGGTCGATGAACAGCGAGGTGAGGGCCAGGCTCTTGGCCCTCACCTCCGGCAGGTCCACCCGCTCCCAGATGTCGAGCGACGCGTTCAGCGCGGCGTACGAGAGGATCGGCGGGCTGCCGGTGGCGAATCTGCGCACGCCGGGGGCGGGACGGTAGTGCGATTCGAAGTCGAACGGCGCGGCGTGGCCGTGCCAGCCCGACAGCGGGTTGCGGACATCGTCCTGGTGGCGCGGCGCGACGTACAGGTAGGCGGGCGCGCCCGGACCGCCGTTGAGGTACTTGTAGGTGCAGCCGACCGCGAAGTCCGCCTCGCCCACCCGCACCGGCATCGCCCCGGCGCTGTGGCACAGGTCCCAGACCATCAGCGCGCCGGCCGCCTGGACCTGTTCCGTCACCGCCGCCATGTCCCGGGCCGCGCCGGTCCGGTAGTCGACCTGCGAGAGCAGCACGAGCGCGACGCCGTCGTCGAGGGCGTCCGCGAGCGACCGGCCCCGCTCCCCGATGTCACGGATCTCGTACGAGCCGAGCGCCCGGGCGGCGCCCTCCACGACGTACCGGTCGGTGGGGAAGTTGTCGAGATCGGAGACGATCACGCGGCGCTCCGGGCGCAGCGGCAGGGCGGCCGTGACCACCTTGAAGATGTTCACCGAGGTGGAGTCGCCCGCCAGCACCTCGCCGGGACCCGCGCCGATCAGGGGCGCGATCCGGTCGCCGGTGCTCTGCGGCATGTCCCACCAGCCGGCCGTGTTCCAGCTGGCCCCGAGATGCCTGCCCCACTCGGTCTCGACGGTGCGGGCCACCCGTTCCGGCGTGTGCCGGGGCAGCGCGCCGAGCGAGTTGCCCAGCAGGTAGACGACCCCGGGAGGAAGCGAGAACTCCTCCCGGAAACCTCTCAGCGGGTCCTTGGCGTCGAGATCCTGGCATTCGGCACGACTGACACCCATCGGCATCTCCTCCTTCTCCGCATTATGTCCCGAAATATCCGATCTTGTAGAGCATGTGATGACACAGCGTGGACAGCGGAGCCATACCGGAGAGGACCGTTCCACCGAATGCGGACGGCTATAAACCCCATAGATCACCACAGCGGCACTATCAGCGCAAAGTAAGCACAAGACGCACCCAAGACTCTGTGCGATCGTGGACAAGACGGGGCAAGTTCTCTGGAGACGCCAATCCCCCGTTGGTGACAGAGGGTGATCAAACGTGACGGAATCCCCGGTGCATCATGAGTCCCCGATCTATCGACGCATCGCCGGCAGGCTGCGCGATCAGATCCTGTCCGGCGCGCTCGGTGATGGGGACCGGCTACCGGGCGAAAACGCGCTCATGAACGAGTACGGCATCGCACGGGCCACGGCGCGGCAGGCGCTGGCCGTACTGATCAACGAAGGGCTCGCCGTGCCGAAACGAGGATCGGGCGTATACGTGCGCCTGTTCCGTCCGATCCGCCGCCATGGGTCCCGGCGGCTCTCGCGCGAGCAGTGGGCCCAGGGCCTGGCCATCTGGGACTCCGACACCCGTGGCCGTTCGTACACGGTGGACGAGTTGCGGATCGTGCGCGAGACCGCGAGCGAGCAGATCGCCCGCGTGCTCGGCGTCGAAGAGGTGTGGGTGCGCCGCCGCCGTTACTCGGTGGACGGCCGGCCGGTGCAGCTCGCGGCGTCCTGTTTTCCCGCCGATCTCGTGGAGGGCACGGCGGTCGTCCTGCCCGACACCGGGCCCGGAGGGGTGTACGCCCGCCTGGGTGACCTCGGCCACGCCCCGGTCCACTTCAGTGAGGAGGTGCGGGCGCGGATGCCGCTGCCCGGGGAGACCGAACTGCTGAACCTCCCGGCCGGCACGCCGGTCATCTCCGTCACCCGCGCCGCCTTCGCGGAAGGAGGGGTGGCGGTGGAGGTAAACGAGATGACGCTCGACGCGGCGTCTTATGTACTCCAGTACGACTTCGACGCATAGGTCAAGCGGACAAGTCCGCAGATAGGTTGACCTGTCCATCCCGATCATTGATTTCTCTAGAGAAGTCCCGCACCTTGAAGAAAGAGACGTCAAGAACACCGGGCCTACGGCGAGGGAAGGTGGACGGGTGTCCTTTGACCGACGCCTTGCCGAGATCGCTCGGGAGTTCCCGGAGTGGACGATCTGGCGGAGTGACGCCGGCCGGTGGTGGGCCACCCGGCACCGGCCGCTCACTTCGGCCCAGCGGGCGGCCGGATGCGCGATGACCGTCGACGCCGACGAACCCGACGGGCTGCGCGAGCAGTTGCGGGAGCAGGAGGAGTGCGACGCCGCCGCCGATCCATGAGCGCGGAAGCCCCCGACCCGATCGGGGGCGGGGGCTTCCGCTACCAAAGATCAGCGCGCGTTCCGCGGCTCACTTGCCGGCGACCGGCTCCTCGTCGGGGGTGGCGCGGCGGACCCGGCCGAGGTCGACGTCGGTGTCCTCCGGCGACGCCGCGAGGTCGTGCCCCAGCTCCGCGTGACCGGGTTCGGCGTGCCCGTGGTCGGCGTGGTCCTGCTGCTCGGCGCGGCCGGCGTCCACGACCAGGACGGCCTCCTCCTCGTCGCCCTCGGCCGCGTGGATCCCGGCCCCGGACGCGGCGGGCGGCTCCGCACCGGCCGGCGCGGCGATCTCCCGGGGCTGCGACGTGAGGTCGCCCGCGCCGAGAGCCTGGGCCTGCGGCCCGGGCGGCAGCACGGTGGCCTCGTCCACCAGCGGGCCGGCCATCGACTCGCGGTGCATCAGGTCGCCGAGCACCGAGCCGATCTCGTTGAGCCGGCGGACGACCTCCGTGTGGGTGTCGGTCAGGTAGGCCACCCGGCGGCCGGTGTGCTCGTCCAGCGCGTTCACCCGCTGCTGCGCCGCCGCCAGCATGGCCTCGGCCTGCCCACGCGCCTCGACCAGCAGCCGCTCCGACTCCGTCCGGGCGGCCGTGAGCTGGGCCTCCGACTCGGCGCGGGCGGAGCGCAGGGTCTCCTCGGCCTCGGCGCGGGCCGTGGTCAGCGTCTCGTCGGCGTCCGCGCCCGCCTGCGCCAGCAGCCGCTCCGACGTGGCGGTGGCGTCGGCGACCCGGCGCTCGGCCTCGTCCTGGGCGGCGGACCTGATCGCGTCGGCCTGCTCACGCGCGGACGTCACCAGCCGCTCGGCCTCCGCCGCCGCGCCGTCCCGCAGCCTCCTGGCCTCCGCCTCGGAGGCCTCCTTGTTGGCCGCCGCCTCCTCCTGCGCCAGCTTGAGGATCTGGCTCAGCCGCTCGCCCAGCTCGTCGGGGTTCTGCGGCGACTCGGTCATCTTGCGCCGCGCCTCGGCCAGTTCGAGGCGGCTCTGCTCGGCCTGGTCGATCGTACGCGCGAGCCGTTCCTCCAGGTCCCGGATCTGGTTGCGGGTTCGGACCATGTAGTCGTGGACCTGCCTGCGGCTGTATCCACGCATCACGACTTCGAACGAGTCGTCGCTCATCAGGTCGGGGAAGTTGTCGGTCTGGTTCGTCATAAGAAGCCCTGGGGTCGGAGACAACGACGGTAACGCACGCCAGGACACGACTTTCCTGCTATCCGCCGCACATCGCAACCTGAACGCGGCAGCCGGACGGGGAAAAGCGCGGAGCGCCCCGTCGAGCCCGCCGGAGAGCCCATGCGATCATCGTGGCATGCCGTACATAGCCGAGCTGGACGACGACGCGACGCCGATCATCCATCCCGAGGCGTGGGTGGCCCCGGGGGCGGTGGTCGTCGGGAGGGTGCGGCTCGGACGCGGCGCGAACGTCTGGTACGGCTCGGTGCTGCGCGGCGACGACGAGCGGATCGACGTCGGCGACGAGGTCAACGTCCAGGACCTGTGCTGCCTGCACGCCGATCCCGGCGAGCCGGTGATCCTGGACGACCGGGTGAGCCTCGGCCATCGGGCGATGGTGCACGGCGCGCACGTGGAGGCGGGCGCGCTGGTGGGCATCGGCGCGGTCGTGCTCGGCGGAGCGGTCGTCGGGGCCGGGTCCCTCATCGCGGCGGGGACCGTGGTGCCGCCCGGACGGCGGATCCCGGCCGGCGTGCTGGTCGCGGGCGTGCCGGGGCGGGTGGTCCGCGAGCTCACCGACGACGACCGCGCCTCCTTCGCGCGGACGCCGGACAACTACCTCGCCAAGGCCCGCCGTCACGCCGCGGCCTCGGTTCGGTCCCGATGAGCGTGCCGGCCAGCGCCAGGTGGTCCGAGAGCTCGGGGTCGGTCCTGACGACCTCCGCGCCGCCCGGGCGGTAGTCGGCCTCGCTGGCGAAGATGTAGTCGATCTTCCGGCCGCCGCGGGTCGTGGGGTCGCCGCCCCGGCGTACGGACCCGCAGGCCGGGGCGTCCGCCTCGGTGTAGCCGCCGGCGCCCAGGCCCATGCCGTACACGCCGGTGAGCTGGGGGTCGCCGGGCTCGCGGTTGAAGTCGCCGGTGAGGATCACCGGAGCACCGCCGGCGTACCCCGCCACCAGCCCGGTGACCTGCCGCGGCGTCTCGGTGCCCGAGATGTGGGTCACGCAGCAGACCGAACGGCGCGGGCCGACGTCACCCCTGGCGCACAGCAGGCCGCGTGGGTGGACCGTCTCGCCGGGGACGGCCGGAGCGTGGTCGGCGCGCAGCAGCCGCCGCAGCGGCGGGCCCTGCGTGCCGTTCTTCAGCGCCAGCGCCACGCCGAAGGTCCTGCCGTCGGGCGGGGCCGTGTGCGGGGTGAGGTCGCGCCAGAGCGTCCGGCACCGGTCCTCGCGGCCCGGCCCGCCGCCCCTGGCGTAGCCGTACCAGACGAGGTGGTATCCGGGCAGCTCACGACGCAGGAGACCGACCTGGGCGTAGCACATCTCGGTGAAGGAGGCGACGTCCACGTCTCTCGAACGGATCAGTGCGGAGACCTGTCCGGCCCAGGTCCGGCGGTGCCGCGGCGTCAGGTCGCGTACGCAGGTGCCGGCCCGGTTGCCGGCCGCGCAGACGTTGTAGGTGAGGACGTTCACCCGGTAGGTGTCGGCGGGCGCCGGAAGACCGGCCACCACAACCCCGGCAATCGCCACTCCTGCCACAAACGCCCCCATACGGGAGGAAGCTACTTAGCGCCGATCAACCCGTCCACGCACCTGTGGTGAAATTTCCGACATTAATTGCCATGACTGGCGCGGCGACCGCCAGGTAGGCCATCATCACCCACGGCTTCCTGCTCCCGGCGACGCCCACCGTGACGTAGAGCGGCCACCACAGCAGCGAGGCGCGCCCGATCGACATGTAGAACGACGACATGGCGAGCAGCGCCACCGCCTGTGGCGCCAGATAGGCGACGTCGGCCCAGTTCCGCCGGACCAGCATCCAGAGGATCAGGACGACCAGCACGAGCCCGGCGATGATGTCCTCGCGGTACGCCGTGGTGAGGATGGGTTCGTCGATCGACCTGTTCCAGGTGTTGATGAACGCGGTCCAGGGCGCCTCGGGGTAACGCCCCCAGTACTGCGCCTCCGCCGCCTTCCAGGCCATCAGGTCGCCGGTGCGGTGCCACAGATAGAGCATGTACGCCAGCACCGGCAGGCCCGGGACGACCATCCAGGGAGCAGTCCGCCACCCGGTCGAGCGCAGGCCGTTCGCGGAGAAGAGGAACATCACCGCGAGGCCCGCGGCCAGGAAGAGACCGGAGATGCGCACCGACGCGGCGAAGGCGGCGCACAGGGCCGCCGACTCCCACCTGCCGTTGCGGGCCAGCAGCCAGGCCGGGACGGCCAGCGCGAGGAAGGGCGCCTCGGAGTATCCGGCCAGCAGGAACGTGGCGAACGGGCTGAGGAAGAAGGCCAGCACCACCCAGGTGCCGCTGCCCTCGCGGTACGACTCGCCCAGCCGGTGCAGGGCCACCGCGACGACGGCGCTCGCGACGAACGACACCAGCACGATCGCCAGGTCCCAGTTCGGGATGACCAGGTGCAGCGACCGCAGGAACATCGGCAGGCCGGGGAAGAACGCCACCAGCTTCGGCGCGTCCGGCATGCCAGGCGTGCCGTCGTAGCCGTACTGCGCGATGGCGATGAAGTTCTCGGCGTCCCAGGGCGTGAGCCGGTCGAGCATCGGCGCCTCGGTGCGTCCCGGGGCCGCGAGGACCATGTAGATGTAGGTCCCGATGTGCCAGAAGAACCAGATCAGCAGAGCCGTGGCGTCACCGGGGCGGCCCGGCCACCGCCATCCGCGGCTCTCCCGCTCCGAGCGCGGTCCCTCCGTCTGCTCACCGGTCGCGGTGCCATCCGGAACGTCCACGGGCGTCCCCTTCGCCGATTCCTCGACAACGCCCTGTTCCCGGTCGGCCCCGGCCTGCTGGATCTCAGTCACGAGCACCTATGCAATACGTCATGGACAGTCCCTGCCAAGGTAAGCATGCCGGGTTTTGTCGGCAGACGGTCAAAAAAGTCGTCGGACCCGGTCCGACCGGCCGCGGCCGGTGAAACTTTCACCGGCGGGCCCTCCGGCCACCTGCCACCGGCACGCGCCCTTACCGGCGATTTACCATGACTGGGTGTACTGGGACGGGTTCACGGCGATGGAGCAGGACGTGCGCGCCGTCGTCGGCGATCCCCGCTGGACGCTTCTTCCCCCGCTCACGCGGGCGCACACGCTCGCCCAGCGCGCGCTGCTGACCCCGGACGGATCCCGGTGGCTCTTCGGCGCGCATGCCCGCTGGTACCGGCTCGACCGGGTGGACGGCCGCTGGCACCTCTCGGCTCCCCCGCTGCACCCCGCGATCCGGTCCGACGCCCGGCCGCACCCGCCGGGCGTGGCGATCCCGCCCGCCCTGGTCCCGGCCGGGCCCGACTTCGCCTACGACCGCGGATCCACCCAGGCGTTCGTCGGCCCGGACGTGCCGCACGAGATCACCGAACGGCTCCGGGCGCTGCTGCTCGCCCACCGGGGGCTGCGCCGGGAGGACTTCCCGCTGAGCGGCGCCTACCGGGAGATCTTCGCCCGCGACGTCGCGAGCACGGTGGCCGCCGTGTGGGGCACGATCATGTGGTGCGCGTACGCCCCGGCGTTCGACGGCAACGAGGTCATGCTCTCGATGTTCGGCGAGTTCCTGGCCCGCCCGCTGCCGGGGGACGACTGGGTGCGCTGGCTGCCCCTGGGCTCGCTCGACGCGCTCGTGGCCCTCTACGCGGAGCGGATGCGCTCCGGCGCGCAGCAGGCGGGCCTGCGACTGGCCGGGCTGATGGCCGAGACCGCCACCGTGCTGCGCGCCGACGCCCGGTTCCGCCCGCGCGCCGAGGCGCTGATCGCGATGGCCGAGCCACTGCTCGCCAGCCCCTGGCTGGACCACCACGCCCTCCCCGGCGGCGCCGTACGGCAGGCCTGGCTGGCACGCTGCCCGCCGCACCTCGTCTCCGCGACGCTCCCCGAGTGGGCGCCCGGCGAGCACTTCCGGCACACGTTGTACGACCTGGTCGAGGCGCTCGCCTACACCGCCTCGCGCGGGATGGACCCGCGGGCCGTGGCGGCCGCGCTGCTCGCCGCGGACGTCGCGGGCGTCTGCGGCGTCTCGGAGCCCGCCTGGGCCCCCGGGGCCTCCGGCACCGCGCGGGTGGTCACCGCCCTGTATCCGTGGATGGACGACGAACAGCGGCAGGCTCTCTATCTCGCGCTCGCCGATCCCGCCCACCCGCTGCGGGGGTGCTGGCCGGCGGGCGGAGTGCTGCCGGCCGCGCTGCTGCCGCCCGACCGGACGACGGCCGCCGCCCTGCTCGGGTCCGCGTACGCGGCGGGGCTGGCGTGGTGCGCGCTGACCGGCACGCCCGCGCCGCCCGAGGGCTTCGCGGTGCCCGCCGCCGTGGTCCAGTGCCTGATCCACCAGCGGGACGACCCGCGCCCGCAGGAGCCGCGGGCGGAGCACAGGGCTGACCTGGAGGAGTCCGGGGCCTGGCTGTTCGAAACGTCAAATTCGGATATTTCATCCTTACCTCCGCTTTAGCAATCCCTTCCCTCCATCACCGTCCTTTTCATCGAATCGTGATCTCGGAATCGGGGAAATGGTCACCGAGGGACACGAGGTACGGGTCGGGAATGGTCACGATGGGCCATGTCGCGGTGGAGTACCCGGACGTAACCTCGTGATGGGTGTGGGCTGCGGAAGGAAGGACGACGCGGTGGGGCACGACGATCTGGACTCCCGGGTCCACGACCGTGTCGCGTTGGACGAGATCGCGCTCTACGCCGAGGTACTGGAGGCCGTGAACATCACGGAGAACCGGCTGACCTTGGAAGAGCTCGACAACGCGCTCGGCTTGCGGACTTCGGCGAGCCACTGAAGAACTGAGAGCATGGTCCGTCCCGGGCGTCCTGATGCGCCCGGGGCGGCTTGCTCCGTCGACCCGTGCCGGCCCGTCGAGGAGCGGTTGATCCCGCCGGGTCCGTTCAGGACCGCACGAGGCGGGCGATGGCGGCCGAGGCCTCCCTGATCTTCTCGTCGGCCTCCGGACCGCCGCTCTTGACGGCGTCGGCCACACAGTGGCCGATGTGATCCTCCAGCAGGCCGAGGGCCACCGCCTGAAGGGCGCGGGTGGCCGCCGAGACCTGGGTGAGGATGTCGATGCAGTAGGCCTCTTCGTCCACCATCCGCTGCAGCCCCCGGATCTGTCCCTCGATCCGGCGCAGGCGGGTGAGGTAGGCCTGTTTGTCCCCGCTGTACCCGTGCATCCTTCAACGATACCCGGCGCGGGTATGAACCGGTGTGCTCCGCCGCGAGCGCCCGGAGCTGCACGATCGCCTGTCCGGGGCATCGTTTGTCATGTGCAATCATTGACGGACGGGTTCCGGCGGCTCCCGGATCCGCCAGGACGGGACGAGGCGAGGCGAACAGAGGCGATCGCGAGTGGAACTGGGACGGTACGGAGAGCCCGAGACCTTCTCGATGCTCACCGTCCTCCAGGACCACGTCGTCGTCATCCACATGTACGGCGAGCTCGATCTGATCGCGGCTCCCGCCCTGCGCGCCTGCCTCGCCGAGGCGGTCGGGCTGCGCAACCCGCCCCGCATCGTGGTCGACGCGGAGGCCCTCACCTTCTGCGACTCCACCGGGCTGAGCGTCCTCATGGGTGCGCTGCCCGCCGTCCGGTCGGTCGGCGGGGACCTGGCGCTCAGCAACGCGCACGGACGCTTCGCGCGGATGCTCAGGATCACCGGACTCGACTCGGAACTCCCGGTCCACGACTCCGTCGCCTCCGCCGCCGCCTTCCTCGCCGGCCCCGAAGCCTAGGTCGGACCCCGTGCCCGTCAGTCGCGGGAGCGGAGGCCGTACATGAGGTCCTCCCAGCGGGCGGCGACGCCGGACGCGGCGTGGCCCGAGGCGCTCTCCAGCGCGCCCGCCGCGAGGGCCATCCGGCGGCGCTCGTCGTCGACGAGGGTGAGCAGCGCGCCGGCGAGCGACTCGACGTCGTCCTCCCCCTCGGCGACCAGCACGCTGTCGAGCCCGGGGCGGAGGAACTCGGCCGGGCCGCGCGGCCCGGCGTAGCCGACGACCGGCACCCCGCAGCTCAGCGCCTCGATCACGGCCATGCCCTGGGCCTCCTGCCGGGACGGCGCCACCACGACCGACGCCTTGGCGAACTCTCCGGGCAGGTCGGGGGTCGCGCCCATGAAGTACACGTGGTTGTGCAGGGCGAGATCGCGGACGAGGGCGCGCAGCCGCCGCTCCTCCGGACCTCCGCCGTACAGCCGCAGCCGCCAGTCGGGCCGTTTGTCCGCGACGATCGCGAAGGCGCGCACCAGCTGGTCGTACGACTTGCCGGGCACGAGCCTGCCGCCCGCGCTGACGATCCGGTTGTCCATGCGCGACCGCGGCCAGGGCCCCTGCGGCAGGGCGTCCGGGATGACGTGAACCGACAGGTCGTCCTCGAGCAGGCGCGCCCACTCGTCCCGGCGGCCGGGGGTGGTGGTGACCACCGCGTCCAGACGGGGATAGAAGCGGCGGATCGGACCGGGAACCGAGGGCCTGTTCCACTCCCGGGCGATGCGGACGACTCCGCGCGGCGCGTGCCTGGCGGCCTGCACGCCCAGCGACGGCCGGGTGGTGACAAGGACGTCGGCGCGCAGCCCGCGCAGCGTCCGCCACAGCGCCACCTCGGTGCGCACCTGGCCCCGCGGCAGCAGGTGGTGAACGCCGGGCCGGGCGTCCACGAGCCAGCGCAGCGCCACCCGGCGGTCCACCGGGAAGAACGGCGTCTCCCTGGTGCGCCGGATGCTCACCACCTCCACCTCGTGCCGTGCGGCCAGCCCTCCCGCGAGGTTCAGGACGGCCCGCACGTCGCCGCGCATGCCGTACGCCGACGGGAGCACGAAGGCGACTCTCACACCCCCACCTCCAGGAGCAGGTCGTCGCCGGAGGTGAAGCTGGGCCTGACCGGCACGCCGTCCACGAGGGCGCGCGGATAGTGGACGCGGCGGCGCTTGCCCTCGACGTCGTCCAGGCGGGCGCTCAGCGGCAGCACGCGCTCCAGGCCGTCCACCTCCAGGTACGGCTGCCATGTGCCCTGCGAGCCGGGCGTGGCGGCCAGCACGTCGCACAGCGAGAGCGCGGCGTGGAAGCGGACGCCCTGGACGGTGGCGGAGGACCGCAGGGCCGCGGCCGGGTCGCCGTGCCGCAGCGTGAGCGTGGCCCGCCGTTGCTGGTCGTCGTCGTCGAAACCCGTGTAGGCCAGCAGGCCCGTCACCTCGAACCGCCCCTCACGGAACCACACCGCCCGGATGTCCGCGGCCGGCTCCGCCTGGTCTATCTTCAGCGCCAGATATCCGTTACGCGTGCGATAGGCGCGGTACGCGAGGGTGCGCCGCCCGAGCGCGTACGCGTCGAGGCGGTCGAGCGAGAAACCGGGATCGACGCTCTGGATCCGGGTGCGGGGCCCGTCCTGTTCGAGGTAGGCGTCCCAGCGGCCCGGTTCGAGATCCAGTGGCGCGAGCGAGATCGCGACGCTGGCGTCCCTCGTCTTCCTGCCGGAGGCACCCAGCGTGACGTGCCGTTCCTCGCCGGTGCCCCGCTGCCGCAGGACGAGCCGGGTGCCGTCCACGAGCGGCTGTTCGATGGCCAGCCGCAGGGAGAGGACGTCGGCCAGGGTGACCTCCGCGTCGCTGACGACAACACCCACCGTGCCGCCCCCTCCCCGTCGATTGAGCCAACGTTGAGGTTACCGTGATTCTCCTGTTATGTGGAGAAAGCGTTTGCCGGCTCTTCACTGAAACATGTATGAATCACTCGTTCTGACGGAGAAAATCCACAAAATGTGCGGTCCGTCAGCAAAGAATTCGTTAACCCTGCTTGACGGATTTGATGAGGAGCTGGGCGACGTCGACGACCTCGATCGACTCCTTGGCCTGACCGGCGTTCTTCTTCTCGTTGATCGCGTCGCCGAGCATGACGAGGCAGAACGGGCATGCGGTGGAGACGGTGTCGGGATCGGTGGTCAGCGCCTCGTCCACCCGTTCGGTGTTGATTCGCTTGCCGATGCGCTCTTCCATCCACATACGCGCGCCCCCGGCGCCGCAGCAGAAACCACGTTCCCCGCAGCGGTGCATCTCCTGGGTCGTGACCCCCGGCACCTTGGCCATGATGTCGCGCGGCTGGGCGTACACCTTGTTGTGCCGGCCGAGGAAACACGGGTCGTGGTAGGTGATCTTCTCCTCGATCGGGGTGATCGGCGTGAGCCGGCCCTCCTCGACCAGGCGCGCCAGCAACTGCGTGTGGTGCACCACCTCGTAGTGCCCGCCGAGCTGGGGGTATTCGTTGGCCAGCGTGTTGAAGCAGTGCGGGCAGGTCGCGACGATCTTCTTGACGCCGGCCTCGTTCAGCGTCTCGACGTTCTGCTGCGCCAGCATGCTGAACAGGAACTCCATGCCCAGGCGCCGGGCGGGGTCTCCCGAGCACGCCTCCATCGGCCCGAGTACGCCGAACTTCACACCCGCGATGTGCAGCAGCTCCGCGACGGCCTTGGTCGTCTTCTTCGCCCGGTCCTCCAGGGCCCCGGCGCAGCCGACCCAGAACAGGTACTCCACGTCCTCGGGCATCTTCTCGTCGACGAGGGTGACCTCGAAGTCGAGCTCCTCGATCCAGTCGGCGCGCTTCATCTCGGACATGCCCCACGGGTTGCCCTTGTTCTCCAGGTTCTTGAGCATCACCCCCGCCTCGGACGGGAACGACGACTCGATCATCACCTGGTAGCGGCGCATGTCGAGGATGTGGTCGATGTGCTCGATGTCCACCGGGCACTGCTCGACGCAGGCGCCGCAGTTCGTGCAGGACCACAGCACGTCGGGATGGATGACCCCGTCCTCGCCGACCAGCGGCTTGTCGAGCAGGGCCAGCACGTCCTGCGACAGGTTCTCCTTCTCCTGCTCCCCCGCCAGCAGGTAGGGGGCGACCGCGAAGGCGTGGTCACGCTGGTCGAGGATGAGCATCTTGGGCGACAGCGGCTTGCCGGTGTTCCACGCCGGGCACTGGGACTGGCAGCGCCCGCACTCGGTGCAGGTGTAGAAGTCCAGGAACCCCTTCCAGGACGTGTCGGCGATCTTGCCGCGGCCGAACACGTCCGTCTCGGGGTCGGCCTCCTCGAAGTCCAGCACCTTGCCGTCGCTGCGCATCGGCTGGGCCGGGCCGAGGCCGTCCGGGCGGCGGGAGAACAGCACGTTCAACGGCGCGGTGAAGATGTGCAGGTGCTTGGAGTTCACCACGATGACGAGGAACACCAGCATGACGCCGATGTGCAGCAGCAGGCCCGTGGCCTCCAGCCCCTCGCTGTCGGGCAGGATCTTCGCCACCGCCTGTGAGGCGAAGGCCCCCGACCGGTAGGGGAAGTTGCCGGTGTTGACGGCCGCCCCCCGGAACAGGAACATCGTCCAGATCACATTGAAAATCATGAACAGGATGAGCCAGGCGCCGCCCAGATGCGACCCGGAGAACCGGGAGCCGCGGCCCAGCTTCTTCGGCGAGTTCCTCACGCGGATGACCGCGAAGGCGATCAGCCCGATCAGCGCGGCGACCGCGATGAAGTCCTGCAGGAAGCCCAGCACGGGCCAGGTCCCGATCAACGGGATGTGGAAGTCCGGCGTGCCGGTGACCGCGCCCTGGACGAGCGCGCCGTACGCCTCCAGGTAGACCGAGGCGAGGATGAAGAACGCCCACATCACGAAGAAGTGCGCGGTGCCCGACGGCGTCCACTTGAGCAGCTTGCGCTGGCCGAACACCTCCACAAGCTGCGCCCTGACCTCCGCGCCGGCGTGCTGCCGGGCGTACTCGATCCGCTCCGGGGCCGGCTGACCACTGGTCGCGAGCCGGTAGAGGAACAGCACACGCCGGCCCGCCAGCGCGACCGCGGCGGCGGTCGCGACGAGGCCGGCTATCGCTATCGCTACCCAGAGCACGAGCCCTCCCGCTTTCAACGTCGGCTGCCACCATAAGCACGCGGCGCCTTCACCGGGACGGCCGGGGGCCGGCCCTGTGGAAAACCCGCTTCCCGCATGGTACCGACGAGTAACATATGCCTGTCACGCCATCGGTGTGGCGCGCGTCACAGCGTTCCCGCGGCACCAGACTAGAACGAAGCTCTACCCGAACGCATGCGGGGCCCCACCTGACCTGCCGGCACCGGTGACGCCTGTCCTGGTGCTCATCCGTCCAGGTAACGCTGCACCACCGGGGCCAGCAGCGCGACGAGTTCCTCGATGTCCGCCGACGCCATCGGCTCCATCCCGAGGATGTACCTGATCATCACCACGCCGAACATCTGGGCGAAGGCGGCCTCGGCCCGCAGCGGCGGGACGCCGAGCGCCTCGGCCACCCGGCCCAGGATCGCGGTGCCGAAGAACTCCCGGATCATGCCGACGGCCTGCTCGTTCACCATCGCCGTCCGCATCACCCCGAGCACCCGCTCCCGCGCCGCGGGGTCCGCCGTCATCGTGAGGATGAAGCGGACGATCCGCTCCCCGATCTCCTTGCGCGGCCCCGCGAGAAGCATGGGGACGACCGTCGAGGGGTCCGCGGGGAGCTCCATGGCCGCGACGAACATGCCCTCCTTGTTGTCGAAATAGTGGTGGAGGAGGGCGGGGTCGACGCCGGCCTCGCGGGCGATGCCCCGGATCGTGGCCTTGTCGAACCCCTTCTCCGCGAAGACCCTGCGCGCCGCGGCCAGGATCTCCCCACGTGTGTCCGCCGAGCCGGGACGCCGGCCCGGCCGCCGCGGCCGCCGGCCGCCTCCCGACACCTCCGGGACCTCGGTGGTCACGGTCAGCCCCTGCGTCCCACCGCGAGGTACACGCGCATGGGCACGGTGAGCCTGCCGCCGGGGAACACGCGGCCGAGTTCGGCGCGCTCCCGGGCGATCAGGTCCGCCACGACGTCGCCGTCCATGCTGGCCATGTAGGAGTGCGTACGCAGGTCGGTGAGGAAGTCCTCCAGCAGCACCGACCTGGTCCAGGTGACCCAGGTCTCGGCCACGTCGAGGCCGGCGCCCGCACCGTCGAGACCGTCGCCGAGACCGCCGTCGAGACCGCCGCGCGACATGGCCGCGGCGAGGGGCGGCATGCTCCACCCGGGCAGCACCGGCCCGATGTACCCGGGGCAGGACTCGGCGAGCCGCACCTGGTTGGCCGCCAGCCAGTCGGCCTTGCCGGGGTCCACGCTGTTCCACCATCCCGCGACCGCGCCGCCCGCCCTGGTCACCCGTACGGCCTCGGCGACCGACAGCGCGGGGTCGAGCCAGTGCCACGACTGGGCGTAGGTCACGAGGTCGGCGACACCCGCGCGAAAGGGCAGGTCGTCGCCGTTCGCCAGGATGGCCGGACAGGTCGTGCGGGCCCGGAGACGGGCCAGCATCCGCTCCCCCCGGTCGACGGCGACGACCCGGGCGCCGCGGTCGAGCAGCCCCCGGGTCGAGATGCCGGTGCCCGCCCCCACGTCGATCACCGTCGCGCCGTCGAGCCGGATGCCCGACAGTTCCTCCAGAGCGAGGTAGAGGGCCTCCGGATAGTGCGGCCTGGCCGCGTCGTACTCCTCCGAGACGCGGTCGAACACCCGGTGGCTGCCGGTCAGCCGTTCGTTCATGAGGCCGTCGTTCATGAGGCGGTCGAGGAGGCGGCGAAGTGGTGCCTGGCGAACGCGAGCGCCTCGGTGAGGTCCTCGATCCGCTCGGTGCGGCTGGCCGCCCTGCGCGTGTTGATCTCCAGGACGATCAGCCCGCGATATCCGCTCCCGGCCAGGCGCTCCAGCATCGGGGCGCACGGCTGCGTCCCCCGGCCCGGGACCAGGTGCTCGTCCTTGTTGGTGGTGCCCAGGCCGTCGGCCAGATGCAGGTGGGCCAGCCGGTCGCCGAGCTTGGTGGCCATCTCCATCGCGTCCGTGCCGGACACCGCCGTGTGGGACAGGTCGAGCGTCACGTCGGGGAAGTCGTAGTCGACCGGGTTCCAGTCCGGCGCGTACGGCACGACCTCGTTGCCCCTCGCCCGCAGCGGGAACATGTTCTCCACCGCGAAGACGACGTCGGTCTCGTCGCGCATCCTCGCCAGGCCCTTCTCGAACTCCTTGGCGTAGTCGCGCTGCCAGCGGAAGGGCGGGTGGACGACGACCGTCCGCGCGCCCAGCCGTTCGGCCGCCTCGCGGGCCCTGCGCAGCTTCGCCCAGGGGTCGCGCCCCCACACCCGCTGGGTCACCAGCAGACAGGGCGCGTGTATGGCCAGGACCGGGATCTGGTAGTGGTCGCGCAGCCGCTGGAGGACCTCGACGTCCTGACTGACCGGGTCCTGTCCCACCATGATCTCTACGCCGTCGTACCCGAGCCTGGCGGCCAGTTCGAAGGCGTCCGGGGTACGTTCCGGGTACACCGACGCGGTCGACAACGCCACCTCGCCGCTGGGCACGCGGATGTCACTCATGAGGCCAGCCTCCCCTGGCGGCCCCCGGGCACGATCCAGTCCCGTGGCCGTGGCCGTCCGTTCGCTCCCTGCGCCCGTTCACGGATCCAGCCTAAGCCGCACCCGCGCCGCGCGCCGCTTCGCCACAATCAACTACCCAAGGTCGCGAACTAATGTGGGGCGCATGGCACGGATCGTGAGCGGGGCCGTACCCAGCCCGAACATCTGGAACACCCCCCAGGTCTACGAGCTGGAGAACCGCGCCGTCGGGCCGGCGGGCGCCGTCGAGGCCGCGATGCGGGCCGTACGGCCGTGGGACGGCGCGACGGTGCTCGACATCGGCTGCGGCACGGGCTTCCACCTGCCGTCGCTCGCCGCGTCCGCGGCGAGGGTGCTGGGCGTGGAGCCGCACGGCGGCCTCGCCGCCGGGGCGGCCGCCCGCTGCGCGTCGCTGCCCAACGTCGCGGTGCGCACCGGCACCGCGCAGGCGCTGCCGGTGCCCGACTCGTCGGCGGACGTCGCGATGGCGCGCTGGGCGTACTTCTTCGGCCCGGGGTGCGAGCCCGGGCTGCGCGAGCTGGGACGGGTGCTGCGCCGGGGCGGCGTGGCGTTCGTCGTGGACGTGGACGCCTCCCGCGACGCCTTCGGCCGCTGGTTCCGCCGGTCGCTCCCGTCGTACTCCCCCGAGGCCGTGGAGCGCTTCTGGTCGCGGCAGGGCTGGCGGCGCGAGCCGCTGGACCTGCGCATGACCTTCGAGTCGCGGGCCGACCTGGAGGCGGTCCTGCGCATCGAGTTCACCCCCGAGGTGGCCGAGGCCGCGCTGCGGGAGAGCGAGGGACTGGAGATCGCCTACCCGAACGTCCTCAGGTGGCGGGAATTCTGAGCTCCGCCCTTGACCTTGTCACCGGCGTCAACCTTTACCGTCGTGCCCGGAGGCGGGCGGGCCGAGGAGGAGACCGATGCGGATCGGCGAGCTGGCCCGGCGCGCGGGTGTGAGCACCCGGGCGCTGCGCTACTACGAGCAGCAGGGCCTCATCAGGTCGCGCCGCTCGGCGAACGGCTATCGGGAGTACGACGAGTCGGACGTCCGGCTCGTCACCGAGATCCGCGCCCTGATGGCGGTCGGCTTCACCCTGGAGGACGCCCGGCCGTTCGTGGACTGCCTCAGGTCGGGGCATCCGTCGGGAGGCTCCTGCCCGGAGTCGGTCGCGGTGTACCGGCGCAAGCTGGCCGAGATCGACGACCGGATCCGGGACCTGCTGGCCCGCCGCGCCGAGGTGGCCGCCCAGCTCACCGACGCCTGCCCCGGCTGCCTGGTGACACGACGAGGAGAATCATGATCACGTTGACCGCGGAGAACTTCGACGAGCAGGTGCTGCGCAGCGGCACACCGGTGCTGGTGGACTTCTGGACCGACTGGTGCCCGCCCTGCAAGATGATCGCCCCGATCCTGGAGGAGATCGACGCCGAGCTCGGCGACCGGCTCACGGTGGCCAAGCTCAACGCCGACGACCACCCCGAGATCGCGCGGCGTTACAACGTCCTCGGCTTTCCCACCCTGAACCTCTACCGGGACGGCGAGGTCGTGCAGCAGATCGTAGGTGCCAAGCCCAAGCGCCTGCTGCTCGCCGACCTCGCGGACCATCTGTAGTCCCGAAGGCGGCTTAAATAAGCGTTGACTTTTATAAGCCGCTCTCGGCATAGTGGGCCCGTGCACGCATTCGACGCGCTGGGGGATCCGGTGCGGCGCCGGATCCTGGAGCTGCTCAGCGATGGGGAGCAGACGTCGGGCGCCGTCACCGCCGCCGTCCGCGCCGAGTTCGGGATCTCGCAGCCCGCGGTCTCCCAGCATCTGCGGGTGCTCCGCGAGTCGGGGCTGACGTCCGTACGGGCGGAGGGCACGCGGCGGCTGTACGCCGTCGAGACGGCGCCGCTGCGGGAGATCGACGCGTGGCTCGACCGGTTCCGCGGCTTCTGGCAGCAGCGGCTCGACGCGCTCGACACGGAACTGGCGCGGGGGAAACGGGAGCGGCGGCTCCGGCAGGAGCCCGGCGGCGCCGATGGCCGGCACATGTCCCAGCACGAGGCCCACGACGTAGAGGAAGAGCGGCAATGAGCGACTTCATCGACGAGATCAACGAGGTTCACCGCGCGGTCGGCACGCGCGACCTGGCGGAGGGCGAGGCCCGTACGGTGCTGCTGCGGCGCACCTACGACGCCGCGCTGGAGGACGTGTGGGACGCCTGCACCGACCCCGAGCGGATCGGCCGCTGGTTCCTTCCGGTGACCGGCGAGCTGAAGCTCGGCGGGCACTACCAGCTCCAGGGCAACGCGGGCGGGGAGATCCTGCGGTGCGAGCCGCCGCGGCTGCTGCGGGTGAGCTGGCTGTTCGGCGAGAACCCCGGCTTCAGCGAGGTCGAGGTGCGGCTCACCCCGGAGGGCGGCGAGCGCACCGTGTTCGAGCTGGAGCACGTCGCCGTGGTGCCGGCGGAGTTCTGGGACCGGTTCGGCCCGGGGGCCACCGGAGTGGGCTGGGACCTGGCGCTGCTCGGGCTCGGGCTGCACCTGCGGGGCAACATGATCGACGACCCCTCGGCGTGGGAGCAGTCGGACGAGGCGCGCGCGCTCATGACGCACAGCAGCACGGCGTGGGGCGAGGCGTACCTGGCCTCCGGCGCGCCGGAGGACGTGGTGAACTCCGCGGTCGCCGGCACCACCGCCTTCTACGTACCGGAGAAGCCGGAGGGCTGAGTCGTGTCCTCCGGGCCGGCTTCGGGGGCGTCTCCGGATCGGCTTCGGGCGGCTTCGGGGGCGGACTGTCGGCGGCGACCGGTAGCCTCCCGCACGTGAGCAGGGCAGCGAAACCGGCGTACCGGTGCGGCGAGTGCGGCTGGACCACGGTCAAGTGGGTCGGCAGATGCGGGGAGTGCCAGGCGTGGGGCACGGTCGAGGAGGCCGGGGCCCGGCAGGGCGTCCACGTGGTCAAGCCGGGTGCGGTCACCGCGCCGGCGGTGCCCATCGGCCAGGTCAAGGCCGAGGTGGTGAGCGCGCGGACGACGGGCGTGCCCGAACTCGACCGCGTGCTCGGCGGCGGCATGGTCCCCGGTGCGGTCGTGCTTCTCGCCGGGGAGCCCGGCATCGGCAAGTCGACGCTGCTCCTGGAGGCCGCCGCCCGCACCGCGCAGGGCGAGACCGTCCTCTACGTGACCGGCGAGGAGTCCGCGGCCCAGGTGCGCATGCGCGCCGACCGCATCGGCGCGATCGAGGACCGGCTCTATCTCGCGGCCGAGACCGACCTGTCCGCGCTGGTGGCCCACGTGGACAAGGTGCGGCCCGGCCTGCTGATCGTCGACTCGGTGCAGACGATCGGCTCGGCCGACGTCTCGGGCGTGCCCGGCGGCGTGACCCAGGTCAGGGAGGTCGCGGGCAACCTGGTCCGCCTCGCCAAGGAGCGGGCCATGACGACCGTGCTCGTCGGCCATGTCACCAAGGACGGCACGATCGCCGGCCCCCGCGTGCTGGAACACCTGGTGGACGTCGTCCTCCACTTCGAGGGCGACCGCAACTCGCGGCTGCGGCTGGTGCGCGCGGTGAAGAACCGCTTCGGCCCGATCGACGAGGTCGGCTGCTTCGACCTGAACGAGCGCGGGATCACCGGGATCTCCGACCCGAGCGGGTTGTTCGTCTCGCGCCATCCCGAGCCGGTGCCGGGCACCTGCGTCACCGTCACCATCGAGGGCACCCGGCCGCTTCCGGCGGAGCTTCAGGCCCTGGTCGGCCCCACCGAGGCCCCGCAGCCCCGCCGCACCTCCTCGGGCCTCGACTCCTACCGCGTGGCGATGGTGCTCGCCGTCATCGAGCGGCGGCTGCGCGCGAAGATCGGCAAGTGTGACGTCTTCACGGCGACCGTGGGCGGGATCCGGCTGACCGACCCGGCCGTCGACCTCGCGCTGATGCTGTCGGTCGTGAGCGCGGCCGGCGACCAGGCGCTGCCCTCGGGGCTCGTCGTGCTCGGCGAGGTCGGCCTCGCCGGTGAGCTGCGGCCCGTACGGGACGTGCGGCGGCGGCTGGCCGAGGCGGCGCGGCTGGGTTTCACCCGGGCCCTGGTGCCGTCCGGCTCGCTGGAGGAGGAATCCCCCCGGCTGGACAACGCGGCGAGCCGCGGCCGCCTCGTGGCGCTGCGCTCGCCGGTCGGCCGCACCACCTCCTTCGCGCCGGGCTTCGAGGTGACGGAGGTCGAGAACGTCTGGGACGCCCTCAACCACATGAGCTGAGCCGGGACAGGGTGCGGTGGGACAGGGCGCGGTGGGGTGCGCTGTGCCACAGGTGGGCATGACGTCACGCGGGTAAACTGAGGCCTTCATCGAGCCCCCGAGAGGGCTTCGACCGGCCGGCCGCGGAGTGTATCGCGGACCTCGCGCGGCGAGGACCGGTAGACAGACGATCCCACGGAGACGATCGGGCGAGCCCACCGAGGTGCATGTGCTGGACAACGACAAGGCGGCCGACGAGCGCAGACGGGCCGTGCTCGCCACGCTCGCCCCGGGGACGGCGCTGCGCGACGGCCTGGAGCGCATCCTGCGCGGTCACACCGGCGGCCTGATCGTGCTCGGCTACGACCGCACCGTCGAGGACATCTGCACGGGCGGGTTCACCCTCGACGTCGAGTTCTCCGCGACCCGCCTCCGCGAGCTGGCCAAGATGGACGGCGCGATCGTGCTCGACGTGGCCCAGCTCAGGATCGTGCGGGCGGCCGTGCATCTCGTGCCGGACCCCGCGATCCCCACCAACGAGTCCGGCACCCGGCACCGTACGGCCCAGCGGGTGGCCAGGCAGACGTCGCTCCCGGTCATCGCGATCAGCAAGTCCATGCGGATCATCGCGCTCTACCTCGACGGCATCCGCTACGTGCTGGAGGAGTCGGCCGCGATCCTGTCCAAGGCCAACCAGGCCCTCGCCACGCTCGAACGCTACAAGATGCGGCTCGACGAGGTCTCCGGCGCGTTGTCGGCCCTGGAGATCGAGGATCTGGTCACGGTCCGCGACGTGGCGGTCGTGGTGCAGCGCCTGGAGATGGTCCGCCGCATCGCCCGGGAGATCGAGGGGTACGTCGTCGAGCTCGGCACCGACGGGCGGCTGCTGTCCCTCCAGCTCGACGAGCTGTTCGCCGGGGTGGAGACCGACCATCGGCAGATCATCCGCGACTACGTCCCCGGCTCGCTCGGCGCGCGCCCGTACGGCGACGGCGACGCGATACGCGAGCTCGACGAGCTGTCCTCCGGCGACCTGCTCGACCTGGCGAAGGTCGCCCAGATCCTGGGCCACCACGGCACCGAGGCCCTCGACACACCGGTCAGTCCCCGCGGCTTCCGCCTGCTGACCCGGGTCCCCCGGCTGCCCGGCGCGATCGTCGACCGGCTCGTCGACCACTTCGGCGGCCTGCAGAAGCTGCTGGCGGCCACCACCGACGACCTCCAGGCCGTCGGCGGCGTGGGCGAGACCCGGGCCCGCAGCGTCCGCGAGGGCCTGTCCCGCCTCGCCGAGTCGTCCATCCTGGAGCGCTATCTCTGACCCGCGTCCCGGTGGAGTCAACGCAGGTGGAAGACGACCTTCGGGCTCTTGAGCCGGCCCGCGTGCGCGGTCGCGACGTACGTCCCGGGATCGGCGGACGACCGCTTGCCGGCGCAGGTGGTGCCCGAGCGGTGGCGGTCCCACCGGACCGTGCGGACGAAGGGGATCCCCCGCTCCAGCGCCTGCCGGTCCACGCCGTCGCCCGCCACGCAGTCGGCGGTCGACCACACCCGCTCGCCGCCCGACAGCACCCGCATCTCCAGGGTGCGCGGCCCCACGTCCACCGTGCACTCGACCCTGCCCGTGCTCACCACCGTCAGCAGGAAGGTCGGCGCGGTGTCCTTGCCGTACACGTCCTGCCCGCTCTGCAGGGCGAGCACGAGGTCCTTCTCGTCGCAGGGGTCGCCGGGACGGCGCGGCCTGCCGGGCGTCGGCGAGGCCGAGCCCGATGCGGACGGGGACGGTTGCCCCGGGATCGCGGCCGAGCCGGCCGTCTTCGCGGGCAGGCCCGCGGGGAGCGAGACCACCAGCCGGTCTGAGGGCGTCGTCCTGACGACGGCGGCGGTGTCGTCCGATCGTCCCGAGGCGCTGCTGCACGCCCATGCCACGACCGCCACCACGACGAGCATCCCCGTGAGCACCGACACCCGGCGGCGCCAGTAGACGTCCGCCCCCTCGACGCCCACGTCACCACGGAAAGTGTCCGGATCCATACGGACAGTATGGGGAGACGTGGCGCGGCAGGGGAAACAACGCGCCGTGTCATGCGCTTTCCCAGGTCATCGGCCTGCCGGTCCTTTCCGGACTTGGACGGCGATGCGCGGCATCGGCCTGGCGGAGAACGCTGCCCGGCCACGCGCGGCGGGGCCGGTCGGTAGGGTCGGGGCTGTGTCAGCCTCCCTGCGTGAACCCATCCTCGACTGGTACGCCGAGCACAACCGCGACCTGCCCTGGCGGCGCCCCGAGGCGACGCCGTGGGGCATCCTCGTGAGCGAGATCATGCTCCAGCAGACGCCCGTCGTGCGGGTGCTGCCCGTGTGGACCGAGTGGATGGAGCGCTGGCCCACTCCGGAGGCGCTCGCGAAGGAGTCCCCCGGCGAGGCCGTGCGGCACTGGGGACGGCTCGGCTACCCGCGCAGGGCGCTCAACCTCCACGCCTGCGCGCGCGCCATCACGACGGACCACGGAGGACGGGTGCCGTCCACGTACGACGAGCTCCTGGCCCTGCCCGGGATCGGCGACTACACGGCCGCCGCCGTGGCCAGTTTCGCGTACGGCGGCAGCCACGCCGTGCTGGACACCAACGTGCGGCGGGTGCTGGCCCGGGCCGTCCGGGGCGAGGAGTACCCGCCGAAGGCCCCCACGGCGGCCGAGCGGCGCCTGGCGGAGTCCCTGGTGCCCCCGGTCGGCGCACCGCGCTGGGCCGTCGCCGTGATGGAACTGGGCGCGCTGGTCTGCACGGCGCGGGCGCCGCGGTGCGAGCGCTGCCCGGTCACCTCCCGGTGCGCCTGGCGGCTGGCCGGCCGCCCCGCCCACGACGGCCCGGCGCGTCAGGGCCAGACGTACGCGGGCACCGACCGGCAGTGCCGGGGACGCCTGCTGGCCGTGCTCAGGGAGGCGCACGGCCCGGTGCCGAAGCAGGCGCTGGACGCCGTCTGGGCCGACCACGTGCAGCGGGAGCGCGCCCTGGACGGCCTTCTCGACGACGGCCTGGCGGAGACGCTGCCCGACGGCACCTACCAGTTGCCCTCCTGACCGGCCGGTCGCCCTCCTGACCGGTTCCTCAGGCGGCGAGCTTCAGGCCGAGGGCGGTGAGGTTGCGGCGGGTCCAGTCGAGCTCGTCGGCGAGCTTCGCGACGAGGGCGGCGGGGCCCTTCGCCTTGGGGGTGGTCCCGTGGTGGGCCTCCACCTCCACGTGCGCGGTGCCGTTCACCGCGCCCGACAGGATCGCGGTGAGCGTGTCGGCGATCACCGGCTGTGTGCTCGGAATCTCCTGGCCGTGGTCGTGCACGTGGCTCAGCTTGACCACGGGCGCACCCGCGAGGGCGAGCCCGCGCAGCGCCGCGTCCGGCTCCTCCGCGCCGCACGACAGGTGGCAGGCGTCCAGGCAGACGCCGAGGTGCTCGGAGTCGATGTCGCACACGCGCGCCAGCGCCTGCTCCGTGGTCTCCAGCACGCAACCGGGCCAGGGCTCGAATCCCACCCGGATCGTCTTGCCGGTGACGCTGTAGAGGCCGCGAAGCTCCCGCGACAGCCGTTCGAGGCGGCGGGAGGCGATGGAGTGCAGGTCGGCGGGCCAGTCGCGGCGCCAGCCGATGGGAATCGTCGAGATCCCACCCGACTGCACGTCGTCGGGCAGCAGGAACGCGAGGATCTTCGCCAGCGACATCGTGTAGCGGTAGCGCTCCGGCTTGGCCCAGTCGGGCCCCGGCACGTCCTGGTTGCGCCCGCCGGTGCCGTTCAGGCTGACGCACTCCAGGCCGCGCTCCTCCAGCGAGCGGCGCAGCCGCACGAGTTCGATGCGGTCGGCGACCAGGTGGTCGGCCACGGCGGGGGCGAGCCACAGGCCGATGCCCAGCCGCTCGACGCCCAGTCTCCTGCGCACGGGCACGGCGTATCGCGTGAGGTGGGCGATCAGGTTCTCCAGGTCCTCCGCGGGATGTACGCCCGCGTTGTAGGCCAGGTGAACCAGCGTCCCGTCGTCGTGCAACAGGCGCATCAGTGCCTCCAAGGCTTGTGCACTTCCGGACCGCCATTTCACCCACGAGGGGTGTCCCGACCGCATGGGACGCCGGTCCTCCTATCACCGGGATCCACCCGGCCGGACCGAGCCTCCCCCGTACGCCCGGCCCGCCGCGTCCCTCCCGCAGCGGATCTCAGGTACGTCGCGGGAATGACACGAGCGGCCCGTCATGCGCCTCCGGCATGCCGGTGGCACAGTCTGACTCTACAAAGTGTAGTACTACGTTCGGTGGTGTGATACCGGTTCTCGTCCACTATGTTGCGCGCGTGTTACCTGGATCGCCGGAGCCCCGGCGGCCGTGGTGCTCCGGAACGCCGAAGGGGCGCCCCTCGCGGAGCGCCCCTTCGGGTGGAACAGGTTGTTCGGGCTGTGCCCGGCTGTCGCAGGACGGTCAGCGCTGGACCGTCTCCGCGATCGAGGCCGCCGAGTCCGGCACGGACGGGCTCTTGGCCTCGCCCGTGAAGGTGAACTTGGCGTTGTCGCCCTCGCCGTCGATGTCGATCTTGACGACCTGGCCCGGCCGCAGCTCGCCGTAGAGGATCTTCTCCGACAGGGTGTCCTCCAGCTCGCGCTGGATCGTCCGGCGCAGCGGACGGGCGCCCATCACCGGGTCGTACCCCCGGTCGGCCAGCAGCTGCTTGGCGGCCGCCGTCAGCTCCAGGCCCATGTCGCGGTCCTTGAGACGCTCGGCCACCTGGGCGAGCATCAGGTCCACGATCTGGATGATCTCCTTGGGCGTCAGCTGGTGGAAGACCACGATGTCGTCGACACGGTTGAGGAACTCCGGCCGGAAGTGCTGCTTGAGCTCCTCCTGCACCTTCGCCTTCATCCGGTCGTAGTTCGACTCGGTGTCGTCCGACCGGGCGAACCCGACCCCGATGCCCTTGGAGATGTCCCGGGTGCCGAGGTTGGTCGTCATGATGATGACGGTGTTCTTGAAGTCCACCACCCGGCCCTGGGCGTCGGTCAGGCGACCGTCCTCCAGGATCTGCAGCAGCGAGTTGAAGATGTCCGGGTGGGCCTTCTCGATCTCGTCGAACAGGACGACCGAGAACGGCTTGCGCCGCACCTTCTCGGTCAGCTGGCCGCCCTCCTCGTACCCGACGTAGCCGGGCGGGGAGCCGAACAGCCGCGAGACGGTGTGCTTCTCCATGAACTCGGACATGTCCAGCATGATCAGCGCGTCTTCGTCCCCGAACAGGAACTCCGCCAGCGCCTTGGACAGCTCGGTCTTACCGACTCCGGAGGGGCCGGCGAAGATGAACGAGCCACCCGGACGGCGCGGGTCCTTCAGACCGGCGCGGGTGCGGCGGATCGACCGCGACAGGCCCTTGATGGCGTCGTCCTGGCCGATGATCCGCTTGTGCAGCTCGTCCTCCATGCGGAGCAGCCGCTGCGACTCCTCCTCGGTGAGCTTGAAGACCGGGATGCCGGTGGCGGTGGCCAGGACCTCGGCGATGAGCTCCTCGGTGACCTCGGCCACGACGTCCATGTCGCCGGCCTTCCACTCCTTCTCCCGGCGCTCGCGCTTGAGCTGGAGCTGCTTCTCCTGGTCGCGCAGCGCGGCGGCCTTCTCGAAGTCCTGCGCGTCGATCGCGGACTCCTTCTCACGCCGGACGTTCGCGATCTTCTCGTCGTACTCGCGCAGGTCCGGCGGCGCGGTCATCCGGCGGATCCGCATCCGCGAGCCCGCCTCGTCGATCAGGTCGATCGCCTTGTCCGGCAGGAACCGGTCGCTGATGTAGCGGTCGGCCAGCGTCGCGGCGGCCACCAGCGCGCTGTCGGTGATCGACACACGGTGGTGCGCCTCGTAACGGTCCCGCAGGCCCTTGAGGATCTCGATCGTGTGCGACAGGCTCGGCTCGGCCACCTGGATCGGCTGGAACCGCCGCTCCAGCGCGGCGTCCTTCTCCAGGTGCTTGCGGTACTCGTCCAGCGTCGTGGCGCCGATGGTCTGCAGCTCACCGCGGGCCAGCATCGGCTTGAGGATGCTGGCGGCGTCGATGGCGCCCTCGGCGGCGCCCGCGCCGACGAGCGTGTGCAGCTCGTCGATGAACAGGATGATGTCGCCGCGGGTGCGGATCTCCTTGAGGACCTTCTTCAGGCGTTCCTCGAAGTCGCCGCGGTAGCGCGACCCGGCCACCAGCGCGCCGAGGTCGAGGGTGTAGAGCTGCTTGTCCTTCAGCGTCTCGGGCACCTCACCCTTGACGATCTTCTGGGACAGGCCCTCCACCACCGCGGTCTTGCCCACACCGGGCTCGCCGACCAGCACCGGGTTGTTCTTCGTACGGCGCGACAGCACCTGCATGACGCGCTCGATCTCCTTGTCCCGGCCGATCACCGGGTCGAGCTTGCCCTCCCGCGCGGCCTGGGTCAGGTTCCGCCCGAACTGGTCCAGCACCAGCGACGTCGACGGCGCCGACTCCT
>NZ_JABBWY010000010.1:0-344921 GCF_014161415.1 Microbispora sp. H10885 | reverse complement strand
CCTGCAGGTCTGCCACACATCCGGCCCGACCAGTTCCCCAGCCCACTCACCCTGCACAGCACCCACTGTGGCCTCATCCCAGAAAGAACGAGGCCAGAACGCAAGATCTTCAGTGGCCTTCTAGGGCCAGGGCCATCGCTCGGGGCTGGGTCTGAGAAGCCTGGGTCTGAGGGGCCGGTGCCCGAAGGGGCGGGGCCAGGGCCGTCGCTCGGGTCGGTGTCTACCGGGTCGCTGGTGAGGTGATCGGCAGAGGGGTCGCTGTCTGAGGAGCCGCTGGTGGGGTGGTCGGCTGTGGGGTCGTCGGGCAGGGATTCAGCGTTGACCAGCACCAGAAGCTCGGCCGCGATCTTGTTCTCCAGGAACGCGATGACCGCATCCGCGTTCCGCACACTCGGGGTCCGGTCGTCGCCCTCGGCCTTGGGCTTGGCGTAGACGTCCAGCAGGTGCTGCAACCGCGCCGCGGCTTCCACCGGGAGGTAGAACTCTCCCTCCAGCCCGCCGTTCCTGCGCCGCCGCACCCTAAAGAACCGGCGGTCGAAATCGGCCTGCTCGTCCTGCTCGTGGCCGTCGGGGTCCAGCACCGCCCGCAGATACCGCCCCGCCTTGGCCACCTCCGCCGCACCCGCCGAACCTGCCAACTCCAGCAGAATCCGCTCAGCCGTCGTGGCCTGCTCGTCGGTCAACCCGGAGGTGGCGGTGCAGATCGCCTCCACGATCCCCTCGGCCAGGCTGCCCTCGGCGAACCGCTCACGCACCCGCGACAGACGACCCAGCTCCATGCCCATCGTCACCAACCGACCGGCTCCGGGGATCGTCATCCCCCCGACAGAGCGCAACCACAACCGGGTCGAGGCATGCCCATGGTTCTTCGCCTCCCCCGCCCGATGCACCCGCCCCACCCGAGCGGCCAACGCGCTGGTGATGCGGTCCCGGGCCGCCAGCAACTCCTCGGCCTCGGCCAGGCACACCTCCGCCGACTCAGGCACCGGCACCAACGCCACCGCCCGCGCCGCCTCACCAACCGCCGCCACCGCCACCCACGACGACGACCCAGCACCCCGAACACCCTCAGCACCACCGCCGAGGGCATCGGCTGGGTTCGCCGTGGCCTCGCCGGCGGTCCTCGGGGTGGGAGTGCCGCCGCCTGCGGTGGCGGGGCGCCCGCCGACGCTGTTCTTGCAGCGGTCACCACCAACAGCGCGGTCTGGCGGGACGGCAGAGCACTCGGACACGACGCCAGGGCGGCCCTGCGGAACGCCAGGGTGCCCCGGCGGAACGGCAGCGCGGTCTGGCGGGACGGCAGAGTACTCGGACACGACGCCAGGGCGGGCCCGCGGAGCATCAGGGTGCTCTAGCGGGACGGCAGCGCGGTCCGGCGGGACGGCAGGGGGACGACGGGGTGATTCCTCAGCACCGGGCTTGGAGGCGAGAGAGCCATCCGGGGACCCGAAGGGCGGGCCGTCGATGATCCTGGCCCACCAGGGATCAGCCGGAGGACGAGGCGATGGCACGTCGAACGTCGGAGACTCCATCCGCCCCTCCTCCGGCAACACCTACACTTCGAACACCTGACCTAATCCTTTCATTACTCTCCGTACAGAACAAGCGGACCCGACGATTACCTGGAGTCACAGGAGGCGACAACGCAGCGGGTCCCCATGCGGACATCCGTTGCCGCCGTCACAGGGTCGTACGGCTACGGAAGGGACGCTCAGCCGCGCGGGGCGTACATGATGACCGCCACTCCGACCAGGCAGATGGCCGCACCGGCGAGGTCCCACCGGTCGGGACGGAAGCCGTCCATCACGACGCCCCACAGCAGCGATCCGGCGACGAACACCCCGCCGTACGCGGCGAGGATGCGACCGAAGTGCGCGTCCGGCTGGAACGTGGCGGCGAATCCGTAGGCGGCCAGGGCGAGGATCCCGGCGGCGACCCAGGCGACTCCCCGATGCTCACGCCAGCCCTGCCACACCAGCCATGCTCCGCCGATCTCGAAGACGGCCGCGAGGACGAACAACACCAGGGAACGGACGATCGTCATGACCGGTAGTGCAGCACATCCGCCGTCCCGCGCCCCGTGGAGGGTCCGGGAAGGCCGGCGCCGGGTGGCGGACCGCTCCGCCACCCGGCGTGCCGGGGGTTGTCACCAGCGCAGCGGGAGGGTGGCGATGAAGTCGCCGAGCCGCTGAGAGATGATCTTGTGGTCGTGGGCCGAAGGGTGCCAGTCGCAGCCGCCGTAGTCCAGGTCCGTGTTGTCGTAGTACCAGTAGCGGACCCGGTCGTCGCCCCGCCTGTTGCGGTCCTGGACGATCTGCCGCGCCGCGTCGGCGAACGCCGTCGTGTTGGACATGTACGTGGCGCTGACCACGATCATCGCCTGCTTGCCGTACCGGGACCGGAGCTTGTCGATGAAGCCGTGATAGGCGCTCTTGTACGCGGCGACCAGGGTCTCCGGCGTCCACGGCTCGCCGGGGTTGATCGCGGTGGAGAAGTCGTTGATGCCGAGGCCGATCACGATCAGCTGCGGATGCCAGGTGCCCGGGTTCTTCCAGACGTCACCCGGCACGCCGATCAGGGCCCGGTCGTAGTAGGTGCGGTAGTCGGTGCCCGGCTCGATCCCGTTGTAGTTGCGCACCACGCCGCGCCCGGAAAAGGCGTTGATCTGGTAGTCGGCGCCGAGCCCTCGTGCGGTGATTGCGCCGAAGCTGACGTCGGCGTTGGTGGTCCTGTCGATCTGACCCGGGGCGGGGCAGTCGCGGGTGCCGGACATGTTGCCGTAGCCGGCGGTGTAGGAGTCGCCGATGAACTCGATCTGCCGGCGGCGGTCGGCGGGCCTGGGCAGGATCGCGCCGCCGGGCGCGGCGACGAACCCGCCGAACTCGCCCACCGCCCACGGGCTCTCGCTGCGCTTGACGAGCCGTACGGCGTGCACGCCGTTGCGGAGGTTCCTCACCCAGTGGGTGGTACGGCCGGGGGTGACCAGGGTGGCGACGGTGGCGCCGTCGATCTGGACCTCGTAGTCGTTGACGGCGTCGTCGAGCACGATCCCCACGCCGGTGCCGCGGAAGCGGCCCTCGAAGTAGACGCCCGGCCAGCTGTACCGCACGGAGCGTCCGGCGGCCTCGACCCGGCCGGCGGTGTGCGCCGTCGCCAGAGCGCCCGGAGCGGCCTGCCCCGGACGCCGCCCCGCCGTCTCCGGACCGGCCGGGGGCGAGGCCGCAGAGGTGGTCGCAGAGGTGGCCGCATGGGCCGCCGCGGGCAGCATGGCGGCGGTCACCGCCAGCGCGGCCAGTGCCGCGTGTACCTGAGTGCGTCGCACGGTCTTCCCTTCTCCATGCCGGCGCGAAGGCGCCCGGGCCCGTCGGGCCCGCCGGGCGCCGGGGGCCGGCGCTGAACGTTTCACGGACGCGGGTACGACGGCGACGGAGGCGGCGCACGCGGCCCGGAGGCACGCGGGGGCGCCGGGGCGCGGGTGACCACGGATGACCTGGGGGGCAAGGCTCACCCTCTGCCTCGGAGCGGACGGCAGGCGACGGAACCCGGAGACGCTCCGGGGCCGGCGCCGGGTGCAGAGTGTCCGCTCCCCCGCTGCAAGGTCAAGACCCCGTGAAGGTCACGCCCGCGCCGGAACGTGAAAGATCCGGAACGTGAACGAGTAGGAAGGTGAAAGCCGGAAGGTGGAAGAGCCGGGACGGCCTCCCTCAGGCGGCGGTGGCGGTCTCCGGCACGGGCTCCTCCTCGCGGGCCGCCTTGGCGGCCTTACGCTTCAGCCACACCGTGCTGCCCAGCCCGAACAGCAGGGCGATCACCAGCCCCACCCAGGAGAAGCCCTTCAGCCACTTGTCGGCCACGACGCCCAGGTAGTAGATCGCGGCCGTGGTGCCGCCGGCCCACGCGACGCCGCCGAGGACGTTGGCGACGAGGAAGCGCCAGTACGGCATGTGCAGGGCGCCGGCCAGTGGCCCGGCGAGGATGCGCAGCAGCGCGACGAACCGGCCGAAGAACACCGCCCACATGCCGTGGCGGTTGAAGACCTCCTCGGCCTTGGCGATGTGCGCCGGGCCGAAGTGCTTGGGGAAGCGCCGCCCCAGCCGGTCGAACAGCGGCCGCCCGCCCTTGCGGCCGATCACGTAGCCGATCGAGTCGCCCACGATGGCCCCGCCGCTCGCGCACAACCCGAGGACCACCGGGTCGACGACCCCTCGCGACGACAGCAGCGCGGCGCTGACCAGCACGATCTCCCCGGGCAGCGGAATGCCCAGGCTCTCCAGCCCGATGATGGCGCCCACGAGCACATAGACCCAGACGGACGGTATGGTCTGCAGCCACTCGTCGACGTGCATCTCACTCCTCAGTGCGGAAAGCTTCCCCCATTCTGCCGCCGCCCCGGCGATGCGGCATCCGCCGTGAGGACCAGAGGAGACCGTGTCGTGTGCGACCGGAGGATGATCAGTCGCGCATCGCCGCGCGTACGGCCTCGCGCATCGCGACGTGGACGGCGGCGTTGCGCGCCCGGTCGGTCCGCGCCTCCACCAGGCGCAAGCCGTCCCCCTTGAGGGCCTTGGACAGCTCCTCCGTCTCCTGCACCACCGTGTACGGCAGGCCGCTCGCGGCGGCCAGGTAGCCGAGGTCCACCCCGTGCGGCGTGCCGAAGACCCGTTCGAACGGATCCTCCAGCGCGGCCTGCGGCAGCAGCGAGAAGATCCCGCCACCGTCGTTGTTCACCACCACCAGGCACAGGTCGGGCCGGGGTTCGCGCGGGCCGAGGATCAGTCCGTTCTGGTCGTGCAGCAGCGTGAGGTCGCCGATCAGCGCGTACGCCGGGCCGTTGTGGGCGAGCGCGGCCCCGACGGCGGTGGAGACCAGGCCGTCGATGCCCGAGGCGCCCCGGTTGGCCATCAGCCGCAGTCCCCTGCGGGGCCGCATGGCCTGGTCGAGGTCCCTGATCGGCATGGACGACCCGCAGAACAGCAGCGACCCGTTGGGCAGCACCTCGGCGAGGTCCCTGGCCAGCCGCGGCTCGGTCAGCCCGGAGGAGTCGAGCACGGCGTCGATCGCCTCGCGGGCCACGTGGTCGGCGTGCCGCCAGGAGCGCAGCCAGGCGTCGCCGCCCGCGGCGATCGGGATCTCCACGGCCTGCGCGACCTGGGTGGCCGACCGGGTCGGGTCGGGCCAGCGGGTGAGGTCGGGGGCCACCACGATGTGCTCCTCGGCCCGCCGCAGCCACGACAGCAGCGGGCGCGACAGCCCCGGGCGGCCGAGGGTGACCACCACGTCCGGCCGGTGGGCGTCGGCGAACTCCTGGTCGCCCAGCAGGAAGTGGTAGGCCGAGACGGCGTGGTCGCCGTACCGGCCGCCGCCGTTGGGCTCCGACAGCACCGGCCAGCCCGCCATGCCCGCGGCGGCGACGTAGCGCCGCACGTTGGCCGCGCCGTCGCCGACGACCAGCACGCCGCGCCGGGTCGGCGGGATGTGCAGGGCGGCGGACGGAGGCGCGACCCGCGCCCGGAACCACGAGCCGGAGGCGTCCCCGTCGAGGGACTCGCACCACGACGCGTCGCCGTCGGGGATCAGCGGCTCGCGGAAGGCCACGTTGAGGTGGACCGGCCCGGGGTCGGGCGGCCCGGCGGCCCGCTGGCAGGCCCGGCACACCAGCGACCGCCAGTAGGCCACCTGGCCGGGGCGGTCCTCGGGGACGCCGACCTCGGCGAACCAGCGCACCGCCGATCCGTACAGCTTGATCTGGTCGATCGTCTGGTTCGCGCCGGTGCCGCGCAGTTCGGGCGGGCGGTCGGCGGTCAGCACGAGCAGCGGCACGCCGGACTCGGACGCCTCGATGACGGCGGGGTGGAAGTTCGCCGCCGCCGTGCCCGAGGTGCAGACCAGCGCCACCGGCCGCTCGGACCGCTTGGCCAGGCCGAGCGCGACGAAGGAGGCCGAGCGCTCGTCGATGCGCACGTGCAGCCGCACCCGCGAGTCGGCGTGCGCGGCGAGCGCCAGCGGCGCGGACCGGGAGCCGGGGGCGAGCACCACGTCGGTGACCCCGCAGCGCACCAGTTCGTCGATCAGCACGGTCGCGAGGGCGGTCGCCGGGTTCACCGCCGCGCCTCCCGAACGCCCCGGCCGGCCCGGTTCGTGTCCAACCGCCCGTCTCCTCCCGTTCCCGAAGCCGTCAGCGTACGACACAACGGGGCAAACCCCGTCACACCACGCCCTATGGCCGGCGGGGGAACTTCCCGAAGTCGGGCTTGCGCTTCTCCTTGAACGCGTCGCGGCCCTCCTGGGCCTCCTCGCTCATGTAGTAGAGGAGCGTGGCGTCGCCGGCGAACTGCTGCATGCCGGCCGCGCCGTCGGTCACCGCGTTGAGCGCGCCCTTCAGCATGCGCAGCGCGAGGGGAGACTTCTCCAGCAGCTCGCGGGCCCACTGGACGGTCTCCTCCTCCAGCCGCTCCAGAGGGACGACGGCGTTGACCAGGCCCCACTGGAGGGCGGTCTCGGCGTCGTACTGCCGGCACAGGTACCAGATCTCGCGGGCCCGCTTCAGGCCCACGGTCTCGGCCAGCAGCCAGGAGCCGTACCCGCCGTCGAACGAGCCGACCTTCGGGCCGGTCTGGCCGAACCTCGCGTTGTCGGCGGCGATCGTCAGGTCGCAGCACACGTGCAGGACGTGGCCGCCGCCGATGGCGTAGCCCGCCACCATCGCGATGACCGGCTTCGGGCAGCGCCGGATCTGCACCTGCAGGTCCAGGACGTTGAGCCGCCCGACGCCGTGGGTCTTGTCGTCCACGTAGCCGTCGTCGCCGCGGATCTTCTGGTCGCCGCCCGAGCAGAACGCCTGGTCGCCGGCGCCGGTGAAGATGATCACACCGACCTCGGTGTCCTCCTGCGCCCGGTTGAAGGCGTCGCGGAGCTCGAACAGAGTCGTCGGCCGGAAGGCGTTGCGCCGCTCGGGGCGGTTGATAGTGATCTTCGCCATCCCCTCCGCGGTCTCGTAGAAGATGTCCTCGTACTCGCCCGACCGCTTCCAGTCGACCCCGCTCGTCACACCCGCTCCTTCGTCGTCACCGGTACGTCGTCACCAGCAGGCGGTCGCCTCCCGCCACCGCGCCGGGACTAACCTTACGACCGTGCTCAGCCGTCCAGGACATCGCCCGGTTCACGCCCTCGTCCTGCCGGCCGGTCCCGCCCTGTACGACGCGGTGCGGCGGGCCCTGACCGGCGACGGGCCGGCCGTGCTGCCGCTCTCCCCCGATCTGCCGCGGCCCGCGCTGGAGGCGGCGCTCACCGCGATGCGCCCCACCCACGTGGTGACCCCCGACGGCGTACGGCGCGAGCCGGACGGCGTGCCGTCGGACGCGGCGCTGATCATCGCGACGTCCGGCTCCACCGGCGCGCCCAAGGGCGTCGAGCTGACGGCGGACGCGCTGTTCGCGTCGGCCCGCGCCTCGCTGGCCCGGCTCGGGGCCGGGGAGGGCGACCGCTGGCTGTGCTGCCTGCCGCCCTCGCACATCTCGGGGGCGCAGGTGCTCGTCCGGTCGCTGCTGTGCGGCGCCGAGCCGATCGTCCACCCGCGCTTCTCCCCCGACGCGGTGGCCGCGAGCGGCGCTGACCACGTCTCCCTCGTCCCCACGCAGCTGCGGCGGATGCTCGACTCCGGGGCGGACGTCGCGGCCTTCCGCACGATCCTGCTCGGCGGGGCCGCCGCCCCCTCCGGCCTGCTGGCCGAGGCCCGCGCCGCCGGCGCCCGGATCGTCACGACGTACGGCATGAGCGAGACGAGCGGCGGGTGCGTGTACGACGGCGTGCCGCTGGACGGCGTGGACGTCGCGATCGGCGGCGACGGGCGGGTGCGGATCGCCGGCCCGGTGCTGCTGTCGGGCTACCGCCTCCGCGACGAGCCGCATCTCGACGGCGGCTGGTTCGTCACCTCCGACCTCGGCTCCGTCGAGGACGGGCGGCTCACGGTGCTGGGCCGTGCCGACGATGTGATCAACACCGGTGGCCGGAAGGTCGTGGCCGGTGCGGTCGCGGAGGTACTCTCCGGGCACCCGGCCGTACGGGACGTGGTCGTGGTGGGCAGGCCCGACCCCGAATGGGGCGAGATCGTGGTGGCGGTCGTGGCCGGGAGGACCGGGCTGAATGTCGGGCTGGACGACCTGCGGGCCTTCGCCAAGGAGCGGCTGCCCGCCTACGCCGCGCCACGCGCGGTCGAGCTGGTGCCCCGGATTCCCCTGCTGCCGAACGGCAAACCGGATATGGTCGCTCTCAGGAACCGGAACCGCGACTGACCTTCGTGCGTCATACAAGCAGGGGCGTCGACCGAGAGCAGGGGAAGGGGGACGCCGCATGGGACCGATCCGGCTCACACCGGCCCACAAGATGATGGCCTCCGCCGTCCTCGTGAGCCTCGTCATCCTGGGCGGAGCCTCCGTGACCGCCGCCGCGTTCGCCGCCCGGCTGGACAAGGTCGTGCAGAACGCCCCCGCCGCCAAGCTCGGCCCCGCCCCCACCGAAGATCCCCAGGACCCCTCCGTGGTGTCCAGGGTCCTCACCGACGACCCGGAACAGGTCGGTGGCTACTGGACGCCGGAGCGTCTGGAGGACGCGAGCCCGATGCCGGTGCCCGAGCTCAGCATCAACATCGTCACGCCCAACGACTGAGGAACCGGCCCGCACGCCGAATCGGAAGACCTGCCCTACGGGGTCTGGGAACAAACCGGGCACGAGAGCGTTATTGATACTGGTGCGCTGAGCTGCCGGACGCCGCGCCCCGATCACAAGCATTTGAAACCCCGAATCGATCATGAACTCCGCAAGGAGGAGGTGTCTTCATGCCCCGGACCGCCGTGGCGAACTCGCACGAGCGCGAGGTGACCCCGACGACGCTCGACCGGCTCCTGGAGCGCGGCCGTGCACAGGGCCGCCTTTCCCTGTCGGAGCTGCGCGAGGCCTTCGCAGAGGCCGGCGTGAGCCCCGTGGAGGGCCGCTCCATTCTCCGCGAGCTCACCGAGGCGGGCGTGAACCTGGCCGCGGAGAACGAGCCGGGTCTCGCCGCCGGCGCGCGGACGTCCACGCAGACCTCCGGAGAGGCGCCGGGCAAGGCGCCCGCCAGGAAGTCGCGCCGGGCCGCCCAGGCCGCCGCGCAGGCCGCCGGGGACGCACCCGCCCGCGGCGGCGCCGCGAAGAAGCGGACGGCCAAGGCGAGCGCGGCCGACACCACGGCCGGCACCACGGCCGGCACCGCCGCCGAGGAGCCCTTCGACGAGGAGGTCACCGGGGCCGAGGCGGAGGCCGAGGCGGCGGACAACGAGCCGCTCGACCTCGACGACACCTCCTCGGTCATGGGCGACTCGGTGCACACCTACCTGAAGTCGATCGGCCGCCGCACGCTGCTCACCGCCGCCCAGGAGGTGGAGCTGGCCAAGCGCATCGAGGCCGGGCTGTACGCCGAGTACAAGCTGGAGACGGCCCTGGAGAGCGGCGACCACCTGCCCGCGCACGTCCGCGAGGACCTGGAGTGGGCCATCGAGGACGGCCGCAGGGCCAAGGACCACATGCTGGAGGCCAACCTCCGGCTGGTGGTCTCGGTGGCCAAGAAGTACACGGACCGGGGCATGGCCCTGCTCGACGTGGTGCAGGAGGGCAACCTCGGCCTGATCCGGGCGGTCGAGAAGTTCGACTACACCAAGGGCTACAAGTTCTCCACGTACGCCATGTGGTGGATCCGGCAGGCCATCCAGCGCGGCTTCGCCGACTCGGCCCGCACCATCCGGCTGCCCGTCCACGTGCTGGAGATGCTGTCGAAGCTGTCCCGCGTGGAGCGTGACATGCACCAGCGGCTGGGCCGGGAGCCCACCCCGGAGGAGCTCGCCGCCGAGCTGGACAAGACGCCCGACCAGATCGAGGAGCTGCTGCGCACCAGCCGGCAGCCGATCAGCCTCGACTCGACCATCGGCGAGGACGGCGAGACCCGCATCGGCGACCTCATCGAGGACGTCGACTCGCCCGAGGCGTCCGAGGTGGTCGACCGGCAGCTGCTGGCCGAGCAGCTCAAGGGCGTGCTCGGCAACCTGTCGCCGCGCGAGGCCAAGATCATGAGCCTGCGGTTCGGCCTGGCCGACGGCAAGCCCCACACGCTGGACGAGATCGGCAAGCACCTGGGCCTGACCCGGGAGCGGATCCGCCAGCTGGAGAAGGAGTCGCTGTCCAAACTGCGCCACCCGAGCAACACCCGGCCCCTGCTCGACTGGGCTAGCTGATCAGGTTACTCGTACGGCCCGCGCCCCTCGGGGGTGCGGGCCGTACGGCTTTCTCAGGAGCGGGCGGTCAGCCGCGGGCGGAGGCGAGGCCCCCGCGCACGTCCCGCGGGCTCAGGCGGGCGGGGTCGCCCGTCCGGGCGGCGCGGGGCACCCGGGGGATGCCGCTGAGCCGGTGCGCCTCGCGCATCGTGCGCAGGCGGTTCACCTCGTCGGTCCAGAGCGCGCCGTCGGGCGTCGCCCGTCCCTTGCGGCGCGCGATCCTGCTGTCGTAGGACTTCACCCCGAAGGTGGCGCGCTGCCCCGCCTCGGCGGCGCGCAGCGCCTCGGTCAGCGCGGTGTCCAGGCCCAGGGCCGCCTCGCGGAGCACGGGCAGCGGCGCGCCGGCCGCCTTCGCCTCCTGGAACCGCCGCTGCGCCACCCGGACCTTCTCCAGCACGTCGCCGAAGTTCCGCCGGATCTCCAGATCCGCGTGGTAGCGGACCTCCGCCTCCCGGCTCACCCGCGGACGGAAAAACGCCATCGTCGACCCCTTAGGTATCCAACGTGTGCAGTCAAGTCATGCACTCGGTAGCGTACGCGGTCCGCGCGAGGCCTCGTACCGCAGGGTGCGCCGCCCTTTACGAAGTAAGGAGAGCTGTGGCAGCATGATCGCCATGCCTGCCAAGCGACCACCCGTGCCGCTGTCCCGGGAACGGATCATCGACGCCGCCCTGCACATCGCCGACGGCCAGGGCCTGCGCCGGCTGACCATGCGCCGGCTCGGCGACGCCCTCCAGGTGGAGGCGATGGCCATCTACCACCACCTGCCCCGGGGCAAGGAGGCGCTGATGGACGCCCTCGCCGAGCACGTGACGACCGTACGCGTCGACCCGGCCGAGGCGCCGGGCTGGCCGGACAGGGCCCGCGCCTGGGCCCGGGCGAGCCGCGCCGCGCTGCTCGAACACCCCGGTGTGCTGTCGCTGGCCCTCACCAAGCCGCCGAAGGGCTCGGCCCTGATGGCGATCAGGGAGCAGACCGAGCAGCTGGGCGAGGCGGGCGCGCACGACCCGGAGGCGGCGGTGCGGGCGCTGCGGGCGTACGTCTTCGGCAGCGTCGCGGTGGAGGTGCAGCGGTCGGGGTGGGCCGACCCGGACGCGACCGTGCGCGACGCGCGCACCGCCGAGGGCGAGCGCGACTTCGAGCACGGCCTCGACGCGCTGATCAGCGGTCTCGGCGTCCGGCACGGGAGCTGACACCGGAGCTGTGGCCTCCCGGTTACCCGATGGTCGGCGTGTCGAGGTTGGAGCGTTATCTCGAATGGGGCATTCTTGTGTACTAGGTCACATCAGTGTGTGTGAGGCCGCTCGGGGGGTGTGGTCGGGTCCCCAGCCCGACCGGCGGAAATGCCCCGAACGGACTATGTCATGCGGATGGGGCCGAACCGCAGACTGGAGTAGTCCGATGTGTCGTACGTCATACGGCGCGGCGGACGCCCGGCGGAACATCACGAACGTAAGACGAACGATAAAGAACACGGGGAGCCCCGGCGATGTGCCCTCATGAACCGGCCTGTCCCACCGCGGACGCGAAGGACCGAGAAGCCGCCCGAACGGTGGCCTGCCACCCCGAGCAGGGCTGGAGCCTGCTCTGCAACGGCGTCGTGCTGTTCGAGGACACCGGCGAGCTGTTGCCGGACGGTGGCGTCATCGCTCCGCACCGCCCCACCGACATGGCCATCAGCGCGGCCTAGGCCTCCTGCTCCTCCTGCTCCAGCAGCCACGGCAGCAGCCACCGCGCCACCTCCTCGCCCACCCGGGCGGGGTTCTTCCTGAACTCGTGCCCCTCCCCCGGGAGGACCACGAGACGTGCGGCGTCCTTCTCGTCCGGCACGCCGAACGGATCCCGATCCCCGCTGACCACGAGCACGGGGGTCCCGGCCTGCCGCAGCTCGTCCGCCCGCGACCGATCAGGTTTCCCCGGCGGGTGCAGCGGGAATGCGAGCGCCACCACCGCCCCGGCTCCCGCCTCGTGTGCCGTACGGCAGGCGACCCGTGCGCCGTTGCTCCGTCCGCCCTGGACGAGCGGCAGGCCCGGGTGACGGGCTCGCAGCGCGGCGACGACGGCCAGCCACGCCTCGTCCTGTTTCACGGCCGATCCCGGCGCCCGGGCGCCGCGCAGCCGGAACGGCTGGACCACCCGTGCGACCGTCACCCCCGCCGGCAGCACGGCGTCCCGTACGGCGAGCAGGTCGGGGGCGTCCACCCCGCCGCCGGACCCGTGCGTGAGCACCAGCAGCAGCCGGGCGCCGGGGGCCTCCTCCACCTCGGCCAGCGCGGGGCCGTGCGGGGTCTCGATCTCCAGCGCGACTCCCATGCCGGTGACCGTATCGGCTCCGTCCCCGGCAGGAGGTGCGGACCCTCCGTTCGGAGGATGGCAGGGCTCGCGAGTATGGGCCAGAATGTCATGGTGCCGGAGATCGCATCGCAACCGCCTGCCGCCGGGCAGGGCTACAGGCCGCCGCCGCAGGCGGGGACGCAGACGACCCGGGAGGACCTGCGCGCCGTCATCGCGGCCCGCCGGGACCTCGGCCCGGAGTACGAGGACGCGCTCGTCGACTCGTTCCTCGACAAGCTCGACGTGGAGATCGCCGCGCGGGTGCGGAACGAGGTCGCCGCGCACATCGGGCACCAGCCGCTTCCCGGGAGGCGCCCGAAGGACAGCGCGGTGGGCGTGGCCCTGGGCTCGCTCGGCATCGGCATCCCGCTGACCGGGATCGCCGCGGGCACCTCAGGCGGGCCGGGGCTCCTGCTCGCCTGGGGCGGGATCGTCGCCGTCAACCTGGCGTACGCGCTGAGCCGCCGCACCCAACGCTGACCGACGGGGGCCGACCGGCGGACCACCGGCCGTTCGGTCCCCGATCAGGCCTCGACGCTCTCCATGACCGGGCGGACGTCCCGGCCGAGGCGCAGCCGCACCTGCTCGGCGAGCGCCCGGTCGGGGTGGTCGAGGCCATAGCGCCACACGGTCCCGGCGTCGGCGTCGCGCCCCCGCAGGGGCAGCGTCCGGGCCAGCAGCTCGATCGCCAGCGCGCCGGTCTCGGCGTCCGGGCCCTCCCCGCGGCCCTCCTCCACCGCGCCGGCGAACTGGGCGCACGCCATCTCCAGGTGCGCGATGCCGAGCAGCACGCGCAGGCGCGCCCGGTCGGCCACGGCGGGCACCGACAGCGCCTCCAGCAGCACGTCCGCCGCCCGTTCCGGCTCTCCCTCGGCGAGCAGCCGCTCCGCCATGTGCTCCACGACGGCCGACAGGCCCGCCGCGGCCTCGGCGCGGTCGGGCGCCTCCTCGTCCGCGGCGACTTCCGCGAAGATCGACGCCGCGGCGTCGAGGTCGCCCGTCTCGGAGAGTCGGTGCGCCTGGTCGAGCCGGTCGGGCCGCCCGGGGTCGATGGCCGTCATGAGGTGGCCTCGCAGAGGTCGCAGGGACAGGAGCGTGCATCCGCGATCTTAACGAGCCCGGCCTCCGGGCGGGGCCGACATGCGCAACCGGTCAGTCCTCGTACGCCTCCATGGGCGGGCAGGAGCAGACGAGGTTGCGGTCGCCGTACGCCTGGTCGATGCGGCGCACCGGCGGCCAGTACTTGTCGTCGCGCAGGCCGGGCACCGGGTAGGCGGCGACGGCCCGCGAGTAGGGGTGGGCCCACTCGTCGGCGGTGAGGCACTCGGCCGTGTGCGGCGCGTTGCGCAGCGGGTTGTCGGCCTTGTCGTACTCGCCCGATGCCACCTTGGCGATCTCGTCCCGGATGGCGATCATCGCGTCGGCGAAGCGGTCGAGTTCGGCCAGGTCCTCGCTCTCGGTCGGCTCGATCATGAGGGTCCCGGCGACGGGGAACGACATCGTGGGCGCGTGGAAGCCGTAGTCGATCAGCCGCTTGGCCACGTCGTCCACCGTGACGCCGGTCTCCTTGGTGATCTGGCGCAGGTCGACGATGCACTCGTGCGCGACCAGGCCGTCCCGGCCGGTGTAGAGGACCGGGTAGTGCGGCGCGAGGCGCCGGGCCAGGTAGTTGGCCGACAGGATCGCCTGCTCGGTGGCCTGCCGGAGGCCGTCGCCGCCCATCATGCGGACGTACGCCCAGGAGATCGGCAGGATGCCCGCCGAGCCGTACGGCGCGGCCGACACGTGCGCGGGCAGGTGCTCCGCGAGGTGGGCCTTGACCGCGACCGGGCCGACACCGGGCCCGCCGCCGCCGTGCGGGATGCAGAAGGTCTTGTGCAGGTTCAGGTGCGAGACGTCCGCGCCGAACTCCCCCAGCCGGGCCAGGCCGACCAGCGCGTTGAGGTTGGCCCCGTCCACGTAGACCTGCCCGCCGGCCTCGTGGACCCGCTCGCAGATCTCGACGATCGTCTCCTCGTACACGCCGTGGGTGGACGGGTACGTCACCATGATCGCGGCGAGCGCGTCGCGGTGCTTCTCGATCTTCGCGGCGAGGTCGCCCAGGTCGACGTTGCCGCTCTCGTCGCAGGCCACCACGACCACCCGCATGCCGGCCATGACGGCGCTGGCGGCGTTGGTGCCGTGGGCGGACGACGGGATGAGGCAGACGTCGCGGCCGTCCTCGCCCCGGGAGCGGTGGTAGGACCTGATCGCCAGCAGCCCGGCGAACTCGCCCTGCGACCCGGCGTTCGGCTGGATCGACACCCGGTCGTAGCCGGTGACCTCGGCCAGCCAGTCCTCCAGCGTCGCGATCAGCTCGGCGTACCCCTCGGCCTGCTCCGCCGGCGCGAACGGGTGGATCGCGGCGAACTCCGGCCAGGTGACCGGCTCCATCTCGGTGGTCGCGTTGAGCTTCATCGTGCAGGAGCCCAGCGGGATCATCGAGCGGTCGAGCGCGACGTCCTTGTCCTGCAGCCGCCGCAGGTAACGGAGCATGGCCGTCTCGGACCGGTGGGAGTGGAAGACCGGGTGGGTGAGGAAGCCGGAGGTCCGCTGCAGGTCCGCGGGGATCGCGTCGGAGGTCGCCCGGTCGAGGTCCTCGACCACGATCCCCGGCACGCCGAAGGCCTCCCAGACGGCCCGCAGGTGGCCGACGACGGTCTTCTCGTCGCAGGCCACGCCGACGTGGTCGGCGTCCGCCAGGCGGAGGTTGACGCCCCGCTCGGCGGCGGCGGCCACGACGTGCTCCGCCCGGCCCGGCACGCGGGCGAGCACGGTGTCGAAGAATTCGTCGTGGACGATCTCCACGCCCCCCTCGCGCAGCCCGGCGGCGAGGACGGCCGCGTGGCGGTGCGCCCGCTGGGCGATCCGCCGGAGGCCGTCGGGGCCGTGGTAGACGGCGTACATCGAGGCCATGACCGCGAGCAGGACCTGCGCGGTGCAGATGTTGCTGGTGGCCTTCTCCCGCCGGATGTGCTGCTCGCGGGTCTGCAGGGCCAGCCGGTAGGCCGTACGGCCGTCGGCGTCCACCGAGACGCCGACCAGGCGGCCGGGCATCTGCCGCTGCAGGCCCTCACGGACCGCCATGTACGCCGCGTGGGGGCCGCCGTAGCCCAGCGGGACGCCGAAGCGCTGGGAGGAGCCGACGGCGATGTCGGCGCCCTGCTCGCCGGGGGGCTCCAGCAGGGTCAGCGCCAGCAGGTCGGCCGACGCGACGAGCAGCGCGCCGGCGGCGTGCGCCCGCTCGGCCAGCGCCCGGAAGGACGCCACGCGGCCGCTCGCGCCCGGATACTGGACGAGGACCCCGAAGCACTCGGGCAGGTCGCCCGCGAGGTCCGACTCCACCAGCGTGATGCCGAGCGGCTCGGCGCGGGTCGCCAGCACGGCCTTGGTCTGCGGCAGCGCGTCCGCGTCGACCACGAAGACGTCCGCCTTGACCTTGCTCGCGCGCCGGGCCAGCGTCATCGCCTCGGCCGCGGCGGTCGCCTCGTCCAGCAGGGACGCGCCGGCGACGTCGAGGCCGGTGAGGTCCGACACGACCGTCTGGAAGTTCAGCAGGGCCTCCAGCCGCCCCTGCGAGATCTCCGGCTGGTACGGCGTGTACGCGGTGTACCAGCCCGGGTTCTCCAGCACGTTGCGGAGGACGACCCCCGGAGTGATCGTGTCGTGGTACCCCAGGCCGATCATCGGGGTCAGCACCCGGTTGCGGGCCGCGAGCGCGCGGAGTTCGGCCAGCGCCTCGGCCTCCCCCGCCGCCTCCGGCAGGTTCAGCGGGCCCCGCGTGCGGATCGCCTCGGGAACGGCCACGGCGAGCAGGTCGGCCGTCGACTCGTAGCCGACGACCTCCAGCATGCGGGCACGGCCGGCGTCCGAAGGACCGATGTGACGGGTCGCGAAGGGCGGGGCGGAAAGATCCTGAAGCGTCGAGCGGTCGGTCATGACAGGGGCCTCCTGGGCGGGTCGAGACCTGCGGCGGCCGCCTCGCGCCCGTGGGCGCGACCGGCCGTGATGCGGTCTCCCCCTCTGTCATCGGACCTGAGAGCTTCACCGGGCCGCCCGGCCCGGCTTTCCCCTTCGGTGAGGCGCCGCCTGGCGGGCGGGCCTGCTTTTCAGAGTCGCCTCGTCCGTGCGGTACGGATGCCTGAGAGTTTCCGGGGAGGTTTGCTCCTTCGGCGCCCCTGCAACTTCAGGGGTCTCTCCCGCACGAGGTCGTCGGCCGTGTCCATTCTACCCGGTTACTTCCTCTGTACCCGTTTCTCAGCCGATCTTACGGGCCTTCCTGCGGCGGGCCAGCTCGTCGGCCGGATGATCCCCCTCCGCATCCGGAGCGGACTCCGCGCGCTCACCGGGCAGTTCCGCCAGGGACCCCTCCACCTCGCGCCAGACCCGCCCGAGCGCGATGCCGAACACGCCCTGGCCGCCCTGCAGCAGGTCGATCACCTCGTCGGCGCTGGTGCACTCGTAGACGCTCACGCCATCGCTCATCAGGGTGATCTGGGCCAGGTCGTTGACGCCCCGGTCGCGCAGGTGCCGTACGGCGGTGCGGATCTGCTGGAGCGAGACCCCCGTGTCGAGGAGACGTTTGACGACCTTCAGGACGAGGATGTCGCGGAAGCTGTAGAGTCGCTGCGACCCGGACCCCTGAGCTGCTCTTATGGTCGGGAGCACCAGTTCGGTCCGGGCCCAGTAGTCGAGCTGCCGGTAGGTGATCCCGGCCGCCGCGCACGCCGTCGGGCCACGGTAACCGATGTTCTCGGGCAGCGCCGTCGGCTGCTCGTCGAACAGCAGGCCTTGTTCGCCGGCGCGCTCGCGCGCCTCCCGCCGAACCGGGTCGTGCTGGCCGGCCGACCTACCCTCGCCGCTGCTGACCGCCACTGCGGACCTCCGGCTTTCTCTCATCCCACGGTCTGATCTGGGGGTTCGTGAATTACAACCGTGGTTTCCCTTGCACCGTAGGACCGGGGCCATCGTCAGTCAACGACCCCGTCCGGCGCGTCGTGAAGCGTAATTTCCCGAAATGGTGCGGCACGTCAGCCCGCTCGCCCGAAGTCTTCCGGTGTGATTTTGTCCAGGAACTCGCGGAACTTCTCCACTTCGTCTTCCTGGTCGTCGGGCATGCTCACGCCCGCCTCCTGGATCACGTCCTCACTCGCGTAGATCGTCGCCCCCGTGCGCAACGCCAGCGCGATCGAGTCCGAAGGGCGGGCGCTCACCTCCACGCCGTTCGAGAACACCAGGTCGGCGAAGAAGATCCCATCGCGGAGCGCGACGATGTTGACGGTGCGCAACCGCACCCCCAACGCCTCAAGCACATCGCGGAACAAGTCGTGGGTGAGCGGCCTCGGCGGGGGTTCCTCCGCCTGGGCCAGCGCGATGGCGGTCGCCTCGGTCATGCCTATCCAGATCGGCAGGTACCGATCACCGCTCGCCTCCTTCAGGAGCACGATCGGCTGGTTTGTGGGCATCTCAACGCGAACCCCCACGACCTCCATCTGCAACACGGGCGGCTCCGTCTCAAGCGTCGCGGCATATCACCAGGCATTCAACGTAACACCCACCAGGGAGCGGATGTGCCGGTCACCGCCCCATCAGCACCCCATTACCGTCCCAGAACGCCGCGAACACTGCCACGCAGCAACGCATTGTGCAGTTCCTGGAGAAGACCGGACATCTCGCGAGCGGTCTCGTCGGCCTCCGCGATCGCCCCCGGCGCCTTCCGGCGCAGCACGGGCGCCACCGCCTGCTCGATCAGGCCGGTCTCCCGCTCCACCAGCGCCCGCACCGCCCTGAGGTGCCGCGCTCGCAGGCCGAACCGCGACAGGGCCCCCACGCTGCGCGCGATCTCCAGCGCCTCGCCGTCGTAGCGGCGCGCGACCGCCGCGACCAGGCCGAAGCTCTCCATCTCGGCCAGGGTCTCCTCGTCGATGCCCGCGGCCTCGATGAGCTCCTCCCTGCTGAGACGCACCGCCGGCGGGCCGTCCGAGACGCTCTGCGGGCGCGCGGCCTGCCCGTCCAGCTGATCCTTGATCACCCGGAGCGGCAGGTACTGGTCACGCTGCGCCCGCAGGATGTACCGCAGGCGCTCCACGTCGTTGTAGGTGAACTTGCGGTAGCCCGAGGGGCTCCGCTGGGGCTCGATCAGCCCCTCACCCTCCAGGAAACGGATCTTGGAGACGGTCACGTCGGGGAACTCGGCCTGCAGCAGGCCGAGGACCTCCCCGATGCTCATGAACGCCCGTACGGCCTGTGCGCTCATGACAGCTCCTCCTCACCGATCACAGCCCTCCAGGACCACGCGTGAGGAACACCAGCCGGAACTTGCCGATCTGCACCTCGTCGCCGCCCTGCAAGGGGGACTCCTCGATGCGTTCCCGGTTGACGTAGGTGCCGTTCAGGCTGCCCACGTCGCGGACCGTGAACTGGCCGCCGCGGCGGTAGAACTCGACATGCCTCCTGGACACGGTTACATCGTCCAGGAAAATGTCGCTTTCCGGGTGGCGACCCGCCGTAGTGAGATCGCTGTCGAGCAGAAAACGGCTGCCCGCGTTCGGGCCGCGCATGACCACCAGGAGAGCCGTGCCTGGCGGCATCTGCTCGATCGCCGACCGATCCGGCAGCAGCGTCTGGCCCGTCTCCGCCTCCAGCGCCTCCAGGGAGATCGTCGAGGTGGTATCGGCTGCGACGGGCGCCGGAGCGCTCAGCGGCGAACCGCATCGTGAACAGAAACGGGCATCCTCGGGGTTGGCATGACCGCACTGCGTGCAGTAGACGCTGGGCATCGAACGGCTCGGCCTCTCTCACGACTCTCACGACTTGCTCGGGACTGGCTCACTGCTGGGGACTGCTCAACTGCTCGGGTCCGGCTCGAACTGCGAATGCCGCAACTTACGCTGATCAGGCACATAGGTCAAGAAGCGCGGCCGGGCGTGGACTGACCAACGCTACAGCCCACGGAGGTTCAAGGTCCATCCCGACACATGCATCCCCAGCATCCCATCCTGATCACGAAAGAGGGAGACGGGGGGTCAGCAGGAGCCGGCGGCCTGCTCGACCACGTGGGCCCAGCGTTCCAGGAGGGCCTGCGCGCCGTCCACGTCGTGCCCCTCGGCCCACAGGTGGGTGACGGCCTCGGCGGGGTCGGGCAGCACGAGCGCCCAGCTTCCGTCCTCCTCCACGACGCGGACGCCGTCGGTGGTGTCCAGGCGGTGGCCCTCGGCGGCCTCGACGACCGAGCGCATCACGGCCCCCTTGTGCGCCCACGGCGTCGGCACGGTCCGCTTCAGCAGCCGGGCCTCGGGGATGCGGGCGTCGATCTGGCTGAGCGACAGCCGGGTGCGCGCGACCAGGCCGAGCAGGCGCAGGAACACGGCCAGGCCGTCCAGGGTCGGCCCGAACTCCGGGACGATGAAGCCGCCCCGCCCGTCGCCCGCGAAGATCGTGTCAGGGTGCCGGGCCGCCCGGGTCAGCGTGTCGAGGCTGGTAGCCGTCCAGTCGACCTGCACACCGTGGAAGCGGCACACCATCTCCGCCACCCTGGTCGTGGTCACCGGCAGCGCCACCCGGCCGCCGCGGCGCTCGGCCGCGACCAGGTCGAGCACGACGAGCAGCGCCCGCTCCTCACTGATGAGCTGGCCCATCTCGTCCACCAGCGAGACCCGCTCCCCCACCGGGTCGAACCGTACGCCGAAGGCGGCCCGCGCGGAGGCGACCAGGTCCGCCAGGCGCTGCAGGTCGCGGCGGCGCTCGGCGAGGGTCTCGGTGGGCGAGGCGTCGTCGAGGCGGTTGTTCACGGTCAGCACGTCGACCCCGGCCCGGCCGAGCAGGCTGGGCAGCACGAGCGAGGACGTGCCCCCGGCGCAGTCGACCACGACCTTCATCTCGGCGTCCTTCACGCCGTACATGTCGACGCAGGCCAGCAGTTCCCTGGCGTAGGTGTCGACGGCCCTGGCCGGGAACGTCAGCTCGGCGATCTCGCCGGGGAAGGCCCGGCGGTACTCCTGCCGGGTGAAGACCCGCTCCAGCTTGCGCTGCGCCGCCTGCGACAGGTCCGAGCCCGTCTCGTCCATGAACACGATGTCCACGCTCTGCGGGTCGCCCGCGGTCGTGCGCAGGAAGATGCCGCCCCTGACGTTCTCCCGGGAGGTGTTGAACCGGGCCACCGGCAGGGCGGCGGCCTCCAGGTCGACGACGTTGATCGCGCTGGAGTTCAGCGCGCTGATCACCGCGCGCTTCAGCGCCCGCGCCGCGCGTGAGGCGTCGCGGGCGGTGACCACCGTGTCGCCCTTCTTCAGGGTCGTGGCGTACGCGCTGGCCAGCCGTACGCACAGCTCGGGGGTGATCTCCACGTTGACCAGGCCGGAGACGCCCCGGGGGCCGAACAGGCTGCGCTGGCCGCGCGACTCCCAGATCACGCTGGTGTTGACGACCGTGCCGGCCTCGATCGTCTTGAACGGGTAGATCTTCACCCCGGAGGAGACGTACGCCTCGGCCTCGATGACGCACTCGTCGCCGACGACGGCGTTCTCCTCGATCCGGGCGCCGGTCATGACGTCGGTGTTCTTGCCGATCACGCAGCCGCGCAGGTGCGCGGCGGGGCCGACGTACACGTTGTCGCTGACCACCGCGCGGTGCAGGAAGGCGCCCTCCTTGACCACCGCGTTGCTGCCGAGCACGGTGTACTCCCGCAGCTCGGCCCCGGCCTCGACCTTGGCGTAGTCGCCGATGTAGAGGGGCCCCTTGAGCACCGCCTCGGGGTCGACGGAGGCGCCCTCGGCGGCCCACACGCCCGGGGCCAGCTCGAAGGCGTCGAAGTCGACCTTGACCTTGCCCTCCAGCACGTCGGCCTGCGCCTTGAGGTAGCTCTCGTGGGTGCCGACGTCCTCCCAGTAGCCCTCGGCGACGTAGCCGAACAGCCGGCAGCCCCGCTCCAGCAGGCGGGGGAAGATGTCGGACGACCAGTCGACCGGCTGGCCGGGGGCGATCTCGTCGAGGACCGACGGCTCCATGATGTAGACGCCGGTGTTGACCGTGTCGGAGAACACCTGCCCCCAGGTCGGCTTCTCCAGGAAGCGCTGGATGCGGCCGTGCTCGTCGACGATGATGATCCCGAACTCCAGCGGGTTGGGCACGCGCTTGAGCCCGATCGTGACCAGCGCCCGGTTCTCCCGGTGGAAGCGGAGCATGTCGGTCAGGTCGATGTCGGTGAGCGCGTCGCCCGAGATCACCAGGAACCGGTCCTCGCGGAGCTTGTCGGCGGCGTTCTTCACGCTGCCCGCCGTGCCGAGGGGGACGTCCTCCGTGGCGTAGTGGAGGGTCACGCCGAGCTCGTCGCCGTCACCGAAGTAGTTGCGGATGAGCGCGGCCAGGAACTGCACCGTCACCACGACCTCGGTGTACCCGTGCCGCCTGAGCAGCCGCAGCACGTGCTCCATGATCGGCCGGTTGATGATGGGCAGCAGGGGCTTGGGCTGGTTGGCGGTCATCGGCCGCAGCCGTGTCCCCTCCCCGCCCGCCATGACGACGGCCTTCACGGGTCACCCCTTCGTTAGCTGGCGCACCTGTACGACATACAACACCCCCGCCCACCAATACAGACCAGTTCCCCAGATGGCGAAGGCCCATCCGAAGATCGCACTAATCTCGGCGTACCAGCCCTCGTGGGAGGCGAGGAACAGCAGCGGGAACGCGTACATGAGGGCGGCGGTGCCGGCCTTGCCGAGGAAGTGGACGGGCAGGGCGGGGCCGTATCCGTGCCGCCGCAGGACGGGCGGCATCCACAGCAGCAGGATGTCGCGCAGCGGCACCGCGAGCGCCAGCCACCAGGGGATGACGCCCCGGATGACCAGGCCGACCAGCGTGGCGAGGATGTAGAGCCGGTCCGCGAGCGGGTCGATCAGGCGGCCGAGCCTGCTGATCTGGTTCCACGCGCGGGCGAGCTTGCCGTCGAGCCAGTCGCTGAACCCCGCGAGCATCAGCAGCGCGACGGCCCATCCGTCGGCCCGGGGCCCCAGCACGAGCCAGAGGAAGACGGGGACGCCGAGCAGCCGCAGGGCGCTCAGCAGGTTGGGAACCGTCCAGATCCGGTCCTCGGCAGCGTTCACGCCCCAGACCCTACATGCCGGGATCCCGGCCGTTCCGCGGAGCTGCGGCCGCGGCGGAGGCCGTCTGCGCGGCGACGAGCCGGGTGTAGCGCCCGCCCATGGCCAGCAGCTCCTCGTGGGTGCCCCGCTCCACCACCGTGCCCCGCTCGACGACCAGGATCAGGTCGGCGTCCCGCACCGTGCTCAGCCGGTGCGCGATCACGATGCGGGTCTGCGTCAGGCGGGACAGCCGCGCCTCGATGCCGGCCTCGGTCGCGCTGTCGAGGTTGCTGGTCGCCTCGTCCAGCAGCAGCACCCTGGGGCGGGGCAGCAGCGCGCGGGCCAGGGCGAGGCGCTGGCGCTGTCCACCCGACAGGCCGCCGCCCTCGACCAGGATCGTCTCGTAGCCCATCGGCATCGCCATGATCTCGTCGTGCAGGCCCGCGATCCGGGCCGCGTCGGCGATCCGGTCAAGGCCGGCCTCGGGGAGGTTGAGCGCGATGTTCTCCCGGATCGTCCCGGTGAACAGCGACGGGTCCTGGGTGACCACGCCGAACTGGCGGCGCAGCGACCGCGGGTTGAGCTCGGCCGCGGGGACGCCGTCGTACCGGATCTCCCCGGCCGCCGGCTGGTACAGGGCGAGCAGCAGGCGGGCGAGCGTGCTCTTGCCCGACCCCGAGGGACCGACCAGCGCGACCTTCTGCCCCGGCCGCACGACCAGTGAGACGTCGCGCAGCGTCCACGGGCCGCGCGGGTCGTGGCGGAAGCACACCCCGCGCAGCTCGATGCCGCCGCGCAGCCGCAGCACCTCGATCCCCGTGGACGGCTCGGGCTCGGAGGCGAGGATGTCCGACAGCCGGTCGAAGTGCGCCCCGGCCTGCTGAAGGCTGCGCAGGCTGGTCATCAGCGAACCGATCGGGGTGAGCGCGGCGGTGGCCAGGGCGTTCAGCGCGAGCAGCGTCCCGAGGCTCATCGACCCGTCGAGCACCCGCCACGCGCCCACCCACAGCAGCCCCAGCGGCGCGAGAAGGCGCACCGCCCCGAGCGCCGCCTCGACGAGCCCCCGGACGAGCCCTCCCCGCACGTCGGCGTCGAGCTGCCGGGCGAACAGGTCCGACCAGCGCTGCATCGCCCGCGGCTCGGCCCCGGACGCCTTGAGCGTCTCGATGCCCCCGACGGCCTCCATCAGCCGGCCCTGCGTGACGGCGAGGGCGGCCAGCTCGCGTCTGGTCAGCTCGCCCACCCGGCGGGCGGTGCCGAGCAGGAGGGCGGCCTGCCCTGCCGCGAGCAACGCGAGGAAGGCGCCGAAGACCGGGTCTCGGGCGAAGACGAGCAGCAGGTAGACCAGGGCGAGCGGCCCGTCGAGCAACGACGAGAGAATCTGCCCGGTCAGCGTCTCGCGCAGGGCGATGACGCTGTTCGCCCGGTTCACCAGGTCTCCCTTGCCGCGCACCGCGAAGTACCGGTACGGCAGTGCGACAAGGTGCGACACCAGATTCCGCGTCACCTCGCCGTCGGTGCGCGAGCGGAGCGCGACGAGCAGCACCGAACGCAGGTAGCCCACCGCGAACTGGGTGACCACGGCGGCCAGCACGGCCACGCCGAGGAGGGCGAGAAGCCCGGAGTCCCCGCGCGGGAGGATCCGGTCGACGACGACCTGGAACGCCGTCGCGAGCCCCAGGCCGAGCACCTGGAGCAGCACCGAGGCCGCGAGCACCTGGGTGAGCAGGCCCTTCCTGCGGAACACCAGGGCGCGCAGGAAGTCGCGCCGCCACGCCCGCGCCGCGCCGGACCGCACGCGGCGGAACCCCGGCTCCGGCTCGAACGCCAGCAGCACGCCGGTGAACCCGGCGTCGAACTCGGCGGGCGTGAGCCGCCTGCGTCCCTGGGCGGGGTCCACGATGTCCACGTGGTCGGGGGTCCACCGCTCCACCACCACGAAGTGCTGGAACTCCCAGTGGACGATCGCGGGCATGGGCACCCGCCCGAGGTCGGCCGGCTCCAGCGAGAACGCCCTGGCCTTGAGGCCGAACTCCCGCGCGGCGCGGACGACGGCCAGCGCGCTCAGGCCGTCCCTGCCCACCTGGAGGTGGTCGGTGACCTCCTGCACGGTGGTGCGGTGGCCGTGGAAGGACAGGATCACGGCCAGGCAGGCCGCGCCGCACTCCGTCGCCGAGTTCTGCAGGAAGACCGGGACCCGTCTCACCCGCCACCCCTCAGGACCAGAGCGGTGAGAACGGCCAGCCCCGAGGTGAGCACCGCGACCGCGCACCAGAGCAGGACGAGGGCACGGCCGCCGACCTCCTTGACGGCGGCCGTGGCGGACGGCGGGGCGGCATGGCGGCGCAGCGCCTCGGCGCGGAAGATCCGTCCGCTCACCGCGTGCCGGTCCGCGCCGTGGTTCCCCAGAACCATTCGATCTTCGCGGCCCGGCGGCGTTCGTCGATCCACAGGTCGAAGACCCGCCGTTCGACGCGGCGGCGCGTGTCCGCGTCGAGCTCGGCGCCGACCACGGAGATCACCTTGAGCAGGACGTCCGGGGCGGGCGAGACGACGTCGCCGGGGCGGGCGGTGCCTATCTCGGCCGCGGGCACGTCCTCGACGACCAGCCGGGCGCCGCGCGTCCGCTCCGCCAGCGCGAAGAAGCCGGCGCCGGCGTCGATCTCGGCCGCCGCCCGCCGGGCCGCCTCGGAGCCGGGAAAGGTGAGGCGGGCGACCCGGGCCGTGCCGAACTCCTCCCGGTGCTCCTCGAAGTACGGCTCGACCCGTCCGGCCGTCACCCGCTCGCGGACGCGGGCGGCGGCCACCTCCCCCGCGACCAGCTCCTGGAGGTCCACCACGGTGAGGGAGCGGCGGTCCATCCACTCACGTGTCCGTTCCGCGGTGAGCAGTCCCCGGGCGCGCCGGAACGCGTCCACCGCCTCCTGGATCTCGTGGTCGGAGAGCTCCACCGGCGCCTCCTCCAGCTCCGCCTGGACGAGGGCGGCGGCGACGACCCGGTCCACCAGCCGGGTCTCGTCCCACAGGAAGTCGAGCCAGGCGACCGCGTCGACCACCTTGACCCCGACTCCGTCGATCCGCAGCAGCAGCATCTCGCCGGCCCGCTGCACGCCCCGCAGGGGCCAGGGCAGGGCGCGGTCGGGGCACCAGGACAGCGACACCGTCCCCTCCCCCGGCCGTTTGATCAGAAGGTCGTAGTGGAGCGAGTCGTCGTAGTCCTCCCGCTGCCACAGCAGCCGGAAGCGCACGCCGGGATGGCGCTCCCGCAGCTCACTCAGGCGTTCCTGGGCCTCGGACGGGTCGAGACCGTCCAGGCCGCGGAGGGTTTCAAGGGCGTCCGGCAACATGCGCGGTCTCCTCTCCGACCGTGCCGTACATCAACAGATCACACAGCGCCGCGCCGATCGGCAGGCCCGTGGCCTTCTCGATCCAGAGCCACTGGCCACTGGGGTTGACTTCGAGGAAGACGTAACGCCCGTCGGGGGTGAGGATGAGATCGATCGCTCCGTAGCGCAGGCCGAGCCGCCGCACGATCCGCAGGCAGCGCTCGGCCACCTCCGGCGGCAGCTCGTGCACCTCGTGGCGGGTGCCGCCCGGGTCGTAGCGGCGCCAGTCGAGCCTCGTGTGATTGCTCTCCTGCGAGTGGATCTCCGCCGCGAAGACGGCCCGCCCCACGACGGTCACCCGCAGTTCGACCCGCTTGGGCACGTACTCCTGGACGACCACCGGGCCGAACCTGATCGCGTCCGCGTACGTCACATCCCGGGTGGACACCGGTTCCGACATCCGGGCCACGCCCTCCCCGTCGGCGCGGGAGCCGGCGGGAACGCCCAGGGGCTTGGTGATGACGCGGCCCTGGTGCCGGTTGTAGAAGTCCAGGAACTCGTCGGGGTCGTTGGTGATCAGCGTGTCCGGCAGCTCGAATCCGAGGCGACCGGCCAGGGCCAGCTGTGACGACTTGCGCTGGGCCAGCCTCACCCGTTCCCTGGGCGCGGGGATCATGCGGCAGTCGAGCTGCTCCCACAGGTCCCCGGCGAACACCGCGCACTCCTGCTCCATGTGGGCACGTGCCACCGGGTCGGCGATCTCGGGATGCGCGACGGGAGCCTGGGGACGGCGGAACCACAACGCCGTCAGACGGTCGAGATCGACGTCCGCCTTCTCCGTGCGCAGCCGCCGCCGCACCCGCCCGTCACGGTGGTAGACCGCGTCGAGCACCGCGCGGACCGGATAGCCGGCCGGGTCGAAGACGACCGCTTCCACCCCCCGCGCGGCAAGCAGACGGGCCACGTGCTCCGCATGGGAGTCTCCGTCGATCGTGAGGATGAGTATTTCGCCGGACATCTTTCGCTCTTCCTGGTCTGGCTTCCCGATCGGGCGCGGGGCGCCGGAAGGGCGCCCCGCGCGGTCACTCGGAAGCGGTCGCTCAGAAGTCGAGGTCCTTGGCGTCGACGGTGCCGTCCGGGGTCATGACCTGGCTCGACCACTCGAACTTCCGGCCGCCGTTGACGAGGCGGAGGTCTCCCTCGTCGAGCTCCGGCCCGGCCGCCGCGATGTCGTCAATTCTGATCTTGGACATTGTGATCCCTCCCGCCGCCCGGGGACGGCGCGTTCTCCGATGTGACGGCGCCCGATCGGGCGCCGGACACAGACGTTAGGAGGGCCTTCTCGATGCCCGCTTCGCACGACCTTGGGAACGGCTAAACGGTCGCTTGTGGTCGATCACCGGCAGGGACCGCGGGGACACCTACATACCGGTGTCCCGGGCGTTCCGCGGAGGAGCCACGGGGGTGAAGGCGGCGTCCACCAGCCCGAATCGGTGCGCCATCACCGCCGCCTGCGTGCGGTTGCGCAGGCCCAGCTTCTCGGTGATGGCGGCGACGTGGCTCTTCACGGTCGTGACGCCCACGTGCAACCGCCCGGCGATCTCGGCGTTGGACAGGCCCACGCCGATCAGCGTCAGCACCTGCGACTCGCGCTCGGTCAGGGCCGCCGGCGGCGGCAGCGCCTGCCGCTCGGCGGCCAGGGCCCGCTCGACGACCCGCCGCAGCACCGATGGCGCGAGCGGGGGCTCCCCCGCCGCGGCCCGCCGCACGGCCTCGACCATGTGGGCGGGCGGGTCGTCCTTGACCAGGAAACCGAGCGCGCCCGCGCCCAGCGCGGCGTAGAGGTCCTCGTCCTCGGAGAACGTGGTGAGCACGACGATCCGCGCGGACGGCCGGGCGGCGAGGATCCTGCGGGTGGCCTCCAGCCCGTCGACGCGCGGCATGCGCAGGTCCATCAGCACGACGTCGGGGTGGTGCCGCTCGGCCAGCCGTACGGCCTCGGCGCCGTCGGCGGCCTCGCCGCACACCTCCATGTCCCCCGCCGCCTCCAGCATCATCCGGACGCCGGCCCGAACGAGGGCCTGGTCATCGGCGACGACGACGCGGATCACGCGAACCTCCCTCTCACGCAGTGGTCGGGCGGGCTCTCACACGCACCCTGGGGCGGGATGGGCAGCGAGGCGGTCAGCCGCCACCCGCCGTCCCCCGCCGGGCCGGCGGTGACGCGCCCCCCGAAGGCGCGGGCCCGCTCCCGCATGCCCGCGATGCCCTGGCCGTTGGACGGCAGCGCCTCCGGCGGGCGGGCCGGGCCCGGGCCGTTGCGGACCTCCACCTCCAGCGCGCCCTCGCGCGTCCGCACGCCGACCTCGGCGCGGGCGCCGGGCCCCGCGTGTTTCAGCACGTTGGTGAGCCCTTCCTGGACGATCCTGGCCGCCGCCGCGCGCAGCACCAGCGGGGCCAGGCACGCCTCGGGCGACTGCCGCAGGTCGACGTGCAGGCCGGCCGCCGACATCCGCGCCACGGCGTCCCGCAGCACGTCGCCGGGGTCGGCGAGCATGTCCGCGAGCGGGAGGTCGTCGCGCAGCGCCTCGGCGGGATCGCGCAGCACGGTGAGCAGGCCGCGCAGGTCCTCCAGGACGCGGTGCCCGGTCTCCCGGATGTCGTCCAGCGCCTCGGCGGCCGGGCCGTCCGCCCCGGCGTACTGGGCCGCGCTCGCCCGCAGGACCATCGCCCCCACATGGTGGGCCACGATGTCGTGGACCTCGCGGGCGATCCGCTCCCGCTCGGCCAGCCGCCCGGCCCTGGCCCGCTCGGCGGCCAGCTCGGCCGCGTGCCTGGCCTGCGCCTGCCGCGCGCCGACGTAGCGGCCGATGGCCACCGGGGCGGTCACCATCGTCATCAGCGCCACCACCCGGAACGGGGTGACGTCGGCGGGGTCGTCCACGGTCACGACGGCGGAGACCGAGCAGGTCAGCGCGTACGCCGCGGCGAGCCACGGCCAGGCGGCCCGGGTCGCGAACACGCCGAGTGCCACCAGGGCGAGCAGTTGCAGGCTGTTGCCGGTCCTCGGGACGTACTGGTCGGCGACGACCAGCGTGAGGCTCTCCAGCAGCAGGACCGCGCCGGGCAGGTGCCGCACGACGCCCAGCGCGAGCCCCGCGAGCATCACCCCGAGCGCGACCGCCCACACCGGCGGCACCCCGCTGTGCCAGTACGGCCAGGTGGTGAGCACCGCCAGCGCCACCCCGCCGCTGGCGAGGAGAAGGTCGAGCAGCGGGGCCGGGTCCTCCCTGCGCCGCCCCTCCTGCGTACGCAGATAACCGCCGATCAGCACCGGGGCGGCGATCAGGCCGGCCGAGTAGAACCACGTGTTCGCGGTGAGCGCGATGCCGGGGTCGGCGAGGTTCACGGCCGTCGCGACGCAGGCGAGCACGGCCACCGGCGCCGTCCAGCCCCACCCGCGCCCCCGGGCCAGCACGCCCACCGCGATGGGCAGCAGGATCTGGACGGTGTTGACGGTGAACGCGCCGAGCTGGTCGCAGCCCACCAGCAGCGCGGCCAGGTAGACGGCCACCGGGCCGGGCCATCGGCGCACCAGCCCCATCGGCAGCCCGGCCAGCAGCGCGAGTCCCAGCCCCACCCACACCGGGGCCGGACCGCTGCGGCCCGTCCAGGTTCCCGCGCTGACCAGCACGTCGAGGCCGGTCCCGCTCACCGCGAGGAACACGTCGAGGACCGGGCCACGCGAAAAGGGCCGCCGCATGGGGGAACGCTACCGAACTCCCGGGGCGGTGGCGGTCCTCCGGCCGGAGGACCGCGCCTCCTCCTTCTGGCCGCCCTCCGTGCGCCGACCGGCCGCCAGGTCGGCCCGTACTGCGGGCGGGCAGGGGCGGTGGCGCGCCCTAGCGTGACCGGCATGAACAGTGAGTCAGCGGTTCTCCTCGGCCAGTTCCTGCGCTCCCCGGCCGCCACGGGAGCGGTCGCGCCCAGTTCGCGGCGGTTGTCGCGGGCGGTGTGCGCACCGGTGCCCGAGGGGGGCGAGCCCGTCGTGGTGGAACTCGGACCGGGCACCGGGCCCTTCACCGCCGAGATCCAGCGGCGGCTCGCGGGACGGGGACGGCATCTGGCCGTCGAGATCAACCCGCTCCTGGCCGGGCGGCTCTCGGCCCGTCACCCGGGGGTCGACCTGGTCGTCGGCAGCGCCGCGGACCTGCCCGCCCTGCTCGCCGAGCGGGGACTGGCCGCGGCCGACGTGATCGTCAGCGGGCTGCCCTGGGCGGCGTTCTCCCCGGGCCACCAGGCCGGGCTGCTGCGCGCGGCGGTCGCCGCACTCGATCCGGGCGGCGCGTTCACGACCTTCTCCTACGTCCACGCCCGCGCGCTGCCCGCGGCGCTGCGCTTCCGCCGCGCCCTGACGGCCTCCTTCGAGGAGGTGGTGGCGGGCCGCACCGTGTGGCGCAACCTGCCGCCCGCCTTCGTCTACCACGCCCGCCGCCCGCGGGCGAGCGCCGTTCTCCGGTGACGGCTCTACAGTGACGGCATGGACTTCACCCTGCCGGAGAGCGCGCAGGCGGTGCGGCGCGGTGTCGCGGACGTCTGCGCACGGTACGACATGGACTACTGGCAGCGCTGCGAGGCGGAGAAGCGCTGGCCGGAGGAGGTGTGGGCGGAGCTCGCCAAGGGCGGCTGGCTCGGCCTGGCCGTCCCGGAGGAGTACGGCGGGGCGGGCCAGGGCCTGCTCGAACTCGCGGTGGCCACCGAGACCCTGTCGGCCTCCGGCTCGGCCGGGGGCTCGGCGTTCATGTACGTGCTGACGCCGGGGTTCGGGGCGCTGACGCTGGCCAGGCACGGCTCGGCCGAGCAGAGAGCCGCCCTGCTGCCGAAGCTGGCGACGGGCGAGATGGAGACCTGCTTCGCGCTGACCGAGCCCGACGCCGGATCCAACTCACTGGCGATCTCGACCTTCGCCCGCCGCGACGGCTCGGACTTCGTGGTGAACGGCCAGAAGGTCTGGATCACCGGGGTGCAGCGGGCCGCCCGGATGCTGCTGGTCACCCGGACGATCCCGGCGGAGCGGGCCCGGCCCCGCACCGACGGGCTGACGGTGTTCCTGGTCGACGTGCCCGAGGCGGTGCGGGCGGGCAGCCTGACCTACCGGCCCATCCCCAAGATGGGCGCGAACACCACGCCGTCCAACATGGTCTTCATCGACGACCTGCGGCTGCCCGCGTCCAGCGTGCTCGGCGAGGTGGACCGGGGCGTCGCCGTGCTGTGGGACGTGCTGAACCCCGAGCGCATCCTGCTGGCCGCGAGCGCGCTCGGCGCGGCCGAGGTGGCGTTGCGGGTGGGCGTGGACTACGCGAAGCAGCGGGAGGTCTTCGGCCGGCCCATCGGCGCGAACCAGGCCGTCGCGTTCCCGCTGGCGCGGGTCAAGGCCGAGATCGAGCTGGCCAGGCTGATGCTGTACAAGGCGGCCTGGTCCTTCGACAACGGGCTGCCCTGCGGCACCGAGGCCAACATCGCCAAGCTGGCCGCCTCGCGGGCCGCGTGGGACGCGGCGGACGCCGCGTTCCAGACCCACGGCGGCATGGCCTACTCGCTGGAGTATCCCGTGGCCCGGCTGCTCGCCGACGCCAGGATCGGCAGGATCGCCCCGGTCACCGAGGAACTGCTGCTGAACCACCTGGCCACCCAGGTTCTCGGCCTGCCGAGAAGCTTCTGAGCGCCCGCGCGCGGGTCACGCGAACGCCTCCTTGAGGCGCGCCGCGAGGAACTCGCGGCCCTCGACCGCCTGGTCGAAGAACCCGGGCAGGCCGAGGAAGCCGTGCAGCGCGCCCTCGAAGGACCGGTGCTCCACCGGCACCCCGGCCTCCGCGAGCGCCCGCGCGTAGGCCGCGCCCTCGTCGCACAGCGGGTCGTACTCGGCCGTGATCACCGTCGCGGGCGCGAGACCCGACTTGTCCGGCAGGTGGAGCGGCGCCAGACGGGGGTCGCGCGGATCGGCGCCGCCCGCGTACTGCTCGACGAACCACCTCATCTCCGCCGCCTCCAGCCCGAACCCCTTCGCGTTCGCCCGGTAGCTGGGCGTGTCGCACGCGACGTCGACGACCGGGTAGATCAGCACCTGGTGGGAGAGATGGAGGCCCGCGTCCCTGGCGAGCCACGCGGCCACGGCCGCGAGGTTGCCGCCGGCGCTGTCGCCGACGACCGCGACCCTGCCGGCGTCGCCGCCGTAGAAGCCGGGCCGGGCGTGCACGTCGCGGACCACCGCGAAGGCGTCGTCGGCCGCCGCCGGGAACGGATCCTCGGGCGCGAGGCGGTAGTCCACCGAGACCACGACGGCGCCGGTGCGCGCGGCGAGATCCCGCGCGAGAGGGTCGTTGCGCTCGACGCTGCCGAAGACCCAGCCGCCGCCGTGGAAGTAGACGAGCACCGGCAGCGGGCGCTCCCCGGGCTCCGGGCGGTAGATCCGGACCGGGACCCCGGCCACCGTCTCGTCCCTGACCACCGGCAGGTCGATCCTCGGCCCGCGCTGCTCGGCCAACCCGTCCATCGTCCGCATTTCGGCGATCTGCTCGCGGGTCAGGGAGGCGAGATCGGCGCCGAGGTCCGACGGGAACAGCGCGAGGTAGGCCGCGGCCTGGGGATGCAATGCCATGCCCGCAGGGTAATCAGGGGCGGGCGGCGTCCACCAGTGCCTCGATGAGGCGGTTGTCCGCACCGCGCTCGGGGTGCCACTGGACGCCGACGGCGAAACGGTGCCCCTGGAGCTCGACGCCCTCGACGATCTGGTCGTCCGCCCAGGCCACGGCGAGCAGGCCGGTGCCGAGACGCCGTACGGCCCGGCGGTGCGCGCCGGTCACCTCGGCGTGGTCGCCCACCGCCTTGCCCAGCCGGCTGGTCACGCTGATGGTCACGACGTGCTTCGCGGTCTCGTGCCGGTCGTGGCCCACGGCCGCGGGCAGGGAGGTGATCAGCGTGCCGCCCTGCGCCACGTTGAGCACGTGCAGGCCGCGCGAGATCCCGAGCAGCGGCACGTCCCCCTCCACCGCCGCCTGGGCGAGCGCCACCTCGAAGCGGTCGCGGTGCGGCTGCGGCGCGGCGAGCCCGTCGCCGTCGTCCGGCTCCGCGGCGGAGGCCTCGCCGTACAGCGCGGGATCGACGTCGACGCCGCCGGCGAGGATGACGGCGTCCAGGCGGCGCACGTGATCGCCGGCGGACACCGGGCTCAGCGGCGGCAGCAGGACGGGCGCGCCGCCCGCCTTCTCCACCGCCCGCGCGTACGCGTGCGGCGACACCGCGGCCTCACGGACCCACGTCCCCCAGCGCGCGGCCTCGAGGTAGGTGGTGATGCCGACGATCGGACGCGCCATGGCGACTCCTGGTGGTTCATGGGCGGGGCAGGGCCCATCATGGCGCAGCTTCTTTCCTTTTTGTCGACTTTTGGATCATTGACCCCACCAGTCACAGCAGTCACAAGGCAAGGATCACGAAAAATAACGAAGCGTTCACAGCTGGTTGCCTTGCCATGAATCGGTTGTGACGCACCGAAGTGAGTGGAACACTCCGCAGTGAGCGACCGGTCGGGCCGGGGCCTCCGGCGCTCGTCACCCGGAGCCGTCAGGGAGGTGGATCGACAGACCGGAGCACACCTCCGGTCCCTAGGGTGGGACACAACCGATGTCGTTGAACGCGCGCCTGATCAAGGAAAGCTTCGCGCTCGTCGAACCCGTCGCGGGGCGGGCCTCCGCGTACTTCTACGGACTGCTGTTCGCGCACTGCCCCAGCCTGCGCGGGATGTTCCCGCCGGACATGGCGGCGCCGCGCGGCCGGCTCTTCGACGTCCTCAGGAGGGTCGTCAGGGAGCTCGACAGCCCCGAGGGACTGACGTCCTATCTCGCCGGGCTGGGCCGTGACCAGCGCAGGTACGGCTTCTCCCCCGAACACCACACGGCCGCCGGCGCCGCCCTGCTCGCGACGATGAGGCGCTTCGCCGCGCGGATCTGGACCGAGGAGACCGAGGCGGCCTGGAGCGAGGCGTACGCCATGGCCTCGCGGATCATGATCGACGCGGCCGCGGCGGAGACCACTCCCCCTTGGTGGCTGGCGGAGGTGACGGGCCACGAGGCGCGCTGCCGCGACATCGCGGTCCTCACGCTCCGCCCGTCGCAGCGGATGGACTTCGTCCCCGGACAGCATGTCCCGGTGCAGACGGCCAGGTGGCCGCGGGTGTGGCGGCGCTTCTCCATCGCCAACGCCCCCCGCGCGGACGGCATGCTGCGCCTGCACGTGCGGGCCGTTCCCGGCGGCTGGGTGAGCTCGGCCCTGGTCCGCCACACGCGTCCCGGCGACCAGCTGCTGCTCGGCCCGCCCGCGGGCACGATGGCGCCGCCCGAGTCGGACCGGGACCTCCTGTGCGTCGCCGGCGGCACCGGGCTCGCGCCGATCAAGGCCGTCATGGAGCACGTCATCGCCTCCGGCCGCCGCCCCAACATCCACCTGCTGTTCGGGGTGCGGCACGCGGGCGACCTGTACGACATGCCGGACCTGACGCGGCTGGCGGCGGGCTTCCCCTGGCTGCGGGTGCTGCCGGTGGTCTCCGACGACCCCGCCTACCAGGGGCTGCGCGGCCGGCTCCCCGACGTCATGGACGCGTTCCCCTCCTGGACCGGGCACGAGGTCTACGTCTGCGGCCCGCCCCCCATGGTGGACGAGACCGTACGGCGCCTGCGGCACTCGGGGGTGCCGCTCGCCCGGATCCACCGCGACGCCGATCCGGAGCGAGACCGCGATCGGAGCGACCCGACCGGAACGGCGGGCACGCCGGACCGATTCCTGGCAGGATTCGAATCGAAAACATGATCGATATCCGGACAGGGAGGGCGCATGCCCGCACTACTCGCGATCGGCACCCGAAAAGGATTGTTCCTGGCACACTCCTCGAACGGCGGGCCGTTCGAGGTCGACCCCGTGCGCTTCTCCACCATCGGCGTCCCCTCCGTCGCCGTCGACACGCGCGGGCCCACCCCCCGGATCCTGGCCGGGATCGAGTACGGCCACTTCGGGCCGTCCGTCCTGTGGTCGGACGACCTCGGCGAGACGTGGCAGGAGGCGGCCACCCCGCCGGTCGCCTTCCCCGAGCGCACCGGGGCCGCGCTGGCCCGGGTGTGGCAGCTCCAGCCGTCGCCGGCCGAGCCGGGGGTGGTGTGGGCGGGCGCCGAGCCGGCCGCGCTGTTCCGCTCGGAGGACGGCGGGGCCACCTACACCCTGGTCGAGGGGCTGTGGGACCACCCCACCCGGCCCCGGTGGCAGCCCGGGGGCGGCGGGCTGTGCCTGCACACCGTGATCCCGCACCCCACCGACCCCGGGCGGCTCGGCGTCGCCGCCTCCGCCGTCGGCTTCTTCCGCAGCGACGACGCCGGGGCCACCTGGCGGCCGTCCAACAAGGACATCCGCGCGCCCTTCCTGCCCGAGGGAGCCCAGTATCCCGAGTTCGGGCAGTGCGTGCACAAGGTGGCGCAGCATCCCGCGCGCCCCGAGCGGCTCTATCTCCAGCACCACTTCGGCGTCTACCGGTCCGACGACTTCGGCGGCTCCTGGACGGAGATCGGTTCCGGGCTGCCCTCCGACTTCGGGTTCCCGATCGCGGTCCACCCGGACGACCCCGACCGGCTGTACGTCTTCCCGCTGCACGGCGACGTCGACCGCACGCCCGTCGGCCACCGGTGCCGGGTGTTCCGCAGCGACGACGCAGGGGTCACCTGGCAGGGCTTCTCGGAGGGCCTGCCCGAGGGCCCGGCGCACGCCTCCGTCCTCAGGGACGCCATGACCGCCGGGCCCGCCGGGGTGTTCTTCGGCACCCGGGACGGCGAGGTGTACGGCTCCGCCGACGCAGGCGAGACCTGGACGCTGATCGCCCGCCATCTGCCCGACGTCCTGTGCGTGCGCGCCGCCGTGGTGTGAAAACCGCCTGGGGACGGCTGCTCAGACCTTGCGGTAGCCGGGGATCCAGGCGCCGTCCTCGACCGTGTAGTCGCCGAACAGCGCCGGGGCCTCCGCCCGCATGATCTCCCCGATGCGGTTGAACACGAGGCGGATCTCCTCCTCCGCCCCGGCGGCCGTACGGGACTCGATGGTGTGGCGGAGGGTGCGCACGTTGGCCGTCCAGACCAGGCCCGTCGCGACGCCCTCGGGGGCGAAGCGCCGCATGAACGAGGTGCGGTGCTTCTTCTCCGAGAACGGCACGCCGTCGGCGTCCAGCCCGAAGTGGGCGGACATCCAGTTCTGGAACTCCTCCATCCGGTCGAGCATCTCGGTCGCCCGCTTCATCAGCTCGGCGTCCTCGCGCGCCCACTCGGGGAACCAGAACGGCAGGTCGTTCAGCCGGACGAACCGCAGCGACTCCTGCGAGATCGCCACCCCCGGCCGGTGCCGCACGAGCTCGTGGGTCATCACGCGCGAGACGTTGTGCAGCACGAAGCTGAAGCTGGCGTGCTCCAGGACGCTGCCGTGCGCGCTGGCCAGGATGTTGCGCAGGTACGCCTCCTGGTCGGCGCGGACCCGCGTCACGTTGGGGTTGAGCCCCGGCTCGAAGGAGCGGTAGCACAGCCGCCCGGCGAACTCGGCGAGGTCCTGCGCGTCGAAGTCGCCGCGCTCCAGCCGCTCCAGCCAGCTCTCCCCGCCGACCTCCCGCAGGTAGCGGGCCAGCTCGTCGTAGTCGACGGACGGCTTGGCGACGAGGAAGACCTCGGGCTCGACGCTGCGCATTCAGATCCCCGTTGAGTCGGTGCCGGTTGTGACGGGTCCAAGCAAACCAGCTCAGGCCCCACGATCGCGACTCGGGGGTGGGGCGCGAGGGCGTCGCCTTTACGTTGTAGATTCGGTTCAGAGGCGGTAGACGCGGCGGGCGTTGGCCGAGCCGATCATGTGGGCGATCCGGGCCGCGTCGGAGACGCTCCACTCGCCCTCGGCGATCCGGCCCGCCAGCAGCCGGGCCAGCCCGCGGCGGTGATAGAGGGCGGCCAGATAGCACAGCTCGGCGGCGCCGTGGCAGCCGGAGCCGTACATCTGCTTGTGGAACGGCACCAGCTCCAGCAGTTCGCGCAGGATATGGGCCGAACCCGCCCCGGTGAGCGCCACGGCGAGCCCGGCGTCCACGTAGACGTGCGGGAAGACGCTCGCGAGGTACGCCGCCTGGCGGTGGTGGGGATAGCAGTGCACCAGCACGACCGGCACCCCGAGCGGGGCGAGGGCGCGGACGAATCCCGTGAGCCGCGCCGGATCCGCGTCACCGAAAGCGGCGTCCCCGGAGGCGCCGTCCCCGTGAGCGTCCTCCGAGAAGGCGCAGTGGATCTGGATCGGCAGGCTCCGCTCCCTCGCCACGTCGGCGGCGGCCCACAGCAGGTGCCGTACGAGGACCGGGTCGGCGAGGCGGGCCTTAGGGTCGGCGAGCCTGCGGCCGGCCGCGGCGATCACGCTGCCGCGGGAGGGCCGGGAGAGGTCGGAGCCGGGCCAGCGGCGGTGCGCGGCGACCGTCTTCAGCCCGGCGGCGCGGGCCGCGCGGGCCGCGAGCTCGTCCCGCAGCGCGCCCGCGTAGCCGACGGCGGGCAGGCCCGCCTCGGCGACGTCCCGCTCGACCTCCTCCAGCCGGACGATCTCGTCGGCGACGGCGCCGCCGAGCCGCCCCATCTCGGCGGGCCCGAGCAGGCCGGGCGACTCCGGGCCGGCGTCCACCAGGAAGGCCGAGACGCCGGAGCCGCGCAGCAGCCGCCGGTTCACCTCGGCGGCGCCGAGCTCGGCGCGGCGGGACAGGTACACCGCGGCCGAGGCGTGCGGTTCCAGCCCGAGGACCGGCGCGCACCAGCGCCGGATGGCCGCGCCCGCCGGGGTGTCGAAGTGGGTGGTGCCGGGCGGCGCGGGCGCGCCGCCCTCGGCGACCAGCTGCTCGAACCCCGAACGCGGCGGGTCGTCGCGCCGCACCCCGTGGCAGTGCTGGTCGACCATCGGCGCGAGCAGGGCCGCGCGCACCGCGTCGGGGACGGGCACGGGCAACGGGTCCGCGGGAAGCGGCGGGGCATCGGGTCGCGTCTCCGGCACGGCAGAGGACTCTACGGCTCCCCCGCCGCGCCGGCGCCGCGCAAGGACGGCTCTTTACCCGCCGTCTACCGGGCGCAGATACGCAGCACGTTGGCGATGATCCTCGCCCCCGCGCGGCCCTCGGTGGTCAGGATCGACTCGGGGTGGAACTGCACGCCGAAACGCAGGTTCTCGGTGTCCTCGACGGCCATCGCCGCGCCGTCCGGCGTGAACGCCGTGACCCGGAAGCCGGTGACGCCCTGCTCCTTGGCGTGCAGGGAGTGGTAGCGGGCCGCGACGAACTCGCCGGGCAGGCCGTCGAGCAGCGCGCTGTCACCCTCGCGCCGGACGCGCCCGCGCTTGCCGTGCTCCGGGTACGGCAGCAGTTCCAGCGTGCCGCCGGCCTGCTCGACCATCGCCTGCAGGCCGAGGCACACCCCGAAGACCGGCAGCCTCCGGGCGTACAGCGCCTCCAGCAGGGCGGCGCAGCCGAAGTCGGACGGCCAGCCGGGGCCGGGCGACAGCACCACGAGCGTGGGCGCGATCTCGTCGAGCTTCTCCATCGGGAAGCCGTGCCGCAGCGTGACCACCGACGCGCCCTGCTGCCGGAAGTAGTCGGCGAGGGTGTTGACGAAGGAGTCCTCGTGGTCGACGAGCAGCACCCGGTGGCCCTCCCCCGGCAGGTCCGCGGGGGGCGCCGCCGGGGCGTCCTCCCTCGGGCGGGTGGCCGCGGCGAGCGCGCCGAGCAGGGCGCTGGCCTTGAGCTCGGTCTCCCGCTCCTCGGCCTCGGGGTCGGAGTCGTAGAGCAGCGTGGCCCCGGCGCGCACGGTGGCCACGCCGTCGCGGATCTGCGCGGTGCGCAGGGTCAGGCCGGTGTTCATCGAGCCGTCGAAGCCGATGAAGCCGACGGCGCCGCCGTACCAGCGCCGGGTGGTCTCCTCGTGGTCCTCGATGAACTGCATGGCCCACGTCTTGGGGGCGCCGGTGACGGTGACCGCCCACATGTGGGTGAGGAACGCGTCGAGCGCGTCGAACTCGGGGCGCAGGCGGCCCTCGATGTGGTCGACGGTGTGGATCAGCCGGGAGTACATCTCGATCTGCCGGCGGCCGATCACCCGGACGCTGCCGGGGACGCAGATGCGCGACTTGTCGTTGCGGTCCACGTCCGTGCACATGGTCAGCTCCGACTCCTCCTTCACGCTGGACAGGAGGGTGCGGATCGCCTCGGCGTCCTCGACGGGGTCGGCCCCGCGGGCGATGGTGCCGGAGATCGGGCAGGTCTCGATCCGGTCGCCGGTCACCCGCACGTACATCTCGGGCGAGGCGCCGACGAGGTGCTCACCGTCGCCGAGGTTCAGCAGGAACTCGTACGGCGCGGGGTTGGCGGCGCGCAGGGAGCGGTAGAAGGCGGCGGGGTCGGTGCAGACCGAGTGGAAGACCTGGCCGGGGACGACCTCGAACAGGTCGCCGCGCTGGAACTTCTCCTTGGCCTCGGCGACGACCCGGGAGTAGGTGCCCCTGACCGGGTCGGGCGGGACCGCGCCGGGCGTGACGAGGGGCGTCGTCTCGCCGGAGCGCTCCATGCCGTGGGTGGAGGCGCCGTCCACGGTGAACTCGTAGCGGTACTCCGTGCTGGTCTCGCGGACCCGGTCGATCACGACGAGCCGGTCCGGGAGGTGGAGCACCAGGTCGCGCTGGTCGCCGGGGCGGGTCAGGCGGTAGCGGATCGGCTCGAACTGGAACGCGAGGTCGTAGCCGAAGGCGCCGTACAGGCCGAGGTGCGGGTCGTCGCCGCGGAAGGCGGCGATGACCTCGCGGATGGCGGTGAAGACGGTGGGCCGGCGGCTGCGCATCTCCTCCGGGAACAGGTCCTCGGACTCGGCGACATGCACCTCGACGAAGCCGGGCGTCGGCTCCGACACCGGCTTGCCCGCCGCCAGCAGGCAGGAGGCGACGACGGGCAGCACGACCTGGCCGCGCTCGTTGAGCGCCCGCGCGGAGATCCGGCGCCCCCGCGCGACGATCTCCAGGCAGGGGTCGACGTAGCCGAAGGCCCATCGGCTGTAGCGCCCGGGGTAGTCCATGCCGGAGGAGAAGGCTCCGCCGCGCCGCTCGGCGAGCGACGTGACGATCTCCTCCAGCGCCTCCTCGGGCACCTCGCGCACGGCCCGCTCGACCGCGATGCCGCCCGCGGTGGTATATCCGCTGATCTCCACTGTCCACGCCCCTTTTTACGTATGCCCCGGGGCGGACATACAGAAGGCCGCCACTCACGGGGCGGCCGGTCTCCTCGATGCGAAGAATGCGAAAACGCCGCCAGCTAGCGGCGCCACCACTGGGAGGGTGCAGGAGTTCGCATGGGAAAAGCGTAGCGGCGAGGACCGCGATCATGCAACGCGACATGGCTGGAAGCACGACCACCGGATAGATATTCTGTTACTGAGCAGGAAACCCGCTCTCGGCTCCGCCGGGAAGGGAGGTCGGCATGGTCCGGGTGCCGGTCCGGGTGCCGGTGCGGATACCGGTGGGCCGTCGCGCTCCGGGAGGTCCGTACGGGCCGCCCGGCCTGCGGGTCCGGGTCCGCCGCGACGTGCCCGTGCCGATGCCGGACGGCGTGACCCTCCTGGCCGACCACTACGCCCCGGTGGGCGCCGCCCGGCCGCCGACGATCCTGATCCGCACGCCGTACGGGCGGGCCGGGGTGGTCGGCTGGATGTACGGCTGGACCTTCGCCCGGCACGGCTTCCAGGTCCTGCTGCAGAGCTGCCGGGGCGGCTTCGGCTCCGGCGGGGTGCTCGACCCCCTCGTCCACGAGCAGGCCGACGGGCTGGCGACGGTCGAGTGGATGCGGGCGCAGTCGTGGTACGGCGGCTCGTTCGCCATGCACGGGCCCTCCTACCTCGGGTACACCCAGTGGGCCATCGCCGCCGAGACGCCGGACCTGCGGGCGATGTCCGTCCAGGTGACCGCCTCGTGCTTCCGCGACGCGGCGTACGTCGGGGGGTCGTTCGCCCTGGAGTCCACCCTGATCTGGACGACCCTCACCGCCCACCTGGAGGGCAGGCTGGGAGGCGCGGCCGCGCTCATCGCGCCCCGGCGCACACGGCGGGCCGTCCTGTCGGGCCTGGCGGGCCACTCGCTGCCGGAGCTCGACCTGCTGTCGGCGGGCCGCCCGCTGCCGTTCTTCCGCGACCTGCTCGCCCATCACGGCGAGGCCCTCTGCGCCTACTGGGAGAAGAGGGACTTCTCGGCGTCGGTGGGCCAGGTCGGCGCGGAGATCACGATGACCGGCGGCTGGTACGACGTGTTCCTGCCCTGGCAGCTCAAGGACTACGCCGCGCTGCGGGCGGCCGGGCGGCGGCCGCACCTGACGATCGGGCCGTGGTACCACGCCGACATCAGGCACGGCCGGGCGGCCAACGCCGACGCCCTCGCCTGGTTCCGCGCCCACCTGCTCGGCGACCCGTCGGGGCTGCGCCTGTCCCCCGTCCGGCTGTTCGTCACCGGCGCCGGCGAGTGGCGGGACGAGCCGGACTGGCCGCCGCCGGGCATGCGGCCCGAGCGCTGGCACCTGCAGCCGGGTTCCGCCCTGTCCACCGCGAACCCGGCGGGCGGCGAGCCGGACCGCTACCGCTACGACCCGGCGCACCCCACGCCGGTGATCGGCGGCCCGGTGCTGATCGGCAACTCCGAGCCCAGGGACAACCGGCGGCTGGAGGCCCGGCGGGACGTGCTCGTCTACACCTCCGCCCCGCTCGGCCGGGATACCGAGATGATCGGCCCGGTGCGCGCCGAGCTGTTCGTCCGCACCGGCAGGGAGCACACGGACTTCGTCGTGCGGGTGTGCGACGTCCATCCCGGCGGCGCGTCGATGAACGTCTGCGAGGGGGTGCGCCGCCTGACCCCCGCCGACCGCGGGGACGAGGACGGCGTGCGGCGGGTGGAGATCGACCTGTGGCCGATGGGCCACCGGTTCCGCCGCGGGCACCGGATCCGGGTGCAGGTGGCGAGCGGGGCCTATCCGCGCATCGCCCGCAACCCCGGCACCGGGGCGCCTCTCACGGCGGGCAGCCCGATGGTCGCCTCCGACCAGGAGGTGCTGCACGATCCCGCCCATCCCTCCGCGGTGATCCTCCCCGCCGTCGCCCCCGCCTGACCGCCTGACGACGCGCTTGACCGGTTGTCGCTGGGCGCGCCGACACGACCGTTCACCGATCGGTGATCCTCCTGTTACCCCCGCGTCCCTAATCTGCGGCCGAGTAACCGTCCCGCTGATCCCGTGACCGGCCGTCGCGCGGATCTGCCGGGCACGCCTGGTCCGTGTCCGATTGGAGAACGTCTTGACGACTCCTGATCGCAGCGATGGCCGCAGCGACGACCGCAGCCCGCTGAACTGGCTGTTGCCGCTCCCCATCGCGATCCCGCTCCTCCCGCCCCTGTTCAATGCCGTGGAACCGCGCCTGTTCGGGATCCCGCTGTTCTACTGGCTGCAACTCGCCTTCATCGTGCTCGGCGTCACCACGACCACCCTCGTCTACCGCGCGACGAGGAGGAGGAACCGGTGAAGACCACCGAGATCGTCATCTTCGCGCTGCTGTTCCTGCTCGTCAGCGGCCTGGGTTTCGTGGCCGCCCGCTGGCGCCGCCCGGGCGACCTCGCCAACCTGAACGAGTGGGGCCTCGGCGGGCGCGGCTTCGGCGGCTGGATCACCTGGTTCCTGGTCGGCGGCGACCTCTACACGGCCTACACGTTCGTGGCCGTGCCCGCCCTGATCTTCGGCGCGGGCGCCATGGGGTTCTACGCCGTGCCGTACACCGTGGTCGTCTATCCCATGGTCATGCTCGTGCTGGTGCGGCTGTGGTCGGTCTCGCACGTGCACAACCTGGTCACCCCGGCCGACTTCGTCCGGCTCCGCTTCGGATCCCCCACGCTGGCCCTGCTGGTCGCGATCACCGGCATCGTCGCGACGATGCCGTACATCGCGCTGCAGCTCATCGGCATCGAGGCGGTGCTGAAGACGATGGGCGTGACCGGCGACCTGCCGCTGATCATCGCGTTCGCGATCCTCGCGGCCTACACCTACCAGTCCGGGCTGCGGGCCCCCGCGCTGATCGCGTTCGTCAAGGACTCGCTGATCTACCTGGTGATCCTGGTCGCGATCGTCTACATCCCGGCCAAGCTCGGCGGCTGGGCGTCGATCTTCGACGCCGCCAAGGCGAAGTTCGACGCGACCCCCGCGCCCGGCGACGGCATCACTCTCAACGCGAACAACCAGCTTCAGTACGTCACGCTGGCGCTCGGCTCGGCGCTGGCGCTGTTCCTCTATCCCCACAGCGTCACCGGGATCCTCGCCACGCGCGACCGGAACGTGATCAAGCGGAACATGTCGGCCCTGCCGGCCTACAGCCTGCTGCTCGGCCTGATCGCGCTGCTCGGCTACATGGCGATCGCGGCCGGGGTCACGCCGATCGGCGAGGACGGCAACACGATCACGCCGCAGCTGTTCGACAAGCTCTTCCCCGACTGGTTCGCGGGGGTGGCCTTCGCGGCCATCGGCATCGGCGCACTCGTGCCCGCCGCCATCATGTCGATCGCGGCGGCCAACCTGTTCGCCCGCAACATCTACCGTGAGTACCTCAACCGGGACGCCACCCCGGCCCAGGAGGCCAGGGTCAGCAAGATCGCGTCGTTGGTCGTGAAGGTCGGCGCGGTGCTGGTCATCCTGGGCATCGACCCGCAGTTCTCCATCGACCTCCAGCTGATCGGCAGCGTGATCATCCTGCAGACGCTGCCGTCGGTGGGTCTCGGCCTCTACACCCGGTGGTTCCACCGCGGCGGCCTGATCGCCGGATTGGCCGCGGGCATGACGGCCGGGATGCTGCTGCTCTACAACATCGCCAACCCCGCCACCAAGCACGAGCACTTCGGCGGCTCGGCCTTCCCGCTGGAGAAGCTCGGGTTCGACACGAAGATCACGGTCTACGCCGGGCTCCTCGCGCTGATCGTCAACCTGGTCGTCGCCGTGCTCGGGACCCTCGTGGCCCGCGCGCTCAGGAGCGCCGAAGGCCCCGACGGGACCCGGCCGGAGGACTACTTCGCCGACAAGGGCGACCCGCGCGTCCACGAACTGGAGACCACCGCGCCCGCGTCCTGACCGTCCGCGTACGACTTGTGGCCGGCTTGACGCGGCGGCTCGCCCGCGTGAAGCCGGCCACAAGCACGCGGTGGGACAAAGAGGCATCACCGCGAACAGCAAGGAGACGAGGATGCCTCTCAACACCGACCTGGTGGTCACCGGCGGGCACGTGCTCAGCATGGACCCGGCCGTGCCGGACGGGCCCGCCGACGTCGTCGTCCGGGACGGCGTGATCGTCTCGGTGGGGCCCGCCGCGGAGATCTCCCCGCGGGCCCGCGTCGTGGACGCCACCGGCTGCGTCGTGCTGCCGGGGCTGATCGACACCCACCGTCACACCTGGCAGTCGGCGCTGCGCCACATCGGCCTGGACTGGAGCCTGACCGACTACCTCGGCGCGGCGTTCCTCGGGCTCGGCCCGAACTTCCGGCCCGAGGACGTCTACGCGGGCACCCTGATCGGCGCACTCGGCGCGCTGGATTCCGGGATCACCACCCTGGTCGACTGGTCCCACATCCAGAACACCCCCGAGCACGGCGACGCCGCCGTCGCCGCACTGCGCGACAGCGGGATCCGGGGCGTGTTCGCGTACGGCTGGCCGCAGACGGACGCGCTGAGCTGGGTGGGCGAGCACAGCGACGCGGAGTTGCCCGCCGACGTGCGCCGGATCAGGGACGTGCTCCACGACGACGCCGCCCGCGTGACGATGGCCCTGGCGGCGCGCGGGCCCGAGATGTCGGCCCCCACCGCCACCAGGCGCGACCTGCTGCTCGCGCGGGAGCTCGGTCTTCGGGTCACCATGCACGTCGGCAGGGCGGGCAGCGTCGGGCACCTGGACGAGGAGGGCCTGCTCGACGAGACGGTCACCCTGGTCCACGCGAGCGCCGTCGGCGACGACGAGCTGAAGCTCGCCGCCGACGCGGGCGCCACCGCGAGCGTGGCGCCGTTCATCGAGACGACCATGTCCGGGCTCGGCTCGCCCGCCACCGGCCGCCTCCTGCGGGCGGGCGTCGTCACGGGCCTCGGCGCCGACACCGAGATCGCCACCTCGGGGGACATGTTCACGCAGATGCGGGCCGCGCTGGCCCACCACCGCTTCACCGAGGACGGCGCACCGCTGACCGCGGGACGCCTGCTGCGGATGGCCACCGCCGACGGCGCGGCGGTGGCCGGTCTCGGGGCGGTCACCGGCAGCCTCACCCCCGGCAGGCGGGCCGACCTCGTGGTGGTCGACACCGGCACCCCCGCCATGGCTCCGGTGCTCGACCCCCTCGCCTCCGTCGTGATCGCCGCGCACCCCGGGCTGGTCCGTACGGTGGTGTGCGACGGCGTGCTCGTCAAGCACGACGGAGTGCTCACGGGGCCGGTCGCGCGGGCCCGGGAGGCCGCGGCCGAGAGCCTCGCCCACCTGCGCCGCGCCGTGCCCGGTCTGCTGTGAGCACCGGAGCCCCTCCGCCGGGGCATGCGGAGGGGCTCCGGGCCGGGGGATCAGCCGGGTGGGAGGTTGCCGTTCTTGGCGACCGGCAGGGCCACCTGGTCGGCACCGAGGAGAGTGGCCTGCTCGGCCGGGAGACCGGCGAGGACGGGGTCGATGTGCCGCAGGCTCAGCGAGACCGAGGTGGGCAGCGCCGGGGTGATCGCGTCGAACTTCTCCAGGTCGATCCACCGCACGATGTCGAGCACCGCGCTCGGGATGCTGTCACCGGCCTTCTGCACGGGGACGCACAGCTGCCGGGCGTAGAGGATCTGCGCTTTGTGCGTGGGAATCTGCGACGTGAGGACGGGATTGAGCTGACGCAGGGACACCGTCTGGTTCAGCGCGGTGTTGGGGGTGATCCCGTAGCACTTGAGGTCGATGTAACGGACGAGCTGCAGCACGTCGGCGGGCGGGATCACGTTGTTCTTCACGACCGGCACGCACAACTGTTGCGGCGTGTTCATGGAGATCTGCGTGCGCGGCAGATTCTGGAACAGCGGATTGAGGTGGCTGAGCACGAGGCCCGTGTTCACCGTGATGCCGGAGATCTTGTAGCAGGACAGGTCGATGTACTTGATGAAGTCGATCGCGGGGGACGGCGGCTCCTGCGTGTTCTTCGCGACCGGTACGCACAGTTGCTCACGCTGGCCCAGGGTGACGGTCTCGACCGGCAGGTTCATGAGCACGGGATTGAGGTGCCGCACCGTGAGCTGGACGCCCGGCGGCTGGTAGGCGCTGGTCCGGTAGCACTCGAGGTCGAGGTAGGCGGTCAGGCCCTTCGGCGTCGGCAGCGTGGCGGCGCCGGCGTGCGGCACGCCGAGGAACACCACGGCGAGCGCCGCGAGCACGATCGACGCGAAACGCCGGAACGTCGTTTTTCCGCGTCCGGGAATTCGGATTACGGCTCGGTCCACTGCGGCTCCAGAGATTGGGAGAGGAATTGTTGCCTGGAGTGTGTGCCGCCGTGACCGGTCTTACAATGTCGCCGAAGTCGTGGCGGAAATCCGGCCGATGAACCGGGAACGCGACATCTGCCGGTAAGACGCCGTTCAGCCGCCGTAAGACGGTTTGCGGCCCGATCAGCCGGAGACGCGGCCGTTCCAAGGCGTCCCGCGCCCGGCCAGGAAATTCCGCAGGTGCCCGGCGAGGAACGGGAAATCATGCCGCCGAAATGCCGGTGAAAAGCACGCGGGGAAATGCCGGCCGCGATTCGTTTCGGCCGGCACAATCAGCGGCCGGGCCGCCCGGACCGCCCGGGCCCGGAAAAGGATTGCCCGCCGAAGGGTCACCCGTGAAACTTTCAGGGCCGCCCGGCGAGGACGGGGCCGGGGCGCCCGGCGGGACATCTCGACGTCGGCCGGGTCGTACCCGGTTGGGAAAAGGGTTGCCCACCGGGCCTGGGCCAAACCGTGAAACTTTCAGCGCCGCCCCGCCGCGACGAGGCGGAGACGCCCGGCAGGCGCTCCACACCCGTCCGCGCCTGGTCCCGGGATTGACAGATCCTCACGGCGTCATGTTGGCTCCCAGCCACCACCACCAGAACCCGACAGAGGGGCTGTCCGGGCCTTTGTGTTAGCGCTAACACCCTCCTCCGCAGACCCTTGTGATCGATTCGCGGCGGTGGATGTCGTCGCTCACCGAGAATCGCCGGCCGCCCCTCTCGTGACCTCCAGGAGGCCTCATGCCGTCCCCGTCGCTCAGCCGCCGGCAACTGCTGCAGGCGGCCGGTGTCGCCGTAGTCGCGTCCACCGCCGGCGGGGTCGCCGGCGCCTCGGCGGCGGCCGCCGCGGTCGCGCCGGCCCGGCCCGACATCGGCGTCTCGGCGTACCCCTTCGAGCTGGGCCAGGTGCGGCTGACGACGAGCCGCTGGCTGGACAACCAGAACCGCACGCTCTCCTATCTCAAGTACGTCGACGTCAACCGGCTGCTGTACAACTTCCGGGCCAACCACAGGCTGTCCACCAACGGCGCCTCCTCCAACGGCGGGTGGGACGCCCCGTCGTTCCCGTTCCGCACCCATGTGCAGGGCCACTTCCTCACCGCGTGGGCCCAGGCGTACGCCGTGCTCGGCGACACCACCTGCCGGGACAAGGCCACCACCATGGTCGCCGAACTGGCCAAGTGCCAGGCGAACAACGGCGCCGCCGGGTTCAACACCGGATACCTGTCCGGCTTCCCCGAGTCGGACTTCACCGCCCTGGAAGCCCGCACGCTGAGCAACGGCAACGTCCCGTACTACTGCGTCCACAAGACGCTGACCGGCCTGCTCGACGTGTGGCGCCTCATCGGCAGCACCCAGGCGCGCGACGTGCTGCTGGCGTTCGCCGGCTGGGTCGACTGGCGGACGAGCAGGCTGAGCAGCAGCCAGATGCAGAACATGCTGGGCACCGAGTTCGGCGGCATGAACGCGGTGCTGACCGACATCTACCAGCAGACGGGCGACGCGCGGTGGCTCACCGTCGCGCAGCGGTTCGACCACGCCGCCGTGTTCAACCCCCTGGCCTCGAACCAGGACCAGCTGAACGGCCTGCACGCCAACACCCAGGTGCCCAAGTGGATCGGCGCGGCCCGGGAGTACAAGGCCACCGGCACGACCCGCTACCGCGACATCGCCGTGAACGCCTGGAACATCACCGTCGGCGCGCACACCTACGCGATCGGCGGCAACAGCCAGGCCGAGCACTTCCGGGCGCCCAACGCGATCGCCGGTTATCTCACCAACGACACCTGCGAGCACTGCAACAGCGTCAACATGCTCAACCTGACCCGCGAACTGTGGCTGCTCAACCCCGACCGGGTCGCGTACGCGGACTTCTACGAGCAGGCGCTGCTCAACCACGTCATCGGCGCGCAGAACCCGGGCGACAGCCACGGGCACGTCACCTACTTCACCCCGCTCAAGCCGGGCGGCCGCCGCGGGGTGGGCCCGGCGTGGGGCGGCGGCACGTGGAGCACCGACTACAACTCGTTCTGGTGCTGCCAGGGGACGGGGGTGGAGGTCAACACGAGGCTGATGGACTCCATCTACTTCTACAACGGCACCACGCTGACGGTGAACATGTTCATGCCGTCGACGCTGAACTGGACCCAGCGCGGCATCACGGTCACCCAGACGACGTCGTACCCCGCGAGCGACACCACGACGCTGCAGGTCACCGGTAGCATGAGCGGCTCGTGGTCGATGCGGATCCGCATCCCCGCCTGGACGTCGGGCGCCACGATCAGCGTGAACGGCACGCAGCAGAGCGTGGACACCACGCCCGGCACCTACGCCGTCGTCACCCGGTCGTGGACGTCCGGCGACACCGTCACGGTGCGCCTGCCCATGCGCGTGGTCATGAAGGCCGCCAACGACAACTCGAACGTCGCGGCGGTCACGTACGGTCCTGTCGTGCTGTCCGGCAACTACGGCAACACCTCGCTGACGGCGCTGCCCTCGCTGAACACCGGGTCGATCACCCGGACCAGCACCACGGCGCTCGCCTTCACCGCGACGGCCAACGGCTCGACGGTGAACCTGGGCCCGTTCTACGACGCGCACGGCTACAACTACACGGTCTACTGGAACACCAGCGGGCAGGGCAACGGCGGGACGGGAAGCTACCGGCTGGTCAACGCGGCCAGCGGCCTGGTCCTCGGCATCCAGAACATGTCCACGGCGGACGGCGGTCTCGCGCTGCAGTGGACCGACAACGGCACCGCGGACCACAACTGGGTGATGGTGACCGACGGCAACGCCGTGCGGTTCCGCAACGTCAACAGCGGCAAGGTGCTGGGCGTGGAGAACATGTCCACCACTGACGGCGCCCGCGTCCTGCAGTGGTCCGACAACGGCACCGCCGACCACCGGTGGACTCTGGTCGACAACGGCGACGGAACCTACAAGATCCGCAACGTGAACAGCGGCAAGCTGCTCGCCATCCAGAACAATTCCACCGCCAACGGCGCCCAGGCCGTCCAGGACTCCGACAACGGAACCGCCGACAACCGGTGGCGACTGGTGGCCAACAACTAGAACCCGACCGGCAGGCCGTTGCCGGGGCGTGCGGAACCCCCGGCAACGGCGGCCTGGTGGTCCAGTGGGCCGGCACCGGCGCGCGACCGGCTCCGGCAGTCCGGGCAGGACCCGCGGGGCCACCGGGACGCCACGATCAGGACGCGGTGATCGTGGCACAATCCCGGCATGCCAGTCATGTTTCGGGTGCTCGGCCCGGTCGAGGCGTACGTCGACGGCGTTCCCGTCGACCTCGGCGGGCCGCGGCCCCGGCTGCTGATGGCGCGCCTGCTGATCGCCGGGGGCGCCACGGTGTCGGTGGACGCGATCCTCGACGACCTGTACGACGGCGCCCCTCCGCCGCGCGCCCTGAGCACCCTGCACAGTTACGTCTCCGTCCTGCGCCGGGTGCTCGAACCGGGGCGCGCGCCCCGCACCCCGTCGTCGGTCCTGATCAGCCGCCCGCCCGGGTACGCCCTCGGCCCGCACGAGGTGGACGCCGAGGAGTTCCTGCGGCTGGCCAGGGCCGGCGAGCCCGAACGCGCGCTCGCCCTCTGGCGCGGCACGCCGTACGAGGAGTTCGGCGACGTTCCCTGGCTCCGGCCGGAGATCGAGCGGCTGGCCGAGGCCCGCCTGGTGACCCGGGAGCGGCTGCTGGGAGGGCGGGTCGGCGACCCGCACGTGGTGGGCGAGCTGGAGGCCCTGGTGGCCGAGCATCCCCTCCGGGAGGGGCTGTGGGAGCTGCTCGCCCGCACGCTCTACGCGCTCGGACGGCAGGCGGACGCGCTGGAGGCGCTGCGTTCCGCCCGCGCCCGGCTGGCCGGGGAACTCGGCCTCGATCCCGGCCCCGCACTGCGGCGGCTGGAGGAGGCGATCCTCACCCAGGACCCCGCCCTGGACCGGGCCGCGATCGCTCCCCGGACTCTGGTACGACCCGCCGCCGTACGGGCCGAATCAGTCCCCGGCGGCGGGCACGCGGAGGGGTCTTCGCCGGAGCGGCGGCATGTCGGCCGGGCGAGCCAGCTCGACCGGCTGACCGGCCTGGCGCACGACGTGGCCCGGGGGGTGACGCGCGGGCCGGCACTCGCGGTGGTCTCGGGCGAGGCGGGGATCGGCAAGACGTGGCTCGCGGAGGCGTTCGCGGAGCGGCTGGCCGCCGACGGCTGGCAGGTCGCCTGGGGCCGGTGCCACGAGACCTCGGGCGCCCCCGCCCTGTGGCCCTGGCAGCAGGTCGTCCGGGACCTCGGCGAGCGGGTGCCGCCGCCGGCGGCGTGGGCCGCCTCCCTGCGGGTGCTGCTCGGCGGCTCCCCCGGCGGCCCTGCGGGCGGCTCCGCCGCGCCGGACGCTCCCCCCGCCGAGGCGGGCGAGGCCCGGTTCCTGCTGCACCAGGCCACGGCGGCGTACCTGGAGACCGTCGCCGCCGGCCGCCCGCTCCTCGTCGTGATCGAGGACCTCCAGTGGGCCGACGCGGCCTCACTGGGCCTGCTGTCGGACCTCGCGCCGCTGCTGCGCGGCGCGATCGCGATCGTGGTCACCGTGCGCTCCGGAGAGGGCTCCCCCGCCGTGCACGACACGCTCGGCCTCCTCGGGCGGCACGACGCCCTCCGCCTCCCGCTGGCGGGGCTCGACCCCGCCGCCGTGGCGGAGCTGTCGGGCCTGCGCGACCCGGCGAGCGTCGCGGCGCTCGCCGAGCGCACCCGGGGCAACCCGCTGTTCGTCCGCGAGACCCTCCGCCTGGCCGAGGACCAGGGCCTCGAACGGGCGCTCACCGGAGTGCCCGAAGGGCTGGCCGACGTGCTGCGCCGCCGCCTGCTGAACCTGCCCGCCCCGTTCCGTCCCGCCGTCGACGCCGCGGCGGTGCTCGGCACGGGCGCGGACCGGTCGCTGCTCGCCGAGGTCGCCGGGATGAGCGCCGGGACGGAGGTCGACGAGGCGCTCGACGCCGCGACCGCCATGCGCATCCTCGGCGAGGACCTGCGGTTCACCCACGACCTGGTCAGGGAGACGGTCTACGCCGACATCCCGCTCCGCGGCCGGGCCGCTCTGCACCTGGCCGCGCTGCGGGCGCTGGAACGGCGGCCGGGGTCGGATCTCGCGCTGCTGGCCCGGCACGCGCTGGCGGCGGGTCCGGAGGCCGCGGCGGACGCGGTGCGCTGGGCGTCGGCCACGGCGCGGCAGGCCGCCGGCCGGTACGCCCACGAGGACGCGGCGCAGTGGTGGCGCCGGGCGGTCGAGGCGCACGGGACGCTTCCCGGCGCCGACCCGCGCGAGCACGTCGAACTGCTGCTGGAGCTGGTGCGGGCGCAGCTCGCCGCCGGTGACGGCTTCGCGGCCCGGCAGACCCGGGCGGAGGCGGTGCTCGCGGCCGACAGGTCGGGCGGCCCGCTCCTCACCGCACGGGCGCTGACCAGCCTGGACGCTCCCGGACTGTGGAAGTTCTACACCTACGGCGACGTCGAGTTGCACACCGTGCGGCGGATCGAGGAGGCCCTCGCCGCGCTGCCGGACGAGGATTCAGAGCTGCGCTGCCGTCTGCTCGGCTGTCTGGGAATGGAACGTTACGACGGCTCGGCCGACCCCCGCTGCGACACCGCCACGGCCGAGGCGCTGGCGATGGCCCGCCGTCTCACCGCCTCGGGGAAGGCCGGCCCGGGACTGCTCGCCGTCACGCTGAACGCCCGCTATCTGGGCGTCCAGCTCCCCGAGCACATGCCGGAGCTCGACGCGATCGGCGAGGAGCTCACCCGGCTCGGCCTGCCCGGGTTCGAGCTGCTCGGCCACATGATCAGGGAGCGGACCCGGTTGGAGCTGTTCGACGTGGCGGGCGCCGACCGGGCCGCCGAGCGGGCGGGCGTGCTGGTGGAGCGGCTCGATCTCCCCTGGCCCCGGTTCCAGCACCTCATCTGGACCGGCACCCGGCGTCTGCTCGACGGCGACTTCGAGGGCGCGGCGAACGCGTACGCCACGGCGGCAGAGGCCGGCGAACGGCTCAACCTGTGGCACACCGCCACCGCGCTCTCCACGGCGCTGTTGACCCGGCACCTCATGATGCGGGACCTCGACGGTGCCGAGGAACTGCTGGAACGGCACTCTCCCTTCCCCGCGCACCGGCAGATCGCCGGCGTGCTCCTCGGCGACTGGCGGGGCGACCGCGGGCCGGCCCTGGCGGCCCGCGAGCAGGGCTGGCGCCCGGTGCCGCGCGACTTCGGCGAACTGACGAGCCTGTGCCTGCTGGGCGAGGCCCAGATCGTGGCGGGCGACCACGGCGCGTGCGCGCACACCTACCGCAGGCTCCTGCCGTACGAGGACAGGATCGCCCTCGGGGCGGGGACGTTCTGCGCCGGGCCGGTCGGCTACTTCCTGGGGCGGCTCGCCCACCTCGGCCGGGCGGCCGGCCCGGAGACCGCGCGGGCGCATCTGGAGACCGCCGCGAAGCGCTGCGCGACGTCCGGACTGACCTGGTGGGCCGCCAAGATCACCCGCGAGCGCGACGCCGTACCCGGGTGACCGCGGAAAAGCGGGCCACAAGCGGGCGTTGAGTCGCTATAAAGGCGCCTCGCGCATGGTGGGGTCATGACAACACCGGAGACACCCACGCAGACCCGGCGCCGCTCGGGTGAGCCCGCCCCCGACCTCGTCGCCTTCCTCCTCTTCCACGCCGGGCTGCGGCGCGAGTTCGCCCGGCTGGCCGACGCCCTCGACCGCTGCGACCCCCGCGACGAGCGGCGCCGCGCGGTCGCCGACGAGCACCTCGCGCTGCTGCTGCGCGTCCTGCACCACCACCACACCGAGGAGGACGAGGCGATCTGGCCGCTCCTGCGCGGCCTGGTCCCGGAGGCCGCGCCCGTGCTCGACCGGCTGGAGGCCGACCACCAGGAGATGGACGCCGTGATCGGACGCCTGTCGGCCGGCGGGCGGCCGGCCCGCGAGGTCACCACCGACCTGCGCGCGCTGGACCGGCTCCTGAACACCCACCTCGACCTGGAGGAGTCCGAGGTCGTCCCGCTGATCAGGGAGCACGTCAGCGCCGCCTGGTGGGAGGCGTCCGCCAAGAAGGTCGTCAAGAGCCACGGCCGCGACCTGCCGATGCTCGCCGCCTGGCTCCTCGACACGGCGACGCCCGCCGATCGCGACCACATCCTCACCACCGCTCCGGCCGTCATGCGGATCCTCTACCGCCTCTCCTGGCGCCGCGCCTACGAGCGCCGGATGTCCCAGGTGTACGGCTGACGGGGTACGGCTGACGGGTGTACGGCCGACCGGCCCGGCACCGCCGGAGACTGGGCCGGGCGTGGGAACGGTCCTATGCTCTCCTGACGATGGTGCGCTTATGGGTGCTCGGCCGGTTCCGGGCCGAGGTCGAAGGACGTCCGGTCGATCTGGGGCCGCCGCTCCAGCGAGCGGTGATCGCGAGGCTGGTCTGCGCCGGCGGGCACGTGGTGTCGACGGACCGGTTCATCGAGGACCTGTGGCAGGGCCAGCCCCCGCCGAAGGCTCTGGGGGCGTTGCAGGTGTACGTCTCCAACCTCCGCCGGCTCCTCGAACCGGGCCGGGCGCCGCGCACCCCGGCGGGCGTCCTGGTGACCGCCCCGCCCGGCTACCTGCTGCAACTCGACGCCGGCGCCGTCGACGCGTGGCGGTTCCCGGCGCTGGTCGACGCGGCGGCGGACCTGCTCGGCCGGGGCGAGCCCGGCGAGGCGCTGCGCGCGACCGACGAGGCCCTGTCCCTGTGGAAGGGGCCCGCCTTCGCCGAGTTCGCCGACCAGGACTGGGCGGTCCCCGAGGCGTCGCGGCTGGAGGAGCTGAGGATCACAGCCGTGGAGTACCGCGCGGAGGCGGGGCTGGCGCTCGGCAGGCACGCGGAGATCGCGCCCGAGCTGGAGCGCCACGTCGTCGGCAACCCGTTGCGGGAGAACGCGGTGCGGCTGCTGGCCCTCGCCTACTACCGCTCGGGGCGGCAGGCCGACGCGCTGGCGGCGTTGCGCCGCACCCGGAACCTGCTCGCCGAGGAGCTGGGCGTCGACCCGGGCCCGGCCCTGAAGACGCTCGAAGCGGACATCCTCGCGCACAGCGACACCCTCGGCGCGTCAGGGGCCGCCGCCGCGGTCGTCGTTCCCGCCCGCGCGGCGGCCGGCGCGCCTCCAGCCCCGGCCGCTCCACCACCCGCCCGGATGATCGGCCGTACGGCGGAGCTCGCCCGGCTGGTCTCCGCCGCGGAACAGGCCGCGCGCGGGTTCCGGGTGGCCTGGCTCGGCGGCGATCCCGGCGCGGGCAAGAGCACGCTGGCCGACGCCCTGCTCCGCCACGCGGGCGACGAGGGCCTGCGCACCGCGGTCGGCCGGTGCCCCGAGACGCTCGGCGGCGTGCCGCCCGCGTGGGCCTGGAGCGAGATCCTGCGCGGCCTGTTCGCCGCGCATCCCCCGGCCCCCGGCGTCGAGGCGCGGCTCGCTCCGCTGCTGCGGGAGGGCTCCTCCGGCCCCGGCCAGTTCTGGCTGGCGCAGGCCGTAGGCGACTATCTGGAGAGCGTGCCGGGGCCGCTGCTGCTCGTGCTGGAGGACGTGCATCGCGCCGACGACGCGACGCTGGAGATCCTGCGGCACCTGGCGGCCCGGCTGGCGCGGACCCCGATCCTGGTGGTCCTGACGCTCCGCCCCGCCGAGGCGGGCGACGACCTGGTCGCGGCGCGGGCCGCCCTGGCCGTGCGGACGGCCGAGAACGTCACCCTCCAGGGGCTCGGCGAGGACGACGTCCGGCGGCTGCTGGCGGACCGCTCGGGTGTGGAGGTGGACGCCGCCGTCGCCCGCACGGTCGCCGAACGGACCGGCGGCAATCCGCTGTTCGTGGCCGAGACCGCCCGGCTGCTCGCGACCGAGGGGGCGTCGGCGGCCCGGTCGCTGCCGCCCGGGGTGCGCGACCTCATCCGCAGGCGGGTCGCCCGCCTCCCCGCGACGGCCCGCACGGCCCTGCGCAACGCCGCCCTGATGGGCCGGGACGCGGACGTCGACGTGCTGGTCGCCGTCCAGGACGCCGACGAGGAGACCGTGCTCGACGGCCTCGAGGCGGGGGTGCTCGCCGGGCTGCTCACCGAGCCGGGTCCCGGCACGGTCCGCTTCACGCACGTCCTCGTCCGCGAGACGCTGTACGAGGACATCCCCCGGCTGCGCCGTACGCGGCTGCACGCGAGGGTCCTCGCCGCGCTGGAACGGCTGCGCCCCGGTGACGTCGGCGCGCTCGGGTACCACGCGCTGGCCGCCGCCACGGCGGCCACCGCCCGCGAGGCGGCGCGGTACGCGCGCCGAGCGGCCGAGCAGGCGTCCGCCGTGTACGCCCACAGGGAGGCCGCCACCCTGCTGGAGGGCGCCCTCGACGCCCTGGACCTCGCCCGGGGCGGGGCGGCCGAGCCCGCGGACGACGTCCGGCTCGACCTGCTGTGCCGCCTGGTCTCCGCCCAGGCGAGCGCGGGCGACGTCATCCGGGCGACGGCCACCCGCGGACGCGCCCTGGCGGTGGCCAGGCGGCTCGGCGACCTCGGGGCCCTCGCCCGCGCGGCGACCGCGCTCGACGCTCCCATGATCTGGCAGAACGACCCGGTGCTCGACGTCGACGTCGTGGAGGTGATCCGCGCCTGCCTGCCCACCGCGACGGGCGAGCTGCGGTGCCGGCTGCTCGCGGCCCTGGCGCAGGAGATGGGCGGCCACGACGAGGAGGTGGTCGACAGGGCGAGCGCCGAGGCCGTCGAGATCGCCCGCGGCATCGGCGACCCCCGCCTGCTGTGCCTGGCGCTCGGCGCTCGCTACTGGTCGCTCTTCGTGCCGGGGCGCCGCGACGAGCTGGAGCCGCTCGGGCAGGAGTTGCTGGAGGTCTCCGCCCGCGCCGGGCTGCTCGGCTACCAGACGGTCGGTCACCACGCGCTGTGCATGGTCGCGCTCGGGCGCAACGACTGGGCCACGGCGGAGTGGCACACCGGGCGGGCGGTGGAGTACTCCACCAGCGGCCAGCTGGGCCTGGTCCTGGCCACCATCGCGTTCCTCGACGCCCTCCGCCTGCTGGTCAAGGGGGAGTTCGAGCAGGCCGAGTCGGCCTACACGGTCCTGTCCGACCGGATGGGCGAGGCGGGCGGAGCCAACGCCGCGGTCTTCGGCAGCCTGGCCCGCTTCGCCGTACGCCTCGCCTGCGGCCGGGCGCACGAGTCGGTGGCCGAGCTCGCCGCCGCCCGCGACCAGATCCCCGGGGAGGTCGACGAGTTCTACGTCAGCGCACTGGTGGCCGCCGGGCGCCTGGAGGAGGCCCGGGCCGCCTGGCCGGTGGATCGGCCGCCCACCCGCTGGGTCTATCACACGATCAACGTGGCGCTCCGCGCCGGCACCGCGATCGCCCTCGGCGCCCGGGAGGTGGCCGGGGAGTGCCACCGCCTTCTCCTCCCGTTCCGGGAGGAGATGATCGGCCTGAACACCGTGGCGATCACACTCGGCCCCTGCGGGCTCGTGCTCGGGCGGCTGGCGGAGTTCCTGGGCGACCCCGCCGAGGCGGCCGAGCACTACGCCACGGCCGTCAAGGTCGCGGAACGACTGGGGTCGCCGCACTGGCGCGAGGAGGCGCTGCGGGCGCTCGGCACGCTGAGGCCGAACCCGCCAAGTGGCCGCCAAACCACCGTTTAGCGGCCGGGGCCACCGTGGTTCCGCGACAGATTCGGACATCACGGAGGCTCACCTTGGACACCCCCGATCTCACCGGGATCCGCATCATCCATCGCGCCATGCGCGGCGACCTGCACCGGCTCCGCGCCGTGGCCGAGGACCTCGACGCGGGGCGCCGGCGGGCGGACGCCGCCCGCGCCACGGCCCTCGCCCGCTACGCGGAGGACGTCTGCGCGGCGATCCACCATCACCACAGCAGGGAGGACGAGATCGTCTGGCCGGTCATCGAACGGTCGGCGGGCGCCGCCGTGGACCTCGCCGACCTGTCCGACGACCACTCCGAGCTCGACCCGCTGCTCGAACGGGTCCGCGTGGCGGCGCGGGCCTTCGCCGGCACCGGGGGCGCCGGGGGCGCCACCGAGCTGGCGGCCGCGCTCCGGACGCTCTCCGACCTCATCGACGAGCACATCGAGGAGGAGGAGCGGAGGATCTTCCCGGTCATCGAGAAGTACGTCGCGGCGGCCGACTGGAAGGCGATGGAGAAGTCGCTCAGGGGCGGCGACCCGCGTTTCGAGCTCGCCTGGGCCGACCGGTACGCGACCCCGGACGAGATGGCGCACATTCGCCGGCTCGCCGGACCGGTCCTCAGTCTGCTGCTGATCCTGGTGCGCCCCGGCCAACGGCGCCGCCAGCGGCTCGTCTTCGGGAGCTGAGCGCGATGGCCAGGCGATCCCGCCTGTTCAACAGGGTCATCCGGGGCATCTGCGACTGGCAGGTGCGCACCTACCGCCGGACCGGCGGGCGCAGGCCCGCCACGATGCGCGGCATCCCCGTCCTGCTCCTCACGACCCGGGGCCGCAGAACCGGCCTGCTCCGCACGCGGCCGGTCGGGTACGGCAGGGACGGCCGCCGGTTCGTCGTGATCGCCTCGAACGGCGGCGACGACGCGACTCCCGCCTGGTGGCTCAACCTCCGCGACGATCCCGTGGCCGAGCTGGAGGTGGGCGGCCCCGGCGGGCTCAGCGTGGTCAAGGTGCGCGCGAGCGAGGCCGTCGGCGAGGAGTACGACCGCCTGTGGCGGATGATGAGCCGGCGCCACCCCGTCTACCTCAGGTATGTGGAGATGACCCGGCGCCGCATCCCCGTCGTGGTGCTCGAACCGTTCGACGCCCCGCCTCCGTGATCTCCACGGAGGCGGGATCCGCCCGGCGGATGCCACGAGCGAGCCGGAGGGGCGCGCCCCGATGGCCGAGCGGGAGGCAGCACGGGCCGGGCGCGGGGGCGTGCCCGGCCCCCGCGCGCGGCCCCGCACGCGCGTCAGGGCCGGGGCCCCCGCGCGTCCGGGGCCGCCGCCCTGCGAGCGTCGAACTCCTCGTCCGGGACCACCAGCTCGTTGCCGGCCAGCCCGGCCTCGCCGGAGACGGCGGCCAGCTCCGAGCCGAGCGTCTCGGGCGCGGCGGCGTGGTGGCCGCGGCCGAGGTGGCCGGTCAGCAGCGACGACAGCGCGGCCACCAGGCACGCGGCCACGGCGAACCAGAAGGCGATGACCAGGCCCTGGTGGAAGGGGCCCGCGATGAGGTGCGGGAAGAACTCCTTGCCGGTCAGGTGGGCGCCGCCGTCGGGCAGCCGGTCCAGGACACCGCCGAGGAGCTCGCGGAACGGGTTGTAGCCGAGGAACGCCGCGAAAAGCACGGCGATCGGCGGCAACTGCGCGATGCCCTCGGCCTGCGCCGCCGGCACGCCCTGGGCGACGAGCTCGTCGTGCATCGTGTGCGGCAGCGACTGCGCCAGGCCGGCGATCATCAGGCTGAAGAAGACGCCGATCGACAGCACCATCGAGGAGTTCTGGAAGGTCGCGGTCATGCCCGCGCCGACGCCGCGCGACTCCGCCGGGACCGCGTTCATGATCTCCGCCCGGTTGGGCGAGGAGAACAGGCCGGAGCCCACCCCGTTGACGAGGATCAGCAGCGCGAACACGCCGTAGCCGAAGTCGGTCGGCAGGGTCATCAGCGCGTAGAAGCTCGCCGCCGTCACCAGCGCGCCGCCCACGGTGAACATGCGCGGGCCGAACCGGTCCGACAGCCAGCCGGAGACCGGCGCCGACAACAGGAAGCCCACGGTCAGCGGGATCATGTAGATGCCCGCCCACAGGGGCGTCTCCTCGAAGCTGTAGCCGTGCAGCGGCAGCCAGATGCCCTGCAGCCAGATGATCAGCATGAACTGCAGGCCGCCGCGTCCGAGCGCCGTGAGCAGGCTGGCGATGTTGCCGGCGAGGAACGCGCGCTGCCGGAACAGCGTGAGCCGGAACAGCGGCTCGGCCACCCTGGTCTCGATCCAGGCGAACAGCGCGAGCAGCAGCACGCCTCCGGCGAGCGCGGCGATCACCCACGGGTTGCCCCAGCCCATCACACCGGTCCCGTACGGCTGGATGCCGTAGGTGATGCCGACCAGCAGCGAGATCAGGCCGACGGCGAAGGTCGCGTTGCCCCACCAGTCCATCCGCGCCCGGCGCCGCACCCCGTTGTCACGCAGTTTCAGGTACGCCCAGACCGTGCCGAACACCCCGAACGGCACGGAGACCAGGAAGATCGCCTTCCAGTTGACCGGCGCGAGGACACCCCCGACGACCAGGCCGAGGAAGGAGCCCGCGATGGCGGCGATGGAGTTGATGCCGAGCGCGGTGCCGCGCTGGCGGACGGGGAAGGCGTCGGTCAGGATCGCCGTCGAGTTGGCGAACAGCAGCGCGCCGCCGACGCCCTGCACGATTCGCCAGCCGATGAGCCACATGGCCCCGGCGTCGCCGTCCATCCAGGTCAGCGACAGCATGATCGAGCACAGGCTGAAGACCGCGAAACCCAGGTTGTACATGCGGACCCGGCCGAACATGTCGCCCAGGCGGCCGAACATCACGACCAGGACGGCCGTGACGACCATGAAGCCCATCATCATCCACAGCAGGTAACCCGTGTTGCCGGGGTCGAGCGGGTTGAGGTGGATGCCCCGGAAGACGTCCGGGAGGGCGATCAGGACGATGGACTGGTTGATCGTCACCATCAGGACGCCGAGGGTGGTGTTGGACAGCGCGATCCACCTGTACCGCGAGGACGACGCCGGCTGCTGCGGCGCCCCCGCCCGGGACTGGTTCGCTACGGCCACGGACTGGTTCCCCTCCTCGTGTTCCCGCGCGCGTACGGCGGAACAGTTAGTTAGAGGAACTAAATTACCCCCACCGGATGTACTTGATGTTTCCCGGCATGGGCGACATGCGTAACCGGGGTGCGACCCCTACTGTGAGATCAGGCCTTGAGCGCGCCGGCGATGACGTCGACGAGTCCGTCCACGACCGTGTCGCGGTCGAGCCCGGGGTTCTCCAGCCACCAGTCGCCGATCGCCTGGACCATGCCGACGAACGCGTGCCCGAGCACCCGCGCCCGCTCCGGACCGGCCACTCCCGCCTCGGCGAGCACCGTGCCCAGTTCCTCGCCGACGCCGCGCACGATGGCGGCCATCCGCGAGTGGGTGCGGCTGTCCTCCGCGCTCGCCCGGTGGAAGAGGAACCGGTAGAGGTTGGGGTTGGCCGAGATGGTCTCCAGGTAGGCGTCGACCGTGGCCCTGGCCCGTACGCGGGGGTCGGCCACGGCCGAGGCGAACTCCGGGCGCAGCAGGTCGAGCACGACGCGGGTGTGGCGCTCCGCGAGCGCCTGGTAGAGGCCGCTCTTGTCGCCGAAGTGACGGTAGAGGATCGGCTTGGTGATGCCCGCCTCCGCCGCGATCGCGGCCATCGACGCTTGCGGGCCCTCCCGGCGGATCACGCGGTCGGCCGCGTCGAGCAGGTCCCTGCGCCGCTCCGGACTCCGGCCGCGCTCCCCTGTGCCGCCCGCCCTGCCGCCCGTCATGAGGACCAGGATAGGGCGGCCGGTCACGCTCGGGCCGCGTCCTGATCACGAGGCGGACCGGCGGGCGATCACTCCGGTAGTCTGCCGCACGCGGGCTCCGCGGCCGGGCTCCGGCCGGGTCCGGCGGTGCGGGTCTGGAGATGCCGGGTCTGGAGGTGTCGGGTGGGCGAGGCGGGCGGGCCGCTGGTGCCGGGCTACGAGATGCTCGGCATCCTGGGCCAGGGCGGCTTCGGCGTCGTGTATCGGGCCAGGCAGCTGGCGGTGGGCCGGGAGGTCGCGCTCAAGGTCGACAACAGGGTGCTCGTCTCCGACCGCGACCGGCGCAGGTTCATGCGGGAGGTCACCTCCGCCGGGGCGCTGTCGGGCCATCCGCACGTGGCCGACGTGTACGACGCCGGGGTGCTCGGCGACGGCAGGCCGTACATGGTGCTGGAGCTGTGCCCGAACGGGTCGCTCGCCGACCGGCTGCGCGACGGCGGGCCGCTCGGCCCGCGGGAGGTGCGCGACATCGGCGTCCGGATCGCCGACGCGCTGGCCGCCGCCCACGCCCTGGGCGTGCTGCACCGCGACGTCAAGCCCGCCAACATCCTGGTCAACTCGTACGGCATGGTCGCGCTCTCGGACTTCGGGCTGGCCACCATGCCGGGGGCGGGCGGGGCGGTCCCGGGCGAGGTGTCGGTGACGCGTGAGTCGCTCACCCCGGCGTACGCCCCTCCGGAGGCGTTCGACCTGACGGAGCCGACGGCCGCGGGAGACGTGTACTCGCTCGCCGCCACGCTGTACGCCCTGCTGCACGGCAGGCCGCCGCGTTTCCCCGAGCACGGCGTGGTGAACATCGCGGTCGTCATGGCCCTGCACCGGCTGCCCGTCCCCGACATCCCCGGCGTGCCGGCCGCGCTCACCGCCGTCCTGCGCCACGGCATGGCGAGCGATCCGGCCCAGCGGATCAGGACCGCCGCCGGACTGCGCGACGCGCTGTCCGCCCTCGCCCCCGACGGCTCCCCCGGAACCCCCCACTCAGCGAACGCCCACCCGGGCACCGGCCAGAACGGGAGCGGCCACCCCGGAAACGCACAGACCGGAAACCCCTACCCCGGCAACGTCCACCCCGGGATTGCGCAGACCGGGAACAGCCGCATCGGGAGCGCCCGGCCCATGGACGCCCACCCTGGGAACGCGCAGACCGGAGACCCCCACCCCGGGAGCGTTCGCCCTGTGGACGCCCACCCGGGGAACACCCACCCCGGGAACGGGCATCCGGGGGACGGGCGCATGGCCTACGGCGGGCCGGGCCACGTCGCGCCTCCGCACGCGCCGGCCCGCACGCCCACCCAGCCGCCCGGCGCCCGGCCGGGCACCCCGCCGAGGCCGGCGCCACGCGGCCTCCGTCAGGCTCCCACGCTGCCGCCGCGCCCGGCGCCGGGGGTGTCCCGGCAGTCGATGGTGTTCGCGATGGTCGCCGCCGTCTTCGCCCTGCTGCTGGCGGCCGGGCTCGTGGTCCTGCTGCTGGAGGGCGGCCAGGACCCCGGGACCTCCTCGCGCCTCGGCGGCGCTCCCGTCCGGAGCGTCCCGGCGGCGCAGTGAGCGACACCGTGGCCGACGGCGGCGGGCGACGCGCCGGAGCCACGGCCGCGACGGTGCGCGACGGTGCGCGACGGTCGCCGGGAAGGTCTCCCTGCCGGCGTGCGGCGGGTCAGCCGGCCGGTCTCCCGGTCCTGGTGCTCCTGCCGGCCTTCGGGGGCCTCTCGGTCTTCTCGGTGCTCTTCTCGGTGCTCTTCTCGGTGCTCTTCCCGGCGGCCCTCCTGGCGGCCTTCTCAGTGCTCTTCCCGGTGGCCTTCTCCGTGACTTCCTCTGCGGCTTTCCCTGCGGCCTTCTTTCCCCGCCGGCGTGGCTCGGGGGCAGGCGGTTCGGCGGGGCCGGCCATCGCGCCGTATTCGGCGAGCGAGTCCCGCAGGTAGTCGATGAGGTTCCAGACGTCGGGCACCATCTCGCGGTCGGCGACGATGCCGAAGTCGAGCCGGCCGTCGTAGGAGAACACGGTGATGTTCACGCCGCCGCTGACATCCGTGATCACCGACATCGGATGGAGCGCGACGACCCGCGCCCCGCACACGTACAACGGCGACTGCGGCCCCGGCACATTGGAGATCATCAGGTTCATCGCGGGAGCCCGGCGCGAGGCGATCCGGAAGGCCGACCTGGCGGCCAGCGCGCTCAGCGCGGCCGGCATCGCCTGGCTGAACTCCAGGAGCCAGGCCGCCGGCGCGGCGGCGAGCCGTTCCTTGACCAGTCTCATCGAGCGGTTCACCGAGCGCAGCCGCTCGTCCGGGTCGGCCACGTTGGTGGGCAGGGTGGTCATGGTCAGCATGACCTCGTTGGCGGCCGAACCGTTGAACGCCTGACCCCGGGTGGAGACCGGGATCCCGGCCACCAGCGGCTGGCGGGGCAGCTCGTCCCGGCTGGCCAGCCAGCGCCGCAACGCCGTCGCGCACATCGCCATGACGACGTCGTTGACGGTCACGCCGAAGGCGTTCTTGATCCGCTTGACCTCGTCGAGCGGCAGCTCGCCGAAGGCGAAGCGCCGATGCTCCGAGATCGGCCCGGAGAACGGCGTGCGCGGCACCACCGTCCGGGGCAGCTCCGGCAGGTTCACGTCGGTGTCGGAGCCGATGCCCCGGACGAACCGCGAGACCCGCCCCACCCCCGGAAGCTGGGCGACGAACGGCACCTCGTCCAGCCGGGGCACCGCCTCGGCGACGAAGCGCAGCAGGGCCAGCGGGTTGTCCAGCACCCGCGCGACGCCCCTGATCACCATCTCCACCACGTCGGGGGCCCGCTGCGGCTCGGCCGCGTCCCCCGGGGGAGGCGTCTCGGACACCTGCGGCTGGAAGTCCATCAGCGCCGCAAGCACCTCCGCTCCGGTGACCCCGTCCACGGCGGCGTGATGAACCTTCGTGTAGATCGCCGTCCGGCCCTCGGCGAGGCCGTGGATCAGGTAGAGCTCCCACAGCGGCCGCCCCCGGTCGAGCCGCCTCCCGTGCAGCCGGGCGACCTGCTCGGCCAGCTTGTGCTCGTCGCCCGGAGGCGGCAGCGCCAGCTCCCGCACGTGGTAGTCGAAGTCGACCTCCCGGTCCTCCGCCCAGTACGGGTGGTCGAGTCCGAAGGGCACCTCGACCAGCCGCCTGCGCAGCGGCGGCGCGAGGTGGAGCCTCCGCCGGAGCAGCTCGATCAGCTCCTCACGGGCGGGCGCGCCACCCGGCCTGTCCGACGGGTCGAGAATGGTGAGCGCCGCGATGTGCGCGAGATTCGTTGGCGTCTCGAAGTTGAGGAACTGCGCGTCGAAGGCGCTGACTTGCTGTGCCATGTCTACTCACCTGCCCCGAAACGTCCTGGTCCGACCACCGGCGCGACCGGCTGCCGTGCTCCGGCGGTGTCCGATCCGCCGCCCGGCCGGTGCTCGATTCGAGCCTGGTCGGGATGCCCCCTTCTGGAGATTAGTCGGCGGGCGGTCCGATGCGGGCGCGGCCGGTCGGCGCGGCGCCCGCAGCCGGGGTGCGGTGCTCCTCGTGGGTGCTCACGGGTCAGCCCTGCATTAGGGAGCGCCCTTCGGCCAGGCGCCGGTGAAGGGAAGCGGGCAGTCGGGTCAGGTGCAGTGGGTCAGGCTGTCGCACCTGGTGTGGTGGTGCCGCAGGCCGGCGGGATCACAGGGTCAGCAGCCGCCGCACGCACAGCCGGACGGGCCGCACCCTGTTCCGGACGGGCCGCACCCTGTTCCGGACGGGCCGCACCCTGTTCCGGCGCTGCGCGCGGCGGCCGTGGTCGTGCGCCGGTGCAGCCACCACATGCCCGCGGCGGCGGCCAGCAGCAGTCCGGACACGGCGAGCAGCGTCCGCTCGGCCAGCGCCGCGCCCGCGCCGGTCAGCAGCCCGGCGCCGATCAGCACCGGCAGCGCGCAGCAGGCCGCGCACGCCAGCACGGCCAGCGCGACGGCGACCTTGCTGCGCAGCGGCGGCTCGCCCTCGTGGGCGGGGCGGCGGCCCTCCGACGTGTGAGCGGTGACGGCGAGCGGCACCGTGACCGGCCTCGCCGGACCCTCCGCCGGAAGCGCGGACGGGCCGGGCGGCGGGGCCGCGACCGGCCTGCGGTGTTCCTCGTGGGTGCTCACGGATCAGCTCTCCTTCGGGGAGCGGCCTTCGGCCAGGCCGGCGAAGGGCAACGGGCAGTCCGGGCAGGTGCAGTGGGTCAGGCTGTCGCACCCGGCGCTGACCACCTGGGCCAGCGCGTGGCGGATGGTGGTCAGATCGGCGATCTTCGCGTCCACTTCGAGGATCTTGGCCTGGGCACGGGCCCGCAGGTCGGGGGTGGAGTGACCACGCCGGCCGGTGTCGAGCAGCTCGGCCACCTCCTCCAGGGTGAAGCCGAGCCGCTGCGCGGCTTTGATCACTGTCAGCAGGGCGACGGTCTCGGGCGGGTAGGAACGGTGGCCGCCCGGGCTGCGCGCCGGTTCGGCGATCAGGCCGCGCCGCTCGTAGTAGCGCAGGGTCTGGACGTTGACCCCGGCCTGCTCGGCCACCTGCCCGGTGCGCAGGTAGGGCCCGCCCGGGCCCCGCAGCACGACGTCCTGCTTCACGCCGGCCGCCCCACCTCGGCGGGCGCCGTGGATCGGCCGGCCGCGCCGGCCCGGGCCTGCAGCGCGTCCAGCACCTCGGCGTGCTCGGGCGGGACCGCCACGTCCAGCGTCAGGCCGCCTCCGGCGATGGTGAGGGTGAAGGTGAAGAAGGAGCAGCAGCCGCTCTCCCGCGCCGTCAGCTCGGCCGCCCGCGCGGCGTGCTCCGGACCGGAGGCGAGCTCCAGCCGCAGGCGCCCACGCTCTTCGCGCCGCATCCCCTGGACCGTCTCGGCGAACAACGCGTCGAACTCGGCCATCCGCAGCGGCTGGTCGGCGGTGGGCAGCGTGCACGCCGGAGGAGCCCATCCCTGAGCGAGGACGATGTCTTGGGTCATGCCTCGACGGTAAGCCTGTACCCAGGTACCGGATGCAACCCCCAATCCTCCACGCCGCCGGATCGGGCGTGCGGATCGAGCGCCCGGACCGCCGGTGCCGAGGAGCCGCGCAGCCGTGCGGCGCTCCGAGGGCCGGTCAGTGGCGGTGGCCGGCGTCGGGCTGCGCCGGGTCGGCGGGATGCTCGTGACCCGGCGTGAGCCGCACACACCCGGCCTGCCGGGCGTCCAGCCAGCGGGCGAACGCGCGTTCCCCCTCGCGCTCCGCCAGTTCCGCGCGGATCAGCGCACGCACGGCCTCGTAAGGCTCGCGCCGCGCCGCCTCGATCCGCTCCACCACCAGCGTCCACGGACCGCCGGGGCCATCGATCGGCCCGACCGTCTCCCCCTCGCGGGCGGCGAAGACGGCGTCCTCCAGCGGCCCGGTCATGTCCCCTCGCCGTACCGGCCCGAACGGCCTGACCCAGCGCGTCTCGGGAGTGGTGAAACGGTCGAGGTTGCGCCGGTAGTAGTCGCGCGCGTCCTCCTCGGAGGGCGTGCTCTCCGCCGTCAGCGCCCGGCACACCGCCCTCGCGGCCGGGGCCGTCGCCAGCACCGCCGCCGCGACCCCGCCGGTCCGCAGCGCGCCCGCCAAGGTGAGCACGGCCCGGGCGGCGTCCTCCGCAACACGAGACGGCGCAGGACGGCCGGAAGGCGCGGGGGACGCCGAGGGCTCGGTGGGCCGGGCGGAGGTCGTGGACCCGGGCGGCTCGGGCGACTTGGAGGGCTCGGGCGGCTCGGGCGGCTCGGGTGGCTCGGGTGGCAGGCCGAGCCGGGCCGCCTCCTGCCCGGCCAGGATCTCGGCCACCATGACCTGCACCAGCCAGCGGCGCAGGTTGCGGCCCTCGGCGGTATCCGGGGCCGGCAGCCGGGCCGCGAGCGGCCCGCTTCTGAGCAGGCGGAGCCGGTGGTCCACCTCGGCGACCGTCATCACCCGCTCCCCCACCACCGCCGCGATCTCGGCGTCGTGGGCCGGAACGTCAGGTCTCATGGCACACCGCCGCGACCTCTCCGCCACCGGCCGGACCGTCAGATCCCACGGCCCGACCGCCGCGATCTCTTCCGCCGCGGACCGGAACGTCAGGTCTCATGGCACACCGCCGCGACCTCTCCGCCACCGGCCGGACCGCCAGGCTCCACGGCCCGACCGCCGCGATCTCGTCCATCGCGGACCGGAGCGCCCGGGCTCACGGCTCGACCTCGATCTCGATCGTGTCGGTGTAGTGGACCCACCCGGCACAGGCGATCTTCACGAGTGCCCACCACCGGCCGGGCCGGGTGCCGGGCGGCACCCGCACGGGGAAGCGCACCCACGCCTCGTCCCCGGGCGGCACGACCGTGCCGCCGTTCCACTCCGGGAACATCTCGAACGTCTGCCATGGGCTGACCAGCTGAACCTGCGCCGGCATCGGCGACCGCGCGCCGGACTGCAGCCGGACCACGACCTCCGCCCGGCCACCGGGCCACAGCCGGAGGCCGGGAGGGTGGCCCAGACCCTCGACCGTCACCTCCAGGCCCGGCGACCGCCGCCCTCCCTCGCCGGGCCGGGCGAGATGGAGCCGGGTCACGTCCTCGTACGCCTGGCCGCCGAACTCCGTACCCGCCGTGAGCAGGTAGAGGCCGGGTTCGGCGCCGGGCGGCGGCGTCAGCCGCACCGGCACCGCCGCGTGGCCGCCCGGCGGCAGCACGTACGGCCGGACGGCGGGCGTCACGGTCCAGCCGCGGGGGGCGGTGAGCGTCACCACGCCCTCCGCCCGGTCCTCGGTGAGGCAGGAGGCGATGGTTAGTGTGAGGTCCACCGGCCCGGCGACGTCGACGTCCGGCTCGGACAAATGCACCGCGACGGGCAGGTCGCCGATGGGCGCGGGCCCGGTGTCGTTGAGCCAGTACCGCGTGTAGACCGGCTGGTGCGGCTCCGCCTCCGGCACGCCGCCGGGCTCGGCGCCCCCGCCTCCAGTGCTGTCAGCCCCAGTGCTGTCAGCCCCGATGTTGTCAGCCCCGAGGCTGTGAGCCCCGATGCTGTTAGAAACGGTGCCCCCGGCCGGGCCGCCGCCCGCGGCCGCCTTTTCGGGTCTGTCGGCGGGGCCGTCGAGCAGCGGGGCGACGAGCGTGACGATCTCCATGCCGTCGAGCGTGCCGGGGGCGTCCCCGGTGACGTTCTCCAGCAGCCCGGCCCGCCGCCACGCGCCGAGCGGCAGCGTGGTGGCGATCGACAGCGGGATGGTCCCGCCGCCCGCCTCGTACACGCGGGCGGTCAGCGCTGTGACCGGGCCGGGCGTACGGCCCTCGGCGATCGGGTTGCCGGCGGCCTTGAGCGCGGTGAGGACCAGGCCGGGACCGGTCTCCAGGAACGACCGCGACTCGCCCGCGGGCCCGTCGGCTCCCACCGTCGCGATCAGCGGATGGTTGACGTCGTGGCCGATCCGGACGAGCCCGGCGTCGCGCCAGTCGCCCGGGGCGGCCACCAGGCAGCACTCGAACGCGTGGGTCCAGTGCTGGAGCTGGAAGTTGGAGCCGTCGGGCGCGGTGCGGCGGGGCGGGTCGATCCACACGCCGGACGGCCAGCCCGTGCACGAGCGCATCAGCGACATGTGCAGCGCCCCCGACGGATCGACCGCGAAACCCGGAACGCCCCGATTGACGAGCCCGACGGTGTAGCCGGCCAACACGGCGTCGTCCGGCACGGCGTCGTCGAATACACCGTCGTCGCACTCGGCACCCGTCACCACCTCCACCACGGCGTCGGCGAGGTCGGCCACCAGTTCTTCGACGGCGCCCTCGCCGCAGACCACGAGGACGGGAAGGTCTCGGGCTCCGGTGAGGTCCGCGCTCGGCACCCAGACCTTCTCCAGCGGCTCGGCGGCCGGGACCCACAGCCGCGCCCGGCCCCCGGCGCCGAGCCGCGCGCGTAGCTCCGCCGCCTCCTCGTCGTCCAGCAGCGCGGCGACGAACGGGTTCTCCTCCGGCGTGCCGACGGCGATCCGCACGTCGGGCAGGTTCGAGTCGACGGCCAGGTTCCCGTACCGGGGGCCGGGGGCGGTGGAGCACGTCGAGGTGACGCCCTGCCGCACCAGCGCGACGGCCAGCTCCCTGAGCCCGTCCCCGAGCGCCTCCCCGGCCCCGCCCGCCGACGCCTCCGACCGCCCCTCGGACGGCGCCTCGGACGGTGCCTCGGACGGTGCGATGATCTCGGCGACGCCGACGGCCCGCGTGCCGAGGACGCGGCCCGCGGGCGTGCGCAGCACGACGCGGGCGGTGGACGACAGCGCGAACCAGTTGTGCGCGGGGTTGTCCAGCGTCCACGGGTGCTCGGCCGAGTCGACGTCGATCAGGGCGAACCCGCGGCCGACGACGGCGCCGGCGACCTCGGCGACCGGCAGCGCCCCCGGCACGCGCACCGGCCAGCGCAGCCGCAGCAGCACGTCGGAGCCGTGGAAGTCGTCCACGTGCGTGGTGAGATCGACCCGGGGCAGCCCGTCCCATAGGGTGATCTCCTGCGTGTAGGCGACGGGCCCCGACTTTCCGGACCCCACTTTCCCCGACACCGTGATCCGCCGTCCCGCCGGGCACTCGGCGACGGCGACCTCCGCGTGCGCTCCGGCCGAACCGGTCACCTCGCCGTTGGGCAGCAGGTGCCAGGGGCCCTCCCCGAAGCGCGGGTGCGCCGGGTGCTCGTCGTAGACGAGCAGTTCGTTGCCCACCCGCGCCTCCTGCAGCAGTTCGCGGCCCTCCACGACGAGGCTCGAGACCGTCCCACCGCGCTCGGGGTCGACCTCCACCGCGTGGGTGGCGTTCGCGATGCGGTTCCCCTCCCGTGCGGCCCAGCCGATCGGGACGGGGTCGCCGGTCGGCGCCAGGCGGAACGTCCGGTAGCCGAGCGCGGGCACGTCGCGGGCGACGAAGACCGCGTCCACGGCGGCCAGGCTGCCGTCCGGGTGCCGCTCGGGGTGCTCCAGCAGCAGCCCCGGCGCGGGCGGGTCGAGCGTGACGCCGTACGTCCCCGGTTCGGGCAGCGTCAGCCGCACGCGCACGAGGTCGGTCCTCGGCCAGGAGGAGGGGTTCCAGACGGCGACGCCGGTCAGGCCCTCCCCCAGGCGGCGCAGCGACGCGTCGAGGACCCGCCCGCCCAGGTCGTACGCCTCCCGCCAGCCGGTCATCAGGTCCAGGTACACCTGGTCGGACTCCGAGCCGGTGACGGCGTCGTGGTGCGCGCCGTACGCGATCTGGCGCCAGGCCTTGTCGAGGGCGGCGTGCGGGTAGGGCGCGCCGAGGACGGCGGTGGCGACGGCGGCGAACTTCTCGGCGTCGGCGAGGCGCGTCTCGGCGTGCCGCTGGGCCTGCTTGGTGTCGGCGTACGACACGTCCTTGCCGGTGTAGATCGGGTTCATGTCCCGGGTCTGCGGCGTCAGCCGGACGCCCGCGGCGCGCACCGCCGCGAAGAAGTCCTTCGGCAGCCCGCAGACGAACCGGGGCGAGACGTAGCGCCGGTTCCAGTCGCGGTGGATCTCCGTGACCCACTTGTTGGGCGGGGTGTAGTCGGTGCCGACGGGCAGCAGCACGTTGCGGGTCGCCGCGACCTTCTTCAGCCGCAGGAACAGTTCGTAGACGGCGGCCTCGGCCTCCTCCAGGGACGGCGCCGAGTCCATCCACCACCCGGCGCTGTAGTGGGCGGGCATGTAGTGGGTCGGCACGCCCCGGCCCGACGGCGACAGCCACTCGAACTCCGACGGGAACTGCATCACCGACGGGTCGCCCCACCCGCCGCCGAGGAGCATCGGGCCCCACTGGTGGTACGGTCCGCGCGCCCAAGAGCTGGAGGTGAGCCCGGCGTCGGCGGCGAGGCCCGGGAACTGCGGGTCGTGCCCGAACGCGTCGAGCTGCCAGGCCGTCGCCGGGTCGCCGCCGAGCACGTCGCGCTGGAAGCCGATCCCGTGGACCATGTTGCGGATCGTCGCCTCCGGGCCGGTCAGGTTGGTGTTCGGCTCGTTGTACGTCCCGCCGACGATCTCCAGCCGGCCCTCGGCCAGCAGGCGGCGCAGGTACGCCCGGTCTTCGGGGTGGGCGTTCCAGTAGGGCTTGAGGTAGTCGACCTCCGCCAGCACGAACCGGTACTCCGGCTCCCTGCGGGCCGTGTCCAGGTGGAGCCGGACGAGGGCGAAGCCCGCGTGCTGGAACTCCTGCCGGTGGGCCTGCGCGAGGCCGCCCGCCCGGTCCCAGGTGGCGGTGTAGGCGGCCTGGGTGTTCCACCAGACGGGGTCGTAGTGGAAGTGGGGGATCATCCAGACCGTCCAGCCCGGCTCGGCGACGACCAGTTCGCCGTCCGCCGCGCACCGCTCGCCGCCCGCGGCCGCCCGCACGGTGATCGGGACGCGGGCTCCCGGCGCCCGCGCCGGCCCCTCCGTCTCGACGGGCACCTCCACCACCACCGTCGCGGGCCCCGGCTCCGTGGTCTCCCTGACGCCGGCCGTCCGCCGGCCACGCGCTCCCGGGCCGCCGGCCTCGACCACCAGGGAGGATCCGTACGGCACCTCGGCGAGGGTGACGCGCACGACCTGGCGGGGGCCGCGGACGAACAGTTCGGTGGACTCGACGGCGGTGACGCGCATGCGCACCCCTAACCGCGGCCTCTCAGGGCGGCCTCTGGGGGACAGGTGACGGTCGGGACATCCCCCGTCCGCGCCGGGCTCACCCCTGCCGTCCCGGCCGGTCGTCCCGCCCCGGTGGCGCTTGGCCGCGCCGCGCCGTACGCTGACCATGATCAACGACTCAGAGGCCCTGCCGAGAGGAGACCGGACGGTGTCGGTGTGCGTGGCGATCCTGCAGGCCAAGCCCGAGCACGCGGAGGAGGTGGAGGCGACGCTCCGCGACATCGTCGACGCCACCCGGGACGAGAAGGGCGCCCTGACCTTCGTGATCCACCGGCAGGGCGCGGACAGGTTCATCGTCTACGAGAAGTACGCGGACGACGCCGCGCGCGACGCCCACTTCGGCACGCCGTACGTCTCGGGGTTCGTGGCCCGGTTCGGAGAGCTGCTCGTGGCCGAGCCGCAGATCGAGTTCGCCGAGGAGCTGGCCGGCTTCACCCGGTGAGGCGGGCCGCGGGCGTGAAAGTTTCCCGGCGTACGGCTGGTGGCGCGTGTCCGTAGCCGACGTTGTTTGACCCGAAAATCCCTTGATTCCTACGGTCAGCAGGAATGTGAGGGAGGACCCATGACATCCCGGCTGAGATCCCCGTGGATCATCGCGCTCGTGATGCTGCTCGCCGCGGCGCTGGGCGCCGTCCCCGCCGCCGGCCGCGGCGTCGCACGGGCGGCGGACGCTCCCTATAAGGATCCGAGCCTGCCCGTTGCCACCCGGGTGGCCGACCTGCTGTCCCGGATGTCCCTCGACGACAAGGCCGGCCAGATGACCCAGGCCGACCGGGGCGCCCTGACCACGGTGTCCGACGTGGCGGCGTACCGGCTGGGCTCGATCCTGTCCGGCGGCGGCTCGGCTCCCTCCCCCAACACCCCGTCGTCCTGGGCCGACATGTACGACAACTTTCAGCGGCAGGCGTTGTCCACCCCGCTCGGCATCCCGATGATCTACGGAATCGACGCCGTGCACGGGCACAACAACGTCGTGGGCGCGACGATCTTCCCGCACAACATCGGGCTGGGCGCGACCCGCGACCCCGACCTGGTCGAACGGGTCGGCCGGGCGACCGCCGAGGAGGTCTCCGGCACCGGTATCGACTGGACCTTCGCCCCCTGCCTGTGCGTGGCCCGCAACGACCGCTGGGGTCGCACGTACGAGTCGTTCAGCGAGGACCCCCAGCTCGTCACGCAGATGACCACGATCGTGGACGGGTTCCAGAAGGCCGGGAACGCCTCCATCCTCGCCACCGCCAAGCACTACGTGGGCGACGGCGGCACCACGGGAGGCAGGGACCAGGGCAACACCGAGCTGAGCGAGGCCGACCTGCGGGCCATCCACCTCGCGCCGTTCAAGGCGGCCGTACAGCGCGGCGTGGGCAGCGTGATGGTCAGCTACAGCAGCTGGAACGGCGCCAGGATGCACGGCAACAAGTACCTGATCACGGACGTGCTGAAGGGCGAGCTGGGCTTCAAGGGCTTCGTGGTGACCGACTGGGCGGGCATCGACCAGCTCGACGGCCAGACCGGGTTCACCGCGAACGAGATCACCACCGCGATCAACGCGGGCGTCGACATGGTGATGGTGCCGAACGACTACAAGAAGTTCATCACGCTCCTCAAGCAGGAGGTGCAGGCGGGCCGCATCCCGACGTCGCGGATCGACGACGCCAACCGGCGCATCCTGACCAAGAAGTTCGAGCTCGGGCTGTTCGAGAAGCCGCTGACCGACCGCTCCTACACCTCCACCGTGGGCAGCGCCGCGCACCGGGCCGTCGCCCGCGAGGCCGTGCGCAAGTCGCTGGTGCTGCTGAAGAACGCGGGGGACGTGCTCCCGCTGGCGAAGACCGGCGGCAAGATCTTCGTGGCCGGCAAGAGCGCCGACGACATCGGCAACCAGAGTGGCGGCTGGACGATCAGCTGGCAGGGCTCGTCCGGAAACATCACCGGCGGCACCACGATCCTGCAGGGCATCCGCGACCTCGTCGGCTCGGGCGCCCAGGTCATCTACAACCGCGACGGCAGCGGCATCGACTCGTCCTACCGCGCGGCGATCGCCGTCGTCGGCGAGACGCCGTACGCCGAGGGCCAGGGCGACCGGACGGGGTCGATGGGCCTCGACTCCACCGACCTCGCGACGCTGCAGCGGCTCAAGGCGTCGGGCGTGCCGCTGGTCGTGGTGCTCGTCTCCGGCCGCCCGCTGGACATCGCGGGCCAGATCGACCAGTGGAACGCGCTGGTGGCGGCCTGGCTGCCGGGCACCGAGGGGCGCGGTGTGGCCGACATGCTGTTCGGCGACTCCGCCCCGAGCGGGCGGCTGCCGATGACGTGGCCGCGCAGCGCCGACCAGGAGCCGATCAACGACGGGGACGGCAAGGACGCCCTGTTCAAGTACGGCTACGGGCTCGACTACACGGTCCCGCCCCCGCACTCCCCGTCGCCGTCCCCGTCCCCTTCGCCCAGTCCCTCGCCCAGCCCGTCTCCTTCTCCGTCCCTGTCGCCCAGCCCGTCGCCCTCGCCGAGCGTCAGCCCGCCGGCCGGCGGATGCGTGGTGACCTACCGGACGAACGACTGGGGCGGCGGATTCACCGCGGACGTCACGATCACCAACAGGTCGTCCAGCGCCGTGAACGGCTGGCGGCTCCAGTGGACGTACGCGGGGAACCAGAAGATCACCGGCTACTGGAACGCGGTCGTCACCCAGTCGGGCCAGCAGGTCACGGCGTCGAACGCCTCCTACAACGGGACGATCGGCGCGAACGGCGGCACGGCGAGCTTCGGCTTCCAGGGCACCTACAGCGGTGCCAACGCCACCCCCGCCGCGTTCACGCTGAACGGCGCGGCCTGCGCCGCCGGGTGACCGGCCGCGCCGCGCCGTAGTCCGACCGCCCGCCGCTCGGGGTCCAGGAGGAGACATCCCCCTGGGCCCCGGGCAGCAGGGCATGATCCGTCAGGCACGACCGTGTGGCGCGGCCTTCCGGGCGTTCAGAACGTCTGCCCGAGGGCGATGCCCGCTCCCACGGTGAACAGGACGACGCCCAGCGCGAGGAAGATCCCGCCGAGCAGCGTGCCGCTCCCCACCGCGCTGTCGATGCGGATCCGGGTGGGCTTCGCCGGGTCGTACAGCACCGGCACCTCCTCGCCGGGCCGCGCGGGCGGCGGGTTGCTCCCGTACGTGCTCTCGGCCTCGACCTGCTGGCCGTACAGGGTGACGAAGCGGACGGTCGGGTAGTAGACGGTGCCGTCGTCGGAATGGCTCGCCCGCAGCCCCACGACGAGGCCGCTGGCGCGGTGTGCCCGGCGGCGGAACTCCCGGGCGTTGACCGTGATCCCTCCGCCGATGAGGCCGAAGACGAGTCCGAGGCCGGACAGGATCAGAGTGATGAGAGCGGTTTGTGACACGCACCGGACTCTAGGACGCCAAGCTTGACATCCGCTTGCACCCCTTTCGCCGGCCTCCCCGGGCACTGACCGGGAGGCGGCCGGGTCAGGGGCGCAGCCGCATGAGCGCCTCGGCCACGGCCACCACGGGCTCGCCGAGGTCGAACCGGCTGAACAGGTGGATCTGCTCCCCCGCGTCGATCTCCAGCAGTTCCGTGGTCAGGCCGTACCTGCGGTTGGTGTTCACCCGGATGCGGTCGACGTCGTTCCAGGAGATCCGCTCCCTGCCGCCGAGCCCGCTGACGACCAGCCCGTCCTCCCCCGCCGTGAGCCGTACGGGTGCCACCAGGTCACGTCCGGCCAGCACGGCGAAGCCCAGGGCGGCCACACCGGCGAGGAAGAGCAGCCAGCCGTCGCCGGTGAGCGCCAGCACGGCGCACAACACGGCGCCGGCGGCCTTCAGCGCGACGATCCCCCGGGGCACCCGCCACTCGTGCCGCGTCTCCTGAACATCCGCCATCGGGGCAGCGTAACGAATCAGGGGTCCTCTCGCCGCCCCCACCGGACACGACCCCAGGCCCGGGGCGAGGCACGGCCCCGGGCCACCAGGGCCGATCGTTCCGGGTGGCGCGGCTCAGGGGCCCTCGTCCTCCACGTGCATCGCCTGCTCCTCGGCGGTGTATCCGCCGAAGTCCGGCCCCACGTCCTCGGCGATCATGTCCTTCTCGGTGTCCACGCCCATGCCGCCGTCGGGGTCGACGAGCCGCCCGGCCCGGCCCGGCTCGTCGGTGCCGTACCTGCCCGCCTGGGCCGGATTCACGGTGGCGTACCTGCCCGCCTGGGCCGGATTCACGGTGGCGTAGCCGTCGGGGTCCTCCGACCCGTATCCGCCGGCCTCGTCCCCGGTCAGCTCCTCGTACTCGTCGTACGGCCGCTCGCCGCCCTCGGCGCCCGTTTCACTGCCCGCATCAGGGCCGAAGCGCACGTCGGTGTCCGGGACCTCGCGGGACAGGCGGAGGTCGAGGGACTCGCCCTCGCGCATCTCGTTCGGGGTGGTGCCGTACTCGTCGAGGCCAAGGGGCCGGTCGCCGGGCAGCGGCATCTCCTGCGGGTCGGCCGCCCACTGCTGCTCGGGTGTGCCCTCCTGCAGGTCCGGAATGCCTTCATCCTCGAACCGCGACCGCGGATCGGGCTGTGGTCTGTTCTCTCTCATACCGGCCCCATGCCCCGCCGTACGGTCCTTAGGCAGGTCTCCCGGCAGTCCGCCCGGGCCGGTCCGCCGGTCCGTCAGGTGACGGGCACGATCTCGGCCCGCCGCAGCTCGCCCCCGGCGATGTCGAGCAGGCCGATCGTGCCGTGCGGCTGGCGGCGGCGGTCGGTGGGCGAGCCGGGGTTGAACACCCGCACCCCGTCGCCGGTCAGGTCCATAGGGATGTGGGAGTGGCCGTAGACGACGAGATCCGCGCCGGGGAAGCGGCGCCGCATCCGGGCGGTCCGCCCGGTGGCCTGGCCGCTGTCGTGAATCATTCCCACCCGCAGGCCGCCGAGGTCGAGTTCGAGCGTCTCGGGAGCCCCCCAGGCCGCCACGTCCGGGCCGTCGTTGTTGCCCAGCACCGCGCGTACCGGCGCGTAGGCCGACAGCTCCACCAGCACCTCCGCCGTGCAGACGTCGCCGGCGTGCAGGATCAGGTCCGCCCCCCGCAGGTGCCGCGCGACGGCGGCCGGGCACGACTTCCAGCGCCGGGGAGCGTGGGTGTCCGCCAGCACGACGACCTTCATCTCTCCATCTTCACCCGCGAGAAGAGGTGCCAAGCGACGTATTCCGGGAATAGAAAGGCAGGTCCCCGACAACCCTCGGCCCGCACCCCCAATGCCGGTTCCCCGCCGGCGCCGTTCGGGAGGACATATGAGCAGGCAGATCGCCGACGGCTTCCAAGCCCCCACGCTGACCGAACTGGAGGCGCGCGTGCGCGGGCTGGAAAGCCAGGTCGCCCGCCTCACCCAGCTGGTCAAGGAGCTGTCCGGGCAGAGCGGCGACACTCGCTGAGCCGACGAGGGGCCGCGCGAAGCTCCGCGGAGACCCCGGGAAACGAGGCGTCCCCGCCAGGCGGGGCCTGACGGGGACGCCGGGGTGAGTTGTGCGCCAGACGTGGTGTCACGCGCCGCGTACGGAGGCGGCACTCGCACGGACGCGGTGCTCACGCACCGCCGCACCGCCCTTCGCACCGCCCTTCGCGCCGCGCACGGCACCGCTCGCGGCGCTGTTCGCGCCACGAACGGCGCCACTCGTAGCACCACGTTCAGCACCACGTTCGGCACCGCTCGCGGCACCACGTGCGGCACCACTCACAGCGCTGTCCCGCGAGACCGCGCCGCGCGCCGGCTCTCCCGAGCCCTCACCGGCCGGGACGGGCGGCACCCGGCCGTAGTTCTCGCGCCCGGTGCTCGCCGCCAGCGCGCCCAGCGCGACGAGGGTCACGACCGCGATCGTCACCAACGCGCCGAGCGCGAGCACCGCCACCGCCGCCAGGGAGACCACGGCTCCCAGCAGCTCCACCATTCCCATTCCTCCAGAGGTCGACCCCGATACGGCACTCCAGTGACCGGCGGTCCAATCACCGGCCATGCGGTAGGAGCGGAAAAATTGCCGAGTATTGGTGCCTTGCCCCGTTTGGAGGGCGCTCATACCTTACTGATCGGTCACCGGGGAGCGCCCCATGGGCAGGTTGTCGAGCCTGCGCAGGATGACCCCCTCTCGTAAGGCCCACGGGCAGATCTCCAGGACCGGCAGCTCGAACAGGTCCATCGCGGCGTCCGCGACGATCGCCCCGGCGAGCAGCTGCCCCGCCCGCCCTTCGGACACGCCGGGCAGCTCCGCGCGCCGGGCCGCCGGCATCCCGGCCAGCCGGGCCGTCCACTCCACCAGGTGCTCGTGCGTCAGCGTCCGCCTGACGTACGGCCCCTCGGTCGAGGACGCCGCCCCCGCGATCCGGGCGAGCTGGCGGAACGTCTTGGAAGTCGCGACCGCGTGGTCCGGCCTGCCGTACTTGGTCACCGTTCCGACGGTCCGGGCGATCTCCGTGCGGACGTGCCGCCGCAGCGTCCGTACCTCCTCGGGGCCGGGCGGGTCGGCGGTGAACCAGTCGCGGGTGAGCCGTCCCGCGCCGAGCGGGAGCGACACCGCGACGTCCGGCTCCTCGTCGATGCCGGAGGCGATCTCCAGCGAACCGCCCCCGATGTCGGTGACCAGCAGCCGTCCCGAGGACCAGCCGAACCAGCGGCGCACGGCCAGGAAGGTCAGCCGGGCCTCGTCGTCGCCCGACAGCACCTGAACGTCCACCCTGGTCTCGGCCTTGATGCGGGCCAGCACGTCCACGCCGTTGACCGCGTCGCGCACGGCGGAGGTGGCGAAGGCCACGAGGTCCTCCACGCCCTTGTCCTCCGCGATGCGGGCGGCCTCCCGCACGAAGGCCCGCAGCCGCGCGGCCCCCTCCTCACCGAGCCTGTTCCCGTCGACGAGGTGCTCGGCCAGGCGCAGCTCCTCCTTGTGCGAGAAGGCGGGCAGTGGCCTTGCTCCCTGGTGCGCGTCCATGACCAGCAGGTGCACCGTGTTGGAACCGACGTCCAGGACTCCGAGTCGCATGCCCCGACCGTACAGCCTGCTCCCGGCCGCGCCCGCGCACGGCTGATCATTCGGCGGCGACGCCGGCGGGCACCTTTCCGATCACTCCGACCGCACCGCGTCGTGCGCGCCGGCCGTGCGCTCCGGCGGGGAGGTGACGAAGGGGCGGCCCGGCCTCCTCCCCACCCGCGGCGCGCCCGCCGTGAGCGGCGTGGGCCATTCCGGTTCGACCCATGTGCGGCGGGTAGTGGCACGCCGATCGGGCGACGGAGCCCGATCGGCGAGGGAGCGACGGCATGAGCGTCAGGCAGCGGTACGGCGGCCTGTCCGGCGGCAGGCCCGGTGACCGGCTCGGCGGGACGTCGGGCGGCTGGTCGAGGGACTGGTCCGGCGGCTGGGCCAGGGGGTGGGCGGGCGGCCGGTTCGGCCGCCGCTTCGGGCGCAGGGGCAGGCGGCTGCGCGCCACGGCGAGGGATGCGTTCGGCTGGGAGCAGCTGCGCCCGGGACAGCAGGAGGCGATGGAGCACCTGCTCGCCGGGCGGGACGTGCTGCTCGTGATGCCGACCGGCGGCGGCAAGTCCGCCGTCTACCAGGTGCCCGGCCTGCTGCTCGACGGCCCGACGATCGTCGTCTCACCGCTCATCGCCCTGCAGCGCGACCAGGTCATGAGCCTGCTCAAGGCGGGGGCCGCGGGCGCGGTGGCGGTCAACTCGGCCGGCTCCGTGGAGGCGGGCCTCGACCAGGTCACCGCCGGGAACGCCGAGTACGTCTTCCTGTCGCCCGAGCAGCTCGCCAAGCCCGAGGTGGTGGAGCGCCTGGCCGCGGCCCGGCCCTCGCTGATCGCGGTGGACGAGGCGCACTGCGTCTCCTCCTGGGGGCACGACTTCCGGCCGGAGTACCTGCGCCTGGCCAAGGTCATCGAGCGTCTGGGTCACCCTCCGGTCATCGCGATGACGGCCACCGCCGCGCCCACGGTCCGCGAGGAGATCGTCGAGTCGCTGGGCCTGACCGGGGCGCAGCAGATCGTCCGGGGTTTCGACCGCCCGAATCTCCATCTGGAGGTGCGGCGGTTCGTCGGCGAGGACGACAAGCGCACCGCCCTGGCCGACCACGCCGCCGGGCTGGAGGGGGTCGGGCTGGTCTACGTGGCGACGCGGCGGCAGGCCGAGGAGTACGCCGACCTCCTGAAGGAGCGGGGCCGCCGGGCCGAGGCCTACCACGCGGGGATGAAGACCACCGAACGCCGCAGCATCCACGAGCGGTTCCAGGGCGACGACCTGGACACCGTCGTGGCGACGTCGGCGTTCGGGATGGGGATCGACAAGCCCGACGTGCGTTACGTGCTGCACGCGGCGCCGCCCGAGTCGATCGACTCCTACTACCAGGAGATCGGGCGGGCCGGGCGGGACGGCAACCCGGCCGAGGTCGTGCTGTTCTACCGGCCCGAGGACCTCGGGTTGCGCAAGTTCTTCGCGGGCGGCCGGGCGGACGGCGACCTGATCCGGCGCGTCGCGACGCTGGTCCACGAGCACGGCGGCGAGGTGGACGCCGTGGAGCTGCGCGAGCTGCTCGGCGTGGGAGCCGCCAAGCTCACCTCGCAGGTCAACCTGCTGGAGCGGACCGGCGCGGTCGAGGTCGCCCACGGCGGCGCGCTGCGGTACGTCCCCGGCGGCCCGCCGCCGGACGAGGCCGCCGCCCGCGCGGTGGAGCTCGACGACCTCAGGCACCGGATGGAGGACTCCCGGCTGGAGATGATGCGCGGCTACGCCGAGACGACCGGATGCCGCCGCCGTTTCCTGCTGGAGTACTTCGGGGAGCCGTACGAGCGGGCGTGCGGCGACTGCGACACCTGCCGGTCCGGGACGGTGGCCGCGCCGGCGGCCGGCGACGGCCCGTTCCCCATGCACGCGAACGTCCGGCACGCCGAGTGGGGACACGGCATCGTGATGAGCCGGGAGCAGGACCGGATCACGGTGCTGTTCGACTCGGTGGGCTACAAGACGCTGGCGCTCGGGGTCGTCGACGAGCTGCTCGAAGTCGTCTGATCCGCCCCCGGCCCGGCGGAGCACGGCAGGGCAGGGCAGGGCACGGCAGGGCACGGCGCAAACATTACTTTCCGTGTCCACACCGCCACTTGCGGTGGTTTCGCCGCCTGCCGAGACTCGAAGACGGAGGCAGTGGGGGGTGGTACCGGTGCGAGAGACGATCGGCTCCGGCGAGACGTGGCCGTTCAGGTGCCTGCGCTGCCTGCTGGTCTGGGAGGTGGAGTACGTCGTCCGCCGCACCGGAGACGGGCAAGGCGGCGAGCACGGGGACAAGCGCGAGGACGACGTCGCGGTGTGGACGCGGGAGGGCGTCGCCGTCCAGCCGCCCTGGTCCGGGACGACCTGCCCCGGGTGCGGATGCGGCACCGTGACCACCTTTCCCACCGGCTACCTGACCCGCTGAGAGCGCCGTACGGCGGCGTCGCTAGCCGACGTGGACCTGCGGGCGGCGGGCGAGGTCGGGCTCGGCCTTGCGGATGACCTCCCGGGTGAGCGGCGGCACGTCCCCGCCGCCGAAGATCAGATAGCGCAGCAGGGCGCCGACGGGGTTGCCCTCCGCCCAGTGGAAGTACACGTGCGGCCGCTTGCCGGTCAGGTCCCGCAGGTGGAACAGGACCGCGGCGATCGTGTTGGCCACGGCGGGGCTCTCCACCTTGAGCACCTGGTAGCCGTGCCGCTCCTCCCCCGCGACGCGCAGCTCCGACTCGAACTCCGAGGCGTCGCTGAGCGTGACCTCCAGGAAGATCATGCACTCGTCCTCGGGCAGGTGGTGGTACTCGCGCGTCTCGCGGTCCTTGTCCTCGTACTCGGCCGGGTCGCGGGCGTCCGGCTCGTTGGCGATCAGCCGCAGCTCCCCGCCGACGCCCAGCACGAACTTCCTCGCCGTCTCGTCGAGCTCGACGCGGGTGGCGCGCAGCTCGGTCGACCGGGTGGCCCGCGAGATCAACGACGTCGCGACGATCGCGACCACGAACAGCAGGGCGATCTTCAGTCCGTCCGGCCGCTCCCTGATGTTCTCCACGGTCGCGTAGCACAGGACGAGCGAGATCAGGCAGTAGGCGGCCGCGGCGACCGGACGGCCCTCCCGGTAGGCGGTGATGGTCACGGCCGCCGCGGCCGAGAGGATCAGCGCCAGCACCCCGGTGGCGTACGCGCCGCCCTGGGCCTCCACCTGGGCGCCGAACAGGAGCGTGATGCCGAACGCGACAGCGGTGAACACCAGCACCAGGGGCCGTACGGCACGGGCCCAGTCGGGCGCCATGCCGTATCTGGGCAGGTAGCGGGGGACGATGTTGAGCAGCCCGGTGAGCGCCGACGCGCCCGCGAACCACAGGATCGCGATCGTGCTGAGGTCGTAGGCCGTGCCGAACCAGTCGCCCAGGAGACGATGGGCCAGGTAGGCGAGCGCACGCCCGCCGGCCTTGCCGCCCTCCCGGAACTCGGCGGCCGGGATGAGGACGGTGGTCGCGACGCTGCTGGCGAGCAGGAACACGCTCATGACCAGCGCGGCGGTCGTCAGCAGGCGGCGGGCGCCGGCGATCCGCTGCCGCAGGTCGCCGTCGATCTGCGGCATCACCGCGACGCCGGTTTCGAACCCCGACAGGCCGAGGGCCAGCTTCGGCAGCACGAGCAGCGACATGCCGACCATCGCGAGCGGGCTCGCGTGCTCGGCCGTCAGCGCGCCGTGCCAGTCCGCCACCAGGTCCGGGGCGGTGACCACCTCGCCCAGCGCGACCGCCACGACCACCGTGTTCAGCACGAGATACGTCACCACGAGGACCACGGCCAGCCCGATGGCCTCACTGAAGCCACGCAGGAAGATCCCGCCGAGGACGGCGATCAGCACCAGCGTGATGGCGACCCGCTGCCCGGCGAGGGCCTTGGGAAAGAACGGGTTCTCGATCAGGTGCGCGGTCGCGTCCGACGCCGACAGCGTGATGGTGAACACGAACGCGGTGGCGACGAAGCCCAGCAGCACGAGCACGAGGAGCTTGCCCCACCATCTCGGCAGCAGCCGCTCCAGCATCGCGATGGACCCCATGCCGTGCGGGCTGTGCTCGGCGACCGCACGGTAGGTGGGCAGGGCGCCGAACAGGGTGAGCGCCACCAGCAACGCCGTCGCGATCGGCGACAGCGCCCCCGCCGCCAGGGCGGCGATGCCCGGCTGATAGCCGAGCGTGGAGAAGTAGTCGACCCCGGTGAGGCACATCACCTGCCACCACGGGTGGCGGCTGCCCGGCTGCCCGGCATGGGAGCCCGCCGTCCCCTGGTCGTGCTGAAGGCCCTCCAGCAACCAGGCGCGGAGCGGCCCGCTCCCGCCCTCCGTCTCCTGCCGCGCGGACGTCGCCACCCCGGCTCACCTTCTCGTCGGCCCCCGGGGATTCGGGGGCGCCGGGACAGACGATAGCGAGGCCCGTGCGCGTCCGCGCGGAGTTGTCCACAGCGGCGGCCGGCCCGGACGCCGCTGTGCCGGGTCGTCCACAGGCGGACCGAGAGTGTCGGCCGGATCCGGCAGAATGAAACTCCCCGGACAGGGCCGGCCCGGGGAGGGCGAGCCCGGAAGAAGGCGGATCAGGATCGTGACGACGTCCATTCAGCGGCGGATCGCCGAAGAGCTCGGTGTGCGCGAGAGCCAGGTGGCCTCGGCGGTCGACCTGCTCGACGGCGGTGCCACCGTGCCGTTCATCGCCCGCTACCGCAAGGAGGCGACGGGCGCGCTGGACGACGCCCAGCTGCGCGCGCTGGAGGAGCGTCTGCGCTACCTGCGCGAGCTGGAGGAGCGGCGCGCGGCCATCCTCGAGTCGATCCGTTCCCAGGGCAAGCTCGACGAGGCCCTGGAAGCCCGCATCATGGAGGCCGACTCGAAGGCCCGGCTGGAGGACATCTACCTGCCCTTCAAGCCCAAGCGCCGGACCAAGGCGCAGATCGCCAGGGAGCTCGGGCTGGAGCCGCTGGCCGACGCGCTGCTCGCCGATCCCTCGCTCGACCCCCAGGCGACCGCCGGGGCGTACGTGCGCGAGGGCGTGGCCGACGCCGCCGCGGCGCTGGAGGGGGCCAGGGCGATCCTGGTCGAGCGCTTCGCCGAGGACGCCGACCTGATCGGCGACCTGCGCGAGCGCATGTGGAGCCGGGGCCGGCTGGTCTCGCAGGTCCGGGAGGACAAGCAGGAGGCGGGGGCCAAGTTCTCCGACTACTTCGACTTCTCCGAGCCGTTCACGCGGCTGCCCTCCCACCGGATCCTCGCGATGTTCCGGGGAGAGAAGGAGGAGGTCCTCACCCTCACGCTCGACCCGGAGGCCGAGGAGCCGAACGACTACGAGGCGCGGATCGCGCGGCGGTTCGGCGTCGCCGACCTGGGCCGCCCCGCCGACAGGTGGCTGCTCGACACCGTCCGCTGGGCCTGGCGGACGCGGGTCCTGGTGCACCTCGGCATCGATCTGCGCACCCGCCTGTGGCAGGCGGCCGAGGAGGAGGCCGTGCGCGTGTTCGCGGCCAACCTGCGCGACCTGCTGCTGGCCGCCCCCGCCGGGGCCCGGCCCACGATGGGCCTCGACCCCGGGCTGCGCACCGGCGTGAAGGTCGCGGTGGTCGACGGCACCGGCAAGGTCGTGGCGACCGAGACCATCTACCCGCACGAGCCGAGGCGGCAGTGGGACCAGTCGCTCGCCGTGCTCGCCCGGCTGGCGACCGAGCATAACGTGGAGCTGGTGGCCATCGGCAACGGCACGGCCTCGCGGGAGACCGACAAGCTCGCCGGGGAGCTCGTCAGGCACCTGCCGCAGCTCACCAAGATCGTGGTCTCCGAGGCCGGGGCCTCGGTGTACTCCGCCTCGGCCTACGCCTCGCAGGAACTTCCCGGTCTCGACGTCTCGCTGCGCGGCGCGGTCTCGATCGCGCGGCGGCTGCAGGACCCGCTGGCCGAACTGGTGAAGATCGACCCCAAGTCGATCGGCGTCGGGCAGTACCAGCACGACGTGTCCGAGGTGAAACTGTCGCGCTCGCTCGACGCGGTGGTGGAGGACTGTGTGAACGCGGTGGGCGTGGACGTCAACACCGCCTCCGCTCCCCTGCTGACCCGGGTCTCCGGCATCGGCGCCGGGCTCGCGGAGAACATCGTCGCCCACCGGGACGCCAACGGCCCGTTCCGCTCCCGTACGGGGCTGAAAGGGGTGCCGCGGCTCGGCCCGAAGGCGTTCGAGCAGTGCGCGGGCTTCCTCCGCATCCCCGGCGGGGACGACCCGCTCGACGCCTCCAGCGTGCACCCCGAGGCGTACCCGGTGGTGCGCCGCATCCTCGACTTCTCGAAGAGCGACCTGCGCACGCTGATCGGCAACACCTCGGCGCTCCGCACGCTGAAGCCGTCCGACTTCGTCGACGACACCTTCGGTCTGCCCACCGTCACCGACATCCTCAAAGAGCTGGAGAAGCCCGGCCGCGACCCCCGGCCCGCGTTCAAGACCGCCACGTTCAAGGAGGGCGTCGAGAAGCCGTCCGACCTGTCGCCCGGGATGATCCTGGAGGGCGTCGTCACCAACGTCGCCGCGTTCGGGGCGTTCGTGGACGTCGGCGTGCACCAGGACGGCCTCGTCCACGTGTCCGCCATGTCCAATTCGTTCGTGAAGGACCCGCGCGAGGTGGTCAAGCCCGGCGACATCGTGCGGGTCAAGGTGCTCGACGTGGATCTCCAGCGCAAGCGCATCTCCCTGACGCTGCGCCTGGACGATGAGACGGCGGGCAACGGCCGCAGGGGCGGCCCCGGCGGCGAGTCCCGCGACGGCTCACGCGACGACCGGCCGAACGGCCGCCGCGGTCAGGGCGGGCAGAACCAGTCCCGCCAGGGCCAGCCCCGTCAGGGCGGCGGCCGAGGTGGGTCGGGCCAAGGTGCAGGCCGGGGTTCAGGCGGGGCAGCGGCCGGCGGAGCCATGGCCGAGGCCCTCCGCCGGGCCGGTCTCGGCGACTCCGGCGGCGACCGCCGCTCCCGCTGACGAGGGCATCCCCACTCACAAGCGGCGCTGCCACTGAGCGCCGCTCCCACTGACGACGGTCTCCCACTCCTGAGCGGCGCTGCCACTGACCGGCGCCGCTCCCGCTGACGAACGACCGCCTCACTCCCGAGCGGCGCTCCTACTGACGGACGCCGTTCGCGCTGAGAGCGGCAGGCCGCTCTCAGCGGCGGCGCTCTGCCGACGAACGGCTGCCGCACTTCCGCTGCCCGCCCTGCCTCACACTCGGGTGCCTCCCCCCTTCCCCGCCGCCGCTTGTGGTGGTCGCGGGAGGAGCACGATCTCCCCCTCCCCGCTCGCCGCTGGCGGTGGTCGTGGGAGGAGGAGATCGAGGGCTCGGCGTCGGGCGGGCGGCCGGGGGTCAACGGCGGTGGGAGGTGTCGTCGGCCGGGCTCCCGGCGGTCCGCGCGGGAGGTGCCGGCGGGGTCGGCGGGGTCGTGAGCAGGTCCGCGAGCACGGCGGCGAGGGCGGCGACACCGGCGAGGCAGTCGGACTCCTCCGCGTGCTCCCGCGGTGAGTGGGAGACGCCGGTGGGATTGCGGACGAACAGCATGGCGGCCGGGATCTCCGCGGCGAGGACGCCCGCGTCGTGTCCCGCGCCCGTGGGCAGCGTGGGCACGCCGCCGAGGACGCGGACGGCACGCTCGCGCAGCGCTCCGTCGAACGTCACGACCGGGGTGTAGGACTCCCGGGTCACTTCGGCCCCCGCCGCCGCCCGCGCCGTCTCCTCGACGAGCCTGTCCAGGACATCCGGGTCGGGCGCCCGGCCGTCGAGCCAGGCCGTCACCCGCGAGGGGATGGCGTTCGTTCCGTTGGGCTCCACCCTGACCCGGCCGAAGGTGGCCAGGGCTCCCAGGCGCCCGGCCTCGGCGCGAGCCGCCAGCACGGCCGCCGCGTAGGACGGCATGGGATCACGCCGGTCCTCCATCCTGGTGGTCCCCGCGTGGTTGGCCTCGCCGCGGAAGTCGAAGCGCCAGCGCCCGTGCGGCCAGATGGCGGAGGCGACGCCCACCCGGTGCGGGGTGCCGGCGAGGTGACGGCCCTGCTCCACGTGCAGCTCCACGAACACGCCGACGCGGGCGAGGCGCTCGTCGTCGCGCCCCACGGCCTCCGGATCGCGCCCGGCCCGCTCCATGGCCGCCGCGAGGGAGACGCCGTCCGCGTCGCGCAGCGCCAGGGCGGCATCCGGCGCGACGGCCCCGGTCATCAGCCGCGATCCCAGGCAGGCCAGGCCGAACCGGGCGCCCTCCTCCTCGGTGAAGTTCACCAGTGCCAGCGGCCGCCGCGGACGAAGGCCACGGGTCCGCAGCGCGTCGAGCGCCGCGAAGGCCCCCACCACCCCCAGCGGGCCGTCGTACGCTCCGCCGTCGGGCACCGAGTCGAGGTGCGACCCGGTGACCACGGCGTCTCCCGCCGCCGGGTCGCCCAGCCAGGCCCACTGGTTGCCGTTGCGGTCGGTCTCGTACGCCAGCCCCCGCGCCCGGGCCTGCCCGGCGAACCAGGCACGGCAGTCGGCGTCGGCCGCCGTCCACCCGTGCCGGCGGTATCCACCGGTCCCGGCGTCCAGCCCGATGGGCAGCAGGTCACGCCACATCGCGCGGAACCCGTCCCCGGCCTCCTCCGCGATCTCCGCCTGCCATGCCTCCTGCCCTCCGTGCCGCCACGCGGGGTCGTCGACGCCGCCCGGGCCCGCGGCTTGGTCAGGCGCGGGCATCGGGGTGCTCCGTCCCCGCCATCGGGACCCGCACACCGCGCTCACGCGCGACCTCCGCGGCCCGGTCGTACCCGGCGTCCACGTGCCGGATCACCCCCATGCCGGGGTCGTTGGTCAGCACCCGGCGGATCTTCTCCCCGGCCAGCGGTGTGCCGTCGGCGACGGTGACCTGCCCGGCGTGGATGGAACGGCCGATGCCGACCCCGCCGCCGTGGTGGATCGACACCCAGGACGCGCCCGAGGCCACGTTGACCATGGCGTTCAGCAGCGGCCAGTCGGCGATCGCGTCGGAGCCGTCCAGCATCCCCTCCGTCTCCCGGTACGGCGAGGCGACCGACCCGCAGTCGAGGTGGTCGCGGCCGATGACGAGGGGAGCCGAGACCTTCCCGGAGGCGACGAGGTCGTTGAAGCGCTCCCCCGCGCGGTCGCGCTCGCCGTACCCCAGCCAGCAGATGCGCGCGGGCAGGCCCTGGTAGCGCACCCGCTCCCCCGCCATCCGGATCCACCGCGCCAGTGGTTCGTTGTCCGGGAAAAGATCGAGGACCGCGCGGTCGGTCGCGGCGATGTCGGCCGGGTCCCCGGACAGCGCCGCCCAGCGGAACGGGCCCTTTCCCTCGCAGAACAACGGCCGGATGTAGGCGGGCACGAACCCGGGGAAGTCGAACGCCCGCGCGTACCCGGCGAGGCTCGCCTCCCCCCTGATCGAGTTGCCGTAGTCGAACACCTCCGCGCCGGCGTCCTGGAAGCCGACCATCGCCTCGACGTGCCGGGCCATCGACTCCCGGGCCCGCCGGGTGAAGCCCTCGGGGTCTTTCCGCGCCAGCGCCGCCATGTCCTCGAACGCGACGCCCAGCGGCAGGTACGCCAGGGGGTCGTGGGCGCTGGTCTGGTCGGTGACGACGTCGATCTCCGCGCCGCGCGCCAGCAGGGCGGGCACGGCCTCGGCCGCGTTGGCCACCACGCCGATCGACAGCGGGCGCCGCGCGTCCCTGGCCTCGTACGCCAGGCGCAGCGCCTCGTCCAGGCCGTCGGCGCGCACGTCCAGGTAGCCGTGGCCGATCCGGCGCTCGACGCCGTGCGGGTCGCAGTCGACGCAGACGGCCACGCCGCCGTTCATGGTCACCGCCAGCGGCTGCGCGCCGCCCATTCCGCCCAGCCCGGCGGTGAGTGTGATCGTCCCCGCGAGGCTGCCGCCGAACCTCTTGGCCGCGACCGCGGCGAACGTCTCGTACGTGCCCTGCAGGATCCCCTGGGTGCCGATGTAGATCCACGAACCGGCGGTCATCTGGCCGTACATCGTGAGCCCGAGCTGTTCCAGCCGCCGGAACTCGGGCCAGGTCGCCCAGTCGCCGACCAGGTTGGAGTTGGCGATGAGCACCCGGGGAGCCCACTCGTGGGTGGTCATCACCCCGACGGGGCGGCCCGACTGCACCAGCAGCGTCTCGTCGGCGCGCAGGACGGTGAGCTCCCGCACGATCGCGTCGAAGGAGGGCCAGTCGCGGGCCGCCTTACCACTGCCGCCGTAGACGACGAGCCGGTCCGGATGCTCGGCGACCTCGGGGTCGAGGTTGTTCATCAGCATCCGCAGGGCCGCCTCCTGCGGCCAGCCGCGCGCGTTCAGGGTGGCACCGCGGGGAGCCCGGACGGGGCCACGGCCGGCCACCGGATCGGGGGCCGGATCGGGGGCCGGCGTGAAGGTCCGGCCTGCGGTCCGGGGCGAGGTGCTGTCGTCGTCGGTCACGAGTGCTCCTTCCGCCTGCGCGCCGGCCTCGCCTGTCCTGTCCGGCGTGTCCGGTCTCACGCTCTCGGTCCTCCCTACCCTGCCCCGTTCCCCTTGTTGTGCGGTGGGCGGGACAGCGCGAAACCCAACGGGGGAAACATTCCAAGACCGGCCGCCCCGGCCGACGCCCGCTCGCGTCTCTGCGGCGGACCGGTCCGTACGGTCTCGTTCACGGCGTGGTCGTCCACAGACGGGAGACGCGGTGCGCGCGCGGGCGCCGGAATTGCCTAGGCTGATCGGCAGAACCCAGCAAGGAGATTGCCGTTGAAGACCGGTGGACAGAAGAACGGTGCGTGGGGCCGTCGTGTGGGCCTGCTCGCGGGAGCGGCGGCCCTGGCGGCCGTCGGATGGACGTTGCGGGAGGTTCCCGCCGCGCTGGGGGCGCGACCGTCGGGCGAGCGGGCTCAGCGGGTGCGCCGCTCCAAGCAGTTCCGCGACGGCGCGTTCCGCAACACGGCGCCCACGTCGATCCTCCCGCCCGGGACGTCCCGGCAGGTCGTGCGTGACCTGCTGTTCGGCAAGGCCCCGCGCAAGCCCCGGCTGCCGGTCCCCCTGGTGACCCCGGGCGCGTCCGCCGGAGGCGACCTCGACGCGATCTGGTACGGCCACTCCTCGGCTCTGATCGAGATCGAGGGCCGGCGGGTGCTGCTCGACCCGGTGTGGAGCGAGCGCTGCTCACCGGCGTCGTTCACCGGGCCCCGTCGCCTGCATCCTCCGCCGGTGCCGGTGTACGAACTGCCCGAACTCGACGCGATCGTCATCTCGCACGACCACTACGATCATCTCGACATGGCCACGGTGCGTCTGCTGACCCGGACGCAGACCGCGCCGTTCCTCGTGCCGCTGGGCGTGGGCGCCCACCTGGAGCGGTGGAAGGTGCCGGCGTCGCGGATCGTCGAGCTGGACTGGGACGAGGAGACCACGGTGTCCGGCATCCGGTTCGTCGCGACCGCCGGGCGCCATTTCTCGGGCCGCGCCTTCCGCCGCGACCAGACCCTCTGGGCGTCGTGGGTCATCGCGGGCGAGCGCAGGAAGGTCTTCTACACCGGTGACTCCGGTTACTTCGACGGGTACGCCGCGATCGGCGCGGCGCACGGGCCCTTCGACCTCTCGGTGGTGCAGATCGGCGCCTACAGCAAGGGCTGGCCGGACATCCACATGACGCCCGAAGAGGCCGTCCTCACCCACCTGGACGTGCGCGCCGGGGTGCTGCTGCCGGTGCACTGGGGCACCTTCTCCCTCGCCCCGCACGCGTGGAGCGAGCCGATCGACCAGTTGTGGCGTGAGGCGAAGGAGCGCGACGTGCGGCTGGTGGTCCCCCGACCGGGCGAGCGGGTCTCCGTCGACGACCCGCCGGCGGTCGACGGGTGGTGGCAGACGATCGTGTGAGGGCCGCGCCCCGCGGCCGACCGCCCCTGCTTACCGCCCCTCCCCGTTGGCCCTACCCACCGCCCTGGTCCCCTGCCCCGGTCCCCCGTCTCGGGGCACCGTCCCTGCTCCGGCGGCCCCGCCCACCGGGCGCAGGGCGGGCGGGCGGTGTGGGAGGCCCACCTCAATGGCAGGCGCCGCTCAGTGACAGGCCCAGCCCAGTGGCAGGCGCAGCTCAGCGGAGAGGGGCGGCGTGGCGCGTGATGGTCACGGGGCGGTTGAGGGCGTCGGCGAGGGCCGGATACATGGTGAACCGCTCGGTGAGGCCGAGCATCCCGAACAGATGCCGCAGGTGATCGCTGAGACCGCACACGGCCCCGTCTCCGCCCTCCGGAGGCGTCCGGACGCAGGCGTCGATGAGCACTCTGATGCCCGCGCTGTCGATGAAGCGCAGCTTCTCGAGGTCGAACAGGATGCGCGTCGCGGGCCGGGCCAGCAGAGGGGCCACGTGGTCCCGCAGCCTGGACACGGTGAGCACGTCGAGTTCCCCGCTCAGTGTGACCACGGTGAACGGTGGCGACTGCGTCACCGTGACCTGGAAATCGTGCAAGGGTCCCACCTCCGTTGGAGTGACGACCCTCAGGAGAACCTTCGGGACTCGCTCATTTTACGCTTTGTAGGCGATTAATCCCATATGACCGTTCCGATCGCGGCCCTCGTTTCACACCTGCCTCCAGGGTAGTCCCCATCCATGGCTGCACGAGCAATGGTGGTCGTCTGCCTCGCACTGATCGCCGCGGGCTGCGCGTCCGCCGAGAAGGACCCGGTCGTCTCGACGGTCGAGCGGTTCCTGTCCGCCGCCGGCCAGGGCCAGGGCGGGCCGGCCTGCGGGCTCCTGGCGCCGAAGGCCGCGCGGTCCCTGGACGACTGTGAGAAGCAGATCGTCTCCGTCGGCCTGCGGCCCGCCGCCGTACGCTAGGTCGACGTCTGGGGTGACGAGGCGCGGGTGCGGCTGGACGGCGACACCCTCTTTCTGCACCGGTTCCCCCAAGGCTGGCGAATCCGGGCCGCGGGCTGCGACCCCCGGCCGGGCCGGCCGTACGAATGCGAGGTGGAGGCGTGAACGGCGCGCGCACGCTCTATTGGGCGCTCCTGGTGATGATCGCGCTGGTCCTCGGATACGTGATCTTCATCGGTCTGGCGGGGAGGTAGCGGCGTGTGGCGCCTGGTTCGTGACAACGCCCTCGCGGCGTGCTTCCTGCTGCTGTTCCTGCTCAGCCTGGCCGGGCAGTCGGTCGCGGGCACGGCGGCCTACAACGAGGACCAGGTCGCGGAGGGCGGGTCCCCCGTCACGTGGCTCCAGTACGTCACCTCCTCGACCTTCGCCGTGGACGTGGCCGAGAACTGGCAGTCGGAGTATCTGCAGTTCTTCCTCTACATCCTCATCACCGTGTGGCTGATCCAGCGCGGCTCGCCGGAGTCGAAGAAGAGGGGCGAGGAGGGCCTGGAGTCCGACGCCGAGCAGAAGGTCGGCCGGTTCGCCGGAGCCGGGTCCCCCGCGTGGGCGGCGGCGGACGGATGGCGCCGGACGCTCTTCAGCCACTCCCTCGGCCTCGCGATGGGCCTGATCTTCCTGCTGTCCTGGCTGGCCCAGTCGGTCGCCGGGCTCGCCGCGTACGACGAGGAGCGGCTGGCCCGGCTGGAGGACCCGGTGGGCTGGGGCGGGTACGTCATGTCGGCCGAGTTCTGGAACCGCACGCTGCAGAACTGGCAGTCGGAGTTCCTGGCCGTCGCCTCGATGGTCCTGCTGGCGATCTTCCTTCGGGAGCGCGGCTCCCCGCAGTCGAAGAAGGTCGGCGACCCGCACTCCGCGACGGCGTCGTCCGGCTGATCCCCCGCACGCCACCGGATGCCAATCTCGGTCAAAAGCTCCAAATAGCCACGTTTGTCGCATTCCATGGCCTGGGTACGCCCAGCGCGAATCGTGGGGAGGAGCACCGAGATGACGTTCAATCCACTGCGTGAGCGCGGAATCCCGCTGGACCGGCAGGTGCGGAACTGGCGTGAGCTGGACGTCACGCCGATCGACCCCGACCATGCCGACCCCTACACGCGGTGCCGGATCATCACGATGAACGGCATCGAGATCGAATCGATCATGTTCAGCCACCACTTCGCCCGCCGCTGCCCGGACCTCGGCGTCCGGCAGCGGCTCGCGGAGGTGCGCTACGTCGAGCAGCAGCAGCAGAAGGCGGTCAACTGGCTGCTGCCGGGGCTCGCCTCGGTGCTGGAGACGACGATCGCCTACGAGCAGGTCGCGGTGGACCTGACGGCGTGGGTGGCGCGGATGGAGCCCGACCCCTACCTCAGGAAGGCCTACGAGTTCGGCGTGCTGGAGGACTTCGACCACCTGTACCGGTACGCCAACCTGTACGAGATGATCGAGCACCGCAAGGCCGAGAAGATCGTCGACCAGCTGACCGAGGTCATGCCGGGCCGGCCGACGAAGATGCACCACCGCCACCCCGTCGACAACGTCCGCGAGCACTACGACCGGGAGAAGGCGAAGCCGGTCTCGAAGCTGCACGCGTTGACGATCATGTCCGCCGAGCAGCAGACGATGAACTTCTACATGAACGTCGGCCCGACGTACATGGAGCCGATCGCGCGGCAGCTGTACCAGGAGATCGGGCTCATCGAGGAGGAGCACGTCACCCACTACGAGTCGCTGCTCGACCCGCGGGAGACGTGGTGGGAGCAGTGGCTCAACCACGAGTACAACGAGTGCTACCTGTACCACTCGTTCATGGAGACCGAGTCGGACCCCAAGGTGAAGGGGATCTGGGAGCTGCACCTGAACATGGAGCTGGAACACCTGCGGATCGCCGCGGAGTTGTTCCGCGAGCACGACGGCCGGGACCCGGAGCAGGTGCTGGCCCCCACGCTGCCCACGCCGGTCACCTTCGAGCCGAACAAGGGCTACCTGCGCGAGCTCATCTCCACGCAGATCGACCACACGACCCTGGGCACCGGTTATGTCCAGGAGGCCCACGAACGGTTCCAGCGCTGGCAGGAGCAGGTCCACGACGACGTCGAGCCGGCCAGCGAGCGGGTCATCGACGACAACCGCGCCAGGTCGGGCGAGGAGTACCGCCTGGAGATCGAGGGCGGGCACCCTCTCTACAGCCTGCGCTCCCACTGACAGGGCGCCCGGCCCGGGTCGGCACGCACCGCGTACGGACCCGGGCCGGGCCGGTGTCAGCCCTTCCGGCCCAGCGCCTGGCGGATCAGGTCGCGGGCCCGGTCGACGATCGCCGCGGGCGGGCCGAACAGCAGGTTCCTCGTCATCGACTCCACCCCGGGATGCGGCCGTGTGGGGGCCATCGCCAGCGCCGCCCGCACTCCCAGGGCCATCGCACGCCGTTCGGCCGCCGTCGTCTCGGCGCGGAGCCGGGTGAACTCGTAACGCTCCTCGGCCCGCGCGTGCGCGAGCACGGCCGTACGCAGCCTGTCGAGGTTGGGCATGAACTCGGAGTGCTCGGGGCCCAGGTCGTCCAGCATGGCCAGCATGCGTTTGGCCTCGTGTTCCTCCTTGAGCCGGTCGGCGACGATCTCTCCTCCCCCGTCGACCCGCAGCCGGGTGTAGGGGTGGACGATCTCCTCCTCCGCCGTCTCGTGCACGGCCAGCATCCGCACCAGCCGCCGGAAGGGCTCGTGACGCTCGCCGGGCGCCGCCCGCTCCACCTCCTCGAACATGTCCCTGATCACGGCGTGCTGGTGGACGAGGAGGTCGACGACGTCGCCCTCCTTCATCAGTTCGGGCACCGGGTGCACGTCGGTCATGTACCTCTCCCCTCGGATGCGGCGTCCGGCCTCCCGCAAGAGGCCGGACGCCGGGACGAACGGGACCGTAAGCCGTCCCGCACCACGGCGGGCACTCAGCTACTTACCCTTTTCGGTCACCGTCCGTCACCAAGGGCTTCGTTCAGCAGCCGACGGGGCTGGAGCCGAGAGCCACGTCGTCGTACCAGAGCGTGTCCGAGTCGCTGCCGTAGCTCTCCCAGCCCAGGCGGAAGGTCGTGGGCCGCGGCGCGGTGGTGCGCCGCAGCCACTGGGCGTCCACGTTCTGGGTGGGCGTGCCGTCCACCCGCAGGCCGGCGATCTCCTGGTCGTCCAGGTACGTACGCATCGCCTGCTGGCTGGTGTCGATCTGGAAGCGCAGGCAGACCCAGCGGTTGGTGGGCAGCGGGGCGCTCAGCGCGATGCCGGCCGGGCTCTGCTCGGGCAGTGTGGCGTCGTCGGACTCCCGGTTCCACTGGAGCGCGTTGCCCTGACCGCCGATCCGCAGGTCCTTGCCGCCGTCCCGGGAGTCCGCCATGGTGATCATGGTGACGTGGTTGGCCGGGAGCGCGGTCGTGTGCCGCACCCACATCCGGCCGTACACCACGGGCCCGATCGCCGAGACGTTCTTGGTGGTCCCGACGAACATGTGGTTGCAGTAGTTGCCGCCGCCGTTGACCCGCAGGGACTTGCCGCCGCTGTGCGCGGTGGAGGTGTCGATCGTGGCGGTGCCGCTGCCCGAGCAGTTCGGCGTGCTGACCTGCCATTCACCCGACGGCGCGCCCGACTGGTCCTCGAACCCCGAGCAGACCACCAGGCCGCTTCCGGAGCAGCCGGTCGAAGGCGTCGTCGAGGGCGACGGAGACGGCGACGGCGACGGCGACGGCGACGGCGACGGCGACGGCGACGCGGACGGGGAGGCCGAAGGAGACGGCGAGGGAGAGGGCGACGGCGAAGGAGACGGTGACGGCGAGGGCGAGGGCGAGGGGGACGCCGACGGAGACGCCGAAGGAGACGGGGACGGCGAGGGCGACGGCGACGACGTGCCTCCGCACGGCACGCCGTTCAGGTAGTAGTCGGACGGCGGTGTGAGGCTGCCCGACCAGGTGCCCTGGAAGCCGAAGTCCGCCGTGGCGCCCGTGGCCAGCGACCCGTTGTAGGAGGCGTTGGTGGCGGTCACCGTCGTGCCCGACTGGCTGACCTGCGCGCTCCAGGCGTTGGTGATCTGCTGGCTGGTGCCCGCCGTCCAGCGCAGCGTCCACGAGCTCACCGCGGAGCCGAGGTTGGTGAGCCGCACCGAGGCGGTGAAGCCGCCCTGCCACTGGTTGACCGTGTAGTCCACCTTGCAGACCGGGGCCGCGGAGGCGACGGTGGGCACCAGCACGACCACGAGCCCGGCCACCAGCGCGGCCAGGGCCGCGACCAGGCGCGCCGCCGGGGAGCCGGGCAGGCCGCGACCGGCGCGCGCACCCCTCCGGATGCCCGCACGCCGGTCACCGGGTGCGGGACGGAACTGCTTCATGCGTACCTCGCTTCCTGCGCATCTGTCGTGTGGCGCTTGGCGCGGCCGCGTCGGCCCGCCTCGCCCGGATCGGCGGATCAGCCCGGATCGGACCGGGCCGGCCGGAGGCGGCGGCAGGGCGGACGCCGCGCGTGCGCGACGACGGGAGCGGCGCCGGCCGGCCTGGCCGGGCGCACGGGTCGCGACGCTGCGGCCCCGGACGCAGATGTTTTCTCCCGGTCGCACGGCAGGTCAACGGACGCCGCCGCGCCCTCGCCGCTCCGCCCCGGGCCACGCGTCCGGCGGCGGCGTACGGCCCAGCTCACGGGCGCGGCGGCGGCCGGAGGCGGCCGGGCCGGGGCGGTGGCCGAACTGAATCTTTCACCATGCCGTCATGTGACGAAGGCCGCCGTACCCTGCGCCTGTGCCCCATCCGGCCGGTCGCGGCCCAGCGGCTGCCCACCGGACGCCGGCTCTCGTAGTCTTCGCTCTGACACGCTCGAACAAAGGACATCCCCCAATGACAGATGCAGGGTCCTGGGTCGTCGTCGGGCTCGACAACGGCGGGACAAGCAACAACGCGACCGTCCTCGACGCCTCCGGACGTTTCCTCGTGGACCGCATGGTCGAGACCCCGAGCCTCGTGCGGGAGGGCCCCGAGGTCGCGGTCGAGCAGCTCCTCCTCGCCCTCGGCAACGTGCTGGAGCTGACCGGCACCCCCCGGTCCACGGTGCGCGCGGTGGGCCTCGACACCCCCGGCCCGGCCAGCGCCGGCGGCGTGATCTCCTCCAAGGGCGCGACGAACTTCGTCGACCCCGGCTGGTTCGGCTTCGACTTCCGCGCCGCCCTGGAGGCCCGGCTGGGGCTGCCGGTCGTCTACAACAACGACGGCAACGCGGCGGCGCTCTACTCCCACCACGTGCGCTTCGGCGGGGACGCCTGGCAGCGCTCGTCCGTCTCCGCGATCGTCGGCACGGGTCTCGGCGGCGGCGTGATCCAGTCGGGGCACGTCGTGAAGGGCGCCGCCGGGATGGCCGGCGAGCTCGGGCACGTCCACATCCCCATGCAGGGCCTGCTGGAGGCGGACCAGCCGCTGCCGGAGTGCAACTGCGGCTTCACCGGGGACGCCGAGAGCGTCGCCTCGCTGACCGGCATCGAGAAGAACCTGCTGCCCTACTGGCTGACCCGCTTCCCCGGCCACGAGCTCACCGGGGTCGAACCCGTCGCGAAGGCGGCCCGGCTGCTGCGCGGGTACGCCGAGAACGGCGACGCGCTGGCTCTCAAGGTCTTCGAACAGCAGGCGATGGCCATCGGCAGGCTGTTCACCGTCGCGGCCAACTTCACCGACCCCGACGCGTACTTCCTCGGCGGCGGGGTGGTCGAGGCGGCCCCGCACTTCCGCGAGTGGTTCCTGGAGAAGGTCCGCGAGCACACGCTGCTGCGGGAGGAGCAGCGGCAGGTGGCCACGATCACGCTGGTGGAGGACCTCGACATGGCCGGAGCCCGGGGCGCCGCCCTGGCCGCGCTCTCCGAGATAGTCGGCCGCTGACACCTGTTCACGATCGGGCCGGGCCGCGGCGGGTGATCTGGACGGATCATCCGCCCCGCCGGTGTCCGGCGAGCGGAACGTCCAGAGCGGGTTGCGAATCTCGTTCGGTTCGGCACGATGCGGACTCGTGAACGACACAGACCTGCTCAACGGCCGCCGCTTCATCATGATCAGCTCCACGGCCGGCCCGGTGGACGCCGACGCGCCCACCGAGTTCGCGTACCAGGAGTCGGGCGGCGTCATCTGGGGGCACTACACGGGCGACACCGTCGTCGACGGCCGGTTCGTCGGCACCCGGGAGGCCGACCGTGTCGAGCTGTCCTACGTCCACCTGCTGAAGACAGGCGAGCGCGCGAGCGGCCGCAGCACCAGCCGCATCGAGGCGGCCGAGGACGGCAGGCTGCGACTGGTGGAGGAGTTCCAGTTCGAGGGCGACGACGTCACCCACGTCAGCGTCTGCGCCGAAGTGGTCTCCTGACTCGTCCCCGCTAAGTGGCATCGCGCAGCGCGGCGCGGCCCTCGGCCGCGCCGACGAAGCGCATCTTGCCGAGCGGCAGCCCCTGTCCCTGCTCGGGCTCCGGCGAGGCCGAGGGGGCGGGCCGCCGCGGGGCGCCGCGGCCCCGGTCCCGCTCCATGTCGCCGGGCAGCACGTACGGCCGCCTGAGCACCTCGTCGAGGATGAACACGGTCTCGGTGGCCTTGACGGCCGGGATGCCGGCCAGCCGCTCGGTGACCATCGCGTGCACCTCGGCCACGTCGGCCATCCGCACCTGGATCATGGCGTCGTGCTGCCCGGTGGTGATTGCGCAGTACTCCACCTCCGGCATCTGCGCGAGCTGGGCGCGGAACTGCCGCCACATCTGCTGGCGCACGGTCACGAAGATCAGCGCGACGATGCCGAGGCCGGCCCGCTGGTGGTCGATCTCGGCCGTGAAGCGCCTGATCACGCCGTCGGCGCGGAGCGCCTCGAAGCGTGTGTAGGCGTTGGCCCTGGAGATCCCCACCCGCTCGGCGAGAGCGGACACCGAGACGCGCCCGTTGTCTCTGAGCACCTCAAGGATCTTCAGATGGGTCGCGTCCAGCTCCAGGCCGATGCCGATCCGTCCAGCGGCGCCGCCTCCGGACCCCGAGTTGCCTGATATTTCGGTCACTGGTTCATCCTCCACGGGAGATTCGTCTCGGCCTAGCCGCATGAGCTGGACTTTCTGCCGGACAATCCTGGACGATCGGCGACCAAACGTCCATACGGCCAAGAGTCGGCCTGTTTTCGGAGGACACATAATGACGACCCGTTCGTGGCAGGCGAGGGCCGGCCTGCTCCCGGTTGTGCTCACCGGCGCCCTCGCCCTCGCGGCCTGCTCCGGCGGCGGCTCGTCCAGCAGCACCCCAAGCGGCGCCGCGGGCAAGACGCTCGTGATAGACACCTCCTTCGACCTCAAGACGGCGGACCCGGGGCGGACCTACGAGCCGACCGGCCTGATCGTCGACAAGGCGACCTACGACACGCTCCTCACGTTCGAAGGCTCCGACGTCACCAAGCCGGTGCCGTCGCTCGCCGAGTCGTACGAACTGTCGTCCGACGGCAAGGAGCTCACGCTCAAGCTGCGGCAGGGCGCCAAGTTCTCCGACGGCTCCCCGGTGACGGCCGACGACGTGGTGTTCTCCCTCACCCGCGTGCGCGACATGAAGGGCACGCCGTCGTTCCTGCTCGACGGCGTGGAGATCGCCAAGAACGACGACACGACCATCACGCTGACGTCGAAGACGCCGAACCCGGCGCTTCCGTACATCCTTCCGAACCCGGCCCTCGGCATCCTCAACTCGAAGGCGGCCAAGGAGCACGGCGCGACGAACGACCCGAACGACAAGGCCGAGCAGTACCTGAACTCCGCCTCGGCGGGCTCCGGGCCGTACACGATCGAGTCCTTCAACGTGAGCACCCAGGTCGTGCTGAAGGCGAACGCGCAGTACTGGGGCACGAAGAGGCCCTACTACGACAAGGTGGTCATCCGCAACGTCGAGTCGGCCGCGCAGAAGCTCAACGTGCAGCGCGGCGACAGCCAGGTGGCGCTGAACCTGTCCGGCGACCAGGTGGCCGGCGTCTCCGGCGGCCTGCAGGTCAAGCGGACCGCCTCGGCGTACGTGTTCTTCCTGCTCGCCAACCAGGACCCGGCCGTCAGCAAGGTCACCTCCAACCCCAGGTTCGTCGAGGCCGTGCGCAAGGGCATCGACTACCCGGGCCTGCTGGAGCTGGCCGGGGAGGGCTCGACGCAGGCGTCGGGCATCATCCCGTCGATGTTCCTCGGCGCGCTCCCGCCCGACCAGGCGGCCAAGCGCGACGTCGAGGGCGCCAAGGCGGCGCTGGCGGAGAGCGGCGTGACCGACCCCGCGGTCAAGCTGGAGTACCCCAGCGAGCTGACCGTGAACGGCCTGTCCTTCCAGCCGCTGGCCGAGCGCATCCAGGCCAACCTCAAGGAGGTCGGCATCACGGTCGAGCTGACCCCCGCTCCGGTCACCACCGCGCTGGACAACTACCGCAACGGCAAGGAGGAGCTGGGCCTGTGGTACTGGGGCCCCGACTTCCCCGACCCCAGCAACTACCTGTCGTTCGCCCCGGGCAAGCTGGTCGGCCTGCGGGCCGGGTGGAAGGCGGGCGCGGACAAGGACGTCGAGGCCGCGGCCGGCAAGGCCGGCGCCGCGGTGACCGACGACGACCGCAAGCAGGCGTACACCGACTTCCAGCAGAAGCTCAACGCGACCGGTCCGTTCATGCCGCTGATCCAGCCGGGCCAGAACATCGTGACGGCGGCGTCCGTCACCGGCGTGGAGTACCACCCCGTGTGGACGATCGATGTCGCCGGCCTCGGCGCCAAGTAGTCGCCGTACGGGGAACCGGGCGGTGCGCAGCCCGCTCGCCCGGTTCCTGGTGCGGCGGATCCTCACGGCGCTGCTGCTGGCGGTAGGGATCACGCTGGTCACCTTCGTGCTGACCAACCTGGTGCCGGGTGACCCGGTGGCGGCCAACCTCGGCCAGCGGGCGGTCGGCGACCCGGCGATCGTGGCCCAGTGGCGCGCCGACCACGGACTCGACCGGCCGCTGCCGCAGCAATACCTGATGCACCTCGAAGGACTGCTGCACGGCGACCTCGGGACGAGCCAGCAGAGCCACCGCCCGGTGCTGGACGACCTCGCCGAGTCCGTGCCGGCCACGCTGGAGCTGGCGGGCGCCGCCATCCTCGTCTCGCTGGTCCTCGGCGTCGGATTCGGGGTGGTCGCGGCGCTGCGCCGCGACCGTCTGTCCGACCACGTGCTGCGGGTGCTGAGCCTGGTCGGCATCTCGGTGCCGACGTTCTGGCTCGCCTTGGTGGCGTTCTACGTGTTCTTCTTCCGGCTGCAGATCACCCCGGGCAGCGGCCGGGTCGATCCCGGGATGACCCCGCCGCCGCAGGTCACCGGCCTCTACACGGTCGACGCCCTACTGTCGGGGCGCTGGGACGCGCTTTCCTCGGCCGTCGGCCACCTGGCCGCGCCGGCGCTCGTGCTGGCCCTCTACACGATCGGCCTGCTGACGCGGTTCACCCGCTCGGCGGTGCTGGAGGTGCTCGGGCAGGACTACGTGCGCGCCGCCCGCGCCAAGGGCCTGCCCGGCCGCGTGGTGCTGTTCCGCTACGTCCTGCGCCCGGCGCTGGTGCCCGTCATCACCGTCGCCGGCCTGGCGTTCGGCAGCCTGCTGTCCGGCACCGTGCTGGTGGAGGCCGTCTTCGCCTGGCCCGGGGTCGGCCAGTACGCCTACAAGAGCGCCACCACCCTCGACCTTCCCGCCGTCATGGGCGTCGGTCTCGTGGTGGGCGTGGTCTACCTCGTCATCAACCTGGTCGTCGACGTGCTGTACGGCGTCATCGACCCGAGGGTGAGGGTCTCATGAAGCGCGCCGGCCTGTTCGCGCGCAGCCGCGTGAGCCGGCTCCCGCAGGCGTGGCGGCGGCCGCTGGCGGTCGTCGGCACCGTCGTCGCGCTGGCCTGGATCGTGGTCGCGCTGGCCGCGCCGGTGCTCGCGCCGCACGACCCGCTGGCCCAGGAGCTGCCCCGGCTCGCGCCGCCCGGCCCGGGCCACTGGCTCGGCACCGACCAGCTCGGCCGCGACGTCCTCAGCCGGATCATGTACGGCGCGCGGGTGTCCATCCCGCTCACGCTGCTGCTCGTGGCGCTGTCGGTGGTGGTCGGCGGCCTGCTCGGCGCCTGCGCGGGATACTTCGGCCGGTGGGTGGACGAGACGATCATGCGCCTGGCCGACCTCGTGTTCGCCTTCCCCACCGTCATCCTCGCGATGGTCGTCGCCGCCGCCCTCGGCGCGAGCCTCGGCAACGCGGTGCTCGCCGTGCTCGTCGTCGCCTGGCCGGCGTACGCCCGGGTGACCCGCGGCCTCGTGCTCGGCGTACGGGAGCGGGAGTTCGTGCTCAGCGGGCGGCTGCTGGGCTTCTCCGCCTGGCGGTCGCTGCGGGTGGACGTGCTGCCGAACGTCACCGGGCCCGTCATGGTGCTCGCCACCCTCGACATCGGGACCGCGCTGCTGTTGCTGTCGGGCCTTTCGTTCCTCGGGCTCGGCGCGAAGCCGCCGTCGCCCGAGTGGGGTGCGATGGTCGCCGCCGGAGTGGACGTCTTCGACAGCTGGTGGGTCGCGACGTTCCCCGGGCTCGCGATCCTGACGGTCGTCCTCGCGTTCAACTTCCTCGGCGACACGCTGCGCGACGCGCTCGACCCGCGTACCGCCGGGGCGATCAAGGAGCGTGCGCTGTGACGGCGGAACCACAGGCGGCCGCGCTGACGGTCGAGGGGCTACGGGTGTCGATCGGCGGCCACGACGTCCTGCACGGCGTCGACCTGGCCCTGGAAGCGGGGCGCGTGCACGGCCTCGCCGGCGAGAGCGGCTCGGGCAAGACCATGACCGGTCTCGCCGTGCTCGGCCTGCTCCCCCACGGCTCCCGCGCGTCGGGACGGATCGCCTTCGGCGGCCGTGACCTGCTGGAGATGCCCGCCCGCGAGCTCAACGAGGTGCGCGGCTCGAAGATCGCCATGGTCTTCCAGGACCCGGCGACCAGCCTGCACCCGATGCTGACGGTGGAGCGGCAGCTCACCGAGCACATGCGCCACCACCTGGGCATCGGCAGGAGGGAAGCGCGCGAGCGGGCCGCCGGCCTGCTCGCCAAGGTGCGCATCCCGGGCCCCGAGGAGGCGCTGAAGCGCTACCCGCACCAGTTCTCCGGCGGCATGCGGCAGCGGATCGCCATCGCCGTCGCGCTGGCCTGCGAGCCCGAGGTGCTCATCGCCGACGAGCCGACGACCGCGCTCGACGTGACCGTGCAGGCGGGAATCCTCCGCCTGCTGCGCGGGCTGTGCGACGACCTCGGCCTCGCCATCCTCCTCGTCACCCACGACCTCGGTGTGATGTCGGCCGTCGCCGACGAGGTGAGCGTGATGAAGGACGGGCTGGTCGTGGAGACCGGCCCGCGCGGCCGGGTGCTGCGGGAGCCGCGCCATCCCTACACCCGCTCGCTGCTCGACGCCCTGCCCGTGCCTCCTGGGGAGAACTCGCCATGACCATGCCTCTGACTGGGCCCCTGCTGTCCGTGGAGGACCTGGTCGTCGAGCACCGCACGCCGGGCCGCCCTGTCGTGCGGGCCGTGGCCGGGGCCGGCCTGCACGTCGCCGCCGGCGAGGTCGTCGGCCTGGTGGGCGAGTCGGGGTGCGGCAAGTCCACCCTGGCCCGGGCGGTGTGCGGGCTGCACGGCGCGGCCTCCGGGCGGATCCTCGTCGGCGGCCACCCCGTGACGCCCCTCGGCCTGCGCCGCAGGGACCCCGGGCTGACCGGCGTACAGATGGTGTTTCAGGATCCGTACTCCTCGCTGAACCCGCGCCGCCGCGTGGGCGCGCAGATCGCCGACGGACTGCGTACGGCGGGCGACACCGCGACCAGCCCCGCCGACCTGCTCGAACGGGTCGGGCTGCCGCGCGCGTTCGCCGGCCGATACCCGCACGAGTTCTCCGGAGGGCAGCGGCAGCGCGTCGCCATCGCGCGGGCGCTCGCCGCCCGGCCGTCGCTGCTGATCGGGGACGAGCCCATCTCCGCGCTGGACGCCTCCGCCCAGGCGCAGGTGGCCCGGCTGATGCGCGACCTCGCCGTGGAGTCCGGCGCGGGCCTGCTGTTCATCAGCCACGACCTGTCCGTCGTGCGGCTGATCGCCGACCGGATCGCGGTCATGTACCTCGGCAAGGTCGTGGAGACCGGGCCGACCGCGGAGGTGTGGGCCGACCCCAGGCACCCGTACACGCGGGCGCTGCTCGCCGCGATCCCTTCCCCCGACGGCGCCGGGGTGCTGCCCGCCGAACTGCCCGGAGACGTGCCCGACCCCGCCGATCCCCCGGTGGGCTGCCGGTTCCACCCCCGCTGCCCGCTCGCCATGGACGTGTGCCGGGAGCGGGAGCCGGACTTCGGGCCGGTGGCCTGCTGGCTGCACGAGCCGGAGCCGTCCTCCCTGTCATGATCGACCCCCTCATGCTGGAGGACGTACGTGCCGGGATGGCCGATGCGGGTATCGACGCCCTCGTGCTGCGGCCCTCGCCGGACTTCCGGTATCTGCGCGCCCGCTCGGCGGGGCTCGCGGAGGCGGGCTATCTCGTCATGGCGCTCGACGGGCCGCCCACCCCGGCGGGCGACCCCGCGCAGGCGGCGGCCCTCGTGCCCCCGGCGGCACGCCGCGTGGCAGTGGACCCGCAGATGCACGCCGCCGAACTGTTCGCGCTGCGCCTGGACGCGGAGCTCGTGCTGGCCTCGGCCGTGCTCGCGCCGCTCCGCCTGCGCAAGCGGGCCGACGAGGTGACCGCGATGCGGCACGCCGCCGCGGTGGCCGACGCCGTGCTGCTCGCGGCCCGCGAGCTGGCCTGGTTCGGCGCCACCGAGCTGGCGATGGCCCGCAGGCTGCGGGCGATGCTCGCCGAGACGGGTTGTGAGGGGACGCCCTCCGTGCTCGTCGCGGCGGGCGAGCACTCCGCCGAGGCGCGTCACCGGCCGTGCGAGCGGGTGATCAACCCCGGTGACGCGCTGCTCGTCTCGGTCGGCGGGCGCTGGAACGGCTACTGCGCCGAGGTCGCCCGGGTCTTCGCGGTCGCCGAGCCGCCGGAGGACTTCGACGCCATGTACTCGGTCGTCCTCGCCGCTCAGCGGGCCGCCGTCGACCTCGTACGCCCCGGAGTGGCGTGCGCCGAGGCCGCGACGGTCGCCGGCGAGGTCATCTACGGCAGCGGCTACGGCGACTACGCCGCCGCCGGGGCCGGCCGGGGCATCGGGCTGAGCCCGGTGGAGGGGCCCTGGCTGGCGGCCGGGGAGAGGTTCGAGGCCGGGATGACCGTCTGCCTGGAGCCCGCCGTCTACCTGCCCGACCTCTTCGGCGCCCGGGTGGCCGACGTGGTCGTGTGCGGCGAGGAGGGGCCGGAGCCGCTCAGCACCGGCTCCCGCGCGCTGCACGTCCTCGACCGTTAGTGCCACGTTCCTCCGAGCCGGCGCCGGCCAGGGCCTCGGCCACGGCGGGCACACCGGCGTCGCGGGCCGGGCGCCGTTCAGCTCGTCACGATGCCGTGCAGGAGCAGGTCGATGAGCCTTGTGGCGAGGGCGGGTTCCTGCTCGGCGCCCGCCATGTAGCTGATGCCGCCGAGCGCCATCAGGACGTCCTGGGGCTTCGCCTGTTCTCGCACGGCCCCGTGGCTCCTCCCGGCAGCGAGAAGGCGATCCACCGCTTCGGCGAGGTCGGCGCGGGTCTGCAGCCGCTCGCTGTCGTCGGTCAGCACCACACGGAGGGCGTCGGCCATGCCGTGCTTGGTGGCCATGAAGTCGATGAAGCGCTCCATCCAGGCACGTAGCGCGTCCACCGGGGGCAGCGAGGCCGCGAGCTCGGGCGCCGCCTCGCACAGGAGCCGCACCTCATGCCGGTGCACCGCCTCGATCAGCAGTTCCTTGGACGGGAACCGGCGGTAGAGCGTGCCCACACCCACGCCGGCCTCGCGCGCGACGTCCTTGACCGAGGCGTCGGCTCCATCGCGGGCCAGGACGACTGCCGCGGCCCTGAGCAGACGGTCTTCGTTGCGCTTCGCGTCGGCCCGCAGCGGCCGGTGCCGCCGTACGGAGCCGTCCTCGCCATCGTCGGCCAATCCCCGCCCTTTCTCTCCAGCTTGTATCCGGAACCGGTTCCGGATACGGTTACAACCGGAACCGGTTCCGGATAAAAGGCTACCGCGGCTCCGGGCCTCCCCGCGAGTGATCGGGCCGTCCGCCGCCGGACGCCAGGGGCCGCTCCCCACCCCCGCCGACGTGGTGATGAACTCCGGCAGACCCGTGCAGGAAGCACTTTCCACAGCAGGCGGCACGGCGCCGACACACTCACCGGGCCCTTCGAGGTCCGCAGCCGCGGACGGCCACAGCCCAGGGGCCCGCGAAGGCCACGACCACGACGACATCGGAGGAGAACACCATGACCGGACGACTGCGGAACACCGTGGCGCTGGTGACCGGCGCCGGCAGCGGCATCGGCGAGGCGACCGCCCGCGGCCTCGCCGCGGAGGGCGCGGCGGTCGCCGTCCTCGGGCGGCGGCGCGGCAGGCTGGAGGAGGTCGCGGACAAGGTCCGGGCCGACGGCGGCACCGCGCTCGTCGTGCAGGCCGACATCACCGACCGGCGACAGGCCGCGGCGGCGGTGGAAAGCGTGGTGACCGAGCTCGGCCGCCTGGACACGCTCGTCAACAACGCCGGTTTCATGGGCATGGGGCAGGCCGCGGAATCCCCGCTCGAGGAGTGGGATCACATGCTCGCGGTCAACGTCCAGGGCCTGCTGTACACCACCCATGCCGCCCTGCCGCACCTCCTCCGCGCCGCGGAGGACTCCCCGCGGAAGGTCGCGGACCTGGTCAACATCAGTTCCACGGGGGGCAGGGTCGCCCGGCCCGGGACGGCCGTCTACAACCTGACGAAGTTCGGCGTCAACGGGTTCACCGAGGCCCTGCGGCAGGAGGTCGTGCGGAAGGGCCTCCGGGTGAGCGTGGTCGAGCCCGGCACGGTGGACACCGAGCTGAGCTCCCACCTCCGCGACGGCGTGCGACAGGCCGTGGAGCGCCAGATCGAGAACATCGAGTTGCTGCATCCGGAGGACATCGCCGACGCGGTCTCCTACATCGTCACCCGGGACCGTCGAGTCGCCGTCAACGAGATCCTCGTGCGCGCCGGCGAGCAGACCTGGTGACGGGGCCGCGGCCCGCGGCCGCACCGAACCGCAAGATCACTGTCCGTGTCATGCCCGCTGTCCTCGCGCGTGGGGCGTACGGAGACGAAAGCAGCGGCAAAAGTGGGCAAATTGTCGCTATCAACACCAGCAACCCCAGTAGGCACGATAGAGGATAGAAAGGTCATTTTCGTAGTGACGTTCCCGCGGGTCGTCCGCGATCGGAGACATTTCGTCGCGGAGAACCATCGGGAAGGATCACGGAGGAGGATCCATGACCACGACCGAGGCGACACCGGGCCCGACGGCCGGAGGCACGACGACCACCCGGGCCCGGACATCCCGTGCCCGCACGACGACGCCCACGCCGCCCACACCCGCACCCGCGCCGCCTGCACCCGCCCCGTCCATGGGCCCGGGGGCCGAGGAGGCGCACCCGCCGCGACTGGACCTGGACCTGCCGTTCATGCGCCTCCAGCTTCGCGCGCCCGAGATGCACCTGCCGCACGTCGGCATGCCGCACATCAGCGGACGGGAGGTCGGGCACGCCATGGACGTCGCCCGGACCTTCCTGCCTCCACCGGAGCGCATCATGTACTACGGCGGTCTCGGCGCGCTCGCGGTCCTCGGCATCCTGGAGTGGCCGGTGGCGGCGGCCATCGGCGCGGGGACCATGATCGCCCAGCGGGCCAGGTCGCGTGAGCAGCGCTGGTCACCGCTCGGCGGACCGCAGCAGAAGGACACCCGGGGAGCGGCCACGCCCATGCCCACACCTGGGGCGACCACGCCGGGAATGCCCGGCGCGGGCGCCATGGAGACCACGCCGGAAGCCGCCAAGCAGGTCACGGGGAGGCGGGCCGCGGCGAAGGGCGAGACGAAGGCACCGGCCGCCGGCGCCGCCCGGCGCGCCAGGGCCACCACCAAGTAGCCGCCGCCAGGGGCGCGCCCGCACAGGGCCCACACAGGGCCGCACAGGGCTCACACAGGGCTCACACAGGGCCGCACAGGGCTCACACAGGGCTCACACAGGGCTCACAGGGCTCATCACACAGAGCCGGCCGAGGAGCCCGTCCAGGACCAACCGCCACGGACAGGACGCCACGGACAGGACGGCACGGACGGGGCCGCACGGCCGGCAGACGCCGCACGGGCACGACCAACAGGTGCCCGTGCGGTCGCGCCCTGGGCGCGTGATCAGGGAAGTATCCGGAACGGTCACCCGCTGTTCACCAAACGGTAACCTTAACTACGCCCGTTTGGGAGGTTTATGCGTCAGTCTTCCATAGAAGCCGATTTGTCCTACCGAGGTGCGAAGTGACTGAGTTCCTTGCCGCCGTTCTCTCCCGTGCGGCCCTCATGGTCCTGGAGGCGCTGCTCGTGCGTCTCATCCATGCGCTCGTGACGTCGTCCTTCCGCGTCACGCTGCCACACGCGGCCTGATCCCGGCCTGACCGGCCCACCGATCCGGGCCGAAGCCCCGGCGCCCCCGGCGTCCGGGGATCCGATCGACAGTTACCCCCGGCCCCCCGCGGCGACTTCACGCGGGCGTTCCCCGAGGTTCTCACAGCGATCTCGCGGGGATGATCTCAGGAGATCCGGACGGATCTCAGGGGATGTCGCAGGGCCCCCACAGGAGAACCCCGCGCACGGGGGACGAGAGCGCCGGTGGCGTCGCCCCGGCTCAGCGTGATCACCCTCGTCCCCGCACCGGTGACGGCCGCGGCCCCTCCCCCCGGAGGGCCCGGCGCCCCGTCACCTCACGCACGATCGCGCGGGTCAGTCCTTGAAGGCGTCCTTGACCTTGCCGGCCGCGTCCTTCACCTTCTCGCCCGCCTGCTTGATGTGGCTCTTCGACTGGTCGGCCTGACCCTCGGCCTCGAGGCGCTCGTCGTCGGTGACCTTGCCGAGCCCCTCCTTGGCCTTACCGGTGATCTCTTCCGACTTGTTACGGAACTTGTCCTCCGTACCCATGTGGTTACCCCTCTCGGTCGCAGAGCTGACGACCACCCCTCTTTCCGCTGGTGGAGGGGCTAAACGCGTCCTGGCCGACACTCAGTCACCAAACCGGGAAAAGGGGACGAAACGGGCGTACGCTAGAAATAAGGACTACAGCACACGCCTTTGAAGGGTGGTGTGAGGCATGACACACGGTGCCGACATCGGGACGCATCCCGACATCATGCAGATGCGGGCCCGATACGAGGCCGCCGCGGCGAATCCCGCCGCGCAGCTGGCCGATGGTCTGACGCTCCTGAGCGGGCTGTATCTGGCGTTGTCACCCTGGATCGTCGGATTCAGCGGCACGCGGACTCCGCTCGCGGTGAACAACCTCGTCACCGGTCTCGCCGTGGCACTCCTGGCGATGGGTTACAGCTCGGCGTTCGGGCGCACCTACGGAATCTCCTGGGTCGCCCCGCTGCTCGGCATCTGGACCATCATCGCCCCCTGGGTCATCCGGGGAGGCATGGCGACCACCTCCACGATCATCAGCAACGTGGTCGTGGGCGCGCTCATCCTGCTGTTCGGCCTCGCCACCATGCGGTTCGGCATGATGGAGCGCGAGCGGCCCGGCGGCTTCCGCACGCCGGCGCACTGAGCCGGCACTCCGAGCCGACACTCCGAGCCAACGGAGCGCGGGTGCGTGGTTGTCACAGGCGCCGGTTACTCTCGTCGGAGTCGCGACCCACAGGTCGGACTCACACAGGCGAGAGGACGGTGCGCGCGTGACGACCACGGCTCCCGTCGCGGGTCCGGTGGACTTCGCGGCCTACGGTGACTACACGGTGAAGGCGGCCACCAGGCCGGACGGGTCGTTCGCGCGGCCGCTCTACCGGTTCCGCGACCGCGTCACGGCCGACGGCGACGGCGCCTTTCCCGCCGAGCCCGGCCGCTACCATCTGTACGTCTCGCTGGCCTGCCCGTGGGCGCACCGCTCGGTGATCGTGCGCGCGCTTCTCGGGCTGGAGGACGTCGTCTCGATGTCCGTCGTCGACCCCGTGCGCGACGGGCGCGGCTGGGCGTTCCGCGAGGGCCCGGGGCACGGGCCCGATGAGCTCAACGGGTTCACCCTGCTCCGGGAGGCGTACGAGGCGACCGAGCCCGGCTACGACGGCCACGTGTCGGTCCCGGTGCTGTGGGACCGCTGCACCGGGCGGATCGTCAGCAACAACTTCCCCGACATCAGCCTCGACCTGGGCCAGGCGTTCGGCCGATGGGCCCGGCCGGGTGTCGATCTCTACCCCGAGGACCTGCGGGCGGAGATCGACGCGCTCAACGAGCGCGTGTACGCCGACGTCAACAACGGCGTGTACAAGTGCGGCTTCGCCGAGAGCCAGGAGGCGTACGACTCGGCGGTCACGGCGCTCTTCGCGGCGCTCGGCGAACTCGACGAGCGGCTGGCCGGCCGCCGCTACCTGTTCGGCGACCGGATCACCGAGGCCGACGTGCGCCTGTGGGTCACGCTCGTCCGCTTCGACACCGTCTACGTGACCCACTTCAAGGCCAACATCCGCCGTCTGTCCGACCACCCCAACCTCTGGCGTTACGCCCGCGACCTCTACGCCGGCCCCGCGTTCGGCGGCACGACGGACTTCGACCACATCAAGCGCCACTACTACGGCACCCATCCCAAGATCAATCCGCTGCGCATCGTGCCCGCGGGGCCGGTCATCGACTGGTCCCTGTAGGCCGCCGCCCGCCCGGCCGTGGCTCGGTGCCGGGCGTGCCCGGCCGCCGCTTTGACGTATCGACCCGGTTTCCCGAATAATCGGGCGTAGTTCGAGGGGGAGTACCCGGCTTCCCGCAGCGTCGTCATCACGGCCGCCGACCTGAGGCGTCCCGGCGCGGGGGTCACCGTATCCGGTGGCACGGGGAGACCGTCGACCTGCCGATTCCGCCGTGCGCGGTTGTGGGGGTTGACGTATGTCCGTTCCTCTGTGGGCCTGGGCCGCCGTTCTGGCGGTCATCCTCGTCATGCTGGCCGTCGATCTCTATGCCCATCGCAGCGCCCATGTCGTGCGGTTCCGCGAGGCGCTGGCCTGGTCGGGCGTGTGGATCGTCCTCGGCCTCGGCTTCGGCGCCATCGTCTGGCTGACCTGGGGGCCCGGGGCCGGTGGCGAGTACCTGGCCGGTTACCTGATCGAGAAGTCGCTGGCCGTCGACAACGTGTTCGTGTTCGCGCTGCTGTTCTCCTTCTTCGCGGTCCCCCGCGAACTGGAGCATCGCGTGCTGTTCTTCGGCGTGCTGGGCGCGCTGGTCTTCCGCGCGCTGTTCATCGGCGCGGGCGCCGTGCTGCTCGGCCGCTTCCACTGGATCCTGTACGTCTTCGGCGCCTTCCTGCTCTACACGGGCGTGAAGATGGCCAGGCACGCCGCGATCGAGGTGCATCCCGAGCGCAACCCCGTGCTGCGCGCCATGCGGCGGGTGATGCCCGTCACCGACGCCTTCCAGGGGTCGCGGTTCCTCGTCCGGCAGGACGGCCGGTGGGCCGCCACGCCGCTGCTGGCCGTGCTGGTCGCCGTCGAGACCACCGACATCGTCTTCGCCGTCGACTCGATCCCCGCCATCTTCGCGGTCACCTCCGAGCCGTTCCTCGTCTTCACCTCCAACGCGTTCGCGATCCTCGGGCTGCGGGCGATGTACTTCCTGCTGGCCGGGGCGATGCACCGGTTCGGCTACCTCAGGTACGGCCTCGCCGCGATCCTCGTGTTCGTGGGGGCGAAGATGCTCCTGGCCGACCTCTACGCGATCCCCGTCTGGCTGTCACTGGTGGTGATCTTCGCCTGCCTCGCGATCTCCGTGGGGGCGAGCCATTACCGGACGCGTAGGGGTTGATCGTTCTTCCCCTGCCCCTCCGCCGATATGTACCCTCCTGTCCAGGGGAGCCGGCGGGCGGTGGGAGGACTCGGCAACGTGACGGGCTTGTACGCCATCAGCGATCTGCACGTCGCCCACGACGAGAACCGCGAGATCGTCGAGAACCTCCGTCCGGAGTCCGACGGCGACTGGCTCGTCGTGGCCGGCGACGTGGCGGAGACCCCGGCCGACATCGAGTGGGCGCTGGCCACGCTGGCGCGGCGGTTCGCGAGAGTCGTCTGGGCTCCCGGCAACCACGAACTGTGGACCACCCCGACCGACCCGGTGCAGCTGCGGGGCGTCGCCCGATACGAGCGCCTTGTCCAGATCTGCCGTGACCTCGGGGTGCTCACGCCCGAGGATCCGTACGCGGTGTGGGAGAGCGAGGACGGGCCGGTCACGGTGGCCCCGCTGTTCCTCCTCTACGACTACACCTTCCGTCCCGACGGCACCGCGACCAAGGAGACGGCCCTGGCACGGGCCTACGAGGCCGGCGTCGTGTGCACCGACGAATACCTCCTGCACCCCGATCCGCACCCCACCCGCGACGCCTGGTGCGAGGCGCGTCTGGCCGAGACCGAGCGCCGCCTCGCCGGCGTCGGCGGCCCGGTCGTGCTGGTCAACCACTTCCCGCTGGTCCGGGAGCCGACCCGGATCCTGCGGTATCCCGAGTTCGCGCTGTGGTGCGGCACCGAGCGCACCGCCGACTGGCATGTGCGCTACCGGGCCGCCGCCGTGGTCTACGGTCACCTGCACATCCCCCGGACGACCTGGCACGACGGCGTACGCTTCGAGGAGGTCTCGCTGGGCTATCCACGCGAGTGGCGCGGTCGCCCGGCGGGGCCGGCGCGCCCGCGTCTGGTGCTCGCCGGGGCGGCCCGGTGATCGCTGAGATCCTGCCGCCGTGGGTCGCGTCGGCGGAGGAGTTCGGCGACGTCCCGGAGGAGACCCTCTTCCCCGAGGAGCGGCCGCTCGTCGAGCGGGTCGCCGACCGGCGGCGGCGGGAGTTCGTCACCGGGCGCCACTGCGCCAGGCGCGCGCTCGCCGCGATCGGCGTGGCGCCCGTCGCGATCCCGCGCGGTGAGCGGGGCGCGCCGGTCTGGCCGGACGGCGTGGTCGGCAGCATCACGCACTGCTCGGGGTTCCGTGCGGCGGCGGTGGCCCCGGCGGAGGCGGCGCTGGCGGTCGGCATCGACGCCGAGCCGCACGAGCACCTCCCCGAGGGCGTCCTCCCCCGGGTCGCCGCCCCGGCGGAGATCGCCGCGCTCACGGCGCTGCGCGACGCGGACGACGCGGTGTGCTGGGACGCCATCCTGTTCAGTGCCAAGGAGTCGGTCTACAAGGTCTGGTTTCCGCTGACCCGCAGATGGCTCGACTTCGCCGAGGCGGTGGTGGACATCGACCCCTCGGGCGAATTCAGCGCCCGCCTTCTGGTCACCGACCCGGCCGTCGGCACGCCTGTGCTGCGGGGCCGGTGGACGGTGCGCGACGGCCACCTCGCCACCTCGATCGCCCTCCCCCGGGCCTGACGACGCCCCTCACGACGGCCCTCACGACGGCCCTGACGACGGCCCTGACGACGCCTGCGGGCCGTCAGCCGCGCGGCCGGTGACGGGCGGCCGCGCGGGCGTGCGCGGCGGTCAGAAGGGCGGGCACCCGGGGCGCGGTGGCCTCGCCGGGGTTGAGCACGCAGACCCAGGACTGGGCCGCGTACACCGGATGCGGCAGGATCCGGTCGAGCGCGCGGTAGTCCACCGTCTCGTGCCGTCCGGCGTGCGCGGCCGGGGGATAGCCGAGCAGTTCCTCGAAGCCGGCGCGGCCGACGGCGATGTTCAGCCGGAACACCCCGGGCCGGTCGAGGCCGGAGGCGGTGTCGAACCCCTCGTAGTCCTTGACCACGATCGTGGCGAAGGGCATCTGCCGGGCGGACGGGTCGTCGTCGGGATCGTAGAAGAAGAAGGTGTCCCCCCACGCCGCCCGGGGGGCCCCGGTGCCCTCGGCGGCGGTGAAGGCGACGACGCCCGGCAGGCCGGTCACGAAGCCGGCGATGTCGTTCTCGGTCACGAAGGATCCCTTGTCTCGGCCGGTGATTCCTCCTTGAATCGTCTCATTGAACCGCCCTGTGAGACTTTCCCGGATGGGTCCTCCGATTCTGGCGCGAAACCTTAAACTCACACTTCAGGACCGGCGGGGCGGGCGCACCACCGCGACGGGGCAGTGCGCGTGGTGCAGGACGGCCCGGCTGACCGAGCCGAGCACCGCCGAGCCGACCGCGCCGTGGCCCCGGGAGCCGACGACGAGCAGGTCCGCCTTCTCCCCGGCCTCCACCAGGGCGGGCACCGGGTGCGCGCAGACGGCCCGCATCTCGGCGTCCAGCTCGGGGTAGCGCTCCCGGTGGGCCGTCAGCATCTCCGCCACGTAGTCCTCCTGGGCCCTGCGCACCTCGTCGACGTCGTAGGTGATCTCGGGCGCGAACGTGTGCACCGGAAGCTGCCACGCGTAGAGGACGAGCAGGCGGCAGCCGCGCAGCCGCGCCTGCTCCGACGCGTAGGTCAGCGCGGCCTCCGCCTCGGCCGAGCCGTCGACGCCGGCGACGACCAGTCCGTGCGGCACCCGCAGCCCCTGGCGTACGACCACGACGGGGACGTCGACCTGACCGGCGAGGTGCATGCTCACCGAGCCGAGCAGCATTCCGGCGAAACCGCCGTGGCCCCGGTTGCCGACGACGATCTCCGCCGCCCCGGCGGCCTCCCGCCGCAGCATCCTCGACGGGTCCCCCTCGACGAGGTCGGGGACGACGCGGACGGCGGGATGGATCTCGCGTACGGACTGCGCGGCCTCCTCCAGGATCCGCCGGCCGGCCCGGTCGAGCTGGTCCTCGATGGGGATGGGATAGCGGGCGATCTCGTACGGCAGGCGGTCCACGGCGTGGACGATCCGCAGCGACAGGCCCCTGCGCGCGGCGTCTCCCGCGGCCCACTCCACCGCGGCGGCCGCGGCGCGCGAGCCGTCGGTGCCCACGACGACGGGTTCGGACATGGCTCCTCCTTCGTGCCTGTCCTCATCCCACCGTCCGCGCGCCGCCCCGGGCAGGGCCGCTGGTCCCTGTCTCCCGGGACCTTCCGCCCTTCGGAAGGTCCCCGGTGGGAGATCAGGAACCGGAGATCAGGGACAGGTGATGGCGGTCGGCCCCGGCGAGGAGGATCCGGACGCCTGGAAGCCGAAGCTCGCCGACGCGCCGGGCGCGAGGGTCTTGCCCCAGGAGGGAGCCCGCGCCGTCCAGCGGGACCCGCTGGCGGTCACGGTCGCGCTCCAGCCGCTGACGAGGCCCACTCCGGCCGGCATGGTCCAGCCGACCGTCCAGTCCGCCCAGGTCGTCGTGCCGGTGTTCTTGACCGTGACGTTCGCGGTGAAGCCCCCCTGCCACGAACTGGCCACCTGGTAGCTCACCTGGCACGTCCCCGGGTTCCCGGACGGGCTCGCCGACGGGGAGGCGGACGGAGACGTCGAGGGAGACGCCGAGGGGGAAGCGGAGGGTGAGACCGACGGGGAGGAGGACGGAGACACCGAGGGGGACGACGAGGGGGACGCGCTGGGCGACGTCGTGGTCGTGGTGTAGCTCGCCTCGGTGTAGTCGGCGGCGCACTGCGTGCCGCACGACGAGGGCAGGCCGAAGCTGTAGACGCGGCCGCCGTTCAGCGGCTGGTCGGCCGCGTCGCGCACGCGGATCTGGAACCGCGTCGCGCCCTTGCTGGTCCCGCTGATGAGGTACGACTGGCCCATGTCGGAGTTCATCTGGGCCGGCTGCCAGGCGCCGTCGGCGTAGTACTCCACCCCGTGGATGCCGTTGGGCAGGTGGGAGATCGCGATCGCGGTCCAGTACGCCTGGGAGCCCTTGAGGAACCCGATGCGGATGTCGCCCGAGTAGTTCGGCGCCGGGATGAACGACCAGGTGACGTGGCGGTTGTTCCAGTGGTTCGGGTACATGTCCCCGACCGGCGCGCCGTTCTTCACGAACCTGTTGAGCGAGGGCTTCGACAGGTCGAGGTGGTAGCGGTCGTCGCGGCACCAGCCGTTGGAGTCGCCGCAGCTGTCGGCGACGATCATGGTCAGCGTGGCGCCGTTGTAGGCGTCGGAGACCCACGAGCCGTTCCGGCAGAACTGCGAGTTCTGCCCGCCGTCGTTGACGCCGGTGCAGAAGTCCGAGATCTGCACCTGGACGAAGCGGCCGCAGTTCAGCCCGTTGTTCCACAACCCGGTCTTGGACGCGTTGGCGCCGGTCAGCGGCCGGGGGTAGAAGTTGTAGTCGCCGGGGGTGTCGTACACGTTGAGGGCGACGAAGTCCTGCGAGTCGAGCTGGGACTGCGGCATCCCGCAGCCGCCGTACGGCGAGCCTAGGGCGTCGAAGTAGGTGGCGTTGCCGGTCACCGGCGCGGGCGGGTCGCCGACGGCGCCCGCCGGGGACGCGGCGGGCCAGGCGGTCAGCAGCACCGCGGCGACGGCGGCGGTCCAGATGCGGCGCCGGAGGCGCCGGATGCGACCTCGGACGGAGAATGCGCGGCCGGTCATCGGACTCCCTGCGCTCACGGTCGGGGCTCGGAACGCCGTGATCCTGGCGGCGGGCCGGTGCCGGGTCAAGGGCCCGCCACAACGGCCGCGGCGACCAACCCGGTGAGCTGCGTGCGAAGTCCGCACCGTTTGGTGACTGCCTGTAACTTTCATCACCCTCCTGAGCCGATGACGTGCGTAAGCCGACTTTCGGGGCAGAAGAGACGAAATGATTCGTGACGGGCGGGGAGCGGCCACATGACGGATTTCGCAGAGGACATGGCGGTCGGCGTCGAGGAGGAGTTCCACATCGTGGACCTCGCGACCCGGCAGCTCGTTCCCCGAGCCGGCCTGCTGCTCCAGCAGTTGCGATCCGACCATTTCACCCAGGAACTGCAGCGGTCGGTCCTGGAGACCGGGACGACGCCGCGGATCCGGCTGGAGGACCTCGCCGGGGAGCTGACCGGGCTGCGCGCCGACGCGGTCGCGGCGGCGGAGGGGCTCGGCCTCGGCATCGCGGCGGCCGGGACCGTCCCGCTGCTGGACCCGGAGGCGATGAAGATCTCCCCCGACCCGCGCTACGAGCAGATGCTGGACGACTACCAGGTGCTCGCCCGCGAGCAGCTCATCTGCGGCACGCAGGTGCACGCCGAGGTGCGCGACCGGGACCTCGCCGTGGCCGTCACCCACCGGCTCGGCCCGTGGCTGCCTCCCCTGCTGGCCCTGAGCTGCAGCTCGCCGTACTGGATGGGCGCCGACACCGGCTACGCGAGCTTCCGGTCGATGGTGTGGCAGCGCTGGCCCACGGCCGGCCCGGCGGAGCGGTTCGAGTCGGCCGACGAGTACGACGCGATGGTGAGGGAGCTGGTCAGGTCGGGGGTCATCAGCGATCCCGGGATGCTCTACTTCGACGTCCGGCCCTCGGCGCACGTGCCGACCGTGGAGTTGCGGTTGTGCGACTCCTGCCCCCGGATCGACGACATCGTGCTGATCGCCGGGCTGTTCCGCGCGCTGGTCACCCGGGAGCTCCACGCCCTCACCACCGGTGCGCCCACTCCCCTGGACCCCGGCACCGTACGCCCGGAGCTGGTCCGGGCCGCCTCGTGGCGGGCGGCGCGGTCCGGCCTGGACGGCGAGCTGGTCGACCCCGTCGAGGGCGTCCCGAAGCCCGCCCGCACCGTGGTGAGCCGGCTGCTGGAGGGCCTGCGGCCGCAGCTCGAGGCGTACGGCGACTGGGCGCTGGTCAGCTCGCTCGCCGCCGAGGCGCTGGACCGCGGCGGCTCCGCCGCGCGGCAGCGCGAGGCGTTCCGGCGGGCCGGCCGCCTGACCGACGTGGTGGACCTCGTCCTGGCCGAGACCAGGTCCCGAACCGGGCCCCGAACCAGACCCGCGAGCCCGTGCGCCGCGGCGGCCGGGAGGTAGGAGCGTGTGCGGACTGAGCGGTGAGATCCGCTTCGACGGGCGGCCGGCGGACATCGGCGTGGTGGGCAGGATGACCGACGCCATGCACGAGCGCGGCCCGGACGGCTCGGGGCTGTGGGAGTGGGGGCCGGTCGCCCTCGGCCATCGGCGCCTGAAGATCATCGACCTTTCGGACAAGGCCGCGCAGCCGATGGCCGACCCCGCCCTCGGGCTGACGGCGGTCTTCAACGGCTGCCTGTACAACTACCGTGAGCTGCGTGAGGAGCTGCGGGGCGACGGCTACCGCTTCTTCTCCACCTCCGACACGGAGGTGCTGGTCAAGGCGTTCCACCGGTGGGGAGCCGACTGCGTGCGCCGGTTCGCCGGGATGTTCGCCTTCGCCGTGTTCGAGCAGGAGACCGGGCGGCTGACGCTCGCCCGCGACCGCCTGGGCATCAAGCCGTTGTACGTGTCGGGGAACGGCGACCGGCTGCGCTTCGCCTCGACCCTGCCCGCGCTGCTGGCCGGGGGCGAGGTCGACACGGACATCGACCCGGTCGCGCTGCACCACTACATGACCTTCCACTCGCTGGTGCCGGGCGAGCGCACGATCCTCGCGGGCGTGCGGAAGCTGCCCCCGGCCACCGTCCGCACGGTCGAGGCGGACGGCTCCTCCCGCGACACCGTCTACTGGGACCCGCCGTTCACCCGGCTGCCGGAGCACGAGGCGATGGACGCCGCCGACTGGCGCGACGCCGTGCACGACCGGTTGCGGGCGGCCGTACGGCGGCGGATGGTCGCGGACGTGCCCGTCGGCGTGCTGCTGTCGGGCGGCCTCGACTCCAGCGTCATCGTCGCGATGCTCGCCGAGGAGGGCCAGCGGGACCTGTCGACGTTCAGCATCGGGTTCCACGCGGCGGGGGGCGACTCGGGGGACGAGTTCCGCTACTCCGACCTGGTCGCCGACCATTTCGGCACCGACCACCACCGCATCCTCATCGAGGACTCCCGGCTGCTGTCGGGCCTGCCGGACGCGGTGCGGGCGATGAGCGAGCCGATGGTCAGCCACGACTGCGTCGCCTTCCACCTGCTGTCGCAGGAGGTGGCCAGGCACGTCAGGGTCGTGCAGTCCGGGCAGGGCGCCGACGAGGTGTTCGCCGGATACCGCTGGTTCCCGCCGCTCGCCGCCGTGCCCCGTGAGGAGGCGTTCGCGACGTACGCCAGGGAGTTCTTCGACCACCCGCACGAGGACCTGGCGGGGATCGTGGCTCCCGAGCACCTCGTCGACGAGGACGTGAGCGGGGAGGTCATCCGCCGCCACCTCGGCCGTCCGGGCGCGGAGACCGCGCTGGACGCGGTGCTGCGCCTGGAGACGCGGCTGATGCTGCCCGACGACCCGGTCAAGCGGGTGGACAACATGACCATGGCCCACGGGCTGGAGGGGCGCACCCCGTTCCTCGACCACGAACTGGTCGAGCTGGCCGCGGCGTGCCCGCCGGAGCTGAAGCTCGTCGGGGGCGGCAAGGGGATCCTCAAGGAGGCCTCCCGCGCGCTTCTGCCGCGCGAGGTGGTCGACCGGCCCAAGGGCTACTTCCCGGTGCCCGCCATCCGGCACATCGACGGGCCGTTCCTCGACCTGGTGCGCGACGCGCTCACCGCGCCCGCCGCCCGGGATCGGGGCCTGTTCGACAAGGCGTACGTCGAGGGGCTGCTGGAGAACAGGGAGACCAGCCGCACCACGACGGGGGTCAACATGCTGTGGCAGCTCGGGCTTCTGGAGATGTGGTTGCAGGCGCAGGGAGTGTGATGGCGGCGGAAGCCCTCGGTGTGCGGACTCCGCCCCCCGGGGAGTCCGTCGGGATGCCCGCCGTGAAGTCCGCCGCGAAATCCGCCGGGGATGCGGCGCTCGGCGCCTGGAGCTGCCGGGCGCCGGCGCTCGCCCCCGACCGCGGCGCGGTCGCGTACGTCAGCGACCGGGACGGCGTGCCGCGGGTCTGGGTCAGGCCGCTGCGGCGGGGCGGGCGGGCGCGGCCGGTCGCCACGGGACCGGAGCCGGTCGCGGAGGTGAGCTGGTCGCCGTCCGGGGAACGGCTGGCCGTCCTGCTCACGCCGGGCGGCGGCGAGCACACGCAGGTCTGGACCGTCCGGCCGGACGGCGGCGACCTGCGCCCGCTGGCCGCGCCGGAGGGCGGGTCGGCGTGGTTCGTCCACTGGACCGGCCGCGGCGACCTGCTGCTGGCCGCCGAGGTCGCGGCGTCCGGAACGGCCGAGGCGCTGCTGGTCGACGCGGCGACCGGAGGCCGGGAGACGGTGGCCCGCGGGCCCCTGCTGCACCCGGAGGCGGTCAGCCGCGACCACGCCCGGGTGCTGCTGCGGCGGGGGCCGCGCGGGGTCCGGCGGATGTACGTCAGGGAGCTGTCGCCGGAGGCCACCGGCCCGGGAGGCGAGCGGCCGCTGCTGGCGGACCTGCCCGGCTCCACCGGCTACGGCGTCCTGTCCCCCGGCGGCGAGACGGCCTACCTGCTGTCGGACGCGGGGCGGGACCGCGCCGCGCTGCTGGCCGTCGCCGGTGACGGCCGCCCGGTCGTGCTCGCCGAACGCCCGGACGCCGAACTGGACATGTTCGCGCTGACCGCCGACGGCCGGCGCGTGGTGCTGGTGTGGAACGCCGCCGGCCGCTCCGAGCTGGAGGTGCTGGACGCGCCCGGGGCGCCGGAGCCGCTGGAGACGCCGGAGCGGGCCGGCGGGGCCGGGAGCCCGGCGCGGCGTCCCCTCCCCCCTCCCCCGGGCGAGGTGGTCACCTCGATCAGGGTCTCCCTGGACGACCGGGCCGCCGTGCTCACGGTGGAGGGACCGGCCCAGCCGCCGCACGTCGTGCTGTGCGACCTGGAGACGGGCCGCTACCGCCGGGTCGCCGGGGCGGGCCGGATCGCCGGGGCGGTGGACGCCGAGCTCGTGCGGCTTCCGGCCCGCGACGGGCTGGAGCTCAGCGGCTGGCTCTACCGGCCGCCCGCGGCCGTGGGCCCGGCGCCGTACGCCGTGTTCCTGCACGGCGGGCCGGAGGACCAGGAGCGGCCCACGTTCAACCCGCTGTACCAGAGCCTGCTGGCCGCCGGGATCGGCGTGCTCGCCCCGAACGTGCGCGGGTCGGCCGGCTTCGGCCGGGCCTTCCGCGAGGCGGACGACCACGCGCTGCGCTTCCGCGCGATCGACGACGTGGCCGACTGCGCCGCCTTCCTGGTGCGGGCCGGTCTCGCCGACGCCGCCCGGCTGGCCTGCCTGGGCTGGTCGTACGGCGGCTACCTCACGCTGGCCGCGCTCGTCACGTATCCGGGCCTGTTCCGCGCCGGGGTGGACGTCTGCGGAATGGCCGACTTCGCCACCTTCTACGAGCGCACGGAGCCGTGGATCGCGGCGGCGGCGGTGAGCGAGTACGGCCATCCGGAGGCCGACCGCGACCTGCTGCACGCCCTGTCGCCCCTGCACGCCTTCGACCGGCTGGCCACTCCCCTGCTGGTGGTGCACGGCGCGCGCGACACCAACGTCCCGGTGTACGAGGCCGAGCAGGTCGTCCGCGCGGCCAGGGCCGCGGGAGTGCCCTGCGAGGTCCTGCTGTTCGAGGACGAAGGGCACGAGATCCGGCGGCGGGCCAACCGGGTCACGTTCGTCAGGCGGGTGACGGACTGGCTCGACCGGCACCTGACCGGCGTGTTCCCCGGCTGAGCGGAGTCGGCCGGGGACGGGCGCGGCCCGGCACGCTCAGCGCGACTCGCGCAGCCTGGCCAGGTCGCTCTCCATCTTCGCGATGACCCGCTGGTAGCCCTCCCAGCCGCACAGCCGGAGCAGCTCCGACTTCATGCGCAGCGTCTCCTCCTGCACCGCCTCCGGGCCCTGCCGCCGGATCGCGTCGAGCGCGCTGCGCGCCCGGCTCTCCTCGTCGCTGGCGTCGGCGAGACCTTCGCGTCTCATATCAGGAGCAGGCATGGGACCTTTCCTCCGGGTCTGGACGAACGGTGCCTACACCTGACGCGCCTTGACGCCGGGAGGTTGACGGCCGGGAGAAATATTGGCCGGCGCGTTATCGGAGCGGCCGGACCTCGCCGCCGGGGACGTCGACCGCGATCTCGCCGCCCAGCCGCCGGCCGTCGTCGAGGACCAGGTTGTCGCCGCTCCAGAACCTGCCGGGGTCGTACCAGTTGGGCCGGCGGCCACCCGGCAGCAGGCCCATCTCCTCGTACGTCACGGCGACGACCTCCGCGCAGTAGGCCGTCTCCAGCGTCCTGTCCCGCGCCGTGCGTCCCTCCGCGTCGCGTTTCCCCCGGCGGAGCCCGGGGAGGGAGACAGGGCGGAGCGCGGGCAGGCGCCCGCGCAGCCAGCGCCCCGCCAGGCGGGCGGTGGACGGGAACGGCGTGCCGTCCAGCCGGGCGATCGTCCGCAGGACCGCGTCCTCCATCTCCCTGCCCACCGGCGGCTCCAGCTGGCGCAGCCAGGCGCGCTGGCCGTACCTCGCCGCCCAGACGCACACCGCGTCACGCATGTCGTGCAGCTGCACGCCGCGCTGGTGGGTGCCCGACCACATGTCGGGCAGCGACCGGCCGAGCTCCGCGTGCCACATCAGCGGCGGCAGGTCCTCGATGACCACCGCCATGCCCACGTGGTTCACCGGGCTGTTGGTCGTGACCTGGATGGCCCGGTCGGGCGCGCTGCGCCCCCGGAACACCCACACGTCACCGGTACGGACCAGTTCGAGCGCCTTGTCGAGGCTTATCCGCGTACGAGCCACGGCAGTAGCCTAGGCACATGCGGTGGTGGAAGATACTCGGCCTGGCGGCGTTCGCGGGCGTCGCGGCGACCGGCGTGGTGATCGCCCGTGCGGAGCGCCGTCGGCGCGCCTACACGCCGGAGGAGATCCGGACGCGGCTGCGCGCCCGGCACGCCGAGGCGGTCGCCGCTCAGCCGCTCCGGTAGGCGTCGGCGCCGAGCTTGACCGCGACCGCGAGACCGCAGATCGCGGCGGCGAGGCGCAGCGAGTCGCCGGGCAGGCGGCGGGCGATGGCGGGGCCCAGCCAGCCGCCGAGGAGGAACCCCGCGGCGAGCGGCCCGACCGCGGCCCAGTCGACCGGGCCGAACAGCGCGAACCAGACGGCCGCGACGGCGTTGGCGAGCGCGCCCACGAGGTTCTTCACCGCGTTCACCCCTGCCGGGGATCGGTCGAGCGCCGCCGCGAGCACCGCGAACATGATGATCCCTCCGGCGGCGCCGAAGTAGCCGGTGTAGACCGCGACGCAGAACACGGCGGCACGCAGCGCCAGGCCGCTCTCCCCGCCGAGGCTCACCTGTCCCGCGCGGGGCGGGCGCAGCAGCAACAGCAGCGAGGCGCCGCCGACCAGCCATGGAGCGACCATCTCGAACATCCGCGCGGGCGTGACCAGCAGCAGGCCCGCGCCGGCCGCGCCGCCCAGGGCGGCGAAGAGCCCGAGACGGCCGACGACCGAGCGCTGGCCCGCCAGTTCCGGCCGCGAACCGGCCGCCGCGCCCACGCCGGTGAACAGCAACGCGACCGTGTTGGTGACGTTCGCGGCCAGGGGCGGCAGCCCGAAGGCCAGCAGGGCGGGATACGACACGATCGAGGCCAGGCTCACCACCGTGCTGACCACTCCGGCCACCAGACCCACGGCGGCCAGCCCCAGCACGTCGACAAACACAGACGAACCCAACCATATGGGTCATAGTCGCCCGTCACCGCCCTCCCGCTCTCACGCACGTCAATGACGGCACCGGGGGCCGGTGCGGTGTGACACCGTCCGCTTCACGCCGGTCTCCACCCGGGCGGCCCGGTTCCGCGGCGGCGCCCGCGGCCCGGTCGTCAGAGCGCGGGGAAGCGGAGCACCCAGCGGCGCTGCCAGGGCGTCTCGACGGCGCGCCGGTGATAGTTGGCCCGGGTCCAGGCCACGGCCTCGTGCGCCGGCAGGCCCGACAGGATCGCCAGGCACGCGATTACGGTGCCCGTGCGCCCGACGCCTCCGCCGCAGGCCACCTCCACCGCCTGGCCGGCGCGGGCGTGCCCGTGCAGCGCCCGGATGAGGCCGGCCGCGCTCTCCCCGTCGCGGGGCAGCAGGAAGTCGGGCCAGTCGATCCACTCGTGCGCCCAGGTGAGGCCGGAGTCGTGCCGGCGCCTCAGCCGGGCGCCGCCCAGATAGAGGCCGCGCTCGGGCGGGACGCCCTCGGGAGCGGGGTACCGCAGACCGCGTCCGCGGATCGGGGTGCCGTCGGGCAGCTTGATCGCGCCGGGGAGGAAGGGCTCGGACATGATCCCATCCTGCCCCGCCGACGGGACCGGAGAGCACCGGCCGGGTTCGACGGCATGGCCGTTTGCCCCCCTTGATCCTGTCAAGACGAATTTTTTACTTTTTCCCGCTTTATGGGCGTCCGTTCCAATATCGAGGGTAGCTCGCGGCTCAGGGACGAATTCGACCCAAGGAGGCTTTCGTGAGCGACTTCCATCCCGAGACGCGAACATACGCGGGGGGAAGCGGGCAGCCGCAGGGCACGCTCCGGCAGGAGGAGACGGCCCGGGAGACGGCATTGCGGGGGACGACCCAGCAGGGCGTGACGCAGGGCAACGGTCAGCAGGGTACGACGCAGCAGGTCCGCGAGACGGCTCAGCAGACGGCGCAGCAGGCCAAGGAGGCCGCCGGCGAGGTCGCCGCGACCGCCAAGGACCAGGTGCGCACGGTCGCCCAGGAGGCCAAGGACCAGACGCGGCACGTGGTCCACCAGCTTCGCAGGCGTACCGACGAGCAGGCGTGGCAGCAGAGCAGGCGCGCGGCCGGCGCGATCCGGCAGTGGACCGAGCAGCTGGAGTCCGCCGCCGACGGCGTCACGCCCGACTCCCCCATGCGCGACGTGGTCAGGCAGGTGACCGACCGGGGCCGCCGCACGGCCGACTACCTGGAGACCGAAGGTCTGACCGGCGCGGTGCGCGACGTGCAGGACTTCGCGCGGCGCCGTCCCGGCCTGTTCCTGGCGGGCGCCCTGGTGGCGGGGTTCCTCGCCGGACGCGCGGTGAAGGCCGTCGCCACGGCCGAGGACCCGGCGGAAACGGACGACGCGCGGCGGTTCGGCTCCGGCACCGCATACGGCTCCGCCCCTGACTACGGGCGCGGCACCGCATACGCTCCCGGGTCCCCCTCCCCGGTCCGGTACGGCGACGGCGCCGGAAACGGCCTGACCGGGGAATCGGTCTCCGGGAGCACGGGCACCGGTGGCCCGGGAACCGGCCGTCCGGGGACCGGCGCCGCCTCCCCGTCGTACGGAACCGGCAGTGGCAACGGGACTGGATACGAGACCGGCGCCCGGTATCCGGGCGGCGAGTTCCGCGACGGCCGCACGGACGGCCGCACGGACGGGTACACGAACGGGCGCGGCGACGGGTACGCGGACGGCGACGGGAACGGCCGCGGGCACAGCGGTGGGTTCCCCGGCGGTCTCCCCGGGGGTGAACCGCGATGAGCTACCCCAGCCCACCGGCCGAGCCCTCACTGGGCAAGCTGGTCGGCGAGATCGGCGAGGACCTGTCCAAGCTGTTCCGCCAGGAGGTGGAGCTCGCCAAGGCCGAGATCCGCCAGGAGGCGGGCAAGGCCGGCAAGGCCGCCGGAATGCTCGGCGGCGCCGGCTTCGCCGGATACATGGTGGCGCTCCTCGTCACGCTGGCCGTCGTGTTCGGCCTCGGCAACGTCATGGACCTGGCCTGGGCCGCGCTCATCGTCGCGGCCGTGTGGGCCGTGATCGGCGGAGTGCTGTTCGCGCGGGGCAAGGAGCGCATGCGCGAGGTGAACCCCACGCCCGAGCAGACCATCGAGACCCTGAAGGAGGACGTGCAATGGGCGCGAGCCCAGAGGAGATAAGGGCCGAGATCGATGCCACTCGGGCGGAACTCGCCGCCGACGTGGACCGGCTCGCCGACAGGACGAGCCCGTCGCGCATCGTGCGGCGTCGTACGGACAGTCTGCGCCAGACGGCGCGATCGGTGAGGGAGAAGGTGATGGGGGTGCCGGCACACGCCACCCACACGGTTCGCGACCAGGCCGGCGACACCGTGGGAACGGTCCGCGACAAGGCCGCGGAGGCGGGCGAGACGGTGCGGCACGCGGCGGCCGAGGCCGGCGAGACCGTACGGCACGGCGCCCAGCAGGCCGCGGAGACCGTGCGGAGCGCGCCGCGCCAGGCGCTGCGCGGCACGCAGGGCAACCCCCTCGCGGCCGGGCTGATCGCCTTCGGGGCGGGCCTGCTGGCCGCGAGCCTGCTGCCGAAGACCGCCGCCGAGGAGCGGGCGGCCCTGCAGGTCAAGGATCGGGCGGGTGAGCTGGCCGAGCCGGTCAAGCAGGCCGTCCAGGAGACCGCGCAGCTTGTCGGCGAGGACGCCAAGGAGGCCGTCCAGCAGGTGCGCGACACGGCGGCCGAGGCGACCAGGACGACCCGCGACGAGGCCCGCGACCAGGCCAGGCAGGTCACCGAGGACACCCGTGACCAGGCCAGGCAGATGACCGGGCAGTCGCGTTCGCAGTGACCGTCGCGAGGGCCGGGCCCGGTGGACGGGCCCGGCCCTCGGGCGTGTCACCACCGGGCCCGCGATCACCGACAGGGTGATGCCGGGGGCCGGCTCCGCTGGACGGAGCCGGCCCCCGGGCGTGTCACCGCCCACGCGGCCGCCGGGCCGGCGATCACGGAACTCGCGGCCGCAGGCTTGCGATCACCGGGGTTACGATCGACGGGAAGACGATCTCAGGGGGCGGCGATGGCGTCGAGGGACGCGGAGGGCGGAGCGTGAAGGCCGCCCGGCTGCACAAGGTGGGCGACATCCGGCTGAGCGACGAGCCGCCGCCCGTCCCGGGCCCGGGCGAGAGCCTGGTGCGGGTCACCGCGGTCGGCCTGTGCGGCTCCGACCTGCACTGGTACGCCGAGGGCGGCATCGGCGACGCGGTGCTGGACACGCCGCTCGTGGTGGGACACGAGATCGCGGGGGTGATCGAGGGCGGTCCCCGGGACGGCACGCGGGTCGCGGTGGACCCGGCGATCCCGTGCGGCCGCTGCGCGGTCTGCGCCACGGGCTACGGCAATCTCTGCCCTGACGTCCGCTTCGCCGGGCACGGGACGCTCGACGGCGGCCTACGAGAGCGGATCGCCTGGCCCGACGACCTGCTGCACCCGCTGCCCGCCGCGCTCTCCGACGGCGACGGTGCCATGCTCGAACCCCTGGGCGTCGCGATCCACGCCGTGGACCTCGGGCACGTCCCGCTGGGCGCGCCCGTCGCCGTCGTCGGCTGCGGGCCGATCGGCCTGCTCGTGATCCGGCTCGCCCGGCTCGCCGGAGCCTGCGCCGTCGTCGCCGTCGACCCGCTGCCGCACCGCCGCGCCGCCGCCCTGAGGTACGGAGCCGGCCTGGTGCTGTCGCCCGAGGAGGCGGCGGAGCCCGGCGTGTGGCGGGAGGTCGACGGCTCGGCGGGCCTCGGCGTCCGGGTGGCGTTCGAGGTGGCGGGCGACGACGACGCCGTACGCCTCGCCATGACCGCGGTCCGGCCCGGCGGGCGGGTGGTGCTGGCCGGGATCCCCGACGAGGACCGCACCTGCTTCCCCGCGTCACTCGCCCGGCGCAAGGGCCTGACGATCGCCCTCGTCCGGCGGATGAACCTCACCTATCCCCGGGCGATCCGGCTGGCCGCCGACCGGCTGGTCGACGTGTCGTCGCTGATCACCGAGCGTTTCCCGCTCACGGCCACGGCGGAGGCGTTCACCGCCGCCGTCTCGCGGCGCGGGCTCAAGGTCCTGGTCGAGCCCGGCCGCCGCTGAGCCGCGGCCGGTCTCGCACGGGATCGGTACGGCAGGACCGGAACCGGCAGAACCGGCAGGATTGGACCGCCGGCCGCCGGGCAGGGCCATGACGTGGCTGTCACCGACGATTCCGGCGAGCCGGTCCCGGCGTACCGGCGGCTCGCGGCGATGCTGCGCGAGGAGATCGTGCACGGCCGGATCGAGCCGGACCGTCCCCTGCCCTCGGAGGAGCGCCTGGTGCGCGAGCACGGGTTCAGCCCCGACGACGTCCGCCGTGCCGTCGGCGTGCTGAGCGGCGAGGGCCTCGTGTACACGATCGAGGGGCAGGGGGCCTACGTCTCCACCCGGGCCGAGGAGACCGGCGGCGGCTAGGCCGTGTCTGACAATGATCACGATGCTGGTTGGCGGAGCCACAGGATGAGTGAGGCGAGTTCGAGTCCGGCCCGGTAGCGGGTGGCGAGTTTGTCGAAGCGGGTTGCGACGGCGCGGAACTGTTTGAGCCGGTTGAAGCATCTCTCCATGACGTTGCGGTGCCGGTACGCCTGTGCGTCGAAGACGGGCGGACGGCCTCCCTTGGAGCCCCGGCGGAGCCGATCGGCCTGCTGGTCTCGACGTTCCGGGGTGGTGGCGGCGATGCCGTGACGTCTGCACCACGCCCGAATGGCCCGGGACGGGTACGCCTTGTCGCCCAGGGCTCTGTCCGGGCGGGTACGGGGCCGGCCCTTGCCCACGCGTGGGATGCGGACCGCGTCCGTCACCGCTTCGAACATGGTGGCGTCGTGGACGTTGCCCGGCGTGAGGACCAGGGCGAGTGGGAGGCGCGGCCGTCGACGGCCAGGTGGACTTTGGTCGTCAGACCGCCCCGGGACCGGCCGAGGGCCTGCCGCGTCGCCGAGCGTTCCGAATCCGCCAGCTCGCCTAGGTGCCGTCCGCCTCCCAGCGGGCGAAGCGCTCGTAGACCGTCTGCCAGGGGCCGTACCGTTCGGGCAGATCCCGCCACGGCGCACCCGTGCGCAGCCGCCACAGCACCCCGTTGACCACCTGCCGATGGTCCCTCCACGGCCGTCCACACCCATCCCTTGTTCAGCGGTGGCTCTTAGCGGGAGGCCTGGGCTGGCCGAGGGCCGCTTGCGACTCGTCGACGAGTCCGGTCAGGCGCGCGACCTCGGTGTCGGTCAACTGTTCGGCAAGCTCGGAAGCTGCGATGTTGGACCGGAGGTGGTCGGTACTGCTCGTGCCGGGGATGACGACCATGGAGGGCGAACGGCGCAGCAGCCAGGCCAGTGCGATCTGGGCCGATGTGGCGCCTAGGCGCTCTGCCGGGCCGGTCAGCTCCTGGTGGTCGCTCAGCCGCCCAGCGGCAAGCGGGAAGTAGGGGATGAAGAGAATGCCCTGGGTCTCGCAGTCGGCGAGGACCTGGACGCCGCTGCGGTCAAGCAGGTTGAAACGGTTCTGCACCGCCACGATGGGGGTCATCTGCTGGGCGCGGGCCAGCATCTGCGGGGACGCGCCGGACAGGCCGATGCGGCGGATCAGTCCCTGGTCTCGCAGCTCGACGAGTGCGCCGAGCGACTCCTCCAGCGGTACGTCTTGGTGCGCGCCGGGGGTGTCGCCGACGAGTCGGAGGTAGGTCAGCTCGCTCGCGTCCGTTCCCATATCGGTAAGCGCCTCGTGGACCTGCCGCCGGACCGTCTCGGGGCGGCCGTCGACGATCCAGGACTTGTCCGGGCCGCGCTCTGCGCCGACCTTGTTGCCCACGATCACGCCCTCGGGGATCGGTCCCAGCGCCTGCCCGATCAGCTGGTTCACCGTGCGCGGCCCGTAGGCGTTGGCGGTGTCGAAGAAGGTCACGCCCAACTCCACGGCCAGGCGCAGCACCCGCCGCGCCGCCTCCGGGTCGTCCGGGAATCCCCAGACCTCAGGGCCCGCGAGCTGCATGGCGCCGTATCCCACACGATTCATCAACCTCTCCCGCCGTATCGCTGTAACGCTATTTTCCGTATCACTGTCTGAATCACTGATACGCCTCATTGCGTAGCATTGCAACGTGGATGATGCGAAGACCCGCAGTCGCCGACAGATCCTGGAAGTGGCAGCCGAACTCCTGGAACGGGAGGGCGCCCAGGCGCTCTCCACCCGCGCCGTCGCAGCGGCGGCCGGCATCCGGGCCGCCTCCTTGTACCAGCTCTTCGGTGACAAGGACGGGCTCCTTTCGGCGCTGGCCATCCACGCCTTCGACCTGTACTTGGCCCAGAAGCACACTCTGACGCCGAGCGGCGACCCGGTCGACGACATGCGCCGCGGATGGGACATGCACGTCGACTTCGGCCTGAAGCACCCCGCCTTCTACCTGCTGATGTACGGCACCGACCGCCTCGGCCGCCGCCCACCCGCCGCGCGGGAGGCTCAGGAACTCCTCATGACATTCCTCACCCGCGCCGCCTCCGACGGCCGCCTACGGGTACCGCCTGTCCTTGCCGCCCACCTCACCCTGGCAGCGGTGACCGGCGTCACGCTCTCCCTGATCGGCATCCCCGAGAGCGACCGCGACCCGGAGGTCTCACCACGCATGCGGGAAGCACTCATCGACGCCCTGACCACCGACACGAGCCCAGCCCCAGACCCGACCCTCGCCGCTCGCGCCCTCGCGCTCGATGCCACCCTCAGCCGGGCGGATCCAGCTACCGTCCCGCTCCGCCCCGTCGAGACCGCACTTCTGCACGACTGGCTCCAGCATCTCGCCCGCTAGCTAGGACGAGCCGGGCCCTCGAAGGCCATTTGTCAGGCACGGCCTAGTCCCGGCCGGCCCGGCCGAGGAGGGAGGCGACCCGTCTGCGGGCGTCCTCGCCCACCGGCACCTGGAGCACCAGCACGAGATCGGGGTGTCCCATCGGGCGCATCTTGAACATCTCCAGGTCGAGCCGCCCTATCTCGGGATGGTCGATCCCGACCGTCGCCGGCCGGAAGCGGCGCACGGGGTAGTCGGCCCACCATTCGCGGAACTCCCGGCTGACCTCGCTGAGCTCCTCCACCAGCGCCGCGAGCCGCGGGTCGCCGGGCCTGCGTCCCATCGCGGCGCGGAACTGGCTGATCACGGCGCGGGCCGCGGGCTCCCAGTCGACCATGCGGGCACGGTTCGCGGCGTCGGTGAACATCATCCACAGCAGGTTCCGCCGGCCCGGCGGGAACGTCAGCGGATCCAGACGGAGCAAGGTGTAGGAGGTGTTCCAGGCCACATAGTCGAAGCACGCGTCGTAGAGGGAGGCGGCGTTCGGGGCGGCGGCGTCGACCAGGCGCCGGAGCCGGGCCGCTGCCGCCGCCTGCTCCCCTCCGGGAGGCGGCGTGTCGGGCGGGGCGAGGCCCGCGAGGTCCCGCAGGTGGTGGTGCTCGTCGGGGTCGAGCCGCAGCGCGCGGGCCAGCGCGTCGATGACCTGCGCCGACGCCGAGATGTCCCGCCCCTGCTCCAGGTAGGTGTACCAGGTGACGCCGACGCCCGAGAGCTCGGCGACCTCCTCGCGCCGCAGTCCGGGGGTGCGGCGCAGGGCCGGATCGCCTCCCGGCAGCCCGACGTCGGCGGGCCGCAGGCGGGCCCGCTGGGCACGCAGGAACGCGCCGAGCTCGGCCCTGCGGTCCGAGTCCCTCACGCGGCGGCCGGGTGCGAGACTGGCAGCACGAGTGCCAGGACCGCCGGACGCCGCCTCGTTATCGTGACGGCCATGATCCTTCACAGGGCGAGTCTCCCAGGGAGGCGGGTGTCATGAGTGATCGCGTACTGGTGATCGGCGCCACCGGGCGGCAGGGCGGCGCCACCGCCCGCGAACTGCTCGCCCGCGGGCGGACCGTGCGCGCCCTGGTGCGCGACCCGGGCTCCCCCGCCGCGGCGTCCCTGGAGCAGGCGGGGGCCGAGCTCGCGGTGGGCGACCTGGACGACGAGGCGTCGCTGCGCCGCGCCATGCGGGACGCCGAAGGGGTCTTCCTGGCGCTGACCATGATGCAGGGACCGAGGATCACCGTCGAGGGCGCCGCCGCCGAGGAACGGCGGGGGCTGACGGTGGTCCGGCTGGCCGCCGAGGCCAACCTCGGGCACCTCGTGTACAGCTCGCTCCCCGGCACCGACGCCGACTCCGGCATCCCCCACTTCGAGAGCAAGGCACGGATCGAGCGGGAGATCCACGCGCTCGGGCTCCCGGCGACGATCCTGCGCCCGGTCTCCTTCATGGAGAACTTCCTCACCTACAGTCGTCCCTCCGTGGAGGACGGCACCCTGGTCCTGCGGCTTCCCGCACGGCCCGGGACGCCGATGCAGCTGATCTCCGTCAGGGACATCGGGGTCTTCACCGCCCTCGCCTTCGAGCGTCCCGGCGGGTACGTCGGCCGGACCGTCGACATCGGCGCGGACGAGCTGACCCCGCCGGAGATCGCCGCCGCGTTCGGCCGGGTGAGCGGCCTGCCGGCCCGCTTCGAGCAGACGCCGATCGAGCAGGTGCGCGCGTTCGACGAGCACCTGGCCCGGATGTTCGAGTTCTTCGACGAGCACCCGGCCGGCGGTGTCGACCTGAAGGCCCTGCGGGCCGAGCATCCCGGTCTGACGACGTTCGAGACCTGGCTGCGCACCACCGGCTGGAAGCCGTGAGGCGCGGGACGTCACCGGCGGCCGGGATGCCACGCCCGTACGGCTATTCCGCGGGCGGCCGGGGCTCGCGCCACATGGGATACATGACCGGGCCTCCGGGCAGCCGGATCAGTTCCGGCATGTCCACGTAGCCGTGGCGGAGGTAGAGCCGCCGGCTCGACTCGCTGCTCGCCTCCAGGTAGGCGGGCACCCCCTCGGCGTCGAGCCGGCGATGGTGCTCCTCCAGCAGCATGGTGCCGAGGCCGCGGCCGGTCCTCCCCCGCTCCAGGGCGATGAAGTTCAGGTAGTGGTGCGGCTCGCGCGGATGGTGCTTCTCCAGCAGCTCGCCCAGGATGTGGTAGCGCCCCGCGTTCTCCCCGGTGAAGGCGTCGATCTCCGCCCGCTCGCCGGGGATCTCCGGGAACGGCGCGGTGAACCAGACGGCCACCCCGGCCAGTTCGCCCGCCTCGTGGATGCCGTAGACGTCGCCGTGCTCCATCGCGTGCGCGGCGTACATGGTGAAGAACCTCCGCTGGAGGGGCAGGCGGTCCTCCTGGCGCGGGACGAGCCACGCGGTGATCGCGTCGACGTGGAAGGTCTCCGCGATCAGGTGGCCGGTCGCCTCCGCGTCCGTCATCCGGCTGATCACCGGACCCGCCGCGTCCGCCGCGGTCACCGGGGGCCTCCCGCCGCGGCCTGGGCGCCGAGGCCGATGCCGGCGTACACCTCGGGCCGGGTCGCCCTGATCACCCGGGCCCAGACGACGCCGAACACCACCGCGACGACGTAGATGGAGGGCAGGATCCACCGGATCGGCGAGTCGGGCGCGACCCCGAGGACCGTGTCGAAGTTGACCAGCGTCAGCGCGATGATCACGACCAGCGCCACGATCGACAGGGCGGGAGCGAAACGCGTCCGCCAGGCCGTCTCTCCCCGGAGGTCGCGGGAGAAGTACACGATCACCGAGATCGAGGTGACCGTGAGCAGGGTCAGCAGCCCGAGGCCGCCGAAGGCGCCGAAGGTGAAGAACAGCTTCGTCACGGGGTCGAGTCCCGAGACGGCGTAAATCGCGATCACGATAAAGCCGAGCGCGGTCTGCAGCACCGATCCGGAGATCGGCGCGGCGGTGCGGGCCGAGGTGCGGCCGAACACCGAGGGCAGCACGTTCTCCCGGCCGAGGGCGAAGATGTAACGGGCCGTGGTGTTGTGGAAGGCGATCATGCAGGCGATGCTGCTGGTCACGAACAGCACCGAGCCGACCGTCGCGACGGTGCCGCCCAGGTGCTCGGCCGCCTGGCCGAAGACGAGCGTGGGACCCTGCTCGGTCGCCGCCTTGACGATCCCGTCCGGGCCGGTCGGCACCGTCTGGGCCCAGGCGGAGATCGAGTAGAGGATGGCGATGACCGCGATGCCCAGGTAGGTGGCGACGGGCACGGTGCGGAGGCGGTCCTTGGACTCCTCGGCGAAGACGACCGACGACTCGATGCCGGCGAAGCCCGCGACGACGGTGGCGAGCGCGGCGCCCACGCCGGGCACGAACAGCGCGGCGGGGCTGTAGCCCTCGAAGCTGACGCCGTTCCGCGCGCCGCCGAACAGGTCGCCCAGGTCGAACAGCAGGACGACGGCGATCTCGCTGACCAGCAGGACGGACAGGATCCGGCCGTTGATGTCGACCCGCAGCAGGCCGAGCAGGCCGGTCAGCGCCCAGGCCCCCAGCGCGATGACCCACCACGGGGGCGAACCGCCGAACCAGTCCAGGAGCAGCGGCTCCGCCGCCGACCCGATGATGCCGTACAGGCCGAGTTGCAGCGCGTTGTAGGCGAGCAGCGCCACCCACGCCGTCACCACGCCCTGCGTCCGGCCGAGACCCTGCGCCGCGTAGGCGTAGAAGGCGCCGGCGTTCACCACGTGCCTGGCCATGGTCACGTAGCCGACGGCGAAGAGCGAGAAGACCCCGCCCAGCAGCAGGAACGCGAGCGGCACGCCGATCACGCCCGTCACCGCGTACGCCGTGGGCACCGAACCCGCGACGACCATCAGGGGCGCCGCCGCGGAGATGACGAAGAACACGATGGACGGCACACCGAGCCGGTCCTGGGCCAGTGCGGCGGAGACGGCGCTCGGCCGTTGCTCTGTCAGGGACACCTGGAACTCCGTGAGGGGATTTGGGGGGCGAGCGGTCACCGGCGGCTGAGGACGGCCTGGCCGACGGCGGCCTTGGTCTGGGCGACGAGTCTCTGCATGGGGGCCGGGAGCATGGCGATCACCGCGGCCACGAAGCGGGGATCGTGTTCCGACAGCACCCGCTGGGCACAGCCGGCGGCGTCCAGCAGTCCCAGGAGGACTCGGTCCCGGGGGTTCGGCGGCGTGCGGCGCTGGACGGCGAGGTTCAGGCGGGCGAGCGGCCACGCGGCCGTGCTCATGTCCGCCGGAGCCGGGGGCTGCTGCTTCAGCAGGTGCCTGGCCGGCGGTTTGAGCAGCTTCGCGGCGATCATCCTGGCGGTCACCTCGGCCTCGGCCGTACGGGCGAGGAACAGCAGCCACGTGCTCACCGGATGGTACGGCTCGGCGACGACGTGGCCGAGCACCCTCCTGGTGAAGGCGTCATCGCTGTCCTCCCCGGCCGCCGCGTGGAGGCGTTCGGGGTTCGACGTGAGATCCAGGGTCACCCGCTCGGCGAGCATCAGCTCGGCGAGGACGCCGCCGGCCAGTGCCAGCCCCGCGAGCCGTGAATGCAGGTGTGGATGACCCGTCGCATTGTCGTGCAGGACGAAATACAAGTCATCGACAAGAGACGGGCTCGAAAGATCGCTTTCAGCCACGGTCGGCGATGATATCGGCGCTTTGTTTCATTTGTCATCGCCCGGGAATCATCAAGGCGAGAATGGGAACGCGTTTTCCCATCACGACGTGAATTATGCCAACCGAAACCCGCTTTTTGGTTTATGAGAGCGCATCGCGCGCTCCAGCCGAGGAATCCTCACCGGAGCAGGGCGTTCACGACGATTGTGAGCAGGATCGACGCGACGATCGAGATGATGATCATAAGGATGCATCCCGTCGCGCCGCCGAGTGGACGAACCCTGAAATTTCCTGGCATGAGGACCTCCCGCCGCCGCTCCTTCCACGGCCTACCCTTGGCCTCCGCCGCGAACCGGCCCGCGTTTTGTCCGTTTTGAGGGTGGGCATCGAGGGCCTATGACCACCCAGGACGACAGGGGCGCGGTGGTCCTGGCCCGCGCCCACGGCCTCTTCAACATCGCGGGCGGACTGTGGCCGCTCCTGCACCTGACGAGCTTCGAGAAGGTGTACGGCCCGAAGACCGACCGCTGGCTGCAACGGACCGTCGCGGGCCTGCTGGTGGGGATCGGCTGGACCCAGGTCCGCGCCGCGCGCACGCCGGACGGCGTCCGGCATGCGCGCCGTCTCGGTATGGCCACCGCCGCGACGCTTCTCACCGCCGACCTGCTCTGCGTGCCCACCGGCCGTATCAGGCCGACCTATCTCCTCGACGCGGCGGCCGAGGCGCTGTGGCTGCGCGCCTGGCGGGGCGGCGCCGTACGGCCCGAGCCCCGGGCCCGCCGTACGGGGTCGGTCCTCGCCGCGGCGGCGGCGCTGGCGGCCGGGTGCGCCACCGGCGGCCTGCTGGCCTCGCGGGTGCTGCGGCGCCCGCCGGAGCAGGAGGTGTCCGAACTGACCCGGGCCCGCTACCTCCGTCATCCCGCCGCGAGGTGACGGGCGCCGGCCTCTCCCCTCCACCGGGTTACGTCTCCCGGCGACGGGTAGAGCGAACGGCAGTTCGACATTGGAGGGACGATGGACCGAGGACCGGTGGAGAAGGACCCCGAGGACTGGGCGACCGGGGACGAGCCGATGACCGCGCCGCAGGAGTCCTACCTGCGCACACTGGCCCGGGAGGCCGGGCGTGACGTGCCCGAGGGGCTCAGCAAGGCCGAGGCCTCCACGTTGATCGACGAGTTGCAGGACCAGAGCCGCCGCCTGAACGAGAACGGGTGACCGCCGCCACCCGTCCCGTCGCCGCCCCGTGCGCGGCGGCCGGGCGGGCGGACGACCGGGGCCGCCCGGGTGGGAGGATCCACCCGGGCGGCCCACGCCGTCCTCGCCCGGCTATCCGGGCAGCGTCTCGCCGCCGATCGGCGCGAGGACCTCACCCGTGTAGTACGACGAGAGCCGGTTGGCCGCGAAGAACACGTACGACGGGGCGATCTCGTCCGGGTCGGCCGGGCGGCCCATCGGCACCTGCTCGCCGAACTTCTCCACCTTCTCCTCCGGGAAGGTGGCCGGGATGAGCGGCGTCCAGACCGGGCCCGGTGCCACGGCGTTGATCCTGATCCCCCGGTCGACCAGCACCTGGGCCATCGCGTAGGTGAACGCGTTGATCGCGCCCTTGGTCGCGGAGTAGTCGATCAGCTGCTTGTTGCCGCGCAGCCCGTTGATCGACGAGGTGTTCACGATCGACCCGCCCTCGGGCATGTGCCGCAGCGCGGCCTTCGTCACCCGGAAGTAGCTGTGGATGTTGACGGCGAAGGTGTGCTCCCACTGCTCGTCGGACAACTCCTCCAGGCCCTGCACGGGGGTCTGCGTGGCCACGTTGTTCACCAGCACGTCGATGCCGCCGAGCTCGCGGACGGTGCGCTCGACGACCTCCTCGCAGTGCCGGCGGTCGGCGAGATCGCCCGGCAGGAGCAGGCAGGTGCGGCCCTCCTGCTCCACCAGTTTCCTGGTGTGCTCGGCGTCCTCGTGCTCGCTCAGGTAGGCGATGGCGACGTCCGCCCCCTCCTTGGCGAACGCCACGGCGACGGCCCGGCCGATGCCGGAGTCGCCCCCGGTGACGAGGGCCCGCTTTCCGGCCAGCAGGTCGCGTCCGGTGTAGTCGCGCATCTCGTCCCTCGGCTCGGGGCTCATCTCGCCCGTCCGGCCGGGATACGACTGCGTCTGCGGTGGCGGTGTGGAGTTGGACTGCTCAGACATGCACCCCGCGTACCCCTGCCCAGCCAGGGCAAACGGCAGGACGCGGCGGGGGGACGGTCGCCCGGCGGATACACAGTGTTACCTATCCATCACGCTTTAGCGTCCCGAGATGGGACATCATGTATGACGTTGACATGACATCCCGGCCGAAGATCGCCCTCATGGACGTCGTCTGGAGGACGTGCGGCGCCTCCCCCGGCTGCCCGGGCATCGCCCGCGAGCCGTACGGCCGGTGCCTGGCGCACCTGACGCCCGCCGAGACCGGCGCCGTCCTGCGGGACCTCGCGCCGGGCCAGGCGCTGGACCTGCGCGGCACCACCGTGGCGGAGGACCTGCTCGCCCACCTGCTGGACCGTCTTGAGCGCCGTGTCGGACGGGCCAGGTTCGACCACGCCGTCTTCACCGGCCAGGCCCGCTTCGGCGAGGTCGCCTTCACCGGGGACGCGACCTTCGACCACGCCCGGTTCGACCGGCTCGCCTCCTTCTACGGCGCCAGATTCCTGCGCAACGTCTCCTTCCGCGCGGCCCGGTTCGCGCGCGAACTGTCCCTGCACGACGCGCGGGTGCGCGGCCACGCCGCCTTCGACCACGCCACGATCCGCGGCGACGCCCTGTTCGGCGCGGCGCGCTTCGGCGACCTCCCCGCCGGGAGCACGCCCGGCGGCTCGCCGTCCCCCGGCGCCCCGCCCTTCCGGGCCACACCGGACGTCTCGTCGGAGGGGACCCGGAACACCCCGCTCGCGGAGGCGCGGATCGCCTCGTTCCCAGGGGCATGGAACGCCTCGTTCCCAGGAGCACGGAACGCCTCGTTCCACGGCAGACAGGACGTCTCGTTCGAGGGAACGCAGTTCCGCGGGTTCGCTGCGTTCGACGCGGCGGTTTTCGCGGGGGACGTCGTCTTCCGCGGCGCCCGTTTCCACCGGGCCGTCTCCTTCCGCGGCGCGGTCTGCGCGGCGACCGCCGCCTTCGAGGGAACACGGTTCCAGGGCGCGGCCTACCTGGGCCCGATGCGGGTCGGGCGGCGGCTGTCCCTCGCGGGCGTGCGGGCCGGGGCGGCGCTGCACGTGGAGACCGGCGGGTGCCGCGTGATACTCCGGACGGCGGACGTCGCCGGGCCGCTCGTCGCGCGGCTGTCCGACGCCGATCTCGACCTGCGGGGCGCCGTCCTCTCCGGGACGTCGGCGGTCACCCGGCGCTCCGGCCGGCTGCGGGTGACCTCGCTCGACGGTCTCGACGCCGCGGCGCTCACGCTCACGGGGGCCGACCTGCGCGGGTGCGGTCTCGGCGGGCTGCGCCGCCCGGAACGCCTGCGGCTGCGGGAGTGCCTGTTCGCGGCGACGCCCGGCGGGATGCGGCTGCGGCTGGGCTGGCCGCCGGTCCGGTGGTGGAGCCGCCGCCGCGTCCTCGCCGACGAGCACCTGTGGCGCGGCTGGGACGCGGCGGGGTTCGCCGGGTCTCCGGAATCCCCGGCCCCGCCCTCGCCACGGTCCCATGGATCAGCCGGGCCGCAGGATTCCCGGCCGCAGGGAGCACATCGGCCGCGGAAGCCGCCACAGGAGTCGCCGGGATCGCCGGACGCCGCCCGGCTGGCCGTCCTGTACGAGCGGCTGCGGCCGGGCGTGGACGACGCCAGGACCTCCGCCGACTTCGCGTTCGGCGCCATGGACATGCGGCGGCTCGGCAGTTCCCGAGGCCGGGCCAGGCTGCTGCTCTCGCTCTACTGGCTCGCCTCCGGGTACGGCCTGCGGACGGGCCGCGCCCTGGGGTGGCTGACGCTGGTGACGGCCGTCGCCGCGGGCGCCGTCTGCTGGACGGCCGGAGCCCGTCAGGCACGGCCGCCGGTCGGCCAGCGCCCCCAGGTGGCGGTGGTCGGAGCGGTGATGCGGGGCGGGGTGCGGGCCGGGCTGCGGGGCGGGGTGCGCGCGGGGCTGCGGCCGGCGGCGACCGCCTCCCACCCGGCCCACTCCCGCGTCTTGCCCACCCGCGCGGGCTGACCACGGGGCCCGAGCATCGAGAACGTCGATGCTCAGGGCCGCAAGCGTTCACGATCCTTACGAGCGTGACCTCCTGTCGCCAGCATAAGCTCAATCGTTCGCGAAACAGGAGGTTCCATGACAAAGCGCCTATCTGTGGCCATAGTCGGCGCGCTGGTCGTGTCGGCGCTCGCCGGCGGCTGCGGGCGTTCGTCGTCGGAGACCGCCGCGGGCGACAACGCGGCGGCGACGGCGAACAAGACCGCCAAGGACCTGGTCCCGGAGGACGTGCGCAAGACCGGCACACTGCGGGTCGCCACCTCCGAGGGTTACCCGCCGATGGAGATGTACAAGAAGGGCACCCAGGAGCTCACCGGGGTCGACCCCGACCTCGGCGCGGCCATCGCGGCCAAGCTGGGGCTCAAGTTCTCGATCACCAACGCCGCCTTCGACGGGCTCATCCCGGGCCTGCAGGGCGGGCGCTGGGACATCGTGATGTCCTCGATGAGCGACACCGAGGAGCGGCGCGCGGCGGTCGACTTCGTCGACTACTTCAACGCCGGTGGCGCGATCATGGTCAAGAAGGGCAACCCCGAGGGGATCAAGAACCTCGACGACCTGTGCGGCCGCACGGTCGTGCTGGCCAAGGGCAGCTCCAACCTCGCCATCGGCGAGAAGCAGAACGAGAAGTGCGCCACCAAGATGAAGATCATGCAGAGCGAGGACGCGCCGACCGGCCTGCTCTCGATCGACTCCGGGCGCGCCACCGCGACCATCGTCGACTACCCCGTCGCCGTCATGTACGCCAAGGACACCGGCAAGTACGACGTGCTGTCCGAGCAGTACGACGCCGGGCCGTGGGGCATCGCCGTCGACAAGCGGAAGACCGCGCTGCGCGACGCCGTCGCCAAGGCGATGGAGGAGCTTCAGGCCGACGGCGGCTACAAGGCCGTGCTGGACTCCTACGGCGTGACGGCCAACGCCGTCGACGGCGTGCTGGTCAACACCCAGCCGTGGAAGTGACCCAGGAGAAGGCGCCCGCCGCCGAACTGCCGATCGACGCCGTGCGCCCCGCGCGGCCCGGCCGGTGGCTCGGCGCGGCGGCCGCCCTGCTCTTCCTCGTGTGGCTGGCCTACACGGTCATCGTCAACGAGAACCTGCACTGGGACGTCATCGTCGCCTACCTGGCCGACGGCAGGATCCTCGGCGGCCTGTGGGTGACCATCCAGCTCACCGTGCTCTCCATGGCCATCGGCCTCGCGCTGGGCGTGCTCGCCGCCGTCATGCAGCTGTCGGACAACCCCGTGCTGCGCGGCACCTCCGCGCTCTACACGTGGTTCTTCCGCGGCACGCCGCTGCTGGTGCAGCTGATCTTCTGGTTCAACATCGGGCTGGTCTTCCCCACCTTCGCGATCGGCGTCCCGTTCGGCGGGCCCAAGCTGATCGAGTGGCAGGCGAACGAGATCATCACGCCGTTCACCGCGGCGCTGCTCGGCCTGGCGATCAACGAGGGCGCGTACATGGCGGAGATCGTCCGCGCCGGCATCCGCTCCGTGGACCCGGGCCAGCGGGAGGCCGCCGAGTCGCTCGGGATGTCGCACCGGCAGGTGCTGCGCCGTGTGGTGCTGCCGCAGGCCATGCGGGTGATCATCCCGCCGACCGGCAACCAGTTCATCTCCATGCTGAAGACCACGTCGATGGTCTCGGTCATCGCCGGGGCCGAGCTGCTCACCGTGGCGCAGCGCATCTACCTCGGCAACTTCGAGGTCATCGCGATGCTCGTCGTCGCGTCGATCTGGTACGTCGTCCTCACCACGATCGCGAGCGTCGGGCAGCACTTCGTGGAGAAGCGGTTCGAGCGCGGCCACGTGCGGCTGTCCTCCCGCGTACGCCGCAACCTGCGGCCCCTGACGTCCAAGGAGCCCTCGTGAGCGCCCCCGCTCAGTCACCCGGCCGGCCACCCGGTCGGCCGTCCGACCTGCCGATGGTGCGGATCCGCGCCGTGCGCAAGCGGTTCGGCCCGCTGGAGGTGCTCAAGGGCATCGACCTCGACGTCCCCGCCGGCTCGGTGGTGTGCGTGGTCGGGCCGTCCGGGTCGGGCAAGTCGACGCTGCTGCGCTGCGTCAACCGCCTGGAGACGATCGACTCCGGCCGCATCTGGGTGAACGGCGAGCTGATGGGCTACGCCGAGCGCGGCGGGCGGCTGCACGCGTTGCGCCCGGCCGAGCTGTCCCGCCAGCAGCGCGGCATCGGCATGGTGTTCCAGCGGTTCCACCTGTTCCCGCACCGCACCGCGATCGAGAACGTCATGGAGGGGCCGGTCACCGTGCTCCGCACGCCCGCCGCCCAGGCCCGGCGGCAGGCGGCGGAGCTGCTGGAGCGGGTCGGCCTGGCCGACCGCGCGCACCACTACCCCGCGCAGTTGTCCGGCGGGCAGCAGCAGCGGGTGGCCATCGCCCGCAGCCTGGCCATGCGGCCCAGCCTGATGCTGTTCGACGAGCCGACCAGTGCGCTCGACCCCGAGCTCGTGCAGGAGGTGCTCGCCGTCATGCGGGACCTCGCGGCGAGCGGCATGACGATGATGGTCGTCACCCACGAGATGAGCTTCGCCCGCGAGGTCGGCGACCAGCTCGTCTTCATGGACGACGGCGTCGTCGTCGAGCGGGGCGACCCCCGCGAGGTGCTCGCCGCGCCCCGGCACGGCCGGCTGCGCGCCTTCCTGGGACAGGTCCTGTGAACCCGGGCGCGGCCGCTCGTACGGGACGGCCGGGCGGGCGGCGTCCCGCGGCCCCGGAGATCTCGGGGACAGGTCCGGTGGCGGGAACGGATGGGACGGATCGGGTGACGAGGAGGCTTCCGTGACGGGGGCGGGGACCCGCTTCGACCTGCTCGTCCGGGGCGGGCTGGTGGTCGACGGCACCGGCCGCCCGGCCCGGCCCGCCGACGTCGGGGTCTCCGGCGGGCGGCTGACCGTGCTGCCCCCCGGCTCGTCGTCCGGCTCGGGGTCCGGGTCGGGGTCCGGGTCGTCGCCGGGCTCGGCGGCCGGCGCCGCCGAGGTGCTCGACGCGCGCGGGCGGGTCGTCTCCCCCGGGTTCGTCGACGTCCACACGCACTCCGACGGCGTGGCCCTGCTCGGCCCGGCCGGCGACGGCGACAGGCCGGGAGACGGATCAGGAAACGGGTCCGGCGACGGGTCCGGCAGGGAGCTGGTGCGGGCCTCGGTGCTGCAGGGGGTCACCACCGAGATCTGCGGCAACTGCGGATCGAGCCTGTTCCCGGCCCTGCCGGAGCGGCTGGCCGCCATGCGGGCGGAGACCCGGATCACCTTCGGCGGCGACGTCGGCGCGTACGCCGACTTCGCGGGTTTCGCCGCCGCGCACGCCGGGGTGCCCCGGGCCAACCACCTGGCCTCGCTCGTCGGCCACGGCACGCTCCGGGCGGGTGTGCTCGGCCCGGTGGACCGGCCGGCCCGGCCCGCCGAGCTGCGTGCGATGTGCGCGCTGCTCGACGCGTCCCTGACGCAGGGCGCCGCCGGCCTGTCCACCGGTCTCATCTACACCCCCGGCTCGTACGCGGGCACCGCCGAGGTGGTGGCGCTGGCGGAGGTGGCCGCCCGGCACGGCAAGCCGTACGTGACCCACCTGCGCGACGAGATGTCGCGGGTGGAGGAGGCGCTGGAGGAGGCCGTCGAGATCTCCCGGCGCAGCGGCGCGGCGCTGCACGTGTCGCACCACAAGACCGCCGGGCGGTACGCCTGGGGCCGCACCGAGCGCACCCTGCCGCGCCTCGCGGAGTTGCGCGCGGGCGGCATGGACGTCACCTGTGACGTCTACCCCTACACGGCGGGCAGCACGGCGCTGGCCGCGATGCTGCCGCCGTGGGCGAACGACGGCGGGCTGCGCGCCCTGACCGCGAGGCTCGGCGACCCCGCCCAGCGGGACCGGATGCGCCGGGCCATCGCCGAGGGCGTGCCCGGCTGGGAGAACACGGTCGGCAACGGCGGCTGGGACCGGATCTCGGTTGCCTGCGCGCCCCGCCATCCGCGGGCCGAGGGCGCGACGATCGCCGACCTCGCCGCCGCCGCGGGCGCCGATCCCCTCGACGTGGCCGCCGACCTGCTGGTCGCCGAGGACGGCGAGGTGACGATCATCAGTCATTCCATGATCGAGGAGGACGTGCGGCGGGTGCTGGCCGCGCCGTACGCGATGATCGGTTCCGACGGCGTGCCGAAGCCGGGCGGTCGCCCGCATCCGCGCTGGGCCGGGACCTTCCCCCGGGTGCTCGGCAGATACGTGCGCGAGCTCGGGCTGCTCGGCCTGGAGGAGGCGGTGCACAAGATGACCGGGATGGCGGCGGCGCGCTTCGGGCTGACCGGGCGGGGCGTGATCCGCGACGGCGCGCACGCCGACCTGGTGGTGTTCGATCCGGCGGCGGTGGCCGACCGGGCGACCTTCACCGAGCCGCTGCTGCCGCCCGCGGGCGTCGACGCGGTGGTGGTCGGCGGCGCGGTCGTGGTGCGTGACGGCGAGGAGACGGGCGCCCGCCCGGGACGGGTGCTGGCGCTGTGAACACCGGAGACGCGGGGATCGCCGGGGACGTGGTGAGCGCCGGGGACGGGGGCGGGCTCCCCCGCGACGCCGGGCCGGGGGACGTCTCCGGCGCCGCGCGCGGCTCGCTGGCGGAGCTGGCGGCGTCCTGCCCCGGGACGCTGGCCGTGTGCGTGCCCGGCCTGCTCGGGGTGAACGAGGACGTGGTGCTGCCGCTCGCCAGCACGGGCAAGGTGCTGCTGCTCGCCGCGCTCGCGCGGGACGTCGCGTCCGGCGCGCTCGATCCGGCCGAGCCGGTCGCGCTGCTCGACGAGGACTACGCGGGGGGCTCGGGTTTGCTCACCGAGCTGTCGGCCCGCCGCTGGACCATCGGCGACCTCGCCGTGCTGACGGCGTCCGTCAGCGACAACACCGCGACGAACGCGCTGCTGCGGCGGCTCGGGCTCGCCCGGGTGGACGCCGCGGCCGGCGCGCTCGGGCTGGCCGGGACGCGCGTCCACGACAGGATCCGGGAACCGCGGCTGCCCGCGCACCCGCCCGCGTTCGCCACCGGGACGGCCCGCGACCTCGCCGGTCTCATGCGGTCCGTGGCGTACGGCCGGGAGCCGTGGCAGCGGCTGCTGCTCGGCTGGATGGCGTGCAACACCGACCGCGGCCTGGTCCCGGCGTTGCTCCCGCACGAGCCGGAGGACCGCGAACCGCCTCGGGTCCTGCCGTACGCCGCAGGGGTGTGGGTGGCGAACAAGACCGGCACGGACGCCGGGACGCGGGCCGACGTCGGCGTGATCGCGGCGGCCAGGTGGGAGGGTTACGCGGTGCTCGCGCACGGGCCGGAAGGCTCCGAGCAGGCCCTCGTGCGGGCCGTGCGGCAGGCGGGCGTCGCCGTCGCCGCCACCGTGACGGGCGCCGCCGCTCGGGCGTGACCAGCGCGGACGCGGCCCGATACTGGGTGGCATGCTCAGCAGCCACCGCCTCAGGGTGCTCCTGGAGGTCTTCAGGACCGGGAGCATCGCCGGAGCCGCCAAGACCCTGCGGCTGTCGCCGTCCGCCGTCTCGCACCAGCTCGCCCGGCTGGAGGAGGAGGCGGGGGTCGGGCTGGTGGAGCGGGCCGCGCACAGCCTGCGGCTGACCGCCGCCGGCCGCCGCCTCGCCGGGCGGGCCCAGGAGGTGCTCGACCTCATCGAGTCCGCCGAGAAGGACCTGCTCGCGCAGGCGCGGGCGGACGCCGGGCAGCTCCGGATCGGGTTCTTCGCCTCGGCGGGCTACCGGCTGCTGCCGATGGCGCTGTCGTCGTTCACGGCCCGCCACCCCGGCGTCGATCTCGACCTGGTGCTCGGGCAGCCGCACGAGCTGCTGGCCGACGTGGAGCGTGGCGAGCTCGACGTGCTGGTCGTGTTCGAGCACGCGCTCGATCCGTGGAAGGCGCCGAAGGGCGTGGAGGTCGTCCACCTCTTCGACGAGCCGCAACTCCTGGTGATGCCGCTCGGCCATCCCGCCGGGCACCGGCCCCGCGTACGGCTGGCCGACCTGGCCGACGATCCGTGGATCACCACGTTCGGCACCGAGACCCCGGTGTCGGTGCTGGAGCGGGCCAGCGCCCTGGAGGGGTTCACCCCCGCGATCCGCTGCCGCAGCGACCACTACGAGGTGACGCTCGGCCTGGTGCGGGCCGGGCTGGGGGTGGCCCTGGTGCCGAGCCTCGGCGTGCAGGGCGCGGCGGGCGTCCAGGTCTGCCAGGTGGAGGGGCCCCGGCTCTACCGCCGGGTCGGCGCCGCGATCCGGCCGACCAACCCCAATCCCGCCCTGCGCGCCTTCGTCGGCTATCTCAGGGACGCCTCGGCCCGCCTCAGCGTGACGCTCCGCCAGGGCGCGGCCGAGCGGCCCGCCGCACGGGGCGGCGGGCCGCCGGACGGCCGGTCACCAGTTGCCGAGCCGGTGCCCGCTCCGCTCGCCCCGCTCGTGCCGGCGGTACACCTGCGCCATGCCCAGCGCGGCGGCGCCGAGCGCGAAGATCACGATGCCGGTCACGACGTTGTTCCAGACGGTGCTGGTGGTGGCCTCGCCTCCGCCGCGCACCACCCAGGGCGAGACCAGCGCCCAGACGCCGAGTAGCGGGATCAGCCACCCCATGCCGTAGGTGCGTCCGAAGGCGGACGCGAGCCCGAGGGCCAGGGCACTGACCACGAGACCCGTGATCAGGTTGCTGATGGTCAGCCCGGGGAAGCGAAAGAACCCGACTATCCAGGGCGAGAGCGCCAGATAGAGACCCGCCAGGAAGGAGAGCCCTTCCAGTACCTGAGCGGGGGCCGTCGAACCCGCCCGGTCGTAGGTCTGACGCAGTTCGGCGATGTCGGGGTGACGCTCGATGCCGGTAGGTCCAACCATGACTGGTCCCGCCTTTCCTGCTGGTTGCGTTTGCGCGGACGGCCATACCCGCACAAATCCAGCAATTCTCTACTTTGCGTAATATCTCGCTTATTAATCGGTTTTGCGGGATAAATTGCCTTCAGAGCATTCATTGGGAGATAGCGGTATGTGCGGCCGGGGAGGGTACCGATGAGGTCCGGCTGAGGGGGCGGCGACGCGGAGGGGGGCCATGATCGCTGTAGTCCTGGCGGTGCTCGCCGCGGCGGCCAACGCCGTCGCGTCGGTGCTGCAGCGCCGGGCCGCGCGCCGCATGCCCCCCGGCGAGGCGTTCCGGCTGGGGCTGATCCTGCACCTGCTGCGCAGTTCCGCCTGGCTGGGCGGCATCGGGGCGCTGATCGCCGGGTTCCTGCTGCAGGCCGCCGCGCTCGCGTCCGGAGGGCTCGCCCTCGTGCAGCCCCTGCTCGTCGCCGAACTGCCGATCACGATGCTGGTGGCGGGCTGGATGTTCCGGATCCGCGTCTCCCCGATGACGTGGCTGGCCGTCGCGGCGCTGACGGCGGGGCTGGCCGGGTTCCTGGGGGCCGCCTCCCCCTCTCCGGGCGACCGCCTGCCGGGTGTGCTGGGCTGGACGATCTCGGCGGGGGTGACCGCCGGGCTCGTGGCCGGCTGCGTGGCGGTCGCGATCAGCTCCGGCGGCGCCACCCGCGCCGTGCTGCTCGGGGTCTCCGCCGGGCTCGGCTTCGCCTACACCGCCGTGCTGATGAAGCGCACCGTCGAGGTGCTGCCCGACGGGCTGCGGGCCCTGTCCGGCGCCTGGTCGCTGTACGCCATGGTCGCCGCCGGCCTGTGCAGCCTGTTCCTGCTGCAGAACGCCCTGCACAGCGGGCCCCTCGTCGCCGTGCAGCCGGCCCTGACCGTGACCGACCCCGTCGCCAGCACGGCGTACGGCGTGGCCCTGTTCGGCGAGGGCATCCGCACCGGCCCGTGGGTGCTGCCCGAGCTGACCGGCATGGCCCTCATCCTGTACGGCAGCGTGCTGCTGTCCCGGCACGCGCCGCTGCACGAGGCCGTCAGGAGACCGTGAGGGCCGTGCCGTCCGGCCGCGCGAAGCGGAGCAGCAGGGCCTCCGCCGGTTCGGCGTCGAACAGGGCCTCCGCGCGGGCGGTCAGCGCGGCGCGGGCGGGCGAGCCGGGGGCGAGCCGGTCGAGCTCCCGGAGCAGTCCGGCGGGACGGCGGACGTGGACGCTCACCCCGGCCCTGGCCATCGCGAGCACCCCGTCGCGGCCGTGGCCGGGGATCGGCAGGCAGGTCACGACAGGCACCCGCGCGGCGAACGCCTCCCGGCAGGTCAGCCCGGCGGCGTTGTCCACCAGCGCGTACGCCGCGGCGAGCAGGCCGGGCAGGTCGTCACGCCAGCCGAGGGCGAGGCCCGCCGGCCCCGGCGGCTCGCCGAACAGCCGCGACAGGCGGCGGCGCAGCCCCTCGTTGCGCCCGCAGAGCACGACGGGCACGTACCGCCCGCCCTCCTGCCTGTCTCCCGGCCTGTCCCGCCGCCTGTTCCGCCGCCTGTTCCGCGGCCTGTCCCGCGCTGCGGAGCGGCACAGGGCGCGGGCCGTCCGCACGACCCGGCCGACCCCCCACGCGCCCGCGCCGACCAGCACGATCCGGTCGCCGTCCGGCAGGCCGAGCCGGGCGTGGCCGCTCCGCCCCGGCGCCCGTACGGCGGCGAACCCGGGCCGCACGATCGGGGCGTGCCGGAAGGCCGGGCGGCCGGTGGCGGCCGTCACGGCGAGGGCGGTGGCCGCGTCCGGGCACAGATACCGGTCGTTGCCCCCGTGCAGCCAGAGGCGGTGCGCGGCGAAGTCGGTCAGCACGACCACGCTGGGGACGGCCAGCCGCCCCCGCGACCGCAGGTGCCCGGCGGCCTGGGCGGCCACGTGGAAGACCGGCACCACCAGCGAGGGCCGCAGGTGGCGCACCACCCTGCTCAGCCCGGCCGCCACCACGACCGTCAGCGGCGACACCGCGCGAGCTCGCTGGGCCCGCCGCGGCACGAAGAAGATCCGGTAGACGAGGGCGTACAGCCACGGAGCCCGGAGCATCACGGTGCGGTACCACCAGCGCAGGACCGTGCCCAGCCGCAGCGGCAGCAGGGCGAGCACGTCCACCACCACCACCCGGACCCCGGCGGCGGCGAGGCGCCGGGCCAGTTCGGCGGCCACGCCGTCGTGACCGGCCCCCATCGACGCGCTGACGATCAGCACCTTCGCCGCCGGCGGTGTCATGGGCCCCTCCCAGGGAGTGGACGACGACGCGGCGAGGCGCCGCCAGGTCACGCGCGGCACCGGACGCCCTCCCCCGTCTCGTTCCCGGCTTGGCGAATCCGGACACAGGACCTGATACAGGACGGGCGATACTGAATCCGATGAGACGTCGCGTGGCCGCCGCCGGGGCGGCCCTGCTGCCCGTCGCGGTGCACGTCGCGCCGGGCGCGGCCTGGCTGCCCGCCGTACGCCGCCTGCTGCCCGCCCTCGCGGGCGAGGGGCGGCCCGGACACGTCGCGCTGACCTTCGACGACGGGCCCGATCCCCGGTCGACGCCGCTGTTCCTCGACGAGCTCGCCCGGCTGGGCTGCCGGGCGACCTTCTTCATGCTGGGCGAGCTGCTCGACCGCCACCCCGGCCTCGGGCGGAGCGTCGCGCGGGCCGGGCACGAGGTGGCCGTGCACGGCTGGCACCACGTGAACGCCCTGGTCGCCAGGCCGGGCCGGATCGCGGCGGAGACGGCCCGGGCCGCGCGCCTCGTCGCCGAGGTCACCGGCGCGCGGCCCGCCTGGTACCGCCCGCCGTACGGCGTGCTGAGCGCGGAGGCGCTGCTGGCGGCGCGGTGGCACGGCCTGCGCCCGGTGCTGTGGACGGCGTGGGGCGAGGACTGGACGCGGCGGGCCACGCCGGAGTCGGTGCTGCGGACCCTGGCTCCCGGCCTGCGGGGCGGCGCCACGCTGCTGCTGCACGACTGCGACCACACCTCCGCCCCCGGGTCGTGGCGCTCGGCGCTCGGCGCGCTGCCCGAGGTGGTCGGCCGCTGCCGCGCCGCCGGGCTGCGGGTCGGGCCGCTCGGCTCCCACCTCCCCTGAGCGCAGAGCGCCTCCCGGGAGAGCTTTTTACCGGCGGCCGGAAGCGCCAACGGCGGGCAACGGTTCCGCCCGCCCCCGGCTGCCCCGCCCGGCGTTTCTTTGGCCCGCCTTTCCGTCCGCCCCCGTCCGCGTACGCCGGGTTGCCCGTCAGGTCGCACGCGCAAAGCCCATGCCCGATCTGTCGGGTTTTGGGGTGATTTTCGGTGGAGATTCTCCTGACATGTCCGCAGCGGACGTACGCGACGCCGCGCGCCGGGAGAACTTCCCGGTGGCCTCCCGGCTGCTGCCGCGCGGGTACCGCCGCGACCTCATGGCGGTGTACGGCTTCGCCCGGTACGTGGACGACGCCGGTGACGAGGCGGATCCCGCGGAGCGGCCCGCCCTGCTCGACGCCGTGGAGGCCGATCTCGGCCGCCTGTACGCGGGAGACGTCCCGCGCCTGCCGGCCGTACGCGCGCTGGCGCCGCTGGTCTCCCGCCGGGCCGTGCCGAGCGCTCCGTTCCTGCACCTGGTCGAGGCGAACCGGCGCGACCAGGTGGTGCGGCGCTACGACACGTTCGCCCAGTTGCTGGGCTACTGCGAGCTGTCGGCCAACCCGGTCGGCCGGATCGTGCTGCACGTGTTCGGGCTGGCGACGCCCGAGCGGGCGCGGCTGTCCGACCTCGTCTGCTCGGCGCTCCAGGTGATAGAGCACTGCCAGGACGTGGGCGAGGACCACGCCCGCGGCCGCGTCTACCTGCCGGCGGAGGACCTGCGCAGGTTCGGCGCCGGGGAGGCCGATCTGACCGCCGCGCACGCCTCCCCGCGGCTGCGCCGGGTGATCGCCCTGCAGGCCCGTCGCGCGGCGACCCTCCTCGACGAGGGGACGCCGCTCCTGGAGACCCTGCGCGGGTTCGCGCGCACGGCGGTGGCCGGTTACGTCGCGGGCGGCCGGGCGCAGCTCGCGGCGCTCGAACGCCGCCGGCACGACGTGCTGGCCGGCGCCCCGCGTGCCCGCCGTCACGCGGTGCTGCGCGAGTGGGTGCGTGTGCTGAAGGAGGTGGACGGTGACGGTTCCCGGCGCGATTCCTGATCCCGTCCCCGAGCCCCTGGCCGGCGCGGCGGCGGACCTCCCGGCCGGGCGGGCGCCCCGGGCCGGGCCGGGACCGATGCCGGTGTCGCGGGCCTACGGGCACTGCGAGCGCGTCGTCCGCACCCGGGCGCGGAATTTCGCGTACGGCATCCGCCTGCTGCCCCCGCCGAAGCGGCGCGCGCTCAGCGCCGTCTACGCGCTCGCCCGGCGGATCGACGACCTCGGCGACGAGGCCGGGCCCGTGGCCGGACGACTGGAGCGGCTGGAGCGGGAGCGCGAACTGCTGAGGGCCCTGAAAACCGTGCCCGGTTCCTCGGGACCTGACTCCATGCGGCCTGGTTCCTCGGGGCCGGGTTCCTCGGGGCCTGGTCCGGGGGCCGTTCATCCGGTGACGGCCGATCCGGTGCTGGTGGCGCTGGGCGACGCCGCCGCGCGTTTCCCCCTTCCCCTTGAGGCGTTCGAGGAGCTCATCGACGGGTGCGCCGCCGACGTCGCCGGGGCGCGTTACCGGTGCCACGACGACCTGGTGGGCTACTGCCGGCAGGTGGCCGGGTCGATCGGGCGGCTGTCCCTCGGCGTTTTCGGCCTCGCCGGCGGCGCGTACGGAGACGACGGGACCGGTGGCGGACCCGGTGACGGCGAGCTTGTGCTGCGGCGCGCGGCGGGCCGGGCGGACGCCCTCGGCGTGGCGCTGCAGCTCACCAACATCCTCAGGGACCTGCGGGAGGACCGCTGCGCCGAGCGGGTGTACCTGCCCGCCGACGACCTGCGGAGGTTCGGCTGCACACTCGGGCTGGACGCGAGGGGGGATTTCACCGACCCGCCCGAGCGGCTGGCCGGGCTGATCCGGTTCGAGGCCGCGCGGGCGCTCGGCTGGTACGCCGAGGGCATGCGGCTGATCCCGCTGCTCGACCGGCGCAGCGCCGCCTGCACCGCGGCGATGGCCGGCATCTACCGGCGCCTGCTGGGGCGGATCGCCACCGACCCGGCCCGGGTCCTGGCCGGGCGGCTGTCGCTCGCGCCGTGGGTCAAGGCGATGGTCGCGGCGCGGGCCGTCACGGGCGCGGCCCAGGCGGAGCCCGAGGCCGGGTCCCAGGGAGAGTCCCCATGAACAGCCCGATGAGCAGCCCCACGAACGGCCTGATGACCGGCTCCCTGACCGGCCCGGACGGCGGCGTCCCGCCCGTCGCGGTGATCGGCGGCGGCCTCGCCGGGATCACCGCGACCCTCGCCATCGCGGAGGCCGGGTGGCCGGTGACCCTGTACGAGGCGCGGCCCCGGCTCGGCGGGGCCACCCACTCCTTCGCCCGCGGCGGCCTGACCGCCGACAACGGCCAGCACGTCTTCCTGCGCTGCTGCACGGCGTACCTGGGCCTGCTCGACCGGCTCGGCGGGACCGGGCGGGTGCGCCTGCAGGAGCGCTTCGACGTGCGGGTGCTCACCCCGCACGGCGAGCGGGGGCGGCTGCGCCGGGCCTCGCTGCCCGGGCCGTTCCACCTGCTCCCCGCGCTCGCGCGCTACCGGCTGCTGTCCCCCGCCGACCGCCTCCGGGCGGTGCGCGGCGCGCTGGCGCTGCGCGGTCTCGATCCGGCCACGCCCGCGCTGGACCGGGCCGCGCTGGGCGCCTGGCTGGCCTCCAGGGGCCAGCGGGACACCGTGCGGCGCGCCCTGTGGGACCTGTTCGCCGTGGCCGCGCTCAACATCACAGCCGACGAGGCGGCGCTCGGGCCGGCGGCCATGGTGTTCCGCACGGCCCTGCTCGGCCGGCCCGACGCCGCGGACATCGGGGTGCCGTCCGTGCCGCTCGGCGAACTGCACGGCGGCGCGGCGCTGACCGCCGTCGCGCGGGCCGGCGGCACGGTGCGGCTGCCGGCGAAGGCCGAGGCGATCCTGCCGGCCCCGCCCGGCCTGCCGGGGCCGTCGGTCCTCGTCGGCGGCGCGCGGGTGGAGACCTCCGCCGTCGTCGTCGCCGTCCCCCACGGGCAGGCCGCGCGGCTCCTGCCCGCCGAGGCGGCGCCGGACCGCGACGCGTGGGCGGGGCTCGGAGCGAGCCCGATCGTCAACGTGCACGTCGTCTACGACCGGCCCGTCACCAGCCTGCCGTTCGCCGCGGTCGTCGGCTCGCCGGTGCAGTGGATCTTCGACAGGACGGCGGCGGGCGGGCTGACCCGGGGCCAGTACCTGACGGTGTCGGTGTCGGCGGCCCGGCACTGGATCGACGTGCCCACGTCCGCGATGCGCGCGGTGTTCGTCCCGGAGCTGGAGCGGGTGCTCCCGGCCACCCGGACGGTGCGGCTGCTCGACTTCTTCATCACCAGGGAGCGGCGCGCCACCTTCCGCCAGGGCCCGGGGAGCGGCGCGCTGCGCCCCGGCGCGGCCACCCGCTGGCCGGGGCTGTTCCTGGCCGGCGCCTGGACCGACACCGGCTGGCCCGACACGATGGAGGGCGCCGTGCGCAGCGGCCTGGAGGCGGCCCGCCTGGTGCGGCTGCACCTCAGCCACCTCGGCCACCTCGGCCATGTCGGGGAGCCCGCGCGAGCGGAGTGGGCCCGATGACCGCGCTCCTCACCGCCGCGTCCCGCGCCGCCACCGCGCTCGAGGCGGCCCGCGCCCACCTGCTCGCCCTGCAGTCGCCGGAGGGCTGGTGGAAGGGCGAACTGCGGACCAACGTGACCATGGACGCCGAGGACCTCCTGCTGCGCGAGTTCCTCGGCGTGCGGACCGCGGCCGAGACGGCCGGGGCCGCCCGGTGGATCAGGTCGCAGCAGCAGGCGGGCGGCGGCTGGGCCAACTTCCACGACGGCCCGGCCGACCTGTCCACCACCGTCGAGGCGTACACCGCGCTGCGGCTCGCGGGCGACCCGCCGTCGGCCCCGCACCTGCGCGCCGCCGCGGCCCTCGTCCGCGATCTGGGCGGCGTCGAGTCCACGAGGGTCTTCACCCGGATCTGGCTCGCGATGTTCGGCCAGTGGCGGTGGGAGGACCTGCCGGTGATCCCCCCGGAGATCGTGTTCCTGCCGCCGTGGTGCCCGCTGAACGTGTACGACTGGGCCTGCTGGGCGCGGCAGACGATCGTGCCGCTGACCATCGTGACCGCGCACCGGCCGGTCCGCCCGCTGCCGTTCGGCCTGGCGGAGCTGCGCACCGGAAGGCCCGCGCGGCGGGGCCTGCGCACCGGCTGGGACGCGGCGTTCGCGGCGCTCGACCACGTGCTGCACCGGTACGAGACGCGGCCGCTCGGCGGGCTCCGCCGCGCCGCGCTCCGGCGGGCCGCCGAGTGGGTCGTCGCCCGCCAGGAGGCCGACGGGTCGTGGGGCGGCATCCAGCCGCCCTGGGTCTACTCGCTGATCGCGCTGCGCCTCTCCGGATACGACCTCTCCCACCCCGTGATGCGCCGCGGGCTGGCCGGGCTGGACCGGTTCACGATCAGGGAGGACGGCTCGCGCAGGCTTGAGGCGTGCCAGTCGCCGGTCTGGGACACCGCGCTCGCGATGATCGCCCTCCTGGACGCCGGCCTGCCGCGCGATCACCCGGCGCTGGACCGGGCGGGTGAGTGGCTGCTCCGCGAAGAGATCCGGGGGCCCGGCGACTGGGCCGTGCGGCGCCCGGGGCTCGCGCCCGGCGGCTGGGCGTTCGAGTTCGACAACGACGGCTATCCCGACGTCGACGACACGGCGGAGGTGATCCTCGCGCTGGGCCGGTGGGGCCGTCCCGCCGCCCGGGACGCCGTCCGGCGGGGGCTGCGCTGGACGGCGGGGATGGCCTCCCGCGACGGCGGCTTCGCCGCCTTCGACGCCGACAACACGCGCGCGCTGTGCCTGCGGCTGCCGTTCTGCGACTTCGGCGCGGTCATCGACCCGCCGTCGGCCGACGTCACCGCGCACGTGGTCGAGGCGCTCGCCGCCGAGGGCCTGGCCCGCTCCCCCGTCGTACGGCGGGCGGTGACCTGGCTGCTGCGGGCGCAGGAGCCCGGCGGCTCGTGGTTCGGCAGGTGGGGGGCGAACCACGTGTACGGAACCGGGGCCGTGCTGCCCGCCCTCGCCGCCGCCGGGGTGCCGCCCGCCGCGCCCTGCGTACGGCGGGCGGTGGCCTGGCTGGAGGCCCACCAGCACCCCGGCGGCGGCTGGGGCGAGGACATGCGCTCCTACCGCGACCCCGCCTGGATCGGGCGGGGCGAGCCGACCGCCTCGCAGACGGCCTGGGCGCTCATCGGCCTGCTGGCCGCCGGGGAGCGGGGCCCGTCGGTCGAGCGCGGTGTGGCCTGGCTGGCCGGCACGCAGCGCCCGGACGGCACCTGGGACGAGCCGCACTACACCGGGACCGGGTTCCCCGGCGACTTCTTCATCAATTACCACCTCTACCGGCTCGTGTTCCCGGTCAGCGCGCTCGGCCGCTACCTGCGGGCCGGCGAGGGGGCCCGGGAGGGGACGCCATGACGGATCTGATCGTGTGCACCGCGCTGGGCATGGAGGCCCGGGCCGTGGCCCGCGGGCTGCGGCCGGCGCGGGAGCGTTCCCGCGTCCGGGTCGTCCGGGTCGGGATGGGGCCGGACCGGGCGGCGCGCGCGGCGGCCCTGCTCCCGCCCGCCGGCGCCCTCGCCGTCACCGGCTTCGCGGGGGCCCTGGACGACGGGCTGCGTCCCGGGGACGTGCTCGTCGCCACCGAGGTCCGCTCCGGGGACCGCGTGTGGCCGTGCCCGTCCGCTCCGCTGCTCGCCGGTGAACTGGCCCGCGCCGGGCTACGGGCCGTCACCGGCCCGCTCGCGACCTCCCCTCGCGTCGTGTCGGGCCGCGACCGCCGCGCGCTCGCCCTTGAGGGCGGGATCGCGGTCGACATGGAGAGCGCGCCGCTGGCCGCCGCCGCCCGGGGGCGGCCCTTCGCCGCCGTACGCGTGATCGTGGACACCCCCGCCGCTCCCCTGCTGAGCCTCGCCACGACGGGCGGCGCGGTCGCGGCGTGCCGCACGCTCACCCGGATCGGCCCGGTGCTGGCGCGGTGGGCGGCGGCCACGGGCCCCCGGCGGGTACTGCTCGCCTCCCCCCGCTCGTTCTGCGCGGGGGTCGATCGGGCGATCGAGATCGTGGAACGGGCGCTCGTCCGGTTCGGCCCGCCGGTGTACGTGCGCAAGCAGATCGTGCACAACGTCCACGTCGTACGGGACCTGGAGCGGCGCGGCGCGGTGTTCGTGGACGACCTGGCCGAGGTGCCCGAGCTTCCCGGGGGCGCGGTGACCGTGTTCTCCGCGCACGGCGTGTCGCCCGCCGTACGGGAGGAGGCCGGCCGCCGCGGCCTCCGGGTGGTCGACGCGACGTGCCCGCTGGTCGCGAAGGTCCACGCGGAGGCCCGCCGGTTCGCCGCCCGGGGCGACCTCGTCGTGCTGATCGGCCACGCCGGGCACGAGGAGGTCGAGGGCGTGCTCGGCGAGATGCCCGGCGCGGGCGTGCTGGCCGAGGACGAGGCCGCGGTGGAGGCCCTGCCCGCGTCGCTCGCCGAGGGGCGCGGGGTCGCCTGCCTGACGCAGACCACGCTGGCCGCCGACGAGGCCGAGGAGGTCGCGGCGGCGGTCCGGCGGCGCTTCCCCGGCGCGGAGGGGCCGCGGGGCGACGACATCTGCTACGCGACGACCAACCGGCAGCGCGCGGTGCGGGCGGTGGCCGCCGAGGCCGGGCTGGTCCTGGTCGTCGGGTCGGCGAACTCGTCCAACGCCCGGCGGCTGACCGAGGTCGCCGCCCGTTCGGGTCGTGACGGGGCCCCGCTCGCCCGCCTGGTCGACGGCCCCGGCGACATCGCCCTGGAGTGGCTGCGCGGCGCGCGGACGGTCGGGCTGACCGCGAGCGCGTCCACCCCCGCCTCGCTGGTGGACGCCGTCGTGGCGGCCCTCGGCGGGCTCGGGCCGCTGGAGGTGGAGGAACGGCGGGTGACCGAGGAGAACGTCGAGTTCACACTGCCGAAGGAGGTGCGGCCCTGATGCCGATGCCCTTACGTCAGAGCCTTCGCGTCGGCGGGTACGTCCTGCGCCAGCGGTTGCGGCGGCGCAGGCGGTTCCCGCTGCTGGTCGAGCTCGAGCCGTTGTTCGCCTGCAACCTCAAGTGCGCGGGCTGCGGGAAAATCCAGCACCCGGCCGACGTGCTCAGGCGGCGCATGCCGGTCGGCCAGGCGGTGGCCGCCGTCGAGGAGTGCGGCGCGCCGATGGTGTCCATCGCCGGCGGGGAGCCGCTCATGCACCCCCAGATCGCGGAGATGGTCCAGGCGCTGGTGGCCCGGCGGAAGTACGTCTTCCTGTGCACCAACGCCCTGCTGATCCCACGCAAGATCGACCAGTTCACGCCCTCGCCGTACTTCGCCTGGGCGGTGCACATCGACGGGCTGCGCGAGCGGCACGACGCGTCGGTGTGCAAGGAGGGCGTGTTCGACGAGGCGGTCGCGGCGATCCGGGAGTGCCGGCGGCGCGGCTTCCGCGTGACCACGAACACCACCTTCTTCGCCGGGGACAGCCCGCGCACGGTGATCGAGGTGCTCGACTACCTCAACGACGACCTGCGGGTCGACCAGATGATGATCTCGCCGGGGTACGCGTACGAGAAGGCGCCCGACCAGGACTGCTTCCTCGGGGTGCGGCAGACCCGCGAGCTCTTCCGCGCGGCGTTCGCCGGTGGCAACCGCGGGCGCTGGCGGCTGAACCACTCGCCGCTGTACCTGGACTTCCTGGAGGGGAGGATCGACTTCCCCTGCACGGCCTGGGCCATCCCGTCGTACTCGGTCTTCGGCTGGCAGCGGCCCTGTTACCTGATGGCGGACGGGTACGCCGAGACCTACCGGGAACTGGCCGACGACACCGACTGGAGCGCCTACGGCCGGGGCCGCGACCCGCGCTGCGCCAACTGCATGGCGCACTGCGGCTACGAGCCGACGGCGGTCTTCGCCACCGTCGGCTCGCTGCGCGAGTCGCTGCGCGCGCTGCGCAGCCCGTGAGAAACCGCGCAGCCCTTGAGACGCCGCGCAGCCTTGAGACGCCGCGCAGCCCCTGAGTCCGTGCCGTACGCGATCTCAGGGCCGGCCGAAGCGGCGGGCGAGGACGCGGAACGGGCCCGGCGCGGCGCCACGGAGCCGGGCGGGCAGTCGCAGCCAGGCCGGCACGTACACCTCGGCGCGGCCGCGCTCGACGGCCACCGCGACGGCCCGCGCCACCCGCTCCGGCGGCACGGGCGCGGGACTGCGGCGCGCGTACGGCATACCGCGCCGGGCGAAGAACGGCGTGTCGACCACCCCGGGCACCACGGTGGTCACCCCGATCCCGGGCAGCTCGTACCGCAGGCTCTCGGCGAAGGCCAGCAGGCCCGCCTTGGTCGCGGCGTAGACCGCCTCCCCGGGGACCCCCACAACCCCCGCGATCGAGGCGACGTAGACGAGGTGCCCGCGGCCGCGCTCGGCCATCGCGGGCAGCAGCAGCCGGGTGAGCTGCACGTGGGCCGTCAGATTGACGCCGATCAGGCGTTCCGCCGTGGCGCCGGGCATCCGCGTCAGCGGCCCGCTCCAGCCCTCGCCCGCGTTGGCGACCAGCACGTCCACCGGCCCGGCGCGTGCGGCCAGGTCCTCGACCGGGCTCCCGGCCCCGCCCTCGATTCCGGCGCGGTCGTGGGCGAGGTCGGCGGGGACGACCTCGCCGCCGGTCCGGGCGGCCACGGCGGCGAGCGCCTCCCGGTCGCGCCCGGACAGCACCAGGCGGGCGCGACGGGCCCACAGTTCGAGCGCGATCGCCGTGCCGATGCCCGACGACGCGCCCGTGACCAGCACCCGTGCCCCCGCCAGCCGCATCCGTCCTCCCCACTGTGGCTGTACCCGCGGACGCGGCCGCCGCCCGGGGATCGGCTGCCGCTCTTCCCGTGAACCGGTGGACCATCGGCGGTATGACTGAGTAACCTTCCGAGTATGACCAAGAAGATTACGATCTCTTTGCCGGACGAACTGGCCGACGAGGCGCAGGCGTCCGGCAACGCCTCGGCCTACATCGCCGCGGCGCTGCGCGAGCGGCGGCGCGTCCAGGGCGACCTGGCCATCATGGCCGATTTATGGGGGCCGGGCTGGCAGGACGGGATCACCGACGACGACAGCGCCCGCGCGGCCCGCCTCATGGGTGGGGACGCCAAGGCGGACGCCGCGTGACCGACCCCGTCCCACCGGCCGGCGTCCTGTCCGGCCACGTGCTGGACCTCGACGCCGTCGTCCACCTGATCGAGGGCAAGAGCATGTACGGCAGGGCGGTCGTGCGGCAGTCCTCGGCGCACGGCGTCACCCTCCTCGTGCCCGCGCTCGCCGTCCAGGTCCTCTCGCTGGGCCCGATCCAGCCCCGCCTCGAACGCTTCCTGCGCATGTCGATGGTCGTCACCGGCGCGCTGTCGCCCGACGACGCCGTCGAGGGCGGGCCGTACGCGCAGGCGATCAGGGCGAGCCTGCGCCGGCACCGGCCCGCGGCGGCCGACGCGCGCCTGACCGACGTGCTCGTGGCCGCCCACGCCGTCGTCCACGCCACCCGCCGCGACTGGCGGATCATCACCCCGTCCCCCTACCTGTACGAGGGCCTCGACGTCCGCCTGGAGATCCTCCCCTAGATGAGCCCTCGCTCCATGGCCACGACGACGGCCGCGGCCCTGCTGTCGACGCCGAGCTTGGCGAAGACGTGCTTGAGATGCGTCTTCACCGTCGTCTCGCTGATCAGCAGGGTCCTGGCGATCTCCTTGTTCGCCGAGCCCCGCGCCACCAGGCGCAGCACCTCCAGCTCGCGCGGGCTCGGCTCCTGGGCCCCGGGCCTGCTCAGCAGGGCGGACGCGACCGACGGCGCCAGGACCGCGCCGCCGGCGGCGGCCGTACGGACCGCTCTGTGCAGCTCCTCGCGCGGCGCGTCCTTCAGCAGGTAGCCCGCCACCCCGGCGGCCATGGCCCGCGCCACGTCCGCGTCCGTGTCGTACGTGGTCAGCACGACCACCTTGATCTCCGGGTGGTCCGCCCGGAGCCGCCGGATCGCCCCGACGCCGTCCAGGCCGGGCATGCGAAGGTCCATCAGCACCACGTGCGGCCGCGCCCGCCTGGCCATGGCCAGCGCCTCGAACCCGTCGGACGCCTCCGCCACCACCTCGATGTCCGCCACGTGGTCGAACATCCCACGCAGTCCGTCGCGGACCACGGGATGGTCATCGACGATCATCAGTTTGAGGGGATCCGCAGGCACAGCGCCGTCCCCTCTCCCGGTGCGGACTCCACGGTCAGCGTTCCCCCGACGCCGCCGGCCCGCTCCCGCATGGCCGCCAGCCCGTACCCCGCGCCGGGCGCGTCCGGGTCGAAACCCACCCCGTCGTCGAACACGTCCAGCGTCACCTCGTCGTCCATGTAGGTCAGCGTGATCGCGACCCTGCCCGCCCGGGCGTGCCTGGCCGCGTTCGACAGCCCTTCCTGCGCCGCCCGCAGCAGCGTCGTCTGCACCTCGCCGGGCAGCGGCCGGGGCGTCCCCTCCACCGACACGGCCGCCGCCACCCCCGACGTCCGCGACCACCGCGCGGCCACCTCCGCGAGCGCCGCCTCGGGACCCGCGCCGGCGAGAGGGCCCGGCCGCAGCGCGTCGACCGAGCGCCGCGCCTCCTGCAGGTTGTCGCGCGCCAGCTCCTTGGCCAGCGCGATCCTCTTGCGCACGGCGCCCAGGTCGGGCATCGCCTGCTCGGCCGCCTCCAGCTGGGTGACGATGCCGCTCAGCCCCTGGGCGAGGGTGTCGTGGATCTCCCTGGCCAGCCTCGCCCGCTCCTCCAGCACCCCGACCGTCCGGTTCTGCGCGCTCTGCCGGGACACGTAGTCGACGAACAGCCCGATCGCCACGACGAGGCCCGAACTGCCGACGAGCCGCCACAGGACGCCGGGCTCGTCCAGATAGCCTCTGGCGGCGAACGTGCTGAGGACCGTCGCCACCGCGCCCACGTAGGACCAGGGGCTCGCCAGCATCAGATACGGCTGGGGCATCAGCCCGAAGACGACGACGTCGAAGGACCGGTCCCGCGCCACCAGCGCGAGGTAGAGCGCGCCGACGACCGCCAGGTGGAACGCCATGGGGTTCAGCCGCCCGAGCAGCCGCGGCCGCCGTACGACGAAGAAGCCGTGCCAGCCCGCCATGAGCGCGACGATTCCCAGCGTGAGCGGGTCGGGGCCGGTGCCCTCGCCCGTGCCGTCCCCGTACGAGAGGATCAGCCCGAGCGCCAGGCAGGCGTAGTACAGCACGTGGAAGGCGCGCGACCAGCGCGCCTCCCAGACGTTCACGTCCTCACTCCCATCGGAACAGCGCCGCGCCGGTGGCCGTGGCCGCCACGATTATCCCGGCCAGGATCAGCAGGGGGAAGGGCGCGGCGGCGCCGGACCAGGCGCCTCCCAGGGCCTCCACGGCAGGGGTCAGGGGCAGGAAGTCGCCGATCTGACGCAGCGAGCCGGGCAGGGCCTTCCTGGGCACGGCCGCGCCGGACAGGAAGATCATGGGGAACATGACCAGCATGCCGATCAGGCTCGCGCCTCTGGTGTTGCGCACGACCGCGGCGATCACGAAGCCCAGTGCGCAGGCCATCACCGAGCAGAGCAGGAAGGCCGCGGTCAGCATGAGGACGTCGCCAGGCGCCCGCGCGCCGAACACCGCGACCGTCACGACCACCAGCAGCGCGGAGCCCGCCAGGCCCGCGGCGACCTGTGACACCAGCTGGGCGCCGAGCAGCAGGACCGGGGAGATCGGCGTGGTGGCCAGCCGCTTGAGCACCTTGCGCTCGCGGTACGAGGCCAGCAGGCCCGGCAGCGCGCCCATCCCGCCGATGGCGGCGATCATCGCGAGGTAGCCGGGGACCGCGCCGCCGTCGCCGCGTTTGAGCACCAGCAGCATGAGAGGGAAGGCCACCATGAAGAACAACGAGGCGGGGTCGCGCGACAGCAGCCTGAGCTCGGCGGCCGTCAGAGCCGTGAACGCCTTCATCGGTCCGCTCCCTCCAGGGCGAGGTAGGCCTCTTCCAGCGAGGCGCTTCCGGTCCGGGCGACGAGCTCGCCCGTGGTGCCCGTCGCCGCCACCCGGCCGCGGGCGAAGACGGCGACCCTGTCGCAGAGCGCCTCGATCTCGTCGAAGTAGTGGCTGACCAGCACCACGGTGGTGCCCGCCGCCTTCAGGTCGCCGACCAGCCGCCAGGTCTCACGGCGCGCGATCGGGTCGAGGCCCGTGGTCAGCTCGTCGAGCACGACCATCTCCGGGTCGCCGACCAGGGCCAGCGCGAGCATCAGCCGCTGTCTCTGACCGCCCGACAGGTCGCCGTACGCCTTCCTCGCCAGCGGCCGCAGGCCCCAGCGCTCCATCACCCGCCGCCAGTCGGACGCGTCCCGGTAGAAGGCGCCGAACATGCGCAACGCCTCGGCCACCTTGATCCGCTCCGGCAGGGAGCTGTCCTGCAGTTGCACGCCGAGGCGGTGAGCCAGGGCCCGCCGCCTGCGCGCCGGATCCTCGCCGAGCACCCGGACCGTGCCCGCGTCGGCTCGCCTGAGCCCGATCAGGCACTCGACGGTCGTGGTCTTTCCGGCGCCGTTGTGGCCGATGATCCCGAACGTCTCACCGGCCCGGACCGTGAACGTCACCCCGTCCACGGCGCGGGTGTCCCCGTAGGACTTGCGGAGGTCTGTCACCTCGATGGCTTCCATGCCTCAAGGTTCGGGGCGGCGCCGATCACGCGGCATCACCCGGCACGTCGCCCCGCATCACCCGTTCGGAGGATGGCGGTGCGCGCAGGCGACGGCGTCCTGCCCTGCCGGTCGCATGTCAGCGCAGGTCAGGGGGGTATCCGGAGACCGGCCGGGGTACCAGCGGGGCATGGCCGCCCTTCCGGCGTACGCGCCGATGATGGCCCGGCTCGGGCCACTGCCCGAGCCGCAGGGCGACTACGCGCACGAGATGAAGTGGGACGGGGTCCGCGCCCTCGGGTACGTCGAGGACGGGACGCTCCGGCTCGTCTCCCGCAACGGCAGGGACATCACCCCCGCCTACCCCGAGATCGCCGGGCTGGCCGGCGCGACCGGCGGGCGGGCGATCGTGCTCGACGGGGAGATCGTCGCCTTCGACGAACGGGGCAGGCCCTCGTTCGAGGCGCTCCAGCCGCGCATGCACCAGCGCGACCCGCTCAAAGTCAGGCATCTGGTGGTCACCACGCCCGTGACGTACCTGCTGTTCGACGTGCTGCACGTCGGCGCGGGCACCATGACCAGAGCGGCCTACACGGAACGGCGGCGCGTCCTGGAGGACCTCGTGCGCGCCGGGCGCCACTGGGCCATCCCGCCCTACTACTCCGGCGGCGGGGAGCACGCGCTGGCCGACTCCCGCCGCCTGGGGCTGGAGGGCGTCGTCGCCAAACGGCTCGTCTCCGCCTACCTGCCCGGCCGCCGCTCCCCCGACTGGGTGAAGGTCAAGAACGTCCGCACCCAGGAGGTCGTGGTCGGCGGCTGGCGGCCCGGGGAGGGGCGCCGCGCCGACACGATCGGCTCGCTGCTGGTGGGCGTGAACGACGGCGGCCTCCTCCGGTACGCCGGCAGCGTCGGCACCGGCTTCACCGACGAGGCGCTGCGGCGGCTCGGCGAGCGCCTCGCGCCGCTGCGGCGGGACACGCCCCCGTTCTCCGGCATCACCCGCGAGGAGGCCAGAGGTTGTGGCTGGGTGGAGCCGGTGCTGGTCGGCGAGGTGCAGTTCGCCGAGTGGACGGGCGAGGGACGGTTGCGCCACCCCTCCTGGCGGGGCCTGCGCGACGACAAGGACCCCGGCGAGGTCGTCCGCGCCGATGGATGAGAGAGGGCCGGGCGGGGGGATGGCACTCCGGGCTCACCGGCCCGGGCTCACCGGCCCGGGCTCACCGGCCCGGGCCCACACCCGGGTCCGCATCGGGGTCCACGGTGCCGCGCGGCCGCGTCGCGAGCACGCCGAGCAGCACCGCGCCGGTGAGGAAGGCGACGTTGTGCGCGTACTTCGCGACCGGCGCGATATTCCCCAGCGGCACCACGAAGAACCCGACGACCGTGCGCGCGGTCATGGCTCCGGCGGCGAGCGCGGCGACGTGGCGGCAGGTCCACGCCGGTGAGCGGGCGAGCCGGCCGGCCGCGGCGGCGGTCAGGGCGAGCAGGGCGAGCCCGCCCGCGACCCCGGCCCAGGTCGCGGGCAGGAGGTCGAAGGCGAGGCCCGCCACCAGGCCGGCCGCGGCGACGGCGACCGGCCGGGGCGGGCGCCGGGGCGGCACGGCAGGAGCAGGGGAACCAGGGCGGCGCCGGGCGCGGACCGTACGGAGAAGCGCGAGCAGCGCCAGCAGCGCGGCGACGGCCAGCGCGCCCCCGATCTGGGCCGCCGAGGCGTGGTCGGACTCGGTCCGCAGATGGTCGGTCAGCACCAACGTCGCCGCCGCGAGGTACAGCGCCACGGCGGCGGCCAGCCCGGGCGCGCGCAGCCAGGGCGTACGCGATAACCGGGGGGCCAGCGCCTCGGTCAGCGCGATCGGCACGCCGAAGCTCCAGATCGCGTGGCCCCCGACGAAGGCCAGCGCGGTGTGGGCCGCCAGCCCCAGAGGCTCGACGTACGTCGGGCGGATCATCTCCTCCCAGTACGGAATGTCCCGGTAGCCCTCGCTGAACAGGGACTGGTCGATGACGCCCGCCTGCAGCACGCCGAAGGCGGCCGCGAGGGCGAGGATCTCCGGCCAGCGCAGCCCCAGCCTGCGGGCCGTCTCACGGATCAGCATCGCGGGCGCGCCGTACAGCGGACTGAAGATCACCAGGCTGGCGATCAGCACGAACGGATCGCCCGTGCTGTCGTCGTAGCCCGCGAGGTACTCGGCGCACATCGGCGAGAGCACCATCAGCCCGGCCGCGAGCGACCAGCGGGCCCGGCGCGCGTCAGGCGTTCTCATCGCGCCTCCTCGCGGCGGCGAACACGACGGCGCCGGCGACCGCGACGAGCAGGTTCGCGTACACCTCGTAGCCGGTCAGGAAGGCGAGGCGCGGGATGACCTGACGGTTGAAGACGTTGAGGATCGCTCCGTTGAACGGCTGCACGGCCAGACGGTCGATGGTGCCGCTGACTCCCACGGCGACCAGGAACGCCCCGGCCAGCTGGATGACCTTGCGCATGACGCCGACGCTAGGGACCGGCGGGACCGCCGGGCATCGGGCGTCGGCATCCCTCCGTCCGGCGAAGGTCGCCGGCGCGCGGCGTGCTCTCCGACCGAAGTCGGACGTCCCCCGACTTCGGTATCGACTTCGCGCCACCGCGTGGGCGCGCCTCCCTCGAAGCCGTACGCTGCGGCCGTATGGAAGCTCCCGCCACCCCCCGGCGTCGGCGGACCCGGCGTGACTGGCTCGTGGACACGGCGATGTTCCTGCTCGCCGCGGCGTTCGCGCTCCTCATGTCGGCGGAGCGCCTCGGCACCGCGCCACTGCCGCCCGGGTGGCTGTTCCCCCTCGACCAGGTCGCGGGCGCGCTCGGCTGCGCCGCGCTGTGGCTGCGCCGCCGGTGGCCGGTCGGGCTCGCGGTGACGCTCGTCGCGCTGTCGGCCGTCTTCGAGATGGTCGCGGGCCCGATGCTGGCCGCGCTCTTCTCGGTCGCGGTCCACCGGCGTCCCCGGACCTCCGGCGTGGTGTTCGCGCTCAGCGTGCTGGCCGCGGTCGTGTTCACGTGGTTGCGCCCCGAGCCGGGCACGCCGCCGCTCGCGATGTTCATGCTGGGCCTGGCCCTGCAGGGTGCGGCGGCGGGCTGGGGGCTGTTCGTCCACCACCGGCGGCGGCTGGTGCTGGCGCAGCGCGACCGCGCGGCCCGGATGGAGACGGAGGCGAGACTCCGGGCCGAGCAGGCGCAGCACCTGGTCCGCGAGGCCATCGCCCGGGAGATGCACGACGTGCTCGGGCACCGGCTGTCCCTGCTGAGCGTGCACGCGGGAGCGCTGGAGTTCAACCCCGGCGCCGACCCCGCCGACGTCGCCCGCGCGGCGCGCGTGATCAGGGAGAGCGCCCACCAGGCACTGCAGGACCTGCGCGAGGTCATCGGCGTGCTGCGCGCCCCAACCGGCGGCACATCAAGCGGCACATCAGGCGACCCGTCCGGCGAACGGTCCGCGCCCACGCGGCCCGGCCTGCCCGGGCTGGCCGATCTGGACCGGCTTGTCGCGGAGTCGGGCGAGGCCGGCATGCGGGTGCGGCTGCGCGACGAACTCGGCGGGCAATCCCGGGAGGCCGTCCCCGACCGGACGGGCCGCACCGCGTACCGGGTCGTGCAGGAGGCGCTCACCAACGCGCGCAGGCACGCGCCGGGGGCGGAGGTCCGCCTGCGGCTGGCGGGGGCGCCCGGCGACGGCCTGACGATCGAGGTGGTCAACGACATCCCCGGGGCCGGCCGGCCGGAGACCGAAGGGGGTCACGGGCTCATCGGCCTGGCCGAGCGGGTCACCCTGGCCGGGGGACGGCTGGAGCACGGGCCCGTGCGCCGGGACGGCGGCACCGGCCCAGGTACCTGGCAGGTGCGGGTTTGGCTACCGTGGCCCGCATGATCTCGCCCGACTCCGCGCCGATCGGCGTGCTCATCGCCGACGACGACCCGCTCGTCCGGGCCGGCCTCGTGATGATGCTCGGAGGCGCGCCCGACCTCCGTGTCGTCGCCGAGGCGGGAGACGGCGCGGAGGTCCTGCCGCTGGCCCGCCGGCACCACCCCGACGTGGTGCTGATGGACATCCGGATGCCCGTCATGGACGGCCTGACGGCGACCGAGACGCTGCGCGCCCGCGAGGGCGCCCCGGAGGTGATCGTGCTGACCACCTTCGACGCCGACGAGCACGTGCTGCGCGCCCTGCGCGCGGGGGCGGCCGGGTTCCTGCTGAAGGACACCCCGCCGGACGAGATCGTCGACGCCGTCCGCCGGGTGGCCCGCGGCCATCCGGTGCTGTCCCCGGCGGTGACCCGGCGGCTCATCGCCCGGGTGGCCGAGTCGGGCCGGGACCTGCGGCGGGCGCGGGCGGAGGAACGCCTGGCGCCGCTGAACGACCGGGAACGGGAGATCGCCGTGGCGGTCGGGCAGGGCAGGCCCAACGCCGAGATCGCCGCGCTGCTCCACCTCAGCGTCCCGACCGTGAAGACGCACGTGTCGAGCATCCTCGCCAAGCTCGGGCTGAACAACCGCGTGCAGATCGCGCTGCTGGCCCACGACGCCGGGCTGCTCGACGACGTCCCGGAGAGCTGAGGACATTTTCCTTCCCCTTGGTGTTCTCATTGCCCGGCCCGGGGCGGCGCCGCAGGTGGGACGGGTGGTCCTGGGGAAGGAATGCTGCATGCGCGCGCTCACCGTCGTGCCGCGCCGGGCCGGGTCGCTGGCGCTGACCGAGGTGCCCGACCCCGTGCCCGGCCCCGGCGAACTCCTCGTCGAGAGCGTCGCCGTCGGCGTGTGCGGCACCGACAGGGAGGTCGTCTCCGGCGACTACGGATACGCCCCGCCTGGCCGGGAGCGGCTGGTCATCGGGCACGAGTCCCTCGGCCGTGTGCGGCAGGCCCCCGCCGGGTCCGGCTTCTCCCCCGGCGACCTCGTCGTGGGCCTGGTGCGCTATCCGGATCCGGTGCCGTGTGTGGCCTGCGCCCACGGCGAGCCCGACATGTGCCGCAACGGGCGGTACACCATGCGGGGATTGAAGGAACGGGACGGCTACGCGAGCGAGATGTGGTCCGTGGAGACGGACTGCGCCGTACGTCTCGACTCGGGTCTCGGCGAGTCGGGCGTGCTGCTGCAGCCGGCGTCGGTGGTCGCCAAGGCCTGGGAGCAGGTCGAGAAGATCGGGCGCCGGTCCTGGTACGAGCCGCGCCGGGTGCTGGTCACCGGCGCGGGACCGTTCGGCATGCTCGCCGCGCTCCTCGGTGTCCAGCGCGGCCTCGACGTGCATGTGTTCGACTTCGTCAAGGGCGGGCCTAAACCGGCGCTGGTCACCGACCTGGGCGCGACCTACCACACGGGCTGGATCGAGGACGTGGTGACCGGTCTCCGGCCGGACGTGGTCGTCGAGGCCTGCGGCGCGGCCGAGGTCTTCACCGGCACGATCTCGGCGATCGGTCCGTACGGGATCGTCTGCCTGACCGGGGTCACCCCCGGCTCCCGCCGGGTCACCGTGGACGTGGGCACGCTCAACCGTGAGATGGTCCTGGAGAACGCCGTGGTGATCGGGACGATCGACTCCAACTTCCGCCACTTCACCGCCGCGGCCGGCGCCCTCGCCGTGTCGAACCGCGACTGGCTCGCCCGGCTGATCTCCCGGAGGGTGCCCCTGGACCGCTACGCGGACGCGTACGAGAGGCGGGAGAACGAAGTCAAGGTCGTGCTCACCTTCGGCTGAACCTCAGCGGTCGCGGTCGGCGGTCAGCCGGGCCAGCGCCTCCAGCCCCGCGGCGGCCTCCGGCGTCAGCCCCGCCGCCCGCAGCGACTCCAGCGCCTCGGCCAGCAGGCCGTCCACCCGGGCGAGGCTCCAGGCGCGCCCGCCCGCCTCCTCCACCAGCCGCGCCGCCCGCGCCAGGTCGGGCTCCGCGACGGGACGGCGGTACAGGGCGGCGAGCGCGGCGCCCGCCGGGGTGCCCGAGGCCAGCGCGGCGACGACCGGCAGGGACTTCTTCCGGTTACGCAGATCGGAATACACCGCCTTGCCGGTGGCCGCCGGGTCGCCCCAGATGCCGAGCAGGTCGTCCACGATCTGGAAGGCCAGCCCCACGCGCTCGCCGTACGCCTTCAGCAGCACGGACTGATCGGGGGTGGCGCCGCCGTACAGCGCGCCGAGTGCGCAGGCGCACCGGAAGAGGGCCGCGGTCTTGCCCTCCGCCATCCGCACACACGCCTCCAGGCCCACCTCGGCGCGCTCCTCGAAGTCGAGATCGGCGCTCTGGCCGTCCAGCAGCGACTGCACGTGCCCGGCCAGCACCGGCACTCCGTCCGTCCTGCCGTCTGCCGCGCTGTCCGGCCCCCCGTCCGTTCCGGTGGCGAGCACGGCGAACGCTAGCGCCAGCAGCGAGTCGCCCGCCAGGATCGCCTGGGCGCGTCCGAACACGGCCCAGGCGGTGGGCCGGTGCCGGCGGACCCGGTCGCCGTCCATCACGTCGTCGTGGATCAGCGAGAAGTTGTGCACCAGTTCCACCGCCACGGCGGCGGGCAGCGCCGCCGTGGCCTCTCCCCCGGCTCCCTCGGCCGCCAGCAGCGTGAACGCCGGCCGCAGCGCCTTGCCGCCGCCCGCGCCGCCGACCGGCCGCTCCCGGGCGTCCCACCAGCCGAAGTGATACCCGGCCACGCGGCGCATCGAGTGCGGCAGCGTGCCCACCGCGCGGCGCAGCGCGGGATCGAGCAGGTCGCGCGTGCGGGTGAGCACGTCCGCGGCGTACGGACACGCCACCACCGGTTCCGTCACGCTCCCACCGCCTCTGGCTCGGGTGCATCGTCGGGCAGGCCGGGGCCTGTCGGCGTACCCGATCGCGGAGGTCCACTAACGTGGGGCGTCGTGTACGAGATGCTCCGCCGGCCGCTGGGCCGCAGCCGCCTCCAGGTCACCCCGATGGGTCTCGGGCTCGCGGCGCTCGGGCGCCCCGCGTACATCACGCTCGGGCGCGAGGAGGACCTCGGGCCCGGCCGGGACGTCGCGGCGATGCGGGCGCGCACCTGGGAGGTGCTGGACGCCGCCTGGGCGACCGGTGTGCGCTACTTCGACACCGCGCGCTCCTATGGACGCGCCGAGGAGTTCCTCGCGGGCTGGCTCGCCGACCGGGGGGTCCCCGCGCGGGAGGTCGTCGTCGGCTCCAAGTGGGGGTACGAGTACGTGGGCGGCTGGCGGATGGACGCCGACCGCCACGAGGTGAAGGACCTGTCGGCCGCCCGGCTGCGCCGCCAGCTCGGCGAGACGCGGGAACTGCTCGGGGACCACCTGTCGCTCTACCAGATCCACTCCGCCACGGTCGGCAGCGGCGTGCTCGACGACGAGGACGTGCTCGGCGAGCTGCGTGCGCTACGCGACCGGGGCGTCGCCGTCGGCCTGTCCACCACCGGGCCCGCGCAGGCGGACACGATCGACAAGGCGGTCGCGACGGGACTGTTCGACACGGTGCAGTCGACGTGGAACCTGCTGGAGCGTTCGGCGGGCGACGCCCTGGCCCGGGCGCACGCCGCCGGGCTCGGCGTCATCGTCAAGGAGGGCGTGGCCAACGGCCGGTTGACGGCTCGTGGCGCGCCCCCCGCGCTGGTCCGCGCCGCCCGCGAGCGGGGCGTCACCCCGGACGCCCTCGCGCTGGCCGCCGTGCTCTCCCGCCCGTGGGCGGGCACCGTGCTGAGCGGCGCGGCCACGACCGGGCAGCTCGGCGAGAACCTCGCGGCGCTCGGCGTGATCTGGGACGACGAGGCCGAGAAGACGCTCGCCGAGCCGGCAGAGGATCCGGAGACCTACTGGGCCCGCCGCGCCGCCCTGCCCTGGAGCTGACCCCGGCGCCCGTCGTGGTCCTCTAGGCCAGGTCTCCCAGGAGGGTGGTCAGGGCCGGGCCGAGTGGGGCGTCGAAGGTCATCAGCGCCTCGCCGTCGCCCCGGGTCGGCCCCTGGTTGATGATCGCGACAGGGATCGAGCGGGCGGCGGCGTGCCGGACGAACCGGTAACCGGACATCACGGTCAGCGAGGATCCCAGGACCAGCAGCAGGCCGGCCCGCTCGGTCAGCGCGTAGCACTCCTGCACCCGCGACGGCGGGACGTTCTCGCCGAAGAACACCACGTCCGGTTTGAGCACGCCGCCGCAGCCCTCGCAGTCCACCGTACGGAACGTCTCGATCTCGGCGGTGGTCAGCACGGCGTCGCCGTCGGGGTTGATCAGCGCGGTGCGGGAGTGCCAGCCGGGGTTCTCCGCACGCAGCCGCCGGTCCAGTTCGTGGCGGGCGCCGCGGTGACCACAGCCGAGGCAGCGCACCCGGTGCAGGCTGCCGTGCAGCTCGATCACCCCGTGCGCGCCGGCGGCCTCGTGCAGGCCGTCCACGTTCTGGGTGATGACCCCGGCGACGAGCCCCCGGCGCTGCAGTTCGGCGACCGCGCGGTGACCGGCGTTGGGGGCGGCCTCCACGATGTGCCGCCAGCCCAGATGGCTGCGGGCCCAGTAGCGCCGGCGGGCGGAGGCGCTGCTCACGAAGGTGTGATAGGTCATCGGGTCGGCTCTGCGCCTGCGTCCGGTCTCTCCGCGGTAGTCCGGAATGCCGGACTCGGTGGACAGGCCCGCCCCGCTGAGCACCACCACGTCGCCGTCCGCCACGAGATCGGCCAGCATGCTCCACCGCTCGGCGGTCCGCTCGCTGGCCTGCTCGGCAGTCTGCTTGATGGCTCGCGCCATTGGAAGCCGGTTCACCCCTCCATGGTGCACGATGGGCGCCTCAGCCCGGCACGAGCCGCACATCGAAGATCACTTCGACCTCGTCGCGCAGCCTGAGCGCGCCGAAGAACGCGGAGTAGGGGCGGATGCCCCACTCCGACTGCACGACGGTGGCCCGGCCGCGGGCCCGCCCGCCGGCGAGCACTCCCTCGACGGCGACCGGCCGGGTCACGCCCGCGATGGTCAGGTCGCCCTCGACGCGGAACGCCCCGGGGTCGCCCCCGACACGCGTCGACCGGAACGTGATCGTGGGATGCCGGTCCGGCCTGAGGACCTTCTCCCGCATGTTCTTCTCGATCTCGACCCGGTCGGAGTCGGTGAGCGGCTTGACCCCGCCCGTGCCCTCCCTGACCCGCATCGAGGCCGTCTCGGCCTCCAGCGAGATCCGGGAGGCCGCCGGGTCGTCCGGTGCCACCACCGCCTCGCCCCGCCACCTGGTGACCTCGATCGTCAGGTCATGCCCGGCCTTCGCGCCCAGACCGGCGCGGCCGGTGAGGACCAGCAACCGCCCCGACCTGGGCCCCAGCACGTACGTGCCCGCCTCGACGTCCATGTCATCGGCATTCCCACGCTCTCGTCCGGCGATGTCGCCGCGGGTGACGGTACTCGTGGTGACCCGGCGGGAGGGATCTGCACAAGGCCGCCGCCTTTACGTTGTAGATCCTGAAATCAACGCGTCCCCTCCGGGGGCCGTACGACCGCGACGGGGCAGTGCGCGCGGTGCAGCACGGCGTGGCTGACCGAGCCGAGCAGCGCGCCGCGCACGCCGCCCAGTCCCCGCGACCCGACGACGACGAGGTCGGCGACGAGCGACGCCTCGGCGAGCGCGGGAACCGGGTGCCCGAAGACCGCCGACTCGACGAGCGGGACGTCCGGGTGCTTCTCGCGCCACGGCGCCAGCCGCAGCCGGGCCGAGCGCGACTCCTCGTCGAAGACCTCGTGCATCGTCGCTGTGTAGCCGGTGGCGAAGGGGGAGAAGATCGGCGCCTCCCACGCGTAGACGGCGTGCACCCGGGCCCGGCGCGCCCGCGCCTCCTCGAAGGCGAACTCCAGCGCGGCCTCCGAGTGAGGCGATCCGTCGAAACCGACGACGACCTCGTGGTACTCGTCGCGGTGCGGCCGGCGTACGACCACGACGGGGACCGGAGCGTGCCCGGTCAGACCCAGGCCGACCGACCCGAGGACCAGGCCGGAGAAGCCCCCCGTCCCCCGGCTGCCGACCACGAGCGCGCCGGCCCCGGCCGACGCGGCGCGCAGCGTCTCGACAACCGTCCCCTCGGCGAGTTCCGTCGTCACCTCCAGGTCCGGGGCGACCTGACGTGCGCGCTCCGCGGCCGCGGCGAGCACCCCTTCGCAGAACTCGCCGTAGGAGTCGGCGAACCCCTCCACGGCGTGGAACGGGTACTGGTGCGCCCACGGCTCGCGTACGTGGACGATGCGCAGCGCGGCCCCCCTGCGCCGCGCGTCGTCCGCCGCCCACTCCAGCGCCGCCGTCGCGGGCTTCGATCCGTCGACGGCGGCGACGACCAGTCCGGTCATGATCCGTTTCCTCCCTGTGCTCAGCGGCTCGCGGTGCTCGGCGGCTCGCGGGCGCGGGGACACCGCTCCCGGCGACCATCGCACCGTGTCCGCTGCCCGTCGCACAGCGGTCGAAAGTCACTTCGCCCCGGGACTTCCGCCGCCTGCCGTGCCTCCTGGGCGGCAGGCCCGCCAGACATCGCGAACTCCATGGATCGAGAGGCTTCCGGCGGGCATGCTCTCTGTCAGGAGACGTCTCGGGCGGGAGCGAGCATCGTGCCTGGCGGAATGCCGTGTGATGACAGGACCAACGCAACTCACCGGTCGCGGAGCGGAGCGCGCCTGGACGCGCCCCTGTCCGGCTCACCGCCAGCACCCGGCCGCATCCTCCGGCGGACGCCCGTGGCAGGCACGCCCCTTTCCGGCGCGCCGTCCGCGCCCGGCCGGATCCGCCGCCGGCCGCCCGCCGTACTGGCTCCGGTGCTGGCCACGCTGGGGTTCCTCGCGGCGGCGTGCGGTACGGGCCCGGGGCCGTCCCCCGCCGCCGAATCGGGCGCCACGTCAGCCGTGACGTCCACAGGCCCGTCGTCCGGCTCGTCCCTCGCGGTGCCCTCGGCGGCCGTGACCGGCACTCCGGCTCCCTCGCCCGCCCTCGCCACCTCCTCCGGCGGCCCCCTGGTGGCAGGCCGTTACCAGCCGCTGTGGCCGTTCGCCGACGAGACGCAGGTGCGCGACTGGCAGCAGAGCTACCGCGCGGGCGGGCACCAGCCCTGGCACCTGGACGCCGGGCAGACCGCTCTCGCCTTCACCCAGGGATACCTGGGGTTCAAGGGGATCGACCAGCTGGTCGACAGCACCGTCGACGGCGCGCACGCCCGCGTCTCCGTCGGCATCCGCGGCGAGGGCGGCGGTCGTCCCGGCATCGCCTCCGTCATCCACCTGGTGAAGTTCGGCACCGGTGGCGACGCTCCCTGGGAGGTGGTGGGCACCGACGACACCACCCTCTCCCTCACCACCCCCCGGTACGGCAGCTCCGTCTCCTCCCCCGTGAAGGTCGGCGGCAGGATCACCGGCGTGGACGAGAGCGTCCGGGTGCAGGCACGCGGTGTCGGTGGCACCGGCCCGCTCGGCGAGCGCTGCTGTGTCTCGGCGGGCGGCGAGAACCGCCCTTGGTCCACCACCCTCGACTTCCGTGCCGCCCCGGGCCGGACGGTGACCATCGTCGCGAGCACCGGCGGTCACATCGCCGACATCGAGCGGTTCGCCGTGACCGGAGTGCGCACCGCCCCACGTTAGGCTCCCCGGCCTCGTCGGGCCGCCGGTTCCGGTGCCCACCGTTCGCGGCGGGCACCGGAACCGGCCGGCGATGAGTCAGGTCACCTCGCGTTGGCCGCGCCGGGCGTGGGCACGTTGGTGGTGACGAAGTCGCGGCAGAGGCTGTCGGTGTCGTTTCCGTCGGGCCAGCGGGCGTTGCTCCGTCCGGCGCCGGTGGCCGCGCCCGCCACCACCGCGATGCAGCCGCCCCCGCCCTGGTCGGCTTCCAGGACGGCGAGCTCGGGGCTGGTGATGGTCCCGTTGCCGCTCGAACTGCTCTGCTGGGATCCGTAGACGACGGCGTCGACGACCACCGCGCCGGTGCCGTCCCGCAGCGCGATCGAACCGGCGCCGGTGGACAGGGCGCCTCCGAACCACTGGTCGGGCGCCTGCTGCCCCTGGTAGCCGGTCGTCGTGACCAGGGGATTCACCACGGCCGCGCCGATCTCGTGGCCGTTGTCGAGCGGACGGTCGAGGGTGATGCCGCTGCCGAGCGCCTGCACGGACACCCCGCTCGTGTGCGGCTCCTTCGTCCGCGGCGAGAAGCTGATGCCCGTCCCGCGGTCGGACACGTCGACGCCCTGCTCGTGGGCGAGCCGCAGCGGGGCGGCGAGGTCGACGCCCGTGCCGTTCGCGCCGGTGGTGCCGACGGCGGCGACGGTGACCTCCTCCTTGTTCTCGCCCGTGTCCACCGTCAGGGTGTCGCCGACCGTCATGTTGGCGTCGGCCGCGACCTTGATGTTGGTCGCGCCCGCGGGCGCCGCCGCCGACAGGGTCGTCTGCGTGGCCGCCTTGCCGACCGCGGTGACCATGGCCTGCTCGTAGTTCTCGCCCGTGTCGATGCCGATCCGGTCGCCGACCGCGAAACCGGCCGCGTTCGTGACCGGCACGTCGGACGAGCCACGGGGGATCGTGATCCACGGCCCGGTGGAGACGGGGATGAACAGCGTCGTCGCCGCGGTGGCCGCCGTCCCGACCTGCTGGACCGTACGGGTCTCCCGCCCGGAGCCGGTGTCGATGTCGACCTGCTGGCCGGCCGCGAAGCCGGTCGTGCTCCTGACGTTGACGACGGTCGCACCCTTGCTCACCGGGGCCGCCACTCCCGAGCCGGACAGGCCGAGCAGGTAGTAGTCGCCGCTCGTGAGCTTCGTCCCGGCCGGGATCCGCGCCAGGGTAGTGGCGGCCGAGCCGCTCGGGGTGTTGGTCAGGGTCCAGCCGGAGAGGTCGGCCTCGGCGCCCGAGGCGTTGTAGAGCTCGACGAACTGGTCGGTCGCGTTGGTGCTGGTACGGAAGCGGACCTCGTTGATCCTGATCGGGAGGGCGCTCCGCACCGCCTGGGTGACCTCCGTGGACTGCCTGTTCCGACCGGCGGAGTTGACGTACTTGCCCTCGCCGACCAGGAAGCCCGCGCCGGTCTCCGCCGCCGAGGTGACGGTGAAGGCGGCCCGCACGCTTTCACCCGGCTCGACCCGGCCGAACGTCGCGGATGTGTCATCGGTGCCCTTGACCCGGACGGTCCACTTCTTGGGCGCGGCCAGGCTCAGCTTGACGTTCAGCGCGGCCTCCCCCGTGGTGTTCGTGAACGTCTCGGTGACGTCCTGCGACGAGTTCGGGGTGAAGGTCGTGGCCCGCGACAGGGCCAGCCGCTGCACGTCGTACCTGGCGGCGACGATGTTGGCCTGCACCGCGTCCGTCGTGGCCTCCGACGGGTAGCCCGTCGTCATCACCCCCTCGTAGAAGGTGCCGGACGAGCCGTTGCCGTTGTCGCCGCCGGTGCCCAGGAGGACGGCGCCCTTCTTGTGCATCGGGTAGTAGCTGGCGTTGGTCAGCGAACCGGGGCGGATTCCGCTGTAGTAGGTCGTGAGGGGGCCCTCCTGCGCGTTGCCGCCGCGCAGGTCCCACTGGTTCCCGCCGCCGCCGTCGACGACGGCGGTGACGAACCGCCAGGAGTCGATCGTCGGGTCGGCCGGGTTCTGCTTCGCGTTGTATCCGGAGAACAGGCCCGCCTCCATGTCGGCCATGATCCACGGACCGGGTCCGCTGCCGCTCCCCCAGGCGGTGGCGGTGCCGAAGTAGGTGGTCTCCATGGTGCCGGTGCCCACGGCGCGGCCGTTCGTCGAGGAGTTGCCGTAGTCGAAGCAGCAGCCGCTGTCGTAGTGCTTGCCGTCGATGACGTAGTAGATGCCCTCCGGCTCGTCCCCCTTCGCGAGGCCGGTGGCGTTGTTGTTGCGATACCCCATGCCCGGCATGATGTAGGTGCCGTACACCCGGTGGCCGCCGAGCGTGATCGGCGCCATGTCCGCGATCGAGAGGGTGTCGAATCCACCGACGGCGGGGCCCCGGAAGGTGCCGGGGGGCGCCTGGTAGAGGTGGTTGCCCTTGCCGGACTGGTCGTAGATCGTGGTGATCAGGCAGACCGTGTCCTCGCAGAACGAGTCCTGCCTGTCGGCGTCGGCGTATCCGCCCGCGTCGGGGTATGCCCCGCCGACGGGGGCGACGACGCCGATGTCCCTGACCCTGTTGTCCGATGTCCGCCTGACCTGGTAGAGCGGGCCGTCGTAGGAGGCGTACAGCGCCCGGGTGGTGCTGTGGGCGGTCACACAGGGGGTGCCGCCGGCGGCGTAGATGTCACACGGGCCCTGCGGCCTGGCCGGAGGGGGCGCCGCCTGCGCCGTCGGCGCCGTCGCGAACGTGACGCCGGCCAGCGCCGTCACGATCGCCGCACCGGCGGTCAGGACTTTCCGGTGTACGGAACGGATGGGGGGTCTCGCCATGTTGGATCGTTCCTCCATACATCCTGCTCGGCTTTGAAAGCCGATTGTTAGCGCTAACAAATGTTTGCGCTAACATCATTAGCTGTTCTGGACGGCGGACGAGGAATGGGAGTCGGGCGCTGATCAGCAACCCAGACTATGGCACCGGGCAGAAATCACGTCAAGGTTAAGGGCGTGCTTTTCGGACGGGCCTTTTCCCCTCGTTTTCCCGCCGAAGCGGTTCCCGGCGCCCCGGGTGGGATCAGTGACCTCGGCGGATCCAGTCGTCGAGGTGGGGCCGCTCGGCGCCGATGGTCGTGCTGTCGCCGTGGCCGGTGTGCACGACGGTCTCGAGCGGCAGGGTCAGCAGGCGGTCGCGGATCGAGCCGATGATTACCCCGAAGTCGGAGAACGAACGGCCGGTGGCTCCTGGTCCGCCCTGGAACAGCGTGTCGCCGGTGAAGAGGACACCCAGGTCCGGTGCGTGGAAGCAGCAGGCGCCGGGGGCATGGCCGGGCGTGTGCAGCACTTCGAGGCGGGTCCCGGCCACCTCGATGATCTGCCCGTCGGACAGGGCGCCGTCGGGCTCCCGGTCAGGGTGGGTGAGCCGCCACAGCGGCAGGTCGGCCGGGTGCAGCAGGACGGGCGCCCCGGTGGCGCCGGCCAGGTCGGGCGCGACCCGGACATGGTCGTCGTGCGCGTGGGTGGCCAGGATCGCCAGGACCCGCCGACCGGCGATCACGTCCGTGATCGCCTTGACGTCGTGCGGCGCGTCGAACACCACGCATTCGGCGTCGTCGCCGAGCACCCACACGTTGTTGTCGACGTCGAACGTCTGGCCGTCCAGGCTGAACGTGCCCGATGTGACGGCATGGTCGATACGGGCACTCACGAGAAGATCACCACCGAGTTGCGCATGGCCCCCATTGTGCAGGATCTCGGCGGGCGGAGTCCTGGTGGGCAGGGCCTGGCGGACAGGGGCTCGGCGGGCAGGGGCTCGGCGGGCAGGGGCTCAGTCCGCCCGCGACGGCTTGGGCGGGAGCACCGGCTCCAGCCGGAACAGTCCCGCCGACGAGTCCGCGTCCTGTGCCACGGCCACCCGTCTGCCCGCCACCGCCGCCAGCAGGTCGGTCACGGTGACGATGCCCTTCAGCATGCCGGAGGCCCCGATGACGGGCACCACGTCCACCTCCGACTCCAGCATCGCGGCCGCCACCCCGGGCAGGGGCTCGTCCGGGGACACGTGCGGGCACCTGCGCCCTCCGAGCAGCTGCCGCACCTGGGCGCTCGACTGCTCCGCCGGGCCGCCGGACCAGTGGGCGGCGATGTCCTCCCGGGTGAGCACGCCGATGATGTGGGACCCGGAGTCCACGACGGGCAGATGGTGCATCGACCCGCGGCGCATGAGCTCCCAGGCCATGAGCGGCGACTCGTCCGGCTTCACGGTCACCAGCACGCGGCTCATCACGTCGGCGGCGGTCATGGCTTCCATGGTCATCGTCGTCCACCTCCCGCGGGCGGCGCGCCCGGCCCTCTGCCGGGGCACGCGTCTGCCATCTCCATGGGACACCGGGACGCGGTCCGGCGCAGGTGCCGAACGTCCCGAGCCGCGGGGACCTGCGGCCCGGCGGGCACCGGCGCCGCCCGGGCGAGGATGGAGACAGCGAAGGTGGAACGGTCGACGCTCAGATGGGAGGTGGCCATGCTCGCCGGTGAGGTCATGAGCAGCCCGGTGATCACGCTGGGCCGGGGCGACACGGTCCGACGCGCGATCCGGGTGCTGTACGACCACGACATCACCGCCGCTCCCGTGCTCGGAGACCACGGCGAGCTGGTGGGGATGGTCAGCGAGATCGATTTGCTGTGCGGCGCCTTCGCGCCCGGCATGTCCGGGCCGGCCACGGTGGCGGACGTCATGTCGCGGCAGGTCAGCACGGTCGAGGAGACCACCGACACGGCGGTGCTGACCGACCTGATGATCGCGAGGAGGATCAAGAGCGTCCCGGTGCTGCGGGACGAGCGGGTCGTCGGCATGGTCAGCCGCCGGGACCTCATGGCGCTGCTGGCCAGGTCGGACGCCGAGCTTCGCGACGCGGTCCTCGCCGCGCTCCGCGAGCGCTACCCGTCCGAGACCTGGGAGGTGAGCGTGCGGAACGGGGAGATCGACCTGCGCGGCCCGGAGGGCCAGGGCCCGGAGCACGTGGCCGACCTGCTGGAGCGGGCGGTCCCCGGGGTGCGGCCGGCCCGCCGCTGACACCGGCGGCCCAGCGGTCAGAGAGCGTGCCGGACGACGGCCACCGGGCAGCGCGCGTGTTCGAGCACGGCGCGGCTGACCGAGCCGAGCATGGCCGCGGTGAGGGCGTTCCTGCCGTGGGAGCCGACGACGAGCAGGGCGGCCCGGGCCGAGGCGTCGACGAGCGCGGAGACCGGATGGGCGCGGACCATGTCGAGTTCGGTCTCGACGTCCGCGTACCTGTCCCGCCAGACGGTCAGCAGGCGCCGCGCCCGGTCCTCCCGGATCCGCCCGATCTCGCCGGTGTCCACGGCGATCCTGGGCCCGGAGGAGATCGGCGGTTCCCAGGCGCAGACGACCCTGAGCCGGTGCCCGCGCAGCCGGGCCTCGTCGAACGCGTACGCGAGCGCGGGCGTCGCCGCGTGCGTGCCGTCGAATCCGGCCACGATCTCCGCGCCGGCGCCGGGAGACGCCGGGCGTACGACGACGACCGGCACGTCCACGTGACCGGCGAGCCGCGCGCCGACCGGCCCGTGGCCGCCCAGCACCAGCTCGGCCGCGCGGCCGGCCTGCTCGCGCAGCACGCGGCCGGGCCGCCCGTCGGCCAGTTCCGTGCTCACCTCCAGGCCGGGCCACCGGTCCCGGGCGACCTTCTCGGCGTGGTCGAGAAGCTGCCGGCCGGACGGGATCATCCGGTCGTAGCAGTCGGGGATCGGATAGCGGGGGGCGTCGTACGGCAGGCGGTCGGCGGCGTGGACCACCCGCAGGGGCAGTCCCTTCCGGTGGGCCTCGTCGGCCGCCCATTCCACGGCCTGGATGGCCACGGTCGTGCCGTCGGTGCCCGCCACGATCGGGCGGTCGGCGAAACTAGTCCTCATCGCAAGCCTCTCCAGGTGGCGGCAGCGGGACGCTCCAGCGCAGGCAGGTGCCCCCGTCCGGGCGTGGCCCGGCCGTGCAGCTCCCTCCCAGGGCCTCGGCCCGTTCCCGCAGGTTGAGCAGGCCGCTGCGGCGGCCCTGTGCCGGGATGCCGATCCCGTCGTCCTCCACGGTCAGCGTCAGCCGGCTTCCCTCCACGCACACGCTCACCGTGGTGCGGGTGGCGCGGGCGTGCCGTACGACGTTCGACAAGCCCTCGCGCACCACCGCCAGCAGATGCTCGCCGATGCCGCCGGGGACGCGGGTGTCGAGCCCTCCGTCCAGCCGCAGGGCGGGCAGGAAGCCGAGTTGCGCCCGCGCGCTCTCGACCAGCGCGACGAGCCGGGCGCGCAGCCCGGGAGCGCCGGCGGGGGTCTGCAGCGCGAAGATCGTGGAGCGGATCTCCCGGATCGTGCCGTCGAGCTCGTCGATCGCGTACCGCAGGCGGGCGGACGCCTCCGGGCGCTCGACCAGCCGAGCGGCGGCCGTCAGGGTCATCGCGATCGCGAACAGCCGCTGGATGACCACGTCGTGCAGGTCCCTGGCGATGCGGTCGCGGTCTTCGAGCAGGCCGAGCCGCTCGGCGTCCTTGCGCGCCTCGGCCAGTTCCAGCGCGACGGCCGCGTGCCCGGCGAACGCGTGCAGCATGCACACCTCCGACCGGCTGAACGGAATGCGGCCGGGCCGCCTGCCGAGCCACAGCACCCCGCGTACGGCCCCCGGAGTCCCCAGCGGGACGGCGCACACCGGCCCCTCGTCCTCGTCTGCGGCGTCGGCGGCCATGCGGGGTTCCGCCAGGGTGAAGGCCTGCCCGGCGAGCGTGCCGTCGACGGGGATCGGGCGCGCCCCCGCGCAGGGCTCGGGGAGGGCGCCGTCGGCGATCGCGACCCGGAGGGTGCGCCCGCCGGGGTTCGGCAGCAGGATCGCCATGGTGTCGGCGCCGGCCATCCGCCGGGCGCGGCGGGCGATCAGCGTGAGCACGCGGGGCGTCTCGGCGCCGGACAGCAGGCTGGTCGTGATCTCGCCCGACGCCTGCAGCCAGATCTCCCTGCGGCGGGTCTCCTCGTAGAGGCGGGCGTTCTCGATGGCCACTCCGGCGGCTCCCGCGAGGGCGACGACGATCGCCTCGTCGTCCTCGTCGAACTCCCCTCCCCCGCGTTTCTCGGTGAGGTAGAGGTTGCCGAACGCCTCGCCCCGCACCCGTACGGGGACGCCGAGGAAGCCGCGCATGGGGGGATGGCCGGGCGGGAGGCCGTACGACTCGGGGTGCCGGGAGATGTCGGGCAGCCGCAGCGTCCGTGGCTCCTTGATCAGCAGGCCGAGGAGGCCCAGCCCGTGGGGCCAGTGCCCGATGCGGGCGATCTCCTCCTCGCTCATCCCGACGGGCACGAACCGGGCCAGGGTGTTGTCCTCCCCGATCAGGCCGAGCGCGCCGTACCTCGCGTCGACCAGGGTGGTGGCGGTCTCGACGATGCGCCGCAGGACGGTTTCGAGATCGAGGTCGCCGCCCACCGAGACGACCGCCTCCAGCAGTGCCTGCACCCGGTCACGCGTCACCAGGACCGCCTGCAGCCGCGCGTGCAGCTCGGTCAGTAGCTCGTCCAGGCGCGTGCGCGGAATCACCGCGCTCACCCTCGTCCTCGCCGCGGCATGTGGGCCACATCTGAAAGTGTCGCAAATAAGGACAGTCCGGACACCGGCTCTTTGCCAGGTCACGACGGGCTTCTTACCAGTGCGAGCCCTCGGCGGGCCCGACCGCCCGGAGATACTCGAACTGGGGGGTGGACCATGCCGGCTGAACAGCGTGACGGGGTCATCCAGGTCGCCTGGCACGGAGCCGGCCGTTTCGACGTCCACGTCCGCCGGCACGCCGTACGGTCCGACCAGCCAAGGGACGTCGGCGGGAGCGACACCGGCCCCACGCCGGCCGAGCTGTTCGTGGGCGGGCTGGCCGCGGGCGTCGCGCACTGCGCCGAACGCTTCCTGCGCCAGCGGCAGCTCGCCGCCGGGGTCGGCGTCACCGCGCGGTACGGCCTGGGCGTCTGTCCCGGGCGGATCGACCGTGTCGAGCTGTCGGTGGACGCCCCCGGCCTCCCGGAGGGCCTGCGCGCCTCTCTCCTGTCGGTCCTGGAGCACTGCGCGCTCTGCACCACGCTGCGGGTGCCGCCGCGGATCACCTTCGACGTGCGCGAGGCCGTTCCCGGGTCAGCCGTTCCCGCAGCTCACGAGCCGTACGGTGAACCGCGGCCAGGACGGGCGGGGTCATCGGCGCCCCCGGTGTGAAGTCACCGCTCGATGCCGACGACGACCAGCTCGCCCGGCAGGCGGCCGAGGGCCCGGCCGAGGCCGACGGCGTCCACGAGGCCGAGCGAGCGAGTGGGTGCCGCCGCGTCGGCCCGCGTGCCATCCAGGGACGAGCGGGGAGAGGAGATCGTCAAGGCGCTGCCGCACACGCCCACCTCGGCCCGCGACCCGGCGGACGCGGCCCTCATCGCCGCTGCCTGTGATGCCCCTCGCACTCACCGTACGCCTGCCGTACCGGCGGATGAAACGTTCACCCGCGTACCGGCGCTACCGCGCGTACGGAGCCCGAGGCCATGACATTCCCCGCCGGCCGTGATCACAATCCGGAGGAACGTTCGTCGAATCGGCCGCGGGGACACCCCCTGGCCGGCGAAAGGAGAGGGAATGGCACGGCGGTATCGTGAAACCGGTTTCACCCGGCGGGGCGCCTGGATCGCGGCGGCGCTGGCCGCGGCCGCGGTGGTCGCCGCCCCCGCCCCGGCGAACGCGACCTCGGCGTCCTGCTCGGTCAGCTTCCCGACCGTCCACAGCTTTCCCTCGGGTTTCGTGGCGGACGGCAGAGTGGTGAACACTGGGACGACCACCCTGAACGGCTGGCGGATCTCCTGGACCTTCACCGGCGACGAGAAGCTCTTCTCCCTGCTGACCACGAGGTGGACCCAGACCGGGCGGAGCGTCACCGCGACGAACGTGTCCTGGAACGGCACCATCGCGCCCGGGGGGAGTTTCGCCGTCACCGCCAACGGCTCCTCGACCGGCGGCACGTTCGGCATGACCGGTCTGACCTGCACGCCGCTGTGACACCCGGGGTCCCGCACCCGGCCGTCAGGACCGCGCGACGGCGGCCCGGTAGTCGGCGGCGATGCGGGCCGCGACGGTCAGCAGCGGTTCGACCAGGCGGGGCAGCTCACGCACCCGCCGTGAGGACACCACGATGCCGACGGCCGCGACGGGCCGGCAGGCCTGCCCGTCGGCGGGCGGGCCTCCGGCCAGCACCGGCGCGGCGGCCGAGCACGAGCCGAGCGTCATCTCCTCGTGGGTCGTGGCGTACCCCTGGGCGCGCACCTGGGCGAGCTCGCGGGCCAGCCGTCCCGGCTCGGTGATCGTGTGCGGCGTCGGCCGCTCCAGCGGCCGGGACAGATAGGACGTGACGAACCATCCCGGCTCGTAGGCCAGCAGGGCCTTGCCGACGCCGGTCGGGTGCATCGGCAGGCGGGAACCGGTCCGCGACAGGATCGGCACGGCCCGCTTGCCGTACACCTTGTCGACGTAGAGGACCTCCAGCCCGTCCCGCACGGCCAGGTGGACGTTCTCGCCGGTGCCGCCGAACAGCTCCTGCAGCCAGGGACGGGCCACCTCCTGCAGCGGGTCGGGGGCGAGCTGCCCCAGCTCCCACAGGCGGCGGCCGATCTGGAAACGCCCGTCGGCGCCGCGGCGCAGGGCCCGCCACTCCTCCAGCTCCCCCGCCAGCCGGTGGACGGTGCTGAGCGCGAGGCCGGTGCGTTCGGCGATCTCCGTCAGCGTGAGCCGGGCGTGCCGGGCGTCGAAGGCGCCGAGGATCGCCAGCGCCCGGGACGTCACGGAACGCCCGGGGTCACGTGCGCCGCCGGCCATGTGCCTCCCTCTTCCACTGAGCGGACTTCCACTGGGCGGAAGCAAAGCCTACGTGACACGGCGGGCGCCGCCGATGCTTGGGCCATGCGAACTCAGGTCGGGATCATCGGGGCGGGGCCGGCCGGCCTGCTGCTCTCCCATCTGCTCCACCTGCGCGGGATCGAATCGGTCGTGCTGGAACGCCGGAGCAGGGAGTACGTCGAACGGCGGGTGCGGGCCGGGGTGCTCGAACAGGGCACGGTGGACACGCTCGTCGAGGCGGGGGTGGGCGAGCGGCTGAAGCGGGAGGGTCTCCCCCACCACGGCATCGAGCTGCGGTACGGCGGAGCGGGCCACCGGATCGCCTTCGAGCGGCTGGTGCCCGGCCGGTGCATCACCGTGTACGGCCAGCAGGAGGTCGTCAAGGACCTCGTCGCGGCGCGGCTCGCGGCCGGGGGCGACGTCCGCTTCGAGGTGGACGACGTGCGGGTGCACGACGCGGCGACCGACCGGCCGTACCTGACCTTCACCGGCTCCGACGGCGCGGCACACCGGCTGGACTGCGACGTGATCGCGGGCTGCGACGGCTTCCACGGCGTGTCCCGGGACTCGATCCCGGACGGCGTGCTGACCGAGTATCGGCGGGACTACCCCTTCGCGTGGCTCGGGATCCTCGCCCGGGTGAAGCCGTCGTCGGAGGAGCTGATCTACGCGCGGACCGAGCGCGGCTTCGCCCTGCACAGCATGCGCTCCCCGGAGATCAGCCGCTTCTACCTCCAGGTGGCCCCGGACGAGGACGTCGCCGCGTGGCCGGACGAGCGGATCTGGGCCGAGCTGCGGACCCGGCTGGAGACCGTGCCCGGCTTCGCCCTGGCGACCGGCGAGATCGTCGAGAAGAGCGTCACGCCGATGCGGAGCTTCGTGGCCGAGCCCATGCAGTACGGCAGGCTGTTCCTGGCCGGGGACGCGGCCCACATCGTGCCGCCGACCGGCGCGAAGGGGCTCAACCTGGCGGTGGCCGACGTGCGGGTGCTGACCGAGGCGCTGGCCCGGTTCTTCGCCGGCGGCTCCACCGAGACGCTGGACGGCTACTCGCGGGCCTGCCTGCCCCGGGTGTGGCGGGCGCAGCACTTCTCGTGGTGGATGACGACGCTGCTGCACACCTTCGACTCCGACGACGCCTACGCCCGGCAACTGCAGGGCTCCCATCTCGACTACGTCACCTCCTCGGACGCGGCGGGTACGACGCTCGCGGAGAACTACGTGGGCCTGCCGTACGAGGAGAGCCTGTGAACAGCCCTATGGACAAGGTGGTGGCGAGCGCCACGGAGGCGGTGGCCGACGTCGGCGAGGGCGCGTCGCTGGCCGTGGGCGGCTTCGGGCTGTCCGGTGTGCCGTCGGTGCTGATCCGCGCGCTGCTTGAGCGCGGCGTCGGCGGGTTGCACGTGGTGTCGAACAACTGCGGCACCAACGGCCGGGGTCTCGGCGAGCTGCTGGCCGCCGGCCGGATCGCCCGGGTCACCGGCTCGTACGTCGGGGAGAACAAGGAGTTCGCCCGGCAGTACCTGGCGGGCGAGGTCGAGGTGGAGCTGATCCCGCAGGGCACGCTGGCCGAGCGGCTGCGGGCGGGCGGCTGCGGCATCCCGGCCTTCTACACCCCTGCGGGGGTGGGGACGATGGTCGCCGAGGGCGGGCTGCCCTGGCGTCACCACCCCGACGGCAGCGTGGCCGTGGCGTCGCCGCCGAAGGAGGTGCGCGAGTTCGACGGCGTGCCGTACGTGCTGGAACGCGGCATCGTGACCGACTTCGCGCTGGTCAGGGCGGCGAAGGGGGACGCGTACGGCAACCTCGTCTTCGCGAAGGCGGCGCGCAACTTCAACCCGCTCGCGGCGATGGCCGGGCGGGTGACGATCGCGGAGGTCGAGGAGCTGTGCGACCTCGACCCCGACGAGGTGCACCTGCCGGGGGTGTTCGTGCGGCGGGTGGTCCCGCTCACCCCTGAGCAGGCCGCCGGCAAGGGTGTCGAGAAGCGCACCGTGACACCTGCGGTGAAGGAGGCTTAGGTGGCCTGGAGCCGTGACGAGATGGCCGCAAGGGCGGCCCGTGAACTGCCCGACGGGGGCTACGTCAACCTGGGGATCGGGCTGCCGACGCTGATCCCCGGTCATCTGGACGGCCGGCGCGTGGTGATCCACTCGGAGAACGGCGTGCTCGGCGTCGGCCCCTATCCCACCGAGGACGAGGTCGACCCCGATCTGATCAACGCGGGCAAGGAGACGATCACCGTGCTGCCCGGGGCCGCGTTCTTCGACTCGTCGCTGTCCTTCGGCATGATCCGCGGCGGGCACATCGACGTCGCCGTGCTCGGCGCGATGCAGGTGTCGGCCCGCGGCGACCTCGCCAACTGGGCCGTCCCCGGCAAGATGATCAAGGGGATGGGGGGCGCGATGGACCTGGTGCACGGCGCGAGGCGGCTGGTCGTGCTGATGGAGCACACCGCGAAGGACGGCACGCCGAAGATCGTGCCGGAGTGCACGCTGCCGCTGACCGGCCGGGCGTGCGTCCACAGGATCATCACCGACCTCGCCGTGGTCGACGTGACCCCGGAGGGCCTGCGGCTGGTGGAGACCGCGCCCGGTGTCACCTCCGGCGAGGTGCGGGCGAAGACGGGAGCCGAGATCGCATGAAGGACGTGTTCATCGCCGACGCCGTGCGGACCCCGATCGGGAGGTACGGCGGCGCGCTCGCCGGGATCCGCCCCGACGACCTGGCGGCCGGGGTGATCGGGGCGTTGCTGGACCGGGCCCCCGGCCTCGACCCGGAGCGGATCGACGACGTGGTCCTCGGCGCCGCGAACGGCGCCGGGGAGGACAACCGCAACGTGGGCCGGATGGCCGCCCTGCTGGCCGGGCTGCCGGTCACGGTGCCCGGCTCGACCGTCAACCGCCTGTGCGCCTCCGGCCTGGAGGCGGTGATCCAGGCCGCCAGGGCCGTGGCCTGCGGTGACGCCTCCGTGGTGGTGGCGGGCGGGGTCGAGTCGATGAGCCGCGCCCCCTGGGTGCTGCCCAAGCCCGAGCGCGGCTTCCCCCGGGGCCACGAGCAGCTCTACTCCACGACCCTCGGCTGGCGGATGGTCAACCCGGAGATGCCGGAGCGGTGGACGGTCTCCCTCGGCGAGGCGACCGAGACGCTCGCCCGCAGGCGCGGCGTGAGCCGCGAGGAGCAGGACGCCTTCGCCGAGCGCAGCCACCGCCGGGCCGCCGCCGCCTGGCGGGACGGCCTGTTCGACGCGGAGGTCGTCCCGCGGGAGGGGCTGTCCCGCGACGAGACGATCAGGGACGACACGTCCGCCGAGGCGCTGGCCCGGCTGAAGCCCGCCTTCACCGCCGACGGCACGATCACGGCGGGCAACTCCTCTCCGCTCAACGACGGCGCCGCCGCGCTGCTGGTCACCGACGCCGACGGCCTCGCCGCGCACGGCCTGCGCCCGCTCGCCCGGGTGGTGTCCACCGGGGTCGCGGGCGTGGACCCGGCCGACTTCGGAATCGGGCCCGTCCCCGCGGTCGCCCGGGCACTGGGCCGGGCCGGGCTCGGCCTCGCCGACCTCGCGTCCGTCGAGCTCAACGAGGCGTTCGCCGCGCAGGTGCTCGCCTGCCTCGGCGAGTGGAAGGAGCTCGACCCCGAGGTGGTCAACCCGCAGGGCGGCGCGATCGCGATCGGGCACCCGCTCGGCTGCTCCGGCGCGCGCCTCGCGGGCACTCTCGCCCACCGCCTCTCCCGCACCGGCGGGTACGGCGTGGCGACCCTGTGCGTCGGCGTCGGCCAAGGACTGGCCCTGACCCTCGAAGGACTCCGATGACCCAGCCGCCCTACCTGTATCCCGGCTACGCGAGCACGGTCCTGCGCGCGCCGTCCCGGACGCCGCTGCCGATGAAGGAGGACCCGGAGGCGGCCGAGCTGACCGGCCCGGTCTTCGGCCACGGGGACGTCGGCCCGCTCGACGCCGACCTGACCGCCGGGCACGCGGGCGAACCGATCGGCGAGCGGATCATCGTCACCGGCCGGATCCTCGACTCCTCCGGCCGGCCGGTGCCCCGGACGCTGGTGGAGATCTGGCAGGCGAACGCGGCCGGCCGGTACGCCCACCCGGTCGACCGGCACCCGGCGCCGCTCGACCCCAACTTCACCGGGGCGGGCCGGTGCCTGACCGACGACGAGGGCCGCTACCGGTTCGTCACGATCAAGCCGGGGGCCTATCCCTGGCGCAACCACCCGAACGCCTGGCGGCCGGCCCACATCCACTTCTCGGTCTTCGGCACCGCGTTCACCCAGCGCCTGGTGACGCAGATGTACTTCCCGGGCGACCCGTTGTTCGCGTTCGACCCGATCTTCCAGTCCGTCCCGGACCCGGCCGCCCGCGAGCGGCTCGTCTCCGCCTTCGACCTCGACGTCACCGAGCCGGAGTGGGCGCTCGGCTACCGCTGGGACGTCGTGCTGGGCCGCACCCCGATCGAGGCAGCACAGGAGGACGCGTGACCACTCCTTCGCAGACCGTCGGGCCCTTCTTCGGGTTCGCCCTGCCGTACGAGGGCGGCTGGGAACTCGTGCCCGAGGGGCATCCGGGCGCGGTCACGATCACCGGCCGGGTGCTGGACGGCGCGGGCGAGCCGGTGCCCGACGCGCTGCTGGAGCTGTGGACCGGCGAGCCCGAGGGGGTCGGGCAGCGGGGGCCCGCCGGCACGGGGTTCGGCAGCGCAGCCGCCGCAGGCAGCGCAGGATTCGGCGGAGGCGGGTTCGGCGGAGGCGGGTTCGGCCGGTGCGCCACCGAGCCCGACGGCTCCTACCGGTTCCGGACCGCGCCGCCCGTCCGGCCGTACCTCCCCCTGCTGGTCTTCGCCCGGGGGCTGCTGAAGCCGGTGCGGACCCGCGTCTACCTCGCCGACGTGCCCGACCCCCTGCTCGGCTCGCTGGACCCGGACCGCCGCGCGACGTTGCTCGCCCGCGCGGACGGGAAGGACGCCTACCGGTTCGACGTACGGCTGCAGGGTGAGCGGGAGACGGTCTTCCTTGATTTCTGACGCACGCTCAGATGCAGGTTCAGATTCAGGGCCCGATGCAGGGTTCGATGCGGCGTCCGGCGCGGCGTCCGGCGCGGGCCCTGACCACGGCCTGCTGACGCCCGTCTGGGCGGGCACGGACGTGGCGGCGATCACGGGCGACGGCGCCTGGTTGCGGGCGATGCTGGAGGCGGAGGTCTGCCTCGCGCGGGCGCAGGCCCGCCTCGGCGTCGTCCCCGAGCGGGCCGCCGCCGCGATCGCCGAGGCGGCCCGCCCGGAGCGGTTCGACGCGGCCGGTCTCGCCCGGCGGGCCAGGGACGCCGGCAACCCCGTCGTGCCGCTGGTCGAGGACCTGCGCGCCGCCGCCGGGGACGCGAGTAGGTGGGTGCATCACGGCGCGACCAGTCAGGACGTGCTCGACACGGCGGCGATGCTGGTGTCGGCGCGGGCGCGCGCGGTGATCCTGCCGCACCTGGACCGGGTGCTCGCCGCGCTCGCCCGGCTGGCCGCCGAGCACCGCGGCACCCCGATGGCCGCACGCACGCTCATGCAGCGGGCGGTGCCCACCACGTTCGGGCTGAAGGCGGCCGGATGGCTGCTCGGCTGCCGGGACGCCCGCGACCGCCTCGCGGCGGTGCGGCTGCCGGTCCAGCTCGGCGGCGCGGCCGGGACGATGGCCGGGTACGGCGAGCGGGCCCTGGAGCTCCTGCCGCTCTTCGCCGCCGAGACCGGGCTGGCCGAGCCGGTGCTGCCCTGGCACACCTCCCGCACCCCGGTCACGGACCTCGCCGCCGCGCTCGCCGCCGTCACGGGCGCGCTCGGCAAGCTCGCCGTCGACGTGATCCTGCTTGCGCAGAGCGAGGTGGGCGAGGTCGCCGAGCCCGCCGCGCCCGGCCGGGGCGGCTCGTCGGCGATGGCGCACAAGCGCAACCCGGTGCTCGCCACGATGATCCGGTCGGCGGCGCTGCAGGCGCCCGCCCTGACGCAGATCCTGCTCGCGTCACAGGTCGCCGAGCACGAGCGGCCCGCCGGAGGCTGGCACGCCGAATGGCAGCCGCTGCGCGAGTGCCTGCGCCTGGCCGGCGGCGCGGCGGAGACGGCCGCGGAGCTGACCGGGGGCCTGGAGGTGTTCCCCGGCCGGATGCGGCAGAATCTCGATGAGCTGCTCGCCGTGCTGCGCGAGCACGGGGAGGACACCGGGGCCGGGCCGGCGCCCGCCCTGGTGGACCGCGCCCTGGAGTTCCATGCCCGGGAGTCCCAAGCCCGGGAGCACCACGCGAGAGAAGACGGATGATCCCGCACCACCGATTCGACGGCCCGCCGGACGCTCCGGTCGTCGTGCTCGGCCCGTCGCTGGGCACGACGTTCGACCTGTGGGAGCCCCAGCTCGCCGCGCTCACCCGCACCTGGCGGGTCCTCCGTTACGACCTGCCCGGCCACGGCGGCTCCCCCGCCGCGTCCGGCTTCACCGTCGACGACCTCGCGGCCGGGGTGCTGGCGCTGCTCGACCGCCACGGTCCCGGCCGCTTCTCGTACGCCGGGGTGTCGCTGGGCGGGGCCGTCGGGACCACCCTCGCGCTGCGCGCGCCGGACCGGGTCGCGAGCCTGGTGCTGTGCTGCACCTCCGCCCGGTTCGGCACTCCGGAGAGCTGGCGCGAACGCGCCGCGCTGGTGCGGGCGGAGGGCACCGGGCCCCTGGTGGAGACGACCCGGTCGCGGTGGTTCACGGCGGGCTTCCCCGGCGCCGGGCGCTACCTCGACATGCTGCGCGGCGCCGATCCCGAGGGGTACGCCGGCTGCTGCGACGCCCTGGCGGCCTTCGACGTCCGCGACCGGCTCGGGGAGGTCCGCGCGCCCACGCTGGTGGTCGCCGGGGCCGACGACCCCGCGACCCCGCCCGCGCACGCCGAGGTCCTGGCCGGGGGCATCCCGGACGCCACGCTGCTGGTGGTGCCGGATGCGGCCCACCTGGCCACCGCCGAACGGCCGGACGTCGTCACCGAGGCGATCGTCCGGCACCTGACCACCACCTCCCGGAGGACGGCATGAGCGACGACGACGGCATGCGGGTGCGGCGGGAGGTGCTGGGCGACGCGCACGTAGACAGGGCGCAGGCGGCGACCACCGAGTTCACCGCCGACTTCCAGGACCTCATCACCCGGTACGCCTGGGGCGAGATCTGGACCCGGCCGGGACTGGACCGCAGGACCCGCAGTTGCGTCACGCTCACCGCCCTCGTGGCCCGGGGACAGCTAGAAGAACTGGCCATGCACGTGCGGGCCGCGCGGCGCAACGGGCTCACCACCGACGAGATCAAGGAGGTCCTGCTGCAGACCGCGATCTACTGCGGGGTGCCCGCCGCCAACGCCGCCTTCGCCGTCGCCCAGCGCGTGCTGGCGGAGGACCCGGGGAAGGACGTCGCATGACGTTCCTCGTGACGGGCGAGAGCCTCGTCGACCTGATCGGCGCGCCGGGGTCGTGGACCTTCACCGCCGTGCCCGGAGGCAGCCCGCTCAACGTGGCGGTGGCGCTGGCGGCGCTGGGCCGGCCGGTGCGGTTCGCCGGGGAGACCGGCGACGACCTCTTCGGCGGCCTGCTCCGCGACCACCTGACCCGCCACGGGATCGGCACCGGCGACCTCGCCTCGGCGGCGTCCACCGGCCTGGCCTTCGCCCGGGTGGGCGCGGACGGCTCGGCGTCGTACGACTTCCGCTTCGAGTGGCGGCTCTCCGCCCCGGTCGCGCTCGACGGGGTGACCTGCCTGCACACCGGCTCCCTGGCCACCCTCGTGGCCCCGGGCGGCGACCACGTCAGGGCCCTGATGCGGGCCGCGAAGGCGGCGGGCGTCACCGTCTCCTACGACCCGAACATCCGGCCCTCGCTGGCCGGCGACCATTCCGCCGCCGTGGCCCTGGTCGAGGAGTGCGTACGGCTGTCGCGCCTGGTCAAGGTGAGCGCCGAGGACCTGGACTGGCTCTACCCCGGCGAGCCCGGGCTCGACGTGGCGCGGCGCTGGGCCGGGCTCGGCCCGGAGCTGGTGGTGGTCACCCGGGGCGGCGACGGCGCGACAGCGGTGCTGCGTGACTGGCTCTCAGATGACGAGGTTCCGGGTGACGGGGTTCCGAGCGACTGGCTCTCAGATGACGGGGTTCCGGCCGGTGGGGTTCCGGGCGACGGAGTGATCACCTGCCCGGCCCCGGCCGTCGAGGTCGTGGACACGGTCGGCGCCGGCGACACCTTCACCGCCGCCTACCTCGACGCGCTGCACGACGACGCCCTGCCCGACGACGCCCTGCACGGCGGGCCCCTGCCCGACGGCACCCTCACCCCCGCGCGGGTGGCCAAGGCGCTGCGGCGCGGCTGCGCCGCAGCCGCGATCGTGTGCACCCGCGCCGGCGCGGTCCCGCCCACCCGGGCGGAGGTGAATTCGTTCTCCCTGGGTACGGGTCTGTCCCGAGCCGAGGAGGGACATACATGATCGAGATCATCGCCGTCGGCACCCCCTCCCTGGGCGACCGCAGCTACCTCGTCACCGACGGGGAGGTCGCCTTCGTCGTGGACCCGCAGCGGGACGTCGACCGGATGCTCCGCCTCGCCGAGCGGCGCGGCGTCGACATCCGCGGCGTCTTCGAGACCCACGTGCACAACGACTACGTCACCGGCGGGCCCGCCCTGGCCGCGGCCACCGGCGCGGACTACCACGTCAACGCGGCCGACCCGGTGGCGTTCCGCCACTGCCCGATCCAGGACGGCGACGTGATCGAGGCCGGGGACGTGCGTCTGCGCGTGCTGGCGACCCCCGGCCACACGTTCACCCATCTGTCGTACGCGCTGGAGGTCCCGGGCCGGACGCCCGCGGTCTTCACGGGAGGCTCGCTGCTCTACGGCTCGACCGGGCGGCCCGACCTGCTCGGCCCCGAGCACACGGACACGCTGGTGCGCGCCCAGTACGCGTCGGCGCACCGCCTGGCCCGCGAACTGCCCCCGGAGACGGAGGTCTACCCCACGCACGGCTTCGGGAGCTTCTGCTCGTCCGCCCAGTCGGAGGAGGTCACCGAGTCGACGATCGGCCGGGAGTCGAAGACCAACCCGGTCCTGACGCGGGGCGAGGAGGAGTACGCGGAGGCGCTGCTCGCCGGGCTGGACGCCTACCCGGCGTACTACGCGCACATGGCGGCGCTCAACCTGGCCGGGCCGGACGCGCCCGACCTGTCCCCGCCGCACCGGGCCGGCGCCGCCGAGCTGCGCCGCCGCCTGCGGAACGGCGAATGGGTGGTCGACCTGCGGTCCCGCACGGCGTTCGCGGCGGGCCACCTGCCGGGGACGCTCAACTTCGGGCTCGACGGCGGCTTCGCCGTCCACCTGGGCTGGCTCATCCCCTGGGGCACCCCGGTGACGCTGCTCGGCGCGACGCCGGAGGACGTGGCGGAGGCACAGCGCGAACTGGCGCGGATCGGCGTCGACCGCCCGGCCGCGGCCGCCACCGGAGGCCCGGCCGACTGGGCCGGTGACGGCGGCGAGAAGCCCGCGTCCCTGCCGCTCGCGACCTTCGCCGACCTGTCCGCCGTACGCCGCCCGGTCGTGGTCCTGGACGTGCGCCGCCACGCGGAGTGGCGCGAGTCGCACCTGCCCGGCGCGGTCAACATCCCGCTGCACGAGCTGCCCGCGCGGCTGGACGAGGTGCCGCCCGGCGAGGTGTGGACGCACTGCGCGACCGGCTACCGGGCGGCCGTCGCCGCCTCCCTGCTCGCCGCCGCCGGGCGCGACGTCGTCGCCGTCGACGACACCTTCCCTCCCGGCACGGGGTGATCCGCACCGGATGATCTGGGCCGCGTGATCCGGGCCAGGTGATTCGTACTGCCGGAGAGCGGACGTTCCACCCTGCGCATCCCGGCCGCCGGGGACCATAATGGCCGCCATGGCGGGAATATGGGCACTGGGGTTCACCGCCCTCCTGCTGCTCGCGCCGGCGTCGGCGGTACACAGCGGTTCCGAGTGGGCCATCCTGGCCGTCGCGGGGGTGTCGTTCGCGGGCGCGGTGCTCACCTCCCGCCGTCCACCGCCATCCGCGCGGTTCCTGCCGGCGGTGCTGGCCGGGCTGCTCGCGGCGGCGGCCGTCACGGCGAACGCCGCGTACGAGGCGACGGAGTGGCGGACGCTGTTCTCCCTGCTCGCGGTGGCCGTGGGAGTCGTCGCGCCCCTCCGCGTGGCACCCTGGCTCGTCGCCGCCACGGCCGTGCTGTCCGCCACCGTGGTGCTGAGCCGGGGCGGCTCCTTCGACGCCGCCCTCTGGGGCACCGCGCTGACCACCACGCTCGCGGGGATCACGGCGTACGGCTTCCGCCGGATGGGCCAGATCATCGAGGAGCTCGCCCGCACCCGCGAGCAGCTGGCCGCCGCCGCCGTCTCGGCCGAGCGGCTGCGTTTCTCCCGCGACCTGCACGACCTGCTCGGGCACACGCTCTCGATGGTGGTCGTTAAGGCCGAGGCCGTGCGCCGGCTGGCCCCGCGCGACGTCGCGGCCGCCGTGCGGCACGCCGAGGACATCGAGGCGATCGGGCGGCAGGCGCTGACCGAGGTGCGCGAGGCGGTCACGGGTTACCGGGACGCGAGCCTCGCGTACGAGCTGGACACCGCCCGGGCGGCGCTCGCCGCGGCCGGCATCGACTGCGAGGTGCGGGAGTCGGGGCCCGCGCTGCCCCGGGAGGCCGACGTGCTGCTGAGCTGGGTCGTCCGGGAGGGGGTCACGAACGTCGTGCGGCACTCCGGGGCGCGGCGTTGCGTCATCACGCTCCGCCGCGACCGCGACCCCGTGCTGGTCGAGGTCAGCGACGACGGCACCGGCGGCGCCGACGGCACAGGCGCGGAGGTCGCGGAGGAGAACGGCAGCGGCCTGCGCGGGCTGCGCGAGCGCCTGGCCGCCGCGGGCGGGCGGCTGCGGGCCACCCGGCTGCCCCGGGGGTTCGTCCTCGCCGCCGAGATCCCGCGCCTCGGCGGGGACGAGGGCCCGTGACGCAACCCGTGATCCCGCCCATGACCCCGCCCGTGACGCGCGTGCTGATCGCGGAGGACCAGGCGATGATGCGCGACGCGCTCGCCGTCCTGCTCGACCTGGAGGACGACTTCGAGGTGGTCGCGCAGGTCGCGAGCGGGGACGAGATCCTGCCCGCGGCGCTGCGGACGGAGCCCGGCGTGGCCCTGCTCGACATCGAGATGCCGGGCGGCGGCGGGCTCGACGCGACCGCCGGGCTGCGGGCGGCGCTGCCCTCGTGCGCCGTGGTCATCGTGACCACGTTCGGCCGGCCCGGCTACCTGCGCCGGGCGCTGGACGCGGGCGCCCGCGGGTTCGTGGTGAAGGACCGGCCCGTCGGCGAGCTGGCCCAGGCGATCAGGCGGGTGCTGGCGGGCGAGGTCGTGGTCGACCCCGCCCTCGCCGCCGCCGCCCTCAGCGCGGGGCCGAGCCCGCTGACGCCGCGCGAGCGGGAGGTGCTCGTCGCGGCGGCCGACGGCTCGACGGCCGCGGACATCTCCCGCCGCCTCCATCTGTCGGAGAGCACCGTGCGCAACCACCTGTCGTCGTGCATCGCCAAGACCGGCACCCGCAACCGCATGGAGGCCGTCCGGGCCGCCCGCCACAGCGGCTGGCTCTGACCGGTCCGATCCGGGCCGGGAAGCCGGTTGCCGGGGGGTGTGCCGCGGCGTAGCGTTGACGTCCGCCGCACGTGAAAGACGCACCTGACGCGACGTACCTGGCACGTGGAGGTTGGCATGAGCACTCCCGGCACGACGTCCGGCACAACCGTCGTCGACCTGTTCGACCCGCAGCTGGCGAGCGACCCGTTCGGGGGTTACTCGCGGCTGCGGGAGCAGGCCCCGATGATGCGCGGTTCCTTCCCCGGCCTGAGCTCCCCGATCTGGATCGTCATGCGGTACGAGGACGTGAAGACGGTGCTGAGCGACCGCCGGTTCGTCAACAACCCGGCCAACGTGCCGGGCTCGGACGTGCAGAACATCCGCGAGAACCTCATCGAGGCCCGCGGCATCCCCCGCGAGTACGCGCCGTACCTGCTCGACTCCGTCCTCGACGCCGACGGCGACGACCACCTGAGACTGCGCAGGCTGGTCTCCCGCGCCTTCACCGCGCGCCGCGTGGCGGAGCTGCGCCCCCGGGTGGAGGCGATCACCGAGGACCTGCTCGACCGGCTGCCCGGGCACGCCGAGGACGGTGTCGTCGACCTGATCGAGCACTTCGCCTATCCCCTGCCGATCACCGTCATCTGCGAGCTGGTCGGCATCCCGGAGGAGGACCGCCCGCAGTGGCGGGAGTGGGGCAAGGGCCTCTTCTCATTCGAACCGGGAGCGGTGAGCGAGCCGCTGCGGGCCATGGTCGACTACATCCACGAACTTGTCGGCCGCCGTCGCGCGGAGCCCACCGGCGACCTGCTCACCGGCCTGATCCGGGCCCACGACGAGGACGGCGACCGGCTGTCGGACACCGAACTGGTCACGATGATCCTCACGCTCGTCCTCGCCGGGCACGAGACCACCGCCCATCTGATCGGCAACGGGACCGCCGCCCTGCTGACCCACCCCGGCCAGCTCGCCGCGCTGCGGGCCGACCCCGGGCTGCTGCCGCGCGCCGTGCACGAGCTCATGCGCTGGTGCGGGCCCGTGCAGGGCACCCGGATCAGGTACGCCGCCGAGGACGTGCCGATCGGCGACCTGACCGTGCGGCGGGGCGAGCCGGTGATGGCCGTCCTGGTGTCGGCCAACTACGACCCCCGCCGCTTCGACGACCCCGACCGGCTCGACGTCACACGGGAGTCCGACGGCCACAAGGAGGTCCACGTCGGCTTCGGCCACGGCCTGCACTACTGCCTGGGCGCCGCGCTGGCCCGGCAGGAGGGCGAGGTGGCCTTCGGCGCCCTCCTGCGCCGCCACCCCCGCCTCGCGCTCGCGGTCGCGCCGGAGGACCTCGGCCGCCAGTTCCTGCCGTTCTCCTGGCGCCTCACCCGCCTTCCCGTACGCCTGGGGTAGGGCGCAGGCGGCGGGATCAGCCCTGGCCGGCGATGAGCGGCTCCAGGGTCAGGCCCTCGTGCTCGCGCTGGATCGACCGCATGCGCCACTGGTCGGTGAACACCGCGAGCAGGGCCTGGTCCCGGCCGCGCATGAGCACCTCCGCGCCGCGCTGGCGGCGCAGCACCTCGGCCGACTCGGCGTCGGTGCGGCGGGCCAGGGTGTACTCCAGCCGGTCCAGCACGATCTCCGCGCCGAACTCGGCGGCCAGGCGGTGCTGCACGACCTCGAACTGCATGGGCCCGACCGCGGCCAGCACGGGCGCCTGGTCGCCCCGCAGGTCGGAGCGCAGCACCTGGATGACGCCCTCGCCGTCGAGCTGGTCGATGCCGCGGCGGAACTGCTTGGCCTTGGCGGTGCTCCGGGAGCGGGCCACGGCGAAGTGCTCGGGGGCGAAGCTCGGGATCGGCGGGAACTCCACTGCCGTGCCCTCGTACAGGGTGTCGCCGGGGCGCAGGGCGGTCGCGTTCACCAGCCCGACGACGTCCCCCGGGTAGGCCTCGTCGATGGTGGCGCGCTCCTGGCCGAACACCGACTGGGCGTACTTGGTGGCGAACGGCCGTCCGGTCGCGGCGTGGGTGAGCACCATCCCGCGCTCGAAGCGGCCGGAGCAGACCCGGACGAACGCGATGCGGTCCCGGTGGGCGGGGTCCATGTTGGCCTGCACCTTGAACACCAGGCCGGCGAACGGCGCGTCCAGCGGCCGGGCCGCGCCCTCGACGTCCGTACGCGGCGCGGGCGCGGGCGCGAGGTCGACCAGCACGTCGAGCAGCCGGGCCACGCCGAAGTTGGACAGCGCCGCGCCGAACAGCACCGGCGTCGCCTCGTGCGCCTCGAACGCCTTCTGGTCGTGCTCGGCGCCGATGGCGGCGAGCAGGTCGCTCTCCTCCCGCGCCCGGGTCCAGTCGGCCCCGAGATCGGCCTCCGCCTCCCCCGGCGTCAGCGTGGTCTCCAGCGCCTTGGTGGCGCCGCCCGGGGTGCGGGTGTAGCGGACGGCGCGGCCGTCGAGCCGGTCGACCACCCCGTGGAAGTTCCCGGCGGCGCCGATGGGCCAGGTCACGGGGGTGGGCCGCAGGCCGGTCCGCTCCTCGATCTCGTCGAGGAGTTCCAGCGGCTCGCGGCCCGGCCGGTCCCACTTGTTGACGAACGTGATGACCGGGATGCGGCGGTGGCGGCAGACCTCGAACAGCTTCATGGTCTGCGGCTCCATGCCCTTGGCCGCGTCGAGGAGCATGACCGCGCAGTCGACCGCGGCCAGCACGCGGTAGGTGTCCTCGGAGAAGTCGGCGTGGCCGGGGGTGTCGACCAGGTTGAACACGTGGCCGCGGTACTCGAAGCGGAGCGCCGCCGAGGTGATCGAGATGCCGCGGGCGCGCTCCATCTCCATCCAGTCCGACGTCACGCCCCGCCGTCCGGCCTTGCCGTGCACGGCCCCGGCCTGGGTGATCGCCGAGGCGTGCAGGGCGAGCGCCTCGGTCATCGTGGACTTTCCGGCGTCCGGGTGGCTGATCACCGCGAACGTCCGGCGCCGCGCCGCCTCACCCGTCACGGCGCTCATCGCCGCGTCCCCGGCGTACGGACGCGGGTCGTCGTGGTGTGATCGTGCGATCGAGGCATCCGGGCTCCCAACTGCGGTGAACACCGTAGGTTACCGCGTCCGCGGGCACCCTCCACGCCATGGCGTCACGGGACGGGTTCCCGGTGGGCGGCGGAGACGACGAAGGACTCCAGCCGGTGCAGCAGGGCCTCGATCTCACCTTCGGACAGGCGGGTGGTGTCGGCGTTCACCTCCACGCCGAGCGTGCCGTTGCGGCGCATCAGGGCCAGGCAGAAGTCGCAGCTGCGCTTATCGGTGCCGGGGAGCCACTCCAGCTCGGACTCCTCGTCCGCGCGGGCGGCGGCGCCCGGGTCCTCGCCCGGGCGCAGGTCGTTGAAGCAGCACGACGGGAACACGGAGACGCCGCGGTCGGCGCTCAGCCGGTCGATCATCGCCTGCATGGCCGGCTTGTCGAATCGGGCGCGCCGGTAGGACGCGAGAACCGCCGGGTACGCGGTCGCGACCGTCTCGGCGAGGCCCCCGCTCGGGCCCAGGGTGAACAGTCCGAGCTGATTGAGGCTGGTGACCAGATCCCGGGTCCGGTCGTCGAAACGGTTGTGCACGATCGGGGTGATCGCGGCGACCTCGTGCCCGGTCAGCTCGCGCAGCAGCATGGCGACCGCCACCAGCAGGACGGTGGCGGTGCTCACCCCGGCCCGGGCGGCGAGCACGTACGCGGCGTGGTTGAGCCGGGGCGACGTCAGCACGGCCCGCGCGTACCTCGGCGTCGAGGCCGGCCGGACCGATTCCGGGAACATGGCGGACGGCACGGTCCGGAGCAGCGCCTCCCACTGGGCGATCGCGCGGTCCGAACGCGCCGGTGCCGCCCGCTCCTCCCGCACCAGGTCGAGCAGCTGCGACGACGGCGGTCGCGTGATCGCGCCGCGGAGCAGCAGCGTCCGCAGGTCGTTCACCACGACACCGGCCGCGTGCCAGTCGGCGACGGCATGACTCATCACGAGGGTCACGTGGGTGACGGCACCGTCGCGGACCACGAATCCGGCGCGCAGCGGCTGCTCGCCGTCGCCGAAGGACCGCGCGGCCAGGCGAGCGGCGAGTGCCGCCGCGACGTCGCCCGCCTCGTCGCGGGCCGCCTCGGCCATCTCGACCGGCAGCGTCCCCGCCGCCGCCACCTCCTGGTACGGTCCGTCCGCGCCGAGCCGCACCAGGGACCGCAGGGCGTCGTGCCGGCCCGTCACCTCGGCCAGAGCGGCGGCCACGACCTCGGGAGAGCGCGGGCCGCCCGCGCGCGGGACGGCGAGGACCTTGGGCACGTTGAAGTAGTGGGCGCTGTCCGGCCCGACCTGCTGGAGGGCTCCCCAGATATCCCGCTGCCCCCAGGCGAGCTCCGCTGTACCGGAACGGCTGGAGGCGAAGCCCACCTGAAGCCGCATGGCTCTCCTTCGACGCGGGTGTCCGTGGGGACGCTGCCATGAAGGCTAGGATGCGCCTCCGAGCGGGTCAAGATCCTCCCGGGCCGCCCGCCGGTCAGATGAGGTTGTCCTCCACGGGCAGGCCGAACTCGCCCCTGCCGTACATCGCGAGGGCGCGCTCGACGTCGTTGGCCACGTGGACGCCGCCGGCGTGGGCGTCGCGCCAGGCCCGCTCGATGGGGTTGCCGCGGCGGAGGGAGTTGCCCCCCGCCGTCTTGAACAGGACGTCGATGGCCTCCAGCGCCCGCTCGGTGGCGCGGACCTGGTCCCGGCGCACCCGCAGCCGCAGCTCGGCCGGGATCGCCTCGCCCCGCACCGCGTGCTCGTAGGCCTCCCGCACGTTGCGGTCGGTCTGCAGGACCGCAGCGTCGATCTCCGAGGCCGCCCGGGCGACCGCGACCTGCGCGAACTGGTCGTCGGCGAACCGGCCGCCGCCGCCCAGGCTCAGCCGTACGCGGTCGCGCATGGCCGACACGTACGACCGGTAGCAGCCGGAGGCCATCCCGATGATCGGCGCGGTGATCGTGGTGGTGAACACGGCGCCGAAGGGAAGCCGGTACAGCGGGCCGGTGTTCACCTGCTGGCCCGGCCCGCGCAGCCGGGTCAGGTCCTGGTTGCGCACCATCCGGTGCGCGGGGACGAAGGCGTCGTCCACGACGATGTCGTCGCTGGCCGTGCCGCGCAGCCCGATGACGTCCCAGACGTCCTCGATCGCGTAGTCGGAGCGGGGCACCAGCACCGTCACCACGTCCGCCGGCCGGCCCGCCGCGCCCAGGACGAGGCCGCCGAGCAGCGCCCACGACGCGTGCCCGCAGCCCGAGGAGAAGCGCCACCGGCCGGACAGGCGGTATCCCCCCTCGGCCGGGACGAGCCGCCCGACCGGCGCGTACGACGAGCAGGCGAGCACGCCGGGGTCGCTCCCCCAGACCTCGTCCTGGGCGGCCTCCTCGAACAGGGCGAGCTGCCAGGGGTGCACGCCGAGGACGGACACGAGCCAGCCGGTCGACCCGCACACCGCCGAGATCTCCCGCACCACCTCGTAGAAGCGCACCGGATCGCTCTCCGCGCCGCCGTACCTCTTGGGCTGCAGCATCCGGAACACCCCGGCCCGGGACAGCTCGCCGATCGACTCCGCGGGGACCCGCCGTTCCTCGTCGACGGCGCGGGCTCGTGCGGCGATCTCCGGCAGCAGCGCGCGAACCTCGTCCAGGACCTCGTTGCTCATGGGGGAATCCTTCTGTCTCGGTCAGATGCCCAGCCGCGCCGCGACGCCGTCGAGCACGCATTCGAGCCCCAGCTCGAACTGCCACTCGCCGTCGTCCTTGCGGACGCCTTCACGGATGTAGCGCTCGAAGGCGGGGTAGCGGCCCGACTCCAGCAGCCACCTCAGGTGCGAGGAGTAGAGGCCGCGCAGCTCGTCCGCCCCCGTGACGCCCTCGCGGCGCATGAGCTCGGCCAGGCCGACGTCGACCGCCACCATCCCGTTGACGTACGCGCTCACCGTGCCGACCACGGCCATGCGGCCGTCGGCGTCCAGGCCGAGGTCCTCCAGCGAGGCGAGCAGCCGGTCGGCCCGCGCGACGAGGTGCGGCGTGAGCTGGCCCGACCTGGCCGTCGTCCGGACCATCCAGGGGTGCCGCAGCACGGCGCGCCGCAGGCCGCGGGCCGCCTCGCGCAGCGTCGTACGCCAGTCGGCCGCGGGCTCCACCAGCGCCTCCTCCGCGATGACGGCGTCGAGCATCAGCTCGATCACGTCGTCCTTGCCGCGCACGTACCGGTAGAGCCCCATGGTCGCCACGCCGAGGCGTTCGGCCAGGTGGCGCATCGAGACGGCGTCGAGCCCCTCGGCGTCCGCGATCTCCACCGCCGCCGCGGCGATCTGGGCGTGGGTCAGCGCCGCGCGGGGCGGCCGGGCGGGGCGTTCCATCCGCTGCCAGATGGACTCGACGGCGTCACCCGCGACCTCGTCCGCGCTCTTCCCGGCCATCGCCACACTCCTCACCGTTGTGCGTGTACATCGTACCCGTGCTTGTACGCCGTACGCACTTGCGCGTACGGTGTACTCGTTGCGTACGACGTACTCACCTCGTGGAGGACCCATGCCAGGCGACGACCGGCTCGGAATCGCGATGATCATCGGCAGCGTCCGGGACGGGCGGGTGGCGCCCCTCGTCGCGAGCTGGTTCGCCGCCCAGGCCGAGCGGCGCGACGACCTCGCCCTCGACGTGATCGACCTTGCCGAGACCCGGCTCCCCGACGGGTTGCGCGGGCACTTCGGCGGCGACAGGCCCGAGGAGGTCACGGCGCTGCGGCCCCGCGTGGACGAGGCGGACGCCTTCGTCGTCGTGACCCCCGAGTACAACCGGAGCTTCCCCGCCGCCCTCAAGCTGATGATCGACAGCTATCACCGGGAGTGGGCGGCCAAGCCCGTCGGGTTCGTCAGCTACGGCGGCATGTCCAGCGGACTGCGGGCGGTCGAGCAGCTCCGGCTGGTCTTCGCCGAACTGCACGCGGTGACCGTCCGCGACTCCGTCGCGTTCCGGAGCCCCTGGACGCTGTTCGACGACGACGGCAACTGGCCGAAGGACCCCGCGGGCGCGGAGAGCGCGGCCAAGACGATGCTCGACGAGCTCGTCTGGTTCGGCAGGGCGCTGCGGGACGCGCGGGCGGCCCGGCCGTACGGCGCCTGATCCGGCCCTTCCCGTCCGCTCCCGCCCGCGCCTGCATCGCGACGCCGCCGCCCTGATCACGGGACGGCCGGTCCGTCAGCCTCCGTTGGAACCTCGTCCCGCGTCTCCGGGACCAGGCGCTCCACCGCCTGCTCCACGAGCTCACGCAGACGACCCTCGGGGAACACGTCGGGCAGCGTGAGCCGCTCCAGGATCAGCCAGTTCATGGCCAGGTGGAGTAGCTCCACCGACGTGGCGTCCCCGGGCCGGCCGTCGCCGAGGTGGAGACGGATGTTCGCGTCCACGTCCGCTCTGATCCGCTCGGTGAGCACGGCCCGCAGGGCCGGCCGTCGCGTCGCCTCCAGGCGCAGCTCCAGCAGGGCCAGGAATCCCGTTCGGTAGGTGCTGACCCGCTCGACCACCTCGTGGGTCAGCTCGGCGACCCTCGCCCGGTCCCTGCGTTTCTCCGGGCTCCCGGTCAGGGACCCGGCCTCCGGCTCCAGCCGTTCGTAGACGCGCGCGCCCGCCTGGGTGAGCATCTCGTCCCGGTTGGCGAAGTAGTTGGACGCGGTGCCGCCCGGCACCTGCGCCTGGGCGTCCACCGCGCGGAAGGTCAGGCCCCGCGCGCCGTCCCGCGCCAGCACCTCGATGGCCGCGTCGAGCAGAGCCGCCCGCCGAGCCGGATTCTGTCGCACCACGATTGACACCACTCCACTTGTAGTACTACGGTCATAACCACTACAGACAGAGTACTTCAGACGGAGCGTTTTGTATGCGAAAGCTTGTCTACTACATCGGCGTCAGCATCGACGGCTACATCGCGGGCCCCGGCGGAGAGTTCGACTTCTATCCGCTGGAGGACACGCTGAGCTGGATCATCGAGGAGTATCCGGAGACGGTGCCGAGCCACGTGCGCGCGCAACTGAACCTGGAAGCGCCGAACCGGCGTTTCGACACGGTCGTGATGGGCCGCGGCACCTACCAGCCGGGCCTCGACCTCGGCGTCACCAGCCCTTACGCCCACCTGAGGCAGTACGTGGTGTCGGCCTCGATCCCCGAGATCGGCGATCCCCAGGTGGAGCTCGTGCGGAGCGACCCCATCGGTCTCGTGCGGCGCCTCAAGCAGGAGGAGGGCGGGGACATCTGGCTGTGCGGAGGCGGCACGCTCGCGGGCGCGCTGCTGCCGGAGATCGACGAACTCATCGTCAAGAGCTACCCGGTCGTGGCCGGCGACGGGATCTCGGCGTTCACCGGGGCCTTCCGCCCCACGCCGTTCACCCCGGTCCGGTCCCGGTCCCTCGGCAGCGGAACGACCGTGACCTGGTACGACAGGGCGTAGGCGATCAGTGCGGGGAGGCACCGTCCACCGAGGCGGCGTACGCGAGGGCCCCGGCGACGTTCTCCGGGCGGCCCGGCCCGCGCGCCCGCACGCCGGCCGCCCGTCCCGGCGAGAACGCCGGGACGGGCGGCCGGATCGGCGTCAGCGGGCCTCGTGACGCCGCTGGCAGGCGATGCAGTAGCGGGCCAGGGGCCGGATCTTCAACCGTCCGAACGGGATGGCCGCCGCGCAGTCGGCGCACCGGCCGTAGTGTCCCTCCTCCATCCGCTCCAGCGTCCGGCGCACTTCGGTCACCGCCCGCTCGGTGGCGGCGACGTCGGCGAGCAGGGCGAGGCGGGCCGTGTCCTGCTCGCCGCCGTCGACCTCGGCCCGCAGGTCGCGCAGCTGCACCTCACGCCACTGGAGCTGCTCCTCCAGCTCGGTCCGGATGAGCCGTATCTGCGGCTCGCTGATGGCGGTGAACTCGTCACTGGTGGTCATGGTCGAGGTCCTTCACTTCGTCGGCGGGGATGAGGGCGGCGCGGCGCGCGACCGCGGGCAGCAGGCAGGCCAGGCCCCTGACGGTCGCCTGGGCGGGATCGACGGCGGGGGTGACGGTGATCCGCAGCCCGGCGCAGAGCGCGCGGGCCAGCTCCGGATCGCGGGCGCCGCCGCCGGTGATCAGCAGGCCGCGCCCCCGCGCGACGCCCCGCATGCGGGCGGGAACGCGCGCGACGAGGTCGGCGACCATGGCCACGATGCGTTCCCGCACGTACGGCGGGAACCGCGGACCGTCCGGCGGATCGCCGGCAGGGTCATCGGCGCGGTCCTCGGACCGGTCCCGCGTGCCCATCTGTACGGCCCCCGCGTCGGCGATCCGGCCGCCGCGGATGACGACGGCCTCGGCGATCCCCGCACCGGCGTCGAGGAGCAGCCGCGGCCTCGGGTCTCCGATGTCGACGCCGCAGCCCACCGCGGCGGCGAGCGGCTCCTCGACGATCGTGACCGGGCAGCGGGCGGCGCTGCCGACCGCCGCCTGCGCCGCGCGCCGGTCCAGCCGCGAGGCCGCCACCGGCACGCCGAGCAGGACGCGTTCCAGAGGCTCCTGCCCGGCGGCCTCGCGCAGCGCGGCACGGACCAGCCGCGCGCAGCCGGGCATGTCGGAGACCATCCCGTGCCGCACCGGCCAGTGGCGCGGTGCGGCCGGAGCGCCGACCGCGGAGGGCCACTCCCGGATCACCGGGCTGCCGGACAGCAGCAGCCGGGTCCGCGCGGTGCCGAGGTCGAGGGCCAGGCCGGTCGCTCCGCCCGCTCCCCCGCCCGTTTCGCCACCCGCACGGGTCACGCCGTGCCCGGTCGTGATCCCGGTTGTGCCGGTCATGCCGACATCCGGGTCTCGCCGGCGCAGGCGGCGCACAGTTGCACGTGCGGCGCCGAGCGGAGCCGGTCGAGCGGCAGGAACGCCTCACACTCCGTGCAGGTGCCGTAGAGGCCGAGGTCCATCCGCTCGATCGCCGCCTCGATGGCGGCGACGTCGCGGCTCGCCCGCCGTACGGCCTCGGCGGACGGGCGGACCCGCGCGACCGGCGGCGCCACCTCGTGTGGTTCGCCCGCCAGGGCCAGCTCGGCCCGCGCGGCGCGCAGCCGCTCGTCGAGCAGCATGCGCAGCTCGGAGAGCTGCGCATCGTACTGCCGGCACTCCTCCATGAGAGAGCCCGGCGACCTGATCTCAGCCATGATCGGCATCACTCCAGGTATGGAAAAAGGTGGGGTGGGACGCCACGCCCCACACCGGTACAAGACGGGTGCGAGCGGCGGCCCGGGTGACGGTCGGATCGGAGCGCGGCGAGCGGCCGGAGCCCGGCCGCCCCACAGACGCGGGAACGGACGCGGAACGGACGCGGGAACGGACGCGAGGCGGAGCGCGGCGGTCGCGAGGTCGCGAGGTGGGCCCGAGACGGACGCGAGACGGACGCGAGACGGACGCGAGACGGACGCGAGACGGGCCCGGGACGAGCGCTCGCCCCACCACACCGCTCGGAGAAGCGGCGGAACGGCGGAACGAGCTGGCCGTGCACCGCGCGAAGCGGAATGCCCGCCTGCGCCCTGCCCGGCCCTGCCTCGCACCCGGCAACACCCGGTACGCGGCTGTGCTCGATGCCCGACAGATCTGCCCCCTGCCCGGCTGTGGGCCGGGTGGGGGCGTCTGCGGTTCGTGGCGGTACGCCTGTTACGTCGTGCGGCGGACGCTCTGCAAGCAGCCGGGTCGAGGACCATACGACCGGCCGTTCAGAGGCCCTGCCCCGGCCGTTTCGCAGGCCAGGTCGCCAGCCGCTGCACAGACGGTGTCGCGGACCCCCTGCCGAGGATCACTCGACGCGTGGACCGGCCTGATTACCGGACGGCTGGGATGGCTGGGGCTGCTCGACGACGAGACCGGGGCGACGCCGCGGCTCGGAGCGCTCCGAAGTTCTAGACCAGCGGCGGGCTACGGGATCCGACCGTGCGATGCCCGGTCTGCTGCGGGCTGAGGAAGACGTCCTCGTTGTGCCGGACCAGCGCCGGGGCGGACGCCGGAGCCGCCAACGCGGCCACAGCGCTCGGCAGCCGCAACGACAGCGGCATGTGCTCTGAGCCGGCGCCCGCGGGCAGGGTGGCGGACTGGGGCGACCACGCCCCCGGCGTCCACACTTCGGCAGCGGCCTGGGGCGCGTGCTGCGCGGGGTCGCCTCCGTACCAGGCGGGCGTCGAGGCGACCAGGGCAAGGCCGAGCATCAGCAGGCCCACCACCCACGTGAAGGCGGTGGACCCGCACATGCCACGTCGTGAGGTCGCCATGAGACCGACCATAGCCCACCTTCGCGAAACGGTCATCTACGTTTTCCGCCGCCCGTTTCTCACCTTATTTCCGCCCATTTTCGAATGATCTCGGCACTTTTCGCCCTGCGCGATCACGGCACGCGGCGGGTCCGGGCCGGAGCGGCTACGGTGACGTGAGACCGGGTCGTCGCTGGAGGGAGGGATCGTGCGAAGCAGGCTGACCGCCGCGCTGCTGCTCCTGCTGCACGCGATCTTCCTGACCACCGGCTTCCTGACCGCCGGCGGCTCGCCCGCCGCCGCTCAGGGCATGACCCAGTCTGCCGGCGGGCTCCGCCTCACGGGCGCGCCCGCCGCCGCGGAGACCGCAGGCGTGCGGGGCGCCGCAGCGACCGCCGCGTCCACGGCAGCGCGGCCCACGACCGCCCGCCCTGTTAGGGCGGAGGACACGAGCGCACGGAACACGACGGCGCGGCACTGGGGGTCGCCCAGCGCGGGGCGGCCCGCGCACAGTGACCAGCCCCGGATCCACGCGGGTCCGGGCGGCCCCGGCGCCACCGCCGGGCCGGTCCTGCCGCCCGCCTCCGCGTCGCCGCGCGGGGGCACCCGGGTCACCCGAGCCGGCCCGGATCACGACGATCGTCCCGCCCAGCGCCCGCGCCGCACGACGGCCGCGCGGGCTCCTCCCTCCACGGCGTACTGAGGCCCTCTTCTCTCCTCGTACCTGCCTGTGGAGGCACAATGTCACGTGCGCCTTTGTGGCGCGCGGTGGCGGCGCTCGCCGTCATCGCCACCTCACTGCTGCTCGCCCTCACCATGGCCCCGCGCCTCGGGCTCGACCTGCGCGGCGGCACCCAGCTCGTCTTCGAGACGAAGGACTCCCCCACGGTCAGGGCGGACGCCGACGCCACCGACCGTGCCCTCGACGTGCTCCGGCGCCGTGCGGACGCCCTCGGAGTCGTCGATCCCACCCTGGTCCGCTCCGGCGAGAAGCGGATCATCGTGGAACTGCCCGGCGTGCTCGACCCGCGCGAGGCCGCCGAGGTCATCGGCAAGACCGCCCAGCTCAACTTCCACCCGGTGCTCGGCCCGGCCGGGGACGGCGACAAGGACGCGATCGCCGACGAGAGCGGCCAGAAGCTGAAGCTCGGCCCGGTCGCCCTCAGCGGGGCCGGCGTCACCGACGCCGCCGCCGGCACCGACCCCCAGTTCGGGCCCGGCTGGTTCGTGACGATCGACTTCCGGGAGGCGGGCCCCTGGCGGGAGCTGACCGGCAAGGCGGCCTGCGAGCCGATCGGCGATCCCAAGCGCAGGGTCGCCATCGTGCTCGACAACGAGATCATCTCCTCGCCCCAGGTGAACGAGACCGTGACCTGCGGGGCGGGCATCCCCGGCGGCACCACCCAGATCACCGGGTCGTTCTCCGCCGAGGAGGCGCAGAACCTCGCCGTGCTCGTCAAGGGCGGGTCGCTCCCGGTGCCTCTGGAGCTGGTCGAGCAGCGTACGGTCGGCCCGACCCTCGGCGCCGACGCGATCGCGGCGAGCGCCAAGGCGGGCGTCGCCGGGGTGATCCTCACCGCGGTGTTCATCGGCCTCGTCTACCGCCTGGTGGGCCTGCTGGCCGCGGTCGCGCTGGCCTGCTACGGGCTGATCTCGTACGCGGGACTGGTGGCGATGGGCGCCACGCTCACGCTGCCCGGCCTCGCCGGGTTCGTCCTGGCGATCGGCATGGCCGTGGACGCCAACGTGCTGGTCTTCGAACGGGCCAGGGAGGAGTACGGCGCGGCGCCCCGCCGGGGCCTCAAGGCCGCCCTGGACCGGGGGTTCAAAAAAGCCTGGAGCGCGGTCGCCGACTCCAACATCACCACCCTGCTCGCCGCCGGGCTGCTGTTCTGGCTGGCGTCGGGGCCGGTGAAGGGCTTCGGCGTGACGCTGGCGATCGGCGTGCTCGCCTCGTTGATCTCGGCCATGCTGATCACCCGGGTGCTCGCCGCCGCCCTGATCGGCAGGTTCGGCCCGGGGGTGTCGGGCCTCGGCTCGATCGGCCGGGTCAGGACCTGGCTGACCCGGCGGAACCCCGACCTGATGCGGGCGGGGCGGCGCTGGCTCGCCGTCGCGGCCGGGCTGCTCGTGCTGGTGGGCGCGGGGCTGGTCACCCGCGGCCTGAACTACGGCGTCGAGTTCACCGGCGGGCGGATCGTGGAGTTCGGCACGAGCGGGCCGGTCGACGTCGCCGCGGCCCGGCGGGCGGTGTCGGACGCCGGGTTCCCCACGGCCGTCGTGCAGCGGTCGGACGACGCGATCTCCGTACGGACCGGGCAGATCACCGCCGACGACGTCGTCCGCGTCGAGGAGGCCCTGGACCGGCGCGTCGGGGAGGTCACCAAGCAGCGCGACGAGCTCGTCGGGCCGAGCCTGGGCGCGGAGCTGCGCCGCAACGCGCTCATCGCGCTCGGCGTCGCGCTCGCGGCCCAGCTCGCCTACCTGGCGTTCCGGTTCCGGTGGACGTTCGGCGCCGCCGCCGTGGCGGCGCTGTTCGTGGACGCGGCCGTCGTCGTGGGCACGTTCGCCTGGCTGGGCAAGCCGATCGACGGCGTCTTCCTCGCCGCGATGCTGACGATCATCGGGTACTCGGTCAACGACAAGGTCGTGCTCTTCGACCGGGTCCGCGAGCTGTGGCCGGTGTCACGGGGGACGCCCTTCGGGCGGGTGGTGAACACGGCGATCCTGCAGACCGTGCCGCGTACGGTGAACACGGGGCTCGGCGCGCTGTTCATCCTGGCGGCGCTGGCGGTGTTCGGCGGCGACTCGCTGCGCGACTTCGCGATCGCCCTGCTGATCGGCATCGTGGCGGGCACGCTGTCGTCGTCGTTCGTGGCGGGGCCGGCGGCGATCGAGCTGGAGAGGCGCGCCGGTCAACCGCCGCCCGCACCCGCCGCTCCGCGTCGCCGGCCCGTGGCCCGCGACGGATCGGGCGCGGTGGTCTGAAGTGGTCAGGGATGGTCTGAAAGCGGTCTGAGAATGGTCCCGGGGCGGGCGGCGCCCGCCCCGGGACCACGGAGCCTCAGTGGCGGCCGAGGGCGCGCAGCTCGAGAGGGCTCAGCGCGGAGACGTTCTGGTCGATCGGCGAGTCGGTGTACTGGTGGATCGCCCAGCTCTTCCAGTCGGCCGGCGGGGTGATGTCGCCCGGGTTCCGGCTGTAGTGGGCCACCCACAGCGGATAGTCGCCCAGGCCGCGGCCGTACTTGTCGGCGAAGTTCCAGCCGCTGTAGAACATCGGCCGGACGCCGGTCTTGGCGGTCACGTACTCCAGCCATTTCCTGGCCCAGGCGTTGACGCGCTGCACCGACTGGCCGTCGGCGGTCTCCAGGTCGAGGACGAGGATGTCGCCGGGCTTGCCCGGCTGCGCGTTCACCACGCGGAGGAAGTGGTCGGCCTCGGCGATCGGGTCGTTGGAGGGGTGGCCGTAGTGGTAGACGCCGCGGACGATCCCCTTCTTGTCCAGCTCCCGCCAGTGCCGGGGGAAGGACGAGTCGACCCAGTCCAGGCCTTCGGTCGCCTTGATGAAGCCGAACTGCGCCCGGCTGTTGATCCAGTCGTGGTCGGCCTCGTAGCCGGAGACGTCCTGGCCGTACGTGTGCGGGTTCGCGTAGGCGGGAGCGGGCGCGGCCGCGGTGGCGACGAGCGTGGCGGCGGTGAGGGTGGCCGTGCCGGCCGTGACCGCGAGTGCCGCCGCGGCGAGGGCGGCGCGCAGGCGGCGGGCGGAGGGCCGCCCGGCGGGAGAGAACCTGATGGTGGGCATGACGCGGTTGAGCTCCTTGCTTCCATGCCGCCTACCGGGTTAGCTGACGGGTTCGGGCAGGAAGTGCCCTACGGGCGCATCTGGGGGTCTGCGCGCCGATTCACCCCGAGAAGTGGGTCCCCGGCTCCGCGGAACGCGGACTCGGCGGCCGCGCGCACAGAAGAGCGCACGGTCCGGGCAACGACACGGCAACGGAGGCGACGCGGATGTCACCGGTACCCATGCCGTGGCACCTAAAGGTACATACAGCTCAACAATGGTGTAAACCTGACAAAACCTGTTTTTACCTGGGAAGACTCGTCATGCAGGTGCCCCGTTGGACGGGATCCCGTGCGGCGCGGCGCCGAGGGGGTTTGTAAGTTCGTGACCTGAGCGCTGAGTCACCGGACCAGAGCCGCACCAGAGGCACGCACACCGGAGCCACCGGACCGCACGCGAGAGGTGAACCCATGACCGCAGCTTCCGCCGGCCCCGGCCTCGGCGACCCCGGCTCCGGAGACGCGCCGCCGCCGTCGCCCGCGGAGTTCCGGCGCGCGCTCGGGATGTTCGCGACCGGCGTGACCGTGGTCACGGGTCTCGACGACGGCGATCCGGTGGGGTTCGCCTGCCAGTCGTTCGCGTCGGTGTCGCTCGAACCACCGCTCGTGCTCTTCTGCGCCGACCACAAGGGCCGCGCCTGGCCGCGGATCAGGAAGTCCGGCCGCTTCTGCGTCAACGTCCTCGGCGAGGAGCAGGTCGACGTGTGCGCCAGGTTCGGATCGAGCAACGGCGACAAGTTCGCCGGGCTCGCCTGGGACCTGTCCCGCTGGGGCACGCCCGCCCTGCCGGACGTGCTGCTGCGCGTCCACGGCGAGGTCCGGGAGGTGCACGTGGCCGGAGACCACGACGTGGTGATCGGCCTCGTCCGAGAACTCGAACCCGTCCATCCGGAGCAGCGGCCGATGCTGTTCTTCCGCGGCAGATTCGGCGTGTACCACGACGACCCCGCCGCGGCGCTCGGGCCCAACCTGTGGGGCTGGGGCGACCACTGGGGATGAGGCCGTGCGGGGGGCGGGGCCGTGACCTGCCGGTGACTTGATAGCCTGCCTGCTCCGCGAGTTCGGCGGACAGGCGGTGAATCGGGGGCCTGATGCGGGAGGGGCGGGTACGGCTCGGCGGAGCGCTGGACACGGCCGGGATCCTGTTCGCCGCGATCTTCTTCTGCCTGTCCCTCACGCCGTCGCTGCTGCCCCGCTCGTGGCCGCTGCAGGGGATCATCGCGGGCGTGCTGACCGCGACCGGATACCTGGCCGGCGTGACCGCCGGCACTCTGGCCCGCCGGAGCGCCGCCCCGGTCGTCCGGCGGTATGCCGGGGCCCGGTGCGCGGGATGGCGCGAGGGGTGGCGCCGTACGGGACGGCGGCGGGTCCGCCGTCTGGTCGCGACGTTCGGCTGCGGGCTGGGCGCCGCGTCGCTGGTCCTCGGCGTACGCGCCCAGAGGGCCATCTACCCGCTGATGGGGCTGCGCCCGCCGGAACGGCTCGGCTATCTCGGCGTGCCGTTCGTCGCGGCGGCGGTGTTCCTGCTCCTGCTGGCCGCCGCCAGGGCGCTGCGCGTCGCCGCCCGGGCGCTCGGAGGCGTGCTCGGCAGGTGGATCCCCGCCACGGCGGCGCGGCTGGCCGCGACGCTCGGCGTCGGCGTGCTGGCCGTCCTGCTGACCGACGGGATCCTCACCGAGGCCCTGCTCAGAGGGGCCGACAACAGCTTCGCGGCGATCAACAGCGAGACCGCGCCCGGCACCTCGCGGCCCCGGTCCGCCGCCGTCTCGGGCGGCCCCTCCTCCCTGGTCTCCTTCGCGTCGCTCGGTTTGGAGGGCCGGGCGTTCGTCGCAGGCGCCCCCACCGTCGGGGAACTCAGCGGTTTCACCGGGCGGCCCGCGCTCCCGCCGGTCCGGGTCTACGCGGGGCTCGACTCCGCCGTGACCGCCCGCGAGCGGGCCGCCCTCGCCGTACGGGAGCTCGACCGGACCGGCGCGTTCCGCCGGGCGGTGCTGTGTGTGATCACGACGACCGGCACGGGCTGGGTGGACCCCCAGGCCGCCGCCGCCCTGGAGTTCATGTACGGCGGGGACACCGCGCTGGTCTCGATGCAGTACTCCTACCTGCCGAGCTGGCTGTCCTTCCTGGTGGACCGCGAGCGCGTCACGGCGGCCGGGCGCGAGCTGTTCGGCCAGGTGTACGCCCGGTGGTCGCGGCTGCCCGCCGGTCACCGGCCCCGGCTGCTGGTGTTCGGGGAGAGCCTCGGGGCGTTCGGCGCGGAGTCGGCGTTCCGCGACGACCGCGACCTGCGCGAGCGCACCGACGGCGCGCTTTTCGTCGGGCCGCCCGACAGCAGCCCGCTGTGGCGGCGGTTCGTGGACGGCCGCGACCCGGGCAGCAGGGAGGTGCTGCCCGTCTACCGGGACGGCGAGACCGTGCGCTTCGCCAACGGGCCCGAGGACCTGCCCGCGCCCGCCTCCTGGGACGGGTCGCGGGTGGTCTATCTCCAGCATCCCTCCGATCCGATCGTGTGGTGGACCCCGCGGCTGATCCTCGGCCGCCCGGACTGGCTGGAGGAACGGCGCGGCGGCGACGTGCTGCCCTGGATCCGCTGGTATCCGTTCGTCACGTTCTGGCAGGTCACCGCGGATCTGGTGTTCTCCCTCGACGCACCGCCCGGCCACGGGCACGACTACGACGGCGAGGTGGCCGCCGCCTGGGCGCGGATCGCGCCACCGGCCGGCTGGGACGACGCGCGGACCACGGCGCTGACCACGCTCCTGTCCCGGAGCGGGGCCGGCTCAGCCGGGCAGTGAGCCGAGCCAGCCGAGCAGCCGGTCGCCCTCACGCTTCATGATCTCGGGATCGCGCAGCGCGTTGGCCAGCAGCGACATGCCCTGATAGGCGCTCACCAGGGTCAGCGCGAGCCCGTCGGGCTCGGGCAGGCCCAGCTCGCGGAACTGGCGCTCGGCCCAGTCGAGCAGCAGCCGGATCACCCTCCCCGCCTCCGCGTCCAGCCCGCCCTCACCGCGCTTGTCCAGCTCGGCGGCGAGCGTGCCGGTCGGGCAGCCCCATCGCGCCGCGACGTCGCGCTGCCCGATCCAGGTCTCCACCAGCCCCTTGAGCCGCTCACGCGGATCGGGCAGCCGCTCCAGCCGTCCGGTGAGCTCCGCGAGATGCCGGGCGTGCTCGTCCAGCGCGGCGGCGACCAGCTCGTCCTTGGTCTTGAAGTAGTAGTACACGTTGCCCACCGGGACGCCGGCGGCGCGGGCGATGTCGGCGATGGTGGTGCGCTCGGCGCCCTGCCGGTGCACCACCTCGGCGGCGGCCGCCGTGAGCCGCCGCCGCTTGGCGCTCGCGGCCCCCGCGCGGGAAACGGTCGAGTCAGTCACCTGACTGACTATAGGCGCGTCCCGTGCTACGGTTCTCTCTGAGTCAGCCAACTAACTAACTCAAGGGAGATCACCATGATCGTCGTAACGGGAGCCACCGGGAACGTCGGCCGGGTCCTGGTCCGGCTCCTGGCGGAGGCGGGCGAGGACGTCACCGCCGTCGCCCGCCGCGTCTCGTCCGCCGATGTGCCCGAAGGCGTCCGTGCGGTCAGCGCGGACCTGGCCGATCCCGCCGGGCTGCGCCCCGCGCTGGAGGGGGCGGACGCGCTGTTCCTGGTGACGCCCGGCGACTACCTGGCCCTCGGCGGGAACGTGCGGCCGATCCTCCGCACCGCCGCGGAAGCCGGGGTGCGCCGGGTCGTCCTGCTGTCCTCCCAGTCCGCCGGGACGCGCCCGCTCTCCCCGGGTCACGGCATGCGGGCGCTGGAGGACGAGAGCGAGGTCAGGAACTCGGGGCTGGAGTGGACGATCCTGCGGCCGGGCGGCTTCGCCTCCAACGCCTTCGCCTGGGCGGAGTCCGTCCGCCTGCGCCGCACGGTGACCGCCCCGTTCGGAGACGTCGCGCTGCCCGTCATCGATCCCGGCGACATCGCCGAGGTCGCGGCGGCTGCCCTGCGGGAGCCCGGCCACGACGGCCGGGTCTACGAGCTCACCGGGCCGGAGCGGGTCTCTCCGCGTCAGATCGCCGCCGCGCTCGGCGACGCGCTCGGCGAGCCCGTACGGTTCGCCGAGCAGAGCCGCGACGAGGCACGCGCGATGATGGCGGCGTTCATGCCGGAGGAGGTGGCCGACGGCACCCTGGCCATCCTCGGCGATCCGACCCCCGGCGAACGGCGGGTCAGCCCGGAGGTCGAGCGGGTGCTCGGCCGCGCGCCGCGCCCGTTCTCGGACTGGGCGCGGCGCAACGCGGCCGCCTTCCGCTAGAGCAGGCGGCGGCCGGCGCCACCTACCACCACATCCACGGGATCACCTACTTCCACGGCTGCTACTCCGTCGGCGATGACCTGCTGTGGGGCGTCAACCGACGCCGCAAGGGCATCGACCACACCTGGGCGGCGCTGCGCTCCATCCGGGCCGCTCGCCCCGACGGTGCTCCTCGCCGCGAGCGCGCTCGCATCCGCAGCGAGAAGGGCATCCGTTCGGGCGGACGTCCCCTCGCCGATGCCGCTTGACCGGCCGGCGACCTTGCCCGGCCGGGTCCTAGCAGTAGCCGTCCACCCTGGCGCCGGCTGGAGCGAGGTTGGGCCAGGGATGCCCTGCTCTGTCGGAGGCAGCGGACCGTAGGAGGTCAAGAAGAGTGCATCCTGGGTAGCCCCGAAAACTCGCGTAGGTGCCCCGGTAGTAGCAGCTCCAGTAGCTCACGACCCGCCGTTGAGTGCGCGCGAAGAAGGCAGGATTGTCCACGATGAACTGCCCGTAAGCGAGGTGGCCGCAGGTGCCGGGCGTGGCGAGATCACGGAGCTCATCGCAGATGACGATCAGGATCTCCAAGACGTACTCGCCGACCAGCTGCACGACGAAGGGGACGACCCATGCCTCGGTCAGGTAACTGGCATCAATGGCCCCACACACGCTCAACCCGGCGAAGGTATGCGGTCAGAGCACTAGGCAAGAGCGGAGAAGGCAGGGCGTTCTGCGATGCGCCCCCTGGTGATCCACCGCTCGGGTGTGCGCAATGAGCCCCCGTAGCTCTGTGTGACGGCGGTAACGGTATGTGGTTCTCAGAAATGACCGGTTCTGCGAGGGTGACCATGCCCTGGCGGGTGCGTCTGTTCGCGCAGGTCGCTATTCGCAAAACTCCTCGCAGAACCTGAGGGTTGTGCGAGGAAGTTCTGCGAGAATCGGCGGGTGGAGCTGACGCCAGAGGAGGCCGCCGCGGCGGTCGAGGGGTCGACTGCCCGACTTGCGAGGTGATGGCCCCCTCCCCGTGCCGCACGCGGAGCGGGAAGGTCGCCTCCAAGTACCACACCGCGCGCTTCATCTTGGTGCCCGCACTGCGCGAGCTGCTGGAGGTGGCGGTCCCGGCCGGGCGCCGCCCGGGCGCGCGCTGGCAGGCGCTGGCGCCGGTGGCGGCCGCCGAGGTCACTCCGTCCGCGCCGGCGATCCGGATCGGCTACGCGCGCTGTTCGACCAAGGAGCAGGAACTGGACAGCCAGCTGCAGGCGTTGCGCGCGGCCGGGTGCACACGGATCTTCGCCGAGAAGATCTCCACTCGGATCAAGGTACGGCCCGAGCTGGATGCCGCGCTGACGCTGTGCCGTGACATCAAATCGGCCGCGCCCGGCCAAACGGTGATCTTCACCGTGCACGAGCTGAAGCGGCCCGCGCGCAACGCCGCCGAGCTGATGGCGCTGGCGGGCGGGCTGCAGGCGGCCGGGATCCAGTTGGAGCTGCCGACCGGCCCGTTGACCGGCGTCTACGACCCGAACGGGCTGGGCGCGATGTTGTTCGCCGTCCTGGCCGTCTGCGCCCAGCTCGACCGCGACTACATCCGCGACAAGACCCTGGAGGGCCAGCAGGCCGCCGCCGCGCGCGGCCATCATGGCGGCCGCCCCAAGGTGATCGATGAGGACATGCTCACCTTCGCCCTGGCGCTGCGGGCCAAGGGCCTGCCGGTTCCGGAGATCGTTGCCAAGCTGAAGATCGCCACGGGGAAGAACGCGGGCAGGGCGCCGTCGGTCGCCTCCCTGTATCGCGCGCCGGCCGATGCCGACCAGCGCAGCGCCTCGCTGGACGCATCCGGCTGAGCTGGGTCTTTCCGAACGTGACGGCTCGAAGGAGACGTTGACTTGGCGGCGATGGTGCGGCGTCGGACGGATGGCCGGCCGCTCACGCGGCCGGCCATCTCCGTGAGGACCGCGGCGTGCGCTCAGTCGAAGAGCGCGGCGTAACGGTCCAGGTAGAGCGGCCAGCCCTGGTCGTTGCCCACGCCCTCGGCGAGGGACTCCCAGCCAGGCCCGTGCCGGTCGATGTGCCGGTGCTCCAGCTCCACCCGGGTCCGGGAGGGCGACTCTTCGATGAAGCGGACCTCGACCTCGCTGGCGTTCGCGGTGTCGGCCTCGATCTGCCACTGGACGCCGATATCCCAGGAGAACACCACGCGAGAGGGCGGCTCGTAGGCCAGGACCCGCGCCCACCGGCACTCACTGCCGTCCTCGGCGCGGTCGTAGATGTGCCCGCCGGCCCTCGCCTCGAAGACGGTCTCGGCGATGGCCGCACCGAGCAGGTTGTGCTCGCGCGGCTTGAAGTCGCCGAACCGCTCGGTGAAGACCTTGAAGGCGTGCTCGACCGGTGCGTCGATCACGACGCTCCGATTCACGGCCGTCTGTGTCATTGCTGCTCCTCGTGCTGGCTTGGAGCGGCCGGGCCGTCCCGCTGGGCCGCGTCCTGGAAACCGGACAGCGCCCGCTCCCAGAACAGGTCGAGCTGATCGCGCAGCGCCGCCACGCCAGCCGGGTTCAGCCGGTAGATCCGACGAGTCCCCGCAGCGGTCTCGTCCACGAGCCCGGCGTCCTTCAGCACCTTCAGATGCTGCGACACCGCGGGCCGGCTGACCGGCAGCTCGTCGGCGAGTTCCCTGACTGAGCGCGGACGCTCGGCCAGGGTCGTGACGATCGTCCGCCGCGTCGGATCGCCCAGCGCGCTCCATGCGTCGTCGTCTGATCGGTAAGTGGCCACGAACCGTAAGCTTAAACTTACCGATGCCGGAACGCAAGGTTGCTGGCAGTCGCTCGCCGCGTGCGGGATCTCGTGTGCTTGGGACGAACTTCTCGCCGTTCTCCGTTCCATGCTGGCCATCGCCCGGCATGGCCGCTGGGTCGAGACCTCGCCTGTCGTGCACGGATATGTCCGGGCAGCGGACATGTCCGGGCAGCGGACATGTGGCGCGACAATCCCATGCCCGGACTCGGTGTGTGACCTGCGCCGACCACTTCCGCGATGCCTTCAAGGCCTATATGAAGGTCGGCCTTGCAGTCGAAGTGGCCGCCAGCCGTCATCCAGGAGCCGGCGCTTGTATCCGCGCAGCGCGTGACGTGCGGCCTTGGTGTTCGGTTTCGGCTGGCGCGCCAGCTCGTGCCAATTAAGGCGGCCGCCTTCGAACTGCTCGATAGGCGGGCGCTCGCAAGAGCGCCGGTCACCGAGCCGCCGCCCGCGCCGGGCCCCGCCGTACGCCCCGCCGCCGGCGGCGGCGGCCCGCCCGCCTCCCTCCGGCCGGCCGCCGCAGTGAGGGGTCCCACGTGCCGCTGTCGATCATCACCACGCCGTCCAGGTTGTGCCTGTGCACGGCCCGCACGAAGGCGTCGTCGGTCCGCTCACCGTTCCTCTCCCCGCTGGTGGCGAGCATGAGGTGATATCCGCGCCCGCTGAGCGCGGTCTTCAGAGCGACGAGGATTTCCTGGAAAAACGGGTGCCGCCAGCCGGGGCGGCGGTGGTCGCTGTCCCACACGAGGCCGACCATGAAGGACTTCTTGGTGGCCAGCGTGCGGGCCGACTCGTTAAGCAGGTAGCCGATCTGACGCGCCGCCCGCAGAACCTGCGTCCTGGTCTTCGCGTTAGCTACCTCCGGATTGTTGAAATCGCGGGAGACGGTTGCCGGGGACACGCCGCACAGGCGTGCCACCTCTCTGATCGTTGCCACGGATCGAACGCTGTCGCATCTCGCTGCAACCGGTTTCATGTAACCGGTTTCGAGGAAATTACGCAATCATGGGAAGTCTGTCAAGGTTGCCGGTAATTTCATCGGCGTTACGTTTTCGTGATTTGACATCGTGTGCCGCTGTTATGTCTCATGGCGGGCGTATCGGTCGATGCTTTTCGTTGCCGCGGCTCGACCGTCGCATCTCGCAGCCACGCCCCTTCTCCCTGCCAAGGAGTTCACGGTGTCTGCTGCGAAACTTCGTCTGCTCGTGGGTGTGCTCGCCGTCGGCGTGCTCACCGCCGGCTGCGGCGGCTCGACCGGCTCGTCCGGCGACGGCCCCGTCACCCTCACTCTCAACCTGTTCGGGAACATGGGGTTCAAGGACCTGTACGCCAAGTACGAGGCCGCCCACCCGAACATCAAGATCGTCGAGCGTACGTCGGCGTACAACGACCACCATCGCAACCTGGCCGCCCATCTGGCGACGGGCAGCGGCGCGGCGGACGTGGAGGGCATCGACACCGGCTTCATCGCCCAGTTCAGGGCTCAGCCGGAGCGCTTCGTCGACCTGCGCAAGCACGGCGCCGACGGGCTCAAGGACCGGTGGTTGCCGTGGAAGTGGCAGGCGTCGGTGGCCAAGAACGGGGCCCAGATCGGATACGGGACGGACGTCGGCGGCCTGGCCATGTGCTACCGGCGCGACCTGTTCGAGAAGGCCGGCCTGCCCACCGAGCGCGACGAGGTGAGCAAGCTCTGGCCGGACTGGGCGTCGTACTTCGAGGCCGGCAGGAAGTACACCGCGAACAAGCCGGAGGGCGCCAGCTTCTTCGACGGCGGCGCGCAGATCTTCAACGCGATGATCGGGCAGGCCGAGACCGGTTACTACGACGCCTCCGACCACGTGGTCGTCGCCACCAACCCGGTGGTCCGCTCGGCGTACGACGAGGTGCTCAAGGCCGTAGCCGACGGCGAGTCGGCCAAGCTGGTGGGCAGCTCCCCGGCGTGGAACACCGGCTTCGCCAAGAGTCAGTTCGCCACCATCGCCTGCCCCGCCTGGATGCTCGCGAAGATCCAGGACCAGGCCAAGGCATTCGCCGGCAAGTGGGACATCGCGGCCATCCCCGGCGGCGGCGGCAACTGGGGCGGCTCCTACCTGACGGTTCCGGCGCAGAGCAAGCACGTGAAGGAGGCGGTGGACCTGATCACCTGGCTGACGGCTCCCGAGCAGCAGATCGAGGTGTTCAAGGCGCACGGCATCCTGCCTTCGACAGTGGCGACGTACGAGAAGCCCGAGGTCAAGAACCTGAAGAACGCCTTCTTCAACGACGCCCCGGTCGGGCAGGTCTTCACCACCGCCGCGCTGAACCTGAAGCCGCAGTACCAAGGGCCGCGGGCCGGCGACATCCAGACCGCCATCCGCGACGCGATCAACCGAGTGGAGGAGGGCAAGCAGGACGGCCCGCAGGCCTGGGAGCAGATGCTCAAGGACGTCGAGCGCATCGAGCAGTAGCCGCCCAGCCAAACCGGGTGACGGCGGGAGGTAAGGGCCCGCCGTCGCCCCTTCCCCGGGATGGACCCATGACCCTCGCACGATCCGGGCCACGGCGCCGCTGGGCCTACCAGCTCGACGTCAAGGGCTCGCCGTACTTCTACATCGCCCCGTTCTTCCTGCTGTTCGGCGCGGTGGGGATGTTCCCGCTGCTGTACACCGCGTACGTCTCGCTCACGAACTGGAACCTGCTGGAGCCCACCCGGCACTGGGTGGGGCTGGCGAACTACGCCGAACTGCTGACCGACGACTACTTCTGGAACGCGCTGTTCAACACCGTCAGCATCTGGCTGCTGTCCACCGTGCCGCAGCTGCTCGCGGCCCTGTTCATCGCGCACATGCTCAACCGCAGCCTGCGTGCCCGCACGTTCTTCCGGATGGGCGTGCTGCTGCCCAACGTGACGTCCATCGTCGCAGTCACGATCATCTTCGCCCAGCTCTTCGGCCGCGACTTCGGCATGGTCAACTGGGCGCTCGATCTGGTGGGGCTCGACCCGGTGGACTGGCAGGCGGGCACCCTGTCCTCGCACATCGCCATCTCGCTCATCGTCATCTGGCGGTGGACCGGCTACAACGCGCTGATCTACCTGGCCGCCATGCAGACGATCCCCGAGCATCTGTACGAGGCCGCGACGCTGGACGGGGCCGGCCAGTTCACCCAGTTCCGGAAGATCACGATCCCGATGCTGCGGCCGACGATCATCTTCACCGCCGTCGTGTCCACCATCGGCGGCTTCCAGATCATCGCCGAGCCGCTGCTGTTCCAAGCCGGCACGGGCAACCCGACGGGAGGCTCGGACCGACAGTTCCAGACCGTCGGCCTCTACCTCTACGAGCAGGGGTTCAGCCTGTACAAGTTCGGCTACGCCTCGGCCATCGCATGGACCCTGTGCCTGATCATCGTGGTCATGGCTCTGGTCAACTACTCGGTCACCCGCCGGATCAGGAGAAGCTGACGTGACGACGATCATCACCGAGGCGCCCCGGAAGGCGCGCGTGCCCCGCTCGCGGGCGGCCCGCTCCCGCGGCGGGCGCCGCTCGGCCGGGTTCTGGACCTATGCGGCGCTGGTCGCCGTCCTGCTCGGCTCCCTGTTCCCCGTCTACTGGTCGCTCATCGTGGCGTCGCACGACAACGACGCCATCGCCCGCGTGCCTCCCGTCCTGACGCCCGGCGGGCACCTGTTCGAGAACATCGCGCGGGTCTTCGACACGACCGCGTTCGGTAAGGCGATGCTCAACTCCTTCATCGTCTCCGGCTCGGTCACCGTCTCGGTCGTGCTGTTCTCCACGCTGGCCGGGTTCGCCTTCGCCAAGCTCCGCTTCCGGGGCCGGACGTCGCTGCTGGTCATGGCCATCGCGACCACCACCGTGCCGCACCAGCTCGGGATCATCCCGCTCTACATCCTCATGGCGGAGCTCGGCTGGACCGGCCGGCTGGAGGCGGTGATCGTGCCCGGCCTGGTCACGGCGTTCGGTGTCTTCTTCATGACGCAGTACCTGTCGAGCGCGGTGCCGGACGAACTCCTGGAGGCCGGACGGATCGACGGCTGCTCCACCTTGCGCCTGTTCTGGCACGTGGTGGTGCCCGCGGCGCGGCCGGCCGCGGCCGTGCTCGGGCTGTTCACGTTCATGCAGGCATGGAACGACTTCTTCTGGCCGCTGGTGGTCCTCACCCCGGAGAACCCGACCGTGCAGGTCGCGCTCTCCTCGCTGGCCAGCGGCTACACGACCGACTACGCGCTCGTGCTCACCGGCACGGTGCTGGCGACAGTGCCCGTCGTGGCCGTCTTCGCGGCCCTGGGCCGGCAGATCATCGGAGGAATCATGTCAGGAGCGATCAAGGGATGACGGCGATCGAGGAAAGTCGCACCCGGCCGCGGACCTTTCCCGCCGGCTTCGTGTGGGGCACGGCCACCGCGGCGTACCAGATCGAGGGGGCCGTCGAAACCGACGGCCGGGGGCCCTCGATCTGGGACACCTTCTGCCGGGTGCCCGGCGCGGTGGCACGGGGCGAGTCGGGTGAGATCGCCTGCGACCACTATCACCGCTGGCAAGAGGATGTCGGCCTCATGAAAGACCTGGGGGCGGGGGCCTACCGATTCTCCGTTGCCTGGCCGCGGGTGCTGCCCGACGGGCGCGGGCCGGTGAACCGGCGCGGGCTGGACTTCTACCGGCGACTGGTGGACGCCCTGCGGGAGGGCGGCATCGAGCCGTACGTCACTTTGTACCACTGGGACCTGCCGCAAGCGCTCGAGGACCTCGGGGGCTGGCGGGTCCGCGACACCGCCGAGCGTTTCGCCGACTACGCCGAGGTGATGTACGACGCCCTCGGCGAGTCGGTGTCGAACTGGATCACGCTCAACGAGCCGTACTGCTCGGCCATCGTCGGCTACGGCGAGGGCCGGCACGCGCCCGGCGCCAAGGAGGGGCACGGCGCGCTCGCCTCGGCCCACCACTTGCTGCTCGGGCACGGCCTCGCCGTGGGGCGCCTGCGGGAGATGGCCAGGTCCGGTCAGCAGATCGGGCTGACGCTCAACATGTCGCCGACGGTTCCCGTCACCTCGTCGCCGCAGGACGTCCAGGCCGCGCGCCGGATGGACCTGCTGGTCAACCGGCAGTTCACCGAACCTCTCTTCGGCGGTGCCTACGCCGCCGACATGGCCGAGACGTTCGGCCGGATCAGCGGCTTCTCCTTCCGCTGGGACGGCGATTTGGAGATCGTCGGCAGGCCGGTGGACTTCCTCGGGGTGAACTACTACTACCGCCTGCACGTGGAGGCCGCGCCGTACGAGGAGGCCGATCCCGTCCGGCGCTCGGCGTTCGATTTGGGCGTGCGCACCGTCACGCCCGAGGACGCGCGCACCAGCGGGCTGGGCTGGGTGGTGGAGCCCGAGGGCCTGTACGAGACCCTGGTCGACCTGACCTCCCGCTATCCCGACCTGCCGCCGGTCTACATCACCGAGAACGGGTACGGCGACGACGGCGCGCTGGAGGACACCGGGCGCATCGACTACCTGCGCGACCACCTGACCGCGACCCGTAAGGCGATGACGGCGGGCGCCGACGTGCGCGGGTACTTCTGCTGGTCGTTGCTGGACAACTTTGAGTGGGCGCGGGGGTATTCGGCGAGGTTCGGCCTCGTGCACGTCGACTACGACACCCAGGCGCGCACGCCGAAGGCCAGCTTCCGCTGGATGCGGGACTTCATCGCCGACCCGGTCGTCACCACCCCCGTCACCGCCCGCCCCGCGACCACCGGCCCGGCCGACATCCTGGTCGCCGGCACCCCCAGAGATGAGCGCTGGGGACCGGGGTCGCTTTCCCAGGCGGCGGAGGAATCGACGTGACGGTCTCGGGGGGCGAGGAACATCGGAACAAAAACTGGCGCTAAGTCCTAGTCGCCCCCGGTGAGCGATTGATGGCTCGTCGGCGGCGAGCACGGCCTGAAGTTTTCCTACAGATAACGCCCTATTGTCTGCGGCAGGCTGAGTCGCGGCCTGCGGGGGCGTTCTCCAGGCGCTGCACGAGCCGCCCCTGTTATCTGTGGCAAGGGGATGCGGTGTCCGTACTCATACAGTTGCCGGTCGGCAACGCCGTCACCGTTCAGGAGGCGGCCGATGCGTTCCTGGACTCGCTCGGCAACCCGAACACCGTCCGCAGCTATGGGATCGGCGTCGGGAAGACCGTTGAACGCCTCGGCGGGGGCCGGCTGCTGGCGACAGTAGCCGACGACGAGGTCGGGGAGGCGCTGGAGGCGCTGTGGGGCACCGCGGCGGTGGGCACCTGGAACGTCCGCCGGGCCGCGGTGGTCTCCTGGCTGTCCTGGTGCCGCGAGCGCGGCCACGACGCGCCGACGGTTCCGGGGTGGGCGAAGCGGCTGGCGGCGCCGGACTCGCAGACCCCGGTGCGGTCGAAGATGGCGATCGACCGGCTGATTGCGCGGCGGGACGTCGGACTGCGGGAGAAGACGCTGTGGCGGATACCGTACGAGACCGCCGCGAGGGCCGAGGAGATCCTGGGCTTGAACATCGAGGATCTGGACTTCGCCGGACGTCGTGCCCAGGTGAAGGCCAAGGGCGCACGGGCCAAGGTCCGGCGGCGCGGGCAGGTGCGCGAGGACTTCGTGCTGGAGACGGTGTACTGGGACGCCGGCACGCGCGGTTGCTGCCACGGCTGTTGAAGGGCCGCACCCGAGGGCCGGTGTTCGTCACGGCTCGCCGTCCGGGGCCGGGGAAGATCGTCGGGGCCCCGCGACGTGTGCCCGGACACCGGAGCGGCACGTCTGTCCTACGGCCAGGCCCGCGCCCTGCTGGACGCGCACACCGCGGTGCGGGGGCCGGGGACCGGGTGGGACCTGCACGAATACCGCCATTCCGCCCTGACTCATCTCGGCGAGGTCGGGGCGTCGCTGCTGATGCTGATGGCTAAGTCCCGGCACAAGAAGCCGGGGAACCTGCGCCGCTACTTCAAGCCGTCGCCCGAAGCTGTCGCCGAACTCACGAGCCTGCTGGCACCCGGCGACAGCAGACGCTGAGACCGGGGGCGCGGGCGCTGGTTTACGCCGACTTTCGCTTTTCCCCTGATGGTCGTTCTGCGGCTTGGGTGAGTCGATCGGCCAGGTTCCTGAGCTCCTGTCGAAGTTCGTCGGGTTGGTGGATGGTGAAGGGCCATTCCAGGGAGGCGAGCATGTGGGCCATGCCGTCCAGCCGTTCCGCCCGCGCGTGCATCAGGACTCCGCTGGTGCCGGCGGTGAGTGTGACGGCCGAGCGTGGCAGCCGACGGGCGACCTCATCGAGGGGGCCGTGGATCGTCACCTGGACCTGCCAGCGGTATGGGGCTTGGGCCAGGGTCGAGGTCAGATGGGCGACGGGGTCGAACCCGTCGGGCTTGGCGAAACCGCGGGGGCGTGGGGTGACGGAGGCGATGCGGTCTATGCGGAAGGTCCGCAGGGCAGCGCGGAGGTGGTCGTGCCCGACGACGTACCAGCGTCCGGTGTGGAAGACCACGCCGTAGGGGTCGACGTCGCGTTCGGTGTGGTCTTGGCGCCACGACTGGTAACCGATACCGACGGTCGTGCGGGCGCGGGAGGCCTGGGCCAGCGCCAGCAGCACGCCTGTTTCGGGCGCCTGCCCGGGCACGGCGTTGGCGGTGAAGGACAGCGTCTCCCGCATCGCGGCGAGCGGTTCGCGCAAGGCGTTCGGCAGCACCCGCTCGATCTTGGCCAGGGCGCCGGCGTTGGCCGGGGCGGTCGTGCCCATGCCCAAGCGTTCCGCGGCCCGAAGACCCAGCACCACGGCGAGGGCCTCGTCGTTGGTGAGCACCAGCGGCGGCATCCGGTAGCCGCGGGCCAGGCGGTAGCCGCCGTAGCGGCCGCGTTCGGCCTGCACCGGGATGCCCAGCTCCCGCAGATGGGAGATGTAGCGGCGCACCGTGCGGACGTCGGTATCCAGGCGGTCAGCCAGCTCAACCCCGGTGAGTACGGCGTGCGACTGCAGGAGTTCCAGCAGGGTCAACGCGCGGGTCAGCGGATGTGACATGGATCACCCGGAATTCTAGGGCGGGAACTGTCCTGTATCGACCTTACTCTCCCTGCAGTACCTCACCTCAGGGAGATCACATGGCCACCTTCGTACTCGTTCCCGGCGCCTGGCTCGGGGCGTGGGCCTGGGAAGAGACAGCCCACGCTCTGCAGGAGCGGGGCCATACAGCACTGCCGCTGACGTTGACTGGCCTGGCCGAGAACGCCGGCCAGGGCGGGCCACAGACGGACCTGGACGCGCACATCGCGGATATCACCGGATTCGTCGAGCGGAATGATCTACACGACGTCACCCTGGTCGCGCACAGCTACGCGGCCGCCCCCGTTACCGGGGCGGCCGGACGCTTCGGTGACCGGCTGGAACGTGTGATCTACGTGGACAGCGCCCCGTTCCCCGCGGGCATGTGCATGCTCGACCTCATGCCACCGCAGGCCGCCGACCAACTGCGTCAGCAGGTCGCCTCATCCGGCGACGGCTGGCGGCTGGCGATGCCGCCCGCCGAAGTCCTGGGCCTGTCCAACAGCCTAGACGGACTTGACGAGACCCAGCTTGACCTCCTGCGCACGCGTGCCACGCCTCAGCCGTTCGGCACTTACACCCAGCCTCTGACCGGACCAACCGAACCCGGGCCCGGCGTGGATCGCGTCGTGATCGCCTGCCATGACTTCACGGGGCTGCTCGATGCCGGCGTGCCGATGCTGGCCTTCCTGAACCAGCCGCCGTGGCAGCGCTTCGGCCTGTCCACCGGGCACTGGCCGATGCTCTCGGCGCCTGCCGAACTCGCCGGCATCCTGCATGCCGCCGTCTCCTCATAAATCCGCTCTCACCCGGCGAAGCGATAAGGACGCCGACGTTACTGCTCGTCGGCGTCGTCAGGGCCGCGCAGCGGTCTCATCCCGCCGGGCAGCTCTGGCAGTTGGAAGGAGTACCGGCCGAGCATGTTGATGTGGTGCCGCACGAACGGCGAAAGACGGGCCACGTCGGCGTCGCGGACGTCGAAGCCCTGCCCGCTCAGCTCGGCGACGGCGGCGTCGATGTAGCGGGTGTTGAACAGCACGACGGCGTTCAGGACCAGGCCCAGGGCGCCGAGTTGGTCTTCCATGCCGTCGGCGTAGCGCTGGTAGAGCTGCCCGTTGCGGCCGTGGAAGATCTTGCGGCTCAGGGCGTGGCGGCCCTCCTGCAGGTTGGCCTGGGTCTTGATCTGGCGGCGGTAGCCGGGTTCGTCGGCCAGTCGCAGGATGTGAAGGCTCTTGGGTATGCGGCCATATGAGGCGATGCGGCCTTGCTGACCTGACCGGAGCCCGCATGCTCGCCGAGATCGGCGACGACCGGTCCCGCTTCGCCGACGCCCGCGCGCTGAAGGCCTACGCCGGATCGGCGCCCATCACCCGCGCCTCGGGCAAGAGCCTGGTCGTCCACCATCGCAAGGTGAAGAACCAGCGCCTGGCCGCAGCTGGGTATGTCTGGGCCTTCGCCTCCTTGCGAGCACCAGGCCCCCGGGCCCACTACGACCGCCGGCGCGCCGAAGGCGACCGGGCTGTCTGCACCACTGCCTCCAGAAGGGCACGACCTATGACGAACACGTGGCCTTTCCGGCGCGCCTGGAGGCTGCCGCTTGACGCCCTTACGCAGGTCGAATGTGTTCGCACTCGCGTTGATTTTGCTACGTGTCGCTGAATGCCTTCACAGCTCTGGGCCCTACGCTCACCCAGCTGAGTAGGGATACTCACGCGCCGTTCTAGCAGCCTTTATACGCTTCGATCATGTTTCTGAAGCTGGCCGCCACCGGGCGGTGGCTCGGATGGGCAGCCGTCGTCGCGGCGGTCGCAGCCGCCGCCGGCCTCTGGCTCTGGTGGACGCACCCTTTGGACGACGGCAACGACCGCTGGAAACTGGTGGCCGCCCAGTCGTCGGTCACCTACGGACAGGTCATCGCCACCGGCGAGCACGACGCCTGGGCCGTCGGCTGGGACATCCTCGGCATCGGCGCCTGGCTGCCGATGGCCGACGGCCCACACCGCCCCACGGTCTTCCACTGGGACGGCGACCGCTGGACGAAAAGCGACTTCCCAGTGGAACGCGGCGACATCAGCTCGCTCGCCGCGTCCTCCCCCTCCAACGTGTGGGCCCTGGCCAACGACGAGAGCGGCACCTCCGTCCTGCGCTGGGACGGACGCACCTGGGAGATCGCCCAGAAGCTTCCCGGTACGGCCGCGAGCCTTGCCGTCACCGCTGACAACGACGTGTGGGCCTGGGGCGATCACAAGGCCTGGCACTACAACGGCGCCACCTGGTCGGAACAGGGCGTCTCCTTCTCCGCCTATCGAGTCAGCGCCCGCTCCGCCTCCGACATCTGGGCCCTCGGCTGGGCCCTCGACGGCGAGGCCTCATCGGTGCACCACTTCGACGGCAAGGCCTGGACCCGAGTCGACGTGACCGCGGCGCTGCCCACGGCTCCGCCCCCGTCCGACGATTCTCCACTCGACCCGACCGGTCCTCGACTGGGCGCCATCACCGCCGACCCGGGCTGCGCGACCGGGTGCTGTTCGAGACCGCTCACGTCTGCGGCGCCCGCGCCTCCGAAGTCTGCGGTCTGTACGTCGAGGACCTCGATCTGCGCCTGGACGACGAACACGTGCGCTTCTGCGGCAAGGGCGGCAGCGTCCGCACCGTGCTGCTGGACGACCGCGGCTACGTCGCCCTGCTCAAGCTCTACCTGACCCGCGCCGGCTACACCGCCGGCCCGCTGTTCCGCGCCTCCATCAATGGCACCGGCGGGCCGCTGTCCTACGACGCCGCCCACCACCGCTGGCAGACCTACTGCGCCGCCGCCGGAGTCGAGATCGACATCCACCAGCTGCGTCACGCACACGCCACCGAGTTGATCAACGCCGGGGTATCGATCGAGGCCGTCCGCCGCCGCCTCGGCCACGCCAGCACCGAGGCCACCCAGCTGTACGCGCTGCTGGACGACAAGGCCGCCGACGCCGAGATTCGTGCCGCCCGGCGGCGCCGTGACCGAGTGGCGCGCTGACCGTACGGCCAGGGCCCAGGATCTTATGTTGCTGATCAGGGCAAACGCGATCGCGTGTACTTGGTGACAGCTTCGTTAACGACAGGCCTGTAGCGGGCGCTCGCCGAAGCCGAGGAAGCCGACATGTCCGACGACGCACAGGCCATCGGCCACCACCGCCCGGTCCGCGCCCGCATCACCGGCCGCAGAAGCGGCACCGACCCGGAGCTGATGGAACGGCTCACCGCACAAGTCCTGGACGGCGACACCGTGAGCCTCCGTCGACTTGAAGACACAGGTCAAAGGGCTGGCGTGACGGTCGCCCCAGGTTCTCACGCTGGTCGGAGGCGGCAGTCTCCGGAGTAGATCGTCTGTCAGCGGTTGACTCCCGCCCAGAATCGGTCTCGATGTTCTGCCCGTTCTGTTCTTCAGGGCCGGTGACCCGGCACCGGCGGTCTCAAGACCAGGCGATCTCGCCATGGCGGTCGATGAAGCGTCCGGTGCCGGCGCCCCGATCAGCGGGTGAGGAGGGCGCGCAGGGCCCCAGCGACGCCGGCCGGGTCCTCTTCGGCCATGAAGTGCCCGCATCCGACCGTCGTGTGCACCAGGTCGGGGGCCCAGGCGCCCCACAGCGCCTCGGCGTCATACCCGAGGGCGGCCCCCCAGTCCTGCTGGAGCACGGTCACCGGCATCCGCAGCAGGTTCCCCGCCTCCCGGTCCGCCCGGTCGTGGTCCACGTCGATGCCCGCCGACGCGCGGTAGTCCGCCACGATCGAGGGCACCGCCGCACGGCAGGCGTCCAGGTAGGCGGCGCGTACGCCGGCGGGGATCGCCTCGTGGTCCAGGGTCCAGACGTCGAGGAAGTGGCCGAAGAAGTCGTCCGCGCTCGCGCTGATCATCCGTTCGGGCAGGCCGGGCGGCTGGGCCAGCAGGTACAGGTGGAATCCGACGGCGGCGCCCGCGCCGTGCATCACCTCCCACATGTCCAGCGTGGGAAGCACGTCGAGGCACGCCAGGTGGCTGATCGAGGCCGGGTGGTCGAGCCCGGCGCGGAAGGCGACCAGCGCGCCGCGGTCGTGCCCGGCCAGCGCGAACCGCTCATGTCCCAGCGCCCGCGCCAGGGCGACGACGTCGGCGGCCATGGTGCGCTTGGAATAGGTCTCGCGACCGGCCTCGGCTGGCTTGTCGCTGGCGCCGTAGCCACGCAGGTCGGGACAGATCACGGTGTGGTCGGCAGCCAGGTCGGCGGCGACGTGCCGCCACATCAGGTGGGTCTGGGGGAAGCCGTGCAGCAGCACGATCGGGCTCCCCGACCCGGCGACGGCCGCGTTCAGCGACACGCCGTCGGCGACCGGCACGCGAAGGTAGTCGAAACCGGGAAGGACAGGCGCCATCACGCGCCCCCCTTTCTGTGCGGGATCAGATGCCCCCAGGCTGCCGGGCGTGAATGAGCATCCGGTCAGCGCGCTAACGTGACCTAAGGCCAGGCGGGGAAAGGGGCCGCAGGTGGGGATCGCGTTCGGCGTGCTGGGGCCGGTGACGGCTTGGGACGGCACCGGCGGCGCGATCGCCCTGAAGGGGCCTCGGCACCGGGCGGTGCTGGCCCGGCTGATCGTCGCCCGCGGCCGCGTCGTCCCGGTCACCCGCCTGATCGACGACCTGTGGGACGAACCGCCAGAGGGCGCGGTCGGGGCCGTACGGACGTTCGTGGCGGCGCTGCGCCGCGCGCTGGAACCCGACCGGCCGCCCCGCACCCCCGCACGGCTGCTGGTGACAGAGGGACCGGGGTACGCGCTACGGGCCGGCGCCGACGCGGTGGACGCATGGCGCTTCGAACACGCGGTGGCCGCCACCGCGGATCAGTCCCCCGAAGACGGGCTCGGACGGCTGGAGGAGGCGCTGGGGTGGTGGCGCGGCCCCGCCTACGCGGAGTTCGCCGACCAGGACTGGGCCCGCGCCGAGCGCTCCCGCCTGGCCGAGCTCCGGTTGCACGCGGTCGAGCGTCACGCGGAGATGCGGCTGGCCCTGGGCCGGGCGGCCGAGGCGGTGCCCGACCTGGACGCGCACGCGGCCGGGCACCCTTGGCGGGAGGAGGCCTGGCGGCTGCTCGCGCTCGCGCTGTACCGCAGCGGGCGGCAGGGCGACGCGCTCGCCGTGCTGCGCCGGGCGCGGGCGTTGCTAGTGGACGAGCTGGGAGTGGACCCGGGCCCGGGGCTGCGCCGCCTGGAGACCGACATCCTGCGCCAGGCCGATCACCTTGAGTCCTCCGTGCGCGGCGCGGCCGAACGGGTGTGGGCCGAGACGACCGCCGCCTACGACCGCGCGGTCGCCTCCGGGGCGCGGGCCCGCCTTGAGTCGACGGCAGGACTACTGCGCGATCTCGCCATGACCGGGGGCGGCGGCCTGCAGGCGGCGCGCGAGCACCGCGTGGCCGCCGTCGAGGCGGCCGAGGAGCTCGGCGACGCGGAGCTGACCGCCAGGGTGATCGGCGCCTTCGACGTCCCGGCCGTCTGGACCCGGTCCGACGACCCCTGGCAGGCGGCGCGCATCGTGGCGGCGGCCGGGCGCACGCTGACCGCCCTGGTCCCCGATCCCCAGACTGCCGATCCCCAGACTGCCGGTCACGAGGCGGCCGGTCACGAGGCGGCCCGGGCCCGCCTGCTGGCCACGATCGCGCTGGAGTCGCGCGGCGACCGCTCCGGCCGGGGGCCGCGGGCAGCGCGGCAGGCCGAGGAGATCGCCCGCCGCATGAACGACCCCGCATTGCTGGCGTTCGCGCTGAGCGGCCTGTTCATGCAGACCTTCGATCGCACGGGCCTGGCCGCCCGCCGCGACGAGATCGGCGCCGAACTGGTGGATCTGTCCGCCCGGCACGGCCTGGTCAGTTTCGAGGTGCTCGGGCGTCTCGTCCGGATGCAGGCCAGGTCGGCCCTCGCAGACTTCACAGCCGCCGACGCCCACGCCGCGGAGGCCGAGCGCCTGGCCGCACGGCACGAGCGGCCCCTCGTGGGCGTGTTCACCGCGTGGTATCGGGCGCTGCGCCTCGATGCGACCGGCCGGGCGACGGTGGAGGAGGCCGAGGCCGCCTACCGGGATGCCGCCGCCCGGCTGGACGGGGCCGGCATGCCCGGGATGGAGCGGGGCCTGCTGCCGCTCGCGTTGCTGTGCCTGCGCCTGCGGCACGGGCAGCCCCCGCCCGAGGTCGAACATGCCGATTGGGGGCCGTACGCGCCGTGGGCCCGGCTCCTGGTGCTGCTGGCGTGCGACCGCCGCGCCGAGGCGGCCGCGGCGCTGCGTGCCCTGCCCGAGCCGCCGCGTGACCTGCTGACGGAGGCCATGTGGTGCCTGGCCGCCCGGGCGGCCCTCACGCTCGGGGACCGCACGACGATGGAACGCGCCCACGCCGCGCTGCTGCCCGCGGCGGGCGAGCTGGCCGGGGCGGGCAGCGGCGTGCTGACGCTCGGCCCGGTGGCCGAGCACCTGGACGACCTGGCCGCCGCGCTCCGGCGGCCGACAGGAGTCGCGCCGAGCCGGTCGTGAGCCTGCTCTCCCGCTGCGGAATCGTCGGCTCAGCAGGGCTGGAGTGAGGGGAGGCGGCCCGCGAAGAAGGCCGCCGGAGGCACGCCCATCAGGGTGCGGAACTCGGCGGTCATGTGGGACTGGTCGTAGAAGCCGGCGGTCGCGGCGAGCTGCGCCCAGCGCGCCGTGTGGGCCCTGCCGCGGGCAAGCACCCGGCGCACGCGATCGATCCGCTCGAAGCGCGGGGCATCACGGTGGGGTGAAGGCCTCCGGGCGATGTGAACCTTGGTCGACTCACACCACGCCAGAAGGCCCTCACCCTTTTCGAGATCATCGACAGCGGGTCGCCAATACTCCTCCGCTGTCACCGACGTCCATGGGCAGAACACCTAGCGCGCCGGCTGACGCCGCCGCACCGGGGTCACCAGTTGGCCGGCAGGCCCGGGGTCGTGGCGGGCAGCCGGTGGCCCGGCGGGTGGATGACGTAGACGATCCCGCCGCTGCCGGTGCTGCGCAGCCAGACGTTCTCGAACGCGGCCCGCGGATACACGTGGCGTACGGCGTCGTCGTCCCGCGAGGCGGGGTCGTTGGCGATGACGTCGCCCGTGGCGGTGAAGCCGATGATCACCATGAGGTGGCCGTTGGTGCTGTATCCCGCGCCGGGCAGCTCCTCCGCCTTGAACGACTGGGAGGTGACGACCGGGACGCCCGCCCTGATCAGCCGCTCCAGTTCGGTCAGCGAGCGCAGCCGGGTGACGAACCCCTCCATTCCGTACCGCCCGGCGTAGGCGGTGTTGAAGGGCCAGTTGCCCGCGCCCTCGTAGGCGTAGTCGTAGGTGTGGCGGGCGGCGTAGTCGACCTCGGGGTCGGGATCGGAGGGATCGACCCAGGAGGTGTCCCGCGCGCTGGGCCATCTCCCCCAGTAGCCGAGCGCCATGGTGGTCGAGGTCGGGCTGCACCAGGCCTCTCCCCCGCCGTCCCACTGCGGGTAGTGGCCCTCGTGGACGTTCTGCGAGCGGCGCGGCACGGGCAGTTCGACGCCCCACGCGATGCCGCCCGGGCTGACCGGGACCGTCTCCCGGTCCGGCACGGCGGAGGCCATCGCGCCGAGCGTGCGGACCACCGGCCGTACGGCCGAGCCCGGCGTGCGGTACAACGTCACACGCAGCTGGTACGCGGTGATGGCCCGGCCCGCCGCGGCCACGAACGTGTCGACCGAGACCGTGCCGTCGGCGTCGCGCTGTCCCGGCAGCGACGTGCGGCGGATGTCCTCGTCGCCGTACGCCCAGCGGCCGAGGACGTACCACTTCGTCTGCCCGGCGGCGTGGCGGCCGCGCATCTCGACCTGTAGCCAGCTGCCGGCCGGGACGTCGGCGGTCCAGGAGGCCACCAGTTCGGTGGCGGCGAACCCGACCGGCCGCTCGGGGCCGGTCCACCGGGCGTACTCCCAGCTCTTCGTGCCGAGCGCGTCGGTGTACGAGATCGTGCCCACTGGGGCGGCGAAGGAGAGGGTCCTCCCCGCCTTCACGCCCTCCCGCGTGCCGGGGCCGAAGACCGCCCGTTGGTAGACGACGTCGACGCCGCCCGGCGGGGGTTCGGCCCCGGCGACGGCGACGGCGGCGGTGGCCGGGGAGGGGACGGTGAGGACGGATGCCGCCAGGACAACCGTCAGGAAGGCGGAAAGGAGGGTGGACAGGAACGCGGTCGGCACGCGCATGGCTCACCTCGGGGTCTCGTCGGCGTCCTCGACGGTAGGGAACCCGGGCGGCCCGGCGCATCGGCAGGAATACGTATCCGGCCCCGCGGCGCTCGCACGCTCGCACCCCTCGCCGCACCACCACTTATGCCTTAAACCCCCAGAAGTCACATTAGTCACGCGTTTTGCCAATATTTTGCTATTAATCGCCTGAAGGCCAGGAATCGTCATGGCACGCTGAAACGCATGCCGACCCGTAAGCTTTTCCTTGGTGTCTCCATGGCGGCCTTTGCCCTGTTCACGGGGGTCGCGTCGCCCGCGCTCGCGCAGCCCGCCACGGCCGCTCCCGGCCCGGCCGCTCTGGTCCGCGAGCACACCACGGCGTTTCCCGCGTACACGGCGCCGCACGCGTACGGCCGGGCCGTCTATCTTTTCGACGCGACCACGGGACGGGAACTGCTGGACAAGAACGCCGGCAAGCGGATGCCGGTCGCCAGTCTCACCAAGATCATGACCGCCTATGTCGTCCTGCGGGAGGCGAACCTCGACGACCAGGTCAAGATCAAGCGTGAGGATGTCGAGTACGCCTGGAACAACGACGGCACGACGGCCGATCTCGAACCCGGCGACACCCTTCCGGTCCGGGAACTGCTCTACGCGCTGCTGCTCCCCTCGGGCGCGGACGCCGCGCACGCCCTGGCCCGTGTGTACGGCCCGGGAGTGGACGGCTTCGTGGCCAAGATGAACGCCACCGCCAAGAGCCTCGGACTGAACGACACGCTCTACGTCAACGCCGACGGGCTGCCCACGCGCGCCGGCGACGGCTACTCCACCGCCCGCGACCAGGCCCGCCTCGCGGCGATCACGCTGCGCGACCCGGTCTTCACCGAGATCACCTCGACCCGGCAGCACTCGACCGGCGACGGCAGGTACGACTGGTCCAACACCAACCACATGCTCGGCCTGCCCGGCGCGATCGGCGTGAAGACCGGCTTCACCAACGCCGCCGGGTTCTGCCTGGCGTTCGCCGCCGACCGCCACGACCACCGGCTGGTCGGCGTCATCCTCGGCGAGGACGACTCCAGCCGCCGCTGGGACACCGCCGGATCTCTGCTCGACTGGGCGGCCGAAAGCTGATTTCTTCACCAGAAAAGGTGGCGTCCGGAAAACACTCCGGAAAAGAGGGCCTTCCCACATCGGCGGAACGCGGTTAGTTTCCCGATCAGTGTCCAGCGGAGGCCGATCTCGGTCTCCAGTCTGCTGGGCCGTCTCGGATCGTCATTGGACCCGAAGGAGAGCCCAATGCGCGCCACCCTCGGCATGCGGGGCGCAGTCGCCGTCGCGGCGTCCGCCCTCGTGCTTCCCCTCCTGCCCGCCGCGCCGGCGAACGCCGACCCCGACCCCGCGGGGGTCGTGCAGACGATCGTCGCGTCCGCGGTCAAGAAGCACCTGACGAAGCTGCAGCAGATAGCCGACGCCAACGGTCACACCCGGGCCGCCGGCACTCCCGGCCACGTGGCCTCCCGCGACTACGTCGCCGGGGTGCTGAAGAAGGCCGGTTACAAGGTGACCCTGCAGGCGTTCGAGTTCCCGTTCTTCAAGGAGAACGCCACCGCGTCGCTGGAGCGCACCGCGCCGACCCCGAAGACGTACGCGCCGACTCCGCCGGACGGCAGCACCGTCGGGGAGTTCGCGACGATGACCTACTCCGGTTCCGGCGACGTCACGGCCGCCGTCCGGAACGTCGACCTGATGCTGCCGCCCGGGCCGACGCCCAGCAGTTCCACCTCCGGCTGCGAGGCCGCCGACTTCGCCTCGTTCCCGGCCGGCTCGGTGGCGCTGGTCCAGCGCGGCACCTGCACCTTCCAGGTCAAGGCGGAGAACGCGCAGGCCGCCGGGGCGGCCGCGGTCATCATCATGAACGAGGGCCAGCCGGGGCGCACCGAGACCCTGCAGGGCACGCTGGGCGCGCCCACCGTGCACATCCCCGTCGTGGGCGTGAGCTTCGCGGTCGGCCAGGAGCTGGCCGGCACCGCCGGGACCGTCGTCCACGTCAGGACGAGCACCACCAGCGAGATCCGCACCACCCACAACGTCATCGCCGACTCCAGGTGGGGCGACCCGAACAAGGTGGTTCAGATCGGGGCGCACCTCGACAGCGTGGTGCCGGGGCCGGGCATCAACGACAACGGCTCGGGCAGCGCCGCGATCCTGGAGGTCGCCGCGAAGCTCGGCGCCGTCCCGACCCGGAACGCGCTGCGCTTCTCCTTCTGGAGCGCCGAGGAGCTGGGCCTGCTCGGCTCGGAGCACTACGTCGCGAGCCTGTCGCCGGCCGACCTGGCGAAGATCAAGCTGTATCTGAACTTCGACATGGTCGCCTCCCCCAACTACGCGCTCAAGATCTACGACGGTGACGACTCCGACGCCACCGGCGCGCCCGCCGGACCGGCCGGCTCCGACGAGATCGAGAAGCTCTTCGTGAAGTACTTCGACACCATCCGGCAGGGCCACGTGGGCACCGACTTCGACGGGCGGTCGGACTACGGGCCGTTCATCGACGCCGGGATTCCCGCGGGCGGGCTGTTCACGGGCGCGGAGGGCGTCAAGACCCCCGAGGAGCAGGCGCTGTTCGGCGGCACCGCCGGCCAGGCGTACGACTCCTGCTACCACAAGGCCTGCGACACCATCGCGAACGTCAACGACAAGGCCCTCGCGCTGAACACCGGCGCGATCGCCACGGCGGCCGTCGTCTACGCCTTCAGCCGCGACCTGCCCGGGCCGGACACCCGGCCCACCGCCCGGACCGCCGCGGCCTCCGCAGGCGCCCACGCGGACCACGGGCACGGCCTGACCGCGAGCTGATCCCCCGGCCACACGCGGGGCGTCCTCCGGGCCCCGCCGGACTTCGCGTCCGGCGGGGCCCGCCGCGTCTCACCCCGCCGTCAGCTGAAGACGACGTCGCTGCAGATGAAGTACGCCTGGTCCATGTGCGAGGCCTGCCAGATCGTGAAGACGACGGCCCGGCCGCTGCGCCCGGACGTGCTGGCGTTGATCGAGTAGCTCTGGCTCGGCGCGTACCTGCCGGTGCGGGTCAGCAGCTGCAGGTCGTTCCAGGTCAGGGCTTGCCTGGTCGGATCGAAGCCCGGCTTGGTCACGTAGACGAGGAAGTAGTCGGCGCCGTGGCTGGCCTGGTCCTGGAGCTTGACCGTGAAGCTGTTGCGGATGGTGGTGGTCTTCCACGCGCCGACCGCATCCATCGCGTTGTAGCGGCCGCTCTCGGCGTGGCCGCCGCTGCACAGCTGCCCGTTGGGGATGCCGGCCTGGAAGTTGCCGCCGAGGCCGTTGCGGTACAGGCCGTTCCAGTTCCACATGGCGTTGGGCTCGGCCTGCCACGCCTGCCAGCACATCGGGTCCTGCTGGGCCATGGCCGGGTTCTGGAAGTCGTTGCCCCAGCGCTGCCAGCAGCCGTAGACGCGGGAGGCGGGGTCGATGACGGAGCCGTGGGCGAGGGCGGCGCCCGTCCAGGTGGCCAGGCAGGCCGCCGACGCGGTCAGCAGGGCCGTGAGACGCGGGGCCCAGCGGCGGGCGCGGGGGCGTGCGTGGAGCTGTGCGTGGGGCTGTGACTGCGTGTGCACTGTTGGGTCTCCATCTTCCGGTGGGGGGTTCCGGGCGAGATGGGGAGCGCTCCCGAGTTGCTGCGATCGTAGCCGACAGGCTGGAGTCGGCAAGCCTTACTCATGCCTGTAAGATCCATCGCCGCACCGCCGCCCGGACACCGGGCCCGCGGCACGGCCCGTCCGACCTGGCCGTTCACAGCGGGACACCGCGACCCGTGCGGGGGGCGGAACCGGACCCGCCGCCCATGTACCTTTCAGCGCGGCACGAGCGCCGCCCAAGCGCCGCCCGGCCGGGCGGGCGGCGGCTTGCAGCGGGGAGGGAGCCGGCCGTCGCGGATCACGACGGGGTTGATCACGACGGGTCGGGGCGGCCGCTCGGGCCCTGCTCCGACTTGTGCAGGAACGGCGAGCGGCCGAGGACCACGATGCCCGCCACCAGCGCGACCAGCCCGCCTACCTCCCCCGCCAGGGCGGGCGGGTCGACGCGCAGGCGCTCGCCGAAGAGGGCGACGCCGAGGAGGATGCCGACGATCGGCTCGGTCGCGGTGGTGGCGGGCAGCGAGATCCGCAGCGGCGCGGCGTCGAACGCGCTCTGGTTGAGCAGGATGCCGGTCACCGCGATCACCGGCAGCGCGTAGAGCTGCGGGGAGGCGAACAGCGCCCCCGGTCCCCGCGCCAGCGTGAGCAGGGCTCCGCGGGTGAGCGCGTCCTGCAGGCCGTACAACGCCCCGGCCGCGGCGGCGAACAGCATCGCCTTGGTCTGCAGGGGCACCCGCAGCGCCACCACGACCATTCCGGCGGCGACGGCGACCACGACGAGCACGGCGATCCACGCCAGGGACCCCGACGCCGGCATCCCGCCCCCGTGCGGGCGCCCGGCCACCAGGAACGCGGCGACGCCCCCGCTGACCAGCACCGCCCCCAGCCACTCCGTCCCGCCCAGGCGTTCCTGGTACAGCAGGGCCGCCGCGCCCAGGGCGAAGATGAGGTTGGTCGCCAGAAGCGGCTCGACCGACGCCACGTCGGCGCGCCGCAGCGCCAGCGCGCCGGCGATCTGGCCGCCGACCATCAGGGCGATCCCGGCCAGCCACACCGGCTTGCGCGCGAGGTCGAGCAGCAGGCGCACGTGCAGCATCTCGCCCAGTGGCTCGGTGTACGCGACGTGCTGCTGCGCGACGAAGCCCAGCCCGAGGAGGGCCGCCGCCGCGAGGCCGAGGAACACCGTGACGGTCATGATCCCGCGCCCCACCCCCTCGCGCGCCGGTCGCGTCCTCCCAGGTTATGCGCCCGTCCCCGGTCCCGCCCGGGTCGCGTACGACGTGTCCATCACCCCGTGCGGTGACGCAGGGTGTCCGATCGGTAACCGCTTTTTATTCCGGATGCCGCCGATCGGTAACACGCCCGGACTGAAGTAGCCGTCACGAGAGCGATGGCACCGCCTGGAGGTCCGGATGGCAGCACACAGCACGCCGCGGCTCGCCGGGGCACACTACCCGGTGGCGGTCGTCGGCGGCGGACAGGCCGGGCTGTCGATCAGCCACTGCCTGGGCCGGCGCGGCGTCGAACACGTCGTCGTCGAGGCGAACCGGGTGGGCCACGAGTGGCGCGAGCGCCGCTGGGACTCCTTCTGCCTGGTGACCCCCAACTGGCAGTGCGACCTGCCCGGCTTCCCCTACAAGGGAGCCGACCCCGACGGCTTCATGGTCCGCGAGGAGGTCGTCCGCTACCTGGAGGACTACGCCGCCTCCTTCGGGCCGCCGCTGGCCGAGGGCGTACGGGTGACCCGGCTTCGGCGGGCCGTGAGCGGGGTCTTCGAGCTCGCGACGACCGCCGGGGACCTCACCGCCGACCAGGTGGTGGTGGCGACCGGCCCCTACCACGCGCCGTCGCTGCCCCGCCTGGCCGAGCGGCTGCCGGCCGGCGTCGAGCAGGTCCACTCCTCCCGCTACCGCCGCCCGGCCCAGTTGCCCGAGGGCGAGGTCCTGGTGGTCGGCACCGGGCAGTCGGGCTGCCAGATCGCCGAGGACCTCCACCTCGCCGGCCGCCGGGTGCATCTCGCGGTCGGCGGCGCGCCCCGGGTGGCCCGCTTCTACCGCGGCCGGGACTGCGTGGCGTGGCTGCACGACATGGGCCACTACACCAGGAGCATCGACGAGTTCGGCGACGCCGACGCCGTGCGCATGCGCGCCAACCACTACGTCACCGGCCGCGACGGCGGGCGCGACATCGACCTGCGGGCCTTCGCCCGCGACGGCATGCGCCTGTACGGCCGGCTGACCGGCGTGGACGGCACGAGGCTGGAGTTCGCCGGCGACCTGAAGGACAACCTCGACCGGGCCGACGCGGTGGCCGAGGGCATCAAGGACGCCATCGACGCCCACATCGCGGCCCACGGCGTCGCCGCCCCCACCGAGCCCCGCTACGTCCCGGTCTGGGAACCCGGCGAGCCGGTGCGTCACCTCGACCTGGCGGAGGCCGGGGTCACCTCGGTCGTCTGGGCGACCGGGTTCACCCGCGACCACCGATGGATCGAGATCCCCGCGTTCGACGGGCGCGGCTACCCGATGCACTGGCGCGGCGTGACGAGCTGCCCGGGGCTGCACTTCCTCGGGCTGCCCTGGCAGCACACGTGGGGCTCGGGCCGGTTGGCGGCCGTAGGCCGGGACGCCGAGTTCCTGGCCGCCCACATCGAGGCGTCCCGAAGGCTCGCCGACGTGTGCGGGGCGCTCACCGGGGCCCCCGCCGGACTCTCCCCCGCTCTCCCGGTCGGGTGACGCCGTGGTCTTCGACGCGCACCGCCACATCGGCGTACTGCCCGCCCACCCCTTCTATGGCGGCCCTCCCGTGAACCCCGACGTCACCGCCCGCGCCACCGTCAGGCGGCTCATCGCCGACCTCGACGCGGAGGGCACCGAGCGGGCGCTCGTGCTGCCCAACTACGGCGTGCCCGACCCGGACGCCGCCTTCGCGCTGAACGAACTCGCGCTGGAGGCGGCGCAGGCCGACGACCGCGTCCGCGCCGGGCTGTGGGTCTCGCCGCTGCCGCGCGACGAGGAGCGCACCGCCCGCGCCCTCGCCCTGGCGGGCGAGGCGGGCGTGCGGGCCCTCAAGCTCAGCTTCCTCCTGGGCGGCCGTCCCACCGACCCCGCCTGCCGGCCCGGACTCGACCGGATCTTCGCGGCGGCCGCGCGGCACGGGCTGGTCGTCCACGTCCACACCTCCCCCGGCGCCGCCTCCGACATCGACGAGGTCGGCCACCTGGTCGAGTGGTACGCCGACCGCGTGCCGGTCCACCTGGTGCACTTCGGCGGCGGGATGAGCGGCCACATCAAGCTGGCCGGCTCCCGGTTCTTCGACTGGATCGCGGCCGGCAAGCGCGTCTACACCGACCTGTCCTGGGCCATCGGCTTCGCGCCGTACTGGCTGGCCCGGGAGATCGAGCGGCGCGGCCTCGGCCACGACCGGGTCCTGTTCGCCAGCGACCAGCCGTGGGGCGACTTCGCGGGCGAGCACGCCCGGATGCGCGCCGCGACCGGCGGCGGCGAACTGGGCCGCCTCGTCTTCCACGACACCTTCGCCTCTCTCTACGACTGATCCCACCTATTCGAAGGAGACGCACGTGACCGTCGACATGACCGACCTCGAGAAGAAGAGCATCGAGGAGATCCCCCACCCGTCGCTGCCCGAGGGCTCCACCATCTACGGCACCACGAAGGTCTTCCCCGACTACAAGGCCGAGAACGGCGAGTCGTACTTCACGCTCGTCCACGGCATCGCGCACGAGTCGTCGGTGAGCTTCGTGGCCGTGCTCCAGGCCACCCGCGCCCTGCGCAAGGGCTTCGAGACCGCCATCTACTTCTACGGCCCCGGCTCGCTGAACTGCCTGGCCACCCGCGGCTTCCCGACCACCGGCAACTCGGCCTTCCCCGGCGAGCACAACATCAACAACCAGCTCAAGACGTTCATCGCCGAAGGCGGGAAGGTCTACTGCTGCCGCTTCGGCCTGTCCCTGCACGGCGCCCGCGAGGAGGACCTGATCGAGGGCGTCATCCCGACCCACCCGCTGGACGTGCAGGACGCGCTGATCCACTACGCCCGCAAGGGCGCCGTCATCAACTCCACCTACCAGCTCTAGCGCCGTGACCGACGTACGGATCATGACCCGCGCCGAGCTGGCCCTGCGCGGCGTGGCGCTGGACACCCCCGTGCGGCGGCCGGAGGGCGCCGGGCCCAGCGGCGACGGCCACGTCCTCGTGGACGGCGCCGGCGCCGCGCTCCCGGTCAACCCCGACAGCCCGTTCACGGTGCGGGACGGCACGGTCTGGCTCGGCGAGCAGGACACCGGCGTCACGCTGGTCCCCGTCCGCAGGCCCCGGTTCTACGACCTGGTCACCGCCGACGGCGTGCCCTACGAGCGGATCGCCCGGCTGCACGGCGCCGACGTGCTGGCCACGACCGTCGTGCAGACCTGCGTCCGGTACGGCGAGGCCGACCGCTGCCGGTTCTGCACCATCGAGGAGTCGCTGAGGTCGGGCGCCACGACCGCCGCCAAGACGCCCGCCCAGCTCGCCGAGGTGGCGGAGGCGGCGGTGCGGCTCGACGGCGTCCGGCAGATGGTGATGACCACCGGCACCACCGCCGGGCCCGACCGGGGGGCGCGGAACCTGGCGCGGTGCGTGCGCGCCGTGCTGGAGGCCGTCCCGGGGCTGCCGATCCAGGTGCAGTGCGAGCCGCCGGGCGACCTCGCCTGGATCGGCGCGCTGCGCGAAGCCGGGGCCACCGCGATCGGCATCCACGTGGAGTCCCTGGACGAGGAGGTGCGGCGGCGCTGGATGCCGGGCAAGTCGTCGGTGCCGCTGCGCGAGTACGAGGCCGCCTGGGACGAGGCGGTCCGGGTCTTCGGGCGCAACCGCGTCTCGACGTACCTGCTGGTCGGGCTGGGCGAGGACCCCGGCGAGCTGATCGCGGGCGCGGGCCGGCTGATCGACCGGGGGGTCTACCCCTTCGTGGTCCCGTTCCGCCCGATGCGGGGCACGCTCGCCGCCCGCGACGGGATCGGCGCGCCCGGTGCCGGGCTGCTGCGGCACGTCACCGAGAGCGTGGCGGCGCTGCTGCGCGCGGCCGGCATGCGCGGCGCGGACCAGGGCGCGGGCTGCGCCGCCTGCGGAGCGTGCGGCGTGCTGAGCGCGGCGGGCGGGTGAGGGCCGTGTACCTCGACGGCGGCACGCGTGCCCCGGCGCGGGAGACCCCGCCCGACATCCTCGCGCTGCTCGGCGACCACAGCACGCTGTCCCGCCGGACCGGCATCCGGATCGAGCAGGCCGGGGACGCCGCGACGCTGGCGGCCTACCACCGCCTCCGCCGGGAGGCGTTCGTCCGGGAGCAGGGCCTGTTCGAGGGCCACGACCTCGACGACCGGGACGACGACCCGCGCACGGTCGTGCTGGTGGCCAGGGACCCGGCCGGCTCGGTCGCCGGCGGGGTGCGGCTCGGCCCGGCCGGCGACGGCCCCGACATCGGCTGGTGGACGGGCGGACGGCTGGTCGTGGCCCCCGCCGCCCGCGGCACGCGGCATGCGGGCGGGGGTGCGGGCGCGGCGCTGGTGCGGGCGGCCTGCGCCCGCGCCGAGGCGGAGGGCGCGCTGCGGTTCGAGGCGACCGTACGGGCCGGGGCGGAGGCGTTCTTCCGGCGGCTCGGATGGGCGCGGGTGCGGCCGGCGGTGGTCGCGGGCGCGCCGCACGTGCTGATGCGCCACCCGATCGGCCGGATCGCGGCGCAGGCGGCCGCGGCCAAGTCGGCGCTCGGCCCGCTGCTGGCCGCCCTGCCGGGCGGTCCGGCACGGCTGGGCGGGCCGGGCTTCGTCGGCGACGACGGCGCGCCGGTGCCCGGCAGCGATCTCGTCGCCGCCTGCGACGCGATCGTGCCGTCCATGGTCGAGCGGGACCCGGAGTGGGCCGGCTGGTGCTCGGTCCTGGTGAACCTCAATGACCTCGCCGCGATGGGCGCCGCCCCGGCCGGGCTGCTCGACGCGCTCGCCGCGCCCGACGCCGCGCACGCCGCCCGGGTGATCGGCGGCCTCGCACGGGCCGCCCGCGCGTACGGCGTGCCGGTGCTCGGCGGGCACACGCAGCTCGGGGTTCCCGCGGCGCTGTCGGTCACCGCGCTGGGACGGACCGCCCGGCCGGTGCCGGGAGGCGGCGGGCGCCCGGGCCACGCCGTACGGCTCACCGCCGACCTCGGCGGCGGCTGGCGGCCCGGGTACCGGGGCCGCCAGTGGGACTCCACCACCGGCCGCCGTACGGACGAGCTGCGCGAGATGCTCGGCGCGGTCGCGGCGGCCCGGCCCGCCGCCGCCAAGGACGTGTCGATGGCCGGCATCGCCGGCACGCTCGGCATGCTGGCCGAGGCGGGCGGCTGCGGGGCCGTGCTGGACGTGGCCGCGGTGCCGCGCCCGGCCGCCGCCTCCATGGGCGACTGGCTCACCTGTTTTCCCGGCTTCGGCATGCTCACGGCGGACCGGCCGGACGCGCCGGCGCCGCCCGCGGGCCCGGCCGTCTCGCGGGTCTGCGGTGAGTTGACCACCGGCCGGGGCGTGTCGCTGCGCTGGCCCGACGGACAGGTCACGGAGGCCGTGGGCGGCCCGGTGACCGGATTGGGGACCGCGTGAGCGCCCTTCGCATGGCGGCGGTGTCCGCCGGGTTCGGCCGCGACCTCGAAGACGACTTCGCGGTCGCCGAACGCCTGATCAAGGAGGCCCGCACCGGCGACGTACGGCTGCTCGCGCTGCCCGAGGCGTGCCTGGGCGGTTACCTTCTCAGCCTCGACGGCGACGCCGCGGACGCGGGGCCTCCCCCGCTCGCCGTGGACGGCCCCGAGATCCGGCGGCTGGCCGCGCTCGCCGGCGACATGGTCGTGGTCGCGGGCTACTGCGAGGACGGCGGCGACGCCCGCTACAACAGCGTGGTGTGCGTGAGCGGCGACGGGGTCCTCGGCAACCACCGCAAGGTCCACCAGCCGCTCGGCGAGAACGCCAGCTACTCCTCCGGCGACGGGTTCCGCGCCTTCGACACGCCGGTCGGCAGGATCGGCATGATGATCTGCTACGACAAGGCGTTCCCGGAGGCCGCCCGCGCGCTGGCCCTGGACGGCGCGCAGATCGGGGTGTGCGTGTCGGCCTGGCCCGGGTCCCGTACGGACGCGGCGCCGGATCTGGAGCGGGACCGCTGGAAGCGGCGGTTCGACCTGTTCGACCGGGCGCGGGCCCTGGAGAACCAGATCGTCTGGCTGTCGGCGAACCAGGCCGGCACGTTCGGGTCGCTGCGCTTCGTCGGCAGCGCGAAGGTCGTGGAGCCCGGGGGCGAGATCCTCGCCGGGACCGGCGTCGGGGCGGGCATGGCGGTCGCGGAGATCGACGTGCCGGCGGCGCTGGAGACCGCCCGCCGGTCGATGGGCCACCTGCGCGACCGCCGCCCGGAGACGTACGGGCCGCCGCGCGAAGGCCGATCGTGAGCATGCTGCGGATCGCCGCCGCGGCCGCCCACTTCGGCCGCGACCTGGAGTTCGACCTCGCCCGCGTGGCCAAGCTGATCGCCGACGCGCGCGGCGCGGGCGCGGGGCTGCTGGTGCTGCCCGACGCCGCGCTCGGCGGCTACCTCGCCGACCTGCGCCGCCCGGACCCCGACGCGCTGCCGCCCGCGCTGAAGCCGGACGACGCGGTGATCGCCCGCGTGGCGGCGCTGGCCGCCGAGATGGTCGTGTGCGTCGGGTTCTGCGAGGACGGCGGCGACGCCCGCTACAACGCCGCCGTCTGCGTCAGCGGCGACGGCGTGCTCGGCCTGCACCGCAAGGTGCACCTGCCCGCGGGCGAGACGGCGGCCTACGCGCCCGGCGACCGGTTCGAGGCGTTCGACACCCCCGCCGGGCGGATCGGCATGCTGATCGACTACGACAAGACCTTCCCGGAGTCGGCCCGCAGCCTCGCCCTCGGCGGCGCGCAGATCCTGGCCTGCCTGTCGGCCTGGCCGACCAGCGTCACCAACCGCGCGCCGCGGATGGCCCAGGACCGGCAGTCGCGCCTGTTCGACCTGTACGACCAGGCGCGGGCCGCCGAGAACCAGGTCGTGCTCGCCTCCTCCAACCAGACCGGGGTGATGGGCGGCATGCGGTTCCTCGGGCAGGCCAAGGTCGTCGGCCCGGGCGGCGACGTGCTCGCCCGCACCTGGTCCAAGGCCGGGCTCGCCGTCGCCGAGATCGACGTCGCGGCCGAGATCGACCGCGCCCGGCGCATCCTCCACCACATCCGGGAGCGCAGGCCGGACGTCTACCGGGAGACCGCCACATGAACATCGCGCTGCTCAGCTACTCGACCAAGCCGCGCGGCGGGGTCGTGCACACCCTCGCCCTGGCCGAGGCGCTGGCGGCGGCCGGGCAGCGGGTGACGGTGTGGACGCTCGGCCGGGGCGGCGACGCGGGGTTCTTCCGCCCGGTCGAGCCCGCCGTACGGCTGCGGGTGGTGCCGTTCCCCGACATCCCCGGCGAGTCCGTCGGCGCGCGGGTGCTGCGGTCGATCGCCGTGCTGCGCGCGGCCTTCGCCCCGGCCGCCGCCGCCTACGACGTCGTGCACGCCCAGGACTGCATCAGCGCCAACGCGGCGGGCGACTGCGTGCGCACGGTCCACCACATCGACCACTTCACCACCCCCGAGCTGGCCGCCTGCCACGAGCGCGCGATCGTCACCCCGTACGCGCACGTCTGCGTGTCGGCGGCGGTGGCGGCCGAACTGGAGACCGGCTGGGGCATCAGGGCCACGGTGATCCCCAACGGGGTCGCCGCCGAGCGGTTCGCGTCGGCCGACCCGGCCGCCGTCCGCGAGTGGCGCCGCCGCCTGGGGACCTACGTCCTGACGGTCGGCGGCATCGAGCCGCGCAAGGGCTCGCTCGACCTGCTGGAGGCGTACGCGCTGCTGCGCGGGACGCACCCGGACGTCCGGCTGGTGATCGCCGGCGGCGAGACGCTCTTCGACTACCGCGACTACCGGGCGCGGTGGGAGGCCCGCGCGGCGGAGCTGGGCGCCGGCCCGGTGGTCCTCGGCCCGGTGCCCGACGCCCACCTGCCGTCGCTGGTGGCGGGCGCGGACGCCTTCGCCTTCCCCTCCCTGAAGGAGGGCTTCGGCCTCGCCGCGATGGAGGCGCTCGCGGCGGGCGTCCCCCTGGTGGTCCGCGACCTGCCCGTGCTGCGGGAGGTCTTCGGCCCGGCCGCGCGCTTCGCCGCCGGTCCGCCCGCCCTCGCCTCCGGGCTTCGCGACGCCCTCGCCGGCGACGACCCCGGCAGGCGTACGGCGGGCCGGGAGCTCGCCGCCCGCCACACCTGGTCCGCCGCCGCAGAACGCCACATCGCCTTCTACACGGCACTGGCCGCGTAGGCTCTGAAGCGTGGCGGGCAGACCATTCGACGCGGTGCTGTGCGACTTCGACGGCGTCCTGAAACTGCAGGACCTGGAGCAGCAGGCGGAGATCGAGCAGGCGTACGGGGTGGAGCCGGGGACGGTGGCCCGGGTGACCGGCGCTTCGGCGCTGGTGGTCCCCGCACTGACCGGGCTCGTGACCCGCGAGGAGTGGCTGGCGTCGGCCGTGCCCGTGCTCGCCGAGCTGGTGGGCTCGGCGGCGCGGGCGGGCGCGCTGATCGACGAGTGGGTCACGGCCCGCACCTGGGCCGACGAGGAGGTGCTGGCGCTGCTCACGCGGGCCCGCGCCCGCGTCCCCGTCGTGCTCGTCAGCAACGCGACCTCCGAGCTGGCCGCCCACCTGCGTGAGCTGGAGCTGCACGACGCCTTCGATCACGTGGTGAGCAGCTACGACGTGGGCGTGGTCAAGCCCGACCGGAGGATCTTCGAGATCGCCGTCGAGCACGCGGGCGCGCCCGCGCAGCGGTGCCTGTTCGTGGACGACCGGGCCGAGAACGTCGCCGCGGCGAGCGCCCTCGGCATGACCGGGGTCCACTACCGCGTGCCGGCGGACCTGGAGGCGGCGCTGCTCCCCCTGCTGGCGGACTAGGCTCCGGTCATGGTGCGCTGGATCGTGGCCTATGTCGACCGGCCCCGTGATCGGTTCGCGGCGGGCGCGGCGTTCTGGACCGCCGTCACCGGCACCCGGCTGTCGGCCCGCCGGGGCGGCGACGGGGAGTGGGCCACGCTGCTGCCGGAGGACGGCGACGCCTGCGTGAAGCTCCAGGCCGTACGCGACGGCGGCGGCGCCCACGTCGATCTGGAGGTGGACGACGTCCGCGCGGAGGTGACCAGGGCCGTCGCGCTCGGCGCCGCCGTCGCGGCCGACCACGGCGACTGGGCCGTGCTCCGCTCCCCCGAGGGCAGGGCGTTCTGCCTCACCCCGTGGGAGGGAGCGGCCCGGCGGCCGCCCGTGTTCGCCGCCACCCGCCTCGACCAGGTCTGCCTCGACATCGCCCCCGGCGCGTACGGCGAGGAGGTGGCGTTCTGGGCGGCGCTGACCGGATGGCCCCCGCTCAACGGCTCGCTGCCCGAGTTCACGGTGCTGCGAAGCCCGGACATGCCCGTACGCCTCCTGCTGCAGCGACTCGGCGACGGGCCGGGCCGCACCGCCCACGTCGACCTGGCCTGCGCCGATCCCGAGGCCGCCCGCGTACGGCACGAGCGGCACGGGGCGGCGTTCGTGGCGCGCGGGCGGCACTGGATCGTCATGCGCGACCCGGCCGGCGGGGTCTACTGCCTCACCGGACGGGACCCGGAGACCGGCTCCCTGCCCGGGTGACCACCCCCGGCTTGATTCCCGGCGGCGTTCCCGCCGCGTTCCCGGGCGTCAGGCGGCGGGGCGCAGGTGCCGCAGCGCGGCGGCGAGCCGGGCGAGCTCGGCCAGCATCGCGTCCGCCGAGCTGTCCATCACGTCGTTGGGCCGCAGGTCGCCCTCCGCGTCGACGAACTGGGTGACGAACGGGATCGAGACCGCCTCGGACACCGGCACCATCTTCAGCGTGGTGACGACCTGCTTGAGCATCTGCACCGCGCGCGTCCCGGCGGAGACCCCGCCGTAGCTGACGAACCCGACCGGCTTGCACTGCCACTCGTGGTGCAGGTAGTCGATGGCGTTCTTCAGCACCGCGTTGAAGCCGTAGTTGTACTCCGGGGTGACGAACACGAAGGCGTCGCCGCGTTCGATGGTCGCGCTCCACTCCTTGGTGTGCTGGTTGACGTACTGCCGCAGCCGGGGGTGGTGGGGCTCGTCCAGGAACGGGAGGTTCACCTCCGCCAGGTCGACGAGCTCGACCTCGAACGCGTCGTGCGCGACCGCGCGCTCCCGGAACCACCGCGCGACCGGCAGCCCCGTCCGCCCCGGTCGCGTGCTGGCGACGACGATCTGCAGAACCGGCTTCCCCACGATTCCCCCATTTAGCGCTCCAAGGGATATAACGCCCACCACGGTACGCCGTGATCGGAACGGGCGCCGACCGGGTCTCCCCATCCCGGGAGGCCCGGTGTCCTGCGGGTTACCGGCCCGAGAACCGCTTCGCGACGTCGCGGGCCCATCGCGCGGCCTCGGCCGCCTGAGCCCCGGTCACGGGCGCGCCGGGCATCCCGCCCAGGCGCTCCACCTGCTCGGCGTAGCGCAGGTGCTCCCGGTGCGCGTGCTCGCGGCACGCGAGGCAGGTGACGCTCTCCGGACGAGGCGAGGTCATCGCGTACGGCACCTGGAGACCGCACCCGGTGGTGACGACGCTCGGCGCGTCGGGCGCGCGCCCCAGCGACGACGCGAGCAGACCGCGGTAGACGGCACCGGCCTGCATGACCTTCTGCTCGACATGGATGTGCGGGTCTGTCTCGGTCATCGCCGCACACACCTCCGTCCGCGTCGTCCAGGTATGAGGCTCCGGAGCGAGACTAACGCGTGGGCCCGGTGCCGCACGCGGTCGTCAGCGGGCGAGGCGGCGGCCGACGACGCGGCGCCGGCTCTGATCGCCGCCCTCGAAGATCCGCATGATTTGGCCGAAGATCCTTCTGGCGGCACGGCGACGGGGTCCAATTGAGGCATGAGCAATGACTCGGACGCCTCCTCCGGCCACCCGGCTTCCCCGCTCTCCAAGTACGGCAGGCGCCTCTTACAAGGCTTGTACAAGGCCGCGACTCTTTCTGCCATCGCATTGACCGTCGCCACCGCCTATACGTTGATCGATCGGATTCCAGCTCCCGCGATCAACCCGCTGAGCCCTGTCTGGATCTTGACTGGTGCCCTCCTGTCGATGCCGTATGTCGCCCTCGGAGTTCTGGATCGGCTGCGACGTGGCCGGGACCGGCGACGACTCGACGCGGCCGCCGACGAGCCCGGCAAGCGGCTGAACGACCGGATCAGAGCAGTCAGCGACGCGTTCACCGAAGCGGCGACCCTGATGAACGAGCTCCAGCGCGATCTCAAAGCGCAGCAGGCGGCCCGCGAAACTCTCCTCACCGAAGCCCAACGGCAGCAGAAGCTTCTCGAAGTCGACAAGGAGCAGGCCGAGAAGATCCGGGAGATTCTGATCGGTGAGACAAAGGCCACCATTCGCGCCGAACGGCGCCAGCAGCTGCTGTTCTTCGCGCTCGGCCTGGTGGCGTCCGTGCCCATAGGCGTTCTCGTCAACTGGATCAGCTGAGCCGTGGAACCGGCTTCGGATCGGTACGGATATGCGGCGACAGGGCCACTGCCTGCGGTGCTGGCCGGAACAGGACACCGGCACCCCTTGATTACCTCTCCCCCGGTGAGAAGGTGGAGTCCCCGGATCGAAGAGGACAACGATGTCACACACTCACGCTCAGGGCTCTGACGCGCGAACCCAGGCGATCGTGCGGGAACTGGCCGTAGTCCACCAGCTCGCCGCGAAGGACCATCAGGTAGGGGAACCCGGGCTGTACTCCCGGATCATGGTGATCGTCGACGGCAACATCCCTTCCCAGGGCGACGATGAAAGCTGCTACCTGACCCCGGTCGCGGCGCCCAGGTCCGGCCAGGGCTACTACACCCTCACGAGGGCAGACGGTGCCGAACGTCCCGCGGAGATCAGCGTGGACGAGGCCAAGCTCTCGCAGCAGGACAGCGAGGTCACCACTCTGCTCGAGGCCTACGAATGGATGACCGGCCGGGGATTCACCGTCGCCGCCCAAAGTATCCAGGTCATCCTGATCAGCAACATCGGGCCGTGCACGGGCTGCCAGGCCCGCCTTCGGATCTTCCAGAGCGACCTCCTCGCCGCGGCCAAGGAGGCCGGGAGCAACGTCCCCTTCACCGTCGAGAGCGTCTACGACACCCCCGAAGCCTCCCTGGACAGGACACGGGGCAACAAGATCCCCACGACGTACGGTTATCCGGACGCGGTGCGGACGCCGTACGACATCTCGGGCCGGCAGGGAGCGTACTGGGTCTACAGGCTGCCCAGCCTCCAGTGACGGTGGCGCTTCGACCAGGTCGATGCGCTACCTGGCGAGGTGGCGGCTGATGACGAGGCGCTGGATCTGGTTGGTGCCCTCGAAGATCTGCATGATCTTGGCTTCGCGCATATAGCGCTCGACCCGGAACTCGCGCGTGTAGCCGTACCCGCCGAAGACCTGGACCGCGTCGGTGGTGACCCGCATCGCGGTGTCGGTCGCGACCAGTTTGGCGACGCTGGCCTGCCTGCTGTACGGCAGTCCGGCGTCGCGGCGGCGGGCCGCGTCGACGTAGGTGGCGCGGGCGGCGTCGACTCCGGCGGCCATGTCGGCGAGCAGGAAGCCGAGCCCCTGATGGTCGATGATCTTCTTGCCGAACGTCTCGCGCTCCTTGGCGTACGCGACGGCCTCGTCGAGCGCGGCCTGGGCGAGCCCGGTCGCGCAGGCGGCGATGCCCAGCCTGCCGGAGTCGAGCGCCCCGAAGGCGATGGAGAGGCCCTGTCCCTCCGCGCCGATGAGCCGGTCCGCCTCGATCACCGCGCCGTCCCAGTGCGCGGTGGTGGTCGGGATGGCGTGCAGGCCCATCTTCTCCTCGGGGCGGCCGAACGTCAGGCCCTCGGCCGTGCCGGGTGCGAGGAAGCAGGAGACGCCGCGCGAGCCCGGGCCGGTGCGGGCGAACAGCGCGTAGAAGTCCGCCCGGCCGCCGTGCGTGATCCACGCCTTGGTGCCGGTGATCCGGTAGCCGCCCTCGGTCTTCTCGGCCCTGCAGGTCAGGGCGGCGGCGTCGGAGCCGGCCTGCGGCTCCGACAGGCTGTAGCCGCCGATCAGCCGCCCGGCCAGCATGTCCGGCAGCAGGCGCTCCCGCTGCTCGGCGGTGCCGTACTCCGCCAGGGGGAAGCAGGCCAGCGTGTGGACGCTGACCGCGACCGCGACGGCCGCCCACCGCGCCGCGAGTTCCTCGATGACCTGGAGATACACCTCGTACGGCTGGCCGCTCCCGCCGTACTCCTCCGGATAGGGCAGGCCGAGCAGCCCGGCGGAGCCGAGCGTCGCGAAGAGCCCCTCGGGATAGGTCTCGGCGCGCTCGTGCTCGTCGACGCGGCGGGCGAGCTCCTTGTCGGCGATCTCCCGGGTCAGCTCGATCAGGTCCCGGGCGTCCTGCCCCGGCAGCAGCCGCTCGACAGTCACCGTGCCTCCCCAATCACTGTGCCTCCACGGGTGACGGGTCGTCCAGCCGGGCGAGAAGGGTCGCGGCCCGGTCGCGGAACTCGGCCACCCTGGCGAGCTTGATGCCCTCGTAGCCGCGGATCATGTCCGGCAGCGCGGCGATCTCGGCGACGGCGGCGGCGTTCGCCGGAGTGAGCCCGTCGAGGGCCCGCCGCACCAGCTCGCGGTACTCCCCGGGCAGCGTGCGCTCCACCCTGCGGACGGCGGCGTACCCGAACACGTCGGCAGCGGTGCCCCGCAGCGCGCGGGCGGCGCGCAGCCCGCGGAACACGACGCCGGCGGACCGGCGCAGCCTGATCTTCCGCTTCAGGCCCATCGCCCTGAGCAGCGGCGGATGCAGCAGCACCGACACGTCGGCGTCCGCGCCGAACTCCCGCTCACGCCTGGCGCGCTCCACCGGGTCGAGGTGCAGCCGCGCGACCTCGTACTCGTCCTTGTACGCCAGCAGCTTGTGCAGCCCCCGGGCGTACGCGATCGCGATCCGGTCGCCCGCCTTCTCCCCCGCGCGCTCGGCGGCCAGGGCGGCCACCCGGCGCACCTCGCGGGCGTACGACCCGGCGTACCCGGCGTTCTGGTATCCGGTCAGGTCGGCGGTTCGCACGGCCAGCGTGTCTTCCAGGGTCTCCTCCGCCGTCTCCTCCCGGGTCTCGTGCAGGGCCGCGGTCCCCGGGGTCGCGGCCCGGAACACGGCCCCGAACACGGCCTCGCGGTCCAGTACGGCGGCCCGGCCCCACCGGAAGGCGGCGAGGTTCGTCTCGACGGCGGCCCCGTTGAGCCCGATCGCCCGCTCGATGGCGTCCGCCGAGAGCGGCAGGCAGCCGTGCTGGTAGGCCGCGCCCACCAGCAGGAGGTTGGCGGGCATGTGGTCGCCGAACAGCGCGTCGGACAGCGCGCCCGCGTCCAGGTGGACGTTGCCGCCCGGCACGGTGGCCGACTCCAGGCGGGCGAGCGCGTCCTCGGGCCCGGGAAGCGCGGCGCGGCCGGTCAGCATGGCGGCGGTCGGCACGATCGCGGTGTTCACGACGGCGACCGTGCGTCCGGGTGAGGCGACGGCGAGGGTGCCGTCCGCGGCGGCGCCGAGCAGGTCGAAGCAGAGCAGGACGTCGGCCGCGCCCCGGGTGGCGCGCACCGAGCCCGTGATCGGGTGCGGGGAGAGGCGCACGTCGCTGACGACCGGGCCGCCCTTCTGCGCCAGCCCGGTCTGGTCGAGCCCGGCGGCGTGCAGGCCGTCCAGGTGCGCGGCCATCTGGAGGATCTGTGAGACGGTGACCACTCCGGTGCCGCCGATGCCGGGCAGCCGCAGCAGAACCGGCCGCCCGGAGAACCTCGGCGCCGGCTCGGTCAGCGCGACCGGCGGCGCGGGCACCGCGTCCCGGACCCGCGGGCGGGGCTCGACGAGCAGGAACGAGGGGCAGTCGCCCTTGAGACAGCTCAGGTCGGAGTTGCACGACGCCTGGTGGATGCGGGTCTTGCGGCCGAACTCGGTCTCCACCGGCTGGACCGACAGGCAGGTGGACGCCTCGCCGCAGTCGCCGCAGCCCTCGCACACCCGCTCGTTGACCACCACCTTCGCCGTCGGCGTGGGCAGTTTGCCGCGTTTGCGCAGCCGTCGCTCCTCCGCCGCGCAGCGGTCGTCGTGGACCAGCACGGTCACCCCGTCGACCTCGGCGAGTTCCCGTTCCACTTCCTGGAGGTCGTCGCGGTGCCGTACGGACGCGATCGGCGCCAGCCGGACGCCGCGGTAGGTCTCCGGCTCGGGCGTGGTGACCACGATCCGGCGCACCCCCTCGGCGGCCAGCGACCGCGTGAGCGCGGGCACGTCGAGGCGGCCCTCGGCGCGCTGCCCGCCGGTCATCGCCACCGCGTCGTTGTAGAGCAGCTTGTAGGTGATCGAGACGCCGGCGGCCACGGCGGCGCGGATCGCCAGCGAACCCGAGTGATGGAAGGTGCCGTCGCCGAGGTTCTGGGTGAAGTGCCGGTCGGAGGTGAAGGGGGCGAGGCCGAACCACAGGGCGCCTTCGCCGCCCATCTGCGTGATGCCGACCTGCCTGCCGCGCCCCTCGGTGTGGAGCGCGACCATCGCGTGGCAGCCGATGCCGGGGCCGACCAGGGTGTCATCGGAGGCGCGGGTGGAGATGTTGTGCGGGCAGCCCGAGCAGAAGTACGGCGTGCGGGCCGCCACCAGCGGAAGCAGGGGACGCATCGCGGGACGGGCGGACAGGACCACCGTACGGCGGGGCAGCCGCTCCTTGCCGAGGCAGGCGGCGAGCGCCTCGGCGACGTCCTCGGCGGAGAGGCCGCCACGGGCGGTCAGCAGCCCGCGGCCGACGACGTCGGGCCGGTGGTCGGTGTCGTACAACGCCTGCTTGAGATGGCCCTCCAGGAACGGCACCTTGTCCTCGACCACCAGCACCCGGTCGAGGCCCGCGGCCATGGCCGCGAGGTGGTCGTACGCGAGGGGGAACGGCATGGCGAGCCGGATGAGCCGCAGGCCGAGGTCGTCCATCGCGGTCTCGTCCAGGCCGAGGTCGGCGAGGGCGCGCAGGACCACCGCGTAGGAGGTGCCGGACGCGAGCACGCCCGTCGTGGCCCGCGGCGCGTCGTGCGTCACCCGGTTGAGGTCGTGGGCGCGGGCGTACTCGCGGGCCAGGCCGAGCCTGCGGGTGAGCATGTCGTGCTCGGCGTCGAGCGAGGCCGGGCCGACCAGCGTGGGTGGCGCGCCCCGGGGGGTGCGGTCCGGCACGGGGACGCCCTCGCGGAGCGGCCCGAGGCCGACTGTCGCCGAGGAGTCGGCGACGTCGGTGACGATCTTCATCCCGGCCCACAGCCCGGTGGCCCGCGACAGCGCCACGGCGTGCAGCCCGAGCTCGATGATCTCCGCGACGGATCCGGGGGCGAACAGCGGCATCGACAGGCTCTGGCACATCGGCTCGCACGTGCTGGGGACGGTCGACGACTTGCTGCCGGGGTCGTCGCCGATCCAGGCCACCGCGCCGCCGAGCGCCGCCGTCCCGGCGACGTTGCCGTGCCGGATCGCGTCCGCGGCGCGGTCGAGGCCGGGGTTCTTGCCGTACCAGAAGCCGGTCACGCCCTCGTGCCGGCGGCCCGGCAGCTGGTCGAGCAACTGCGTGCCGGCGACCGCCGTCGCCGCGAGCTCCTCGTTCAGCGCGGGTCTGGCCACCACGCCCGCCTCCGCCAGGAACCGCGCGGCCCGCGCCATCTCCAGGTCGACCCCGCCGAGCGGCGAGCCGGGGTATCCCGAGACGAAGACCCGCGTGTCCAGGCCGCGCCCGGCGTCCAGGCGGCGCTGCTCAAGTGTCAGGCGGACCAGCGCCTGGACGCCCGACATCAGCACGGTGCCGCTCTCGGCGGCGTACCTGTCGTCGAGCGAGACGGGACGCGGAGACATGCTCACACTCACGCGAACCTCCTGGGCTACTGGGGGGTGACCCACAGCACAGCAATCTCCCGCCCCGTACGCAAGCACGGCGCGGCAGACGGCGGCCACGACGCAAAACTATGAAGAATCGCTCTCATATGAGTACTGTTCTTTGCGTCGGTTACGGAGGTGGCCCCATCGCGGAGATAGACGAGATCGACCATCAGGTGCTACGTCTGCTGCGCGAGGACGGGCGCAGGACCTTCTCGGAGATGGCGGCCGAGATCGGCCTGTCGGTGGCCGCGGTGAAGCGGCGCGTCGACCGGCTGCGCGAGATCGGCGTCATCACGGGCTTCACCGTGCGGGTCGACTACGCCAAGCTCGGCTGGGGCATCGAGGCGTTCACCGAACTGCGGTATCCCGGCACGACCCCGGTCGCGAAGATCATTCGTACCGCCACGGACGTGCCCGAGGTGCAGGAGGTGTTCACGATCGCCGGCGATCCGGACGCGCTCATCCACGTCCGCGTCCGGGACCTCAGCCACCTTCAGCAGGTGATCGACCGGCTGCGCCGCGCCGGCGACGTGACCGGCACCAAGACCCTGCTGGTGCTCGGCTCCTGGACCCGCGACACCGGGTCGGCCAGAGACACAGGGTCGGCCAGAGACACAGGGTCGGCCAGAGACACAGGGTCGGCCAGAGACACAGGGTCGGCCAGAGACACAGGGTCGGCCAGAGACACCGGCCCGGCCGGAGAGCCCGGTCGCCGCCCTCCCCGCTGACGCCTCCGGAGGCCTCGCGGGACCCCCCCGCCCCCGGCATTCGCTCCCCGTATGCCCGGCGGTTCCGGACGTCTCGCGGCTGATGCGTCCCGAGGATCCCGGCGGCCGCGGCCGTGGCGGGCGTCTCGCGTCGCGGGCGTCCCGGGGATTCGGCGGCCCGGGAACGGTCAGTTCGGCCGGACGCCGACGCCGGCGTCGAGGAAGCTCGTCAGCGGGCCGTCGGCGAGGCGGCCGTCGCGGTGCGCCTTCTGCAGCTCGCGGACCAGGTCGTAGACGCGCCTCGCGCCCTTGTCCCCCCGGCCTCTGCCCCGGTCGTGGAGGAGGTCCCTGGCCGCCTTCCTGATCGTGTCGTGCGCCCGGCGGGCCAGCCCCTGCTCGATGCCGCCCCGGCTCTCCTGCTCCTGTACGGCGTGGTCGAACGCGGCCAGCCACTCCTGATATCCCCCGTAGACGCGACGCACCGGGGTGGGGGGCGCGGGCGTGGGCCTGCCGGACGCCCGCGGCGTGGCGGGCGTCGGGCGCGGCGAGGCGGTCCGCGTGGGGGTGGGCGAGGTCTCGGCACGGGTGGTCGTCGCCGTGGGGGCGGCCGTGGACCCGCTCCGCTCTCCGGGGCCGGACAGCGCCGCCACCCCGATGACGATCACGGCCAGGCCCGCCACCGCCGCCCCCAGCCGGATGAGCGTCCGCCGCTCGGGCGACCCGCCCGCAGCCGGCGACCCGGCCGGCCCGCCGTATGGCCCCCCATCAAGTGGCCCGTGCGGCGGCCCGCCGTACCGAGGCCCGTCGAACTCCTGCCCAACGGGCGGCGGCCCGCCGAAGGAGGGCACGTCCAGCAGCGCGGTGTCCCCCGCGCGGGCGCCGCCCCCGGCGGCGGGGGGCCTCGCGGCCGGGTGTGGGGCGGTGAGGGTTACGGCGGCCAGGACCTGGCGCGCGACCTCCGCTCCGGGGCGGGCGGCGGGGTCCTTGGCCAGCAGCGCCATGATCAGCCGCTCCAGCTCGGCGGGGATCTCCGGCCGATGCCGGCTCGGCGGCACCGGAGCCTGGTGGATGTGCCGGTACACCAGTTCCGGAGCCGATCCCGTGAACGGCGGGTGCCCGCACAGCAACTCGTAGCAGACGCACCCCAACGCGTAGAGGTCGCAGGCCGCCCCGGCGCCCCGGCCCTCGATCTGTTCGGGAGCCAGGTAGGCGGCGGTGCCGACGACGGCGCCCACCGCGGTGAGCCGCGCCGCCTCCGTCGCGACCTGCGCGACGCCGAAGTCGACCACCTTGAGCGCGCCGTTCGCCGTCCGGTGCAGGTTGGCGGGCTTGACGTCCCGGTGCACGACCCCGGCGCGATGCGCGGCGTCCAGGCCCGCAGCGGCCTGGCTCGTCAGGTCGCACGCCTCCGCCACGGAGTATCGGCCCCGGTCGGCCAGTTCGTCGGCCAGGCTGCGGCCGGTGAGCAGTTCCATCACCAGGTACGGCCGGGCGTCCTCCTCACCGATGTCCAGCACAGTCACCACGTTGGGGTGGACGATCCGGGCGGCGGCCCGGGCCTCGCGGGCGAAGCGCTCCCGTGACGCGACCCCGGCGACCTGCGGCGCGAGGATCTTGACCGCGACGGGGCGGTGGGCCCGCAGGTCCCGGCCCCGCCAGACCTCGCCCATCCCGCCCCGGCCGATCAGCCCCTCCAGCTCGTAACGACCGCCGAGCACGGACGGCACCACGTCCCGCACCTCCCAGCCTCGCGCACATGATCGGGAGCCAACCTATCCTCCCCCGAGGCCGGGAGAGAGCGCGTGCCGGCTCACCCTGGGACGGCGGCCCGGGCGAAGATCCCTGAAACTTCCAGAGGATCGGCCCGCGACGCGGGGCGGACCCGCCACCGCACACCGGTGGCCCGGCGCGCGCCGTACCAGTGCGGCTTCCGGGCCCGTAGCCCCGGCCCGTCAGCGCGCCGGGAGCGGCGGAGCGCACGCAGGCTTTTCGTGCCTTGACACCTTTCATGGTCGTTTTCACACTGTCCCGAGACGGCTCCCCTGCCTGGTCGGTGGTGGTGGCGGGGGTCGCCGGAAGTGGCACGCGTGCCGCCTCCGGCGACGCGGCGGGCCGTGGGTTTCACGTGCCTGGACCGTCACGTCCACGGCTCGATCAGTGTGAACCGGGCGGGAACGCCGCGCCGCGAGCACCGGAGGCGAACAGGTGACCGGATCCACGGATCCGTCGTTCCCCAGCCTGTTCCTCCATCTGCGTACGGCTCACACACGCGAACAAGCCGACCGGGGAACCTCGGCCGGCACCACCGCACACGGCGGCCTCGCCTCCGTGTCCCTCACTGGAGTGTGCATTGACCACGTTCGCAAGACTCCGTACGGCGCTCTTCGCCGCCTCGGCGGCGGGGATGGCGCTGACGGCCGCTCCGGCCTTCAGCGCCTCCGCGTCGGCGGTCCCCGCCGCCGCCCCGGCGGCGGCGCGGCTGGCCTCCTGGCCGTCCCCGAGCGGCCAGCAGGCCGTCGGCGCCACGATCAGCGTCTCGGGGACGTACGACGGGAAGCTCAAGCGCTACTACGGCACCGGCGCCCTCGGCTCCGGCGGTCAGCAGGAGGGCCAGTCGCCGATCTTCAAGCTGGCCGACGGCGCCGTGCTGAAGAACGTCGTCCTCGGCTCCCCGGCGGCCGACGGCATCCACTGCACGGGCACCTGCACGCTGCAGAACGTGTGGTGGGAGGACGTCGGCGAGGACGCCGCGACCTTCAAGGGCACCTCGTCGTCGCAGACGATGACCGTCGACGGCGGCGGCGCGAGGGCGGCCAGCGACAAGGTCTTCCAGCACAACGGCCCGGGCACCATGGTCATCAAGAACTTCCAGGTGCAGAACTTCGGCAAGCTCTACCGGTCGTGCGGCAACTGCTCCAAGCAGTACAAGCGCAACGTCGTCATCCAGAACGTGACCGCGACCACGCCGGGCAAGGTCCTCGCCGGCATCAACACCAACTACGGCGACACGGCGCGCTTCTCCCAGATCACGATCGTGAACGACGGAAGCAGGAAGGTCGTCGTCTGCGACAAGTACAAGGGCGTGACCAGCGGGGAGCCGACGCGGATCGGCAGCGGCGCCGACGGCGTCAACTGCCTCTACTCGTCGTCGGACATCGTCTACCGGTAGACCCGGTCCGCGCCCTCCATGACGTCCATGACGTCCGGTCCCGGCGGCGGCTCCCCTTCCCGCCGCCGGGGCCGGCCCGACCGTCGCGACAGGTCCTCCAGCAGGCGCACCGCCCGGGCGGCCTGCCGGTACGGCACGAAGAGGTGATCATGGTGGAAACCGGCGACGACGTTGCAGCTCAGGCCCGCCGCGGCGAGCTCCCGCGCGACGGCGGCGGTCAGCCCGACCGCGTCGAGCGCCGAGTGGACCCCCAGCGTGATCCACCCGGCGACGTAGTCGTACTTCAGTCCCGCCGCGTCGGCGTCCCGCTGCGGCACGACCAGCGTGAGTCCTTCGTCCTCCGCCACCGTGACGACGGGACGGACCCCGGGCGGGATCTCGCCGTCGACGGTGGTGAACACGTAGCGCCCCGGATTCGGCCGCGGGCGCATCGTGGTCAGCAGTTCACGCAGGTCGGTCTCGCCGCTCACGATCCGCAGCCTACAAGCGCGCCTCACCGGGCCACCGGTCACGAGCACGAGCTCACGAGGCGGTCCGGCCGCCGCACATGGGGGCTCCGGCATTCACGCATCGATGTGTTAACGCTAACAATAGGAGGTTTCCGATGAACGCCCGTTCACCGGTGCGCGGCGCTCTGGCGTCGGCGCTCACGTTGCTCCTGGCCCTGGGCCTCGGGCTCGTCCTGACCGGCCCGGCCCGGGCGGCGACGATCGACACGAACGCGTCGTACGTGCTGGTCAACCGCAACAGCGGCAAGGTCCTGGACGTCTACAACTGGGCCACCAACGACGGCGCGCCACTGGTGCAGTACTCCCGCAACGACGGGGCCTGGCAGCAGTGGCAGTTCGTCGACTCCGGCGGCGGCTACTACCGCCTCAAGTCGCGGCACAGCGGCAAGGTCGTCGACATCTCCGGCCGCTCGACCGCCGACGGGGCCGACGTCATCCAGTACACCGACAAGAACGCCACCAACCAGCAGTTCCGGGTCGTCGACACCGACAGCGGCTACGTCAAGTTCATCAACCGCAACAGCGGCAAGGCCCTCGAAGTCTGGGAGTGGTCCACCGCCGACGCCGGCCGCATCTCCCAGTACACCGACCTCAACGGCGCCAACCAGCAGTGGCAGCTCGTCAAGCTCGTCGCCTACCCCGACCCGGGCTACGTCACCGGTGACGTCGGCGCGCACGACCCCGAGGTGACCAAGAAGCCGGACGGCTCCTACCTGCTCGCGTACACCGGCGACAACATCGCGCTCAAGACCTCGACCGACCGGACCGCCTGGCGCAACGCGGGCGTCGCGTTCCCCGGCGGGGCCTCGTGGACCCATGCCTACACCAACGGCAGCAACACGCTGTGGGCGCCGGACATCACGTACCTCAACGGCAGGTACTACATGTACTACGCGGCCTCGACCTTCGGCTCCAACCACTCGGGGATCTTCCTGGCGACGAGCACGACCGGGGCATCGGGGTCGTGGACGAACCAGGGCCTGGTCATCGAGTCGAACACCTCGGACAACTGGAACGCCATCGACCCCAACCTCGTCGTCGACGACCAGGGCCGCTGGTGGCTCGACTTCGGCTCGTTCTGGTCGGGGATCAAGATGGTCCAGCTCGACCCGGCGACCGGAAAGCGGCTGAACAGCACCGTTCTCAGCATCTCGGGCCGTAACGGCGGTGCGACCGAGGCGCCGTTCATCTACCGGCACGGCGGCTACTACTACCAGTTCGTCTCCTTCGACCTGTGCTGCAAGGGCGCGTCGAGCACGTACCGGATCATGGTGGGCCGCTCCACCTCGGTCACCGGCCCGTACGTCGACCGCAACGGGACCGCGATGACCTCGGGAGGCGGCACGCAGGTGCTGGCCGGGCACGGGAGCATCCACGGCCCCGGCCACCAGGCCGTCCTCGCCGACAACGACGGGGACATCCTCTTCTACCACTGGTACGCCGACGACGGATCCTCGCGTCTCGGCATCAACAAGCTGGGCTGGGACAGCGCGGGCTGGCCCTACGTCTACTGACCGACCGATCGCATCGGCCACCCCTCGCGACGACGCGCGCCGGCGGCGGGCACGGCGGACGTCTGCCGCCACTGTGATCGCCTGCCGGCGGGCGCGTCAAGAGGGGTGGGCCCGCGACGGCCGCGGTCGTGGAACTTTCGCCCCGGCCGGAAATCGGGCCTTGACGCGGGAGAGTCAGAAGTCAAAACTGAGCACCGATCCCCACGCATGACTGTGAGGCGGCGGTTCACAGTTGTGAATGTTAGCGCTAACAAGGATGGTACGCACGTCAGCCAGAGTCACCCCCCACCAGAAAGGCACCAAGGTCATCATGATCTCCGCATTACGACGCCTGAAGACGGCATCGCTGGCCGCGGGCTCGGCGATCACGCTCACGGCCGGTCTGCTGGCCGGTCTCTCCGCACCGACGGAGGCCGCGACGCAGGGTCCGTGTGACATCTACGCCGCGGGCGGCACCCCTTGTGTCGCGGCGCACAGCACGACCCGCGCCCTGTACGCGAGCTACAACGGCCCGCTCTACCAGGTGCGCCGCTCCTCGGACAACACCACCCGGGACATCGGCGTGCTGAGCGCCGGAGGAGTCGCCAACGCCGCGACCCAGGACTCGTTCTGCGCCGGGACGACCTGCCTGATCACGATCATCTACGACCAGTCGGGCCGCAACAACCGCCTCACCCAGGCGCCTCCCGGCGGCTTCTCCGGCCCGGCGGCGGGCGGGTACGACAACCTCGCCAACGCGACCGCCGCGCCGATCACGGTCGGCGGCCAGAAGGCGTACGGCGTCTACGTCGCGCCCGGCACCGGCTACCGCAACAACGCCACCAACGGCGTCGCCAAGGGCGACCAGCCGGAGGGCATGTACGCCGTCTTCGACGGCACCCACTACAACGGCGGCTGCTGCTTCGACTACGGCAACGCCGAGACCAACAGCCGTGACAACGGCAACGGCACGATGGAGGCCATCTACTTCGGCAACATCAAGGTCTGGGGCTACGGCGCCGGCAACGGCCCGTGGATCATGGCCGACCTGGAGAACGGCCTGTTCTCCGGCGTCAACCAGAAGTACAACGCGGGCGACCCGAGCATCAGCCACCGCTTCCTGACGGCCATCATCAAGGGCGAGCCGAACCACTGGGCCATCCGGGGCGGCAACGCGCAGTCGGGCGGCCTGGGCACCTTCTACGACGGCGTGCGTCCCAACGTCGCGGGTTACAACCCGATGAAGAAGGAAGGGGCCATCATCCTCGGCATCGGGGGTGACAACAGCATCGGCGCCCGCGGCACCTTCTACGAGGGCGTGATGACCTCCGGCTACCCGACGGCGGCCACCGAGGACGCGGTGCAGGCGAACATCGTCGCCGCCGGCTACGCCACGGGCGGCGGCAACCCGGGCACCGGACAGCAGATCGTCGGCGGCCAGTCCGGCCGCTGTGTCGACGTGCCGAACAGCAGCACCACCAACGGCACCCAGGTGCAGCTGTGGGACTGCAGCGGCCAGAGCAACCAGCGCTGGACCGCCACCTCCGGCAAGGAGCTCCAGGTGTACGGCAACAAGTGCCTCGACGCCTACGCGAAGGGCACGACCAACGGCACCCAGGTGGTCATCTGGGACTGCAACGGCGGAACCAACCAGCAGTGGAACGTCAACTCCAACGGCACGATCACCGGCGTGCAGTCGGGGCTGTGCCTGGACGCCAACTCGGCCGCCACCGCCAACGGCACGAAGCTCATCCTCTGGGCCTGCAACGGCGGAACCAACCAGCAGTGGAGCCTGCGCAACTGAGCCCCTGCCCGATCCGCGCGTGATCCGCGCATGACCTTCGGCCGGGCGCCTTCCTGACCAGGCGTCCGGCCGTACGGCGGAGCCGCCCCCGCACCCGTGTGGGGGCGGCTCTCCCGTGTTCCGGCGGCTCCCCCACGGCACCCGCGCGCGAAAAAAGTTGCATCAGGCAAAATGCCTGTTAAGCACACCTTTCGCCGTCCGCAAATGGCCGTGTCGCGGGGGCCGCGCCGTTTGGGAGGAGCGGCATCGGGAAGGGCGACCGGCGAGCCGCTCGAAGCCGCGGAACCTCGAAAGACCTCGACGCGGCGGGGCGCGGTGGCACGGCCGTCGCGGCCGCCGCCGGCCCGATCCGTGCACGGTCTACCCGAACGGAGAGGCAGATGACTGAGATCGTCGGTGAGAGCCTGGCCAGACGGCTGGTGGAGTGGGGAGTCGACACGATCTTCGGGCTCCCCGGTGACGGCATCAACGGCCTGATGGAGGGTTTCCGGCGGCAACGGGAGAAGATCCGCTTCATCCTGGTCCACCACGAGGAGGCCGCCGCGTTCATGGCCACCGGCTACGCCAAGGCCACCGGCAGGCTCGGCGTGTGCGCCGCGACCTCCGGCCCCGGCGCGATCCACCTGCTCAACGGGCTGTACGACGCCAAGCTGGACCACGTCCCGGTGCTGGCGCTGACCGGCATGCAGGAGACCTCCGTCCTCGGCACCCACTACCAGCAGGAAGTGCATCTCGACCGGCTCTACCAGGACCTGGCCGCGTACAACCTGATGATCACCAACCCGCAGCAGATGCCGGGGGTGGTGGACCTCGCCATACGCAACGCGCTGACCAGGCGGACGGTCTCCCACCTGACCTTCCCCAACGACATCCAGGTCGCCGCCGCGGCCGAGGACCCCTACCGGCACGTCGGCCCCGGCACCCCGCCGGCCAGCATGCCCAACCGCTCGGTTGCGCCGCTGCGGCCCGCCGAGGACGAACTGGCCCGCGCCGCCGACGTGCTGCGGCAGGGCGGCAAGATCGCCATGCTGGTCGGGGTCGGCGCCCGCCACGCCCGCGACGAGGTCCTGGCCGTCGCCGAGAAGCTCGCGAGCCCGATCGTGAAGACCCTGCCGGGCAAGTTCACGGTGCCCGACGACCACCCGCTGACCACCGGCGGGCTGGGCCTCCTCGGCACCGCGCCCAGCGAGGAGCTCATGGAGGAGTGCGACACGCTGTTCATGATCGGCACCTCCTTCCCGTACGGGAAGTATCTGCCGCCGGAGGGGCAGGCCCGGGTCGTGCAGATCGACGCCGACCCCACCCTGCTGGGCATCCGGAGGCCCACCGAGGCGCCGGTCGCCGCCGACGCGAAACTCGCCCTCCAGGCGCTGCTGCCGATGCTGGACGAGGCCAAGGACCGGTCGTTCCTGGAGAAGTACCAGCGGAAGATGGACGACTGGCGCTCGGACATGAAGGCGCTGCAGGACCCCTCCCGCGACCCCATCGCCCCGCAGTACCTCATGGGGTGCGTGGACGAGGCCGCGGCCGGCGACGCGATCCTGACCTGCGACTCGGGCACGATCGCCACCTGGGCCGCCCGGCACTGGACGATCCGCGGCGGCCGGGAGTTCTACCTGTCGGGCAACCTCGCCACGATGGCCCCCGGCCTGCCGTACGCGATCGGGATCCAGCACGCCTATCCGGGCCGGCAGGTGGTCGCCTTCGTCGGCGACGGCGGTTTCGCCATGCTCATGGCCGACTTCCTCACCGCCGTCCGGCACGGCCTGCCGATCAAGGTCGTCGTCAACAACAACAACTCCTACGGGCAGATCCTGTGGGAGCAGATCATCCTCGGCTACCCGGAGTACGCCGTACGCCACCAGCGGCCCGAGGCCGACTTCGCCGCCTGGGCCCGCGCCTGCGGGGCGTACGGAGCGAAGATCAAGGACCCCGGCGACCTGCCCGGCGCGATCCGCGAGGCGCTCGCCCACGACGGCCCCGCCCTGGTCGACTGCGACGTCGACCCCAACGAGCCGCCCATGCCCGGCAGGGTCAAGTACGACCAGGCCAAGCACTTCGCCGAGGCGTTCCTGCGCGGTCAGCCGCACAAGGCGAGCACGCTGGCCGCCGTCGCCCGCGACAAGATCAACGAGCTGTTGTCATGACGGAGACACTGCACCTCCTGCCCGACCCCGTGACGGTGCCTCCTCCGCCCGGCGGCGGCCGGGTGGATCTCGCGGCGCTCGAACGCGACCTCAGGGAGGCGGTGGACGGCGAGGTCCGCTTCGACGCGACGATGCGCGGCGCCTACTCCACCGACGCGTCCAACTACCGCCAGGTGCCCCTCGGGGTGGTGGTCCCCCGTACGGTCGACGCGGCGGTGGCGGCGGTGGCGGTCTGCCGCCGGCACGGCGCGCCCCTGCTGTCCCGGGGCGGCGGCACCAGCCTCGCCGGGGAGTGCGTGAACACCGCCGTGGTGATCGACTGGTCCAAACACTGCGACCGGCTGCTGGAGGTCGACCCGGAGAACCGCACCTGCCTGGTGGAGCCGGGCATCGTGCTGGACGTCCTCAACGAGCGGCTGCTCGGCACCGGCCTGGAGTTCGGCCCGAGGCCCTCCACGCACAACCACTGCACGATCGGCGGGATGATCGGCAACAACTCCTGCGGGGCGACCGCCCAGCGGGCCGGCAAGGTCGTGGACAACATCGCCGAGATGGAGGTGCTCCTCTACGACGGCACCCGGATGTGGGTGGGCGAGACCGGTGACGAGGAGTACGCGGCGATCCAGCGGCAGGGCGGCCGGAAGGCCGAGGTCTACGCCCGGCTGCGGGCGCTGCGCGACACGTACCTGGAGCCGATCCGCACCCGCTACCCGCACATCCCGCGGCGGGTGTCCGGTTACAACCTCGACAGCCTGCTGCCCGAGAAGCGCTTCAACGTGGCCCAGGCCCTGATCGGCTCCGAGGGCACCCTCGTCACGGTGCTGCGGGCCAGGCTGAAGCTGATCCCGGTGGTCAGGGCGCGCACCATGGCGTACGTGGCCTTCCCCGGCATCGCCGCCGCCGGGGACGCCGTGCCGGCGGTCCTGCCGCACCGGCCGATCGCCCTGGAGGGCATCGACGACAAGCTGATCCGTTACCAGCGCGAGGTCCACCTCAATGCCGAGGCGCTGAAGAAGCTGCCGGAGGGCGGCGCGTGGCTGCTGATCCAGATGGGCGGCGAGGACAAGGACGACGCCGACCGCAGGGCCGAGGAGGTGCTGCGGTCGCTCGGCAGGCGGCGCGGCGACGCCGGCGTGGCCGTCTTCGACGACCCGAAGCTGGAAGAGCAGATGTGGCAGATCCGGGAGTCGGGCCTCGGCGCGACGGCCCGCGTGCCCGGGCTGCCCGACACCTGGCCGGGCTGGGAGGACTCCGCGGTCTCCCCCGACCGGCTGGGCGACTATCTGCGCGATCTCAGCCGGCTGTTCGAGAGGTACGGCTACGGGCAGACCTCGGTCTACGGGCACTTCGGGCAGGGCTGCGTGCACTGCCGCATCCCGTTCGACCTCACGTCGGCCGAGGGGGTGGCGGCGTTCCGCTCCTTCCTGGAGGAGGCCGCCGACCTGGTGGTCGCGTACGGCGGGTCGTTCTCGGGTGAGCACGGCGACGGGCAGGCCCGCGCGGAACTGCTGCCGAAGATGTTCGGCGACGAACTCGTCGAGGCGTTCGGCCGGTTCAAGGCGATCTTCGACCCCGGCGACCGGATGAACCCCGGCAAGGTGGCCGCGCCGTACCCGCTCGACCACCTGCTGCGGCTGGGCGCCGACTACAACCACGGCGACGTGGCCACGCACTTCGGGTATCCCCACGACGGGGGCAGCTTCGGCCGCGCGGTGCTGCGGTGCGTCGGCGTGGGCAACTGCCGCCGTCACGAGGGCGGGGTGATGTGCCCGTCCTACATGGTCACCCGGGCCGAGGAGCACTCCACCCGGGGCCGGGCCCGGCTGCTGTTCGAGATGCTGGACGGCACGGCGCGGGGCGGCGCGGTGGCGCACGGCTGGCGGTCGCGGGCCGTCCACGAGGCGCTCGACCTGTGCCTGGCCTGCAAGGGCTGCAAGTCCGACTGCCCGGTCAACGTCGACATGGCGACGTACAAGGCGGAGTTCCTGTCCCACCACTACGAGGGGCGGCCGCGCCCGCGCGCCCACTACTCGATGGGGTGGCTGCCCGTGTGGGCGAGGCTCGCGGCGTACGCGCCGCGGGTGGCCAACGCGCTGTCGCACGCGCCGGGGACGGCCCGGCTGGCGAAGGCCGCCGCTGGGGTGGACCGGCGGCGGGAGCTGCCGCTGTTCGCGCCGCGGACCTTCCGGGAGTGGTTCGCGGGCCGCGAACCGGCCGGCGACGGGTCGCGCGGGGAGGTCGTGCTGTGGCCCGACACCTTCAGCGACCACTTCCACCCCGAGGTCGCGCGGGCGGCGGTCGAGGTGATGGAGTCGGCCGGGTGGCGGGTGCGCGTGCCGGACCGCGCCGTGTGCTGCGGCCTCACCTGGATCTCCACCGGCCAGCTCACGACGGCCAAGAAGGTGCTGCGCCGTACGCTCGACGAACTGCGGCCGCATCTGCGGGTGGGCACGCTCGTGGTCGGCCTGGAGCCGAGCTGCACCGCCGTCTTCCGCGGCGACGCGCCGGAACTGTTCCCCGACGACGAGGACGTGCGGCGGCTCGCCGGCCACACGGTGACGCTCGCCGAACTGCTGCACGACCGCACACCGGGATGGAAGCCGCCGAGGGTGCCGCGCGAGGCGCTCGTGCAGGTGCACTGTCACCAGCACGCGGTCATGCGGCACCGGGCCGACGAGGCGCTGCTCGACGCCATTGGGGTGGACGCCGAGGTGCTCGACTCCGGCTGCTGCGGCCTGGCGGGGAACTTCGGGTTCGAGAAGGGGCACTACGAGGTGTCGGAGGCCTGCGCCGAACGGGTGCTGATGCCCGCCGTACGGCAGGCCGATCCCGGCACGGTGCTGCTCGCCGACGGGTTCAGCTGCCGTACGCAGATCGACCAGGGCGACGCGGACGGCCGCCGCGCGATGCACCTGGCCGAGTTGCTGCGCGCCGGGCTGCGCGGCGACCGGGGGGACACGCCGTGCCCGGAGGAGACCTACGCCCTCCGGCCCGCGCCGCCCTCGGCGGCGGCCCGGGCCGCCGCGACCGCCGCCGCCGTCGCGACCGCCGCGGCCGTGGCGGGCGGCGCGCTGCTCGCGGGGCGGCGGCTGCTGCGGAGGTGAGCCGGTGACGACCGGGCCCGAAACGCCCGCACGGCTCAGCGCGCGGGCGTACACGATCCCGGCCGACTTCCCCGAGGCCGACGGGACGCTCGCGTGGACGAGCACGACGATCGTGGTCGTCCACGCGGGCGCCGGCGGCGTGCGCGGGCTCGGCTGGACCTACGGCCCCGCCGCCACCGCGTCGGTGGTGACGGACGTGCTGGCCCCCGCCGTCGCCGATCTCGACCCGGACGACGTGCCGGGCGCGTGGACGGCGATGGCCCGCGCGATCCGCAACGCGGGACGGCCCGGGATCGCCGGGCTGGCGCTGTCGGCGGCCGACAACGCCCTGTGGGACCTCAAGGCGCGCCGGCACGGGCTGCCGCTGGCCCGCCTCCTCGGCGGGGCCCGCGCCACCGTGCCGGTGTACGGCAGCGGCGGCTTCACCACCTACGACGCGGAACGGCAGCACCGGCAGCTCGCCCACTGGGCCCACGAGCTGGGCATCCCCCGCGTCAAAATCAAGATCGGGGAGTCGTGGGGGCGGCGCCCCGGGCGGGACCTGGAACGCATGGCCGCCGCACGGCGGACCATCGGCGACGACGCCGAGTTGTTCGTCGACGCCAACGGCGCCTACACCCGCAAGCAGGCCGTGCGGCTGCTGGACCGGGCCGCCGATCTCGACGTGCGGTGGTTCGAGGAGCCGGTCTCCTCCGACGACCTGCCGGGCCTCGGGCTCGTCCGCGATCTCGTGCGGGCCGACGTGACCGCCGGGGAGTACGGCTACGACCTCGTCTACTTCGCCCGCATGGCGCCGTACGTGGACTGCCTGCAGGTCGACGTCACCCGGTGCGGCGGGATCAGCGAGTTCCTGCGCGCGGCGGCCGTCGCCGCCGCCCACGGGCTGGAGGTCTCCGGGCACTGCGCCCCGCACCAGCACCTGGCGGTCGCGGCCGCGGTGCCGAACCTCCGGCACCTGGAGTGGTTCCACGACCACGTGCGGATCGAGAGCATGGTGTTCGACGGGGCCGCCTCGCCGGTGGGCGGCGAGGCGCCGGTCGACCGCGCCGCCCCCGGCAACGGGCTTACGTTCAGGGAGGAGACCGCCGCCCCCTGGCGCGTCGTCTGACCCCTTCCGGGACCGGTGATCCGTGAAAAGGGATATTTCCTGACTCGGCGTGTCCATACTCGGTTACGATCTTGGCGAGATTCCGCCAACCCGGTGGCACGGCGTACCCGTCCGGGATGTGCTTCACCCGGTCCGCCGCCGGCGGAGACCCGGCAGGAACGCGAGTAGGAAATCCCCGCAGGAAACCCAGCAGGAAGAGGCCCGCCACGTGAGACGCGCGACCCGCAGCGCGGCCCTGGCCGTCGCGGCGCTGCTGCTGCCCGCCATGCCCCCGATGCCCCCGGTGTCCGCAGCGTCCGCAGTGTCCGCGGCGCCCGCCTCCGCGACCGGCGCACAGTCCGGGGCACAGGTCTCGTGCGCGGCGACGCTGTCCGCGCCCACCCGGGACGCCGCCTTCGCCGCGGCGGCCCGGGACACCGGTGTGCCGGAGCCGCTGCTCAAGGCCGTCTCCTACATGCTCTCCCGGTGGGACGACCACTCGGGCCGGCCCAGCGCGGACGGCGGTTACGGCGTCTTCGACCTGAGCGACCGTACGCCCGGCCCGGGCACCGGCGCGGACAAGGGCCGCGTGGCCGAGGCGAAGAGCCAGATCACGCGGGCGGCCGAGCTGACCGGTCTGACGGCCGACGCCCTCAGGCGCGTGCCGAACGCGGGTGTGTGCGGCGGCGCGGCGCTGCTCGCCTCCTACCAGCGCGAGAACCCGCGGCGGGACGGCCTCCGGAGCGGCGGCGACCTGGCCGCCTGGCGGGACGCCGTCGGGCGTTTCGGCGCCGGGCACGACTTCGTCCGGCAGGTCTACCAGACCCTGCGCGGCGGCGAGAGCCGGGTCACGGCCGACGGCCAGACGGTGACGCTCCCCGCCGACGAGTCGGTCCCGCTCCCCCCGGCCGAGACCGCCGCCGCCCCTGACACCGGCTGCCCGGAGGATCTCGGCTGTGAGGCGATCCCCGCGCCGTACGCCAAGCTCACGCCCACCGATCCGGACAACACCACCAAGTACGGCAACCACGACATCGCCGATCGGACCGGGTCCGGCGGGCCGAAGCTGGACTACATCGTCATCCACGACACCGAGGGCTACTACGACCCTTCGGTGCGGCTCGTGCAGGACCCGGCGTACCTCGCGTGGAACTACACGATCCGCTCCTCCGACGGCCACGTCGCCCAGCACCTCGACCCGAAGGACGTGGGCTGGCACGCCGGCAACTGGTACGTCAACATGCACTCCATCGGCGTCGAGCACGAGGGCTTCGCCGGTGACGCGACCTGGTACACCGAGTCGGCGTACCAGACCTCGGCGACGCTGGTGAAGCACCTCGCCGCGACGTACGGCATCCCGCTCGACCGGGCGCACGTCATCGGCCACGACCAGGTGCCGGGCACCGTCGCGGGCACGACCAAGAGCATGCACTGGGACCCGGGGCCGTACTGGGACTGGGACCACTACTTCGAGCTCCTCGGCGCGCCGATCGGCGGCGGCCGGGCGGCCACGACCCAGGTCTCGGCCGGCGACGTCGTGGAGGTCCGCACCGGATACCAGGACAATCGGCAGCCGCTCACCGGCTGCGCCGCGGCGTCGCCGCCCTCGCCGGAGTGCGTCCCGGGAGCGGGCACGAACTTCCTGCCGCTCCGCCAGGCGCCGTCGGAGGACGCCCCGCTCGCCGCCGACCCCGGCTGGAAGCCCGCCGGCGAGGCCGGCACGACGTACGTGAGCGACGTCAGCGCGCGCGTCGTCTCCGGGCACAAGCTCGTCGTCGCGGAGGTGCGGGGCGACTGGCTGGGCGTGTGGTGGGCGGGTTCACTCGCCTGGCTGCACAACCCCGCCGACCGGCCCGTCGTGCTCCAGGCGGCGGCGAAGACGGTCACCGTGAAGGCGGGCGCGACCGGTCCCGCCGCCGTCTACGGCCGCGCCTATCCCGAATCGGCGGCGTACACCGGGACCGATGTCCCCGTGCAGGCGGTCTCGCCCCTGGAGTACACGATCCCCGCCGGGCAGACGTACGCGGTGAGCGACGACGACGTGGTGACGGACTACTACCGGGCGACGTCGTTCGACGGGTCGGCCCCGGGCGACCGCACCGACGTCACCGGCCAGGACCGGTACTACCAGCTCTGGTACGCCCACCGGCAGGTGTTCGTCCGGGCGGCCGACGTGGACCTGCACGACGCGCGGCCGTCCGCCCTGGTCAGCACGGCGCCCCCGGTGGTGCGCGGCGTCCCGTGGGTGGGCCGGCGGCTGACGGCCTCTCCCGGCGCGTGGACGCCCTCGCCGAAGAGGATCCGCTACCAGTGGCTGCGCGACGGCGCGAAGATCAGGGGCGCGACGGGGCGGGCCTACCATGTCACGGGCCGCGACCGAGGCACGCGGCTCTCCGTACGGGTGACGGCCTCGGCCCCCGGCTACGAGAGCGGTGTCGCCACGTCGGCGGCCACCGCCCCCGTCCGTTCCCCGTGGCACCCCCACCGCCACTCCCACCGTCACCACCGTTAGGCGGAGCCGCTGGGCCCTACCGGCTCCCCGGCCTCGGCGTGAAGTAGTGCGCGACCATGTAGGCGGTGACCTGCGCGCCGATCTTCGCGCCCCGCTCGTCCGCCGTGCGGGTGTGGATGCCGCCCCAGACGCGGGCCTCGACGACCTCGGCGAGCGCCTGGGAGAAACCCCGGAAATACCTGGTGGTACCCGAATCGGCGCTGTAGCCGCTGAAGGGAACGCGGGCGGCGCCGGCCGCCACTGACCGGGCCGGGCGCCCACCGGCCAGGTCCGGTCGCCGAACGCCCCGTCGTCCCGCCGCGCCGCGATCATCGCGTCGGCGGCCTGGGTGCCCACGGTGATTCCCCGCTGTTTCGCGGCGCCTTCGCGTATCGCGCCCAGCGACTCGTCGTACTGCGTTCTCAACCTCGCCTGCTGGTCGGGGAACAGCGCTCGCAGCACCAGGTAGCTGGCGGTCGCGACGGCCGCGTCCGTCGATTCCGTGCCGTCGGCGGCCGGTGCGACCAGGTACGGCCGATAGGGAGCGCCGGCGATCGCGCTCACCGCGTCGTACACCGCTCCGTGCACCATCGCGAAGCTGCGTGCCTGGACCTGCGGCTGCTGACCGGCGACGTCCCAGATGGCGGTCTGGGCGTTGCGGTCCCGCACGACAACAAATATCGATCCAGCCGGAACACCCGTCTCCCAGGTCGTCGAATATGCGAGTTTCCGGCATCCGGTTTCGTCAGCCGGGCTGCTCGCGGGTGCCGGTGAGGTCGTCCCGCGCCGTCGTCCCGCGCGTCCGTACGGCGAGAGCGACGAGCGTGACCCCGCACGCCAGGAGCAGGACCAGTTGCAGGGACCCGACGAGGGTGATCAGGCCGGTGAGGTACCCCTCCGCGCCCGGGTGCAGGGTGGCGGCTCGGGCCACCACGGCGGGCACGACCAGGATCGCCGCCGCGGGCGCGACGGAGCCGGAGGCCACGACCGGCGGCGCGGAGACCGGGGCGGGGGTGGCGGAAGCCCGGAGTGCGGACCGGCGCCGGGCCACGCACCACGCCGTCACCGCGAGCAGCGAGACGCAGGCGAGGCCCTGTGGGTCGAGCCACAGCCACGGCTGCAGCATGAGCGGGGTCGGTTCGCCTCCGGCTCTCGCCGCCGCGCCGAGCACGCCGACGGCCAGGGCGAGCAGGACGCCCGCCGCGGCCGGGAAGGCGACGACCCGCGCGGCCGCCGCACCGCGCAGGCGCGGCGGCGGAGCGTCGCGGTGGAACCCGGCCGTCAGCGCCAGCACCGTCACCAGGGCCGGCAGCGCCGTCAGGAGCCCCACGACCCGGGCCGGGCCGCCGGCCGTCGCGGGTTCCAGCGCGTACGGCAGGACCAGGGCCGCCCAGGCCGACGCCTTGGCCGTGCCCGCCCGGCCGGCGACGAGCGCTCCGAGGCTCGCGGCCCACAACAGCGGCGCGAGGCCGGACAGCACCTGACGCAGCCGCTCGGGCGACCCGGGGTCGCCGATTCCCATGAGCCCGTCGGGGAGCACGCCCGCGACGACGCCGTACGTGAGCACCGTCTGCGCGGCGAACAGCGTGCCGGCCATCGTCCAGAAGACCAGGCCGAGGATCGCGGCCCCCCGGACCGCCTCTCCCGTGGCGTACTCCCCCGGCGGTGAGCCGGGGCCGCCGAGCCGCACCCGCAGCGCGAGCGCGGCCACGCCGGCGATCTCCGCCCACCGCACCCGCTGGTCGTCGAGTCCCGTCTCCGCGCGCCGGGCGCCGTCGAGGAAGGCGGAGACCATCTCCTCCTCGCGCCGCGCCCGGTAGGACGCGGGCAGCAGCCGGAGCACCCGCCGGTAGCGTTCCTCCAGCACGCTCACGCCAGGCCTCCCGCCTGCCGGAGGCGCAGCCGCTCGACGGCGCGGCGGGCGTTGTCGGCCAGCCGGACGGCCTCCTCCTCCAGCGCCCGCGCCCCCTCGTCGGTCAGGCGGTAGTAGCGGCGCAGCCGCCCCTGCCGCACCTCCTCCCGGTCGGGCTCCACCAGGGCGTCGGCCGCGAGCCGGTCGAGCACGCCGTACAGGGTGCCGATCTTGAGCTGGACGCGCCCTCCGGAGAGCCGCTCCACCTCCTGCGCGATGCCGTAGCCGTGCCGCGGCTCGTCGACCAGTGCGGTGAGGACGAGAAAGGCGGGTTCGGTGATCGGCCGTGATGTCATGCGCCCATCATATATTGCAAGGCATGATATTCAAGTGCGGACGGCATGGACGCGCCGTCAGGAAGTGATGCGGAAGGTGGCGTCCTGCCGGTCGACGGAGCTGGAGGACGCGCTCAACGGGTCGATGCGGAGCAGGTAGTCGTAGTGCCTGATGTAGCGGTCGGGGTAGTTGTAGGAGCGGAACGACGTCCACGCCGAGTCGGCCAGGCCGGCGGTGCGGTAGAAGGTGGCGTCGGCGCGGAACGTCGCGGTGTTGTCGTTGGCGGCGAGCCGCAGCTCGTAGTTGTAGTGCCGCAGGTAGCTGCCGGGGTAGTTCACCGACTCGAACGACACCCCGGCCGAGTCGGCGAGGCCGGGGACCATCCGCCACATCTGGTCGCGGTACGGATCGAAGGGATAGGCGTCGATGCGCGCGACGTTGTTCTGGTGCCGTACGAACCGGTCGGGGTAGTTGGAGGACTTCAGCCGGACCCAGTTCGGCGTCCCCCACCGGCTGACCAGGGTGTTGTACTCGGCGTCGGTGATCTGGGCGATCGAGCCGTGCTTGGAGTTCAGCGGCGGGGTGTAGTCACGCTGGTTCAGCACGCTCCAGGAGTTGGCGCCGACGTTGGCCGACCCCCAGGCGTAGTAGTCGTTGTTGACCGGGCTGTACGAGTCGCCCCACAGCCGCCACCCGCCCTCGTTGGTCCGATGCAGCAGCGGCGCCTCGATGCCGCTCCCCTGGATCAGGCCGCTGGTGTAGGTGGTGAAGCTGTTGGGGGCGCCCGTGGACGACCGCGCGCCGTACAGACGGCCGTCACCGAGGTTCTTGTAATAGAGGTAGGTGGTTCCACCGTCCACGACGATGTCACCGTCGAGGACGCCGAAGCCCGGGCTGAAGAAGGTCTGGGCGGCGCCGACGGTCACGAAGTCCGTCGTGTAGTTCACCCTGAGGATCTCGGCCGCGGAGTAGACGATGCCGTACTGCCCGCGCGAGGCGTCCCAGAAGACCGTCGGCGCCCAGGTGTGGTCGTTGGTGGTCTGCATCCGCACCCGGCGGTATCCCGTGAAGTTCGTCAGGTTCACCGAGTCCCAGACGTGCAGATACTGACTGTTCGAGTTCCAGTCGGTGCCCTTGAGGTCGGTGGCGATCACGACGAACGTGCCGTCGTTCTTCCGGAACACCTGCGGGTCGCGCAGGCCCAGCTGACCGGCCGTCGGGGTGACGACCGGATTGTTCTGGTTCAGCGGCGTCCAGTTCAGACCGTCCCGGCTGACCGCCAGGTGCAGGCCGTAGTCCGCGCCCTGGCCCGACGGCGACTCGGTGAAGTACGCGAAGACGTAGGCGGCGTACGTCGCCGCCCGCGCCGCCCGCGGGAAGCCCGCCGCGCCCGCGGTGACGAGCGCGGCGGAACCGAGGGCCGCCTTGGTGAAGTCTCTCCGGGACAGGGTCACGAGGAGCCTTCCTTTCTCGGTCTCAGGAGCGATCTCAGGGACGATCTGGACGGACCCGCGGAGCGGAGGTGAGACGGGCACCTCAGCGGTAGCCGGCGGCGACCACGTCGGCCTGGACCGCGTTCTCGGTCGCGTCGGACGGGTAGCCCGAGACGATGGCGCCCTCGTAGAAGGTGCCGGCGCTGAGGTTGGTGTTGGTGGCGCAGCAGTCGCCGCCGCTGCCGAGGATGATCGCGCCCTGCTTCTTCATCGGGCTGTAGCCGCGGGGCAGCGCGCCGTCGTAGAGGGTGTACAGGCTGCCGGACTGGGCGTTGCTGCCCTTGATCGCGAACCGGGACGTGCCGTTGTTCTTGAGCGTCGCGGTGACGAACTTGCTGGTGAAGGCCCGCTGGTTCGGGTTCCAGGAGCTGCTCCCGCCGGGGTAGAGGCCGTATTCGAGGTCGGCCTGCACCCACGGACCGCTTCCGGAGCAGCCGCCGAACCAGCAGCTCGTGCCGAAGTAGATCGCGTCCATGGCGCCGGCGCCGTCGGCCCTCCGGGTCGTCTCGCTGTTGCCGTAGTCGAAGCAGCAGCCGCTGTTGACGTGCGTGCCGCTGGTGACCATGTAGACGCCCTCGGGAGCGCTGCCGGTCGGCACGCCGGTCGTGTGGCCGTCGCGCCAGTAGCTGTTGCCGGGGTTGATGTACAGCGAGTACGCCTTGCTGCCGCCGACCGTCAGCGACTCGGTCGTCGCCTTCGCGGGGGTGGCCCTGCCGCCGGCCCCGCCCGATCCCTGGTACCAGACGTCGTTGCCCCGCCCGGACTGGTCGTACACGACGGTGATGACGCAGGTGGTGCCGGAGCAGAACGAGTCCTGGGCGGCGGCGTTGGCGACGCCGCCCGCGCTCAGCACGCCGATGTTCCTGGTCGCGTTGTCGGACGACCGCCTGACCTGGTACAGGTTGCCGTTGTAGGCGCGGTAGAGCGCGCGGGTCGTGCTGTGCGCGGCCACGCAGGGCGTGCCGCCCGCCGCGTAGATGTCGCAGGGCTTGGAAGACGCCTGCGGGGTGGACGACGGACTGGCCGAGGGACTCGCGGAGGGGCTGGCCGAGGGGCTCCTCGACGGCGTGCTCGAAGGCGTGCTCGACGGGGTGGTGGAAGGTCCCGTCGAACCGGTGCAGGCCGTGCCGTTGAGGGCGAAGCCCGACGGGGTGGAGGTGGCGCCGTCTCCGCTGCCGTTGAAGCCGAAGCTCGTGCTGCCGCCGCTCGGGATGCCGCCGTTGTAGGAGACGTTGGTCACCGTCACCTCGGAGCCGGACTGGGTGTAGGTGCCGTTCCAGAGCTGGCTGATCGTCTGCCCGCCGGGGAACGACCACGTCAGCCGCCACCCGTTGACCGGGTCCCCGAGGTTGTTGACGGTCACGTTCGCCCCGAAGCCGCCGGGCCACTGGCTGCTGACCGAGTAGTCCACCCGGCATCCGGTGGCGGCGTGGGCGGTGGTCGTGGTCAGCGCACCGGCCGCGCCGATGACGGCGGCGACCCCGGCGGCGATCCAGAGCCGCAGACGAGGAATCTTCATGAGCGCTCCCGGACGGGCTGCGAGGAGAAGGGTTGTTAGCGCTAACACAGGGGGGCCTGAAGTGTTAGCGCTAACAAGTCTTCGAGGAGGACAGGCCGTTCTTCTGTCGGGTCGTGACGGTGGTGGTGCAGCGGAGCAAACACGAGGCGGTGACACCCCGTCAAGGTCCGTGCGCCGCCTCCCCCTTCGGCCGAGACGCCGGGAACGTGCCTCATCTGCCGGTTCGAGGACGGGACCCGGACCGTCGATGGGAAGCGGAGGGTGAAATTTACAGGGGGGCGTTCCGGTGCCGGACCGCCTCGGCATGACATCGCCCCTGGTGCGTTACACGACATAAATGCTGTTACGGTTAGCCGCGGTGTGCCGGGAAGTCTGGTCGGCGACGTCCCGCCGTTTCCGGACAGGGGAGGTTTCCGGGTGGTAGCGAGCACGGCGGGCCGCCGATGAGCGCGCCGCTGCCGGCATGAGGCTGTTCTGGGCGGTGCTGGGGCGCTTCACCCAGCCGGCGCAGGTGATCACGACCGTGTTCGGCGCGGCCGTGCTCCTGGGGACCGCGCTGCTGTCCAGTCCGCTCGCGACGACCTCGGGCAGGCCCTCCGACTGGGTCACCGCCCTGTTCACCGCCACCTCCGCGGTGTGCGTGAACGGGCTGACCGTCGTGGACACGTCCGCGCACTGGTCACCGTTCGGCGAGGTGGTCATCGCCGCCCTGATCCAGGTGGGCGGCCTCGGCATCATGACCCTCGCCACCGTCTTCACCCTCCTCGTCTCCCGCAGGCTGGGCCTGCGCGCCCGGTTGTCCGCCCAGGCGGAGACCCGGGTGCTCAACGCAGGCGACCTGCGGCGGGTGGTGGGCAAGGTCGTGGTGTTCAACCTGCTCTGCGAGGCCGTGACGGCGGCCGTCCTCACGCTCAGGTTCGTCGTCGGGTACGGCGAGTCCCCCGGCCGCGGCCTCTACCTGGGCGTGTTCCACGCGGTCTCGGCGTTCAACAACGCCGGTTTCGCGCTGTGGCCCGACAGCCTCGTCCGGTTCGCCGCGGATCCGTGGATCTGCCTGACCGTCGCGGTGGCGGTGATCGTGGGCGGACTCGGTTATCCCGTGGTGTTCGAACTGCGCCGCTCTTGGCGCCGCCCGAAGCGCTGGTCGCTGCTGACCCGCATCACGCTCGCGGTCACCGCCGTCCTGCTGGCCGGCGGCACGCTGGTCTTCCTCGTCACCGAGTGGGCCAACCCCCGCACCCTCGGCCCGCTGGACGGGGAGGCCAAGCTGCTGACGGCCTTCTTCACCGCGGTCATGCCGCGCAGCGCCGGCTTCAACAGCGTCGACATCGCGCAGATGCACCCGTCCGGCTGGCTGGTCACCGAGCTGCTGATGTTCGTCGGCGGCGGCAGCGCGGGCACCGCCGGCGGCATCAAGGTCACCACGCTGGGCCTGCTCACGTTCATCGTGTGGGCGGAACTGCGCGGCGAGAGCCAGGTGAACATCGGCCACCGCCGCCTCACCGAGGCGGCGCAGCGGCAGGCGGTCTCGCTCACCGTGCTGAGCGTGGGCCTGGTCGCGCTCTTCACCTACATCCTGCTGGTGCTGACGCCGCACGCCCCGAGCAAGGTGCTCTTCGAGGTGGTCTCCGCCTTCGGCACGGCCGGGCTGTCGGTCGGCGTCGTCTCCGCCGTCTCCCCCGCCGCGCAGACGCTGCTCACGCTGCTGATGTTCGTCGGCCGGATCGGCCCGCTCACGCTGGGCTCCGCGCTGGCGCTCAAGGAACGCACCCGCCGCTATGAATTACCGGAGGAGGACGTCATCGTTGGCTGAAAAGAGAAACGACCCCGTGGCGGTGATCGGTCTCGGCCGTTTCGGCACCTCGCTCGCCCTCGAACTGGTGCGGCGCGGCACCGAGGTGCTGGCCATCGACCACCGGCCCAAGGTGGTGCAGAGCCTCGCGGGCCAGATCACCCACATCGCCAGGGCGGACGCCACCGACCCCGAGGCGCTGCGTCAGCTCGGGCTGCCGGACTTCTACCGAGCGGTCTGCGCCATCGGCAGCGACCTGGAGGCGAGCATCCTCACCTCGTCGCTGCTGGTGGAGATGGAGATCGACGACATCTGGGCCAAGGCGGTCAGCAGCCAGCACGGCCGCATCCTCAGCCGGATCGGCGTCCAGCACGTCGTCTTCCCCGAGCACGACATGGGCGAGCGCGTGGCCCACATGGTGAGCGGGCGGATGCTGGACTACATGGAGGTCGACGAGAACTTCGCGCTGGCCAAGACCCTCCCGCCCAAGGAGTACGTCGGCGTCCCCCTCGGCGAGTCCAGCCTGCGCCGCAAGTACGGCGTGACGGTCGTGGCCGTGAAGCGGCCGGACGAGGAGTTCACCTACGCCACCGCCGAGACGGAGCTCGGCTACGGCGATGTGATCATCGTGTCCGGCCGTACGGACCGGGTCGAACGGTTCGCCGAGCTGCCCTGAGTCCATCGTCCGCCCGATGGCGCGAATGTCCGCCTTTACCACCCGCCACATCACGAATTCGAGTAACGTCATCACTCGTAGTGATCGAACGTCTCGCGTGACCACCTGGGCGGGATGATCCCAAAAAGCCGTCATACGCCGCTGAAGATCGGGAGTGTCCGCTTCGGAGCCGGGAAGGAGTAAAGCCATCACTGAAGGTGTCTCGTAATGGCGCGGGGGCCGGCATTGGAGTCGCGATGAGTTCTCAGAGCCTCCTGCGCGCGTTGCCGTTCATCGCGATCTCCCTGGTCGTCGTCGTCGACCTGATCAGCGGGCCCGGTGTGGGCTTCCTGCCGCTTCTCACCTTGGGACCGACCTTCGCCTCGGTGGCGGGCGGCGTCCGCCGTACGGCCCTGGTGGGCGCGCTCGCCCTGGCCATCTGCCTCCCCCTCGCCGTCTACGACGGCCTGTTCGGCCGGACGCAGAACAACCTCACGATCGCGGCGATCGTCGGCGTCACCGCCGCGAGCATGCTGGCCAGCAGGCTGCGGAACCGGCGGGAGCGGGAGCTCGCCAACGTCCGCCTGGTCGCCGAGGCCGCCCAGAGAGTGCTGCTGCGCCCGGTCCCCCGCCGGGCCGGCGACCTGCGGGTGGCGCTCTCCTACACCTCGGCCGCGGCGGAGGCCCAGATCGGCGGCGACCTGTACGAGGTGGTCACCACGCCCGAGGGCGTCCGGATCCTCATCGGCGACGTGCAGGGCAAGGGCCTGGAGGCGGTCGAGACCGCGGCGTGGGTGCTCGGCGCCTTCCGGGAGGCCGCCTACGACCAGTCCGAGCTTTCCGGGGTGGCCGAGCGCGTGGAGGCCAGCCTGGGCCGCCATCTGAGCGGGGAGAAGTTCGTCACCGCGATCCTCGCCGAGGTCCACGAGGGAGAGATCTCGCTGCTCAACTGCGGCCATCCGGCCCCGCTCGTGCTGCGGGCCGACGGCACGGCCTACTTCGCCGAACCCCAGGAGGAGGCGCTCCCGCTCGGGCTCGGCGCGCTGGGCTCGCCGCGGCCCAAGCCGCACCGGCTGCCCTTCGGGGAGGGCGACCAGATCCTCTTCTACACGGACGGCGTGATCGAGGCCCGGGACCGGGCGGGACGCTTCTATCCCCTCGCCGAGCGGGCGCACCTGACCCGGGGCGCCGACCCCCAGGCGGCGCTGGACGACCTGCGGGCCGACCTGCTGCGCCATGTCGGCGGCCCGGTCCCCGACGACGCCGCGATGCTGCTGCTGCGCCGCCATCCCTGCTGACCGCCGGACCGAGAACGTGTCCCGCCCAGGAGGGGCGGGGCGCACGGGCGAACCCGCCGTTTACGTGGGCGAACGGCGGGAAGGGCATCCCGGCACACGGGCACGGGCACCCCCGGGAACACCGCGAGGGGCACCGCCGACTGGAGCCGACCATGGAATCCCTGAACACCGCCATCAAGAACCTGGGCGACACGGTGGTGTCGGCGGCCGGGAGCGTCGCGGGTGCCGTCGCCGACCCGAAGGGCGGCCTGAAGCAGTTGAAGTCCGCGATGTCGTCGCCGAAGGCGCTCGCCGCCGCGGCGGGGCTCGTCGCCGGCTACGCGCTCGGCTGGTGGTGCGGCCACCGCGCCGCCACCCGCTGACCACCGGCACCCGCTGACCACCGGCACCCGCCTCTGCCACCCGCCAGGGGCGACCGGCCACGGGCCGCCACAACGGGCCGCCACAACGGGCCGCCACCGCGAGCCTCCACCACGGGGACGGCTCGGTCACCGGCGGGCGGCACAATCGTTCAAGACCACCGCCTCGGCGTGCGCTACAACGGTCTCCGGCGCCGGCCATGGCGGTCGGCGCGGGCATCTGCGCGCGGAGGCGGACGATGGACGTGGGCTTCGTCGGGCTCGGGATCATGGGACAGCCCATGGCGCTCAACCTGGCCCGGGCGGGGACGCCGCTGGTGGTGTGGAACCGCACGCCCGCCAGGAGCGAGCCGCTGCGGGCCGCGGGCGCGGTGGTCGCGGACGACGTGGCCGGCGTGTTCCGCCGGGCTTCCACGGTGCTCCTCATGCTGGCCGACGAGGCCGCCGTCGACGCCGTTCTGGAGCGCGGCACGCCGCGCTTCGCCGGGCTCGTCGCGGGCCGTACGGTGGTCCACATGGGCACCACCTCCCCCGCCTACTCGGCCGGGCTGGAGGCCGACGTGCTCGCGGCCGGGGGCCGCTACGCCGAGGCGCCGATCTCGGGTTCCCGGGTGCCCGCCGAGGAGGGGCGGCTGGTGGCGATGCTGGCCGGGCGGCCGGACACGGTGGCGGAGGTCCGCCCGCTGCTGGCGCCGATGTGCGGCAAGACGGTGGTGTGCGGCCCGGCGCCGAGGGCGCTGCTGACGAAGCTCGCGGTGAACATCTTCCTCATCACCACGGTCACCGGCCTGGCGGAGTCGCTGCACTTCGGCGAGCGCCAGGGCCTGGACCTCGGGCTGCTCGTGGACGTGCTGAACTCGGGCCAGATGGCGAGTGACGTCTCCCGCGTCAAGGCGACGAAGCTGGCCGGGCGTGACTTCGCCGCCCAGGCCGCCATCGCCGACGTGCTGAAGAACAACCGCCTCATCGCCGAGGCGGCGCGGCAGGCCGGCATCGCCTCGCCGCTGCTGGACGTCTGCCACACCCTGTTCGGCGAGACCCTCGGGCTGGGCCACGGCGCGCTCGACATGGCGGCCGTCGTCCACGCGATCGAGGCGAGAACGCGGGAGGCGCAGGGGGCGCCGGAGACAGGCGGAACACGCCAAGAAGGAGCATGCGCATGACCTCTCGCCCGGTCGTCGTCGTCACCGGCGGCACCCGCGGCATCGGCCGCGGCATCGTCGAACTCCTGTGCGCGGACGGGTACGGGGTCGTGTTCACGCACTCCGGCTCCGACGCCGACGCCAAGGCGCTGGAGGACGACCTCGGCGGCCGCGGCGCCCTGATCCGGGGCGTACGCCTGGACGTGACCGAGGAGGACGCGCCGGCCCGGCTGTTCGACCTGGCCGAGTCGGCCGGCGAGGTCACGGGCCTGGTGAACAACGCCGGGGTCACCGGCAGGCTCGGGCCGTTCGCCGAACTGACCGACGCCGACCTGCGGCGGGTCGTCGAGGTGAACCTCGTGGCGCCGGTGCGGCTGTGCCGGGAGGCGGCGCGCCGCTGGTCCGGCCGTACGCCCGCGACCGGCGCAGCGACCGGCGGGACGACCGGCGCAGCGACCGGCGGGACGATCGGCCGGGTGATCGTCAACGTCACCTCGGTCGCGGCCCGCACCGGCTCGCCGGGCGAGTACGTCGCCTACGCCGCTACCAAGGCGGCGGCCGAGACGCTGACCGTGGGCCTGGCCAGGGAGCTCGGCCCGGCGGGCATCCGGGTCAACGCCGTCTCGCCGGGGACGATCGACACGACGATCCACGCCCGGGCCGGAGAGCCGGGCCGGGCGGCACGGGTCGCTGCGCGGGTGCCGCTGGGGCGTCCCGGGAAGGCGGAGGAGATCACCGAGGCGGTCCGCTGGCTGCTGTCGGACCGCGCGTCCTACGTCAACGGCGCCGTCCTGGAGGTCGCCGGAGGGCTCTGACCCGCTCCCGGCCCGCGGCGATGACCGGGAGCGAGGACCGGAGTGTCGCGACGATCCCGATGACCGCGTGCCCGATGACCGCGTGCCGGGACCAGGCGAACGCCGGTCGGGCGAGAATGGTCAGGCGAGCGCGGCGGTCCACCGGGCGGGCGTGAGACCGTAGGTGCGCTTGAACATCCGCGTCAGATGGGCCTGGTCGGCGAAACCGGCGAGCTGGGCCGTCTCGGACAGCGGCACGCCGTCGCGCAGCAGGCGCCGCGCCCGGTCCAGTTGCCGCATGGTGCGGAAGCGGGTCGGGCTGGTGCCGAAGGCCGTGCGGAACTGCCGCGCGATCGTCCATCGGTCCAGGCCCGAGACCGCCTCGAACTCGGCGAGGGAGTGCCGCACCGCCGGATCCTCCGCGATGAGGTCCCGTACGCGGGCCAGCGCCTCCAGCGCCAGCGGAACCGGCCTGCCCGGGCGGCGCACGGCCGCGTGCCTGACCAGTGTCCGGGCGGCGAGCAGCGTGGTCGTGAGGCGGCCGAAGTCGTCCAGGGGCTCGTCGATGTCCCGCAGGCACGCGGCGAGCGCGGGGTCGACGTCGCGCCGCCCGATCACGGGATCGGCGACGAAGGGCAGCGGGCCCCCGCCCAGCGCCTCCTGCACGAGGAACGGGTCGAGGTAGATGATCCGATAACCGAACCCCTCGTCGGTGCCGGCCGTGCCGTCGTGCACCTCGTCGGGGTGCAGCACGTGCAGTTCCCCCGGCAGGCAGTGCCGCGCCTCGCCCCGATAGCGGAACGTCTGCACCCCGTGAAACGTCATGCCGATCGCGTAGGTGTCGTGGCGGTGCGGAGCGAACCCCTCCCCGGTCAGCGAGGCCTCCAGACGCTCGATGCCGGCCGCGCCGGATCCGAACCGCAGGCGGTGGCCGGGCAGGGTCCCACCGGCCGGCAGATGCCGGCGCGGGTCCGCGCCGCCGCCCGGCATGTCCCCGCCGCCCCGTGAGTTCGTGCCGCCCCGTGAGTCGTTCCGCACGAGGCGAGACTACAAGCGGGCGCGGACGCGCCTGCGAGCACGGCGAAGGCCCGGTGCAGGCCCAGCGCAGGCCCGGCGCAGGCCCAGCGCAGGCCCGGCGTAGGGGCCACCGCGCCGGCAGGGTGACGGCGCAGCGGTGCGGCATGGGGGCGGCACAGCGCTCGGAGGCGGGCACAGCGCGGGGTTCGGGGCGGGCGCGAGACAGTGGGCGGGACAGTGGGCGGGACAGGGACGGCGGATCTTGGCGGGGAGGGCCCGGCCCCGCTAGCGTCGCCTCGTGTCCGCGCTCACCGATGATCTCCCGACCGCCGCCGGAGCGGGCTGATGGACGGTCCGGCCCGGGTCTACGTCGTGTGCTCGGAGGTGCCGCCGGGCGTCGTCGGCGGGCTGGGCCGGTACGCCGAACGGATCATGGCCGCCCTCCGGGACCTCGGCGTGCCGATCGAGGTCTTCGGGGCCGCCCGCCGCGGCGCGGCTCCCCCGGCCGAACGTCGTGGAGACGTGACGCTCCGGCGGCTTCCCACCCCCGGTTACGGCATCGACGCCGGCTCCCCCGTCCCGGCCGTGCTGCGTCGGCCGGCCAGGGTCGCCGGGCTGCTGGTGTTCAACGTCCGCGCCGCCGCCCGCATCCTGCGCGCCGAGGAGGCCCGCCGCCGGCCGGGACCACGCGGAGAGAGGCGGTCCGGGGAGGGACGTGCGGTGGTCGCCGTGCACGACTGGATGGGCTGCGTGGCCGGGATCCTGTGCGGCGCGCTCGGACGGCTGCCGGTCGTGTTCCACGTGCACACCCGCGAGCTGAACGCGCCCGGAGCGCGCCGCTCGGCGTACGCCGTCCTGCTCGACCTGCTGGAGACGGCGCAGGCACGGACGGCGCGGCTGATCGTGGTGCCGAGCGCCCGCATGCGCGACGACCTCACCGCCCAGGGGTGGCCCGGCGACCGGCTGGTCGTCGTGCCGCACGGCTTCGAGGACCCCGACCTGTTGCGGCTCGCCGCGCTGCCGGACGACGAGCGCGAACGGACCCGCGCGGAGGTACGCCGCCGCTACCTGCCCGGCGGACGGGGCCGGCTCGTCGTGTTCGCCGGGCGCCCGTCGCCGCACAAGGGGGTCGGGACGCTGATCCGGGCGGTGCCGAGGGTCGTCTCCGAGCACGGTGACACGCGGTTCGTGCTCGTCGGCGCGGGGCTACCGCAGACCGCCGACGCCGCCGAGGTCGCCCGGCTGATCGAGCGGACGGGGACGGGCGGGCACGTCGTCGCCGGCAACCGGTTCCTCCCCTCCCCCGAGGTGTTCGCGCACTTCCTCGCCGCCGACGTGTGCGTCTTCCCGTCCGTGTACGAGCCGTTCGGCCTGGTCGCCGTCGAGGCGATGGCGCTCGCCCGCCCGGTGGTCGTTGGGCCCGGCTACTCGCCCGAGGTCGTCGGCGACGGCGCGCTCCGCTGCGCGGACGACGTCCCCGGCGAGCTGGCCGCCGCGCTGCTGCGCTGCCTGGACGACCCCGGCGAGGCGGAACGGCTCGCGCTGCGGGGCGCGGCGTACGTGCGCGAGCGTTACGGCTGGGCACGCACCGCCGAGCGGACCCTGGCGGTGTACGCCGCCGCGGCCGGGACCGGGGAACGGCCCTGATGACGGTCCCGGGTACCACCTCCGTGAGGGGCGCCCGGGTCCGCGGCCACGGCGAGGCGCCGCCCGCGCCCCGCGCGGCAGGACATGACGGTCAGGCACCGCCCAGGCGCAGCGGCAGTGTGCGGGGGCCCCGCACCTGACCGGCGGCCCAGGTCACCGCCGCGGGGTCGGCGAGGCCGAACACCGGGATACGCTCCAGCCAGACCTCCAGGGCGACCCGCAGCTCCATCCGGGCGAGGTGCGACCCCACGCACCGGTGGATGCCGAGGCCGAAGGCGACGTGCCGGTTGACCTCTCGGTCGATGACGACCTCACCGGCCCGCTCGAACTGCTCGGGGTCGCGGTTGGCGGCCGGGAACGACAGCAGGACCCAGTCGTCGGCCCGCATGTCGGCGCCGCGCCAGCTCATGTCCTCCTTCACCAGCCGGGCCATCGTGACCGGAGCGTACGCCCGGAGGAACTCCTCCATGGCCGTGGGCAGCAGGTCCGGCTCGGCGACCAGCCGCTCGCGGTCGGCCGGGGTCTTCGCCAGGTGCCACAGCGACGCGCCGATGGCGCTCCACGTCGTGTCGATGCCCGCGATGAGCAGCAGGGCGATCGTTCCGGCGACGTGGTTGGGCTGCAGCTTGTGGCCGTACAGCTCGGCGTCGACCAGGTAGGTGGTCAGGTCGTCGCGCGGGTTGTCCACGTGGTCGCGGATCTGGTCGTACAGGTAGTCGAACAGCTCGTCCATGCGCGCCATCCGCTCCTCCGGCGGCAGGTTGACGCCCTCCAGGGCGCTTTCGACGAACCTGCTGAAGCGCGGCCCGTCCTCGGGCGGGAAGCCGAGCATGTCCGCGATCACCCGGATCGGGATGTGCTGCGCGTAGTCGCGGGCGGCGTCCACGACGTCGGCGCCCTCCAGCGCGTCGACGAGCGAGTGGCAGAACGCCCGCGTCGCCTCCTCCCGCCTCGCCACCGCCTTCTTCGTGAACGCCGGGAGCAGCAGTTTCCGCGCGTCGTGGTGGAACGGCGGGTCGGAGGAGATCGGCGGGGTGGCCCCCACGGGCGCGGTCTCCGCGGGCGGCCGGTAGTTGCTCATGATGATCGACCGCGAGGAGAAGCGCTCGGTGTCGTAGGCGATCGCGGCCACGTCCTCGTACCGGGTCGGCAGCCACCCGCCGCCGAACCTCCCGGTGTGCGCGATCGGGCAGCGAGCCCGCAGGTCGTCCTGGATCGGGTACGGGTCGGCGGCCCACTCGGCCTCCAGGTGGGAGAAGTCGGTGGCCCAGTCCGACACCGGCCCGGTGACGATCTCGTTGCGGGTGCCGGCGGGCGGCCCCTGCTTCCGGAAACCACCGGTGAAGCGGTCGTCGACGGTCATGTCACGCCTCCTCGGTGAGGACGACCGCTCTTTCCGGGCAGTTCGCCGCGGCCAGCCGGGCCGCCTGCTCCTGCCCGGGCGGTACGGCGCCGTCGCCGGGCACCCGGCCGTACCCCTCGTCGTCCTCCTCGAACAGGCCGGGGGCGAGGTCGTAGCAGCGGCCGTGCCCCTGGCACCGGCCAGGGTCGATCTGCACCTTCATGGTGTCGCTCCCGTGCTTTCCGATTCTGGTCGTTGATTGGGTCCGGCCGGGGCGAGAGCAGCGACGAGACGGGTAAGCAGGGCGCTCCACTCCTCGTCGCCGACCCCGTGCAGGTCCGGCGTGACGATCACGCTGCCCATCGCGAGCAGGAGGCAGAGATGGGCGAGCGCGCCGGCCGGCAGCGCGGGGTCGATCTCGCCGTCGTCCTGGGCGGCCCGCACCAGGCCGGTGAGCCATCCGGCCCGCTCCCCGACGTACTCACGCATGGGCCGGGCGACGTCCTCGTCGCGGCGGGCCGCGACCAGCGCCTCGGCGATCAGCGAACTACGCGCGTCCTGCCGGTGCGGGAGCCTGCGGCCCACGGCGACGAGCAGGTCCGCGACCGGGCGCGCCGGATCGGCGGCGAGCAGCTCGGCGAGCAGGCCCGGCCCGTGGGCGTGCAGCGCGGCGGCGATCAGCTCGGCCTTCGAGCCGAAGTGCGCGTACAGCGCGCCGTTGCTCACCCCGGCCACGGCGGCGATGTCGGCGACGCGTGTGCCGTCGTACCCGCGCCGGGCGAACACCTCGGCGGCCGCGCGCAGCAGCCGCTCGCGCGTCTCGGCCGCGGTGACTCCCGCGATCCGCCCCATAACGGAATTAAAAGACCGTTCATTTGAATCCGTCAAGACCGGGAACCCTGAACGGTCGACGTTGCTGGGAGGGGTGACGGCAATCACCAAACAGAGCAAACTAGCACTATGCGGGATAAAGCGGGCATGGCTCCAGCGAATCACGAGCCGGTCGTCGACGCGTTGCTCGCCTGCGCCGTGCTGGCGTTCACCATCCCGACGTCGATGTTCGGCTACACCTTCGCCGTGTGGGGCACGGCGCCGTTCTGGATCGAGATCCTGGCGGGGGCCGTGACGGCGGCGACGATGCTGGTGCGGCGCCGCACGCCGTGGCCCGCCGTCGCCGCCTCCGCCGTCTGCGCCTGCGTCACCGGGCAGACAGTGCCGATGATCCTCGCCGTCTTCTCGATGACGGCCGAGCACCGTCCGCGCCGATGGCAGTACGTCGCCCTGGCCCTCGTGGTGGTCTACGGCGCCGTCGACTACGTGAACCCGCACACCGACCGTTCCGTCTACCTCAACATCGTGCGCGCGCTGACCCTCATCTACCTGCCCGCCCTGGTCGGCACCTGGGTGTACGCCTACCGGCGGCTGATCCAGGACCTGCGGCACGGCGTGCGCGAACGCGAGGAGATCGCCGCGGCGGAGGAACGCCGGAAGATCGCCAGGGAGATGCACGACACCGTCACGCACGCGGTCACCGCGATGGTGCTCAACGCCGGGATGGCGCGCGACGCCACCGAGCCCGGCGAGGTGCGCGAACTGACGGCCGTTATCGAGGACAAGGGGGTGCAGGCGCTCAGCGAGCTGCGTGAGCTGCTCACCGTGCTCCGGCATGAGGAGGGGGACCTCGCCGGGGGCGTCGACGCCATCGCGCGGCTGGTCGGCGAGGCGAAGGCGAGCGGCCTCGAGGTCGACCTCCGCCTCGACGTCCCCGCGGAAGGGCTGCCGAGGCAGGTCTCGCACGCGTGTTACCGGCTGGTGCAGGAGGGGCTCAGCAACATCCGCAAGCACGCGCCCGGCGCCCGGGTGCTGGTCACCTGCGAGACCGTCGGCGACCAGGTCGCCGTCTCCGTGACCGACACCCCCGGCAGGGCGCGGCCCGGCCGGACCGACGTCCGCGCCGCGCCCTCCCTCGGCGGGGGGTTCGGGCTGGCCGGTATCCGCGAGCGCGTGTGCCTCGCCCATGGCCGGTTCTCCGCCGGACCGACCCCCGAGGGCGGCTTCACGATAGCCGCCTGGCTCCCCCTCAAGTGAGGCGACACGGCCGGCGAAGACCGGGCGTACCGCCGTTTTCGCACGTCCGGCGGGGGTACGCCTTCCTTGCCGGCGCATCGCCGGCGCGCGGGCCGACAGCGCCCGCCCGGCGTGCGGCGTACGGAGGCGGCGCACCGCCCGCACGCCGTCCGGCGCAACGATCGCGTTCGAGGGCAGCCATGAAAGCCGTGGTCTACGAAAGTCCCCGCAAGGTCCGTGTCGCCACCGTGCCGGACGCCCGGCTGGAGCGGCACACCGACGTGCTCGTCCGCGTGACCGCGGCCAACATCTGCGGCTCCGACCTGCACATGTACGAGGGCCGCACCGACTTCGAGCCGGGCCGGATCCTCGGTCACGAGAACCTCGGCGAGGTGGTCGAGGTCGGTGCGGCCGTCGACCGGGTCAGGGTCGGCGACATGGTCTGCATGCCGTTCAACGTCTCGTGCGGCTTCTGCGCCAACTGCGAGAACGGCCTGACGGCCTTCTGCCTGACCACCAACCCCGAGCCGGGCCGGGCCGGCGCCGCCTACGGCTACGCCGACATGGGCCCCTACCAGGGCGGCCAGGCCGAACTGCTGCGCGTGCCGTACGGCGACTTCAACTGCCTGGTGCTGCCCGAGGACGCGCGGGAGAGGCAGGACGACTACGTGATGCTCGCCGACGTCTGGCCCACCGGCTGGCATGCGACCGTGCTCGCCAGAGTGCAGCCGGGCGACACCGTCGTGATCTACGGCGCGGGACCGGTCGGCCTGATGGCCGCCTACTCGGCCCTCCTCAGGAACGCGAGCGGCGTGATGGTGATCGACCACCATCCGGACCGGCTGGCCAAGGCCGAGGAGATCGGCGCGATCGCGATCGACGACTCCGTGTCCTCCCCGGTGGAGCAGGTCCTGGAGCTCACCGAAGGCGCGGGCGCCGACCGGGGCTGCGAGTGCGTGGGCTTCCAGGCCCACGACCCGGAGGGCGACGAGCATCCCAGCATGACCCTCAACAACCTGGTCAAATCGGTGAAGTTCACCGGCTGCATCGCGGTCGTTGGCCTGTTCGTCCCGACCGACCCCTGCGGCGGCGACTCCCTCTACCGGCGGGGAGCGGTGGCGATCGACTACGGGACCTTCTGGTCGAAGGGGCAGACGATGAGCACCGGCCAGTGCAACGTGAAGAACTACAACCGCCAGTTGTGCGCCCTCATCCACGAGGTCGGCGCCCGGCCGTCCTGGATCGTCTCCCACGACCTGGACATCGACGACGCGCCCGAGGCGTACGCGCGCTTCGACGCGCGGGACCGGGGCTGGACCAAGGTGGTCCTGCATCCCGGCAAGCCCGACTGACGACGGCGCCGGCGGTCGCGGCTCGCGTTCGCAGGCCGCCGTTCGCAAGCCGGCGTTCGCAGGTCGTGTTCGGTGGCCGGCGTTCGCAGGCCGGCGTTCGCGATCAGTGCGAGTCGCGCGGCACCGGGTGACCGCTGGAGCCGGTGAGGAAGCCCAGGTCGGCGCCGGTGTTCGCCTGGCCGACCGTCTCGACGTACAGGCGCTCCCAGCCGCGGCTCGGGGCGGCGAAGGCCTTCGTCATTGCCGGGGACGGCTCGCGGGCGGCCCACTCCTCCGCCGGGACCTCGACGTCGAGCCTGCGGGCGTCGACGTCGAGGACGATCATGTCGCCGTCGCGGACGAGGCCGAGCGGGCCGCCCGCGGCCGCCTCGGGCGCGACGTGCAGCACGACCGTGCCGTAGGCGGTGCCGCTCATCCGCCCGTCGCACACGCGGACCATGTCGCGTACGCCCTGGGCGAGCAGCTTAGCGGGCAGCGGCATGTTGGCGACCTCCGGCATGCCGGGGTAGCCCCGGGGCCCGCACCCCCGCAGGACGAGCACCGAGTCGGGCGTGACGTCGAGGTCCGGATCGTCGATCCTCGCGTGGAAGTCCTCGACGGAGTCGAACACGACGGCCGGCCCGCGATGCCGCAGCAGGTGCGGCGAGGCCGCGGCCGGCTTGATCACCGCGCCGCCGGGGGCGAGGTCGCCGTACAGCACGGCGATTCCGGCGTTCTCCAGCAGGGGCGTCTCGCGGGGCCGGATGACCTCGGGGTCGTGGATGCGCGCGGCGCCGAGCCAGTCGACCAGCGGCCGGCCGGTGACGGTGATCGCCTCCGGGTCGAGCAGGTCGCGGACCTCGCGCAGGACGGCGTGCAGGCCTCCGGCGCGGTGCAGGTCGTCCATCAGGAACCGCCCGGCGGGCAGCAGGTCCACCAGCAGCGGCACACCCGACCCCGTACGGTCGAAGTCGTCCTGGGTGAGCTCCACCCCGAGGCGCCCGGCGATGGCGAGCAGGTGGACGACGGCGTTCGTGGACCCGCCGAGCGCGGCGAGCGCCACGACGGCGTTGAGGAAGGACCCGCGGGTCAGCACCGTGCTGGGGCGGCGGTCCTCGGCGACCATCTCGACGGCGAGCGAGCCGCTGGCGTGGGCGGCCTCCAGGAGCCTGCTGTCGGCGGCCGGCGTGCCGGCGACGCCGGGCAGGGTCATGCCGAGCACCTCGGCGAGCAGCCCCATCGTGGAGGCCGTGCCCATCGTGTTGCAGTGACCCCTGCTGCGGATCATCGACGACTCCGAGCGCATGAACTCGGCCTCGGTCAGCGTCCCGGCCCGGACCTCCTCGCTGAGCTTCCACACGTCCGTGCCACAGCCGAGCGGGACGCCGCGGAAGTGGCCGGTGAGCATGGGCCCGCCCGGAACGACGATCGCGGGCAGGTCCACCGACGCCGCGGCCATCAGCAGCGCGGGGATCGTCTTGTCGCATCCGCCGAGCAGCACGACCCCGTCGACCGGGTTGGCCCGCAGCAGCTCCTCCGCGGCCATCGCGGCCATGTTGCGCCACAGCATGGCCGTGGGGCGCACCTGCGTCTCCCCCAGCGACACCACCGGCAGGTTCAGCGGGACGCCGCCCGCCTCCCACACGCCGCGCTTGACGTGCTCGGCGACCTCGTCGAGGTGCGCGTTGCAGGGGGTGAGGTCCGACGCCGTGTTGGCGATCGCGATGTGCGGGCGCCCGTCGAAGGCATGGGCCGGCAGCCCGCGCCGCATCCACGCGCGATGGATGTAGGAGTTGCGGCCGGCTCCGCCGTACCACTCGGCGCTTCGCGTCCCCATGCGGCACCCAGGTTCCTCGGGAGGTCAAAGACAGATGTCAGAGACAGAGGTCAACGACTCTGCGAGGCTAACCCACGCCTCACTTGTCCCGAAAGAGCCAAGTGATCCACTTTTCTCCCAGTCGCAATCGTGGCGCCAAACGACCTAATATCCGGAAATATGACCAGGCGGTTCACCGCGACCCAGGCCGGCCGGGACGTGTACGCACTCGGCGAGGGTCCCGTGTGGGATCCCGCCCGGGAGCGCCTGCTGTGGGTGGACATCGACGCGGGCGCCGTACACGAGGGACGGCTCGACCCGGCGAGCGGCGCGATCGAGGCCGCCACGCTGCACATCTTCGGCGGCACCGTGGGCGCGGTCGCCGTCTCCGCCGAGGGCGACCTCGTCGTCGCCGAACAGGCGGTCCTCACCAGGGTCGGCGTCACCGGACGGCGCACCGAACTCGCCCGGGTGCTCCCCCCGGGCATACGGAGCAGGCTGAACGACGGCGCCGTCGACCCGGCCGGGCGTTTCCTGATCGGCAGCATGGCCCTCGACGACCGGAAGGGCCGGGAGGTGCTGGCCCGGCTCGACGGCACGACCCTCGTCCACCTCGACGAGGACCTGACCCTGTCGAACGGCCTCGCCTGGAGCCCCTCCGGCGACCGCCTCTACAACGTCGACAGCGTGCCCGGGGTGGTGTGGGCGCGCGACTACGATCCGGCCACCGGCCGGACCGGGCCGCGGCGGGAGCTGTTCGCGCTGGACGGGCCGCCCGGCACCCTGCCCGACGGGATGTGCGCCGACGCCGACGGCAACCTCTGGATCGCCGTCTTCGGCGGCGGGCGGGTCGAGTGCCGCGATCCGGCGGGCCGCCTGCTCGCCGTGGTCGAGGTCGGCGCCCCGAAGCCCACCTGCCCGGCCTTCGCCGGGCCGGATCTCGACATCCTCGTGATCACCACGGCGACCGAGAACATGTCTCCCCGGGAGCTGGCCGAGCACCCCGGTTCGGGGCACCTGTTCACCGCCAGGGTCGGCGTACGCGGCCTTCCGGCACCCTACTGGGCGCCGCCGGTCACCCCTTCCGTATCGTGAGGCTCCACCCGTGAGCAGATCGTGAGCGGGCGGCGGACACCCATCCGCGGCACGGAGAACCACAGCACGGAGAACCACTTGCACCACCACTCCCCCGCCGGCCCAGCCGCATCCGTCCTCCCTCCCTGCCGTGCCGTCCGGGCACCCCGGTAGGGGGCGGGCGCATGCGGGCACTGGTCATCACGGGACCCGGCGCGGCCGAGGTCCTCGACGTCGAGCCGCCGGTCGCCGCGCCCGGGCAGGTGGTCGTCGACGTCGAGCGGGCCGGTGTCTGCGGCACCGACCTGGAACTGTTCAGCGGCGCGATGAGCTATCTCCACTCCGGCCAGGCCTGGTATCCGCTGCGCCCGGGGCACGAGTGGTGCGGGGTCGTCACGGCGCTCGGGGAGGGCGTCGACCCCGGCTGGCTGGGCCGCCGCGTCACCGGCGACACGATGCTCGGCTGCGGCCGCTGCCGCTTCTGCCTAGCCGGCCTGCGCCACGTCTGCCCCGACCGGGCCGAGATCGGGATCCGCATGGGCTTCCCCGGAGCGCTGGCCGAGCGGCTCGCCGTACCGGCGTCGGCCCTGTACGCGCTGCCGGAGACGATCGACGCGACGCTCGGCGCGCTCGTCGAGCCGGGCGCCAACTCGCTGCGCGCCGTACGGGCGGCCGCCGCGGGGCCCGGCGACCGGCTGCTGGTGCTGGGCACCGGCACGATCGGGCTGCTCGTTGCGCTGCTCGCGCGGGCGCGGGGGGCCGAGGTGCACCTGCTGGGCCGCGACGAGCCCGCGCTGCGGCTGCCCCGCGACCTCGGTTTCGGCGACGTGTGGACCCGCCCGTCACTCCCGTCGCACCCGTGGGACGCGGTGGTCGACGCGTCCAACGCGGCGGACCTCCCGGCGCTCGCGCTCGACCTGGTCAGGCCCGCGGGCCGGGTAGTGTATATCGGAATCGCGGCCTCCCCCAGCCGCGTCGACACCCGCGACCTCGTGTTCAAGGACGTCACCGCCGTCGGCGTGCTCAGCGGCTCGGGCGGCCTGGCCGGAACCATCGAGGCGTACGCGGACGGATCGGTCGACGCCCATCCACTCGTGGCGGCCACCGTCGGGCTCGGCGACGCCGCCGAGGTGCTGGCGGGACGACGCCCGGCGGGCGCCGGGCCGGGCCCCAAGATCCACATCGATCCGCGGCGATAGCGGAGGCGCTCGCCCGCCTCTGAGGGAAAGCGATGAGATCATGAGCCTTACCGATGCCGGAGCGCGCCGGCTGACCCAGCCGGACCCCGCCGCCCTCGCGGCGGTGGAGGCGGCCGTCCCGGGGATCACCCGTGCGCGGGCGAGCGACCGGCTCGGCATGGCGCACGACGCCTCGCACTACCTGCTGACCCCGCAGGCGGTGCTGGTGCCCGAGAACGCCGAGCAGGTCGCGGCGCTGCTGCGGACCGGCCTGCCGCTGACCTTCCGGTCCGGCGGCACCAGCCTGAGCGGTCAGGGCGTGAGCGAGCACCTGCTCGTCGACACCCGCAGGCACTTCCGGGACGTCGAGGTGCTGGACGACGGCGCCCGTGTCCGGGTGCAGCCCGGCGCCGTGCTGCGGCAGGTCAACGCCAGGCTCGCGGCGTACGGCCGCCGGCTCGGGCCCGACCCGGCCAGCGAGGCGGCGTGCACGATCGGCGGGGTCGTCGCCAACAACTCCAGCGGGATGACCTGCGGCACCCACGCCAACACCTACCGGACGCTGGAGTCGATGGTCCTCGTGCTGCCGGGCGGGACCGTCGTCGACACCGGCGCCCCCGACGCCGACGCGCGGCTGCGCGCCCTGGAGCCCGCGCTGGCCGAGGGCCTGGAACGGCTGCGCGACCGCGTCCGCGGCAACCCCGAGTCGGTGCGGCGGCTCAAGGCGCAGTTCGCCCTCAAGAACACCATGGGCTACGGCCTCAACAGCTTCCTCGACCACGACTCCCCGGCCCAGATCCTCGCCCGCCTCGTCGTGGGCAGCGAGGGCACGCTCGCGTTCGTCGCCCGGGCCGTCCTGCGTACGGTGCCGGCGCACCGGCTCGCCGCGACCGGCCTGGTCGTCTTCCCGACCCTGCGGGCGGCGATGGCGGCGGTGCCGGAGATCGTCGCCGCGGGTCCCGCCGCCGTCGAACTGCTCGACGCCGAGTCGCTGCGGGTCGCGCGGACCGACCCGGGCGCCGACGGCGTCCTGCGCGCGCTGGAGGTGCGCGACCACGCGGCGCTGCTGGTCGAGTGGCAGGAGTCCGCGCCCGAGGTGCTCGCCGCCCGCGAGCGGGACGCCGCTGAGGTCTTCGCCCGCCTCAACCTCGCCGCCCCGGCCCGGCTGAGCGGGGACACCGCCGGCCGGGCGGCCCTGTGGCGCATCCGCAAGGGCCTGTACGCCGCGGTCGCCGGCGCCCGGCCCAGTGGCACGACGGCGCTGCTGGAGGACGTGGCCGTCCCGGTGCCCGCCCTCGCCGCCCTCTGCGACGACCTCGCCGGGCTGTTCGCCCGGCACCGCTACGAGCGCAGCGTGATCTTCGGCCACGCCAAGGACGGCAACCTCCACTTCATGCTGAACGAGCGCTTCGGCGACGATCCGGAGCGGTACGCCGGCTTCACCGAGGAGATGGTCGACGCCGTGCTCGGCCGCGGCGGCACGCTCAAGGCGGAGCACGGCACCGGGCGGGTCATGGCCCCCTTCGTCCGCCGCCAGTACGGCGACGAGCTGTACGAGATCATGCGGGAGGTCAAGCGGTTGTGCGACCCCGGCGGCACGCTCAACCCCGGCGTCGTGCTCACCGACGACCCGCGGGCGCACCTGCGCGACCTCAAGCCCGTCGTCACCGTCGAGCCCGAGGTGGACCGCTGCGTGGAGTGCGGCTACTGCGAGCCGGTGTGCCCGAGCCGCGACCTCACCACGACCCCGCGTCAGCGGATCGTGCTGCGCCGCGAGATCGCCGCGGCCCGGGCGGCGGGCGACGAGGCGCTCGCGCGGCGGCTGGAGCGGGAGTACGACTACGACGCCGTCGACACCTGCGCCGTGGACGGCATGTGCGCCACCGCCTGCCCCGTACTGATCAACACGGGCGACCTCACCAAGCGGCTGCGCGCCGAGCGCCACGGACGCGCGGCGCGGGCGGGCTGGACGTCCGCCGCCCGGCACTGGGGAGCGGTGACCCGGGCCATGGACCTCGCCATGGACGCCGCCGCGGCGGCCCCGGCCGGGCTCGCCGAGCGGGCGAGCCGGGCGGCCCGCGCGGCCGGCGACCCCGACTCGGTCCCCCAGTGGAGCCGCGACCTGCCGCGCGGCGGCGTCCCCCGGCGCGCCGCACCAGCGGAGCGGGCCGACGCGGTGTACGTGCCGTCGTGCCTGAACACGATGTTCGCGCCCGCCGACGGCGGCCCGGGGGTCATGGCCGCGGTCTTGCGACTCGCCGCACGGGCCGGTCTGCGGCTGCGCGTGCCGGAGGGCGTCCAGAGCCTGTGCTGCGGCACGCCGTGGTCGTCCAAGGGGTTCACGGAGGGCTACGAGGTGATGCGCGAGCGGGTGCGGGAGTCCCTGCTGACCGCCACCGAGGGCGGCCGTCTCCCGGTGATCAGCGACGCCGCCTCCTGCACCGAGGGGTTCGAACGCCTGGTCGCCGCGGCGGGCGGCGGGCATGCCGCCGATGCCGCCGCAGGGGGCGAGGGGCCGGTCGTGACGAAGGACGGCGAGCGGGCCGTTGTCGCCGGTGCTGAGGGAGGCGAGCGGGCCGCTGCGGCGGCTCCCGCCGTCCGGGTGGTCGACGCCGTGACCTTCGTGGCCGAGCACGTGCTGCCCCGGCTGCCGGAGCCGCCGGAGGGCCGCAAGCGGGCGTCGCTGGCCCTGCATCCGACCTGTTCCTCCACTCGCCTCGGCCTGGACGCCGCCGTCGCGAAGATCGCCGCGGCCGTCGCGGAGCGGGTCGTCGTGCCCGAGGGATGGCAGTGCTGCGCCTTCGCCGGCGACCGCGGCCTGCTGCACCCGGAACTGACCGCCTCCGCCACCCGCGCCGAGGCCGCCTCGGTGGCCGAAGGCGGCTTCGACGCCCACGCGTCGGTCAACCGCACGTGCGAGATCGGCCTCACCCGCGCCACCGGGAAGACCTATCACCACCTGCTCGAACTGCTCGACCAGGTCACGCGCTGAGCTCTCGTCGTGGCGGCGGCCTGTGCGTGGGTCAGGTCCCGGCGCCGCCGGCCCGCTGCCGGTCCAGCAGCCCGGACAGCCGTTTCGGCGCGATCATCCGGTAGCTGTCCTCAAGGAGTTCGGCGATCTCCGCCCAGTCCTGGGCGGCGTCGAGGCGCGCGCCCACCCAGCCCTTAGCGCCGACGTACGGAGGGACGAAGAAGCGCTCCGGGTCCGACGCCACGAGGGCCTGCTGCACCCCCGGACCGGCCTTGAACGTGAGGGACCGCCCGTCCTCGCTGGTCATGGCGAAGAGCTTGTCGCCGATGCGGAACGAGGGCGCGGTGTGGCCGCCGAACGGCTTCTCCACCGCCTCGGGCAGGGACAGGCAGATCTCCCGGACCCGCGCCACCGCGTTCTCGTCGCCCACCACGCCGTCCCTCTCTCCCGCTCCGCGCCGGGCCGCCCCGGCAGGCGCCCGTACCGCCCCAGTATGGCCGTGCCGGAGCGTCACGGTGTGCGGCGGTTCGTCGTACTGTCCGGTGGACGGATCACGCCCTGACCCGAGGACTCCGCATGCCGAAGCTCAACCGCCCCCCGCTGCCGGTCATCACCGAGCACGACACCCCCATGCCGATGCGCGACGGCACCGTCCTGCGCGGCTCCGTCCACCGCCCGGCGGAGGGCGGGCCGTTCCCGGCGCTGCTGGTGCGCACACCGTACGGCGAGGACTCGTTCCGTACGGCGCCGGTGCTGCCCGCGCTGCGGGCCGGGTTCGCGGTCGTGCTGCAGCACTGCCGGGGGCGCGGCACCAGCGACGGCGAGTTCCGGCCGTGGCTGGACGAGGGCGCCGACGGCCACGACACGATCGGCTGGATCACCTCGCGGCCCTGGTCGAACGGCGAGGTCGTCATGAGCGGCATGTCCTATCTCGCCGGGTGCGCGTTGCAGGCGGCGGCCACCCGTCCGCCGGGGCTCAAGGCGGTGGTCGCGGCGATGACGCCGCACGACTTCCACGACGGCCTGAAGTATCACGGCGGGGCCTTCGCGCTGGGGTCGGCCCTGAACTGGGGCGCGTTCCAGGCGATGCTCGGTCTGCTGCACGCTGCGGAGGCCGGGGAGGACGTCGGCCCGGCTCTCGGCGAGGTGCTGCGGGTCCTTGACGACCAGGAGACCGCCGTACGCACCCTGCCCGTCGGGGACGTCCCGGGCATTCCGTGGTGGGGCGACTGGACCTCGCACGTGGCGCGCGACGCGTACTGGGAAGGCCTGGCCGAGACGCTGCGGCACGACCGCGTCGAGGTGCCGGTCATGCACGTGGCGGGCTGGTTCGACCTGTTCCTCGCGGGGACGCTGGAGAACCACCGCCGCCTCGGCGGCCCGCTGGTCATCGGGCCGTGGTCCCACCTCGCGCCGGGCGCCACGGGCACCGGGCGGCTGTTCTTCGGTGCGGCCGCCTCGGCGCAGGCGATCGGCCTGGAAGAGCGGCAGATGGCCTTTCTCCGGGGCGAGGACGACGGCCCCGCGGTGCGGATCTTCGTGATGGGCGACGACGTCTGGCGGGACGAGGAGGCCTGGCCGCTGGAGCGGGCCGTCGGCACCCCCTACTACCTCCACGCGGACGGCCTGCTCTCCCCCGAGCCGCCCTCGGCGGCGGAGCCGGCCGTCTTCGTGTTCGACCCGCGCGACCCCGTCCCGACCGTCGGCGGCCCGACCCTGCTGGCCGATCCCACCAACGTCGGTCCCCAGGACCAGCGGGACGTGGAACGACGGCCGGACGTGCTCTGTTACTCGTCGGAGGTGCTCACCTCCGACGTCGAGGTGACCGGCCCGGTGTCGGTGGCCCTCCACGCGGAGACCTCGGCCGCCTCGACCGACTGGACGGCCAAGCTCGTCGACGTCCATCCGGACGGCCGGGCGATGAGCGTGATCGACGGCATCGTCCGGGTTCTCGTGCCGTCCGGGACGTTCGTCGTCGATCTGGTCGCCACCAGCCAGGTCTTCAAGGCGGGCCACCGCATCCGGGTGGAGATATCCAGCTCCAACTTCCCCCGCTTCGACCGCAACCCCGGCACCGGCCGCGCCGGCTCCGGTGAGGCGGACCTGGTCGTCCAGCACCAGAAGGTCCACCCGGACTCCTACATCACCCTGCCGATCGTCCCCCGCCGAGCGGCACCGTAGGCCGGCAGCCCCCGAGGGGGGACGCACGCAGACGCCGAATCACCATCGCTGTCAGCAGGCGATTCGGCGTTCGGCGGACGGTTCGGGTCAGAGTTCGTCGTTCAGAAGCGCGTCCACGGACTGGACCGTGGCGGCGGCGCGGATCCACGCGTCCAGCCGGTCCAAGTCATGGCACTTCCTGATCTTGTCGTTGAGCTCGTCGGGCACCTCGATGCCGCGGGCGGCCAGCACGGTCAGGATCGCCTCGGTCTTGCCCTCAGCGATGCCCCTGGCCTTCCCTTCAACGATGCCCTCGGTCTTACCCTTGGCGATGTTCTCGCGGGCCCAGTCGCTGAGGTACTCGTAGCTCTCTGTCTTCATGTGCCTCTCCAAGTGATCCCAGATCTCTCGGGGGAGCGCCGCACGCACCATGTCAGCGTACATACCCCCCTGGTCACGGTCGAGATTGTGCAGCGCGGCGAACAGCGCGTTGAGGATATCGGGGCCCTGCGGCGTGGCGGCGTGGTGAATCACCGACAGCATCGCCAGTTCGATGTCGTCGGCCGCCTGGCCGGGATCGGTGATGACGGGGACTTCGTCGGGGCCGGCGACCAGCGGTGTCAGCACCAGCCCGGGGTGGCCGAGCTCGATCGGCCGGGAGCACCACCGGGCGATGGCCGCCTCCGGGCAGATCACCAGCAGCATGACCGGGCATTCGAGGCGGGTGCGCAGGCTGACGAGGTACATCGGCCAAGACCACATCTTGCCGGGATCGCGGCCCCGCTGCACCTCCACGATCACCGCTACGACCGGCTCGGGGTCGGCACCGGGGCGCTTGCGCCGGAACACGATGACCGAGTCGGCGTGACGAGAGGCGGGCGTGACCTCCGTGAGGTCTGCCGACTCGACCGCGGCGTAGTCGAACTCCGGGAGCTGTACATCGAGGGAGCGGGCCAGGAGCCCGGCAGCCAGATCGGGCCGTTCCTGAAACAGCCGTATCACCGCTTCGTGTTCAATCGTAAGCACAGGGTTACAGTAGATCTTCGCAGTGGCGCTACTCGCATGATCGTAGCTTTGAGTAATAATATCGTTACTATGAGTGGTGTCCGTGTGCGCTGTTGCTCGCCGGCGCCACCGACATCACTCCGCCACCATCGGCTGCCCGGCTATCGGATGTAGTCGGGTGGGACGTGGTCGACAAGCCAGACGCCGTTGGCGCTCAGCCGGAAGTGATGCCCGGCCGCGTGCATCGCCGCCGCGTCCACGACGAGGACGACCGGCTTGCCCCGGCGGGCGCCGACGCGGGTGGCGGTCTCCCGGTCCGGCGACAGGTGGACGTGGTGACGTTCCATCGGCCGCAGACCCTCCTCGCGGATCGCCTCCACGTTCCGGGCGACCGTGCCGTGATAGAGGATCGGGGGCGGCTCGGCCACCGGCAGGTCGAGATCGACGGACACCGAGTGCCCCTGACTGGCGCGGATCCGATCGCCGTCGATCACGTATCGCCGCTTGTCGTTGTCGGCGACCACCTGCTCCAGTTCGGCACGGGAGATCGGGAACCCGTTCGCGGCCGCCGCCGTCAGCAGCGTGTCGACGGCGACCCAGCCGTGCGCGTCCAGTTCGATGCCGATGCGCTCGGGTTCGTGGCGCAGATGCTTGGCCAGGTACTTCGAGACCCGCACCAGCCTGCGTTGGTCCATCGGCGTCTCCCGGTGTCCTCGATGAGCCCGCTGAACGCCGCGGGGACTGGCCGGCCGGGTGAGGAGGGCTCGGAGGCTGGATGTGCCAGCAGGCCCGTCACAGGCCCACCTGGAATCGAACCAGGAGAGAAGGAAGCCCCCGAATGGCCTCACCGGGCCGGAGCGCGAGGAAAGCGGGCGGACTAGACAGGCGCCCTTGCGGGCAAACCGGTTCCCAGAGAGGTAGAAGGAAGCCCTCCCATGGCCTCGCGATCTTCACGATATCAGGCGGGGATCAGCTCGTGCAGGGTCGCGGGCGTGTAGACGCGCGCCCCCTCCGGGAGGCCGGGGGGTGTCTCAAGCCCGATGTACGTGACGTGACCGCCCGCCGAGGCCTTGCTTCGCAGCAGGTCGGCCAGGTAGCCGACCCGGAGGTAGTCCCGCTCCACGATCGAGCGTACGAGCAGCGACGTGGTGACCCGATTGCCCTCCACCTGGTTGAAGGCCGGATGGCCGGACAGGTAGAGATGCAGCCACTTCACCCGCCAGGCGCCGTCGTCCCCGCGCAGGAAGACCAGCGGAAGCGCGATGCGGCCGGACCCGCGCAGGTCGGACTTCATCCGGACGGTACGCGGCTCGAACGGCCTGCCCTCCTGCGTGGCGTCCCTGGTCATGTAGCCGAAGAACGCCTCGGCGGCCTCGTCGAACCGCTCTCCGGCGTAGACGTGGACCTGTGGGATGACGATCGGCCGCGTCGCATGCGGAAGTCGTATGTCGATGAACTCCGACGCGCCCTCGGCGGCGTCGGTGAGGTCACCCGAGTAGGTCGCGAAGTCGTTCCCGTAGGACGTCCACGAGATGTGCGTCGGGTTGTCGTAGGTGGCATCGAGCATGAGCGCGGACAGGTCGTAGTCAGTGCTCCGGCCGGCCTGACGCCAGTACACGAAGAAGCGGAGCAGCTCACCGTCCACGGGTGACAGGGAGCCGCGGGGCAGCACCCCGAGCCCGGGCGCGGCGCTCTTGCCCGACAGGGGTAGCGCCACGTCGAGCACGGCGGGGTCGACGATGAGCTCGCCGGGGTCGGGCAGGCGGCGGCTGATCTCCTCGTCGAGGATGGCGAGGGTCCGGGTGAGTGCCTCCTCGTCCAGCGGAGAGCGGGTGTCGGGGGTCGCCCACGCCTTACCGTGCCGATTCGTGAAGACCCGGTCCACGGGGACGGCCCGGTTCTGCAGGTGCTCGCGCAGGGAGAGCAGCACGCGGCCGGAGGCGTGCGCGGCGGCTCGCTCCGCCGCCTCCAGCACCGCGGAGCCGCCACCCGTACGCAGCAAATGGTCGAGGCGGCGCAGCAGCGCGCCGGGCGTGTGCTCCAGCAGTGCGACGGCATCGCCGGTACGGCCCCCGGCCAGCGCGGCCTCGACCCGGCCGCCGAAACTCGCCGCCTCGCGCACGCCCCTGGCCACGTCGAAGACCTCGGCCGCCATGGGGAACTGAGGGTACTCGTGCGGGTGCAGGCGCTCGCCGAGCCGCTTCCACTGCTCCCGGTGGCGGAGCACGTCCCCGTGCTTGGCGGCCGGGACGGCGTCGAGAGCGGCCAGCAGGATCCGGCGCTCGGCCCGGCGGAAGGAGCGCAGGCGGGTGGGGGTGGACAGGGTGACGTCACCCTCGGAGCAGAGCGCGGCCACCCTGAGCACGTCCGTCACGGTGTCGACGAGCAGCGGCTGCCCGGTGGCCAGCCGCACTTCGTTGACGACGGCCCGGTTCTCGCGTACGGGGACGTGCTCGGGCCGGTCGCCGGCGCAGAAGGCGGCGAGGGCGCGCAGGGCCGTGAGGTCCTCGGCGGCGAGCGGGACCTCGGAGCCGGCGAGCGAGAAGTAGAGCTCCCGCGCCTCGTCCCGGAGGCTCCCGCCCAGCTCCAGCACGGTCACCCGGTCCTTGGCCAGGGGGATCAGCTCGTCGTGCGCCGCCAGCAGGTCGGCGTAGGTGTGCTGGTAGCGGCCGTACCGCGGCAGATCGAGCAGGTTGAGGGTGCCCGGCTGGAGCCGGGCGGCGGCGACCGGGTCGAGCATGGCCTCACGCAGCAGTCCCGCCCAGAACTCCAGGGTGTCCGGGACGTTCCTCGGGAAGTCGACGAAGTAGGCGTTGTGTACGACGTGGTCGCCCACAAGGCGGCGGACCGCGGCCAGGACCCGCACGCCAAGGTCGATCACCTGCTCGCCGGGCAGCCGGGCCAGGCGGTCGAGCAGCGCCGGCGAACACGTGAAGCCGACGCTGAGCAGCGCCGCGTCGAGCTGCCGGGCCGCCACCTCACCCCAACCGGGCGTGCCGTCCCCCTCCGCGTCGACGGGAACGCGCAGGCGCCGGGAAATGATGAGATCTTCCACGCAGGCACGATATATGGCCACTACAGGCGGATCGCCACTCGAATACCGGGCCGCGTCGACGGTGACGGGCCATGTTCCGGAAGGCGTCGGCCGCCGGCGGCATCTCGACGAGGCCTTCCTCGGAGCGTGCGCGGGTATCGACCTGGGCACAAGGCGCCCGGCACGGGCGAAGATCACCGTAGAGCGCCGGTCATGGACTGGGTCGAGCGAGTCGCCGGCATCAAGCCCTGGAAGCGGCACGGCGAACGGGCGCCGCACAAACCGCTCCTGCTGCTCTACGCCCTCGGGCGGTTCCAGCGCGACGGCGACCGGCCGATCCCCTTCAGCGCGGCCGAGGCGGAGTCAGGACTCCTGCTCAAGGAGTTCGGGCCGCCACGCAGGACCAGTCCTGGTGGGCCGTTCCGCCGGGTCAGCGTGGCGTCCAGGTCGGCGCGGGCGCCGGGCGGAAGAGGAAGACCTGGTCGCGCCGTCCCGTGCAGGTCTTCTGAGCGATCTCCGCCCCCGCCCGCATGTCGGACTCGCCGTACAGCGCGCCGACGCACAGGCCGCTGTGCAGGGGTTGGACGACGAATCCCGATCCGGCGGGCTTCAGCAGGAACTGCTGGTGAGGCGCTCCCGTGCACTCCGCGGGCGCGATCAGCGCACCGGAGGCCTTCAGCGCCTCGTCCACGGTGAGACAGCCGGGGCCCTCCACGGGATGATGCCACTCGATCTGCCATGCGCCGTCACCGACCGCACGCAGAAAGGTGTCCGGGACCAGGCCCGCGCAGGGACGCTGCACGGCCAGCGGGCGATCCGTCCTTCCGCTGCGCTCGCGCCCCTCCCCGATGCACAGGTCGCGATCCGCGACGTGCGCGGGAACCATCTGATACCACCCCTTGGACGGCAAGCGGTCGCTCTCCGCGGTCGCGCCGACGCGGGAAGGCAAGGGCTCCGGAGGCACGCCGCCGGCCGGGGGCCCGTAGAGCGACGGGAGGACCGAGACCACCGCGAGGAGCAGGAGGAGGACACCCGCTCCCACGCCCACCAGGGCCGGCCACTGCGGCCCTCCCGACGCCGGGCGCAGCGGTGGGTTGTCCGATGCGTTCCTGTCCGGTGCTCTTTGGACCAGGGCGTTACGGTCCGGTGCCTCTCGGTCCGGGCCGTCGCGATCCGGTGCGTCTCGGTCCGGGCCCTTGCCGTCCGGTGTGTTCTGGTCTCCGGGCCCGGCCGGAGCGAGGGACTCCGGCCGCGCCGGGCTCCCAGGGACCCGGCCGGCGGGACCGCCGGGCGTGCCGGACGAGAGCGGCATCTCGGCGGCCAGGCGTTTCCTCGCGGCCACCCAGCGAGCCGACTCCGCCTCGTCGAGCCCGCACGCCCGTACGAACGCGGCCACGAACTCCTCCCTCGGGAGGGTCGCCCGCCCCAGAGCGCCGGCGATGGTGCTGGCGGGGAGCGTGTCGCCGTTCGCCCTCGCGGCGGCGGTGAGCTGCCGGAAGGTCCGGCCGGACCACTGGCGCAAACTGCCCAGTGCGGCGACGAACTCGGCGGTCGTGGTGAGCCCATCGGGCTGCGGAGGCGCGCCGAACGGACCTGACACGACGATCCTCCCAAGCCCGACCCAGCGACGATCCCGGCGAAACACTAACAAAAAGCAGTGATGCGAGGTGGCTCGTCGAGTCAACCGTTCCCCGTGCCGCGATCCCGCCCACGAGACGAGCTTCCGGAGGGGATCTTCGGGTGCACGTCCAGCACGGCCTGGTCGGCGGCGGCGCGGCCGGAGATCCAGCCCTCGCGGTTGCTGACCGAGCCCGTCCTGACCATGCTGAGCTCGGGGAACATCTTTTCCATCGCCGCGTCGACGGCCCGGTCCCTGGCCGCCAGCACCGGCAGCAGGTCTCTACTGGTCTCCGCCGCCGCCTGCCGGACCGCCTCCCCCGCCGCCTCGTGCAGCCGTTCGCCGATCCGATAGGCATAGGCGGCGAGGAACGACTGCCGGAACGACCGCGTGCGGGACCGGCCGGCGCCGTCCCGGCGGGCGCCGGCCTGCCGCATCGCGGTGGTGGCCTGCACCAGCAGGGAGGTGAACAGCACCTCCACCGCCGCCAGGCCGGCCGGGAACCCCAGCACGGTGGCGAATCCGAGGTGGCGGCTCCAGATCGACCGGCAGTGGTTGGCCGAGGCGATGACGTCGAGCAGCACCGCCTTGGGCTCCTCGTAGGGCGCGTCGATCCCCAGGCGCCGCCCCTGCGGTTCGTCGTCCGGGCGGTTCGGCGCTCCGGCGGCCAGCAGCGCCGCGTCGATGCTGTAACGGGCCATCAACGACTGGGCGGCGGCGGTGAACGTCTCGGCCTCCGCCTCGAACTCCGTCGACTCGGCCTTGGCCAGCAGCGCCCGCACCCGCGCCAGCATCCGCTCGTCCACCCGCCCGGCCGTCCGGGCCGTACGGCGCGCGGAACCGGGCGGCGGGCACAGCCGTTCCAGCGGCTGCAGCGTCGCCAGGAGGATGACCACCTCCAGCGCCCGGGCGACCATCGCGGTCCGGTCGCCGTCCTCGCGCAGGTACTCCTCGTCTCTCCCCCACCAGACGGTGGCGTCCAGGGCGGTCAGCTGGTCCTGCCAGCGCTCGTCCACGGTCGCCGGGGCGTAGGCCCGCATCTCGGCCGCGACGGCGTCGACGGCCAGGCACGCGTGCCGCGGCCCGAACCGCCGCCCCACGAGCCGGACCACGTCGGCCGGCATCCACCCGTTCCGCCAGGCCCGCGCCAGATTGCCGCCGAGCATGCCCAGCAACGCGCGGTCGACCACGGGCCGCAGGCCGGGGTCGCCGGCCAGCGTCTCCACGAGCCGCGGGAACTCCGGCCTGCCCGCATTCAGTCGCGCGTCCACCGCGGCCGACAGCAGTCCGGCCACCATCTCCTCCGGAGACGACTCTCCCCGCTCCCGGGGGAAGGCCCGCGCTCCGCCGGGCGGGCCCTGCCACCGGCTTCCGCGCGTCTTCTCCCCGGCCCTGCCCCGCTCCCGGTCCGTCCTGCCCATGTGTCCTCCTGCCTCGGCCTCCCCCGCCGGGGGCTCACGGAGTTCACGATTCTGACAGCGTCCCGGCCGCGCCGAGGACGTTGTCCACAGGCCGGCTGCCGGTGGATCGCGCATGGAGGTCGAGCCGCGCCTCCCGGCCGTCACCCGACCGGCGGGCAGCGGCTATCCCCACGTTTGTGGGGTTTCTCACCCCCTTCTCACCTGCGCATACTCGATTCACACCGCATTCCCCCGTCAGACAGAGAGGTGAAGGCATGGCCTTCGATCCGAGGGAAGCTCTGCGTGAAGCCGGCGTCCTCAACAGCCCCCTGGCAGCCGAAGTCGAGGCGGCGTTCGCCACCTTGACCCAGGAGGAAGTGAACCTGCTCATCTCGCTCAAGGACAAGCTCCCCACCGCGCTGCCCGGTGTGCTGGCGCACGCCGGCGCGGGCGGCGAGTGGTCCCGGCCCGAGGTGGAGGCCCACACCGTGCCCGTCGAGTCCAAGTGCCTGTGCGGGGCCTGGTCGGGCTCCGGATCCGGCGCGGCGGACTAGTCCGGACAGGTCGCGGGTGCGGCTCCGGCCGCGCGTCGCCCACAGAGGTCTGGGGCCGCACCTGCGGCTGGGAGCGTAAGGGGAATGATGTCTGGGAAACTCGCCCGGAACCGCTCGTTGATGGAAGTACCGGCGGACCTGACCTACTTCGTGCACGACGAGGAGTACCTGGTCGTCAACCCGCAGGTGGGTGGCCGGTGCGTCCTCAACGCGCGCGAGTTCGCCGTCCTGGCGGCCCTGGCCCGTCCCGGGGCTGGCGGGGAGCAGGCCCGCCTCGACGAGACGGAGGCCGGCGGGTCCGACGAGACCGATCGGACGCTCGCCAAGCTGATCCTGAACTACCTCGTCTACTACGACGGGAACCGCCCGGAGCTCAGCTTCAGGGAGCCGTCGCTTCACCAGGTGTATTACGCGATCACCGACGGCTGCAACCTCCGCTGCCCGTACTGCTACGCCTCGTCCGAGAAGTGCCTCCCCGGTGAGCTCACCACCGCCGAATCACTCGATCTGGTCTCCCAGGTCGCCGCCTTCGGCGCCAAAAACATGATCTTCACCGGCGGCGAGCCGATGCTCCGCAAGGACCTGTTCCAGATCGTGGAGCACGCCAACGACAGCGGGCTGACGTCGAACATCATCACCAACGCCACGATGATCAGAACGCTCGCGCAGGCCAGACGGTTCGCCGAGCTGTTCGGCATGGTCACGGTGAGCGTCGACGGCGGCACGGCCGAGACCCACGACCGCACCCGCGGCGCCGGCTCCTTCGCCCGGACCTACCGCGCCCTCCAGCTGCTCAACGAGGCCGGCGTGGTGCCGCGGATCAACCACATCGTCACCTCGGACAACGTCGACGAGCTGGAGGACTTCGCGAAGTTCGCCGAAGGGCTCGAGGTGCACAGCATCCGGCTGATGTACCACAACGACCTGGGCCGGGGAGAGAGCGACGAGTACGACTTCGGCTGGGACGACCACATGCGGATCCAGCGGCTCACCTGGACGTCACCGGCCGCCGGCAAGCTGCTGCCGGACGGTCCCCGGCCGATCACGCCGTGCTCGGTGAAGGCCAACTGCGGGATGGGCGGCAACGAGATCTACATCAACTCGCTGGGCGACGTGTATCCGTGCAAGCTGGTGACCGGGCGGTCGCACCACGCGGGCAACGTACGGCGGCAGTCGCTGGCGGAGATCTTCGGCGGACCGCTCCTGCGCGGGATGCGCACCAGCACCGTGCTCGGCGGCGACTACCACGCGGACTGCGCGAAGTGCTACATCAAGGCGTCCTGCGGCGGCGGATGCCGGGCCTCCCACATGTCCGAGTCCAAGGACCTGCGGCGCAACAGCCGTCACCAGTGCCGGATCCTGCGGCACGGCGTCGCCACGCAGTTGTGGCTCGAAGCCGGGGTCTCTCGGTCGGAGCTCGCCACCAAGGACCGCGAGATGACGACGCCCCGCCTGGTCGTCAACGGCGACGTCCATCCCGTCTTCGACGACTGGAAGACCTATGTTCCCCCCTCGCCCGGCTCGGTCAGGGTCGGCGAGCTGCTTCCCATCACGCCGGTATAGAGGAGGTCAGTGTGTCACTCCGGATCAGCGAGGCCGTGATCTGGCAGGAGACCGGGGAGGGCGTCTCGCTCTACCACACGGAGACGGGCGACTTCCACAGCCTGAACGACACCGGCTCCCGGATATGGAAGCTGGTGGCGAGCGACGGCGAACGTGAGCCGGTCATGTTCAAGCTGTCCCGCGAGTTCGCCGGCAGCAACTCCGCGATGAGCAGGCAGATCGTGGCGGACGTGCGGGACTTCATCGGCACGATGATCGAGCAGGGCCTGATCGAGGAGGTCCCGTCCGAGAAGGCCGAGAAGGCCGCCACGTGACCGGCCCGGCCGCGCCCGCCCCGTACGCGACCAGCCCGGACGCGCCCGGATCGGTCGTGATCAGCTCGGTCCTGATCGGCCGGGAGCCGGCTGGAGGAGTGCGCGTCCGGACGGTCACCGTCGTGCCGCGTCCACCGGCTTCGGGCCGATGAGCAGGGCGGTCGTCCTCGGCGGGGGCTTCGCGGGGGTGCTCGCCGCCGCCGTGCTCGCGCGCCACGCGGACGAGGTCGTGGTGGTGGAGGGCGACCGCTACCCGTCCGGGCCCCGCCCGCGCCGGGGGCTGCCCCAGTCGCACCACAGCCACGTGCTCGTGGCCGGCGGCGCGAGGGCGCTGGAGGCGCTGCTGCCCGGCACGGTCGGCGCCCTCCTGGCGCACGGCGCGCAGCTGCGCGACCTCCCCGGCGACGCCCTGATCCTCACCGCCGACGGCTGGTTCCGCCGCATGCGCACCGACGCCCACCTGATCTCCTGCACCCGCGGGCTGCTGGACGAGGTGGTGCGGCGCCGGGCGCTCGCGAGCGGGGCCGTCGTGGTGTGGGAGGACACGCGCGCGCTCGGACTCCTCGGGGACGCGGCCCGGGTCGGCGGGGTGTCGGTCAGCAGGCGGGGCGCCCCGCCCGAGACTGTACGCGCGGACCTCGTCGTCGACGCCACGGGACGCAGGTCGGCGTCTCCCCGATGGCTCGCCGAGATCGGCGTCTGGGACGTCGAGGAGACGACCGTCGCCACCGGCCTGGCCTACGCCACCCGGCTCTACCGGGCGCCCGCCGGCCTCGCCGCGGCGATTCCGGCGATCATGCTGCATCCCGGGCCCGGCCCGGGACGGCCGGCCCGGGGGGCGACGTTGTTCCCCGTCGAGGACGGCAGATGGGTCGTCACTCTGACCGGCACCCGGGGTGGTGAGCCGCCCACGGACGAGCAGGGCTTCGCGGCCTTCGCCCGCGCGCTGCGCGACCCCCTCGTGGCGGATCTCATGGCGGAGGCCACCCCCCTCGGACTCATCCGGCCGTACCGGGACACCGTCAACAGGAGGCGGTTCTTCGAGCGGGCACGGCTGCCCGCCGGGTTCGCGGTGATCGGCGACGCGGCCGTGGCGGTCAACCCCGTCCATTCGCACGGGATGTCGGTCGCCGCGCGCTGCGCGCTCCGGCTCGACGAGGAGCTGACCCGGCACGGCGGGATCGGACCGGCCCTCTTCCCTGGGCTGCAGTCCGCACTGGCGGCGGAGGCGGAGCAGTCCTGGCGCATGGCGGTCGAGGCGGACGGCGAACAGGCCGGCGCAGGCACAGGAGAGCGGGCTCAAGGTACCGGCGCAGGCGCGGCCGAACGGGCCGGTGCGGGGACCGGCCGGGACGGCGCGCCGCGACGCGAGCCGAACGCCTTCGAACGCGAGATCCGCACCCGCCTGGCGCAGGCGAAGCTGGGCAACCCGCGGATCGCCGCCAAGCTCTTCGCCGCCCAGACCTTGCTCTCCGACGACACCGGGACAGACAGGCCGGAGATCGCCCGGGCGCTGTCCGGGCGGCCGGAGCCCCTCCTCACCAGCGAGGAGGCGATCGGGCAGTACCCCGGCCTGGCCGCGTGGCTGCGCTCGCGCCTCGCCGCCGCAACCCCCTGAGACCGCGCGCCCGCCGAAGCCCTTTCGCGCCCCGAAGGCTCCACGCCACGCGATCCCTCCGCGTCGGTGTCCGACGTCATGCACGCGGATGCCGGGAACCGTGTGAACGGCCTGCTCACTGGTAGGCGGCGACGGCGGCGAAGTACAGGCCGAGGAAGGTGGCTGCCGCGCCCGCGCCGGTGAGGAGCGCGTTGGCGGTGCCGGCGCTGCTGCGGCGGGCGATCAGTGCGGCGGTGATCGCGATGTTGAGGGCAGAGGACAGGGCCAGCAGCAGGGACAGGATCTGTACCTGGCTCATCGGGTGCTCCCTTGGGCGGTGGGTGGCCCTGGCGGACGGGCCAGGGGTCGATGAGCCCGAGACTTGCTGACCAGACGGGTGCCCTGGCACCAGATGGTCGCAGGTTGGACACAATGCCGCATAACGGCCGGTGAACGGCCTACTGTGCGCAACAAGGCAGGGGCGAGGGCGTGGAGTGTCCATAGGGCGGATGGACACCCAAGGCCGGCGATCGGTGGAGAGGGAGCAGCAGTGGGGGCAGCGGACCGGGAACCGGACCTGGCCGTGCTGCTCACCGCACTGGCTCGGGTCCGCCGCCAGATCACGCTGGATGGGCAGCCGTCGGACCGGACGCTGGCGAAAGCCGCCGGGGTGAGCCCGACCACGGTGGGAGCGTGGCTGCGCGGCGCCCGCTTCCCCCAGCAGATCGACCCGCTGATCAGGATTGTGGACGCGGTGCGAGAGCACGCCCGCCGGACGACGCACACCTGGGCCGGTGAGCCCGCCGGGCTGTGGGACAAGCGGTGCTGGCGCGATGCCCACATCGCCGAGGCCCGCCGGCGCGCCGGAGAGACCAGCCGGGCCGTTCGGGCGGCCGACGCCCGGTCGGTGCTGGAGTCGGGACGGCCGGGCACGCCTCTGGACCAGGTGACCGACCCGTTCATGCTGGAGGTGCACCGGCCGATCACTGTGGACGGCGCGACGGTGGGCGTGCTGCCGTCGTACGTCCGGCGGGCGCACGACGAGCGTCTGGGCCAGGTGGTCGATCGGGTTCTCGGCGGCACGAGTGCGATGGCGGTGCTGGTGGCCGGCTCCTCGGCCGGCAAGACCCGGGCGTGCTGGGAAGCCCTTGGGCCGCTGCGTGCGGCGGGCGGGTGGCGGTTGTGGCACCCCTTCGACCCGACCCGGCGCGAAGCTGCGCTGCAGGAGCTGGACCGGGTGGGCCCGCGCACGGTGCTCTGGTTGAACGAGACCCAGGAGTACGTGGGCGATGACGAGGACGGGGAGCGGGTCGCGGCCAAGCTGCGCGCCCTGCTCACCGACCGGGCGCGGGCGCCGGTGCTGGTGCTGGGCACGTTGTGGCGGAAGCACCACGCCGACCTGACCCGAAGTTCGGGGTCGCAGGTGGCGCAACTGCTGGACGACGTGGTGATCGAGGTGCCGGAGGCGTTCACCGGGGCCGCCCTGGAGGCGATGCGGCGGGCCGCCCAGTCCGATGCCAGGTTGGCCGAGGCGGTCGAGCACGCCGTAGACGGGAAGATCAACCAGTATCTGGCCGGTGGCCCGGCGCTGCTGAAGCGGCTCGAAACCGCGGAGCCCGCGGCCAAAGCGGTCATCTGGGCGGCGATGGACGTCCGCCGTCTCGGGCACCGCAGCACCATCCCGCTGGCTCTGCTCAAGGCGGCCGCACCGGCCTACCTGACCGACACCGAGTGGGACGCGGCCGGGGAGGACTGGCTCGAACAGGCACTGGCCTACACCGCCGAGCCGTGTAAGGGCGCCCGCGGGCCGCTCACCCGCATCCGCCCTCGCCGTAGCCAGGGCCGTCCGGCTGCGGCGGCAGACCCCGACGGTGAGCCGGTGTACCGGCTGGCCGACTACCTCGACCAGCATGGCCGCATCACCCGTGCCGACCAGATCCCACCTGCCGGTTTCTGGACCGCCGCGGCCGCCCACGCCCATCCTGCCGACCAGGGCACTCTGGGGGGCGCCGCCTGGGCCCGCGGCCTGTACCGGGAAGGCGCCCAGCTCTACAAGCAGGCCGTCAGCCGTGGGAACGTCGTAGCCGCCGGCACCCTCGTCGATCGCCTTCACGAACTGGATCCCACCGATCATCGCCCCGCCCGGTGGGTTGTCGCCCACGCCTGTCTCGACGACCCGTTCCACGTGGGGAATCTGTTGGCCGGCCTGCACAGGGCCGGGGCGCACGACCAGATCGCCACGGTGCTGGCCCGCTATCCCGCCGGGCGCGTTCCTCTCGACAACCCTGCCCGCCTGGGTGTGCTGCTGGACAGCCTGCGCAAGGTTGGGGCACACGACCAGTTCACCGCGCTGGCCGAGCGAGCCGCCGCCCACGCCCCGCTCGACCTGCTCGGCGTGGGTGTGCTGCTGGACAGCCTGCACAAGGCCGAGGCGCACGACCAGATCGCCACGCTGCTGGCCCGCGATCCCGCCGCCCATGTCCAACTGGACACCCACTACAGCGCGCTGAGCCTGCTGCGGCTGTTGCCCAGCCTGCGCAAGGTTGGGGCACACGACCAGTTCACCGCGCTGGCCGAGCGAGCCGCCGCCCACGCCGCGTTCGACGGCGACCCGCTGAGCGTGGGCCGACTGCTGATGGACAGCCTGTGTGCGGCTGAGGCGCACGCGCAGATCGCGGCGGTGTGGGCTCGCCATCCCGCTGCCCACCTCCCGCTGGACGACCGCCACAGCGCGCTGACCGTGGCGCGGCTGCTGGACAGTCTGCACGCGGCCGAGGCGCACGACCAGCTCGCTGCGCTGCTGGCCCGCGATCCCGCCGGCCGCGTTCCTCTCGACAACATGGCTGATGTGCGTGCATTGCTGGACACACTGCACAAGATCGGGGCGCACGAACAGTTCACCGCACTGGCCCTGCGCGCTACCGCCCACGCCCCTCTCGACGACCCGCACGCTGTGGGATTGCTGCTGATAACGCTGCGTGTCGCCGAAGCTGGTAGCCACGTCGCCGCGCTGCTGGCCCGCGATCCCGCCGGCCGCGTTTCTCTGGACAACCCTGGCGGCATGGGGGCGCTGCTGTTCGGCCTGTCCTTCTTCGACGGGACGCTTGAGCAGATCGCCGCGCTGCTGGCTCGCGATCCCGCCGCCAACACCACGCTCAACCCGCGTTTCCCAGACGGACCGCATGTGCTGCTGTTCGGTCTGCAACTGGTCCAGGCACACGACCAGATCACCACACTGGCCGAACGGTTGCCCGCCGCGGGATTGTTCGAAGTGTTCATGCAGATCGATGGCCACAAGGAGCGGTTCCGGTTCGGGCGGGAACCCGATGGGAGCGCCGCCGACCGGTGGGGGTGGGAGGATCTGGAGTGAACGGCGACCGGCGTCACGTTCCCGCCGGCCGCGAACGCGTTGACAGCGCGGCCGAGAGCGGGAGGCTCAGGACGGTCGCGCAACGAGGATCCGGATCTCCGAACCGCCGAGCGGCGGTGTGACCTCGGTCAGGTCGAACCCCGCCGCGGCGAGCAGATCCCGGAACTCGGTGCTGCCGCGTTCCCGGCCGCCGGTGTAGACGAGCATCGCGATGTCGCTCATGACGGCCCCGGCCGCCTCCGGTGTGCCGAGGGCGGACGGCATCACCGGCTCCAGCACGAGCAGGCGTCCGTCCGCCGCGATCGACCGGCGGCAGCTACGCAGCAGGGCGACGCAGCGCCGGTCGTCCCAGTCGTGCAGCACGCCCTTGACCAGCATGACGTCGCCCCCGGGCACGGCCTCGAAGAAGTCGCCCGTCTCGATGACGCACCGGTCCGACAGACCCGCCCGCCGGAACTCCTCCTCGGCGCCCGCGACCCCCTCGGCGGTGTCGAACAGGATCCCCTTGAGGCCCGGGACGGCCGCCAGCACCGCCGCCAGCAGCGTGCCGTTGCCGCCGCCCACGTCGACCACGGTCTGCGCGCCGCTGAAGTCGTACGCCCTGGGAAGCGCGGGCGCGATCCGTTCGGTGCCCTCGCGCATCGCCCTGTTGAACACCGCCGACAGGTCCGGGTGGCGGGCGAGGTGGTCGAACAGCGGGCTGCCGTGCGCGTGGTCCCACGCCGTCTCACCGGTCCGCACGCTGTGGGTCAGCGCCCCCCACGCCTGCCACGTGGCCGGGTCGCCGAGCAGCAGGAGGCTGGAGCGCATCGACCACGGGTGATCGGCGCACAGAGGCCGCCCCTGCGGCGTCAGCGTGAAGCTTCCCGGCTCCCCCTCCTCCGCCACGCCCAGCACCACCAGCGCGCGGAGCAGCCGGTGCAGCGCGCCGGGGTCCGACCCGGTGCGCTCCGCGAGCCGCGCGACCGGTACGGCCTCCTCCGCGAGCAGGTCCGGCACGCCGAGCCGGACGGCCGCGTAGAGGATCTGCGAGGTGGCGTAGCCGAAGGCCATCCGGGACAGGTTCGCCTGCCCCGCGAGGCCTCGCGGTCGGTCACTCATGGTCCTGCTCCTTCGGGGTCTCTGACAGGTGGGGGGCAGGTGTCACACGACGCCCGCCTCCAGCCGCAACCGCAGCGGCAGGCGGCGTACGCCGTGCAGGAACAGGTCCGGCGTCCACTCCAGGCCGGCGGGGTCGACCGCGAGGGCGATCCCGGGGAAGCGGCGCACCAGCGCCCCGATGGCGGCCGCGGCCTGCAGCCGCGCCAGCGCCGCGCCGAGGCAGAAGTGGGCGCCGTGACCGAAGCCCAGATGCCGGTTCGGGCTGCGGCCGATGTCGAAGACGTCCGGCCGGGGGAAGACCGCCGGATCGCGGTTGGCCGCCAGCAGCACCGGCACGACCACGTCCCCTCGGGGGATCACGGTCCCGCCGATCTCCACGTCGGCGAGGACGTACAGCGGGCGGGAGTGCCCGACCGGGCCGTTGTACCGCAGCGCCTCCTCGACCATCGAGCCGATCAGCTCCGGGCGCGCCCGCAGCCGATCCAGCTGGCGTGGGTGCCGCAGCAGCTCCAGCACCCCGTTCCCGATCAGGTTGACCGTCGTCTCGTCCCCGGCGAGCAGCAGCTGGAACACGCTGGAGACCAGTTCGGCGCGGCTGATCCCGCCCGCCTGCTCGGCCTCGGCGAGCCGGCTCAGCAGGTCGTCCCCCGGGTGCGCCCGCCGCTCGTCGATCCTCTCGTCGGCGTACGCGACGAACTCCAGGCCGGCCCGGCGCACCCGGCCCGCGTCCCCGCTGCCCACGATCTCGTCGCTCCATCCGCGCAGCCGGGCGCGGTCCCCGGGGGGCAGGCCGAGCAGTTCGGCGACGACCAGGACCGGCAGCGGCAGCGCCAGTTCCCGGATCAGGTCGGCCTCGCCGCCCGCGGCGGCCATGCCGTCCACCAGTTCGCCGGCGACCCGGTGGACGCGCTCCTCCAGCGCGGCCACCGTACGGGCGCCGAAGGCCGGCGCCATCAGCCTGCGGATGCGGGTGTGGTCGGGCGGATCGAGGTGGAAGACGTTGCGCCGCAGCATGGCCAGCGGGTCGCGCAGCTCGGCCCTGCGGTGCGGCGCGGCGAGGCCGGGAGGCAGCCGGTCGAGCTGCCGCCCGACATCCGGGTCGAGCAGCGCGCGCTGCACGTCGGCGTACCGGGTCAGGTACCACAGCACCCGGCCGCTCGCCGGGCTCACGTACCGGTAGACCGGCGCGTGCTCGCGCATGCGGTGGAACAGCGGATGGGGGTCCGGACGGTGCCGCGCGGCCGCCGGGTCGAACGGCTGCGCGGCCGGGCCGGACGGCTGCCCGGGTGTGGTCACGGTCATGACCCTCTCCTCACGCGGATGCACGGACGTTCCGGGACGCGGGCCGCACCTGCCCCCGCGCCGGGCCGGCGTCAGCGGTTCCCGTGCTCATGGTCGCGCTCCCCTCCTCGTTCGCCACGCGCGCGGCCTCGTCCCTCGGCCCGCCACTCCGCTCACTCGTCGGCTCGCCGCTCGGGGGCACGCGCGTTCTGGACGTCGAGGGCGAAGAACCTCCTGACGGCGTGTCCCAGCTCCTGCGGGCCGGTGAATCCGCGCCGGGCCAGCTCCACCTCGGCCGACGTCCCCTTCCCGTGCCAATGACGCAGGAAGATCCTGGCGCAGATCTCCGGCGGCGGGACGGCGAGCCGCCCCCGGGTCCGCTCCGCCGCCTCGTCGGCGCGGGCCACGATCTCCGACCACTCCTGCCAGTGGCCCGACTCCCGGACCCGTTCCAGCACGACCGGCCGCCAGTCCTCCGACTGCCAGACCGGCCAGACCCGCACCATGACCAGCCGCAGCTGCTCTCCGGCGGGGAGCGCCGCCCGTTCCGTCTCGGTGAGCCACGACGCGAGGACGGGCGGCAGGGGCTCGGCCGCGGCGACCCCGAGCGTGGCCCGCGCGTACGCCTCCAGGTCGAGGCCCTGGGCGGCCGCGAAGCCGGTCAGCAGGCCCGTCAGAGTCTCCTCGTGCAGGCGGGGGTAGTCGTCGCCGAACAACCGCCCCGCGGTGACGACGTCGAGGTCGGTCATCCACCGGCCCGGCGCGTACTCGCGCCTCGACCGCCACTTCAGCGCCTCGTAGTGGGTGATCCCCGTCAGCGCCGTGTCGGCCGCCCAGGCCACGGACTCCTCGCCGGGCCTCTCACCGGCCTGCTCACCAGACTGCTCGCCGGTTGCCCGCAGCGCGGCCAGCGCGTCCAGCCGTTTGACGTCCCACTCCCCCGTGCCGATCATCTGCCGCAGCGTCTCCAGGCAGGCGCGGTCGCCGGAGTCCACCGCCGCGCCGATTTCCTGCCAGGTGCGGTGCGCGAACGGCATCGCCTTGGCCGTGCGGACGATGCGCTCCCCGGCCTCCGCCGGGATCCGGCCCGTCCTCGCCCCCTCCCGGCAGCCGTACCGGAGGTTGACCAGCGCGACCGTCCCGGCCGGGTAGCCCAGGTCGGCGGGCCCGTGCAGCACCGCGACCTCGTCGTCGCCGTCGACCTCGCCCGTCGCGTACATGTCGAACACGGTCCCGGCGCCGCGCATGCCGTACGGGCTCAGCTCGGCCGCGCGCAACGCGCCCATGCTGGCCGCGCCGACGACGTGCACGCCCTCGTCGATGAGCCACAGGATCTCCTTGTGGCCCACCGCCAGCTTCTCCCGGTAGTAGCCGTCGATGATGACGGCGGTGTCGTCCGGGTTCCAGGTCTCGCTGAGGAGGTCGCCCCGGGCGACGGGGGGCCGCACCCGCGCGTGCGGCACGACGCCGCGGACCTCGTCGGCGGAGATCGTCGGACCCGCGTAGACGACCACGTTCGGCGAGCTCATCGAAACACCCTCGCTCACTAGAAGACCTCCGGGCACACACGGCTCCCCGGCGCCAGCACCCTGACGACCGGCACGCCGAGGTCCTCCCTCGTCAGGTCGACGACGAGAGGCGCGTGGGAGAAGGCGACCGTGGCGCGCTTCACCACGTCGTCCAGGTCGTCGACCAGGCTCTCGTGCGCGTGCAGCGATGTGATCGGCGCGCCGGGCTCCGGTGCCGGCTCCGGCCGTCGCGGCGCGCCCCGGTCGTCGTGGACGTTCGCGTGCAGGTCGTCGCGTGAGCCCGCGATGTAGCCCAGCCGGGCCTGCGCGGCCTCGGTGACGGCGCGGCTGAGCGCGATCTCCGAGCTGAGGTGGCAGCCGAAGCCGAGAAACGGCGGGGGATAGTCGTCGCAGGTGATCCGGGCGAGGAAGCACGGCAGCCCGGTCGGCGAGGCCAGCGACCTGACCTCCATGCGGACCCGGGCCCGCTCCATCGTCACGCACAGGTCGTCGACGACCGGCGAGCCGAGCGAGCGCGGGTCGACCCTGGTTCCCCGGTCGCCGCCGGTCATGAAGGCGGTCACGGCGTCCCGCTCGATCACCTCGTACAACGCGTGCAGCACGCCCTCCGTCAGCGTGTTCCCGCTGGCCAGGCCGTTGGTCGAGGAGAAGAACACCGGCGGGTGCCAGCCCGTCCTGCGGACGAGGGTGAACTGCGCCAGCTCCATCGGGACGAGCGTCGGGGAGCCGTCGGCCAGCGATCTGGCGGCGACCCAGTCCACCGGCAGCCCGTCGTGCAGCAGGCTCGGCGCGCACCGCGGCAGGGCGCCGACGTCGTAGCCGAGTTCCCCGGCGAGGTCACGGGGGGACGCGGTCGTGACCGGTCGCATGGGCTGCTCGGCGTGCCAGAGCTCGACGGCCTCCATCATGGCGGACAGCTTCGCCAGGTCCGCCGTGACGCCCTTGCCCTGGGAGACGGCGAGGGTCCGCGCGGTGGGCCTGATCGCCTGGTACGTCGGGATGCCGAGGGTGTCGAGCCGGGTGATGTCCGCGACCCGGGTGACCCCGGCCCGGCGCGCGGCGCGGCCGGCCATCTCCAGTGTGGCGGCGGGGTCCCGGGCCCGGTCCGTCCCCGGCAGCCGGACCTTCGACTGGTCGGAACCGGAGAGAAGCCAGGAGTGGGAGGAGGTTTCTGTCCGCATCGTCCCCTTGCCCGTGTCGAGATGAGGCGCCCTGTCAGGCCGGCCGTGTCAGATGCCGAGTGTCAGGTGCCGGATGTCAGATGTTGCGCGCGCGGTTGATCAGGGCGCGGCCACCCACGGTGTAGCCGACGACCGCCATGACCGCCAGGACGAGCAGGTCCACCCAGGCCTCGCCGAGACCGAAGACCGCGGCGTCCCGCATGCCGTTGATCGCGTACGTCAGCGGGTTGACCACGGAGATCCACTGCAGCACCGTGGGCATGCTCTCGGTGGTGTACATCGACGGGGCGCTGAAGACGAGAACGGGCATCGACACGTTCGACAGCACCATGAAGGCCTGGTAGTCCGTGATCGTGATCGCCGCCGCCAGGTACAGCCCGTTGAGCGCGAGGGCGGACAGCGTGAGCGCCGACAGCAGCCCCACCCAGTTCTCCGGGCCGAACGGCAGGTCGAAGATGAGCGCCGCCACGGCGAGGCCCAGCAGGGTCTGCCCGAGCACCAGCGACACGCCGGCGATCATCTTGCCGAGCAGGAAGCGCGACCTGCGCATGGGGTACGACCACAACTGGGTCGCCACCCCGCTCATCTCCTCCTGGAACACGGCCATGGCGGACGTGGCCGCCGCGCTCACGACCGACATCGCCAGCGTCATGGGGAGCAGGAAGACCGCGAACCCGACGCTGACGCCCTTGTAGTCGACGACCCTGACGAGGTTGCTCAGCGAGGTGTTCACCAGCAGCAGGTAGACCAGCATCGGCGTCAGGCCGAGGATCAGGTAGACCCGGTTGCGCGCGAGCAGCGCGTACTCCCGGTAGAGCACCGCGAGCAGGTCCGTCGCCCTCGCCATGGGGGCGGGGGGCGCGGTGTGGAAGTGCAGCCCGGCGGCCATCGTCACCCCTCGTTCCCGGTCATCCGGAGGAAGACCTCCTCAAGCGAGTCCACGGCGGTCGACACCCCGGTGATCGCTATGGCGTGGTCCTGGCAGTACCGGGACAGCTCCGGCAGCAGGTCGCGTGCCTTCGCGTCGTCGATGCGCACCTCGTTGTCCTCGGCCTTGGCCCTGAGCCCGGCCGACTCCGCCCAGGCGGCCACCAGGCCGCCCGACTCCGGGTCCTCGACGGTCACCAGCAGGTGGGTGCTGCCGAACTCCTCCACGAGTTCGCGCGGCTTGGCGAAGCGCACCACCCGCCCGCGGTCGACCACCAGGACGCGCTGGCTGTTGCGCTCCAGTTCGTCGATGTGGTGGCTGGTCCACAGCACGGTCACGCCGTGCTCCTCGCGCAGCCAGGTCACGAACCGCTCGACCTGGCGCCGCCCCGCGACGTCCAGGCCCGCGGAGGGTTCGTCGAGGATGAGCAGCCGCGGGATGGTGAGCAGGGCCCGCACCAGTTGCAGCCGCTGCCGCTGACCACCCGACATCTGGAACACCAGGCGCTGCATCGCGCCGCTGAGACCGAGGAAGTCGGCCACCTCGAACGCCCACGGCCGTACCTCGCGCCACCGCAGCCCGCGGAACCGTGCGGCGATCCGCAGGTTGTCCAGCGCCGGGAGCATCATGTCGAACGGACCGGTCTGGTGCATCGCGCCGATTCCGCTTTTTGCGAGGACGGGCTGGCGCACCGGATCGGCCTCGAAGACCCGGATCTCACCGGAGGTCGGAGTGGTGACGCCGCAGATCATCTTGATCAGAGTGGTCTTGCCGGCGCCGTTGGGGCCCAGGAGCCCGATGGTCTCCCCCTGGGCGATCTCGAAGGAGACGTCGTCCACGGCCGGTCTCTCGCTGCCCCGATAGCGTTTGGTCAGCCCCACGGCCGTCACGACGTCTCTCAACACAGCCTGCCCTTCACTTCGCCCTCCCGCTGCTCAGCGATGTGAGTCGCCCTCCGATCGTCCCCCGGCCTGCTCGGAACGCGTCGCTGGTCGAGTATGAGCCGGGGACGAGCAGGTGACACAACCCCACAAACGTGGGCTACCGGCGTGGCCCGGAGGGCCATAACCACGGCCATGGTCAGGCCATACCGATCGTTAAGCGCCCCTTTCTAGGGTCGCCGCAGAGGGACCTCACCAGGTCACTCAGTGGAACGGCGATCCGAAGCGGGACAGCGCATGGACCTTGTTTCCGACGGCCTGATCAATGATCGCGACCGATGGCTGATCGTCATGCTGGCCAGGGGCTACACGACGACGAAGATCGCCCGCGAGATGCACCTCAGCCGGTACACCGTGGCCGAGCGGATCAGCAAGCTGCTCGTCCAGTTCGCCTGCAGCAACCGCAGCCAGCTCGTGGCCTACTTCTACGCGCACCGGCTCCTGCACGTCGGCATCTGGCCGCCCAGCGTCTCGGACGCCCTCGGGTAGGCCAGCCCGGCGCGGTCCCGGCCGGCTCTGAAACTTTCCGTCCCGCGCGACGGGGCGTACCTGCTCACCGCCCGCTTCCGGCGCCCCGGCGGCCTTCCTCCTTGTCTCCCGCCCGGCCCTTGGCCAGCGTGATGCCCTGGCCGCGATGGCGACTCCCGGTAATCCCCCGCCGTCAGGCCGCCAGATTCCAGGGATTCGGAAGGAAACCCGTGCTCAGAACAACGCTTCCCGCCGCTCTCACGGTGGCGATGGCCTTGGCCGCCGGCGCGGCCGGAGCGGCACCGGCCGCCCTCGCCGCCGCCACCGGCCCGGCGGTCACGGTGGACGTGACCGCCGGAAGGCACGCCATCAGCCCGTACGTCTACGGGATGAACCATGCCGACGAGACGCTGGCCAAGGAACTGCGCCTGCCCGTACGGCGCTGGGGCGGCAACGCGACCACCCGCTACAACTATCTGTACGACACCAGCAACCGGGCCTCCGACTGGTTCTTCGAGAACATCGCGGAGGACAACACCGACCCCTCCGCGCTCCCCGACGGCTCCAGCGTCGACCGGTTCGTGGAGCAGGACCGGCGCACCGGCACCGACACGATGCTCACCATGCCGCTGATCGGCTGGGTGCCGAAGGGCCGCGACGCCTCCTGCGGCTTCTCCGTCGCCAAGTACGGCCCGCAGCAGCAGACCGACCAGTGGCGGCCCGACTGCGGCAACGGCGTGAAGCCGGACGGCACGAAGATCACCGGCAACGACCCCCACGACACGAGCGTGGAGGCCGGGGCGGCGTACGTGAAGGACTGGATCGCCCACCTCACCGGCAAGTACGGCACGGCGGCCGCCGGCGGGGTGAAGTTCTACAGCCTGGACAACGAGCCCGACATCTGGCACGGCACACACCGCGACGTCCACCCCGAGGGCGCGAGCTCGGTCGAACTGCGTGACAAGGCGTACCTCATCGGCGCCGCGATCAAGGCCGCCGACCCCGGCGCGAAGACGCTCGGGCCGGTCGGCTGGGGCTGGTCCTCGTGGGACTACTCGGGCCTCGACCAGGAGGTCTGCGGCCGGACCAACTGCTGGTCGAACCCGCCCGACAAGGCGGCCCGCGACGGCCTGCCCTTCACGACCTGGTACCTGCGGCAGATGAAGAAGTACGAGGACACGCACGGCCTGCGCGTCCTCGACTACTTCGACGAGCACTTCTACCCCCAGGCCTCGGGTGTCGCGTTCGGGAGCGGCGGCGACCCCACGACCGACGCGCTGCGGCTGCGCTCCACCCGGGCCCTGTGGGACCCGTCGTACACCGACGAGAGCTGGATCAACACCCAGGTCCGGCTGATCCCCCGGATGAAGGAGCTGGTCGCCGCCGAGTATCCGGGCACCAGGACCGCGATCACCGAGTACAACTGGGGCGCCCTCGACCACATCAACGGCGCCCTGGCGCAGGCCGACGTCCTCGGCATCTTCGGCCGCGAGGGACTCGACCTGGCCAACCTCTGGAGCCCGCCGACCGCCTCCCAGCCCGGCGCGTACGCCTTCCGGATGTACCTGAACTACGACGGCAAGGGCGGCCGCTTCGGTGAGACCGCGGTCGGCTCGGTCAGCGCCGACCAGGGCAAGCTGGCGGTGTACGCGGCCGAGCGCGCCTCCGACAAGGCCCTCACCCTCGTGGTGGTCAACAAGACCGGCGACGCCCTGACCAGCGACATCGCGATCAAGGGCCGCACCGGCGGCGCGACCGCGCAGGTCTACCGGTACGGCGCGGCCGACACCTCGGCCATCAAGAGGGACGCCGACGTGCAGGTGGGCGCGGGCGGCTTCACCGGCACGTTCCCGGCGAACTCGATCAGCACGATCGTCGTCCCGGCGGGGACCGTGACGTCTCCCAGCCCGTCTCCCAGCGTTTCCCCCTCCCCCAGCGCGTCCCCGTCGCCCAGCGCCTCTCCCTCGCCCAGCGTGTCGCCCTCGCGCAGCCCCTCCCCCAGCCCGTCGCCGTCGCCCAGCGGGACTCCGGTTCCGCCCGGCTCCTGCTCGGTGACGTACACCCTCACGAACCAGTGGCCCGGCGGGTTCCAGGCCGAGGTGCGGATCGTCAACCGCGGCGCCGCCGCCGTGAAGGGCTGGCAGCTCGGCTGGACGTACGGCGACGGGCAGACCATCAAGCAGCTGTGGGACGGCTCGTACACCCAGACCGGTTCGAAGGTGACGGTGACCAACGCGAGCTACAACGCCACGATCCCGGCCAGCGGCGGCAGCGTGAGCTTCGGCTTCCTCGGCGGCTGGAACGGCTCCAACACCGCACCCAAGCAGTTCACCCTGAACGGCGCCGCGTGCGGCGCGTGAGTCGAGGACCGCGTGAGTTGAGGACTGGGAGGGCGGCGCGATCCCGCGCCGCCCTCCGGCCCGGCTCCGTCCCGCGATACTCCGGCCGGCGAGATCGCCGCGCGGCGTGAGCGAGCATGACAAGATCTCCGCCATGGACGATGAGCTCGGCTTCCTGGAGGGTCCGTTCGACAGCGACGAGGCCGCCGACGGGGTGGCGGCGATCGAGGAGAGCCACGACGTCGCGGCGGCGATGACCGGACTGCTCGGCGAGTTCGTGCGGTTCGGGGAACTGGACGAGGACGACGAGCTCGCCGACGCCGCCGACGCCGCCCTGGCGGTCGCCTGCCTGGTCGCCGCCCGGATGTCGGGGATCGCCCCCGACGAGCAGGCCCACCATTGGCTGGACCGCAACCCCTTCGACGTCACCGAGGACCTGCGCCGTCTGGCCGCCGCCGCCTTCGCCCTCGCGACCCGGCCCGACGGGCCGCTCGCCGACCTGCGCTCCGACTGGGAGGACTTCCTGGCCCACGTCGAGCCGTACCGGAAGGCGCTGGCCGGGGAGCCGCAGGAGGCGCCCGCCCCGCCGGTTCCGGACCTCTCCAAGGGCTGGTTGTGGGCCACCTGGAGTCACCGGAACGGGAGTCTCCCGGCCCGCTCGCCGTACGCCGTGGCGGCCGGCCGGCTCGTCTCCGCGCTCAACGAGACGCCGGCCTGGACCGAGTGGTGGCGTCCGTCCGGCCTGCACGAGTTGCTCGTCTTCGGCACGCTCGCGACGGGCCCATACGCGGAACAGGTCTCCCGGGGTCGCCTCACCGCGGAGGCGTGGATCGACTTCGGGCACCCGCATCCGCTTCCCGACGAGGACGTCGAGCGGGAGGTCGCCGCCGATCTGCACCGGGCTCTGGCGGCGGCGGGTCGTTACCTCGGCCTCGCCTCCCTCCCGCCGCCGCCCGGCCACCCCTGACCGGGGCCTGGTCCCGGGGGCGCCCCGTGCGTCCCGCACGTACGGAGCGCCCCCGGTCGTGCGCTCCTCCTGGTCAGGAGCGCGTCATCGGGTTTCGCCGGTCAGGACGCGTCGCACGTCAGGCTGGGCGTCTCGGCGCTGCCGCTGCCGGTGAAACCGAAGGTGGTGGTGCCGCCCGCGGCGACCGTGCCGTTGTAGGACTCGTTGCGGACGGTGACGGCCGAGCCGGAGCCGGACCGGACGCCGTTCCACAGCTGGGTGATGGACGGGGAGCCGGACCAGTTCCAGCTCACCGTCCAGCCCCTGATCGCCGAACCGCCCGCACGCACCGTGACCTCGGACTGGAATCCGCCGGGCCAGGAGTTGACCGTCCGGATCGTCGCGCTGCATCCGCCGGGCTCCGCCGTGGGCGACTGCGACGGGCTGACCGGCGGCGTCGGACTGGGGCTGTCCGAAGGAGACGGACTCGGGCTGTCGGAAGGCGTCGCGCTGGGGCTCACCGGCGGCGTGGGGCTGGGCGATTCGCTCGGGACGGCGGCGTTGAGGGCGTTGAGGACCGACGTGTAGGCGGCCTTCTTGTTGCCGTTGCCGTCGAACAGCAGCGGGGTGTCACCCGAGCGCCACGAGTCGCTGTCACGCACGCCCCACGTGGTGATGCCGTTGCAGCGCGGCACCGCGAGGCAGTCGTCGACCACGCTGGCGTAGGTCTGCGCGGAGGCGCCCTGGATGTCCAGCTCGGTGATCTGCACGTCCACCCCGAGCGCGGCGAAGTTCTGCAGGGTGGTCCGGTAGTTGCCCGGATAGGGGCTGCCGCTGTTGAAGTGCGACTGGAAGCCGACGCAGTCGATCGGCACGCCGCGCTGCTTGAAGTCCTTGACCATGTTGTAGACGCCCTGCGTCTTGGCCCAGGTCCAGTTGTCGGTGTTGTAGTCGTTGTAGCAGAGCTTGGCGGCGGGGTCGGCGGCGCGCGCGGTGCGGAAGGCCACCTCGATCCAGTCGTTTCCGGTCCGCTGCAGGTTGGAGTCGCGGCGGCCGCCGCTGCTGTCGTCGTAGGCCTCGTTGACGACGTCCCAGGCGTAGATCTTGCCCTTGTAGTGGGACATGACCCCGTTGATGTGGTCGATCATCGCCTGGCGCAGGCTGCTGCCCGAGAGCGACTGCATCCAGCCCGGCTGCTGCTGGTGCCAGGCCAGGGTGTGGCCGCGTACCTGCTTGCCGTTCTGCACCGCCCAGTTGTAGATCCGGTCGGCGTTGGTGAAGTTGAACTGCCCGCGGTTGGGCTCGGTCGCGTCGATCTTCATCTCGTTCTCGGCCGTCACCATGTTGAACTCACGGTTCGCGATGGTCGTGTACTGCGAGTCGCCGAGCTTGCCCGAGGCGATCGCGGTGCCGAAGTAACGGCCGCTGCGGGCCGCCGCCGCGCCGAGCGTGGAGGCGGGCGGACCCGCCGACGGGCTGGGCGAGGGGCTCGGCGACGGGCTGTCCGGCGGGGTCGGCGACGGGCTGTCCGGGGGCGTGGGCGACGGGGTGGGAGACGGCGAGCTCGGCGTCGTGCTGTTGAGGCCGAGGAAGTTGATGGCGTAGCCGATCTGGCCGCTGAGGGGCAGCGAGTGGCCCTGGCCGGAGACGCTGACGCCCTCGACGGGCGGCTGCGTGCCGTTACCGCCGTACCGGGTGCGGGTCCAGCCCGACGACGGGGTGTCGGTGGCGGCCGGCGTCTGGCTGACGCCGTTGAGGTTGGTCCACTGCTTGATCTCTTCACCGAAGTTGTTGTAGTTCAGCGTGCTGTCGGTGGTGCCGTGCCACAGCTGCATCCGGGGGTAGGAGCCGCTGTAGCCGGAGTACATCGAGCGGGCCAGGTCCCCCCACTGCTGGGCGGTCTTGCTGACCTGCCCGTTGGCGCACTGGCTGTTCCAGGTGGAGCCGTCGGTCGTCGCGAAGCAGCCCGCCGGGACGCCCATGAACGCCGAGCCCGCCCTGAACACGTCCGGGTACTCGGCGGCGAGCACGTTCGTCATCATCGCGCCGGAGGAGACGCCGCTGACGTAGATCCGGCCGGGGTCCACGTTGTAGCGCGACCGGGCGTAGTCGACCATCGACATGATGCCCACCGGGTCGCTGCCGCCGCCCCGCCTGAGCGCCTGGGGCGAGTACACGTCGAAGCACTGCCCGCTTCGGGTGGCCTCGGGGAACACGATGATGTATCCGTACTGGTCGGCCGCGGTGACGTAGTCCCGGAAGTAGCCGCTGTACAGCGCGGACGCGGTTCCCGTGCAGTAGTGGACGGCGACCAGCAGCGCCGGCCGGGAGGCCACCCGGTCCGGCACGTAGATGTACATGTTGAGGTTGCTCGGATTGTTCCCGAAGCCGGTCACCCGGGTCAGCGAGGCCGCGGCGGCCGGCTGGGCGACCAGTAACGCGGCCATCGCGACCACGGGCATCAGCACGGCCGTCAGCACGGCCACGATGCGTCGTCTCACGTGAGGTTTCCTTCCTTTAATTTTTCAGAAGACTGCCTAAAAGTTTCTGACGCCACAACCGGCGACGGGTTCGTAGCGAGGGCAATCGGAAGAGGCAAAGTTCACGAGGCGCCCAGGGCCTGTGGGAGCGGTCGGCCATTGGAAACTTTCATTCGACTACCGAAAAGTTCCAACCGCGCGTCACGCGTATGCAGAAGGGACCGCCAACGCCCGCTGTTGACCGCGCTGTCGCACGCCCGTGACAATGTGTGTGCTCCGGGCTCGACGGGTGCTGGCACGCCGACAGGGCCGGGGCGGTCTTACCGGCCATGACGCGTTCGGCGCCGCGTCCTTGTGAAAGGGACCACGCCGTGCGGCTGCCCTGGCGATCCACCGGGCCGACGGCGACGAGGGCCACTGCCGGCACGGGCGTCTCTCGTGCGGGAAGATCGACGCTCGCCGGAGCCCTGCTCGCCGTCGCGGCCGCCGCGAGCAGCGGGATCACGCCTCCGGTGACCGCCGCCCGGGCGGTGTCGTGCGCGGTGCCCGACGCCCGGCCCACGGTCAGGTTCCTGGACGCCGACACCGGCGTGGCGAACCGGCCCGCCGGGGGCGGCTGCACCGTGAACGACCTCGTCGACGACGAGCGCACGTGGCCGGACCACGGCGCGTTCGTCTCCCACGTGGGCGAGGTCGCCCGGCGGCTCGGCCGCTCAGGGGTGATCGGCGGGCGGGAGCGCGCGGCGCTCACGCGGGCCGCCGCCCGGTCCGGCATCGGCCGGCCGGACGGGCCCAGGCCGTACCGGTGGATCTTCGACGGCACGCGGGCGTCGTTCGGCGACTGGGGCTATGTCGGCGACCGGGGCTTCGCGCTGCGCGACGACGGGACCGTGGTGACCCTGGGCACGCCCACCGGCGGCGGGCTCGGCCTGCTCTGGTACCGGCCGGAGCGGTTCGGCGACTTCTCGCTGCGCCTCCGGTTCCGGGACGAGCGGGCCGGGGACGCGAACGCGAGGTCGAACGGCGGTGTTTTCGTACGGTTCCCCGGTGTGGACCCCGCCGCCGATCCCGAGTGCGGGACCCGCGACCCCGCCTGGGTCGCGGTCAACTGCGGCCACGAGATCCAGATCAACGACACCCCCGAGGGCGGCGCCGGGGACCCCAGCAGGACCGGGTCCGTCTACGGGTTCGCCGACCTCGGCCCGGCCCGGGCCCGGCCGACCGCCAAGAACGTCTGGAACGACCTGGAGATCCGCGTCGTCGGGCAGCACTACACGGTGATCCGCAACGGCGAGGTCGTGAACGAGTTCGACAACGCCCCCGGCCTCCCGTTCCCCGGGCGCCCGGCGGACCCCGGGACGAGCGGCCGCCAGTTCGCCCGGGGTCACATCGGGCTGCAGAACCACGACGGTGAGTCGGTCATCGCGTTCCGCGACATCCGCGTACGCGACCTGGGCCGGTAGGCGGAGCAGGGCGGCTGCCGAGGGGAACGCCGCGGGCCGGACGGCCGGGACGGGCGCGGCTCACCGCCTCCCGAGGCCGTGCAGCACGGCCGCGACCAGATCGTCCAAGCCGGCGTCGTCCGGTCCGGCGGTGCCCCGTACTGGGGCGGGCGGCGCGGGGGCGGGCGGATCTGGCGGCGGCACGGAGGCCATGGCGGACATCACCGGCTCGTGGCAGACGCCGACGATCATCCGCGCCGCCGCCTCGACCCGCGCGTCCGGGGCCAGGCGGCCGAGGTCCCGTTCGGCCTTCAGGTAGGCGAGCAGGCGGTCGCGCCAGTCCAGGCCGGGGACGGGCCCGCCGGCGAACCTGGCCAGCACGGCCGGCTGCCCGGCCAGCCCGGCGAGCACCGGCAGGATGCCCGCGTGCAGGGCCATGCCGTACGCGACGAAGGCGCGCAGACCGGCCTCGACGGTGCCGGCGCCCGGTTCGGGAAGGTCGCCCAGGCCGCTCTCGACGGCCCGCACGCGGGCGCGCAGCGCGCACGCCAGCAGTTCCTCCTTGTCGGCGAAGTGGTTGTAGAGCACACCGTCGGCGACTCCGGCCTCCCGGGCGATGGCGCGCACGGTCAGCCCCGCCGCCCCGCGCTCGGCCATCAGCCGCTCGGCGGTGGCGATCAGGTGCTCACGCAGGCTCCGCCCGCCGTCTCGCAGCGCGGCCGCTTTCCTCGGTGACATCACCCCGCATGCTAGTGCGGCGACCTCGGCCCCGCCCAGGTCGTACGTCTCACCGGACGGCCGTCACGAGCCACGCGGAGCCGGTGAGGCGCAGCGGCCCGCCGGGCTCCTCGAAGCGCCGCAGCGCCGTCTCCAGCGCGTCGAGCGCGCGGGCCGCCGAGGCGTCGTCCACCGCGCGGAGGTGGTGACGCACGGGCCCCCAGCCGCCGAGGAACTCCGCCGCGTCGGCCGCGTCCCTGCCCCAGATCTGCGGAGCCGTCACGGGCGCGCACCCGGCGTCCCGGAAACCCGCGGCGGCGAGGACGTCCCGGACCCGGTCCGGGTCGGCCAGCGAGGCGGGGCCGCTGCCCGCCTCCGCCGGCCGGAGCGCCGGAACGTGCTCGGCCACGGCGGCGAACACCTCCTCCAGGTCGCCGCTCCCGGCCTGCCGCAGGGACAGGAACGCCAGCCGTCCCCCGGGACGGAGGGCACGGCGGACGTTGGCGAAGGCGGCGACGGGATCGGCGAAGAACATCACCCCGAAGCGGCTCACCGCCACGTCGAACGCCGCGTCCGGGAACGGGTGGACCTGCACGTCGCCGCGCTCGAAGGTCACGTTGCCGACGCCCTCGCGCAGCGCGGCGAGCCGGGCGGTGCGCAACATCGGCTCGGAGAGGTCGACGCCGGTGGCCCCTCCCGAACCCGCCCGGCGCGCGGCGAGCCGGGTCACCTGACCGTTGCCGCAGCCGAGGTCGAGCACGTGGTCGTGCTCGCCGATCGCCGCCGCGCCGAGGAGCGCGTCGTTGAAGCCGCTGTTCACCGCGTCGTAGCGGTCGCGGTGGGAGGCCCAGTGCTCGCCCTCGTAGCCGTTCCACGCCGCCGCCTGCTCGCTGTTGACGATCACCATGCCTCCAAGATTATGAACAGTCGTTCATGAACTTGTGTTCATGATGCTAGCGGCCGTTCTCCTCCGTCAACGGCTTTCCGGGCGGGGAGCCCGGTGAGCTCTTCCGCCCCTCGCAGGTCAGGAGGGCGCGCCAGCGGTCGGCCGACTCGATCATGTCCAGGCCGACCCGCTCCAGGAACGCCCCTCCCCTGGCCAGCCGCTGCCCCACGGGCCCGTCGAGCCCGACGGTCTCCGCCGCGGCGATCGCGACCCGGGCCGCTTCGAGCGTCTGCCGCGTGCCGGTCACGATCGAGTGGTACCACGCCTCGTTGTCGACCACGTAGACGTCGCGACGCCGCCGCGGATCGCGCTCACGCCGGGCGTACCCGTGCTGGACCAGGTAGTTCACGGACATGGAGACGGAGGCCGGGCTGACCTTCAGCCTGCGGGTCAGCTCGGCCGCGGTGCGCCTGCCGTCCTCGGACAGCAACAGGTCGAGGTGCACGCGCGCGATCATCCTCGGGAGGCCCGTCCGCACGGCCATCTCGATGATCTCCCTCGGCGTAGGAGAGCCCATCGGCGAGCCCGGCCGCGATGCGCTGACGCTCCTGCTGGGTCAGTCGTCCTCCTGGCATGCCGCCAGTATTGCCTTCGCCTCCATTCATTGCAACGCACTGTTGCATTCACTCCCAGTGCCATTGCATCAATTTCTTGCCGTCTAGCTGGGTAAATACAAACTACGATATTGACATCCACCCTGAACGCAACGTAGCTTTCGCTATGCATAAAACACGTACTATCGCGAGAAGAGGAACGGCGATGGGTGTCTCCCTCCACACCGTCACGACGCTGCCGACGGCCCGTCGGCCCGGCTGCCCCTTCGACCCGCCTAAGGAGCTCATCCAGGCCCGCGAGCACGGCCCCATCAGCCGATTCCCCTTCCCCGACGGACACCAGGGCTGGCTGATCACCGGATACGACCTGGTCCGGTCGGTTCTCGCCGACCCGCGGTTCAGCTCGCGCAGGGAGCTCATGCGCCACCACCCGCTGGTCGACTACGGGGACGTCGAGGTGCCGCCGGCGCCGCCCGGCGAGTTCCTGCTGATGGACGAGCCGCAGCACGGGCGCTATCGCAGACCGCTGGTGGGCAGGTTCACCGTCCGGCGGATGCGACAGCTCACCGAGCGCGTCGAGCGGATCACCGCCGACCACCTGGACGCCATGGAGCAGGCCGGGCCGCCGGCCGATCTGGTGACCGCGTTCGCCAGGCCCATCCCCTCCGTCGTGATCTGTGAGCTGCTGGGCGTGCCGTACGAGGACCGAGGCCGCTTCCAGGACCAGATCGACAAGTTCCTCGGCGGAGAGGCCGGCGACGAGGAGCTGATCGCGGCCTACACCGCGACCCAGCGCTATCTCGCGGAGCTGGTGGCCGCCAAGCGCGCGAACCCAACCGACGACGTGCTCAGCGATCTCACCGACAGCGACCTGACCGACGAGGAGCTGAGGGGGATGGCCCTGATCCTGCTGTCGGCCGGATTCGACACCACCGCGAACATGCTGGCGCTGGGCACCTTCGCGCTGCTGAGCCACCCGGCGCAGCTGGACGCGTGGCGCGCCGATCCCGCGCTCACCGACCGGGCAGTGGAGGAGCTGCTGCGGTATCTGAGCGTCGCCAAGACGTTCATGAGGACGGCGCTGGAGGACGTCGAGCTGGGCGGCCGGACCATCGAGGCCGGCACGACGGTCATCCTGTCCTACAACACCGCCAACCGCGACCCCGAGCGCTTCGCCGACCCCCACGTGCTCGACCTCCGCAGGGAGAACGGAGGGCACCTGGCCTTCGGCCACGGCATCCACCAGTGCCTGGGCCAGCAGCTGGCCCGCGTCGAGATGCGGGTCGCCTTCCCCGCGCTGCTCGACCGCTTCCCTACGCTCCGCCTGGCCGTACCGGCCGAGGAGGTCGGCCTGCGCCCCGAGACCGCCGACATCTTCGGGGTCAAGAGCCTGCCCGTGACCTGGGACGCGTGATCCTCGCGGGGACTCGCCGGCGTCGCCGGACTGTTTACCGTTCACCCGGAAGATTCCGGCACGTCCTACTGGTTTGATGGGTGAATACCCGTCGCCACCGGAGGAGCGCCACGTGAGCAGCAGGATCGTCCTTCCCGAGGACCCGTTCCACCGCAGGCTGCACCACGTGGCGCCGGCCGGTCTGACGTCCGAGACCGCGCAGACGGGCGGGATGACCCGGCGCGCCGCCATCAGCGGCGCCACCGTCGGTTCGAGCCGCCTGTGGATGGGCCAGACGCACGTGGCCCCGGGAACCGTCTCGGCGAACCACCACCACGGCGACTCCGAGACCGCCATCTACGTGGTCAGCGGCACCCCGTCGTTCGTGTTCCTCGACGTCGACGCGGAGGAGCCGCGGGAGGTGCGGATCGACACGAAGCCGGGAGACTACGTCTTCGTGCCTCCGTTCGTGCCCCACCGGGAGGAGAACCCGGACCCCGGCCTGGAGGCCGTCGTCGTCATCGCCCGGAGCACCCAGGAGGCCATCGTGGTCAACCTGCCGGAACTGAGGTGGGCGGGCCCGGTCCGGACCACGGCCTGACAGGTGCCGGCGGTCAGGCCGCGCCCGCTCCCCGGAAACCGGCCGCGGGGAGCGTCATACCGCACCGAACACCTCCGGGGCGGCGGCGAGCGCACGAGCGACTTCGATCACCGTCTCACGGCGCCGGGCCAGAGCCGCCTGGTCGGTCTCCTCGTCCAGGACGAGGCGGCACATCCGGGGCACCGCGAAGTTCCAGGCGATCAGTCCCATGAGAGTGAACAGCAGGTCCTGGGCGGCGCGGACGCGCGTACGCTCGGGAAGATGGGGGGTGACGCCCTCGCCCGCGAGATGGCGCACCTTCTCGCGGAAACCGTCACGGCGTTCCCGCTCGCTCTCGGCGACTTCGTCGCACATCTCCAGCGCCTCCCAGAGCAGCAGCCTGATCAGCTCCGGGTGTTCCCGGTACCAGTCGAAGATCTGCCCCACCGACTCGGCCACCGCGTCGGGATCTATGGAGACGGAGACGCGGACCTCCTCCAGCTTCGCCCGCAGGACGGCCGCGAACAGCTTCTCCTTGCCGCCGTAGTACAGGTAGATGGCCTGCTTGTTGGCCTTGGCGGTCGTCGCGATCCGGTCGACCCTGGCCCCCGCGAGTCCGTGCTCGGCGAACTCGGCGGCGGCGGCTTCGAAGATCCGTCGCCTGGTGTGCTCCGCGTCGTAGGCCATGGACGGATTAAACCATCCGGTTGACTCCCCTCCGTACAGACGGCAGGATCGGGACCAGGAGTAAAACAACCAGATGGTTTATTTCATCGGAGGCTCTCCAGTGACAACCATGGCTCCCATCCCCGTTCGTACGCCGCTGCCGGGCGCCCTCTCCGGCAGGACCGCGGTCCTCATCGGCGGCAGCTCGGGCATCGGCCTGGCGGCGGGCGTCCTGCTGCGTTCGGTCGGCGCCCGCGTCGTGCTGGTCGGCCGCGACCCCGGCCGCCTGAAGGCCGCCGTCTCCCGGGTTCGGAGCGCGGGCCCGGCCGAGGATCCCGACGACGCCGTGCTGGCCGTCCCCGGTGACGCCGGGGACGAGCGGACCCTCGCCGAGGCCTTCGACAAGGCGGGGCACGCCGACCACGCGCTCGTCACCGCGGGCGGTCTCAGCGGAGCCGGCCCTTTGACCGGCCTGTCGGCCGACGACATCCGCACGACCCTCGGTTCCCGCCTCTGGCCGGCCTTCGCCGTCGCCCGCGCGGCGGCGGACCGGCTTCCGCCGGGCGGCTCGCTCACCTTCAGCTCCGGGATCCTCGTGGTCCGCCCCGCCCCCGGGCTGACCGCCCCGCTGTCGGTCGCCGGCGCCGTGGAGACCCTCACCAAGGCCCTCGCCGTGGAACTCGCCCCCGCACGGATCCGCGTGAACACCGTCCGCTTCGGCCGCATCGACACGCCGCTCATCCGCTCGCGGCCTGGACTCGACTCCGACGCCGCGATCGCCGCCGCCGGGTCGACCGCTCCCCTGGGCCGCATCGGCACGGCCGAGGAGGCGGCCGCCGCTGCCCTCTTCCTCATGGCCAACAACTACGTCACCGGCCAGGTCGTCACCGTCGACGGCGGCGAGTCCCTCACCTGACCAGACCCGGAGGCCCCCGCCGGGACCGGCCCGGGCCGCGACCGCGGCTTCGTACGCCCGGAAACGGAGAACCCCCGGCCGGAAGGCGTCCGGCCGGGGGTCCCGTCAGCAGGTGACTAGAAGCTGGGGTAGATGTCGTAGGTCCCGCCGCCGACACCGTAGTAGTTGGAGCCGGTGGCCCAGACGGTGTCGTTGATCAGCGGCTTGTACAGGAACGCCTGTCCGGTGGCGAGGTTGAACCCGCACTCCCACAGGCCGGCCGCGGTGTTCACGCAGTTCTGCCCGCTGGTCCAGCTCAGCGGCGAGTCACCGCGGAGGGTGATGGTGTTGCCCGCGCCGGGGTTGTAGTGGACGCGGATCGTGGTGTTGTAGGTGGAGGTCGCCTGGATGCGGCCGCCCAGCGCGGTGCGCACCGACGCGCCGCCGGAGGACGTGGCGGTCAGGACGCCCCCGAAGAGGCTGATCGCCGAGCTCACCTGGTGGAGGGTGACGGTGACCTGCGCGGTGCCGTTCGCGGGCACCGTCACGGTGCTCGCGCTCAGGGTGAACAGGCCCGACGGGGCGGCCGTCGTCCCGGCCGCGTCGGTCGCGGACACGGCCAGGTTCAGCGTCACCGCGGAGGTCGTGTCGTTGGTGTAGGTCACGGTCTGCGTGGCGGTGGGCTGGGCCGAGGTGACCGACAGCGCGGCGCTCGGCGGGTTGGCGGTGAGCGACTGGCTGACCGCCCGGGCCGCGTTGACCCGGCCGGTGCCGTACGTGTACGGGGTGGAGCCGGCGGCGGCCGCGGCGGTGCCCATCAGGGCGTCCTTCAGCCGCTGCGCGCCCCAGGCGGGGTGACGCTGCTTGACGAGCGCGGCCGTCCCGGCGACGTGCGGCGTCGCCATCGAGCACCCGCTCATCGTGCCGTAGCCGCCGCCGGGCACGGCCGCGGTGATGTCCACGCCGGGGCCGGTCATGTCCGGCTTCAGGCCCTGGTCGCCCACCGGACCGCGGCTGGAGAAGCCCGCCACGGTGTCGGTCAGGTCCACCGCGCCCACGGTCAGCGCCTTGTCGGCGACGCCGATGGAGCTGATGGTGGACGTGCCGGAGCCGTAGTTGCCCGAGCAGACCACGAACAGCGCGTTGTACTCAGAGGTCAGGCTGTTGATCGCCGTCGCGATCGGGTGGTCAGGGTAGCCCGGGCCGCTCTGGATGCTCATGCTGACGATCTTGACGCCCTGCTGGCCGACCGCCCAGTTCATCCCGTCGATGATCCAGGAGTCGTAGCCCCAGTTCTCGTCGTTGAGGACCTTGCCGATGACCAGGTCGGCGCCGGGGGCGACCCCCTTGTACAGGCCCCCGGAGGCGGCACCGGTCCCGGCGACGGTCGAGGCGGTGTGCGTGCCGTGCGACTGGCCGTCCTCGACCCCGTTCGCGTTGCCGGTGAAGTCGGCGGAGGCGACGACCTGGTTGACCAGGTCGGGGTGGTCGGTGTCGTACCCGCTGTCCAGCACCGCGACCTTGACGCCGGTCCCGTCGTACCCGCTCGCCCACGCGGTCGGCGCGCCGATGTGCGGGACGCTCTGGTCGAGCCCGGCCGTCACCCTGCCGTCCAGCCACAGCTTGGTGACGCCGCCCTGCAGGCCGGTGGGCTTGGCGGAGCCGCCGGTGAGACCGCGCCAGGCGTCGGGCGCGGTCTTCTTCCCGATGGCGAGTGCGCTGATGCCCAGCCGGGGGAAGACGCGCCGGCTCTTGGCCGCCCCGCCGAACGCGGCACGGGCCCGGTCGGCGTTCTCGGTGGTCGCGCTCTTGCCGTAGGTGGTCATGACCGGGATGGACTGGCTGCGCTCGTCGTCGTAGCCGTCCGCGATCAGGGTGCCGACCTCGAAGAGCTCGGGGTCGAGGCGGCCGGCCTTGATGAGGGCGGCCGCGTCCGACGGGACCACCGACACCTGGTCACCGCGGTCGGTGACGTCGAACGTGATCCCCGTACGCCCCTCCCCCGGCTCGGCCGACAGGACGCGCAGGTCGTGGCCTTCCACACGCGCCCGCACGGTGTCGCCGGTGACGAGGGTGACGGTGTGGTCCCCGGCCGGGGACGCCGCGGCGGCTCCCGTCGCCGCGGAAGAGCCGGAGGGGACCGCACCGGAGAGGGCCGGCGGGACGGTCTGCGCCGCGGCGGACACGGCGGGCAGGCCGAGGAGGGCGGCCGTCGTGAGGGCGACGGCCATGGATGAACTTCGCAAGGGTTGTCTCCCGGTTGCTGCGAGTTGATCAATGCGGCATCAGGCTAGGCTTTTCCGGGGTTATTGGGAATTGTGCGAAATTCGTGTTTTTGAGCGGACTTCGTGATCAAAAAATCGGCGTGTCGCGCGCCGCTGAAATCGGTTTCAGTGGTGGCAGGCCGGGCCGTACGACGAGATCGGCAGCGAGCCGCGCGTCTGTGGTCTCGATCACGCCCGACGACGTTGTCTTCTCCACCGGCCCTGGTGTACGGGCCGCCCACCCGCCCCGCATCCCTAACCGCCCGGCACCGGATCCGAGTTTCGAACGGCCGAACATTGCGTGAAAGCCGTGTAACCAGAGTTTTTGTTCGTTGAAACTTTGGCCATTTCGGGGTCCGGTCACCGGCAATGACGGCGCGGGGCGTTCCCGATATGACATCGAGGAGACGACGTCGTTTCACGCGGGCGGAAAGGACGACCGAAAACGGCCGTACGAACCGCTCAAAATGCGGCTCGGCGGTGCCGCCGGCGTCGTGGCCGGACGCGGCGGGGGTGGGTGACCGGCGTGGAGGTCCATTGACCGGGTATTGACAAAAAGTTAGATTACGTCGGCAGATTCGGGGGCCGGGTACCTGAAGGGAGACCGTCCTCATGCTGCGACGAGTCCTGATCTCCGCCGCGGCCGCGGCGTCGCTCCTCGTCCTGGGTGTCCCGCCGGCGGCCCACGCCGCGGACGGCATCCGGACGCCGTCGAAGCCCTCCTACACCGTCACCCTGAGCAGCAACACCTCGGGCACGACCTGGACGGGGCACGAAAGCGTCACCTTCACGAACGCGTCCGCCGACCCCCTGACGGAGGTCTACCTCCGGTTGTGGGACAACGCCCACGGGTCGTGCCCGTCCACCCCGATCACGGTGACCAACGTGACCGGGGGCACGCCGTCCGCCCTCTCGGCCGGCTGCACCGCGATGAAGATCACGCTGCCCGCTGCCCTCGCCCAGAACCAGAGCGCCTCGGTCGGGTTCGATCTCAGCATCGTGGTGCCCAGCGGCGCCGACCGCTTCGGCCGCGACGGGTCGTACAACTTCGTCGGGAACGCGCTGCCGGTCCTGGCGGTCCGGGACGCGAGCGGATGGCACCTCGACCCCTACACGAACAACGGAGAGTCCTTCTACGCGCTCATCAGCGACTACGACGTCACGCTCGACCACCCGACGTCACTGCTCGTGCCCGCGACCGGCACCTCCGTCGACACGCCGGGCGCCTCCGGCCGCACGGTCACCAGGGCCACGGCGAAGAACGTCCGTGAGTTCGCCTGGGGTGCCGGGCCGTTCACGAAGACCACCAGCACCACGACCACCGGCGTCACGGTGAACGTCTACCGGGTGAGCTCGATCAGTTCGAGCAGCGCGAGCTCGATGATGACCACGGCGAAGAACGCCCTGGTCGCCCATGCCGGGCGGTTCGGCGCGTTTCCGTACGCCGAGGTGGACGTGGTGCTGGACAACAACTTCTGGTTCGGCGGCATGGAGTATCCCGGCTTCGTGCTCGACGTGATCAGCTCCACGGCGCTCGCCCACGAACTGGCCCACCAGTGGTGGTACGGCATCGTCGGCGACGACGAGTACACCAGCCCGTGGCTGGACGAGTCGTTCGCCGACTACGCCACCGACCTCTACAACGGCCTCTCCGGCACCAACTGCTGGAACAGCGTCTCCTGGCAGTCGTCCGCGGAGAAGATCACCAACTCGATGGCCTACTGGGACGCCCACCCGAGCCGGTACTCGACGGTCGTCTACGGCTACGGCAAGTGCGCGCTGCACGACCTGCGGCGCGCGATCGGCACGACGGCCATGGAGAACCTCCTGAGAAACTACGCCGCCGCCCACTGGTACGGGATCTCGACCACGGCGGACTTCAAGGCCGCGGCCCAGGCTGCGACCTCGGCCGACCTGTCGTCGTTCTGGACCACGCACCGCATCGACGGCTGACGGCGAGACGGATCGCGATCCGGCCGGGCCCGCCCGGCCGGATCGCGATCTCGGCGTGCGCGGCCGTCGCACCGCCGCGGCAGTGGCCGCACCCCCGGCCCGCGCCCTCGGCCCACGCCGTATTCTCGCGCGCCCTTTTTCCCGCGCGGACGGCCCGGATGGTTGTTCAGGGCTCCCTTCATCCCCGCTTTCGGTTCACCAATTCCGCTCCGCCGAAGACATTCCGATACGGGATATTCGGGTAGCGCGGAAGTCCCCGCAGGCAGCGCCATCGCCGCAGCACAGGGCACTGACGGGACGCGCATAATTCTCGACCGCAATCCCCGTATACGGCTGTCTGACTTCGCGTAATACCGCCGGTAGACCTCTGCGTCAAGCCATTGATCGGACCCTCAATTCGTGAAATACCGGATTCGCCCCGATCGAATCGGCAAGGAGGAAATCCTTCGTGAAACTCTCCCCCACCACCAGGACCACAGGACGCTTCGCCCGCCTCGCGACCGCGCTCGGCGCCGGCCTCGTCCTCGTGGCCGTCGCCGGTGCTCACCCGGCCGCCGCACAGGACCCGGGCAAGGACACCACGACACAGGCCATCGAGCCCGCCGGCGCGGTGCCCGGCGGCTTCGCGTCCTGGAAGGACCTCCTCGCGACCCAGGAGCGGCTGGTCCGCGCCGCGGACCGCATCACCGCCGCCGTCGCGCAGGAGCGGAACGGCGGCGGCTACGCCGGCATCGTGGCCGCCCCCGAGAACCACGAGCTGCGCCTGTACTGGAAGGGCCGCACCTCCCAGGCGATCGACGGACTCGTCGGCCAGCTGCGCGGCGACGTCGCGGTGAGCGTCCTGCCCGCCCGGCACTCCGCGGCGGAACTCACCGCCGCGATGGCCCGGATCACCAAGAGGGCCGGCAGCGCGATCACGTCCATCGCGCCCCGCGTGGACGGCTCCGGCCTCACCGTCACCGGCGTCGACGCCGGCAGGGCCCGCTCGGCGGCGTCGGGCGAGACCGTGCCGATCACCGTGGAGGCGGGCGTCCGCCCGCAGCTGGCCACCCGCTGGAACGACTCCCCGCCCTGGTACGGCGGCGGCGCGTGGCAGTCCCCCGGCGGAGGCTGCAGCACCGGCTTCGCGGTGACCTACGGCGGGTCGAGCAAGATCCTGTCGGCGGGTCACTGCGCCGCGGCGGGCAACACGGCCACCGACCCCACCGGTGAGGTGATCGGCAGTGTCACCCAGGACAACAACGGCCTGGACGTCCTGCTGATCAACACCAGCGCCGCGGGCCGGGTCTTCAACAACCCCGTCGGCAATGTGTCCACCGAGTACAACAACCCGGTCATCGGCACCACCAGCAGCTACGTCGGCATGTGGCTGTGCACCTCCGGCGCCTACTCCGGCACCAACTGCAGCATCCAGGTCCAGCAGACGGGCGTGACCATCAACGTCGGCTACCTGATCACGGGCACCGTCCGCGCCGAGCAGACGGCCCACACCAACGCCGTCGGGCAGGGCGACAGCGGCGGCTCGGTGGAGGTCGTCAACTCCGCCAACACCAGCCAGGTGTACGCGGCGGGCGTCAACACCGCCATCGACACCAGCACCGCCGTCACCTGCACCGGCTACGTGACCAGCGGCCGGACCTGCGCCTGGCGGATGTACTACTCGCCGTGGAGCAACGCGACCTCCGCGTTCCCCGGCATCGCGATCACACTCGGCTGAGCCGGCCGACCGGCCCGGCATCGGGCGGGACCGCGGCGCGACCGCGGTTCCGCCCCCGCCACCACCACGGCCCGTACCCTCAGCGAGGAGGGTGCGGGCCACAGTGGCTCACACTGACAGGAAGGGCGGCCCATGAACCGGCACGAGCAGGACGATCCGGTCACCGGAGGGGCCGTGGCGGGCCTGGGCGCCACCGCGCCCCCGCGACGCCGGGCGAAGATCGCCGGCAGGGCCGGAGCGGCGCTGCTCGGGGCGCTGGCCGCGGGGTGCCTGCTCACCACGGCGGCCTGCGCGTCGCCGGCCTCCGGCGGAGGCGGCCCCGCGGCCCCGGGCGGGGCGGCCGGCGCGTCGGACACGACGGGCCGCGCCGTGGGCGACACGTCGGGCGGCGCACCGGTCGACCAGGTGAAGCTCGCCCGGACCGCGGACCGGATCGACGCCATCCTGCGGCGAGACTTCCCCCGGCACTACGCCGGGGTCGTCCTCGCCCCCTCGGGACACCGCCTGATCGTCTACCGGCGCCCGTCGGCCACCCTGGACGCGGCGCTGCGCAGACGGTTTCCGGGGGCGCCGGTTCAGATCCGCGACGCCCCGCACGCGGCCCGCGAACTGGACGCGCTGGCCGCCCGCGTGCGCGGCGACATCGGCTACTGGCGCCGGCGCGGGGTGTCCGTCACCTCCGTGGCCGTCCGTCCCGACGGCACCGCGGTGGAGGTCGGCGTCACCGGCGTGGCCCGGGCCTCCGCCGCGCTGCGGCGGCGGTACGGCTCCGCGCCGCTGAAGGTCGTCGAGGCGGGGCCCACGCTCATCCCGGCACGCTGAGGCCCGTGCGGTCCCGCCTCACGGGACCGCACGGGCCGGGCCGGCCTGCGCCGGTGCGAGGATGCCTGCCGTCAGGGCGCCGTCAGGGCTTCACGGCGACGCCGCCGTAGGCCCAGGCGTGCCCGCCCGGGATGTACTCGTAGCCGTCGTCCGGCCGCCACCGCACCACTTCGACCAGGCCCGGGTCGATCACCCGCCAGCCGTCGAAGAACGGCAGCACCTCGGCGAGCGTCCGGGGCACCATGGGGGCGGTGCTGTTGTCGTACGGCTTGGTGAACTCCTCCCGGTCCACCTTGGGGGCGAAGTCGAGCGTGATGTGCGACAGCAGCAGGTGGCTGCCCGGGGGGACCGCCTCCTTGAACCGCTCGACCAGCGCGTACGGCCCCTCGTCGTCGGGGAGGAAGTGCAGGACCCCGGCCAGGATGACGCCCACCGGCCGGGTGAAGTCGATCACCTCCCGGACCTCCGGGTGGGACAGGATCGTCTCCGGCTCCCGCATGTCGGCCTCGATCACCGTCGTCGCCCCGGCCGAGCTGCCCCGCAGGAGTGCGCGGCCGTGGACCAGGACGATCGGGTCGTTGTCGACGTAGGCCACCTTGGCCTGCGGGTTGGCCTCCTGCGCGATCTCGTGGGTGTTGCCCTGGGTGGGGATGCCGGTCCCGATGTCGAGGAACTGCGTGATCCCCGCCTCCGCCGCGAGGTAGCCCACCGCACGGCGCAGGAAGGCCCGGTGGGCCTGGACGCCCTCCCGCGTGCCCGGCGACATCTTCAGGAGCTGCTCGGCGGCCTCACGGTCGGCCGCGAAGTTGTCCTTGCCGCCCAGCAGATAGTCGTACACCCGCGCCGGATGGGGGATGCTCGTGTTTATCCGCGAGGCAGCGGACTCGTGGGCCGTCGAGTGGGACATACGTGCTCCTTGCCGTCTCTCGCCGGGGGTGGTCCCCCGGCGAGAAAGGTCACCGTGTAGTTAGGCGCGGGTCCACCGTTGGTTCGCACCGCCGTTGCACGACCAGATTGCCAGCTTGGTGCCGTTTGCAGTGGCATTGTTGGGTACGTCCAGGCACTTGTTCGCGCCGACGGCGGTGATGGTGCCGTCCGCGTTGAAGCGCCACTGCTGGTTGTTCTGGCCGTTGCAATCCCAGATGATCACATTAGTGCCATCCGCCGTGCCCCGGTTGTACACGTCCAGGCACTTGTTGCCGTACACGCGCAGTTCGCCGGAGCTGGTCTGGGACCACCGCTGGTTCGTCTGGCCGTTGCAGTCCCAGATCTGCACCTGCGTGCCGTTGGTCTGCGAAGCGACGTCCAGGCACCTGCCGGACCCCACCCCCTTGATCGCACCGTTCGTGCCCGGGGAGCTCGGCGTGGCCGAGGGCGTGACGAGGCCCCCTCCGGTCACGACGTACATGGCCGCCCCGTGCGCGGGCACGGACGCGCTGATCGTGCCCGTCGAGGAGCCGGTGCTGTGCGCCCACAGGTCGCGGACCGAGTAGGAGGACGCGGCGCCGAGACCCAGGGCGGAGGTGGTGGTGGACACCGTCGCCGTCGAGGTGCCCCGGTTGAGCAGCACGACCGCGACGGATCCGTTCGACATCGGCTTGCGCCAGACCTCCAGGTTCCCGTTGTCGCTGATCTTGCTGCCCTGCCGGCCGCCCCAGTCCTGGTTCACGGCGATGACCTCGGTGTTGGTGAGGATCGTCCGGGTGTCGGCGCTCATCGTGCGCAGGTCGTTGCCCGCGATGAGCGGGGCGTTCAGCAGCGCCCACAGGCTGAAGTGCGCCCGGCCCTCGGTGCCGGTGATCGAGCCGTTGCCGACCTCCAGCATGTCGGGGTCGTTCCAGCCGCCCGGCCCCGAGTACGCCTCAAGTCCGACCTGCTGGTCCAGGATTCCCATGACCGAGTTCCAGTTCGCCTGGATGTCGCCGGTGTTGCGCCAGGAGTTGCCGGTCTGCATGCCCCAGGTCCAGACGCTCTCCTGGCCCCAGTTGCACAGGCTGAACAGGATCGGGCGTCCGGTCGCGGCCAGCGCGTCGCGCATCGCCTGGTACCGCTGCTGCCCGTTCTTGCCCTGGTGGTCGCCGCAGTTGTCGTACTTGAGGTAGTCGACGCCCCAGGACGCCCACAGGGCCGCGTCCCGCCGCTCGTTGCCGAGGCTCGCCGGGTAGCCCGCACAGGTCGTGAGACCCGCCGACGAGTAGATGCCGAGCTTCAGGCCCTTGGAGTGGACGTAGTCGGCCACCGCCTTGATGCCGTTGGGGAACTTCTGCGGGTCCGGCACCAGGTCGCCGCTGGCGTTGCGGCTCTTGGTGGACCAGCAGTCGTCGATGTTCACGTACTGGTAGCCCGCCGCCGCCATGCCGCTCGACACCATGATGTCCGCGGTCTGCCGGATCAGGCTGTCGTTGACGTTGCAGCCGAAGCTGTTCCAGTCGTTCCAGCCCAGCTGGGGCGTACGGGCGAGCCCGTTGTCCAGGGCCGCGGCCGGGGTTGTCGCACTGCCGACCGCGACCAGGGATCCGGCGGCGAGTGCCGCCGCCATCGCCCAGCGGAGAATCCTGCCCATCTGACTGCTCCTCAGCATCGTGTTCGTCAGGGGGTGGTGAGGTCGAACCTGTTGACGGTGACCGAGCCGCCCAGGGACTGGGTGGCGTAGTTGAAGATGCCGAAGCGGTGGCCCATGAAGAACTGCCAGGCGTTGCCCATCGTGAAGGCGGGGCCGAAGGAGGTGAAGTTCACCCCGTCGGTGCTGTAGGAGAACTTGGCCTGGCGGCCGGTGCCGGGCCGGATGTCGGCGTTGACCCGTAGCCAGATCCGCCCGCCGGACACGGCGGTGGAGGCGACCTCGGTGCCGGTGGAGGTGGTCTGCCAGCTGCTGTTCATGGTCAGGTTGTTGGTCGCGACCAGCCGGGTCTGGCCGTTGTCGCGCCGTACGCCGATCCAGGCCGAGGAGTCGCGCAGTATCGCCAGCCCCGCCCGGTCACCGTCGCGCATCTGGGAGTAGTCCAGCTGGATCGTCGCCGTGGAGGACGGCCCGAGGATGCGGTGGGTGAGGGTGTTGCGGGCCGAGTACAGGTCGTTGGTCACGGTGGCGGTCTGCAGCCGCAGTCCGCTGCCGACGCTGAACTTCGTGGTGTCGGGGTTGTGGTTCCACTCCCACTCCGGCCCCAGCTCCGTGCCCGTGAACGTGTCGGTCCCGGTCGGCGACTTCACCTGACGCGGTGTGACCGGGTTCGGGTAGGAGGCGCCCCAGCCGCCGTTGACGGTCGTGATGGTGGGCCATCCGTCGGAGGTCCAGGTGATCGGGGCCAGGACGGGGATCCGGCCGCCGGGGTAGGCGTCCTGGAAGGCCATGTAGTACCAAGCGCCGTTCTGGGTCTGCACCAGGCCGCCCTGGTGCGGCACGCCGCCGCCGGAGACCGGGCCGGACATGTTCAGCAGGACCTGGCGCATCTCGTACGGGCCGAAGGGCCCGTTGGTGGACTTCAGGATGTACTGGCCGTTGGCCGGGCGGGTGAGGAAGATGTAGTAGTTCCCGTTGCGCTTGTACATCCGTGAGCCTTCCAGCGTGCCGACGCTGGAGGGGGTGGAGAACACCTGCTGGCTGCGGACCTCGCTCTTGCCGTCGGCCGACAGCTGGGCCACGCTGATCTGCGTGTTGCCGTAGGCGACGTACATCGTGTCGTTGTCGTCGA